>NZ_ALCH01000001.1 GCF_000279535.1 Streptococcus infantis SPAR10
TTCTAAAAGTAGGTATAATAGAAAGAGTTGAAAAAGCTCAAGGTCCGTTGGTCAAGGGGTTAAGACACCGCCTTTTCACGGCGGTAACACGGGTTCGAATCCCGTACGGACTATGGGTGTATCGCGGTTGATGGAAATAGGATTTAAAAAAGTTAAAAAAACCTGTTGACAGAGAAAAGTGACTGTGATATACTAATATAGTTGTCGCAAGCGCGACAAAGACCTTTGAAAACTGAACAAGACGAACCAATGTGCAGGGCACTATAACTTAAGGTTGTAGTACTGAACAATGAAAAAACAATAAATCTGTCAGTGACAGAAATGAGTGAGAACTCAAACTTTTAATGAGAGTTTGATCCTGGCTCAGGACGAACGCTGGCGGCGTGCCTAATACATGCAAGTAGAACGCTGAAGGAGGAGCTTGCTCTTCGGATGAGTTGCGAACGGGTGAGTAACGCGTAGGTAACCTGCCTGGTAGCGGGGGATAACTATTGGAAACGATAGCTAATACCGCATAAAGTAGATATCGCATGATAGCTGCTTGAAAGGTGCAATTGCACCACTACCAGATGGACCTGCGTTGTATTAGCTAGTTGGTGAGGTAACGGCTCACCAAGGCAACGATACATAGCCGACCTGAGAGGGTGATCGGCCACACTGGGACTGAGACACGGCCCAGACTCCTACGGGAGGCAGCAGTAGGGAATCTTCGGCAATGGACGGAAGTCTGACCGAGCAACGCCGCGTGAGTGAAGAAGGTTTTCGGATCGTAAAGCTCTGTTGTAAGAGAAGAACGAGTGTGAGAGTGGAAAGTTCACACTGTGACGGTATCTTACCAGAAAGGGACGGCTAACTACGTGCCAGCAGCCGCGGTAATACGTAGGTCCCGAGCGTTGTCCGGATTTATTGGGCGTAAAGCGAGCGCAGGCGGTTAGATAAGTCTGAAGTTAAAGGCTGTGGCTTAACCATAGTACGCTTTGGAAACTGTTTAACTTGAGTGCAAGAGGGGAGAGTGGAATTCCATGTGTAGCGGTGAAATGCGTAGATATATGGAGGAACACCGGTGGCGAAAGCGGCTCTCTGGCTTGTAACTGACGCTGAGGCTCGAAAGCGTGGGGAGCAAACAGGATTAGATACCCTGGTAGTCCACGCCGTAAACGATGAGTGCTAGGTGTTAGACCCTTTCCGGGGTTTAGTGCCGTAGCTAACGCATTAAGCACTCCGCCTGGGGAGTACGACCGCAAGGTTGAAACTCAAAGGAATTGACGGGGGCCCGCACAAGCGGTGGAGCATGTGGTTTAATTCGAAGCAACGCGAAGAACCTTACCAGGTCTTGACATCCCTCTGACCGCTCTAGAGATAGAGTTTTCCTTCGGGACAGAGGTGACAGGTGGTGCATGGTTGTCGTCAGCTCGTGTCGTGAGATGTTGGGTTAAGTCCCGCAACGAGCGCAACCCCTATTGTTAGTTGCCATCATTCAGTTGGGCACTCTAGCGAGACTGCCGGTAATAAACCGGAGGAAGGTGGGGATGACGTCAAATCATCATGCCCCTTATGACCTGGGCTACACACGTGCTACAATGGTTGGTACAACGAGTCGCAAGCCGGTGACGGCAAGCTAATCTCTTAAAGCCAATCTCAGTTCGGATTGTAGGCTGCAACTCGCCTACATGAAGTCGGAATCGCTAGTAATCGCGGATCAGCACGCCGCGGTGAATACGTTCCCGGGCCTTGTACACACCGCCCGTCACACCACGAGAGTTTGTAACACCCGAAGTCGGTGAGGTAACCTTTTAGGAGCCAGCCGCCTAAGGTGGGATAGATGATTGGGGTGAAGTCGTAACAAGGTAGCCGTATCGGAAGGTGCGGCTGGATCACCTCCTTTCTAAGGATAAGGAATGCACATTGGTCTTGTTTAGTCTTGAGAGGTCTTGTGGGGCCTTAGCTCAGCTGGGAGAGCGCCTGCTTTGCACGCAGGAGGTCAGCGGTTCGATCCCGCTAGGCTCCATTGGTGAGAGATCACCAAGTAATGCACATTGAAAATTGAATATCTATATCAAATAGTAACAAGAAAATAAACCGAAAACGCTGTAGTATTAATAAGAGTTTATGACTGAAAGGTCAAAAAAGTAAGGTTAAGTTAATAAGGGCGCACGGTGGATGCCTTGGCACTAGGAGCCGAAGAAGGACGTGACAAACGACGATATGCCTTGGGTAGCTGTAAGTAAGCGATGATCCAGGGATTTCCGAATGGGGGAACCCAACAGGTACTACCTGTTACCCATATCTGTTAAGGATATGAGGAGGAAGACGCAGTGAACTGAAACATCTAAGTAGCTGCAGGAAGAGAAAGCAAAAGCGATTGCCTTAGTAGCGGCGAGCGAAACGGCAGGAGGGCAAACCGAAGAGTTTACTCTTCGGGGTTGTAGGACTGCAATGTGGACTCAAAGCTATAGAAGAATGACATGGGAAGGTCAGCCAAAGAGAGTGAGAGCCTCGTATTTAAAATAGTCTTTGTACCTAGCAGTATCCTGAGTACGGCGAGACACGTGAAATCTCGTCGGAATCTGGGAGGACCATCTCCCAACCCTAAATACTCCCTAGTGACCGATAGTGAACCAGTACCGTGAGGGAAAGGTGAAAAGCACCCCGGGAGGGGAGTGAAATAGAACCTGAAACCGTGTGCCTACAACAAGTTCGAGCCCGTTAATGGGTGAGAGCGTGCCTTTTGTAGAATGAACCGGCGAGTTACGATATGATGCGAGGTTAAGTTGAAGAGACGGAGCCGTAGGGAAACCGAGTCTGAATAGGGCGCTTTAGTATTATGTCGTAGACCCGAAACCATGTGACCTACCCATGAGCAGGTTGAAGGTGCGGTAAGACGCACTGGAGGACCGAACCAGGGCACGTTGAAAAGTGCTTGGATGACTTGTGGGTAGCGGAGAAATTCCAAACGAACTTGGAGATAGCTGGTTCTCTCCGAAATAGCTTTAGGGCTAGCGTCGACATCAAGATTCTTGGAGGTAGAGCACTGTTTGGGTGAGGGGTCCATCCCGGATTACCAATCTCAGATAAACTCCGAATGCCAATGAATTATGGTCGGCAGTCAGACTGCGAGTGCTAAGATCCGTAGTCGAAAGGGAAACAGCCCAGACCACCAGCTAAGGTCCCAAAATAATTGTTAAGTGGAAAAGGATGTGGGGTTGCACAGACAACTAGGATGTTAGCTTAGAAGCAGCTATTCATTCAAAGAGTGCGTAATAGCTCACTAGTCGAGTGACCCTGCGCCGAAAATGTACCGGGGCTAAAACAATTTACCGAAGCTGTGGATACCTTTATAGGTATGGTAGGAGAGCGTTCTATGTGTGGAGAAGGTGTACCGTGAGGAGCGCTGGAACGCATAGAAGTGAGAATGCCGGTATGAGTAGCGAAAGACAGGTGAGAATCCTGTCCACCGTAAGACTAAGGTTTCCAGGGGAAGGCTCGTCCGCCCTGGGTTAGTCGGGACCTAAGGAGAGACCGAAAGGTGTATCCGATGGACAACAGGTTGATATTCCTGTACTAGAGTATGTAGTGATGGAGGGACGCAGTAGGCTAACTAAAGCAGACGATTGGAAGTGTCTGTCTAAGCAGTGAGGTGTGAATTGAGTTAAATGCTTAATTCTATAACATTGAGCTGTGATGGGGAGCGAAGTTTAGTAGCGAAGTTAGTGACGTCACACTGCCAAGAAAAGCTTCTAGCGTTTAACATACTCTACCCGTACCGCAAACCGACACAGGTAGTCGAGGCGAGTAGCCTCAGGTGAGCGAGAGAACTCTCGTTAAGGAACTCGGCAAAATGACCCCGTAACTTCGGGAGAAGGGGTGCTGACTTTACGTCAGCCGCAGTGAATAGGCCCAAGCAACTGTTTATCAAAAACACAGCTCTCTGCTAAATCGTAAGATGATGTATAGGGGGTGACGCCTGCCCGGTGCTGGAAGGTTAAGAGGAGTGCTTAGCGTAAGCGAAGGTATGAATTGAAGCCCCAGTAAACGGCGGCCGTAACTATAACGGTCCTAAGGTAGCGAAATTCCTTGTCGGGTAAGTTCCGACCCGCACGAAAGGCGTAATGATTTGGGCACTGTCTCAACGAGAGATTCGGTGAAATTTTAGTACCTGTGAAGATGCAGGTTACCCGCGACAGGACGGAAAGACCCCATGGAGCTTTACTGCAGTTTGATATTGAGTGTCTGTACCACATGTACAGGATAGGTAGGAGTCTATGAGATCGGGACGCCAGTTTCGAAGGAGACGATGTTGGGATACTACCCTTGTGTTATGGCCACTCTAACCCGGATAGGTGATCCCTATCGGAGACAGTGTCTGACGGGCAGTTTGACTGGGGCGGTCGCCTCCTAAAAGGTAACGGAGGCGCCCAAAGGTTCCCTCAGAATGGTTGGAAATCATTCGCAGAGTGTAAAGGTATAAGGGAGCTTGACTGCGAGAGCTACAACTCGAGCAGGGACGAAAGTCGGGCTTAGTGATCCGGTGGTTCCGTATGGAAGGGCCATCGCTCAACGGATAAAAGCTACCCTGGGGATAACAGGCTTATCTCCCCCAAGAGTTCACATCGACGGGGAGGTTTGGCACCTCGATGTCGGCTCGTCGCATCCTGGGGCTGTAGTCGGTCCCAAGGGTTGGGCTGTTCGCCCATTAAAGCGGCACGCGAGCTGGGTTCAGAACGTCGTGAGACAGTTCGGTCCCTATCCGTCGCGGGCGTAGGAAATTTGAGAGGATCTGCTCCTAGTACGAGAGGACCAGAGTGGACTTACCGCTGGTGTACCAGTTGTCTTGCCAAAGGCATCGCTGGGTAGCTATGTAGGGAAGGGATAAACGCTGAAAGCATCTAAGTGTGAAACCCACCTCAAGATGAGATTTCCCATGATTTTATATCAGTAAGAGCCCTGAGAGATGATCAGGTAGATAGGTTAGAAGTGGAAGTGTGGCGACACATGTAGCGGACTAATACTAATAGCTCGAGGACTTATCCAAAGTAACTGAGAATACGAAAGCGTAAGGTTTTCTTGGAATTTGATAGATATTCAATTTTGAGTAGGTATTACTCAGAGTTAAGTGACGATAGCCTAGGAGATACACCTGTACCCATGCCGAACACAGAAGTTAAGCCCTAGAACGCCGGAAGTAGTTGGGGGTTGCCCCCTGTGAGATATGGAAGTCGCTTAGCTTTTATCCGCCATAGCTCAGTTGGTAGTAGCGCATGACTGTTAATCATGATGTCGTAGGTTCGAGTCCTACTGGCGGAGTAGTTAAACGTTCTAAGGAACGTTTTTTTGTTTCCTTGGGTTTATTTACGAGGATTTTTCAGTATTTTTTTCATCTATTTTTACTTCTTTTCTTTGTTTTAAGTTTGTTCAGCTTAAAATTTTTACTTTATAGAAATATTTATCTATTTATTTAGCCTTTCTGATAAACTTGTTTTATCAATAAGAAAGGTTTTTTATATGCTTCAAAAATATTACGATCGATCTTTGGTTTTTCTAAAGCAAATCGAAAATGAATATTCAATTTTATTTCAAAGTACTGATGAATGGGAATTACTTCATCTTAAATTTTTACTTTATTATTTAATTCGTTTTAAGATAAAGAATGAGAAGGATTTTCTCCTCTGTCATTTTCGAGCAGCGTACCGGATCTATCTTAATTATCTATTAGGGCAAAATTTAAATTATTCATTTTAATAAAATTTCATTTCATCTATTACGAACAATAATAATTAATTTTAAAAAATATTTAGATTATGCTAATTTTTTGTATTTTTTTAAATCAAAAGTAAAAGAATTCCCTAATCTTTTCTAGTGTTAATTCTTGATAAAATAGGCTTTTTTTCTTATAATAAATTGTAAGATATTATTGTGGGTGAGACTCCCACCATGTATATGAGAAAGGACGAGCCTTTTGGCTCAGACGAAAATTTATTATGACTTCAGTTGTTGTTGTAGGTACCCAATGGGGTGATGAAGGTAAAGGGAAAATTACAGATTTTCTTTCAGCTAATGCGGAAGTGATTGCTCGTTACCAAGGCGGAGATAATGCAGGTCACACAATTGTTATTGATGGAAAGAAATTTAAATTGCACTTGATTCCTTCAGGTATTTTCTTCCCAGAAAAAATCTCTGTTATTGGTAATGGGATGGTTGTCAACCCTAAATCTCTTGTGAAAGAATTGTCTTATTTGCATGAAGAAGGTGTTACAACAGATAATCTTAGAATTTCTGATCGTGCGCATGTTATTTTGCCTTATCACATTGAGTTAGACCGTCTTCAAGAAGAAGCTAAGGGTGATAACAAGATTGGGACGACAATTAAAGGAATTGGTCCAGCCTATATGGACAAGGCAGCTCGTGTTGGAATTCGTATTGCGGATCTTTTGGATAAAGAAATCTTCCGTGAACGTTTAGAACGTAATCTTGCTGAGAAAAATCGTCAATTTGTAAAATTGTATGATAGTGAACCTATTTCAATTGATGATATTTTTGAAGAATACTATGAGTATGGCCAACAAATCAAGCAATATGTGACTGATACTTCTGTTATCTTGAACGACGCGCTTGATAATGGTAAACGGGTTCTCTTTGAGGGTGCACAAGGTGTCATGTTGGATATTGACCAAGGTACTTATCCATTTGTTACTTCATCAAACCCAGTGGCTGGTGGTGTGACAATTGGTTCTGGAGTAGGTCCAAGCAAGATTGACAAAGTTGTCGGTGTATGTAAGGCTTATACAAGTCGTGTAGGTGATGGTCCTTTCCCAACCGAGCTATTTGATGAAGTTGGTGATCGTATTCGTGAAGTGGGGCATGAGTATGGGACAACTACTGGGCGTCCTCGCCGTGTAGGTTGGTTCGACTCAGTTGTTATGCGTCATAGCCGTCGTGTTTCTGGTATCACAAATCTCTCTTTGAACTCTATTGATGTTTTGAGTGGCTTGGATACAGTAAAAATCTGTGTGGCCTATGATCTTGACGGTCAACGTATTGATTACTACCCAGCTAGTCTCGAACAATTGAAACGTTGTAAACCAATCTACGAAGAATTGCCTGGTTGGTCTGAAGATATCACTGGAGTACGTAATTTGGAAGACCTTCCTGAAAATGCACGCAACTATGTTCGCCGTGTTAGCGAATTGGTGGGTGTTCGTATTTCAACATTCTCAGTAGGTCCTGGTCGTGAACAGACAAATATTTTAGAAAGTGTTTGGTCATAGCAGATTTTTAAGATTTGTTTAAGACAGGTTGGATATACTATAGACAGTTACAAGAAGACCTCCTAACTTGTTGTAACAAATTTCCTAAACTTTTCTTTTTCATAATAATCTCCCTATAAAGTCACCGCATTCGGTGGCTTTTTTTGTGTTGAGAAACATGGTATAATGATAGAATTGATAGCTAGGAAGAGAGAAGAGATGAATTACACGCTTGAAGAAAAAGAAGCTTTTATGAGAGAGGCCTTAAAAGAGGCAGAGATTGCTTTAGAGCATGATGAAATCCCGATTGGTTGTGTAATTGTCAAGGATGGAAAAGTCATTGGGAGAGGACACAATGCTCGAGAGGAGTTGCAACGGGCAGTCATGCATGCGGAAATTATGGCCATAGAGAATGCTAATTTGAGCGAAGAGAGTTGGCGTTTGCTCGATTGTACGCTTTTTGTGACCATAGAGCCGTGTGTCATGTGTAGTGGGGCAATTGGTCTCGCACGGATTCCAAACGTGGTCTACGGGGCTAAAAATCAGAAATTTGGCGCCGCTGGGAGCTTGTACGATATTCTAACAGATGAGAGGCTCAATCACCGTGTGGACGTTGAAACAGGTGTTTTAGAGAATGAGTGCGCAGAGATTATGCAAGACTTTTTCCGAAATCGACGTAAAAAATAATTTCTCTTTAAAAATAGAGGGGAATGTGGTATAATAACTAGTGGAGCAACAGTTCTGCGTGAAGCGGGTCAGGGGAGGAATCCAGCAGCCCTAAGCGAGTGTGAATTGTGTGCTCTTTTTTCGTGCTTTTTTCGAATAAATAAGATAAAATAGCCTAGAATAAAAGATTAAAAAGAGGAATAATATGAAAATTCGTGGTTTTGAATTAGTTTCTAGCTTTACAGATGAAACTTTGTTACCTAAACGAGAGACAGCACACGCAGCTGGCTACGACTTAAAGGTGGCAGAGCGCACAGTGATTGGACCAGGAGAAATCGTCCTCGTCCCAACAGGTGTTAAGGCTTATATGCAGCCGACTGAAGTGCTCTATCTTTATGACCGTTCATCAAATCCTCGTAAAAAAGGTTTGGTCTTGATTAACTCTGTGGGTGTCATTGACGGAGATTATTATGGCAATCCAGGGAATGAGGGACATATCTTTGCACAGATGAAGAATATCACAGATCAAGAAGTTGTTCTTGAAGTTGGAGAACGTGTAGTTCAGGCTGTCTTTGCACCATTTTTAATTGCAGATGGAGATGAGGCAGACGGAGTTCGTACTGGTGGGTTTGGATCAACTGGGCACTAAGATGAAGATTATCTTTGTACGTCATGGAGAGCCAGATTACCGTGAGTTAGAGGAGCGTTCTTATACGGGATTTGGGATAGACTTGGCCCCTTTATCGGTAAAAGGAAGACAACAAGCTCAGGAACTTTGCAAAAATCTTTTGTTTGGCTCAGCTGATATACTGGTGTCTTCTGCAGTGACGCGAGCATTAGAAACGGCTTCTTATGTATCTTGTGCTACTGGGCTTCCTTTGAGAGTGGAGCCATTATTGCATGAATGGCAGGTCTATGAAAGTGGCATAGATAGATTTGAAGAAGCTAGAAGACTATTTTTAGAAAATAATGGGGAGTTGCTCCTAAATTCTCCTGTTCAATATGAGACAGCTGTAGAGATGAAGACTCGTTTTCTAGAATGCATGGCTAAGTATCGGGAACATCAAACTGTGGTAGTTGTAGCCCATCGAATGCTGATACGGCAGTTTGTACCAAATGAGAAGATTGATTTTTGCCAAGTGATTGAATGTGAGATAGAGATATAGAAAGAGGTTTATTATCGCAAAGAAAAAGGCGACATTTGTGTGTCAAAATTGTGAATATAATTCACCAAAGTATTTAGGACGCTGTCCAAACTGTGGAGCTTGGTCTTCTTTTGTTGAGGAGGTTGAGGTTGCAGAAGTCAAGAATGCGCGTGTGTCCTTGACAGGTGAGAAAACCAAGCCCATGAAATTGGCAGAAGTAACTTCTATTAATGTCAATCGAACCAAGACTGAGATGGAGGAATTCAACCGTGTACTCGGTGGAGGTGTGGTGCCAGGGAGTCTCGTCCTAATTGGTGGAGATCCAGGTATTGGAAAATCAACCCTTCTCTTACAAGTATCAACTCAGTTGTCTCAAGTAGGAACAGTTCTCTATGTCAGTGGGGAGGAGTCTGCTCAACAGATCAAACTCCGTGCAGAGCGCTTGGGGGATATTGATAGCGAGTTTTATCTCTATGCTGAGACCAATATGCAGAGCGTGAGAGCTGAGGTGGAGCGAATCCAACCAGACTTTCTTATCATCGATTCGATCCAGACCATTATGTCTCCTGAGATTTCAGGGGTACAAGGGTCGGTTTCCCAAGTACGCGAGGTGACAGCTGAACTCATGCAGCTGGCCAAGACCAATAACATTGCTATCTTTATCGTAGGGCATGTGACCAAGGAAGGAACTTTGGCTGGTCCTCGTATGTTGGAACATATGGTGGATACGGTGCTTTACTTTGAAGGGGAACGTCACCATACCTTCCGGATTCTGAGAGCAGTCAAGAACCGTTTTGGATCGACCAATGAAATCGGGATTTTTGAAATGCAATCAGGTGGTTTGGTTGAAGTCCTGAATCCTAGTGAAGTGTTTCTGGAAGAACGCTTGGATGGAGCGACTGGTTCGTCCATCGTTGTGACTATGGAAGGAACACGTCCAATTCTTGCTGAAGTGCAGGCCTTGGTGACGCCGACCATGTTTGGGAATGCTAAGCGTACGACGACAGGGCTTGATTTCAATCGTGCTAGTCTGATTATGGCTGTCTTGGAAAAACGGGCTGGTCTCTTGCTTCAAAATCAGGATGCCTATCTTAAATCAGCTGGTGGTGTCAAATTAGATGAACCTGCTATTGACCTGGCTGTTGCAGTTGCTATTGCTTCTAGCTACAAGGACAAGCCAACCAATCCCCAGGAATGTTTTGTAGGAGAGTTGGGCTTGACGGGAGAGATTCGGCGCGTAAATCGTATCGAACAACGGATCAATGAAGCCGCTAAGCTTGGATTTACAAAAATCTATGTACCAAAAAACTCCCTAACAGGTATAAAGCCACCTAAGGAAATTCAGGTGATTGGGGTGACGACTATTCAGGAAGTCTTGAAAAAAGTATTCTCCTAATCGTTATGGTCAGTTTTAGATGACTAATTATTTTATTGCTAACATTTATTAAAAATAAGGAGGAATTTCTGATGAAATTTTCTATGGATAGTCAAATGCAGTTTCCTTTGGTAGAGTTGTCGCTCAATCAGGGGGAAACGGTCTTTATTCAGCGTGGTAGCATGGTCTACCATACACCTAATGTAAGTCTCAATACCCAGCTCAATGCAAGCGGTTCTGGTTTGGGACGTTTTGTCAAAGCTGTAGGGCGTTCAATGGTTTCTGGTGAAAGTACCTTTATCACTCAAGCTGTTGCAGAGTCTGACAACGGCAACCTTGCTTTAGCACCAGATACTCCTGGTCAAGTGATTGCTCTTGAGCTAGGCGAAAACCAGTACCGATTGAATGATGGGGCCTTTTTAGCTCTTGATGGTACAGCTTTCTATACAATGGAGCGCCAGTCTATTGGGAAAGCTCTGTTCGGAGGGCAAGGCGGTCTCTTTGTGATGACAACCCAAGGTCAGGGAACTCTTTTGGCCAATGCTTTTGGATCTATTAAGAAAATTGAGCTACAAAACCAAGAAATAACCATCGACAATGCCCATGTGGTGGCTTGGAGTCAATCTCTGGACTATGATATCCACTTAGAAAATGGCTTCTGGCAGTCTATTGGTACAGGCGAAGGAGTGGTGAATACCTTCCGAGGTACCGGTGAGGTCTATGTACAAAGTCTCAATCTTCAGAGCTTTGCAGGCTCTCTTAACAAGTATATCCAAAAAGGTTCATAATATTAAAAAACTAGGACAGAAACCCAAGCTAGTTGCTGGATGTCTCTGTCCCAGTTTTTTTATATGAAAGTTAACAGCTGACAAGACAAAGAAAAGATGGTAAGATAGGAGATAAATAATTTGGTGTTCAAATTATCTGGCAGACTAGAAAGTGAGTTGTCATGTCCTATTTTGAAAATTTTTTAAAAGCCAATCAAGCTTATGTAGAACTACATGGAGATTTGCATTTATCCATTAAACCCAAGACCAAGGTTGCAATCGTAACTTGTATGGATTCGCGTCTACACGTTGCGCCAGCTCTGGGGTTAGCTCTGGGAGATGCCCATATCTTACGGAATGCGGGTGGTCGAGTGACTGAGGATATGATTCGCTCACTTGTAATTTCCCAACAACAAATGGGGACAAGAGAAATTGTGGTTCTTCATCATACAGACTGCGGGGCTCAAACCTTCAATAACGAGGATTTTCAAGAGCACCTAAAATGTGAATTGGGAGTTGATGTATCTGGGCAGGACTTTTTACCGTTTCAAGACATCGATGAGAGTGTTCGAGAGGATATGAAATTGCTGCGAGAATGCCCCTTAATTCCAGATGATGTTATTATTTCAGGAGCTGTTTACGATGTGGATACAGGTAGTATGAGGGAGATATACTAACTTTTTAATTAAAAGCTTCTGGAGTAGCATGAAGTAGGATGATAAGATTGACACATTTCATCCTCAATATCACTAATATAAAATAGCATAAGACAATAGTATAAAAGTCTACTCTTGTCTTATTTTTTATTGAAAAATCGAGAAAAAAGCGCTACAATGGTAGATGGAAAAATGTTGTGAAAAACACAAGTGATACATAAATACTGGAGGAAATCATGTCTTTTTCTGATTTAAAGCTATTTGCCCTTTCTTCAAATAAAGAATTGGCAGAACGTGTGGCACAAGAGATTGGGATAGAATTGGGAAAATCGACTGTTCGTCAATTTTCAGATGGAGAAATTCAAGTTAATATCGAAGAATCGATCCGTGGAAAACACGTCTTTATTCTACAATCAACTAGCTCACCAGTAAATGATAATCTACTTGAGATTTTGATTATGGTAGACGCTTTGAAGCGCGCCAGTGCAGAATCTGTCAACGTTGTTATGCCTTACTATGGTTATGCACGTCAGGATAGAAAGGCAAGAGCGCGTGAGCCAATCACTTCAAAACTCGTTGCAAATATGCTTGAAGTAGCTGGAGTTGATCGTTTGTTGACAATCGACTTGCACGCAGCACAGATTCAAGGGTTCTTTGATATTCCGGTGGATCACTTGATGGGTGCTCCATTGATTGCGGATTACTTTGAGCGTCGTGGCATGGTTGGTTCTGACTATGTCGTTGTCAGCCCGGACCACGGTGGGGTGACTCGTGCTCGTAAATTAGCAGAATTTTTGAAAACTCCAATTGCCATTATCGACAAGCGTCGTAGTGTAGACAAGATGAATACTAGTGAAGTTATGAATATCATTGGTAAGGTAGAAGGTAAGACTTGTATCTTGATTGACGATATGATTGATACAGCTGGAACCATTTGTCATGCGGCTGATGCTCTAGCAGAAGCAGGAGCTGTTGAAGTTTACGCAAGTTGTACGCACCCAGTTCTTTCTGGTCCAGCAATGGAGAATATCCAGAAATCAGCCATTAAAAAATTGGTTGTTTTGGATACTATCTATCTTCCAGAAGAACGTTTGATTGATAAGATTGAACAAATTTCTATCGCTCATCTTTTAGGCGATGCAATCATCCGTATCCACGAAAAACGTCCTCTTTCTCCATTGTTTAGTATCGAGAAGACTATTTAAAATTACAGCTGAAAAAATAAAATATACTCTTAGAAATACAGAACCTAACACTCGCAAAACTCTGCATTGTTCGGATTTCAAACATTTTTATATCAATTATTTCAAGAATTTTATTTGATTTTTGTAATTCGAATGAATTTTACTTGTTTTTACCAGAAAATATAAATTTATTTTTAAAAAAGCTTGACAACTCTAATATATGTGATATAATTTGAGTTAGTAAGGATTATCCTTATAATTAAATTTTAAAATTAAAGAGGAGATAAAACAATGAAGAAAGTTTTATTATCATCAGTAGCAGCTCTTGCAGTATTTTCTGCAGCAGCTCCAGCATTTGCATCTGACAATTCATATAGCTCAAATGCATTGATTCAAAAACACTACGTTTCAGAACGTGATATCGCTGACGAAGCAAACACACAAGTAGCAGCACACGAAGCTGAAATTAACGCTGAAGCTGAAAACGATGCAGCAGTTGTAGCAGCAAAACAAGCTCTTGAAGCATACGGATCAGGTCACCTTTACGGTGATTACGTTGCTAAACTTGAAGCAGCTCGTACTGAAGCACGTAATGTTGTACGCAACAAATATGTAGCTCGCCTTCAAGATGCATACCGTGACACTGCTTATGCTGAAGGTAAATACTGGAACGATCCAACTGGCGTTCAAGACAACAAAACAAAAGACATGCGTGATCAAGAAGATAAAGCTCTTAACCATGGTGTAGCTGAACAAGTATCTCCTGATCAAGCAGCAGCTGATCAAGCAGCAACTCAACCAGAAGGTGGTAAACCAGGTGCTGTAGACCAAGCTAAAAAAGCAGATGCAGCAGCTAAAAAAGCAGGAGCTTCTGCAAAAGCAGGTCAAAAAGCCCTTCCAAAAACACACGCTGTTAAATAATTTATTTATTTGGTGAAGTATACTATCACTGAAACTTTGTTTCAGTGATTTTTTTAGTAAATAACGAGGTAGAAAAATGAGTGGACACTCTAGAACAAAGAAAACACCAATTACTAAAATAATTGCTTCTATCGCAGCAGTAGCTATCGTTGCTTTGGGAGGCTTGTTTATATATAATAACAGCTTCTCAGCATCAAGTGAGAATAAGACGACTGAAACTACCGTTACCCAGGAAGCGTCAAAGCAAGCTTATACTGCTAGCGAGGAAGAAAAGGAATATCTCTCTAATAAATTTAAAGGTTTACTTGCAACAAACTCTGAAACTGTGGGGTATGTATATATTCCGGGTACACAGTTAGATGAACCAGTCGTTCAAACAACGGATAATGCGACTTATTTAGATAAGCGCTTTGATGGAGTTAACGAGCCTTTAATGGGGACAGTCTTTATGGACGCTGATAACAAGAAGGATTTTAGCGATCGATTAACTTGGTTATTTGGTCACGCTCGTGGTAGTAAAGTTCCTGATCACCGTATGTTTAAAGATGTGAACTATTTCAGTCGCCAAGAATATTTTGATGCACACCCTTATGTTGTCATTGAAACTCCAGAGAGAAAGTACTATTATGAAGCTGTTGCCATGATTATTGTTCCAGAAGAAACAGCTTTTTACCGTACTTCTTTTGATGATGATGCAGATTTTGAGAAACAGCTAACTACTATTTATGATACTGCAGAGGTTAAGAAACCAAATGTCAAGGTATCAGCTAAGGATAAATATCTTGTGCTTTCTACTTGTCGTGAAGAAGATGATACGATTCGTGCCAATCTCTACCTTCGACAAATTCCTGATTCAGAGTTGAGTGACTTTGTCAAACAACACGGAGAAAGCCTTCAGTATAAACCAACAAGAGAATAATCTTTAAATAAAATCTTTATGATCCTCTTAAAATTAAATGAATAGTTTAATTTTAAGAGGATTTTTTATTTTCATAGCAAATTTCTACAAACCCTTTCAAAATATGCTATACTGATGAAAAAGGAGGGTTTCTATGACTCAAGAATTTATCAATCCAAGTGATGGAGTGATCCGTCGGTATCTAGCAAGCAGTAAAACTCTAGCTGTAGTAGGCTTATCCGATCGTGAGGAAACAACTAGCAATCGAGTGACTAAAGAAATGCAGGCTCGTGGCTATAAAATTATTCCAGTTAACCCTAAAGCTGCAGGTGGCGAGATTTTGGGAGAAAAGGCTTATGCCAGTCTAGCTGAAATTCCTTTCCCTGTAGATATCGTCAATGTCTATCGTCGCAGTGAATTTTTACCTGATGTAGCACGAGACTTTCTCAAGGCGGATGCCAAGATTTTCTGGGCACAATTAGAACTTGAAAGTTTGGAAGCAGCAGAAATCTTGCGTGCTGGGGGATGCGATGACATCGTGATGAACCGTTGTATTAAGAGAGAACATACACGTTTAATTCTTGAACAATAAAAAGGTAGCCTAAAGGCTACCTTTTTTATTAGAAAATACCGATGAGTATTTGCATGCCAAGACTAGTCAGGATGATAGCAATCCAGCAAAGGGCTCCAAGAAGAATGGATTTTCCACTGGATTTGATCATAGCAACGAGGTTGGTTTTGAGACCGATAGCACTCATGGCCATGATAATAAGGAATTTAGAGAGTTGTTTGAGAGGTGCAAAGAAGCTATTGCTAACACCAAAAGAAGTAAGGACGGTAGTTAGCAGAGAAGCTAGGATAAAGTAGAGAATGAAAACGGGGAAGATTTTTTTGAGTTTTACTCCTTGGTTATCACCTTGTTGGCGACTTTGCCAGTATGAGAGAAAGAGAGTAATAGGGATAATAGCTAAGGTACGAGTCAGTTTGACAATAGTAGCAGATTCGAGAGTATTGCTTTGGTAGAGGCTATCCCAGGCGCTAGCTGTGGCTGTTACAGAGGACGTATCGTTGACCGCAGTACCCGCAAAGAGAGCAAAACCTTCGTTGGAAAGATGGAGCCAAGAACCTAGAGTTGGAAAGATAAGAGCTGCCAAGACATTGAAGAAAAAGATAACAGAAATGGCTTGGGCTACTTCTTTTTCCTTGGCGTGAATAACAGGAGCAGTCGCTGCAATGGCAGAACCGCCACAGATAGAAGATCCAACTCCAATCAAGGTAGCTAGCTTTGTATCAAGGTTAAAAAATCGTTGGAAAAAGAAAGCTATAATCAAAGCGATAGAAATAGTCGAAAGGATAACAGGGAGGGAAGATTTTCCAACTGCGAAAACTTGTGAGATATTGAGTCCAAACCCAAGCAAGATAACAGCATATTGAAGCAGTTTTTTGGAGCTATAAGTCAAGCCGGCATCCAGTTGTTTATAAGAAGTGAGAAAGGGATGGAGAATCATTCCGATAAAAATGGCGAAAACAGGTGCTCCCACAACAGGCAGAAAGCCTCCTAAAACCCAAGAGATGATAGAAATGATTAGACAGACTAGCAGTCCTGCCCAATTTTTTGATAGAAATGACATAAAAACCTCCGAAAATAAATACTACTTATTATAATCTTATCTGTCAGAAAAGTAAAATAGAAAGTAGGAATAAGGTTGTAAATTAACGGAATTTTGCGGTCAGAGAGCTTTTGTAGTATAATAGATATATGTTCTTTGATCAAGGAGGATATATATGGACTTAACCAAACGCTTTAATAAACAATTAGATAAGATACAAGTTTCCTTGATTCGTCAATTTGACCAGGCTATTTCAGAGATTCCTGGTGTCCTGCGATTGACCTTGGGAGAACCAGATTTTACAACGCCAGATCATGTCAAGGAAGCTGCAAAGCGAGCCATTGATCAAGATCAATCCTACTATGCAGGTATGAGTGGTTTGTTGACATTGCGTCAGGCGGCGAGTGATTTTGTAAAAGAGAAATATCAGCTGGACTACAATCCAGAGAATGAAATCTTGGTCACAATTGGTGCGACAGAGGCTCTATCAGCCACTCTGACAGCTATTTTGGAGGAAGGAGACAAGGTTCTCTTGCCAGCTCCTGCCTATCCTGGCTATGAGCCAATAGTTAATCTAGTTGGTGCAGAGATTGTCGAGATTGATACGACTGAGAATGGTTTTGTCTTAACTCCAGAAATGCTAGAAAAAGCGATTTTAGAGCAAGGTGACAAGCTCAAGGCAGTTATTCTCAACTATCCAGCCAACCCTACAGGAATTACTTATAGTCGCGAGCAATTAGAAGCCTTGGCAGCTGTTTTACGCAAGTATGAGATTTTCGTAGTCTGTGATGAAGTCTACTCAGAATTGACCTATACAGGGGAAAATCATGTATCTTTGGGAACTATGTTGAGAGATCAGGCAATTATCATTAACGGTCTTTCTAAATCCCATGCCATGACAGGTTGGCGTTTAGGTTTTATCTTTGCACCAGCAAACTTCACAGCTCAACTCATCAAGAGTCATCAGTATTTGGTAACTGCTGCAAACACCATGGCACAACATGCTGCGGTGGAAGCATTGACAGCTGGTAAAGATGATGCAGAACCCATGAAGAAGGAATATATCCAGCGTCGGGACTACATTATCGACAAGATGACTGACCTCGGCTTTGAGATTATCAAACCAGATGGGGCTTTTTATATCTTTGCTAAGATTCCGGCAGGCTATAATCAAGATTCCTTTGCTTTTCTGAAGGATTTTGCCCAGAAGAAGGCTGTTGCTTTTATTCCTGGTGCTGCCTTTGGTCAGTATGGAGAGGGCTATGTTCGCCTATCTTATGCAGCTAGCATGGGAACCATCAGAGAAGCTATGAAACGACTTGAGGAGTACATGAGAGAAGCATGATTCAATCGATTACGAGTCAGGGTTTAGTACTTTACAATCGAAATTTTCGAGAGGATGATAAGCTTGTTAAAATCTTTACAGAACAGGCAGGGAAGCGCATGTTTTTTGTCAAACACGCCGGCCAATCCAAACTAGCTCCTGTCATTCAACCTTTAGTCTTAGCCCATTTTCTCCTAAAAGTCAATGACGATGGACTTAGTTATATAGAAGATTATCATGAGGTGAAGACTTTTCCGAAAATCAATAGTGACCTCTTTGTTATGGCTTATGCGACTTACGTTGCAGCCTTGGCAGATGCGAGTTTGCAGGATAATCAAGAAGATGCTCCCTTATTTGCTTTTTTGCAAAAGACTTTAGAGCTGATGGAAGAGGGTCTGGATTATCAAGTTTTGACCAATATTTTTGAAATTCAAATATTGACACGTTTCGGAATCAGTCTCAACTTTAATGAGTGTACTTTTTGCCACCGTGTGGGACAAGCCTTTGACTTCTCCTTCAAATACGGGGCTTGTCTTTGTCCCGATCATTACCATGAAGATGAGAAACGATGTCATCTAAATCCCAATATTCCTTATCTGCTCAATCAATTTCAAGCCATTGATTTTGAGACCTTGGAGGCTATCTCACTTAAGGCCGAAATCAAGCAAGACTTGCGTAAGTTTATGGACCAAATCTACGAGGAATATGTCGGCATTCATCTAAAATCAAAGAAATTTATTGATTCCCTAGCCGACTGGGGACAACTACTGAAAGAGGAAGACAAATGAAAAAAATCGCAGTTGATGCAATGGGTGGCGATTACGCACCACAAGCTATTGTAGAGGGAGTTAATCAAGCCCTTGCTGACTTTTCAGATATTGAAGTCCAACTTTATGGAGATGAAAGCAAAATCAAGCAATATCTAACAGCTACAGAGCGCGTCAGCATTATCCATACGGATGAAAAAATCGACTCAGATGATGAGCCTACAAAAGCCATCCGCAAGAAGAAAAATTCCAGCATGGTATTGGCAGCTAAGGCTGTCAAAGATGGAGAGGCAGATGCAGTTCTTTCTGCAGGAAATACAGGTGCCTTGTTAGCAGCAGGATTCTTCATCGTTGGTCGTATCAAAAATATCGATCGACCAGGTCTTATGTCAACCTTGCCAACTATTGATGGAAAAGGTTTTGATATGCTTGACCTTGGTGCTAATGCAGAAAATACAGCTCATCACCTGCATCAATACGCTATCCTAGGTTCCTTCTATGCTAGAAATGTTCGTGGCATTGAAAAACCTCGTGTAGGTTTGCTTAATAACGGGACAGAGAGCAGCAAGGGAGATCCACTCCGCAAGGAAGCCTATGACCTATTAGTGGCTGATAAGAGTTTGAATTTCGTCGGGAACGTGGAAGCACGTGATTTGATGGATGGTGTTGCTGATGTAGTCGTAACAGATGGTTTCACGGGAAACGCTGTTCTCAAAGCTATTGAAGGGACTGCTATGGGTATCATGGGCTTGCTTAAAAATGCTATTGTAGGTGGCGGTCTTAGAGCCAAGCTAGGGGCTTTCCTTCTTAAGGATAACCTCAGAGGTTTGAAAAAACAGCTCAACTATTCAGATGTTGGAGGCGCGGTTCTGTTTGGTGTTAAGGCACCAGTAGTTAAGACTCATGGCTCAAGTGATGCCAAGGCTGTCTATAGCACAATACGCCAGATTCGTACCATGCTTGAGACAGATGTAGTTGCTCAAACTGCGCGTGAATTTTCAGAGGAATAAGGAGAACAATATGACAGAACAACAAATTTTTGACCGTATCGTAACCATCATTCAAGAGCGTCAAGGAGAAGACTTTGTCGTAACCGAAAACTTGAGCTTAAAGGATGATTTAGATGCTGATTCAGTAGATTTGATGGAATTTGTCCTAACCGTTGAGGATGAATTTGGAATTGAGATCAGTGATGAAGAAATTGACAACCTCCAAAGTGTTGCAGACGTATTAGCAATCATCAAAAATAGAATATAAGAAAAAGCAACATGCTGGTCATGTTGCTTTTTTGATTGTGTGAAGTTTGAATGATTGTGGTCTGGTTATCTAAATAGTCTGATTTGATTTTTTTCTAAATGTTTTAGAGTGAAGAATACGTTTACGTTCGTAAAACATTTGATTTATGCTTATTTTTGTGTTAGAATGAGGCAAAGTAATACGAAAGGCGAATAATAAAATGTCCAGCAAACTTATTTATACGGGAAAAGCTAAAGATATCTATACTACAGAAGACGAACATGTGATTAGGTCCGTTTATAAGGACCAAGCTACCATGCTTAATGGTGCTCGTAAAGAGACCATCGAAGGCAAAGGTGTGCTCAATAATCAGATTTCGTCTCTTATTTTTGAAAAATTGAATGCTGCAGGTGTGGCTACTCACTTTATCGAACGTATCTCTGACACAGAACAACTCAACAAGAAAGTGACCATCATTCCTTTGGAGGTTGTGCTTCGTAACGTGACTGCGGGTTCTTTCTCAAAACGTTTTGGCGTGGAAGAAGGTTTGGACTTGAAAACTCCAATCGTTGAATTTTACTACAAGAACGATGAGTTGGATGATCCATTCATCAATGATGAGCATGTGAAGTTCTTGGATATTGCCAATGATGAACAAATCGCTTATATCAAGGAAGAAACACGTCGCATCAATGGATTGCTGAAAGATTGGTTTGCACAAATTGGTCTTCGTTTGATTGACTTCAAATTGGAATTTGGTTTTGATAAGGATGGCAAGATCATCTTGGCAGATGAATTTTCACCAGATAACTGCCGCCTTTGGGATGCTGAAGGGCACCATATGGACAAGGATGTTTTCCGTAGAGATTTGGGCAGTCTAACGGATGTTTATAAGGTCGTGTTAGAAAAATTGCAAGGATTGAAGTAAAGTTTTACTTGGTCGTCACTACAATCTTTAAGTAGAAATAGATAAAGGAACTAAAATGGATAAACGTATTTTCGTTGAGAAAAAAGCTGATTTTCGTGTCAAATCTGACTCTTTAGTAAAAGAATTACAGCATAATCTTCAGTTGAAAACCTTGAAGGATCTTCGGATTGTTCAGGTTTACGATGTCTTTAATTTGGCAGAGGACTTGTTTGCGCGTGCGGAAAAACATATTTTTTCTGAGCAGGTGACCGATACTGTTTTGGATGAAGCTGAGGTTAAGGCTGATCTTGAGAAGTATGCTTTCTTTGCTATCGAAAGTTTGCCTGGTCAATTTGATCAACGTGCGGCGTCTTCACAAGAAGCTTTGCTTTTGTTGGGTAGTTCAAATGATGTAACAGTGAACACAGCACAACTTTACTTGGTCAATAAGGATATTGATGCGAATGAATTGGAAGCTGTTAAAAACTATCTCTTGAACCCAGTGGATTCTCGTTTCAAAGACATCACTCTTGGTATTGCGAAACAGGATTTCTCTGAGTCTGACAAGACCATTCCAAATTTGGATTTCTTTGAAACATATACAGCAGAAGATTTTGCACAGTATAAGGCTGAGCAAGGATTGGCCATGGAAGTGGATGACCTTCTCTTCATTCAAGATTACTTCAAGTCTATTGGTCGTGTACCAACTGAGACTGAGTTGAAGGTGTTGGATACTTACTGGTCTGACCACTGTCGTCACACAACTTTCGAGACTGAGTTGAAAAACATCGACTTCTCAGCTTCTAAATTCCAAAAACAATTGCAAGCGACTTATGACAAGTATATTGCCATGCGTGATGAGTTGGGACGTACAGAAAAACCTCAAACCTTGATGGATATGGCGACTATTTTTGGTCGTTATGAGCGTGCCAATGGTCGTTTGGACGACATGGAAGTGTCTGATGAAATCAATGCCTGCTCCGTTGAAATTGAAGTGGATGTCAATGGTGTGAAAGAACCATGGCTTCTCATGTTCAAAAACGAAACTCACAACCACCCAACGGAGATCGAACCATTTGGTGGAGCGGCAACTTGTATCGGTGGTGCCATTCGTGACCCATTGTCAGGTCGCTCCTACGTTTACCAAGCCATGCGTATTTCAGGTGCTGGCGATATTACAGCTCCAATTTCAGAAACTCGCGCTGGGAAATTACCACAACAAGTGATTTCTAAAACAGCGGCTCACGGTTATTCTTCATATGGGAACCAAATTGGTCTGGCGACGACCTATGTTCGTGAATACTTCCACCCAGGTTTCGTTGCTAAACGTATGGAGCTAGGTGCAGTTGTCGGTGCAGCTCCTAAGGAAAATGTTGTCCGTGAAAAACCTGAAGCAGGTGATGTGATTATCTTGCTCGGTGGTAAGACTGGACGTGACGGTGTCGGTGGTGCGACAGGTTCTTCTAAAGTTCAAACAGTTGAATCTGTTGAAACAGCTGGTGCTGAGGTTCAAAAAGGGAATGCCATCGAAGAACGTAAGATCCAACGTCTTTTCCGTAATGGGGAAGTGACACGTCTGATCAAGAAATCAAATGACTTTGGTGCTGGTGGTGTCTGTGTGGCTATCGGTGAATTGGCAGATGGTCTTGAAATTGATCTAGACAAAGTGCCATTAAAATATCAAGGCTTGAACGGTACAGAAATTGCCATCTCTGAATCTCAAGAACGGATGGCTGTAGTGGTTCGTCCAGAAGATGTAGATGCCTTCATTGCAGCATGTAACAAAGAAAATATTGACGCGGTTGTCGTTGCGACAGTGACCGAAAAACCAAATCTTGTCATGCACTGGAATGGTGAAACCATCGTTGATTTGGAACGTCGTTTCCTTGATACAAACGGTGTACGTGTAGTTGTGGATGCTAAGGTGGTTGACAAGGATGTCAAGCTTCCAGAAGAACGCCAAACATCTGCCGAAACCCTTGAAGCTGATACTCTTGAAGTCTTGTCTGACCTCAACCATGCTAGTCAAAAAGGGCTACAAACCATCTTTGATAGTTCAGTTGGACGTTCAACAGTCAATCACCCACTAGGAGGTCGCTACCAAATCACACCAACGGAGGCTTCAGTACAGAAATTGCCAGTCCAACATGGTGTGACTCATACGGCATCAGTCATGGCACAAGGCTTTAACCCATACATCGCAGAATGGTCTCCGTACCACGGTGCTGCTTATGCGGTTATCGAAGCAACTGCTCGTTTGGTTGCTGCTGGTGCAAACTGGTCTAAGGCTCGTTTCTCTTATCAAGAATACTTCGAGCGCATGGACAAGCAAGCGGAGCGCTTTGGCCAACCAGTAGCAGCTCTTCTTGGATCAATTGAAGCTCAGATTCAACTTGGTTTGCCATCTATCGGTGGGAAGGACTCTATGTCTGGTACCTTTGAAGAATTGACAGTACCACCAACCTTGGTTGCTTTTGGTGTGACAACAGCAGACAGCCGTAAGGTTCTTTCTCCAGAATTTAAAGCTGCTGGTAAAAATATCTATTACATCCCAGGTCAAGCTTTGGCACAAGAAATTGACTTTGAACTGATAAAGTCTAACTTTGCTAAGTTTGAAGCCATCCAAGCAACTCACAAAGTCACAGCAGCATCAGCGGTCAAATATGGTGGTATCCTTGAAGCTCTTGCCCTTGCAACATTTGGTAACCATATCGGTGCCACTGTAACCCTTGAAAATCTTGAGGCTGCCTTGACAGCTCAATTGGGTGGATTCGTCTTCACATCTCCTGAAGAAATTGCAGGTGTTGCCAAGATCGGACAAACAGTAGCGGACTTTACACTTACTGTCAATGGTGTAAGGCTTGATGGACACAAACTTGACAGTGCCTTCCAAGGTAAATTGGAAGAAGTTTATCCAACGGAATTTGCACAGGCAACTGAGTTGGAAGAAGTACCTGCTGTAGCATCAGATGCTGTTATCAAAGCTAAGGAAACAGTTAAGACACCAGTGGTTTACATCCCAGTGTTCCCAGGTACTAACTCTGAGTACGATTCAGCTAAGGCCTTTGAAAAAGAAGGTGCAAAAGTCAACTTAGTACCATTTGTAACATTGAATGAAGAAGCGATTGTCAAGTCTGTTGACACTATGGTTGACAATATCGAAAAAGCGAATATTATCTTCTTTGCAGGTGGCTTCTCAGCAGCGGATGAACCAGATGGATCCGCTAAATTCATCGTGAACATCTTGCTCAATGAAAAAGTGCGTACAGCTATCGATGGCTTCATTGAAGGTGGTGGTTTGATTATCGGTATCTGTAACGGATTCCAAGCGCTTGTTAAATCAGGTCTTCTTCCATATGGTAACTTTGAAGATGCAAGTAGCACCAGTCCAACTCTCTTCTACAATGATGCTAACCAACACGTGGCTAAGATGGTTGAAACACGGATTGCCAACACCAACTCACCATGGCTTGCTGGCGTGAAAGTTGGTGACATCCATGCCATACCAGTATCACACGGTGAAGGTAAGTTTGTCGTGACAGCTGAGGAATTTGCAGAACTTCGTGACAATGGTCAAATCTTTACCCAATATGTTGACTTCGAAGGCAAACCAAGCATGGACTCTAAGTACAATCCAAATGGTTCTGTTAATGCGATTGAAGGTATCACAAGCAAGAACGGTCAAATCATTGGGAAGATGGGACACTCAGAACGTTTCGAAGACGGTCTCTTCCAAAATATTCCAGGAAATAAAGACCAGTATCTCTTTGCATCAGCGGTTCAATATTTTACTGGAAAATAAAAGGTATACAACATGACATACGAAGTAAAATCTCTTAATGAAGAGTGTGGTGTTTTTGGTATCTGGGGTCACCCAGATGCTGCCAAATTGACCTATTTTGGACTCCATAGTCTTCAGCACCGTGGTCAGGAGGGGGCAGGAATCCTCTCCAATGACCAAGGGAAATTGAAGCGTCATCGTGATATGGGGCTTTTATCAGAAGTCTTCAAAAATCCTGCGAATTTGGATAAATTGACAGGAACTGGAGCCATTGGGCACGTGCGTTATGCGACTGCGGGAGAAGCTTCTGTAGACAATATCCAACCTTTCCTTTTCCGCTTTCACGATATGCAGTTTGGTTTGGCTCATAATGGAAATCTGACTAATGCAGAATCGCTCAAACAAGAATTGGAACAAAGAGGAGCGATTTTCAGCTCAACTTCTGACTCTGAAATCTTGGCTCACCTTATTCGCCGTAGCCACAATCCAAATTTGATGGGTAAAATCAAGGAAGCGCTCAGTCTTGTCAAAGGTGGTTTTGCTTATCTCTTGATGTTTGAAGATAAGTTAATTGCAGCGCTTGATCCAAATGGCTTCCGTCCTCTGTCAATCGGGAAAATGGCTAATGGAGCAGTAGTGGTTTCATCTGAAACCTGTGCCTTTGAAGTAATCGGTGCTGAGTGGATTCGCGACGTAAAACCAGGCGAGATTGTCATTATTGATGACAATGGTATCCAGTATGACAGCTATACAAACGATACTCAACTGGCTATCTGTTCCATGGAGTATATCTATTTTGCCCGTCCCGACTCTAACATCCATGGTGTCAATGTCCATACGGCTCGTAAGAGAATGGGGGCTCAACTGGCACGTGAGTTCAAGTATGAAGCTGATATCGTAGTCGGGGTGCCAAACTCCTCTCTTAGCGCAGCTATGGGATTTGCGGAAGAATCAGGTCTACCAAATGAAATGGGACTAATCAAGAACCAATATACGCAACGGACCTTTATCCAGCCGACTCAAGAATTACGCGAGCAAGGGGTTCGGATGAAGTTATCTGCTGTTTCTGGTGTTGTAAAAGGCAAACGTGTGGTTATGATTGATGACTCTATCGTGCGAGGAACAACATCTCGTCGTATTGTCCAACTCTTGAAAGAAGCGGGGGCATCAGAAGTGCACGTTGCCATTGGTAGTCCTGCTCTTGCCTATCCATGTTTCTACGGGATTGATATCCAGACACGTCAGGAGCTGATTGCGGCCAATCATACGGTCGAAGAGACTCGCCAAATCATTGGTGCGGATAGCTTGACCTATCTTTCGATTGATGGCTTGATTGATTCTATCGGCATCGAAACAGATGCGCCGAACGGTGGTCTCTGTGTCGCTTACTTTGACGGTGACTACCCAACGCCTCTCTACGACTATGAAGAAGACTATCGTAGAAGTTTGGATGACAAGATCAGTTTTTACAAATAGACGGATAAAAACTCTCCATTAAAGGAAAGGAAGAGGAGACAAAGATGACAAATAAAAATGCATACGCTCCACGTCTCACTACTGACTAAAAGCTAAAGCATTTGTCAGTAGACGCTTTCTCCTATGGGACCAAAGCTAGAGACCTGACTAGTATTTTTAGATAAAATAATTGTTTATCTAAAAATACGTCGCAGTCTTTCTCAAAAAAAGAAAAGGAATGAATAAAATGACGAATAAAAATGCTTATGCGCAGTCTGGTGTGGATGTTGAAGCGGGTTATGAAGTTGTTGAACGCATCAAAAAACACGTGGCACGTACAGAGCGTGCTGGTGTTATGGGAGCTCTTGGCGGTTTTGGTGGCATGTTCGACCTTTCAAAAACAGGTGTTAAAGAGCCAGTTTTGATTTCAGGAACTGACGGTGTTGGGACCAAGCTCTTGCTTGCTATCAAGTACGACAAACACGATACCATCGGTCAAGACTGTGTGGCTATGTGTGTCAACGATATCATCGCTGCAGGTGCAGAGCCTCTCTACTTCTTGGACTACGTCGCAACTGGTAAAAATGAACCAGCTAAGCTAGAACAAGTGGTCGCTGGTGTGGCTGAAGGTTGTGTACAAGCAGGTGCAGCCCTCATCGGTGGTGAAACGGCTGAAATGCCTGGTATGTATGGCGAAGACGACTATGACTTGGCTGGATTTGCTGTTGGTGTTGCAGAAAAATCTCAAATTATAGACGGTTCAAAAGTGGCAGAGGGAGACGTCCTTCTCGGACTTGCTTCCAGTGGTATTCACTCAAATGGTTACTCGCTCGTTCGTCGTGTCTTTGCGGACTATACAGGTGAAGAAATCTTGCCAGAATTGGAAGGCAAGAAACTCAAAGACGTTCTTTTGGAACCAACTCGTATCTATGTCAAGGCTGTTTTACCACTCATTAAGGAAGAGTTGGTCAACGGGATTGCCCACATCACAGGTGGTGGTTTCATCGAAAATGTACCTCGTATGTTCGCAGATGACTTGGCTGCTGAAATTGATGAAAGCAAAGTTCCGGTCCTTCCAATTTTCAATGCCCTTGAAAAATATGGCCAAATCAAACATGAAGAAATGTTTGAAATCTTCAACATGGGTGTGGGGCTTATGCTTGCAGTGAAACCAGAACATGTGGAACGTGTCAAAGAACTTCTTGACGAACCTGTTTATGAAATCGGTCGTATTGTGAAGAAAGATGGCGCAAGTGTGGTGATTAAATAATGGCTAAAAAGATTGCTGTTTTTGCTTCTGGCAACGGCTCAAACTTTCAGGTGATTGCGGAACAATTTCCAGTAGAATTTGTCTTTTCAGATCACCGGGATGCCTATGTACTTGAGCGTGCCGAAAATCTTGGAGTTTTATCCTATGCCTTCGAACTCAAGGAGTTTGAGAGCAAAGCAGACTACGAAGGAGCCATTGTCGAGCTCTTGGATGAGCACGAGATTGATCTAGTCTGTTTGGCGGGTTATATGAAAATCGTCGGTCCAACCTTGCTAGCGGCTTATGAAGGCCGTATCATCAATATTCACCCAGCTTATCTGCCAGAATTTCCAGGTGCTCATGGTATTGAAGATGCTTGGAATGCAGGTGTGGACCAGTCTGGCGTGACTATTCACTGGGTGGACTCTGGTGTTGATACCGGCAAGGTCATCAAACAGGTCCGTGTGCCAAGGCATGAAGGGGATACCCTTGATACTTTCGAGACTCGCATCCACGAAACAGAGTACAAGCTCTATCCAGAAGTCTTGGATAGTTTGGGGGCTGCACGAAAATAAGGAAGCCCTTGAGCTGAAAGAAAATTTTCGACTGTAGCAAAGAAAGAACTTTTTTAAAAAGGAAAAGAAAGAACATGACTAAACGAGCACTTATTTCAGTCTCAGATAAAGCGGGCATTGTTGAATTTGCCCAAGAACTTAAAAAACTTGGTTGGGACATCATCTCAACAGGTGGTACCAAAGTTGTCCTAGACAATGCTGGGGTTGATACCATTGCTATCGATGATGTGACTGGTTTCCCGGAAATGATGGACGGTCGTGTCAAGACCCTCCACCCCAATATCCATGGCGGTCTCCTCGCTCGTCGCGACCTGGATAGTCACTTAGAAGCAGCCAAGGATAACAAAATCGAATTGATTGACCTTGTTGTGGTCAATCTTTACCCATTCAAGGAAACCATTCTTAAACCAGACGTGACTTATACGGATGCCGTTGAAAACATCGATATCGGTGGTCCATCAATGCTTCGTTCAGCAGCAAAAAACCACGCTAGCGTAACAGTTGTGGTAGACCCAGCTGACTACGCTGTTGTGCTTGACGAATTGGCAGCCAACGGCGAAACAAGTTACGAAACTCGCCAACGCTTGGCAGCTAAGGTTTTCCGTCACACAGCTTCATACGATGCCTTGATTGCAGAATACTTCACAGCTCAAGTGGGTGAAAGTAAACCTGAAAAACTCACCTTGACTTATGACCTTAAACAAGCTATGCGTTATGGTGAAAACCCTCAACAAGACGCAGACTTCTACCAAAAAGCCTTGCCAACGGACTACTCAATTGCTTCAGCGAAACAGCTCAACGGTAAGGAATTGTCCTTCAACAATATCCGTGACGCTGATGCTGCCATCCGTATCATTCGCGATTTCAAAGAACGCCCAACGGTTGTGGCTTTGAAACACATGAACCCATGTGGGATTGGTCAAGCTGATGACATCGAGAATGCTTGGGACTACGCTTATGAGTCTGACCCAGTTTCTATCTTTGGTGGAATTGTCGTTCTCAACCGTGAGGTAGATGCTGCGACAGCTGAGAAGATGCACGGTGTTTTCCTCGAAATCATCATTGCACCAAGCTATACGGATGAAGCGCTAGCCATTTTGACCAACAAAAAGAAAAATTTGCGCATTCTTGCCTTGCCATTTGACGCACAAGATGCTAGTGAAGTGGAAGCAGAATATACAGGTGTTGTCGGTGGACTCCTCGTTCAAAATCAAGACGTGGTCAAAGAAAGCCCAGCTGACTGGCAAGTGGTAACCAAACGCCAACCAACTGAGACAGAAGCGACTGCCCTTGAGTTTGCTTGGAAAGCTATCAAGTATGTCAAATCAAATGGAATCATCGTGACTAATGACCACATGACACTGGGTGTTGGCCCAGGTCAAACCAACCGTGTGGCCTCTGTTCGTATTGCCATCAATCAAGCCAAAGACCGCCTTGACGGCGCTGTTCTTGCTTCAGATGCCTTCTTCCCATTTGCGGATAACGTGGAAGAAATCGCTAAAGCAGGTATTAAGGCTATCATCCAGCCTGGTGGATCCGTCCGTGACCAAGAATCCATCGAAGCTGCTGATAAATACGGCTTAACCATGGTCTTCACAGGCGTGAGACATTTTAGACATTAAGAAAATAAAAGGGAAGAAAACAGTTTCTTTCCTTTTTTTTGCTTTAAAAGCGAAACGAAACAAGATTAAAACGAACGTTTATGGTATAATATTAGTAAATAATTCGCAAAAGAGGTTGAAAGATGAAGCTGTTAGTTGTCGGCTCGGGTGGTCGTGAACATGCCATTGCTAAGAAGTTGCTTGAGTCAAAAGATGTTGAAAAAGTCTTTGTAGCTCCTGGGAACGACGGGATGACTCTGGATGATCTGGAATTGGTAAATATCTCTATTTCCGAACATTCTAAATTGATTGAGTTTGCAAAAGCCAACGATATAGCTTGGTCCTTTATCGGGCCAGATGATGCCCTTGCGGCTGGTATCGTGGATGATTTCAATGCAGCTGGTCTCAAAGCCTTTGGCCCGACCAAGGTTGCGGCTGAGCTGGAGTGGTCCAAGGATTTTGCTAAGGAAATCATGGTCAAGTACGGCGTTCCGACAGCAGCCTATGGGACCTTCTCAGATTTCGAGGAAGCCAAGGCCTATATCGAAGAAAAAGGCGCTCCAATCGTCGTCAAGGCAGATGGCTTGGCCCTTGGGAAAGGTGTCGTCGTTGCGGAGACAGTCGAGCAAGCAGTCGAAGCCACTCACGAGATGCTTCTGGACAATAAATTCGGTGACTCAGGTGCACGTGTGGTCATCGAGGAATTCCTGGATGGGGAAGAGTTCTCTCTCTTTGCCTTTGTCAATGGGGACAAGTTCTATATCATGCCAACGGCTCAGGACCACAAACGTGCCTACGATGGCGACAAGGGTCCCAACACTGGTGGGATGGGTGCCTATGCGCCAGTTCCTCACTTGCCACAGAGTGTGGTTGACACAGCGGTTGACACCATTGTCAAGCCAGTTCTCGAAGGTATGATCAAAGAAGGTCGTCCATACACAGGTGTCCTTTACGCGGGGCTTATCTTGACTGCTGACGGGCCTAAAGTCATCGAGTTTAACGCTCGTTTCGGAGATCCTGAAACGCAAATTATTTTGCCTCGTTTGACATCTGACTTTGCACAAAATATCACTGACATTTTGGAGCGCAAAGAGCCAGCCATCACTTGGACGGACAAGGGTGTGACACTAGGCGTGGTTGTAGCTTCAAATGGCTACCCACTCGCTTATGAGAAAGGTGTCAAGCTTCCTACCAAGACAGAAGGCGACATCATCACTTACTACGCCGGTGCCAAATTCGCTGAAAATGGTCAAGCCCTTCTCTCAAACGGCGGACGTGTCTATATGCTAGTTACCACAGCAGACACCGTCAAAGACGGTCAAAACACCATCTACAGCCAACTCGACAAACAAAACACAGAAGGCTTTTTCTATCGTACGGATATCGGAAGCAAGGCGATTCGATAAAGATATAAGAAAAGGCGACGCAGTCGCCAAACACGACAATGGTCGCCTTGGTGAAAAGACCAGAACAGTATCTGTTCTGGTCTAGGGAAAATTTGAGACCTTAGGCTCAAATTTTAGGAATGAAACCGAAGGTTTGCTTCCGTCCCCACCACCTAAGACCATTATCAAAAAAGAAAAAAGGAAAAATTATGACTAAACCAATTATTTCCATCATCATGGGCTCCAAATCCGACTGGGCAACCATGCAAAAAACAGCAGAAGTCCTAGACCGCTTCGGTGTAGCCTACGAAAAGAAAGTTGTCTCTGCCCACCGGACGCCTGACCTCATGTTCAAACATGCGGAGGAAGCCCGTAGTCGTGGCATTAAAGTCATCATCGCTGGTGCGGGTGGCGCAGCCCATTTGCCAGGGATGGTCGCAGCTAAAACAACCCTTCCTGTCATCGGTGTACCCGTCAAATCACGTGCTCTTAGCGGTGTGGATTCACTCTATTCAATCGTTCAGATGCCAGGTGGTGTGCCAGTCGCAACCATGGCTATCGGTGAAGCAGGGGCGACAAATGCGGCTCTCTTTGCCCTTCGTCTCCTATCAGTAGAGGATCAGGCTATCGCGACAGCTTTGGCAGATTATGCAGAAGAACAAGGAAAAATCGCAGAGGAGTCGACAAATGAGCTCATCTAAAACAATCGGAATTATCGGTGGCGGTCAGCTGGGTCAGATGATGGCCATTTCTGCTATCTACATGGGGCACAAGGTCATAGCGCTGGATCCTGCAGCGGATTGCCCGGCCTCTCGCGTGGCGGAAATTATCGTGGCGCCTTATAATGATGTGGACGCCCTTCGTCAGTTGGCAGAGCGCTGTGATGTTCTCACTTATGAATTCGAAAATGTCGATGCTGACGGCCTTGACGCTGTTATCAAAGAAGGACAACTCCCACAAGGGACCGACCTACTTCGTATCTCCCAAAACCGGATCTTTGAGAAGGACTTTCTTTCTAACAAGGCCAAAGTCACCGTTGCTCCTTACAAGGTTGTGATCTCAAGCCAAGATTTGGTAGATATCGACTTGTCGAAAAGCTATGTCCTCAAGACTGCGACTGGTGGCTACGATGGCCATGGTCAGAAGGTTATTCGTTCGGCAGAAGATTTGGCAGAAGCCAATGCACTAGCGGATTCAGCAGATTGCGTTTTAGAAGAATTCGTCAACTTTGACCTTGAGATTTCTGTCATTGTGTCAGGAAATGGCAAGGATGTGACAGTTTTCCCGGTTCAGGAAAATATCCACCACAACAACATTCTTTCGAAAACCATTGTACCTGCTCGCATTTCAGAAAGTCTAGCTGAAAAAGCCAAAGCCATGGCAGTGCGAATCGCTGAACAGCTGAACTTGTCTGGAACTCTTTGTGTGGAAATGTTTGCGACAGCTGATGACATTATTGTCAACGAAATCGCGCCACGCCCACATAACTCTGGACACTACTCAATCGAAGCCTGTGATTTTTCACAATTTGACACACATATCTTGGGCGTTCTCGGAGCGCCACTTCCAACAATCCACCTCCATGCTCCAGCAGTCATGCTCAACGTCCTCGGCCAACACGTCGAAGCAGCTGAAACATATGTGACAGAAAATCCAAGCGCCCACCTCCACCTATATGGTAAAATAGAAGCGAAGCACAACCGCAAAATGGGACATGTGACTTTGTTTAGTGATGTGCCAGATGAGGTTGAAGAATTTGGGAAAGGGATTGATTTTTAGGACATGCCTATGATTCAACTCATTGTCAACGCATTTGTTGAAAAAGAAAAGACGGGAGCAGTCGTCGAAGTCTTGTATGCTAGTAGCAATCACGAAAAAGTGAAAGCTAAGTATGAAGAGCTGACTGCTCAATATCCTGAAAACTATTTAGCCATCTATGATCTACCGTTAGATACGGATTTGAATACACTGGATCATTATCCATCGGTGTGGATTGGGAAAGAGGAATTTGAATAAAGCGACAGTCGATTGCTAACTGATGTAAAACATCAAAAGAAAGGAAAATAAAAACATGATCGAACGTTACTCTCGCCCCGAAATGGCGAACATTTGGACTGAAGAAAATAAATACCGTGCTTGGCTTGAGGTAGAAATCTTGGCTGACGAGGCATGGGCTGAGTTGGGGGAAATCCCTAAGGAAGATGTGGCTTTGATTCGTGAAAAAGCGGATTTTGACATCGACCGTATTCTTGAAATCGAGCAGGAGACTCGCCACGATGTGGTTGCCTTCACGCGTGCGGTTTCTGAGACTCTTGGTGAAGAGCGTAAGTGGGTCCACTATGGTTTGACTTCTACTGACGTAGTCGATACTGCCTACGGTTACCTTTACAAACAAGCCAACGACATCATCCGCAAGGATCTTGAAAACTTCACTAACATCATCGCTGACAAGGCTAAGGAGCACAAGTTCACCATCATGATGGGTCGTACCCACGGTGTGCACGCTGAGCCGACAACTTTTGGTCTTAAATTGGCGACTTGGTACAGCGAAATGACGCGCAACATCGAGCGTTTCGAGCATGCGGCTGCTGGTGTGGAAGCTGGTAAGATTTCTGGTGCGGTTGGTAACTTTGCCAATATCCCACCATTCGTTGAAAAATACGTCTGCGACAAGCTGGGTATCCGTGCTCAAGAAATCTCTACACAGGTGCTTCCTCGTGACCTTCACGCTGAGTACTTTGCAGTTCTTGCCAGCATTGCGACTTCTATTGAACGCATGGCAACGGAGATCCGTGGTCTTCAAAAATCTGAACAACGTGAAGTGGAAGAGTTCTTTGCTAAAGGTCAAAAAGGTTCTTCAGCAATGCCTCACAAACGCAACCCTATCGGTTCTGAGAATATGACTGGTCTTGCACGTGTCATCCGTGGTCACATGGTAACAGCTTATGAAAATGTGTCACTCTGGCATGAACGTGATATCTCTCACTCATCAGCTGAGCGTATCATCACACCAGATACAACCATCTTGATTGACTACATGCTCAACCGTTTTGGAAATATCGTCAAGAACTTGACGGTCTTCCCAGAAAACATGATCCGCAACATGAACTCTACTTTTGGTCTTATCTTTAGCCAACGTGCCATGTTGACCTTGATTGAAAAAGGCATGACGCGTGAGCAAGCTTACGACCTTGTTCAACCGAAGACAGCTCAATCATGGGATAACCAAGTTGACTTCAAACCACTTTTGGAAGCAGACCCAGAAGTAACATCACGTTTGACTCAAGAAGAAATCGACGAAATCTTCAACCCAACTTACTACACCAAACGAGTGGATGAAATTTTCGAACGCATCGGTTTGGGTGACTAATCATAAAATAAAAAAGCGAGATTCAATCTCGCTTTTTTATTTGTGCTTAATCTTTTTTCTTGCTAAGTCCATAAGCTGTGAGTGCAGCCATCAAACCTGTAGCAATCAACCATTCTGAACCTTGACTTCCTGTTTCAGGAAGTTTATATTCATTGGCTGAAGGAGCCTCAACTGTAGCAACTTTTTTATTTTCTACCTATTCTGGTTCTGACTTCTTAGCTTCTCCAGTTACTTCTGATTTTGTTGGAGCTTCAGTATTTGTTACTGGAGCGACTGGAGATGCTTGAGCTACATTTTCTGTTGAAGGAGTAGTCTCGAGTTTTTCTTCACTCGTTGGTGGAGTGACTTCTCCAGTGGTTTGGACAGCAGGTTGATTCTCTGTTGGAGCAGGCACAACTCCGTCAGTAGCAACAGCTTGAGCCTGAAAGGCAAAGCCAATCAATACAGAAGCGGCCCAAATTGCATATTTACGAATAGAGAAGCGCTGTTTATTTTCTGGTTTCATTAAAAACCTCCCTTTTGAATTCTTTGATAACGTTTTCATACATTGATCCTATTGTATGTTCTTACTAAAATAAAGTCAAGTTTTTGAGGGAATTACTATAAAAAATAGAATAATTTATAAATTAAGATATATTTTTCTAATTTTGACTATTTTTTAGTAAAAAGGTTACTAATTATAGAATTGCTTGAAATGCTATTCTCAGGAAAGTGAGCTGATGCTATAATGGGTATATAAAAAACCTGAGACAGTCGCCTCAGGATTTTTAAAGATTAGTGGTCACGATCACAAGAAATGAATTTGATTTTGTAGAAATCAGATCGTTTATATGTCTCGATATATTCCAAAACTTGACCAGTTGCTTCAAGCTTAGTTGTCTTAGTTTGGAAAACAGTTGGGAAATGAGTGTCGATTCCTAATACAGAAGCGGCATGTTCTGGAGTTGGAAATACAATTTCATTAATTTCTTCAAAATGCTCATCATTCATGTGAATGTGGTAGTCCAATTTGAAACGAGTATAGATAGAACTATAGTATTCAAGATTTGGATAGTTGGCATTGATGTACTGTTCAGGAATGTATGAACTGTGATAGATATAGGTGATGCCATTTGTTTCACGAACACGTTCAATCTTGTAGTAGAATTGATCGCCACGTAGGCCGAGCTTTTCTAGATATTTAAGATCGTTCCCGCGTTCGATAGAAAGAACAGTTACCTTATCGTCTTTGGTCTCGAAGATTTCTACATCAGAAAATTCAACGAGTTTATGCTTGCGGGCACGAGCTACGAAAGTTCCTTTACCTTGTTGACGAACAATGTATCCGTCTTTAGCAAGATCATTCAAGGCACGAACCACTGTGATTGAGCTAACATCATACATGGAAATCAATTCTGCTTCAGTGTAGAATTTATCTCCACTAGCAAATTGACCAGAAATAATCTTGTTTTTCAATTCATCTTTAATATATTGATACTTTGGAATTGCCATAATTTCACCTCATTTTTTCCTTCTCCACCTATGATTTTAACATAAAATCGAAAAAAAGAGTAGAAAAGCAATGAAAAAATTTAAAATATCGGAATAAGAAATTAGGATACATATAAATAATTTGAGTTTTAATTCCTATTTTTGCTTTCTATTTAGAACGTTGATTTTATGGCATTTTGATATTTTTTAGAAAAAATTTAGTAAAAGACAGAAAATTTTTAAAGAAAATTTCAAAAAGTATTGACATTAATCCCCGATTAGTTTATAGTTGATATAACAACAAATGAAAGCGCAATCTTTTTCGTTTTCAGAGGAGGAAGAATGGCAAGATTTGAAATTAAAGATGATTTCTATCTGAATGGAAAACCATTCAAGGTTTTGTCTGGTGCCATTCACTATTTTAGAATTCCTGTGGAAGATTGGCATCATTCATTGTATAACCTCAAGGCTTTAGGTTTCAATACAGTTGAGACTTATGTCGCCTGGAACATGCATGAACCTGCTGAAGGAAAATTTAACTTTGAAGGTAATCTTGATTTAGAGAGATTTCTTCAAACTGCACAAGATTTGGGCTTATATGCAATTGTACGTCCTTCTCCATTTATCTGTGCAGAATGGGAATTCGGTGGTTTACCAGCATGGCTCTTGACCAAGGATATGAGAATTCGGTCATCTGACCCAGCTTTCATTGATATGGTTGGTCGCTACTATGATCAGTTGCTTCCACGTCTAGTTCCGAGATTATTGGAAAACGGTGGGAACATTCTCATGATGCAAGTCGAAAATGAGTACGGATCCTATGGCGAGGACAAGACCTACTTGAGGGAAATTCGACGTTTGATGGAAGGACGAGCAGTTACTTGTCCGCTTTTCACATCAGATGGACCATGGCGAGCAACTCTTAAGGCTGGAACCTTAATTGAGGATGATCTCTTTGTGACAGGGAACTTTGGTTCCAAGGCTACTTATAATTTCTCACAGATGCAAGAATTCTTTGATGAGCACGGCAAGAAATGGCCACTCATGTGTATGGAATTCTGGGATGGCTGGTTCAATCGATGGAAAGAACCAATCATCAAGCGTGAACCTGAGGAATTAGCAGAAGCTGTCCACGAGGTTTTAGAGCAAGGTTCTATTAATCTTTACATGTTCCACGGTGGGACCAACTTTGGTTTTATGAATGGTTGTTCAGCTCGAGGAACCATTGATTTACCACAAGTAACATCTTATGATTATGACGCTCTTCTTGATGAAGCTGGAAACCCAACTGCTAAATATTTTGCAGTCAAAGACATGATGGCGACTTACTATCCTGAGTATCCGCAATCTGAGCCACTTCACAAGGCAAGTATGGAAGTTGACGCGATTCCGCTAGTTGAAAAAGTTTCCTTGTTTGAAACCTTGGATAGCCTATCCAGTCCGATTGAAAGTCTCTACCCTAAGAAAATGGAAGAGTTAGGACAAGGTTACGGCTACCTACTCTATCGTACGGAAGCAAGTTGGGATGCGGATGAAGAACGCATTCGAATTATTGACGGACGAGATAGAGCTCAGCTCTTTATCGATGGTAAATGGGTGGCGACACAGTACCAAACAGAAATCGGTGAAGATATCTTTTATCAAGGTAAAAAGAAAACGCTATCCAATATTGATATACTTATTGAAAATATGGGGCGTGTCAACTATGGACACAAATTCTTAGCAGATACACAGCGAAAAGGAATTCGCACAGGTATTTGTAAAGATTTGCATTTCTTGCTCAACTGGAAGCAATATCCACTTCCTCTTGATAACCCAGAGAATATTGATTTCTCTAAGGGATGGACAGAAGGGCAACCTGCCTTTTACGCTTATGACTTTGAAGTTGAGGCGCCAAAGGATACCTACTTAGACTTATCTGAGTTTGGTAAAGGGATTGCTTATATCAACGGACATCATCTAGGTCGTTTCTGGAATGTCGGTCCAACCTTATCTCTTTATATTCCACATAGCTATCTCAAAGAAGGTGCCAACCGCATCATTATCTTTGAAACAGAAGGGGAGTATAAGGAACACATACATTTAACTTGTAAACCTACACTAAAACTTATAAAGGGGGAAAACTTATGACAATTGTAGGATGCCGTATCGATGGGCGCTTAATTCACGGACAAGTCGCAAACCTTTGGTCTGCTAAACTGAATGTTTCACGTATCATGGTCGTTGACAATGATGTTGTGAATAACGACGTTGAAAAAAGCGGCTTGAAACTTGCAACACCACCAGGTGTAAAACTTAGTATTTTGCCAGTTGATAAAGCAGCAGCGAATATCCTTGCTGGTAAATATGATAGCCAACGTCTTTTGATTGTAGCACGCAAACCTGACCGTTTCCTTGGTTTGGTAGAAGCAGGTGTGCCACTTGAAACTGTCAATGTCGGCAACATGTCTCAAACACCAGAAACTCGTGCGATCACACGTTCTATTAACGTTGTTGATAAAGACGTAGAAGATTTCCACAAATTGGCGGAAAAAGGTGTTAAACTTACTGCTCAAATGGTTCCAAATGATCCAGTTTCAGACTTTTTGAGCTTATTAAAATAGGAAAAAATTTTTAGGAGGTCATTGTTATGATACAATGGTGGCAAATTTTACTTCTCACTTTGTACTCAGCTTATCAAATCTGTGATGAGTTGACGATCGTTTCTTCTGCAGGTTCGCCTGTATTCGCTGGTTTTATTACTGGTTTAGTCATGGGAGATTTGACAACTGGTTTGTTTATCGGTGGTAGCTTGCAGTTGTTCGTACTTGGGGTAGGTACCTTCGGTGGTGCTTCTCGTATCGACGCAACTTCTGGTGCGGTTCTTGCGACTGCTTTCTCAGTTTCACAAGGAATCGAAACAGACCTTGCGATCACTACAATCGCTGTACCAGTAGCAGCACTTTTGACTTACTTCGACGTACTTGGTCGTATGACTACAACATTCTTCGCTCACCGTATTGACGCTGCGATTGAACGCTTTGACTACAAAGGAATCGAACGTAACTATCTTCTTGGTGCGCTTCCTTGGGCTCTATCTCGTGCCCTTCCAGTATTCTTCGCCCTTGCTTTCGGTGGAGAATTCGTACAAGGTGTTGTAAACCTTGTTAAAGAATACCAATGGGTTGCAGACGGTTTGACTCTTGCAGGTCGTATGCTTCCAGGTCTTGGATTCGCTATCTTGCTTCGTTACCTTCCAGTTAAACGTAACCTTCACTACCTTGCTATGGGATTTGGTTTGACAGCTATGTTGACTGTTCTTTACTCAAACGTACAAAGTCTTGGTGGAGCAGTTGCTGGTATCATTAGCACTCTTCCTGCTGAAGTTGCTGAAAAAATTGGCTTTGTTAACAACTTCAAAGGATTGTCTATGATCGGTATCTCTATCGTGGGTATCTTCCTTGCAGTTGTTCACTTCAAGAACAGCCAAAAAGTTGCTGTAGCAGCACCTTCTACACCATCAGAAAGTGGGGAAATTGAAGATGACGAATTCTAATTACAAATTAACAAAAGAAGATTTTAATCAAATTAACAAACGTAGCTTGTTCACTTTCCAATTGGGATGGAACTACGAACGTATGCAAGCATCAGGTTACCTATACATGATCTTGCCACAATTGCGTAAAATGTATGGAGATGGAACTCCTGAGTTGAAAGAAATGATGAAAGTTCATACTCAATTCTTCAACACTTCACCATTCTTCCACACAATCATCGCTGGTTTTGACCTTGCCATGGAAGAAAAAGATGGCGTTGTCTCTAAAGATGCGGTTAACGGTATCAAGACAGGTTTGATGGGACCATTCGCTCCTCTTGGAGATACTATCTTTGGTTCACTTGTACCTGCTATCATGGGATCTATCGCTGCAACAATGGCTATCGCTGGTCAACCTTGGGGTATCTTCCTTTGGATTGCAGTTGCAGTAGCGTATGACATCTTCCGTTGGAAACAGTTGGAATTTGCCTACAAAGAAGGGGTTAACCTTATCAACAACATGCAAAGTACTTTGACAGCTTTGATTGAAGCTGCATCTGTACTTGGTGTGTTCATGATGGGTGCTCTTGTAGCAACAATGATCAACTTTGAAATTTCATACAAATTGCCAATCGGTGAAAAGATGATTGACTTCCAAGATATCTTGAACTCAATCTTCCCACGTTTGCTTCCAGCAATCTTCACTGCCTTCATCTTCTGGTTGCTTGGTAAGAAGGGTATGAACTCTACAAAAGCTATCGGTATCATTATCGTGCTTGCCTTGGCTCTTTCTGCCTTTGGTAAATTTGCACTTGGAATGGGCGCATAATTTATGACGAAATCATTAATTTTAGTGAGCCACGGTCGTTTCTGTGAAGAACTTAAAGGTAGCACAGAGATGATTATGGGACCACAAGATAACATTCATGCGGTCGCTCTTCTTCCAGAAGATGGACCAGAAGAATTTACTGCTAAGTTTGAAGCTGCTGTTGAAGGATTGGATGATTTCCTAGTCTTTGCGGATCTTCTTGGCGGAACTCCATGTAACGTGGTGAGCCGTTTGATTATGGAAGGTCGTGACATTGAACTTTATGCAGGAATGAACCTTCCAATGGTCATTGAGTTTATCAATGCAAGCCTAACAGGTATCGATGCAGACTATAAGAGTCGTGCGTCAGAAAGCATTGTGAAAGTTAATGATTTATTAGCTAGCTTCGATGACGATGAAGATGAATAATACTCTTCAAAAATCAAATTCAAACCACGTCAGCTTCGCCTTGCCGTACTTGAGCACAGCCTTCGGCTAGCTTCCTAGTTTGTTCTTTGATTTTCATTGAGTATAAGATGTGATTGCATTAAAATGTTAAATCATCTTATAGAAAATATACATGGGAATGGGAGCGACTCCCATTCCCATGTTTTCAATCATGAAATAATATTAGATTAGAGGTTTTCAATGCTAGATTATACAAAAGAAGATTTGCTTGAGTTGGGAGCAGAGATCACCACACGTGAAATTTACCAACAACCAGATGTTTGGAAGGAAGCTTTTGAATCCTATCAAGCCCGCCGTGATGAAATTGCAGCCTTTTTGCAAGGAATTGCAGATAAACATGACTACATTAAGGTTATCCTGACTGGTGCTGGGACTTCTGCTTATGTAGGTGATACCCTAGTTCCTTACTTCAAGGAAGTCTATGATGAACGTAAATGGAATTTTAACTCTATTGCGACAACGGATATTGTTGCCAATCCACAAACTTATTTGAAAAAAGACGTGGCAACTGTTTTGGTATCATTCGCACGTAGTGGAAATTCACCTGAGAGTGTAGCAACGGTTGACCTGGCTAAGGCCTTGGTTGACGAGCTTTATCAAGTAACGATCACTTGTGCGGCTGAAGGGGAATTAGCACTTCAAGCTCACGGTGACGATCGCAACCTCTTGCTCTTGCAACCGGCAGCTTCTAACGATGCTGGCTTTGCTATGACATCAAGCTTTACTTCAATGATGTTGACAGCCCTTTTGGTCTTTGATCCAACTGAATTTGCTGTTAAAGCTGAACGTTTTGAAGTGCTTTCTAGTCTTGCTTGTAAAGTTCTTGACAATGTGGCAGATGTGAAAGAATTGGTTGACCTAGACTTTAACCGAGTGATTTACTTAGGTGCAGGTCCATTCTTCGGACTTGCTCACGAAGCCCAGCTCAAAATTTTGGAATTGACTGCTGGTCAGGTTGCAACTATGTATGAAAGCCCAGTTGGCTTCCGTCATGGTCCAAAATCTCTTATCAATGAAGATACTGTTGTTTTAGTCTTTGGTTCTACAACAGATTATACTCGTCAGTATGACTTAGACTTAGTTCGTGAAGTTGCAGGTGATAAAATTGCTCGTCGCGTTGTTCTCTTGAGTGACCAAACTTTTGGACTTGAAAATGTCAAAGAAGTAGCACTTGGTTGTGGCGGTGTCTTGAACGATATTTACCGTGTCTTCCCTTACATCGTTTATGCCCAACTCTTTGCCCTTTTGACTTCGCTTAAGGTTGGAAACAGACCTGATACACCATCACCTACAGGTACAGTAAACCGCGTCGTTCAAGGTGTTATTATTCACGAATTCAAATAATAAGGAGATAAGGATGAAAGCATACACAGAACGTGTATTTGGGAAAGTTGATGACAAGGATGTTGTCGCTTATCGCTTTGAAACAGAAGCAGGCTATCAACTAGAAATCATGACCTATGGTGCAACGATTCTACGTTATGTAACTCCTGATAAGGCTGGTAATTTTGCCAATGTTATCCTAGGCTTTGATGATTTTGACAGCTATGTAGGTAACAGTCCTAAACATGGAGCGAGTGTAGGTCCAGTTGCAGGTCGTATCGCAGGTGCGACATTCGAATTGAATGGGAAAACCTATGAACTCGAAGTCAATAACGCAAGCAACTGTAACCACAGCGGATCAACAGGTTGGGATTCTAGTCTGTTTGAGCTAGTCGAGGTGAGCGACCATGGCTTAACTCTTTACACAGAAAGAACAGACGGGACAGGAGGTTTCCCTGGAAACCTTAAAATCTGGATTAGCTACCACTTGGAAGAAACTGGTGCCTACGAAGTTAGCTACAAGGTGACGACGGATCAGGATACCTTGGTCAATCCAACCAACCATAGCTACTTTAACTTGTCTGGTGATTTCACTCAGACTGTTGACCGCCATGTTTTCCAACTGAATACAGAAGGTATTTATCCAATCGCTCCTGACGGTGTCCCAGCTAAAGCTCCAGATGCCGATCGTGATGTGGTCAAACATATCTACAATGGCGCCTTGTTGAAAGATATCTTTGCAGAAAAAGATGAGCAAATTCAGCTCGTATCTGGTTTGGACCACCCATTTGCTCTGCCTGCAGGACATGACAATGCTGGTTTCTTGTATGACCAAAATTCAGGTCGTTTCTTACTCTTTAAGACAGAAGCACCTTGCTTTGTAGTTTACACCGCAAACTTTGTGGATGAGAGTGTCATCATCGCTGGTCAACCAATGACGCAGCACAATGGGATTGCTCTTGAAGCACAGGCTTTACCAGATGCTATTCACAGTGACCTGAAAGATCAAGTCATTCTAAAAGCAGGTGAGACTTTCACTAGCAAAACTCGTTACGAAATTGTCGTTAAATAAAAAAAATTCTCTGAAGTCATAGGATTTCAGAGAATTTTTTTTATTCTTCATCTGGTGTGAGAATCATTGGAATGATGATTGGTTCACGTTCAGTGTTTTCGTAAAGGAATGGTCGAATGGCGTTTACGATAGCACCATTGACAGATTGGACGCTGGCATCCTTGTTTTTCAAAGCGATACGAATAGCATTGAAAAGGATGCGTTGGCTTTGACGGATTAAGTCGCCAGATTCGCGCATGTAGACGAAACCACGACTAAGGATATCTGGTCCAGAAATAATCATCTGAGACTCAAAGTCTACCGTTGCGACGGCAAGTACGACACCATCTTCGGATAGGTCTCGGCGGTCTTTTAGGACTGCCGCACCGATTTCGCCGATACGATTTCCATCGACGTAGATATCTTGAGCATTGAAGTGACCTGCGATACGAGCAGAGTTTGCAGTAAGGGCAAGGACATCACCATTGCTCATAATAAAGATATTGTCTTTTTCAACTCCAGTATCTACGGCAAGTCCAGCGTGGACTTTTTGCATGCGATATTCACCGTGAACAGGCATGAAGTATTTTGGTTTGATGAGGCGAAGCATGAGTTTTTGCTCTTGTTGACCACCGTGTCCAGATGTATGGATGTTGTTAATCTTACCATGGATGACTTCAACACCAGCTTCAGAAATGATGTTAATCAGCTTGTTAACGCTAGTGGTGTTTCCTGGGATTGGACTAGATGAGAAGATAACCGTATCGCCAGGTTGGAGTTGCACTTGACGGTGGGTTCCGTTAGCAATACGAGAGAGGGCTGCCATAGGTTCGCCCTGGCTACCTGTACAAAGGATAAGAATCTCACCTGCAGGGTAATCTTTGATTTCATTTGGCTCGATAAAGGTTCCCTTTGGCGCTTTGATATAGCCAAGTTCGATTCCGTTAACAATAGCCTTTTCCATAGAGCGTCCAAAGACAGCAATCTTGCGTCCAGTCTTAACAGCAGCATCTGTTGCTTGTTGGAGACGGAAGATGTTTGAGGCAAAGGATGCAAAGATGATACGTCCCTCGATACCTTGGATAATCTTCATAATAGACTGACCAACGACCTTTTCAGAGTTTGTAAAGGTTGGCACTTCAGCATTTGTTGAGTCTGAGAGTAAGCAAAGTACTCCGTCTTCACCTAGGGCTGCCATACGATGCAAGTCTGCAGGTTCACCAACTGGTGTAAAGTCAAACTTGAAGTCACCGGTACAGACGATTTTTCCTTGAGGTGTGTGGATAACAATTCCCAAAGGTTCTGGGATTGAGTGAGTTGTTCTAAAGAAAGTTGCTTTAAGATTTTTAAAGGTCAACTCAGTGTTGTGGTTGATTTCGTGAAGTGTAGCATTGCGCAAAAGGCCATGTTCTTCGAGTTTTCCACGGATCAAAGCGAGGGCTAGTGGACCTGCATAGATAGGGATATTTGCTTGCTTGAGCAAGAAAGGAATCCCACCAATATGGTCCTCGTGTCCGTGTGTAATCAAGAGAGCCTTGACGCGGTCGATATTTTCGACAATGTAAGAGTAATCAGGGATAACGTAGTCGATACCAAGCAAGTCATCCTCGGGGAATTTAATCCCTGCATCAACGATGATGATTTCGTCTTGGTATTCGATTCCGTATGTATTTTTACCGATTTCTCCTAGACCACCAATGGCAAAAACGCCCACTTCTTCTGGTTTAAGAGTATAGGCCATATTAGAACTCCGTAATTTCGAATGAGCCAGTTTCTTTTTCGTAGTCTAGCAATTTGTCAGACAAGAGCTCGATATATTCAACGTTAAATTCTGGACGGTTTTTTTCAACAAGTTCACGGGCAATGATACGTCCCTCAAGTTCTGAGCTGGCATCAATGTCTAAGTAAAGTGAGCGTGTTGTTTCACGACGTGGGCTACGGTCTTTTGTTTCTTGATAAAAAACTTTGTAAATCATGTGTTTCCTTTCTGTTTTCAGGTCAGCTGTATTCAAAAAATTACCAGCTTGAAGCTGTTTGTTTCTATTTCATTTTCTGCCTGTATTGACCTTGATTCGTTACAATTATCTCAATTATAACATAAAAAGGGGAATTAGTAAAAGCAGGAAACATGAAAGTAAGGAGCTTGAAATGTGTTTCATTTTGCCCGATACAAGTATTTGAAGACTTTGAAATCACGTGCTATAATAAAGTTAGAAAAGAGGTTTTTCCTTATGAAGGAGGGCAGGATATGTTTCAACTAGCTATTATCATTCGTCTTCTGGCCTTTGCGGGATTTGTTGCCTGTGTTTACGGAGGAAATATTTTGTATACTCGGCTAGAGTATCGGAAGGCCAAATTCCTATGGAAGATTGGCTTCGTGACTCTGTATTCGTTTTTCCTTCTCCTAGTGACCTATGTGGTCTGGTTCGTATTTTACTTTGGTTTGAATTCTTGAGTGCTTGTCCTGTCTGTTTGGCAGGGCATTCTTGTTTGGAAACAAAGAAAATTCCCATGCGTCGGCTTTTGTAGTATAATAGTAAGCAGACAAAAAGATAGGAATGTGTTATGAAAGTATTAGCTTTTGATACGTCCAGCAAGGCTCTTTCTCTAGCTATTTTAGAGGACAAGCAGCTTCTTGCCGAGACGACGATTAATATCAAGAAAAATCACAGTATTACCCTCATGCCTGCTATTGATTTTTTGATGGCAAGTTTGGATTTGACGCCAAAGGATTTGGATCGAATCGTCGTAGCAGAGGGGCCGGGTAGCTATACAGGTTTGCGAATCGCAGTAGCAACTGCCAAGACCTTGGCTCATACCCTAAACATTGAGTTAGTGGGGATGTCTAGTCTATTGGCTCTGGTTCCACGCCAACAAGAAGGCTTGGTGGTTCCTATCATGGATGCACGCCGTAACAATGTATACGCAGGATTCTATGAACATGCTCAACCTGTCTTTCCAGAAGCGCATCTGTCTTTCGAGGAGGTCCTAGAGCAGGTCAAGGATGCCGACCAAGTGACCTTTGTTGGTGAAGTGGGTGCCTTTATCGAGCAGATTCAAGAGCAATTACTACAGGCTAACTATCAAGAAACCTTACCAAACGCAGCGAATCTTGCTCTTTGGGCCTGGGACAAGGAAGCAGACTCCCTGCACGACTTTGTGCCGAATTATCTCAAGCGTGTCGAAGCTGAGGAAAATTGGCTCAAGAACCATACGGAGTCTGGCGAGTCTTACATTAAACGCCTATGATAGAAATCAAACGAATCCAACAGCAGCCTGATGTGGCACAAGCTATCTACGAAGTGATGACGGATGTTTATCCCGTCAGTCCTTGGACGTTGGAACAAATCCAAGCAGACCTGTCTCAAGACCAGACTTGGTATGCTCTAGCTTATGATGGGGAAGAAGTGATAGGTTTTCTAGCAATTCAGGAGAATCTTTTTGAAGCAGAAGTCCTGCAAATCGCTGTCAAGAAAGCTTATCAAGGTCAGGGGATAGCCATAGCCTTGTTTGCGACACTGCCGATAGATAAAGAGATTTTCCTCGAAGTTAGAAAGTCAAATCAAAGAGCGCAAGCATTTTACAAGAAAGAAAAAATGGCAGTTATCGCTGAGAGAAAGGCCTATTACCATAATCCAGTTGAGGACGCCATTATCATGAAGAGAGAAATAGATGAAGGATAGATATATTTTAGCATTTGAGACATCCTGCGATGAGACCAGTGTCGCCGTCCTGAAAAACGACGACGAGCTCTTATCCAATGTCATTGCGAGTCAAATTGAGAGTCACAAACGTTTTGGTGGCGTAGTGCCAGAAGTAGCCAGTCGTCACCATGTCGAGGTCATTACAGCCTGTATAGAGGAGGCGCTAGTAGAGGCAGGGATTACCGAAGAGGACGTGACAGCTGTTGCCGTTACCTATGGGCCGGGCTTGGTCGGAGCCTTACTAGTTGGTTTATCCGCTGCTAAGGCCTTTGCTTGGGCTCATGGACTTCCGCTTATCCCTGTGAATCACATGGCTGGCCACCTCATGGCGGCTCAAAGTGTGGAGCCCTTGGAATTCCCCTTGCTAGCTCTATTGGTTAGTGGTGGACACACAGAGTTGGTTTATGTTTCAGAAGCTGGTGATTATAAGATTGTTGGGGAAACGCGTGATGATGCAGTTGGTGAAGCCTATGATAAGGTCGGCCGTGTTATGGGTTTGACCTATCCAGCAGGTCGGGAGATTGACGAGTTGGCTCATCAGGGGCAGGATATTTATGACTTCCCTCGTGCCATGATCAAGGAAGACAATCTGGAGTTTTCATTCTCAGGTTTGAAGTCTGCCTTTATCAATCTCCACCACAATGCCGAGCAAAAGGGAGAAAGCTTGTCCAAGGAAGACCTATCTGCTTCCTTCCAAGAGGCAGTCATGGATATTCTCATGGCAAAAACCAAGAAAGCCTTGGAGAAATATCCTGTTAAAACTCTAGTTGTGGCCGGTGGTGTGGCTGCCAATAAAGGTCTCAGAGAACGCTTAGCAGCTGAAATCACCGACGTCAAGGTTATCATTCCTCCTCTGCGTCTTTGCGGAGACAATGCAGGCATGATTGCCTACGCCAGCGTCAGCGAGTGGAACAAAGAAAACTTTGCAGGCTTGGAGCTAAACGCCAAACCTAGCCTCGCTTTTGATACTATGGAATAAAGAGTTAGCTCTAGGCTGGCTTTTTTGTTTGGACAAATGAGAGAGTTTATTAAGATAGCAGCTATTTGATGACAAAAACAAACAGTGTTTTATTAACTTCAAATTCTAAACTTTTTTCTATTTTATGAATGTGTTATAATAATTTTTGCTATGACTGTTTAGAAAGCAGTTGATGAAGGAATGAATAGTGAGGAGGTTTATGAAAGAAAAAGGATTTTGGGAAGGTGTACAGGCTGCTGTGCCGACGGCTTTAGGTTATATCAGCATTGGCCTTGCTTGCGGTATTATCGGATCTCCCTATGTAACACCTGTGGAAATGGGCTTGATGAGCCTCTTTGTCTATGCTGGGAGTGCTCAGTTTGCCATGATAGCCTTGATAGCAGTTCAAGCACCTGTGGCAGCCATTGCTATGACGGTCTTTTTGATTAATCTGCGTCTCTTCTTGCTGAGTTTGCATGCGTCGACCTATTTCCGTCAGACTAGTCTCTGGCATAATATCGGAATGTCCAGTCTCTTGACCGATGAGACTTACGGGGTCTTGATGGGAGAGCTAGTGCATAGGGATAAGGTCAACCCAATGTGGATGCATGGGAACAATCTCAATAGCTATATTTCTTGGTTTTTGGGAACAGTTGTCGGAACTGCTCTAGGCGGCCTTTTGCCAAATCCGGAAGTTTTTGGTCTAGATTTTGCCTTAGTGGGAATGTTTATCGGGATTTTCACTTCCCAGTTTCAGATTATGCAAAAACGGATTCCCTTACGCAATCTCTTCATCATTCTGGGAGTTGTTGCTGTTTCCTTTTTTGTACTCTTGACAGTAGTGTCTCAGTCTCTAGCTGTCCTGTTTGTGACCTTGCTAGGTTGTACCATGGGGGTGATTTTAGATGGTCAGTAAGTATATTTTAATGGCAATCATCTTTTCTGGCTTGGTGACTTGGATTCCAAGAATGGTTCCTTTCATCCTAGCCAAATACAAGGGGTTGCCGCCTATTGTCGAACGCTTTTTGAAATTCCTCCCAGTTTCTATTATCTTTGCCTTGATTCTTTCAAGTGTTGTGAGCGGAAAAGTTGGAAGCTTCCCACAGATAAAATGGTTGGACTTTTTAGCAGTCTTTCCGACAGCCTTTGTAGCCTTTCGCTACCGCAATCTGGTGGGGACGGTTCTCTTTGGAGTGGTTTTGATAGCAGTCCTCCGTTTGGTCTTTTAATCAGCCATAAAGAAAACCTATCACAAATATAGAAATCATATAATGGCGCAATCCTAATTTTTCTGTTAAGATAAGACTGTATTTTATTTTGGAGGAATTATCATGAAAAAAATCGTTAAATATTCATCACTTGCTGCCCTAGGGCTTGTTGCCGCCGGTGTATTAGCAGCTTGCTCAGGCGGTGAGAAGAAAGATGCTGCAACTAGTGAAGCAACATCTGGTAAGAAAGAAATTATCGTAGCGACTAACGCTTCACCAAAACCATTTAACTATGAAGATAATGGTGAGTTGACTGGTTACGAAATCGAAGTTATTCGTGCTATCTTTAAAGACTCTGACAAATATGATGTCAAGTTTGAAAAGACAGAATGGTCAGGTATCTTTGCAGGTCTTGACGCAGATCGTTACCAAATGGCAGTTAACAACATCAGCTACACTAAAGAACGTGCAGAGAAATACCTCTACGCAGCGCCAACTGCTAAAAACCCTAACGTTCTTGTTGTGAAGAAGGACGACACTAGCATCAAGTCTCTTGATGATATCGGTGGAAAATCTACTGAAGTCGTTCAAGGAACAACCTCAGCTAAACAATTGGAAGCATACAACACAGAACATGCGGACAATCCAACTATCCTTAATTATACTAAGGCAGATTTCCAACAAATCATGTCTCGTTTGAGCGATGGACAATTTGACTATAAGATTTTTGACAAGATCGGTGTAGAGACAGTTATCAAAAACCAAGGTTTGGATAATTTGAAAGTCATCGAACTCCCAAGCGACCAACAACCTTACGTATACCCACTTCTTGCCAAAGGTCAAGATGAGTTGAAATCATTTGTAGACAAACGCATCCAAGAACTATATAAAGACGGAACTCTTGAAAAACTATCTCAACAGTTCTTCGGTGGTTCTTACCTCCCAGCAGAAGCTGACATTAAATAAGTTTGTAAATCATCCATCTCTCAGAGATGGATGATTTGCAACTTTTAGGCATATAGTTTCAAACTATACGTCTGCCTATCTAATAACAATTTGCGAAATCAAATAAAGTATGAGATACTATTACGGTATTATTTTTAAAGGAGAATGAATCATGAAAATCAAAAAATGGTTAAGCGTAGCAACTATCGCTACAGTAGCAGGCCTTACACTTGCAGCTTGCGGAAATTCAGACAAGAAAGCGGACAATACAACTACAGTTAAAATTGCGACTGTTAACCGTAGCGGTTCAGAAGAAGCACGTTGGGACAAAGTCCAAGAATTGGTTGAAAAAGACGGAATTAAATTGGAATTCACAGAGTTTACAGACTACTCACAACCAAATAAAGCAACTGCTGATGGTGAAGTAGACTTGAACGCTTTCCAACACTACAACTTCTTGAACAACTGGAACAAAGAAAACGGTAAAGATCTTGTAGCGATTGCAGATACTTATATCTCACCAATCCGCCTTTACTCAGGTAAAAACGGAGAAGAAAACAAGTACACTAAAGTGGAAGAAATCCCAGATAAGGGTGAAATCGCAATTCCAAACGATGCTACTAACGAAAGCCGTGCCCTTTACCTTCTTCAATCAGCTGGTTTGATTAAATTGGATGTTTCAGGAACTGAACTTGCTACAATCGCAAACATCAAAGAAAATCCAAAGAACTTGAAAATCACTGAATTGGATGCTAGCCAAACAGCTCGTTCATTGACATCAGTTGATGCAGCTGTTGTAAACAACACTTTTGTTACAGAAGCCAAATTGGACTACAAGAAAGCACTCTTTAAAGAGCAAGCTGACGAAAACTCAAAACAATGGTACAACATCATCGTTGCGAAAAAAGATTGGGAATCATCACCTAAAGCTGATGCAATCAAGAAAATTATCGCAGCTTACCACACTGATGAAGTGAAAAAAGTCATCGAAGAAACTTCAGACGGCTTGGATCAACCAGTTTGGTAATAAACACAGGGAGGTGGGAGAGATTTTTTCCACCTCTTGCTTTTATATAGAGCCTCAAGCAAATGAAATCCACTTGTATTGATTCTAAAGGTACAAGTCCTAGTAGAAAGGTAGAGAGAAAATGGTTTTCCCTAGCCAAGAAGAACAAATTGAAAAGTTTGAAAAGGATCATGTAGCGCAACATTATTTTGAAGTTTTGCGTACCTTGATTTCTAAAAAATCAGTCTTTGCCCAACGAGTTGGCCTGAAAGAGGTGGCTCGTTATCTAGGTGAGATTTTTAAACGTGTTGGTGCAGAAGTTGAGATTGATGAGAGCTATACAGCGCCTTTTGTCACGGCACATTTCAAAAGTTCACGACCAAATGCCAAGACTATCATTTTCTACAACCACTATGACACAGTACCAGCAGATGGTGATCAAGTTTGGACCGAGGATCCATTTACGCTTTCTGTCCGTGATGGCATCATGTATGGACGCGGGGTTGATGATGACAAGGGGCATATCACTGCTCGCTTGAGCGCTCTGAGAAAATATATGCAACATCACGATGATCTTCCAGTCAATATCAGCTTCATCATGGAAGGGGCAGAGGAATCGGCCTCTATGGATTTGGATAAATATTTAGAAAAACATGCGGACAAACTCCGAGGCGCAGATTTATTAGTCTGGGAACAAGGAACAAAGAATGCCTTAGAACAGTTAGAAATCTCTGGTGGAAACAAGGGGATTGTGACCTTTGATGCCAAGGTTAAGAGTGCAGACGTCGATATCCATTCTAGCTATGGTGGAGTCATCGAATCAGCTCCATGGTATCTCATTCAAGCTTTGACTAGTCTTCGCGCTGCCGACGGCCGTATCTTGGTAGAAGGCTTGTACGATGATGTGCAGGAACCAAACGAACGAGAGTTAGCCTTGGTTGAAACTTATGCCCAACGCAATCCAGAGGAAATCAGCCAGATTTATGGCTTGGAATTACCACTTTTACAAGAGGAACGTACCGCCTTTCTAAAACGTTTCTTTTTTGAGCCAGCGCTCAATATCGAAGGAATTCAGTCTGGTTATCAAGGTCAAGGAGTCAAAACAATCTTGCCAGCAGAGGCTAGTGCCAAGCTAGAAGTCCGTTTGGTTCCAGGGCTTGAACCCCATGATGTTTTGGAGAAAATCCGAAAACAACTAGACAAAAATGGCTTTGATAAGGTAGAATTGTACTATACCTTGGGTGAGATGAGCTATCGAAGTGACATGAGTGCACCATCTATTCTCAATGTTATTGAGCTAGCCAAGAAATTCTATCCACAGGGCGTATCTGTCTTGCCAACAACGGCTGGTACAGGTCCTATGCATACGGTATTTGATGCCTTAGAAGTACCTATGATTGCCTTTGGTCTAGGAAATGCCAATAGCCGAGACCACGGTGGAGATGAAAATGTGCGAATCGCCGATTATTACACCCATATTGAATTAGTAGAGGAGCTGATTAGAAGTTATGAGTAGAGACATTATCAAATTAGACCAGATTGATGTGACTTTCCACCAAAAGAAAAGAACCATCACAGCGGTCAAGGATGTGACCATTCACATCCAAGAAGGGGATATCTACGGAATTGTAGGATATTCTGGAGCAGGAAAATCAACCCTGGTTCGTGTTATTAATCTTTTGCAAAAACCATCTGCAGGTAGAATTACCATTGATGATGATGTAATTTTTGATAATAAGGTGACTTTGACTGCGGGACAATTGCGCCGCAAACGTCAAGATATTGGGATGATTTTCCAACACTTTAACCTCATGAGCCAGAAAACAGCAGAGGAAAACGTAGCCTTCGCCCTCAAACACTCTGGACTTAGCGAGAAAGATAAGAAGGCTAAAGTGGCTGAATTATTAGACTTGGTCGGCTTGGCTGACCGTGCCGAAAACTATCCTTCACAACTTTCTGGAGGTCAAAAACAACGTGTGGCTATTGCACGTGCCTTGGCCAATGATCCAAAAATCTTGATTTCAGACGAGTCGACTTCAGCTCTCGACCCTAAGACAACGAAACAAATCTTATCTCTCTTGCAAGATTTGAATCGTAAGCTAGGTTTGACCATTGTCTTGATTACACATGAGATGCAGATTGTCAAAGACATTGCTAACCGTGTAGCTGTGATGCAGGATGGTCGCTTGATTGAAGAGGGCAGTGTTCTTGAAATCTTCTCAGATCCTAAGCAACCATTGACTCAGGACTTTATCTCAACTGCGACAGGTATTGATGAAGCCATGGTCAAGATTGAGAAACAAGAAATTGTAGAGCACTTATCTGAAAACAGCATTTTGGTACAACTCAAGTATGCAGGTGCTTCTACAGATGAGCCACTTTTAAATGAGTTGTACAAACACTACCAAGTAACAGCCAATATTCTCTATGGGAACATTGAAATTTTGGATGGTACCCCTGTGGGTGAATTAGTCGTCGTCTTGTCAGGAGAAAAAGAAGCATTGGCAATCGCTCAAGATGCCATCCGTCAGGCTGGTGTGCAACTAAAAGTATTGAAGGGAGGACAGTAAGATGGCAGAATTGATTAAAGCATACTTACCAAACGTCTACAAGATGGGTTGGTCTGGTCAAGCTGGCTGGGGAACAGCAATCTACTTGACCCTTTATATGACGGTTCTTTCCTTCATCATCGGAGGTTTCCTAGGGCTGGTTGCAGGGCTTTTCCTTGTCTTGACAGCTCCAGGTGGTGTCTTGGAAAATAAAGTTGTTTTCTGGATTTTGGACAAGATTACCTCTATCTTCCGTGCGGTGCCATTCATCATTCTCTTGGCTGTCTTGTCACCCTTCTCTCATCTAATCGTAGGGACAAGTATCGGGCCAAATGCGGCTATTGTACCCCTATCTTTTGCAGTCTTTGCCTTCTTTGCTCGTCAAGTACAGGTGGTATTAGCTGAGCTAGATGGTGGTGTCATCGAGGCAGCTCAAGCTAGTGGAGCTACTTTCTGGGACATCGTAGGTGTTTACCTATCAGAAGGTCTACCAGACTTGATCCGTGTGACAACTGTGACCTTGATCTCACTAGTCGGTGAAACAGCTATGGCGGGAGCGGTCGGAGCAGGTGGTATCGGTAACGTAGCTATCGCTTATGGATTTAACCGTTTCAATCATGATGTGACAGTCCTTGCGACGCTCATCATTATCCTGATTATCTTTACAATTCAGTTTTTGGGAGACTTCTTGACCAAGAAATTAAGTCATAAATAAAAAGAGCCATTCGGCTCTTTTTATTTATCTTTTATGTGTCAACTTCTTACTAAGTGCTTGTCCAATCAGGGTGCCAAGTAAAGCACCAATGAGGACACTTGCGATAAAAAGTAGGATATTACCGAGATTCGGTGAGACCATAATGCGGTCAATATAGTCCTGAGATTTCCCACGAGCTACTAGAGTTGCTATATAAGCTTGAGGGGTTATCCACATAAGTAGAATGGGACCGGTGGTGCCAAAAGCAAATACTAGGAAGGAAAGAAGGTTCTTGACCTTATCCTTGTAATGACCAAGATGGGCGATGCCATCCGCTGCAAGTCCACAGATGATTCCTGGGAGAAAGGCTCCAGCACCATGCTTGCTCCCGAGGAAAAAGAGAGAGATAACGAGCCCAATCGTTGTAATCGCTCCAAAGCGAGGCACTTTTTCTAAAAGAATCATATAGACGCTACCACCTACAAGAGCAGAAAAGGCAGGGGCATAAAACATATTTCCAGTGTGGTCGATAAGGTTTCCTAGTAGAACCCCCACTCCGATACAGAGAAAGTAGACAAGGGCAGCCACAAGAGTTGTCAAGATATTCTTTTTCATAAGTTCTCCTTCGTATATCTGATGGTTTTCATTGTATCATGCCTGTGGCAGATTGTAAATGCTAGTTTGGAACTAGTATTTATTAGGAAATGTGGTAAAATAGGAAAAAATAAAAGATGAGTGGTAAGAGGATGAAGAATTTAGGAAAAGTTTTTAAAGAGCTACGAGAATCAAGAAAAATTTCCTTGAGAAAAGCAACAGGTGGACGCTTTTCAGCATCCTTATTGTCGCGTTTTGAAAATGGTCAGAGTGAAATATCTGCTCAAAAGTTATTTGCTGCTTTAGAGAATATCCATGCTAACGTAGAAGAACTCTTATTTTTAGCGAGAGACTTTCACCACGATGCTAATTCTGAATTCAGAAATCAACTGTTTAAAGCCGTAAACCCAAAAGATTTAACATCTTTGCATACCCTCTATCAGAGAGAATACCAAAAAATCCCTTTTTCAAAGGATAAACAAGAACATATTCTCAATGCTATTTTGATAAAATCCTATATGAAAGCTATTGATGAGACGATTACATTGACCTCTGAGGAAGAAAGAGTCCTACATGATTATCTATTTTCTGTTGAAATTTGGGGACTCTATGAACTTTCGTTCTTTTCTTTCTGCTCTCCTCTATTATCAGTCCAGCTTTTGACAAAGTATACTCGGGAAATGTTGCGGAAGTCAGATTTTTTGCAAGGAGTTGGAAAAAATCGAAACATGATGCACACCTTGCTCCTCAATGGTTTTATGGCCTGTATTGAAGTTGATGATTTTACCAATGCCCTCTATTTCAAAAAACAAATTGAAAAGAACTTCTTTGAAGAAAATGAAACCTATTTTCGAATAGTCTACCTATGGGCAGAAGGTTTGCTTGATAGTAAACAAGGAAGAGTAGAGGATGGGCAGAGAAAAATGGAGGATGCTGTCCGTATTTTCGAGATGATTGGTTGTAGCAAATCTGCAGATTATTATAGAAGCGCCATAGAGTGTTGAGTATTTGCAACTGGATAAATTAAATTGAAACGATAGGACTGTAAAGATACTTATTAGTATTAGCAAGTTCTATCGTTTTCGTTAGGGCTTTAGCCTGTTGCATATATTCAAAAAATTATTCTCGAGGGATTCTTGATGCTATACTAGAACTACCATAAAAGTAGTATGTTAGCAAGAAAGGAAATTATATGAAACTATTACTAAGAAATCAAGCATATAGAGTTTTGAGCTTATCACGATTTTTCAATGCTTTTGGAGCTTCCATTTTTAATTTAGTATTTGTGGTCTATGCCTCGACTTTGCCAGAGGCTTCTGTTGCCGTTGCCATTGCGAATGTTGTGATGATGCTTCCAACTCTTTTTACAGTTTTTGTGGGGATTCGGGCAGATTATACGAGGGACAAGGTAAAATGGATGACCTATGTCGGTTTATTTCAGGCGGTTTTATTTTTTCTAGCAGCCCTAGTTGTTCAGCAAGCTAGTTTCTTTGCCTTTTCGACCCTTTGTCTCATCAATGTCATTAGTGATGTAGCCAGTGATTTTGCTGGGGGCTTGCGAATGCCTCTCGTTAAAGAAAAAGTAGCAGAGTCAGATCTGATGGAGGCCTATTCCTTTTCTCAGTTTATTACCTATATTTCTGCTATTGGTGGCCAAGCTTTCGGTGTTTGGCTATTAGGGGTATCGACGCAGAACTTTTCGCTCGTAGCAGGAATCAATGCCATATTTTTCCTAGTATCAGCTCTCATTCTCTTTTTAGGAAGGGCTGAAATAAGCTTATCAACTCCACTTGTTGACAGTAAATCACTGAAAAGTGAGAAACTTTCTATCAAAGATCAGTTTTTAACGATTTACCGAAACTTACGTCTCGTTTTTCTTAAAAGTGGACAGAAAAACTTTGGTTTTATGCTCTTTGCTATCTTGATTATCAATGCTTTGGGTGGTGCCTTAGGTGGTATCTATAACATCTTCCTTTTAAATCATTCATTACTGGATTTCTCCTACAAGGATGCATTGTTTATCCTACAATTGATTACCTTATTAGCAGTTATCATCAGTAGCCTTACTGGAAATGATTATTTTGGGAAGCAATCTTTGCCTAGATTGATGATGTGGGTCACATTAGGAGCCAGTCTAGTTGGTCTATCTAATTTGTTAAACCAAGTCTTGTTCGGGATGATTTTCGTCTTTTTTACCATGTATATCTCTGGGAAAATTTCTCCAAAAATTAGTGCTCTGCTCATGAAAAATCTTGCTCCAGAGGTTCTCTCTCGTACCAGTAATTTTTTAGGTTTATTGTTTACTCTATCCATACCAGTGGGGACTGCCTGTTTTTCACTGGTAGCGGTATGGGATATACAGTTGACTTGGATACTTTTCGTAGGTCTTTCTCTGATAGCTATTCTTATGACAAGTCTCAATCTCAAAAATAATCTTTAAATCCATGTTTTCTTCACACTATCCCAATCCTTTCATTTATGGTAAAATAGGACTATTAAGTTATAAAGAGGATTCCCTATGAAATTACAAAAACCAAAAGGAACGCAGGATATTTTACCTGCTGAGTCTGCCAAATGGCAGTACGTTGAAGGATTTGCGCGTGAAATCTTCAAACGCTACAACTACGCAGAAGTACGTACCCCTATTTTTGAGCACTACGAAGTCATCAGTCGTTCTGTTGGAGACACAACTGATATCGTAACCAAGGAAATGTATGACTTTTACGACAAGGGAGACCGTCATATTACCCTCCGTCCAGAAGGAACCGCTCCAGTCGTTCGTTCTTATGTGGAAAATAAACTCTTCGCACCAGAAGTGCAAAAGCCAAGTAAGTTCTACTACATGGGTCCAATGTTCCGCTATGAGCGTCCACAAGCAGGTCGCTTGCGTCAATTCCACCAGATTGGTGTGGAGTGTTTTGGCTCTAGCAATCCAGCTACGGATGTGGAAACAATCGCTATGGCAGCCCACTTCCTGAAAGAAATTGGGATTCAAGGTGTCAAACTACATCTCAACACCCTTGGAAATCCTGAGAGCCGTGCGGCCTACCGTCAGGCCTTGATTGACTATTTGACACCTATGAAAGATAGTTTGTCTAAGGATAGCCAGCGTCGTTTGGAGGAAAACCCTCTTCGTGTCTTGGACTCGAAGGAAAAAGAAGACAAGGTGGCAGTGGAGAATGCACCATCTATCTTGGATTACCTAGATGCAGAAAGCCAAGCTCACTTTGATGCTGTTCGTCAGATGTTGGAAAATCTTGGAGTAGACTACATCATCGATACCAATATGGTACGTGGTTTGGACTACTATAACCATACGATCTTTGAGTTTATCACAGAGATTGAGGGCAATGACTTGACAGTCTGTGCAGGTGGTCGCTACGATGGTTTGGTTGCCTACTTCGGTGGTCCTGAAACTGCTGGATTTGGTTTTGGACTTGGTGTAGAACGTCTCCTTTTAGTTCTTGAAAAGCAAGGTGTGGCCCTACCTATCGAAAACGCCCTAGATGTTTATATTGCTGTCCTTGGTGAAGGAGCAAATCTGAAAGCCTTGGAGTTAGTACAAGCATTGCGCCAACAAGGTTTCAAAGCAGAGCGTGATTACCTCAATCGTAAACTTAAAGCTCAGTTCAAGTCAGCAGATGTTTTTGGAGCTAAGACTCTTATCACTCTGGGAGAGAGCGAAGTCGAAAGTGGACAAGTCAAGGTTAAGAACAACCAAACTCGAGAAGAAGTAGAAGTTTCGCTTGAAACTATTAGCAAAAATTTCTCAGAAATCTTTGAAAAATTAGTATAAAAGAACCAAAAAAGCTAGGGAAAAACTCCTAGCTTTTTTGAATAAAAAGTACCAAAAAGACACAAATATTAGAAAAAATAGCAAATAAAAGGTATTAGTTGGATAAATCAAAATTTTGGTTAAAATTTATTGACTTTCCCTCTTGGTCACTGTATTATTGTATAGAATAGAATGAACATATTGCGCCCTAATTTAGGTATGATGAAAATATTTATGCATAATTCAAATCTTATAAAGAGATGATGGTTAAATGAGAATTTGGAGAAAAAGGAAATGAATATTAAAAAATCAACAAAATATTCACTATTGACAATTGGGATTTTAACTACCTTCCAATTAAGTCAAGTGCATGTCAAAGCTGATACAATTGATTTTTTAAATAATACAGTTGTTCAAAATCAGGATGAAAAAGACACTTCATTAAATAAGAACTTAAATGAAAAGAGTGCAACTACTGCTACAGACAAGAAAGAGGCGATAACTAATGAGGGTAAGTCTGCAGTTTTAACGCCAGAAGACTCTACTACTACAACGGAAGTGGCAGAAAAGGAAGCAGACAAGGCTCCTGCTGAGAAGGAAGTTGCTGGAGAGAAACCAGCAACAGAACAACCTGTCCAAGAGAAACCACATGTAGAACAAGCAGATAAAGAAAAGTCAGATAAAGGGGAAAAAGAGCAACCAGAAGCTGAGAAGAAAAGCAAAGCAGAAACATCAGTTGCTGAGGGGGATAAGAAATTATCCGATGCTTCTAAAGAGAAAACTCAAGAGGCATCTACAATCCCTAAAGTTCGTCGCAGAAGAGCTGCTGCTAGCAATACAAAAGTATATGAAGATGCAACATACGGTAAGTATGTAAAAGCTACGGATTTCGGATTAGATACAACAGGTAAGGTTGAAGCAAGTGATTCTCTTCAAAAAGCTCTGAAAGCAGCCAATGAGGTCGAGGGAGGAGCTGCCGTAATGGTTTCAGGGAATGTCCTCTTGAAGAAAACCTTGGTTATCGATGAGAACTATGCCAATGTAAAAGGTTTGATTGGTAGTGGTCCAAGTCGTAACAATACAAAAATTGTGTTTAACAAAAAGCAAGATGGAGAGCACGATCCTGAAACAAACTTGACGGATAACCGTTACGAGTCTGCGGTCCTCATTCAAAATCAGAATAACTTTACTGTAGGCCGCTTAACTGTTGAGCACGCCTATGATTCATCAGACTACACTAAGGATAATGAGTTTTACCGTAAAGGAAAATCTTACTTTGGGCGTTCAAACGGTATCTACGTAAACGATTCTTCAAATGTTACGATCAATGATGTTCGTGCTATGAAATTCAACAGAGCCGGTGTCTTCTTTAGTTCAAGCAAGGCGACAGCTCAAGAGTATGATGCTAGCGGTAGACCAATCCGTTACAGCAGTATCTCTGAGAAGGTTTCAAATGAAGTCAAGTCTATTGGAGATCCAGATGTTCCTATCATGGACGGTAACAAGGTAACCAACTCTTTCCTTCATAACAACCGTGTTGCTGGTGTTATGTTCGGTTACCAACGTAATTTTGTGGTAGACAATAATATCCTGTCATACAACGGTCATGTGTTGGACGGTGGTACTGGATATGGTGCTGCCTCAATGGCAGGGTCTTATAATGATGGCATTACCTATACTGGAAACTATACAAACTACAACTACCGTAAAGGCTTGGATATTCACGACGGGAATAAGATCCTCATCGAAAACAACGTCTCGCTTGGAGACCGTTTGAATGGTATTGAGGTCTATAACCGTGCCAATCCAATGACAGATGTCATTATTCGTAACAACAAGGTAACACAAGATCCAAACTCTAAGTTGGAAAACGATGATGATGATCCAGCTCGTTACCGTGGTTACACAGCCATCTCTATCCTGACAAATGAGAAAAACCATAAATGGACCAAACCTCTTGATAAAGGTCGTTATGTCATTTCAAATAACACCATTGAAGGTTTAACAAAATCATTTGAAAATGGACAACTAGGAACATTTGGTATTCTCTTTAGAAACAACGAAAGTTCAAATGATTATAGCCTAAACATTGAAGGAAACACCATCACTGGTGATTCGACAGACTATATCATCTCTGTCAACAACAATACTGCTCAAGCATCTAGAGGTGTTGAAGGTGGCGGTTCAGGTGACATCACTATTTCAAGAAACAAGATTGAAGTAGATGACATCAAGCAGTTACCGATTTACATCAATGATGATACAACTTATGTAGCAAGTGTTATTGACCGTACTACTGGAAAACGTGTCAACAAGGTTACAAAAGTACCATTTACCAAGACTAGAGGAAGCATCAACATTGACAACAATGAGTTGACCGTATCGAAAATTAAATCAAGATGGAAGAATGCGGTCGCTATTGAAAGTACAAACGCAGCTTCTATTGACGTCAATAGCAATACCTTCAAGTATAAAGACAATGAGCCATGGCAACGTTACGATGTCACTCGTAAAACAGACGGAGCAGTTATCAAAGACTTGATGCAAGCTTTCTTTGGTATCAACCGTCTCAACGATAGTGTTAAAGTAACAGCAACAGACAACAAATTCATCGCAGACACACCAAACAAAAATGGTTTCTTTAGACTATACAATGGGGAATGGGTGAACTTGAATGCTAAGAGTAAGAATGTCTTCCTAGGACGTAACACTCTAGACGGCAAACCATTAGCTCCAGTGGATATCGTTGGTGATAAAACGGTTGAAACACTTCGTACAACGACAATAACAGAGTACATCATCGAAACTCGTGAGACAGACGAGCTTCCTATTGGATTTAAGGAGACTGTTCAAAAAGGTATCGCTGGTAAGAAAGTTAATGTATACAAGATTACCAAAGTTGGTGATAAAGTAGTAGGACGTCAGATCATTTCTGAAGAAACAATTCTTGAACCTACAAAAGAGATTATCTTGATTGGTACAGCGACAGAAACCTTTGAAACTGTCTCTGAGAAAGAAACGGTCGAATACGATACAGAGGTTAGAACGGATCCAACAAAACCAAAGACTTACCAATTTGAAAATCAAGCTGGTAAGAACGGTTCTGTTGAAAAGACTTACCAAATCAGAAAACTGAATGGTAAGGAAGCTGGTAAGACTTTGACGTCTGAAAAAGTGATTGATCAACCAGTTAAACGTATTATCACAGTTGGTAGTGCAGTAGAAAAAGTAGAATACACTACTGAAATCAAAGATGTAGACTTTGAAACTGTCATCGAATATGACTACACGAAACCAAAAGGTTACGAAGAAGTCCGTCAAGACGGTGAGAAAGGTCGAATTGAAAAGCAATACAAACTGACTTACCTCAATGATGAACTTGTTGACCGTGCCTTAGTCAATGAAAACAGCCTCAAAGAGAAGAAAGACAAGATTATTGTTAAAGGTCTGGGTGTGGTTGTCTCAGTCAGATCCGTAGTTGTTGTCGAAGAAAAAGACTTCAACAAGGTCATTGAAAAAGACGAAACCCAACCTGAGGGTTACAACAAGGTTACTCAAGTGGGTTCCCCAGGGGCAATAACAATAACCTATGAAGTCACCTATGAGGACGATATTGAAGTTGCTCGCAAGGAACTTTCGAAAGTGGAAGATCCAAAAGCGATTGATGAAATCACTGTAATCGGAACTTCTAAAATGACAGAACGTACAGTGGATGAGCAGATTGATGTTCCGTTTAAGACAATCTATATCGCTGACAATACACTTCCGGCAGGTGAAAGTGTTGTCGAGGAAGAAGGTAGTCCTGGACAAATTATCCGAACATTCTTGGTAAGCTATAAGAATGGTAATGAGATTAGTCGTACTATCGTTTCGGAACACAAGGTTACAGATGCTGTCAATCGTGTCGTCCGTGTCGGTAATTCAACACCTATTGTTGAGACAACGGAACTTGTAGAAGAAACAGAAGTAATTGACTACAATACTGTTGAGGAATTTACAGACCAACTTCCTTCAGGAACAACTAAGATTATTCAGCCTGGTAAGAAGGGGCAAAAGACAAGTCGCTACTCTGTAACTAAGGTGAACGGTGAAGAAACTTCTCGAACATTTGTTGAATCTAACATCACTATAGAGCCTGAGGATAAAATCATCCAAGTAGGAACTCGTGTTAAAGAGGTTAGAGAAGCAAGTGAGTCAAGTCCAATTCCATACACTGTAATAGTTCGCAAAGATATTACGAAACCAATTGGTTATAAGGTCGTGGAAGTTGAAGGTCAAGACGGAGAACAATCAGATCTCTATAAAGTTACCTATATCAACGGAGCAGAAACAAAACGCGAACATCTTAAGACAACAGTTGTTAAAGAAGCTATCAATAGGGTCATCGTCGAAGGTGCAGGCGTGGAACGAACTCTCTTAGAGATTCAAGAAGATAAAGTAGCCAGCACAACTGAGTATCGTAATGATGATACTCTTCCAGAAGGTGAAACAAAAGTTGTTCAGGTTGGTGAGGAAGGTCTCCTTCGCAAGACAATCGAAAAACAATACTTCAATGACGAATTGCGTTCTACGAAATTAGTAGACAGCAAACTGATTAAAGAAGCAACTCCAACTATCATCTTAGTAGGTACAAAACATGTACCGACGATCAAGGTAGAGCAAAATACTCAAATTGAGAATATTGCTTATAAGACCCAAAAGATCGAAGATCCTGACCTACCAAAAGGAGAGACCAAGGTAGTGCAAGTAGGTCAAAATGGAATCATAGAAAAAGTTTACCAACTGACCTACACAGACGGAGTCTTGATTAAGACAGACTTAATCAGTAGCAAGGAAGTTCAGAAAGTCCAAGATGAGATTATCCATATCGGTACTCAAGTCACTGAAACTAAGGAAATCAACGCAACAAGTCCAATTCCATACAATGTTATTATCCGTAAGGATAAGACCAAGCCAGTTGGATACAGCCTTGTTGAAGTAGAGGGCCAAGAGGGAATTCAAACAGACTACTATCAAGTAACTTACGTCAATGGCAAGGAAACTAAGCGTGAACACCTCAGAACAGTCATTACAGCTCAACCTGTCAATAAAGTCCTAGTTGAAGGTTCTGGTATCGAACGCACAATCTTCGAAATTCAAGAAGAGAGAATCACAAGATCAACGGTATTCCGTAATGATGACACTCTTCCAGAAGGTGAAACGAAGATTATCCAAGAAGGTCAAGATGGTCTAATTCATAAGACAATCGAGAAGCAATACTTCAATGATGAAGAACGTTCTTCAAGACTAATCGAAACTAAAGTTGTCAGAGAAGCAGTTCCAACCATCATTTTAGTCGGAACAAAACATGTTCCAAATATTACAGTCAAGCAAGAAACTAGAACCGAGGAAACTGATTTTAGAACTGTGACTGTTATAGATGAAAATTTGCCGAAGGGTGAACATAAACTTGTTCAAGAAGGTCGTGCAGGTCTAGTTGAAAAAGTCTATCAACTAACCTACAGAGATGGTGTTCTGGTCAAGACTGATTTGATTAGCATCAAGGAGTTACGTCCAGCTCTAGAACAGATCATCCATATCGGTTCTCAAGTTACTGAAACTAGGGAAATCAGCACAACAAGTTCAATTCCTTACAATATCATCGTTCGTGAGGACAAGACTAAGCCTGTTAGCTACCGTCTGGTCGAAGTAGAGGGCCAAGAAGGAACTCAAACAGACTACTATCAAGTAACCTATGTCAATGGTAAAGAAACTCAACGTGAGTATCTAAGAACTGTGATCACGACTCAACCTGTCAACCAAGTTCTTGTGGTGGGTACTGGAGTTGAGCGTACAGTCCTAGTAACTGAGGATGAGGTCATTACTCATCAAACAGAATATCGCAATGATGATAGCTTACCAGAAGGTGAAACTAGAGTTTTCCAAGAAGGTCAAGATGGACTCATCCATAAGACTTTTGAAAAATACTACTTCAATGATGAAGAACGTTCTGCAACATTGGTTGATACGAAAGTTATCCGAAAAGCAGTAAATCGTGTTATTTTGATAGGGACAAAACGAATTCCTACTATTACACAAGAGGAACTCATCCAAGTAGAAGAAATTGACTTTGAGAAACAAATAGTTGAAAATCCTAAGTTTGCTAAAGGTACACAAATTCTTCTACAAAAAGGTAAACCAGGAAAACGTCAATATATGTATCGTTTGACTTTGCAGAATGGAGTTGTGATTAAGAAAGAATTGCTTGGCTCAGAAGTCTTAGAAGAACCACAAACAGAGATTATTGAAATCGGAACACTGGTTGAAAAACCACAGGCTCACATCCCTGAGTTTCAACCACTGGTTGAGAAGCCAGAATTGAAACCCGAATCGAAACCAATGGTACCAGCCGATAAGGTTATCCCAGCAATTCCAACTCTTAAACAGGAGGAGGAAATGAAGCCATTAGCAGTTTCAGCTCAAGAACCTCAAACAGCTGAAGCGCCAGTTGTCCAAGACCAGCTCCTACCAGAGACTGGAGACCAATCAAACTGGTGGATTAGCCTGCTTGGAATCTTGATGATGTTCTTAACCTTGGTCGGAATTCGAGAGAAAAAAGACGATCGTTAAAGACGAAATACGTCTAAAAATGAATAAAAAAACAAAAAAGAACATTCTTAGCAAAAAAACAATAAAAAATCCTTTAAAAACAACTAAAAAGGGCTTGTAAAAGGATTAAAAAAATGCTATGATTTGTCTGATTAAATTAAAGGAGTTTATTGTGATGAAGAATTCACAACTTAGCACTACGCGTATTTTAGCGATGTTAAGCATCTTAGTTCTTTCATTGGCGACACTGACGACAGTTTTCGCTACTGAAGTAACTCAATATACTATGCACACAGAAGTTAAGGTTGATGGTAAACCTATAACTGCGGACAAAAAGATTACGACTGGTCGTGTCTTGGAGGCAACAAATAGCCTTACTTTCCCAGACTCACAAGCGATTAATGCTGGGGATACTTTGACTTTGGACCTTCCAAAAGAATTGGAACTTGTTACTAAACTTGAGTTCCCAATCCTTCACGCCAACGGTGAAAAGGTTGGTGATGCCGTAACGGATCCAAAAACTGGTAAAGTAACCATTACTTTCACGGATTACTTCTCTAAAAACTACAAAGACAAAGTCATGTCTTTGAAATACTCAGTTCGTCCGAACGCAACAAATTTGAAAGAATCTGGTAAGTACACATTTAAGTTTGGTGAAGAAACTTACAATGTAACCTATGAGCAATACGTAGGTACTCCAGGTGACTATGAGTACAAATACGGTTACCAAGACAAAGAAAACCCTAAACGTATCAAATGGCGTATCCTTTTGAATGCTGTTCAAGATAAAATGGATAACATGGTTATCGAAGATGACTTCAGTGATAAAGGTCAAGTTCTTGTAGAAGGTACATTGCGTGCAGTTCGTTACCCAAAACAACCAAACAGAATCCAAAATGAAAATGAACTCTTCAAGTTGACTCCAGACGATAACTTCACTAAGACAGCTGAATTCACAAGAAATGCAGCAGGTCAAATCACAGGATTCAAATTTGAACTAAAAGAAGTTTGGGGCTGGCCAATTTGGATTGAGTATTCAACAGAACTTACAGAAGATCTTCCAGCAAAAACTAAAGTAGCTAACACATTGAAGTGGAAAGCAACTAACTTCCCTAATGAACGTACTATCACTAAATATACTCGTTTAGAGACTGGTTCAGGTGAAGGTAGCGGTGATAAGACTACAACAACGACAACAGAGTCAACAACTGCAGCTCCAACAACAACCACAACGACAACAGAGTCAACAACTGCAGCTCCAACAACAACCACAACGACAACAGAGTCAACAACTGCAGCTCCAACAACAACCACAACGACAACAGAGTCAACAACTGCAGCTCCAACAACAACCACAACGACTACTGAATCAACAACTGCATCAACAACAGAGTCAACAACGACTACTGAATCAACGACTGCATCAACAACAGAGTCAACAACGACTACTGAATCAACGACTGCATCAACAACAGAGTCAACAACGACTACTGAATCAACGACTGCATCAACAACAGAGTCAACAACGACTACTGAATCAACGACTGCATCAACAACAGAGTCAACAACGACTACTGAATCAACAACTGCATCAACAACAGAGTCAACAACGACTACTGAATCAACGACTGCATCAACAACAGAGTCAACAACGACTACTGAATCAACGACTGCATCAACAACAGAGTCAACAACGACTACTGAATCAACAACTGCAGCACCAACGACAACAGAAGCTCCAACAACAACAGAAGCTCCAACAACAGAAGCTCCTTCAGAAGTTACAACAACAACTGAGGCTCCAACAACGACTGAGGCTCCAAAACCTGCAGATACAACGACTACAACAGAAGAAGGACCAACTCTTCCATTTACTGGTGAAGCTACAAGCCTAGTACTTGTATTGGCAGGTGTGGTAATCTTGTCAGGTACTGTAGTAATGAAACGTAAATTTACTAAATAATATTAGATAAATTTCTTTAGAGAGGAGAGAGCATTGCTCTCTCCTTTTTTAAATGTTAAAATGATGGAATAGTAGATACTATCCTTCCCTTTTCAAGGGGAAACCCTACTTATCACAAAGTCACAAAGCCAACATTACAATACTAGCTAACGTAGCCGGTGGCAAACAACAAACAGAAGTTGGTTAAAAACATAGAGGAGAAATCAATAATGGAAAATTGGTTGACACAATGGCAGAAATTAAAGGAAAAATATCCGAAGGGTGTCCTTTATGTCAGTAGTGCCTTGCTACCAATGACCATCATGCTGGTGGTATGGTTTTTCATGGGGAGTTATCCTTTTGGAAATAAAAGTTTAATGACAGTTGTCTTTGATCAGCAGTATATTAGTTTTTATGGATTGCTAAAGAATGCCATTCTATCTGGTGATTTAAGTAGTCTGACATATTCCTTTACTAAATCTATAGGTGGAGATATGGTTGGTGAGTTGGGCTATTATTTGATGAGCCCTTTCAATGTTATTTATGTTCTGCTGCCTTTAAAATATATAGGGTTATCTGTTTTTCTAACAATCTGGCTCAGATATGGAGCTTTTGGACTTTCCTTTGCTCATCTCTTAATTAAACGTTATAAGGGTGCAGAGTCAAAACGATGGATGGTTCCCTTGTTTGCGACAGCTTATGCCCTGTCTGGTATGTTGGTATCCTACCAGATGAATGTTATCTTTTATGATGCCATGTTCATGCTTCCTCTTGTCATCCTATATCTAGAGCAGTTGTTAGATGGCAAAGCGGCTTATCCATATGCCTTTGTACTTGGTCTTACGGTATTCCTTCAATTCTACATGGGCTATATGATATCGCTATTTGTTGTCTTATATACCTGCTATTATCTTTCACCTCGTCTTTCTATCGAGGGGACATGGAAAGTAAAACTCAAACATTACGTCAAACCCTTATGGGATGTATTTCTCTACTCTATCCTAGGGTCTACTGCGGCTTCAATCTTATTTGTTCCAGTATTTTTCAACTTGATTGAAAGTAAGGGACAAGCAGGAGGGGCCATGACATTTTCCATGGCCTTTCAGATTAATCCCTTAGACATTTTATCCAAACTAACTATCGGGGGCTTTGATGCGCAATCAGGTTGGGCAGCTGGACCAAACCTGCCAAATATCTATATTGGAGCTCTCGGGTTTATCGGCTTTATCTTGTACTTTGTATCAAGAGAGATAGTCAAAGAAAGAAGATGGGCTGCGGGAGTGGTTACTCTCATCTTCTTTACTTCCTTTGTAAACGAATTTGTTAGTAAGATTTGGCATATGGGACAGAACCCTGCCGGATTCTTCTTCCGCTTCTCATGGTTATTCTCTTTCTTCATGCTGCTTCTAGCCTATCAAGCGTTAAAAGAGAAATTTAGAATCTCTCGCCGAGGGAAATTGCTATCAGTTGTAGCCCTAGTCTTATCGGCAATCTACCTCTATACTAAAGACTTTACCTATCTACCCAAAAAACAACCTGAGGCTCTAACTCTGTTTATCAATAGCCATTTTATTGCCATTGTGACACTGGTTGTATCAGCTACAGCTATAGGATTTTATCTATACTGGGAACGCTCTGCCAAGTCCCAGAAAGAAAAGGAGAGGGTATTGGTGATTGCGGCTGGATCTGTGGTGGTATTGCTGTTATTGTTGCAAACAGGTTATCTCTTTTCTCGTGTAGTCTTAACTCTACTCATTTACTTAGCTGTACTGGCCTTGCTACGTCCACGAATGATTCGCTTAGCTGTTGTCTTGTTATCAACTCTGACAGTATTTGAGTTAGGCTATAATGCCTATCTATCTCAAGTGACCTTTGGGTATGCAGATGTAGACAAGTTTGTAGATGCGACGGTATCTGTAAAACAAGTGACAGACGATGTTCAGAAACAAGCAGATCAACCATTCTACCGAATTGCTACAACCTTTGCCTATTCAAAAACAGTGCCATCGCTTGTTTCCTACCCAGGTTTAAGTACCTTCAGTTCAAGCTTAGAGCGTACGACCATGGATCAATTTGCCTTTATGGGTGACCAAGGGATTAATGCAGCGACAGAGTATGAAAATGGAACTCCTCTGACAGATGCCTTATACGGTGTTCGCTACTATATGGATGTCAAAGACCTGGATCCTACTGAGAAAGAAGCTCATCCTGAGAGAATGTATTTCACACGTTTTGCAAGTCGTTTTGATATGCAGCGTTATTTCACGCAGAAGGTCTACGAAGATGAACGCTATATCGTGTACGAAAATCCAAATTCTTTCCCATTAGCCTATGGAACAAATGATTTAGTAAGAAACATCAACTTTGGTAGAAACAACGCTATCCAAAATCAAAATATCATCCTTAACTCTATGGAAGGCGTGAAAAAAGGCGAAGAGAATTATCTCGACTACTTCAAACCCCTAGCTTACGGAGATGTTGAAACAGAAAATCTTACTGAGGAAAATGTCGACAAAGAAAAAGGAACTGCAGTCTACAAGCGGGTGGATTCTTCTAAGGATGCAATCGTTCGCTACCGAATTACTCCGCGAACAAACTTGACCTATTACTTCTTCGTACCAGCAAGTCTAAATTCAGAGAAAGATTACTCCGTCCTTCTGAACGGCAAGTGGTTCACTCATTCTAAGAGAAATACGCAACGTCAACTATGGCAAATCGCTGACAATGCAGAGAATCAAGAGTCTGTACTGGAGTTCCGCTTTAAAACAGACAAGGTTGACCTTTCAAACGCAGGAGTTTACCGCGCAGAAATCAGTCAAATTCAAAGTGCTTTAGAAAAGCGGAAGGAACAAGGTCTACAAGTTGAGAAATTCTCGAATACTCATATCGTCGGTTCAGTGAATATTACTGACGACAGTAAATACATGATGACCTCTATCCCTTATAGTGAGGGTTGGAAGGTGAAGGTGGATGGTAAGGATGTCCCTGTGACAAAAGCATGGAACAGCTTTATTTCATTCCCGATTACTTCTGGACAACACAAAGTAGAATTTGTCTTCTCTCAAAAAGGAAGGGTTACAGGTGCTGTATTGACTCTCATCAGTCTAACAACGCTTTATATCGTCAGAAGAAATTACAAGAAGGATGATAAAAACCAGCTGAAAGAAAATCAAGACGCTCCATCAGCTGAGTAAGCAATCTTTTATCAACTATAAAAAAATACGGTCAGGATACCATTCCTGACCGTTTTCTTTTACAAAATGACAAAAATCTTAAACTTTTTGACAAATATGCTTGTCAAAAATAAAAAGATGTGTTACAATGAAATCAAGTTAAGAAATAAAAAAATAGGAGGGAGCCACATGTGGGTATGGATTTTTTTCCTTTTCTCGTCTTGATTTATAGTAGTCAATCTAAAAAAATCAAGCGGTTAGAGAAGAGGTTAAAGGTAATCGAAAGAAAAGAGAAAGGAAATATAGATATGTCAAGATTATTGCAAGAATTAATTGGGAAAAGCCCAACAATCGTTGGACAAGTGTTTGGAACAAATTTATGGGAAGTTGTGGATGTTGATGAGGAATGGGTCAAACTACGTCATGTTGATAAAAAGGGGAAAGAAAAATTCAAGTTGCAACGTATTGAGGATATCCAAACTGTTGAATTTGACGGAGAGTAGGTGTGTGACATGCAACTAAAAAATCGTCTAAAAGAGCTTCGGGCTCGCGATGGCCTGAATCAAACCGAGCTGGCCAAACTAGCTGGCGTGTCCAGGCAAACCATCAGTTTGCTAGAACGGGATGAGTACACCCCATCCATCGTCATTGCCCTGAAGATTGCTCAGATATTCAATGAGCCGGTCGAGTCGGTCTTTCGCTTAGAGGAGGATGAGTGATGAACAAGTATAAAGTGATTTATTATCTATCTATAGTTGTGTTTATCGTAAATCTTTTGGCTATGATTGGAAGCCTATTTGGTTGGTTTACGTTCGTAGAAGGCAAGTACCTCTTCTGGAATAATATAGTGCTACTATTAGTCTTTAGATGGGTAGGGAAAAAGATAAAGTTTAAAGAGATTCTAAAAGGAGAAGAATTATGAAAGAATTTTTAGCAGGTTTTCAAGTAGATACTGAGCACAAAGAACTTGCAGGTGTTTGTGCGGGTCTAGGAAATTATTTTAACATCCAGACCAACGTCGTTCGTTTGATGACAGTCTTCTTGTTTCTTTCTTCAACGGAGATTGGGATTATAACAGTAACTCTCTATGCCTATCTAGCAGGTTGGCTTGGAAATGAGCCCTTGGGAGATGGAGCAAAAAAAGCAGGAAATCAAGCTATTCTCTTACTTGCTGTTTGTTTGATTTTGGTATCACTTGGAACAGAAGGCTTGACTGCTATCTTCGAATCAGGGAAAGCATTTGGTCAGTGGTTAGTTGGATTGGTTTAGAGGGAGGATGAATATGAAAAAGAAACGAATTTTATACTTCTTAGTGACTGTTGTTTTAGGCTATTTTACTGGTATGCTTGCAGGCCGTGCTTGGGCATTGGGGACAAGTTTTAATTTGAATACTCTAGTTCCTTGGATTTCAGCATCTTGTTTATTGATAGCTTTAATTAGCATTTTTTTAACTATCTATTTCTTAAAAAAGAGTCGGAAATTCCATGCTTTATATCAAATGGAAATAGATGACGATGTGAATAAAACTTATTATGTGCAAATGTATCGAAATCTTGAGTTCGGTACGCTTGCGTTTAACATTGCTTCAGTTATGACTATATTAGCTTTATTTATCTCTATGAATGAAGTGATAATACTCCATACAAGTTCTATCGTTCTAGGACTTTCTTTCCCAGCTCTTATTTTAGTTGCAGTACTTCAAAAATATCTTTTCAAGACGATTTCGATTGTTCGTCAGTTTGATTTGGCATTTTTCTCTATTCCAAAGGATGTGTTAGATTATATAAATTCTTACGACGAAGGAGAACGACAAGCTAATTTGGAACAGAGTTTTCGGGTTTTATTCCAATTAAACCAATATGTTTTACCAGGTTTGTATATTTTGATTGATATCGTTTCTGTACTAACAGGAGAAATTCAGTTATTAGCCCTATTAGCCGTAGCTGTTGTCCATGTTTATATCAATATAATGCAGATACCGATGATAAAACGTTATTTTAAATAGGAGAATATTATGAAAACACTTAAAAATATTGGATGGTTTACCCTTGCCTTCTTATCATTTCTTATGGTCTATAGTTTTATTCAGGGCGTAGGTTTAGCCGCCTTGATATTGGGAGCACCTAGCTACGTTGCTGTCCCTGTTTATGTCTTATTAGCAGGAATCTTCACCTTCGTTACCTACAAGTGGTATAAGACAGGAACTGTTACAATAGAAAAAACGGCCCTTAACAAATACATCTGGCTACCAGCTTTGGTATGGGTCCTTGTCATTGTTGCAGAAAACTTTTTACCACATGATCCATCAGTCAATCAAAAGATGGTAGAAGAATTGACTCATAATCAACCTCTTTTCTCTTTCTTTATGGTGGTTGTCTTTGCACCTCTGACAGAAGAGTTAACATTTAGAGGTATGTTAGCTCGCTTTGTCTTCCCTCAGCAAGATAACATCAAGCAAACAGCTATCTTTCTTCTTGTAAGTAGTCTCATTTTTGCTCTTGTTCATTTTCCTGGAACTCCACTACAGTTCCTAGTTTATGCTTCACTTGGATTTAGCATGGGCTTGGCTTATATCAGTAAAGGTGGTTTGGCTTATAGTATAGCCCTACATGCTTTGAATAATTTAATCGCATTTTTAATGATAGTCATGCTATAATAGACTCAGGAGGAAATCATGAAACGAGTACTATTATTAGCAGTTATTCAGGCTGTATTTCTCTTCTTTGTCATCGGCCTACTTGTCTATTTCATTAAGGGGGATTTCTTTTATAACAATCTAGCGATTATCTTTGCTCCTATCGCAGGAGTGATACGATTTGCGACAGCTTATGTGACAGAAATTGTCCTTCCTAAGAAAACAGAAGGGATTGCTGAAAAGCGTAAAAAATAAAGAAAACCTAAATCCAGCGAATGACTTTGCTGGATTTTTTCATTTATAAGAGGATTCTCTCAACTTTTCTGCTGATTTTCATGAAGAGCCTGCGCTTTTATGGTAAAATAGTAACAGAATACAAGAGGAGAGAAAACATGAAACGTAGTATGTATGCTGGTCGTGTTCGTGAGGAGCACATCGGACAAGAAATTACCTTGAAAGGATGGGTTGCCCGTCGTCGTGACTTGGGTGGATTGATCTTTATCGACCTTCGTGACCGTGAAGGGATCATGCAGTTAGTTATCAACCCTGAAAAAGTTTCTGCAGATGTGATGGCAACAGCTGAAAGCCTTCGTAGTGAATTTGTCATCGAGGTTACTGGTCAGGTTGCAGCACGTGAGCAGGCAAATGATAAACTGGCGACTGGAGCGGTTGAACTGAATGTAACGGCTCTTACTGTGCTTAATACAGCCAAAACAACACCATTTGAAATCAAGGATGGCATTGAGGCAAACGACGATACACGCCTACGTTACCGTTACCTTGACCTTCGTCGTCCAGAGATGTTGGAGAACCTTAAGCTTCGTGCCAAGGTGACACATTCGATCCGCAACTACTTGGACGAGTTGGAATTTATCGATGTGGAAACGCCATTCCTTTCTAAGTCAACACCAGAAGGGGCGCGTGACTACTTGGTGCCATCTCGTGTCAATAAAGGGCATTTTTACGCACTTCCTCAAAGTCCGCAGATTACAAAACAGTTGTTGATGAATGCTGGATTTGACCGTTACTACCAAATCGTCAAATGTTTTCGTGACGAAGACTTGCGCGGTGACCGCCAGCCTGAATTTACTCAGGTTGACTTGGAAACTTCATTCCTTACTGAGCAAGAAATCCAAGATATCACAGAAGGCTTGATTGCGCGCGTGATGAAGGAAACAAAAGGGATTGAAGTAACGCTGCCATTCCCTCGTATGAAGTATGATGATGCCATGGCTCTTTATGGTTCTGACAAGCCTGATACTCGTTTTGAGATGTTGCTTCAGGACTTGACAGATCTTGTCAAGGGTGTCGATTTCAAAGTCTTCTCAGAAGCACCTGCTGTTAAAGCCATTGTGGTCAAAGGTGCAGCAGACAACTACTCACGTAAAGACATCGACAAAATGACAGAAGTAGCCAAACAGTATGGTGCTAAAGGTCTTGCTTGGGTTAAGGTTGTTGATGGAGAATTGAACGGACCTGTTGCTAAATTCTTGACTAGCATTCAAGGCGATTTAATAAGTGCGCTTGGTCTTGGAGATAAAGACTTGGTTCTCTTTGTGGCTGACACGCTTGAAGTAGCCAATGCAACACTTGGGGCACTTCGTGGACGTATTGCCAAAGAGCTTGGCTTGATTGATAACGACAAATTTAACTTCCTCTGGGTAGTTGACTGGCCAATGTTTGAATGGTCTGAAGAAGAAGGTCGTTATATGAGCGCCCACCATCCATTTACGCTTCCTCAAGCAGAAACTGCTCATGAGCTTGAAGGTGATTTGGCCAATGTCCGTGCCATTGCCTACGATATCGTCTTGAACGGTTATGAGCTTGGCGGTGGTAGCCTTCGTATCAACCAAAAAGAACTCCAAGAACGCATGTTCAAGGCCCTAGGATTCTCAGTTGAAGAAGCTAATGACCAGTTTGGATTCCTTTTGGAAGCCATGGACTATGGATTCCCACCACACGGTGGCTTGGCTATCGGACTTGATCGCTTTGTAATGCTCTTAGCAGGCGAAGAAAATATCCGTGAAGTGATTGCCTTTCCTAAGAACAACAAAGCAACTGACCCAATGACCCAAGCGCCATCAACAGTAGCTCTTAAACAATTAGAAGAACTCAATCTACAAGTAGAACAAGATGAAACAAACGAAACTAACTAAAAAGTGGCACTATTATTTGCGCCGCTTTGCTCACCGAGTGAAGATTTTGCGTGTTTTGCAAAGTATCTCCCGAGAAAAATACGATGAAAAAATTTCAGCTTCTCTAGTATATGGTTTTCTATCAGCAGTAGCTGTCAATTTTTTCTTCCAACCAGGACATGTTTATTCAAGTGGAGCAACAGGTTTGGCTCAGATTATTTCTGCGCTTAGTAATCACTTGTTTGGCTTTTATTTCCCAATTTCAGTAGCATTTTACGCTATCAATATCCCGCTGATGATTTTAGCCTGGTACCAAATTGGATATAAGTTTACGATTTTTACCTTTATCACGGTATCCATGAGCTCGCTCTTTATCCAGTTTGTGCCAGTGGTGGTCTTGACAGAGGATCCAATCATCAATGCTCTCTTTGGTGGGGTCGTCATGGGACTGGGAATCGGCTTTGCTTTACGCCATAACATCTCCAGTGGTGGAACAGATATTGTCAGCCTGACTATTCGCAAGAAGACAGGTCGTAACGTTGGAAGCATCTCCTTCCTAGTGAACGGGACAATCATGCTGATTGCTGGCTTGACATTTGGTTGGAAATATGCCCTTTATTCCATGATTACGATCTTTGTCTCAAGCCGTGTAACAGATGCAGTTTTCACCAAACAGAAACGCATGCAGGCCATGATCGTCACTAGCAATCCTGACGCAGTCATTGAGAAAATCCATCACAAATTACACCGTGGTGCGACCATGATTCACGATGCGGAAGGGACCTATAACCATGAGCGTAAGGCAGTTTTGATAACGGTTATCACTCGCGCAGAGTTTAATGATTTTAAACTAATCATGAAACAAGTGGATCCGACAGCCTTTGTATCTGTCTCAGAAAATGTCCATATTCTTGGGCGATTTGTCGAAGTTGAAAACTAGTTGTTCAGGTAAATAGGATACAAAAAAACCAACTCAAAATAGAGAGTTGGTTTTTATTTTTCAACGATTTCGTGTGCGATCACCTGACGATAGCAGATTTGACGATTCTCTTTGACATCATTAATGATTTGAAGAATGGTTTCAAATGAAGTTCGACCAAGAGCAAGACTATTGATATCAACATAGGCAGCTAGATTCAATCTTGGATTGACCGAATCAAAGCTGAGAACCGGAACATCAAGCTGGTGTTCGTTGAGGTAATTACAGACACCTTCAGCTAAGAGGCTATCCGTTGTGATAATAGCATCGGTCTGAGGGTCGTGTTTAAAGAGTTGTTTACTAAAGTTATAGCCCTTTTCTTCTAGAAACTCGTCTGCAAAGAAGGTACGGTGACTATCGAGAGGCAGATTGTGTTCTTGAAGAGCTTGCTCGTAACCTGTCAGACGGTCCTGGGTAACGAAGAGTTTCTTGGTACCACCAATGAAAGCAATGCGACTACAACCTTTTTTGATGAAATATTCGGTCGCATCAAATCCGGCTTGGATGTTATCATTATCAACAAGCGGAATGAAAGGAGAAAGTGATTTTCCAAGAATGAGGAAGGGGAATTGCTCCTCGACAACCAGTTGTACCAAGGGATCATTTTCTTGAGCATACAAGAAGATAAGTCCATCCACACGTTTTCCGTAGACCATTTGTGAAATGGCGTTTAAACGCTCTTTTTCATCCTTACCAGTCGCAATCTGAATGGCATAGTGATTTTCCGAGGCAACCTGTGCAATCCCTCTAAGAACAGAAGGGAAGAAAGGGTTTTGGTAGAAAACATCTGAATCATCTGGAAGGACTAAGCCAATAACTTGCGTATAACTGCTAACAAGACTTCGAGCATTAAGATTAGGATGATAATTGAGCTCTTTCATTGCTTTTCGAACTCGTTTTTTTGTTTCGTCACTAATCGTTGATTTGTTTTGAATAACACGGGTTACGGTTGAAGGAGAAACTCCTGCAGCCTTGGCCACGTCTTTAATCGTAACAGGCATAATAATCTCCTACTTATGGTAGTCTGGATCACGAAAATGCGTTTTGTAAAAGATAGTGACCAGGTACAGAACAAATAAAATATTTTGAATAGTAATCAAAGTTGACATGTTTTGGCCTAGGAGACCGAGAATCATGGCAAGCAAAGTTGGTAATCCTAAACAATTCAAGATGAAATGATAGCACTCTTTATAGGTCTTAAATGAGAAGAGACGAGATTTTTTCGTGAAGTAGAGCAGAAGGCTAGCACCTAAAGCTACAATGAAAAAATTGAGTCCAAATAGAAAACCAGCAACTAAGACTAGGAAGAGGCTGATATAGACGCGGTTCTGTTGATACCAGTCTTTAGAAATAGCCTGAGTCAAGCTTTCCTTGCTTTGGAAACTATCAGTTGTGATAGCATGATAGCGAATGCTGGTTAGTTCTTTTCCTTGCTTACTGATGACGAGATGCTCGGGTTCAAAGCTAAGAAGTAATTCCTTAGGGAAACTTGAACTAGCAGTAGCCCCGATTTGTACAGAAGCTTGATGAGGAGTCGAACCAGTATAGCTTAGTTTACCATCTACAATCTGAGCATTGGTAGCTAGATCCTGAACGACTTCGTCCGTCAAAGGAGCATAGACATCATCGATGAACGTCTCTAAAGGATAGGTTTCCTGAGAACTGTTCTGGATAGCAATAGGCACCATGGATAAGCTAATCAAGAAAATACTGGTAAAAATCAGTTGAAACCAGTTTAGACCAAAACGATGAGAGAGGGGCTTACGAAATCCCCAAATACTATTAAAATAAGAAAATGGATATGGTAACATAAATCTCTTTCTATAGGCATTTTTCTATATGAGTATTATATAGAGAAATGTTTTTTATTTCAAGCGGGGATAGTAGAATCCTTGGTAAAAGTGAATGATTGTTATGATTCGTCCACTAACTAACAAGGTAATCTCAGCAAGCTCTTGTTTCTCACCAGACAATCGATGTACAAGTTCAAAAATGAAAAAGGGTGGCGGGGGTATATTACCCCTTGTCGCCACCGCTTGTAAGTCCTGAAACGAAGTTCTTTTGCAAGAAGAAGAAAAGTGTACAGATTGGAAGAGCGATGAGGATAGCACCTGCTGAGAAGTAGGCGATCTTCAAGTTCTTCGCATTGCTGACGAAGGTTTGTAGACCAACGGCAACTGTATAGTATTCTTTTTCACGAAGCAAGAAACTAGAGAGGATATAGTCTCCGAAAGGTCCCATGAAGGCCCAGAGTGCTTGTACAGCAACCATTGGGCGAACAAGAGGGAGAACGATTTGCCAGAAGCGGCGGAAATGTCCTGCACCATCAAGTTTTGCAGACTCATCAAGAGACATTGGCACGGTGTCAAAGTAACCTTTCATCAACCAAGCATTCATCGGGATACCTCCACCAACGTAGAGGAAGATGAGGAACCAGCTTTGGTTAAGGGCGTTCAACATGAGGGCCATAACGAAGAAGGCAGTCAAAGCGGCCATTGTTGGCACCATTTGGATAATCAAGAAGAAGACCAAACTTTGTTTACGAGCCAAGAAGTTGTAACGGCTATAGGCATAACCAGCAAGTACGATAATACTTGTCTGAACAACCATAGTGATCAAAGCGATGATCAAAGTGTTGAGGTACCATGTGCCGTACAAGGTTTCTGTAAAGAGCCCTTTGAAGTTATCAAGACTGAAATTGACATTGCTGTCGAGTTTGAAGGCCACAACGTTACCGGCCTTAAAGGCTGACATAATCGTGATTAAAAGAGGATAGATAATAACGATTGAAAGTCCAATTAAGTAAAGATAAGTAAGGGTTTGAGACAGTCTACGTTTGATTTTGACTGAGTTATTCATCTTAGACGTCCTCCATATCAAATGCGTGTAGTTTCTTGAATGCAATCATAGAAATAGAGATGACGATGATTGAAATAATCAAGGTAACGGCAGCTGCCATAGAGTATTGAGGAGCTGTACCAGTTGTCAGACGGTAGATCCATGAGATCAAGATATCGGTTGAACCAGCTCCACCACCGACACTACCAGGACCACCACCATTGAAGAGGTACATGATAGAGAAGTTGTTGAAGTTGAAGGTGTATTGGCTAATCAAAGTAGGCGCCGCAACAGCCAAAATCATAGGGAAAGTGATGTTACGGAATTTTTGCCAAGCGTTTGCACCGTCGATATAAGCTGCTTCATACAAGTCATTTGGAATAGACTGTAGGATACCGAGAGTCAAGACGTAGATATAAGGGAAACCAAGCCATCCTTGCATCATAATCAAGGCAATTTTAGTCCAAGTTGGATTTGTCTTCCAAGGAATAAGAACGCCATCTAAGAAAGGAAGAACCTTAGCAAAAAGTGGCAAAACTTGAGTATTGATAGCACCAACACTATCGTTGAACATGTTTGAGAATGTCAAGATAGTGATGAAGGCTGGAACCGCCCAAGGTAGAAGGAAGATAACACCAAAGATACGTTTACCCTTGATGAATGGTTGGTTAGCAATAATAGCTGTAAAGATACCGAGTACGATTTGCAAAGTAGATGCAGATAAAGCCCAGATAATAGTCCAAGAAAGAACAGAACCGAAGGCTGAACGGAAGGTACTCAAGCTCCAGATATTTGTGAAGTTAGTCAATCCAACCCAATCCAATAATTTATTTGGTGGTAAGTGTTGGAAATCGTAGTTAGTAAAGGCAATCATCAAGGTTACAATAACCGGGAAGATGATGGCAAATGTCATGGCAACGTAAGATGGAATGATAAGCAAGTAAGGGAATCCATTTTCATAGATACCTTTAATCATATCCTTAAGTGTCAATGGGACAGGGATGCCATTATTGATACGTTTTGCAATAGTGTGAGCATCTTTAATATTGAGAATATAAAAGGCTAGATAAACAATTACAAAAATAGAGTGGAATGCACCACGAATCAACATGAAGAGAGAGTTGTCACGGCCAGGTTTTTCACCAAGCGTGATTAAGTTGCTCAATTCAGGTGCTGCAAGTACTATAAAATAGAGGACAAAAGCCACTGTTACAGCAAGGAAGATAAAACCTTTAGCTTTTTGTTTGTTGTAGATTTGTCCCAACCCAGGAATCAATGAAAGCAAGGCTGCTTTTTTTGGTTGTTGTTCCATGAGTGCTCCTTTCATAAGATACGAGCATTGAGCTCGATGCTAATCAGCAAAATTGCTGAAAACATTGTCAATATATCTAAAAATCAAGGGAGATGTTTAAATTATCTCCCTTGAATCAATCAATTAGTTACCAAATTTTTGTTGGATTGTTTCTTTGATCAATGTTACAGCATCATTAGCAGCTGTTTTAGCATCTTTCTTACCACTTACAGCTTCAAAGAGCATTGTTTTAGCTGGATCCCAAACTGTTGACATTTGAGAGATGTTTGGCATTGGTTGTGCGTTCTTGAACTGCTCGATAACAGCTGTAGTCAACTCATCGTTTTTACCTTCAGCATAAGCACGAGCTTCAGTGTTAGCTGGGATTTCGTTAGTAGCATCGTAGAATGCTTTTTGTTGGTCAGTTGAAACAAGGAAGTCTACAAATTTTTGAGCGCCTTCAAGATTCTTAGTGCTTGATGGGATGATCCAAGCTTTACCACCACCAAAGGCTGCGTAGTTTTTACCGTTTGGAAGAGTTGGGATAGTTGCAACACCGTAGTTTACTTTAGCATCTTTGAATGCTTGAGCTTTCCAAGGACCATCGATGATAGCAGCTGTTTTACCTTCTTGGAATTGAGTTTGGATCAAGTTTCCAGCACCTTCAGTATCTTGCATACCTTTAGGCCATTTTTCGTACCAAGTTTTAGCGTATTCGATACCTGCGATAGCACCATCGTTAGCAAGACCGATATCTTTAGGATCTTTACCGTTGTCACCAAATACGTAAGCTCCGTTACCAGCAAGAAGTCCGTATGCATAGTAGAAGTTAGTCCAGTCAGCTAGGAAAGCAGTAGTTTTACCTTCTTCACCAGCGAAAGCGTATTTGCTATCTTTAGCAAGGTTTTCTAAGTCAGCAAATGTTTTTGGAGCTTCTTTAATCAAGTCTTTGTTGTAGTATAGAACAAGTGACTCAATAACAGCTGGAGCACCGTAAACTTTACCACCAACAGTTACAAGAGATTTAGTAGTGTCATCAGTTTTAGCACCGTCGCTCAAAGTTACTTCTGAAAGTTGTCCGTCAGTACCAAGGCTACCTACACGGTCGTATGGAGCCATCATAACGTCAGCGGCTTGACCTGATTGGTTGTCAAGTGAAAGTTTGTCAAGTCCACCAAGTTGGTCACCAGATTTGATGTTAACTTTTGTTCCTGATTCTTTTTCATAAGCAGCAGCAACTTTCTCAGCGTAAGCTTTATATTGGTCTTCAACGTAGAAAGTAATTTCTTTGCTTCCTGATGCAGATGAATCAGCTGCTTTATCAGCGGTTTTGCTTCCGCAAGCTACCAAAAGCAAGCTAGCAAGAGTAGCAGTACCAAGTACAGCAGCGCTCTTCATGAATTTAGTTGACATAGTGTATTCCTCCTAAAGAATAACAAATTTTAATTTCGAGGAAACGCAAACGTTTTCCCTTATGACCTTAGTATAGTACAAACAGAAAACGGTTGCAAGCATTTTTTTGAAAAAATTTTAAAAAGCTTGTGACTGGCTAATTCCTAAAATTGTTTGTATAATAGAAGAGAAATAGGAAATCGTGTAAATTTCAATTCAAAAATAATCGAAGGGAAACGATTGCATAAATAGAAGACGAAACAAAGGGAGGGGGAAATTTAAAATATAGGGAATTTCCGATTTCGGAAATAAAAAGTAGGGAAAAAGTTTTTTTTACAAACGCTTGCATTTATTTTAGAAATGGGGTATACTTGACTTAGCGCAAACGTTTGCGCAAAATTGAAATAATTAACAATATAAACACTTGAGGTGCTAATATGAAAAAACGTCAAAGCGGTGTGTTGATGCACATCTCATCACTTCCAGGAGCATACGGAATCGGATCATTTGGTCAAAGCGCCTATGATTTCGTTGACTTCTTGGTTCGTACAAAGCAACGTTACTGGCAAATCCTTCCTTTGGGAACAACTAGCTACGGAGATTCTCCTTACCAATCATTCTCAGCCTTTGCTGGAAACACTCATTTTATCGACCTTGATATTTTGGTGGAGCAAGGTTTGTTGGAAGCAAGTGATCTTGAAGGTGTGGACTTTGGTAGCAACCCAACTGAAGTTGACTACGCTAAAATCTACTATGCACGTCGTCCACTTCTAGAGAAAGCTGTCAAACGTTTCCTTGAAGCTGGAGATGTCAAAGACTTCGAAAAATTTGCTCAAGAAAATCAATCATGGCTTGAACTATTTGCAGAGTACATGGCTATCAAGGAACATTTTGATAATCTTGCTTGGACAGAATGGCCAGATGCAGATGCTCGTGCTCGTAAAGCTTCAACTCTTGAAAGCTACCGTGAACAATTGACAGACAAACTTGTTTTCCACCGAGTAACCCAATATCTCTTCTTCCAACAATGGTTGAAATTGAAAGCATACGCTAACGAAAACCACATCGAGATTGTGGGGGATATGCCAATCTATGTTGCTGAAGATTCAAGCGATATGTGGGCAAATCCACACCTCTTTAAAACTGATGAAAACGGAAAAGCAACTTGCATTGCAGGATGCCCACCAGATGAGTTTTCTGAGACTGGTCAGCTTTGGGGTAACCCAATCTATGACTGGGAAGCAATGGATCGCGATGGTTACAAGTGGTGGATTGAACGCTTGCGTGAAAGCTTTAAGATTTACGACATCGTGCGTATCGACCACTTCCGTGGATTTGAGTCTTACTGGGAAATCCCTGCGGGTTCTGAAACAGCGGCACCTGGTAAATGGGTGAAAGGACCTGATTACAAACTCTTTGCAGCGGTTAAAGAAGAACTTGGTGACTTGAACATCATTGCAGAAGACCTTGGATTTATGACTGACGAAGTTATCGAGCTTCGCGAGCGCACTGGCTTCCCAGGAATGAAAGTCCTTCAATTTGCCTTCAATCCAGAGCACGAAAGTATCGACAGCCCACACTTGGCACCAGCTAACTCAGTTATGTACACAGGAACACACGATAACAATACAGTTCTTGGTTGGTACCGTAATGAGATTGACGATCCAACTCGTGAATACATGGCTCGTTACACGAACCGTAAAGAGTATGAAACAGTGCCACACGCAATGCTTCGCACAGTATTTTCATCAGTTAGCTTCATGGCTATCGCTACCATGCAAGACTTGCTAGAGTTGGATGGTTCAGCTCGTATGAACTTCCCATCTACTCTTGGTGGAAACTGGTCATGGCGTATGACAGAGGATCAATTGACTCCTGCTGTCGAAGAAACTTTGCTTGACTTGACTACAATTTATCGCCGAATCAATGAAAATTTGGTAGAATTAAAGAAATAAGACATTATCAGGAGACACAAAAATGTTACCATTAAAAGAATTTGTACAAAATCGTTACAATAAATCTATCGCAGAATGTAGTAACGAAGAGCTTTACCTTGCTCTTCTTAACTACAGCAAACTTGCTAGCAGCCAAAAACCAGTGAACACTGGTAAGAAAAAAGTTTACTATATCTCAGCTGAGTTCTTGATTGGTAAACTCTTGTCAAACAACTTGATTAACCTTGGTCTTTATGACGAAGTTAAAAAAGAACTTGCTGATGCAGGTAAAGAGTTAATCGAAATCGAAGAAGTAGAATTGGAACCATCACTTGGTAACGGTGGTTTGGGACGTTTGGCAGCCTGCTTTATCGACTCAATCGCTACACTTGGTTTGAATGGTGACGGTGTTGGTTTGAACTACCACTTCGGTCTTTTCCAACAAGTGCTTAAAAACAACCAACAAGAAACAATCCCTAACGCTTGGTTGACTGACCAAAACTGGTTGGTTCGTTCAAGCCGTAGCTACCAAGTACCATTTGCACACTTCACATTGACATCTACTCTTTACGATATCGATGTACCTGGTTACAAAACAGCTACTAAAAACCGCTTGCGTTTGTTTGACTTGGATTCAGTTGATTCATCTATCATTGAAGATGGCATTAACTTTGATAAGACAGACATCGCTCGCAACTTGACTCTTTTCCTTTACCCAGACGATAGCGACAAACAAGGTGAATTGCTCCGTATCTTCCAACAATACTTCATGGTTTCAAACGGTGCTCAATTGATCATCGATGAAGCAATCGAAAAAGGAAGCAACTTGCATGACCTTGCTGACTACGCAGTTGTACAAATCAACGATACTCACCCATCAATGGTGATTCCTGAGTTGATCCGTCTTTTGACTGAACGTGGTATCGAACTTGATGAAGCAATCTCTATCGTTCGTAGCATGACTGCTTACACAAACCACACAATCCTTGCTGAAGCCCTTGAAAAATGGCCTCTTGAATTCTTGGAAGAAGTGGTTCCTCACTTGGTACCAATTATCAAAGAATTGGACCGTCGTGTTCGTACTGAATACAAAGATCCAGCTGTTCAAATCATTGATGAACACGATCGTGTACACATGGCTCACATGGATATCCACTATGGATACAGCGTAAACGGAGTTGCGGCTCTTCACACTGAAATCTTGAAGAACTCTGAGTTGAAAGCTTTCTACGATCTTTACCCAGAAAAATTCAACAACAAAACAAACGGTATTACTTTCCGTCGTTGGCTCATGCATGCTAACCCAAGCTTGTCTCACTACTTGGATGAGATCCTTGGACGCGAATGGCACCATGAAGCTTCTAAATTGGAAGACCTTCTTTCTTACGAAGACAAGGCTGCTGTCAAAGAAAAATTGGAAAGCATCAAAGCCCACAACAAACGTAAATTGGCTCGTCACTTGAAAGAACACCAAGGTGTGGAAATCAATACTAACTCTATCTTTGATATCCAAATCAAACGTCTTCACGAGTACAAACGTCAACAAATGAACGCTTTGTATGTGATTCACAAATACTTGGACATTAAGGCTGGTAACATCCCTGCTCGTCCAATCACAGTCTTCTTTGGTGGTAAAGCAGCTCCTGCCTACACAATCGCTCAAGACATCATCCACTTGATCCTTTGCTTGTCAGAAGTGATTGCTAACGACCCAGCAGTAGCTCCACACTTGCAAGTGGTAATGGTTGAAAACTACAACGTTACTGCAGCAAGTTTCCTTATCCCAGCATGTGACATATCAGAACAAATCTCACTTGCTTCTAAAGAAGCTTCAGGTACTGGTAACATGAAATTCATGTTGAACGGAGCTTTGACTCTTGGTACTATGGACGGGGCTAACGTGGAAATCGCTGAGTTGGTTGGCGATGAAAACATCTACATCTTCGGTGAAGATTCAGAAACTGTTATCGATCTTTACGCAAAATCAGCTTACAAATCAAGCGAATTCTACGCTCGTAAAGCGATCAAACCATTGGTTGACTTTATCGTGAGCGACGCTGTTCTTGCAGTTGGTAAGATTGAACGCTTGGAACGTCTTTATAACGAATTAATCAACAAAGACTGGTTCATGACTCTTCTTGACTTGGAAGACTACATCAAAGTTAAAGAGCAAATGTTGGCTGACTACGAAGACCGTGACGCATGGTTGGACAAAGTTATCGTTAACATTTCTAAAGCAGGATTCTTCTCATCTGACCGTACAATCGCTCAGTATAACGAAGATATCTGGCACTTGAACTAAGATATACAATTTAATAGTTATTACACTATCTAGCAAAAAAGCGAGTTTCAATTGAAATTCGCTTTTTTTTTGAATGTTATGGATTTGAGGTTGACTGGTCTCAAAAGAAAAAATAATTTGTCAATAATTTCTAGCCTTAAAAATCAAACCTAGAGAACACTAAGAAGGCTGATTAAGTCTAAGGTTCTTCTTAGCTGTACCTCAAATTTCTTGTATTCGTTTACAAATAGTATTATAATAGTATTATAGTAAAGAAAGAGGGTGTTTTTATGTGGAAAAAATATTTTTCAAAATATAAATGGACTGATTTATTTTGGATTCTTTTTGTAATTTGGTCATGCCTTTATATGGGCAATAGCATTTCGTTTCCACTGACTCATCAAGAAATCTCTTTTCATGGATGTTGTTATGGGACATCACTTGCCTTATATCACTTGCTATTTATTGATAAATTTGTCATTTCAAATCGAAAATAAATGGAGAGGTCAAAATTTTTTATACTTTTCGGAAAGACAGTGAAAAATCGTGTTTTAAACCCGCATCTCAAGAAGAGGTGCGGGCTTTGTAGTATCTCAAGAATTTATTTACAGTGCTTTTCCGACCAGAATCTCTGCTTCGATGGTAATCTCTGTCAGTTTGCTCCAGTCAATCTTGCTCTGGTCAACGTGAAAGAGTAGAGGAGTCATGCTGAGTAGGGCTTGGAGTTGCTCTGCTGTGATAGACTTAGTCAGAGAGGCCGTTTGGCTAGATAGGATGGTAAAGTGTTCTTGGAAATGATTTTTGATATCTTGGTTGGAATAATCCTTCTTTGTCAGCTGGTCTTGTACCTTTTGGCGGATTTCTTTGAGGTGATTTTCAGTTGGGATAACCTTTATCAAGATACCGTCTTTGGATAAAACGCGACGAAATTCTCCATAGTTGGCAGGTGAAAAGATATCTAGTAGAATATCCATGCTGGCGTCTTTTATAGGGAGACGAGCTAGGTCGCCAACGAACCAATTGACTGCCCAGTTGGGTTCGCTCTTGGCAGCGATTTGGACTGAATCTTTGGAAATATCAAAGGCATAGAAGGTTTTGTCAGGATGACTTTCTTGGAGTTTGCGAGAATAGAATCCTTCGCCACAACCGATATCTAAGACAGTTTTTGCAGATGGATTAGCTGCTAGTAAGTCCGATACACCTTCTAAAATAGCCTGATAAAAGCCAGCTTCTAGGATTTGTTGACGGTTTTGAAAATTTTCCTTGTCGTAGTTGGTAGATTGCTTGATTTGAGGAGCTAGGTTGACATAGCCGAATTTCGCCAAGTCAAAAGAATGGCGATTGTTGCATTTGAGACTAGTCTCTACCAGAGTCAGATTTTCTTGACAGATAGGGCAGGTAAAGGCACTAGCAGAAGCAAAGCGTTGGAGTTTGGGTTTGAGGTTTGTATTCATAGTTTAAGTGTATCAAAAGAGACAAATGAAAGCAACCTTAGGATGATTTGTAATAGAATTAAATAGTAGTATAATTACTTTTCAAAGTACCAAAATTAAATTGCTTTTATATACAAATTAATATATAATAATAGCTAGGAGGAAATAAGTATGTTAAAAGAAGTATTAAGCGTCGCAAAAGTTGCGAAAAAATCATCACTCTTTTTGGGTGGTGTTGCATTTGGTACCCTTGGTTTGAAAATCTTAGCAAGTAAGGAAGCTAAAAAAGGTTATTCTAAAGCTTTGGCTAAGGCTTACAAATTAAAGGACGAGCTAGATGCATCTGTTTCTGTTGTGAAGCAACATGGAGACGATGTCTTGCAAGATGCCAAATATTTGTACGAGCAAGAGAAAAAAGAAGAGCAATTAGATAGCCTTATAGGGGAATAATATGTCTTTTAAAGTGCTACATAGAGGATACCAACATATCCGACTATCATCATCTTTCTCGCTCACCTTGGATATTCAAGACTATCTTCGTTCCTTGGCGAGAGATGAAAAGGGAATTGAGTCTATCCAGTTTTACATGGATCAACAGCACTTTACTCTACGTATAAAAGAAGGCTTCTCTGTATTAGACAATGCAGAAGCCTTTTTAAAAAGAATTGATAAAGGGAAAGTTTCTGAGTTGATGACTCTTCCCATTCGTAGAGAAGAGAGTGCTTATTCTATTGTTTCAGGTGCAGCGATTAAGCGTATATTTTTTCGTAGTTTTGTGCCGTATCCTATTCGCTATATATGGACTTGTTATCAGGCTTTGGGTTATGTTAGAGAAGCCTATCAGACCCTAGCGCGTAAGGAACTAACGATGGAGGTCTTGGACTGTTCGGCTATTTTATTATCTTTATTTATGAACCAATCCAAGACGGCAAGTAATATCATGTTTATGCTTGATTTGGGGAATCATTTAGATCAGTGGTCCTTGAAAAAAACTGCAACAGATTTAGAACAAAGCCTTCTTGCAAAAGAGAGCGATGTATTCTTGGTACAGGGTGATACGGTTGTTAGTATCAAGAGTTCCGATGTTCAAATAGGAGATGTCTTGGTCCTATCTCAAGGAAATGAAATTCTGTTTGATGGACAAGTAGTTTCAGGTTTAGGTATGGTCAACGAAAGTTCCTTGACAGGAGAGAGTTTTCCAGTTGAAAAAAGAGAGTCTGATTTGGTTTGTGCAAATACAGTATTAGAAACTGGAGAGTTGCGTATTCGTGTAACCGATAATCAGATGAACAGCCGTATTTTACAGCTGATTGAGTTGATGAAGAAATCTGAAGAAAACAAGAAAACGAAACAACGCTATTTCATCAAGATGGCGGACAAGGTTGTCAAATATAATTTCTTGGGTGCTGGTCTGACTTACCTATTAACAGGTTCTTTTTCTAAGGCTATTTCTTTCCTATTGGTCGATTTCTCCTGCGCTTTGAAAATCTCTACTCCTGTAGCTTATTTGACAGCTATCAAGGAGGGGTTGAACCGTGAAATGGTGATTAAGGATGGGGATGTTCTGGAGAAATACCTGGAAGTTGATACTTTCTTGTTTGACAAGACGGGAACAATCACAACTAGTTATCCGATAGTTGAAAAGGTGTTACCTTTTGGGGACTATAGTGAGGAGGATATTCTCAGAATCAGTGCCTGTCTTGAGGAGCACATCTATCATCCTATTGCTAATGCCATCGTCAAGCAAGCTGAGATAGAGGGAATTGAACATGAGGAAATGCATGGGAAACTCCAATATATCGCAAGCAAGGGGATCAAATCTCATATAGATGGGCAACCAGTTCTTATTGGGAATTATGTCTTGATGCAGGATGAACAGATTCATATCAGTTCAGAACAAAATGCTTTAATTGAAGAGTACAAGAGTCACTACAATCTCTTATTCTTAGCCTACCAGAATGAATTGATTGGAATGTTCTGCATTCATACTCCTTTGAGAAAAGAAGCAAAAGCAGCCTTGGAGAAACTTAAGGCACAAGGGAAAAAATTGATTCTGGCAACAGGGGACACCTTGGTTAGGACAGAGGAATTAGTCAAAGATTTGCCCTTTGATCAGGTCTATACAGACTTGAAACCTGATGGAAAATTTGAGTTAGTAGAGGAACTGCAGAAAGCAGGTCACACTATTTTGATGGTTGGAGATGGCTTGAATGACTCAGCGGCTCTAACCCTATCAGATATCGGTGTGGTGATGAATGAGAGTGCAGATATTTCTAAGCAGATGAGCGATATCTTATTGTTAGATAATCGTTTGGATTTCTTCCAAGAGTTGGATTCGCTATCATCATCTTTGCAAACACTCATCAAGAAGAATATTCAAGATACCGTTGTCGTAAATAGTAGTTTGATTGGCTTTGGCTTGTTTAACTGGCTCAGCCCTTCAAATCTTTCTATCTTACATAATCTAACAACCTTACGCATTGTACTGCGTAGCCTGTCTATTAAGGGATAGGTGGGGACTATTCACAGCAAAAAGGAGTTACCTTTCTCGAGGGTAACTCCTTAGTTTATAAGAAAATATTTAATAGGTTAATAAGTCAAAACAAAGTATTTTTTCTTACCGCGACGGATAACGGTCAATTCATTTTCTAATTTATCGCTATCACTCAAGACATAGTCAAGGTCTTGGATGCGGTCGCCGTTGACGTAGATGGCACCGTTTTGAATATCTTCACGGGCTTGACGTTTTGAGTTAACCACGCCAGAAGATACGAGAAGTTCAACGATGTTGTGATTTTCATCTGCTTGTACTTGGTAGTTTGGTACGCCACGAAGTCCTTGTTTGAGTTCTTTGACAGAAAGTTTTTTGATATTTCCTGCAAAGAGTTGTTCAGTGATGTTAAGGGCTTCTTTGTAGGCCTCTTCTCCGTGGACAAGAGTTACGACTTCACGAGCCAAGACTTTTTGAGCCAAGCGTTCGTGTGGTGCAGCTTCGAATTGTTTACGGATGTCTTCAATCTCGTCTAATGACAAGAAAGTAAAGATTTTCAAGAAGCGAACAGCGTCAGCGTCCATGACGTTCATCCAGAATTGGTACATTTCGTATGGAGAAGTCTTTTCAGGGTTGAGCCAGACTGCATTTCCTTCTGATTTACCAAATTTCTTACCAGTTGCGTCTGTAATCAGTGGAACAGTAATTACGTGACCAGTCTTGTCAGCCTTACGACGAAGCAACTCAGTACCAGCAGTCATATTTCCCCATTGGTCAGAACCACCGATTTGCAGGGTAACATTGTGATCTTGGTTAAGGACAAAGAAGTCGTAACCTTGCATGATTTGGTAGGCAAACTCAGTGTAAGAAATCCCTGTTTCGATCCGTTTCTTCACAGACTCCTTGCTCATCATGTAGTTGACAGTGAAGTATTTTCCGATATCACGGAGGAAGTCAATGAAGCTGATGCTGCCAAACCAGTCGTAGTTGTTGACCATGACAGCTTTATTTTCACCATTTTCAAAATCAAGAAAGCGAGAAAGTTGTCCTTGGATAGACTTGACCCAGCCATCTACTGTGTCTTTTGTTTGGAGACTACGCTCAGCATCTTTGAAGGACGGATCTCCGATGAGACCTGTAGCACCGCCAACGAGCGCATAAGGTTTGTGACCTGCTAACTGCAAGCGACGACTTGTCAAGATTGCGACAAGGTGGCCTAGGTGAAGGCTGTCAGCAGTTGGATCGTAGCCAGTATAATAAGAAACTTGACCTTCTTCTAGGGCTTTACGCAAAGCTTCTTCATCAGTCGTTTGAAAAATCAAACCACGCTCTTTTAGCTCATCAAAAATGTGCATGTGTCTTTTCTCCTTTATAAAATATTGTTTCTACCTATTGTACCACAAACTTGGTAAATAACCTAGTAAAATCGGGAAGAAAGTTGCTGCTTGGACTTTTTTGGAAACGAGTGAAATATGGTATAATAGCACTAGCTTATTTTCAGAGAAATAGATAAAAATAGTTAAGAAAGGGGCTGAAAGATGTCTCATATTATTGAATTGCCAGAAGTCTTGGCCAACCAAATTGCGGCAGGAGAAGTGATCGAGCGCCCTGCTAGTGTAGTCAAGGAACTGATTGAAAACGCCATTGATGCTGGCTCTAGCCAGATTATCGTTGAAATCGAGGAAGCTGGACTTAAGAAGATCCAAATCACAGATAATGGTCACGGGATTGCCCACGACGAAGTAGAGTTGGCTCTCCGTCGTCATGCCACTAGTAAGATAAAGAATCAGGCAGATCTCTTTCGGATTCGCACGCTGGGTTTTCGTGGTGAAGCCCTGCCTTCAATCGCTTCTGTTAGTGTTTTAACTTTGTTGACTGCGGTGGATGGAGCAAGTCACGGGACCAAGTTAGTGGCTCGTGGGGGAGAAGTTGAGGAAATCATCCCTGCGACCAGTCCTGTTGGGACCAAGGTTTGTGTGGAGGATCTCTTTTTCAACACACCAGCCCGTCTCAAGTATATGAAGAGTCAACAGGCAGAGTTGTCTCATATCATTGATATTGTCAATCGTCTAGGCTTGGCCCATCCTGAGATTTCCTTTAGCCTGATTAGTGATGGTAAGGAAATGACACGAACAGCTGGCACGGGTCAACTGCGCCAAGCGATTGCTGGAATCTATGGTTTGGCTAGTGCCAAAAAGATGATTGAGATTGAAAATTCTGACCTAGATTTTGAAATTTCAGGTTTTGTCTCATTGCCGGAATTAACACGTGCAAATCGCAATTATATCAGTCTTTTTATCAATGGCCGTTATATCAAAAACTTCTTGCTCAATCGAGCTATTTTAGATGGTTACGGCAGTAAGCTCATGGTGGGGCGTTTTCCACTAGCCGTTATTCACATTCATATCGATCCTTATCTAGCAGATGTCAATGTACATCCAACCAAGCAAGAAGTACGGATTTCCAAGGAAAGAGAACTGATGGCGTTGGTTTCAGAAGCTATCGCAAAGAGTCTCAAGGAACAGACCTTGATTCCAGATGCCTTGGAAAATCTGGCAAAATCTACTGTTCGCAATCGTGAAAAAGTAGAGCAAACCATTCTCCCACTTAAAGAAAATAATCTTTACTACGAGCAAACGGAGCTGACAAGACCGACACAAGCTGAGGTGGCAGACCATCAGGTGAATCTGACGGAAGAAAGACAGGCTTTGAATCTGTTTGCTAAGGAAACCTTAGACCAGATGACCAAGCCAGCTAAACTGCATTTTGCAGAGAGAAAGCCTGCTAGCTATGACCAACTGGACCATCCAGAGTTAGACCTGGCTAGTCTGGATAAGGCTTATGATAAGCTGGAGCGGGAAGAATCTTCAAGCTTCCCAGAGTTGGAATTTTTTGGTCAGATGCACGGGACTTATCTCTTTGCACAAGGTCGAGATGGGCTCTACATCATAGATCAGCACGCGGCTCAGGAACGGGTTAAGTATGAGGAGTACCGTGAGAGCATTGGCAATGTTGACCAGAGCCAGCAGCAACTCCTAGTGCCCTATATCTTTGAATTTCCTGCGGATGATGCCCTTCGTCTCAAAGAAAGAATGTCTCTTTTAGAGGAAGTAGGCGTCTTTCTAGCAGAGTACGGGGAGAATCAATTTATCTTGCGCGAACATCCTATTTGGATGGCAGAGGAGGAAATCGAGTCTGGAATCTATGAGATGTGCGACATGCTCCTCTTGACCAAGGAAGTTTCAATCAAGAAATACCGAGCTGAACTAGCCATTATGATGTCCTGCAAGCGGTCCATCAAGGCTAACCATCGTATTGATGACCACTCGGCTAGACAACTCCTCTATCAGCTCTCTCAATGTGACAACCCCTATAACTGTCCACACGGACGTCCTGTTTTGGTACACTTTACCAAGTCGGACATGGAAAAGATGTTCCGTCGCATTCAGGAAAATCATACCAGCCTCCGAGAGCTAGGAAAATACTAATACTCTTCGAAAATCTCTCTAAACTGCATCAGCCTTACCTTGCCTAACTCAAGTTATGCCTACAGTTAGCTTCCTAGTTTAGACTTGATTTTCATTGAGTATAAATTGAAGGGAAAATTATGTACGAATATCTAAAGGGTATTATTACCAAAATTACTGCTAAATACATCGTTCTAGAAGCTAACGGTATCGGCTACATCCTACACGTAGCTAACCCTTATGCCTACTCAGGGCAAGTCAACCAAGAAGCACAAATCTATGTGCATCAAGTCGTTCGCGAAGATGCTCATCTACTTTACGGTTTTCGCTCGGAAGATGAGAAGAAACTCTTTCTCAGCTTAATCTCTGTATCAGGCATCGGCCCAGTTTCAGCTCTGGCTATCATCGCAGCTGATGACAATGCAGGCTTGGTTCAAGCCATCGAGACTAAGAACATCACCTACTTGACCAAGTTCCCCAAAATTGGCAAGAAAACAGCCCAACAGATGGTGCTGGACTTGGAAGGCAAGGTAGTCGTGGCTAGTGATGACCTTCCTGCCAAGGCTGCAGTTCCATCTAGCAGCGACAACCAAGAATTGGAAGAAGCTATGGAAGCCATGTTAGCCTTGGGCTACAAGGCAACAGAGCTTAAGAAAATCAAGAAATTCTTTGAAGGAACTTCGGATACAGCAGAAAATTACATTAAATCTGCTCTCAAGATGTTGGTGAAATAGGAGATTTCTATGCCAAAACGCTGTGGCTGGGTTAAAATGAACAACCCTCTATATGTAGCCTACCATGATGAGGAGTGGGGCCAGCCCCTTCATGATGACCAGGCTCTTTTTGAGTTGCTCTGCATGGAGACCTATCAGGCTGGTCTGTCTTGGGAAACGGTACTCAATAAACGACAAGCCTTTCGGGAAGCTTTTCATGACTATCAAGTTCAAGATGTTGCGGACATGACTGATGAAGAATTGGAAGCTTTGCTGGATAATCCAGCCATCATCCGAAATCGAGCCAAGATTTTTGCGACACGTGCCAACGCCCAGGCCTTTCTACAAGTGCAGGAAGACTATGGCTCTTTTGATAGCTATCTCTGGTCTTTTGTAGATGGGAAAACCATTGACAATGATGTGCCTGACTACAGCCAGGCGCCTGCCAAAACAGCTCTATCTGAGAAATTATCCAAAGATCTCAAAAAACGAGGCTTTAAGTTTACGGGTCCTGTTGCAGTTTTGTCATTTCTACAAGCTGCAGGTTTGGTTGATGACCATGAGAATGATTGTGAATGGAAAAGTAGAAATGAGTGCCGGTAGATGGCTAGAACATCGGAGAATACAGAAAAAGCTGAGAAATTCATCTCAGCTTTCTTTGTTATAGTCAAATCGAATGACTTGCTCCGTTGCGTCTACATACGCGTGGACTCCAAAGGGAACAATTGCTCTTGGTGTGGCATGACCAACGTTTAGATTATAGACAATCGGGGTATTGCTGTCAATGATATCCAATAGTGCCTCTTTATAGTCGTCATAGAAAGTTTCATCCATAGGTTTTCCGACCAAGAGTCCACTGATGACTTCAAATATCCCAGTTTCTTTTAAAGCCTGCAACATTTTTTTGAAAACATCAGGTTCAGGCTTTTCTTCACTTGTTTCTAGCAATAGAATCTTTCCTTTCCAGTCGGATAAGTCAGGGAAGAGTCTGTACTTTTGGCAGAGTTCTGTACTGTCTACATATCGAGAGTTGTCAAAGATATCGTAGAGGGATTCGAGGCAACCACCGAGGATTTTTCCCTCGAACTGGGCAGTTCCTTGTAACAAGTCAAAACCTGTATTTGTATGGCTGACACGAGGTGTTCCCAAGGCTTTGGGACTAAAATCAGTCCGTTCCTCATACCAAACGTCACTAGGTCGAATTTCTGAGATTCTTCCCGTCTCAATCAATTCTTTGAAGTAGTGGAGGCTATATGGCAACATTTCTTTGTCTAACTCACAAATGTCTGCTAAAAAGGATTGACCATAAAAAGTCTTGATGCCTAGTTTATGCAACATGAGGTGGTTCATAGTTGTATCCGAGAAGCCAAGAAAAATTTTTTGTTTGATAACCTTTTGTAGTTGGTCATTTTCAAAAAGATAAGGCAATAAACGATAGGTATCGTCTCCACCGATGGCGCATAAGATCATGTCGATGCTTTCATCAGAAAATGCCTGCATCAAATCCTCCGCACGAGCTTCAGGATGTTCTTTGATAAAGTCTAAGCCTTTTAGCGAATGGGGCAAAAAGATAGGACTGAGTCCTAGGTCCTTGAGACGTTGGATACCCAAGTCCACTTCGTGTTTTACAAAGTCCTCTCCGATAATGCCACTAGACAAGCTCACAATACCAATAGTAGAAACCATATCTTATCCTCCGAGAAATAGATTGAGCTTATTTTATCACAAAAGATGAGGGAAAACAACAAGAATTAGAGCCAGAAGAAGGCTTTTGGATCAAGAAAGTAGTAAAAAGCAACCAATTGTGTGGTTGCTTTTTATAGTAGTTGCATTCTTATAGAGCAGTAAGGAAGGTCAGTCCGCCAAGGATAACCCCAGCCGAGTTTGGAATGATTAGAATCCAGTCTTTCTTAGGTTCTTTTGTCCATCCATAAATGACCCAGATTAAGCAAGAGACAGCTGCTGATAAAGGTTGGAATGGTTGAGCTTTGTTCCCTTGTAAATTGGCAAAAATTTGAGGGATGTAGGCTATAAATACAATGATCCCGATAAAGGCACCAATTGAACCAACAATTTGATTAATTCTCTGTTTAGTCATATATATTTCTCCTTATTACTTTATTAGTATAACAGAAAAACAACTTGGATTCAAGGACAAAACCTCGGGATTCTAAGGAAAGCCTTTACATTAGAACGTTTTTAGAAAATGTAGCTACTTTTCTTTGGAGAATAAAAAAAAGCTTTGGAGCCATAATAAAAGTAGTCTGTCTGTAAAACACACTACTTTTATTGTTTATCTTAATATCTAGCAGGTCCAGCACTTGCACTCTTGATGTTGAAACGTTTTTTGAGGTAGAAACGTAGGGCAAGGAGAGCTCCTCCAATCACCAATAAAACAAGTGGTGGGAGGCTGATGTTGACGGCTTGTGGAAGGAAGTTGCTCAAGAAGAGAATGAGAACCCATGCAAACATAGTTGCTAACATAACCAAAAGTGATTTCCAGAATGGAGGGCGTTGGCTACGGTCAGTATCTGGTCCGTAGTAGCGGTAGATGAAGTGATAGAGAAGGTAAAAGGCAACTCCACCAAAGGCCCCTACACTGATAAGTGTTACCAATCCGTAAGCTACGGGTTGGTTTGAGAAGAAGCTCATCAAGGCGCTAACCACTGCAAACAGTCCTGTGATGAAAAGGGCTGAATCCAACATCATCAATTTTGGATCGTCATTTTCCTTTGGATGTTCTTTTTCGTATTGCTCTTTTTCACTAAAGCTGTGAGCCCAGTGAGTTGGTGCTCCGTAGATAGAACGAGCAGTCACACCTTTTGGTTGTTCTTCAAGGATATGAGGAATCACTTCTTCAAGGATAGCCTTGATTTCGGCATCGGTTTTGCCGTCCTTGAGAAATTGCTGGGTTGCAATATGGATAAATTCTTGGTTTTTCTTTGTTAATTCTTTTAAATCAATCTGTGACATAATAACTCCTGTTTAGAACCATTTTTTATGGATGAGGTAAAGAGTGAGAGAAACACTCATAGCAAAGGCGATAAAGACGATGAGCCAGAAAGCATGCGGTTCTCCGTTTAAAGGGATTTCATTGTCCTTAAAGTTCATTCCGTAAGCTGAGAAAATCATAGTCGGGATAGACATAACGATGGTCACGAGGGCCAAGGTTTTCATGATATTGTTCTGGTTGTTTGAAATGATAGAGGCAAAGGTCTCTGTCATAGAGTGAAGGACGTTTCCATAGATATCCGCCATCTCGATGGCCTGTTGCGTTTCAATCAATGTGTCTTCAAGTAAGTCTTCGTCTTCAAGGTATTTCTTAATATTGCTAGTTGCGCTGGTCAATTTTTTAATCACGCGCTCGTTTGTCTTAAGAGAGGCCTTGAAGTAGACGATGGTCTTTTCCAACTCCATGAGTTCAATCAATTCTTCATTTCGAGTAGATTTGTGAAGTTGGGTTTCGATTTGCTCACTCTTGCGTTCGATTGAACGAAGGGCTGTCAGGTAGATTTCAGCGTTGCGGTAGAGGATTTGGAAGATAAAGCGAGAACGCATAAAGGTATAGAAATTTCGAAGTCTCCGATTGATAAAGACATCTAGAAGTGGGAGAGGTTCCAAGCAAGTAGTAATAATAGCCTCCTCTGTGATGATAATCCCCAAGGGAATGGTCACATAGTAGGTACGGTTATTTCTTTCCTCTGTGATTGGGACGTCTACGATGATCAGAGTGTATTCATCTTCAATGGTAATACGAGACATTTCTTCCGCATCGAGTGGTGCACGGAGGTCAGCGATATCAATATCAAAAGCAGAAGCGATTTCCATCGATTCGCTCTGGGTAGGATTGACGAGATTGATCCAAGTGCCCGGCTGGAGCGTATCGATCTCTTTAAATTCAGTTGTTGTTGAGAGAAAGACTTGTTTCATATCTCCTATCCTTTCCTAATCTATTCTGTGTTTAAGTGATTTTTAGCACCGTACTATTATACTACAAATTCGGCTTTTTTGGTAATAGAATTTCACTTTTTTTGGTATAATGGAAAGCAACAATGGACTAGAAAGAAGTAACATGCAAGATAAGATTGTCATCCATGGGGCACGCGCCCATAATTTAAAAAATATTGACGTGGAAATTCCACGTGACAAGCTAGTTGTGGTGACGGGGCTGTCGGGTTCGGGCAAGTCCAGTCTTGCCTTTGATACCCTGTATGCAGAAGGGCAACGTCGCTACGTAGAGAGTTTATCAGCCTACGCTCGTCAGTTTTTGGGCAATATGGAAAAGCCAGATGTGGACTCTATCGATGGTCTCAGCCCTGCCATTTCTATTGACCAGAAAACGACTAGTAAAAACCCTCGCTCAACGGTTGGGACAACGACGGAAATCAACGACTATCTACGTCTCCTCTATGCTCGTGTAGGAACACCCTACTGTATCAATGGACATGGCGCTATTAAGGCTTCGTCTGTAGAGCAGATTGTCGACAAGGTCTTGGAATTGCCAGAGCGCCAGCGTCTGCAGATTTTGGCTCCTGTAATTCGTAAGAAAAAAGGGCAACACAAGACTCTGATTGAAAAAATTCAAAAGGATGGTTATGTTCGTGTCCGTGTCGATGGGGTTGTCTATGATGTGACCGAAGTTCCTGAACTTGAAAAGAATAAACAACACAACATCGATGTGGTGGTAGACCGTATTATCATTAAAGAAGGCATCCGTAGTCGTCTCTTTGATTCCATCGAAGCAGCCCTTCGTATCGCTGAAGGTTATGTAGTTATTGATACTATGGATGATTCCGAGTTACTCTTTTCAGAACACTACGCTTGTCCAGTTTGTGGCTTTACAGTTCCGGAACTAGAACCTCGTCTCTTCTCCTTCAATGCTCCGTTTGGTTCTTGTAGCGAGTGTGATGGTTTGGGGATCAAGCTAGAGGTTGATACGGACTTAGTCGTACCAGATGCTAGTAAGACTCTTCGTGAGGGAGCCTTAGCGCCCTGGAATCCGATCTCTTCTAACTATTATCCAAATATGCTGGAACAAGCCATGACAGCCTTCGGAGTGGACATGGATACTCCTTTTGAGGACTTGTCTGAGGAGGAGAAACATCTCATTTTCTATGGTTCAGATGGGAAAGAATTCCATTTCCACTATGAAAATGAATTTGGTGGAGTTCGTGATATCGACATTCCTTTTGAAGGTGTTATAGGGAATATTAAGCGACGTTACCATGAAACCAATAGCGACTACACCCGCACACAGATGCGTCTTTATATGAATGAGCTAACTTGTGGCACTTGTCACGGTTATCGCCTCAATGATCAGGCCTTATCCGTTCGTGTAGGAGGAGAGAAGGGGCTTCATATCGGAGAAGTTTCTGACCTTTCTATTGCAGACCACTTGGAAGCCATTAACCAGTTGACCCTATCAAAAAATGAAGCCATTATTGCTCGTCCGATTCTTAAGGAAATCAAGGATCGCTTGACCTTCCTCAATAATGTCGGTCTTAACTATCTGACCCTTTCTCGTTCTGCAGGAACACTATCAGGTGGGGAGAGCCAACGTATTCGCTTAGCGACCCAGATTGGTTCCAATCTCTCAGGAGTCCTCTATATCTTAGATGAGCCGTCTATCGGTCTTCACCAGAGGGACAATGACCGCCTGATTGCCAGTCTGAAAAAGATGCGTGATTTGGGGAACACCTTGATCGTGGTAGAACACGATGAAGATACCATGCGTGAGGCGGATTATTTGATTGACGTTGGCCCTGGTGCAGGGGTCTTTGGTGGTGAGATTGTCGCTGCAGGAACGCCCAAGCAGGTGGCTCGAAACAGTAAATCCATTACAGGGCAATATCTGTCAGGGAAACGTGCGATTCCAGTGCCGTCAGAACGCCGCGTTGGAAATGGTCGTTTTATCGAAGTGACAGGTGCGCGTGAGAACAACTTGCAAAATATCACTGCTCGTTTCCCACTTGGGAAATTCATTGCGGTGACTGGGGTCTCTGGCTCAGGGAAGTCGACACTTATTAATAGTATCCTCAAAAAAGCCATTGCTCAAAAGCTTAATCGCAATTCAGACAAGCCTGGAAAGTTTAAGACTATCTCAGGGATTGAGCATATCGATCGTTTGATTGACATCGACCAGAGTCCTATCGGACGAACTCCAAGGTCCAATCCTGCAACCTATACAGGTGTCTTTGATGACATTCGAGACCTCTTTGCTCAGACAAATGAAGCCAAGATTCGTGGCTATAAGAAGGGTCGTTTTAGTTTTAACGTCAAGGGCGGTCGCTGTGAGGCCTGCTCTGGTGATGGTATTATCAAGATTGAGATGCACTTCTTGCCAGACGTATACGTAGCTTGTGAAGTCTGCCACGGAACCCGCTACAACAGTGAAACCCTAGAAGTTCATTATAAGGAAAAGAATATCTCGCAAGTCTTGGATATGACAGTCAACGATGCGGTAGAATTTTTCAAACACATTCCAAAAATTCAACGCAAACTCCAAACGATCAAGGATGTAGGTCTAGGCTATGTGACCTTGGGACAACCAGCTACCACCCTTTCTGGTGGAGAAGCGCAGCGTATGAAGTTGGCTAGCGAGCTTCATAAGCGCTCGACCGGTAAATCCTTCTACATTCTAGATGAACCGACAACTGGTCTTCATACCGAGGATATCGCGCGTCTACTGAAGGTCTTGTCTCGCTTTGTAGATGATGGTAATACAGTTCTCGTGATTGAGCACAATCTAGATGTCATCAAAACAGCAGACCATATCATCGATTTAGGTCCAGAAGGCGGTGTTGGTGGTGGTACCATCATTGCAACAGGAACTCCAGAAGAAGTAGCTGCCAACCAAGCTAGCTATACAGGACAGTATTTGAAAGGAAAGTTACATCATGAATAAACGTGTGCAAGCATTTCTCGATAAAATGCAAGAAAAAGAACTAGATGGAATCATTATCAATAACCTTAAAAATGTCTACTATTTGACAGGATTTTGGGGTTCAAATGGAACAGTCTTTATCAGTCGTGACCGTCAGGTCTTGGTGACAGATGCCCGCTATATTATCGCTGCTAAGCAAGAAGTTACTGGTTTTGAGATTTTTGCAGAACGTGACGAGTTGGCTACTATCGCAAAGATTGCAAAAGATATGGGCCTTTCTCGTATTGGTTTTGAAGATGAGATTTCGGTTTCTTATTACCACCGCATGCAAACCGCCTTTGAAGGTTTGGAATTACTTCCTCAATCTCAGTTTGTTGAAGCGCTTCGTATGATTAAGGATGAGACAGAAATTGCGACTATTCGCAAGGCTTGTTCCATCTCAGACCAAGCTTTCCATGATGCTCTTGACTTTATCAAGCCAGGTAAGACAGAGATTGAAATTGCCAACTTCCTGGACTTCCGTATGCGTGAATTAGGCGCTGCTGGTTTGTCTTTTGATACCATCCTAGCAAGTGGTATCAACTCTTCTAAACCCCATGCTCACCCAATGCACAAGCCAGTAGAACTAGGCGAAGCAATCACTATGGACTTTGGGTGCCTTTATAAACACTATGTCAGTGATATGACACGTACCATCTATCTAGGTCATGTCAGTGATGAACAAGCAGAAATCTACAACACTGTTTTGAAGGCTAACCAAGCTCTGATTGACCAAGCTAAGGATGGCTTAGGTTTCCGTGACTTTGATAAAATCCCTCGTGATATTATTGTGGAAGCAGGCTATGGACAATACTTTACTCACGGTATTGGACACGGTATTGGACTTGATATCCACGAAGAACCGTACTTTAGCCAAACTTCCAAAGAAGTCATCAAAACTGGTATGGTCTTGACTGATGAACCGGGTATTTATATTGAAGAGAAATACGGGGTTCGTATTGAAGATGATATCCTGATTACAGATACAGGTTGTGAGTTATTAACCCGTGCTCCAAAAGAATTAATCGTAATCTAAGAAAAATGAGATAAATCGTTGACTTTTACTAGTTAAAGGTTTATACTGAAAGGCGAAAACGGTAGGTGAGGCTACCATAGGGATACGGATGACTACCGCAAAGCAGTGGAGACACTACTCGTTGGTCAACAGTCCTGGTCGCGAAGGTCAAGACTAAGCTCATTACATCGCCCTATGGAGTTAAAGCTTGAACGAAAACAGATAATAAGTTTTTTAGTCCTGCCATTTTATGGCAGGATTTTCTGCTGTTTTAGAACACAGAAAGGAGACAAACGATGCAAATTGACGATCATCCAGAACCGCACATACACAGCCAATCACTGATTTGTGTCGTTCTGTCCCTATAAAGTGATTGGTCTCTGTGTATGATACTCTTCGAAAATCAAATTCAAACCACGTCAACGTCGCCTTGCCGTACTCAAGTACAGCCTGTGGCTAGTTTCCTAGTTTGCTCTTTGATTTTCATTGAGTATGAAATCACCATTCATACAGATAGGAGAAACCAATGAAAACTACAAAAGAAAGACTAGCAGTAGCTATTCAAACTCCATTAAAAGATAGTCTAGCTTTTTACCATACAAGTCTAAAAGGCTTAGACCAAGAACAAGTCGAAGAAAACCGTGACCTATATGGTGAAAACACCATCACAAAAGGTCAAGAGGATTCCATCTTTAAAAAGATTTATGAGTCTATTATCAATCCTTTCACAATCATTTTGCTTGTGATTGCCTTTATTTCTCTCGTTACAAACGTTTGGCTTGCCAAACCTGGCCAAGAGGACCCTACGACCTCTATTATTATCGTTGTCTTGGTTTTGATTTCAGGAGGCATCCGTTTTGTCCAAGAGTTGCGGAGCGACAAGGCGACAACCAATCTTTCAAAAATGATTGTCAACACTGCAACTGTTATTCGCGATGGTCTTGAACAAGAGTTGCCAATCGATGAGTTGGTTGTGGGAGATCTCGTGAAATTGAGTGCGGGAGACATGATTCCAGCAGATGTCATCTTATTCGAATCGCGCGACTTTTTCGTTCAACAGTCAGGTTTGACTGGAGAAAGTGATGCAGTTGAAAAGCTAGCTTTAAATAAAGCCACTGGTCAAAATGTAGATAGTCTCTTAGAAACAGAATCTTTGGCATTCATGGGGACAAACGTTATCTCAGGAAGTGCGACAGCTATGGTCCTAGCAGTTGGTGATGACACCATGATGGGAGCCATTGAGCAAACTCTCAACACTTATGATGAACCAACTTCTTTTGAACGTGAAATGAACAGCATTTCCTGGCTATTGATCCGCTTGATGCTTGTCATGGTTCCAATCGTGTTTTTCGCAAATGGATTGACCGATGGAGACTGGCTAGAGGCTGGAGTATTTGCCTTGAGCGTCGGTGTCGGTCTTACACCAGAAATGCTTCCGATGATTATTACAGCCAGCTTAGCAAAAGGTTCCATTATCATGGCCAAGGAAAAGGTAGTCATCAAAAAACTCAATGCTATCCAAGACTTAGGAGCAATCGATATCCTTTGTACGGATAAAACTGGAACACTAACACAAGATGAGATTGTCTTAGAATATCCCTTGGATATCCATGGTGATTTGGATATGGCGGTCTTAAGAAGAGCTTATCTAAATTCACATTTTCAAACAGGTTTGAAGAACTTGATGGACCGTGCCATCATCAGTAGAACTGAAAAAGAAGCCAAGGAACATGTTATCCTACAAAATTTGGATACTAGCTTCCAAAAAATCGACGAACTACCATTTGATTTTGAACGTAGACGCATGAGTGTTATCGTCAAAGATGATAGTAATGTTGTTAGTATGGTGACCAAAGGCGCCTTGGAAGAAATGTTGAACATTTCGACACATGTGGAATATCGTGGAGAAATAATCCCTATTACGGAAGATATTCGCCAAGAAGTACTGGCAGAAGTTGGTCAATTAAACAGTCAAGGTTTGCGTGTATTAGGTGTTGGTTACAAGTCAGGTCTCCGTGAAGATTATGCCTATGCTGTGACTGATGAAAGTGACATGATTCTTACAGGTTACCTTGCCTTTTTGGATCCACCAAAACCATCTGCAGCACCCGCTATTCAAGCTCTACTTGAGCATGGTGTCAGAACAAAAATTTTAACTGGAGATAACGAGAAAGTAACCCAAGCCATCTGTGAAAAGGTTGGATTGGACGTTGAGCATATGCTCTTAGGTGCTGACATTGATCAAATGACAGACCAAGAATTGGCAGAAGCGGTTGAAAAAGTAACAGTCTTTGCTAAATTGTCACCTGACCAAAAAGCTCGAATTATTCTACAATTGAAGAAAAATGGTCATGCCGTTGGTTATATGGGTGACGGTATTAATGATGCCCCATCTATGAAGGTAGCAGATGTTGGAATTTCCGTTGATACAGCAGTAGATATCGCAAAGGAAACTGCGGATGTTATTTTGTTGGACAAGGATCTCATGGTTCTTGAAACAGGTATCGTTGAGGGGCGCAAGGTCTACGCCAACATGACCAAATATATTAAGATGACAGTTAGTTCAAACTTTGGGAATATCTTCTCACTATTGGTTGCAAGTATTTTCTTGCCATTTTTACCAATGGCTCCTGTTCATCTCATTGTCCTAAACCTAGTCTACGATTTATCTTGTGTGGCATTGCCGTTTGATAATGTGGATCAAGACTTCCTAAAACAACCCCATACATGGGAAGCAAAATCTATTACTAGATTTATGGTTTGGATGGGCCCAATCTCATCTGTCTTTGATATTTTGACCTTTATTTTCCTCTACTTTATTATTGTTCCTTTGATGACAGGCCACCATTATGTTCATGGGTCAGAATCTGCCCTTCAGTTTATTATCTTGTTCCAAACAGGATGGTTCATTGAATCTATGTGGTCTCAAACCATGGTTATCCATATGCTTCGTACGGCAAAAGTTCCTTTTGTACAAAGCAGACCAGCTTGGCTTGTAATCTTGACAACCTTGGTTGCCGCAATTTTCGTAACTAGTCTGCCTTATGGACCGCTAGTAAATATTCTTCGTTTAGCTCCATTAGGACTTCCTTATTTCTTGTTCCTAACCTGTATTATTTTCTTGTACATGTTTAGCGTCACAGTTATTAAGAAATTTTACATTAGGAAGTACAAAGAATGGTTATAGTTCGGTTTTTGTCAAGAAAAAAGATAGAAAACTGGAGAAAAAGTTAAATTTTTTTAAAAATAGGTCGCAAGTCGGATGTTTTTTATGGTATAATAGAATAAACTGATAGTAACATGTAGCGAAAGGGGTAGGTACATGATCAAAATTTATACAGTCTCAAGTTGTACTAGCTGTAAAAAAGCTAAGACCTGGCTCAATGCCCACCAGTTAAGTTATAAAGAACAAAACCTCGGTAAAGAGGGGATTTCTAGAGAAGAATTATTAGATATTCTAACAAAAACAGACAATGGAATTGCGAGCATTGTATCATCAAAGAATCGCTACGCTAAAGCTCTCGGAGTTGATATCGAAGATTTGAGTGTCAATGAAGTGCTTAATTTAATCATGGAAACACCACGCATCCTAAAAAGTCCAATTCTTGTTGACGAGAAACGTTTACAAGTTGGCTATAAAGAAGATGACATTCGTGCCTTCTTGCCACGCTCTGTCCGCAATGTAGAAAATGCAGAAGCACGTTTACGTGCAGCACTATAAAACATAAAGGCTGGGAGTGACTCCTAGCCTTATTTGATAGATAAATAAGGAAAAATAAATATGAAGAAGATAGTTATCGGTACAGTTGCGCTCCTATTTTTGCTAGTTGGTTGTGGACAGAAAAAAGAGTCTGCGGAACCTTCTAAAGATACAACGACAGAAGCTCTCCAATCAACTCTACCAGTCCTAGAAAATGCCAATAACAATACAGTTGTAACAAAGACGCTTGTTCTACCTGCTGACGAAAATGGGGTTCAACAAACCCAGACCATTACCTATAAGGGCAAACAGTTTTTGACCTTAACGATTCAGCAAAAACGACAAGTTTCAGAAGACCTCAAGAACTTTATTGCAGAGCATGGATTAGAGGAAGCAAGAAAGGCCTTGAAAGAAGGAGAAGACAAGGATGAATCGGTCCAAGAAGCACGTAAAATTCCTGGATTTAACATTGAAACCAATCTTTTAAGTGAAACCGAGATTGAAACAAAAACAAGTTATGATTTTCAAGTTCTAGACGTTAAAAAGGCAAGCGAAAGCGAATATTTAAAAAATGTGGGATTAGAAAATCTACTAAAAAACGAACCAGAAGAATATATTGAAAATCGAGTTGCAAGTGGCGCGACTGTCCAGTAAGGAAGTCACAGAAAATCAGCAAAATCAGGCTGTGTCATTTGTAGAATGGCTGTGAATGTGCTATAATAGTACTATTCTAAGGAAAGAGGGTGTTAGAATGGGATTTACTGAAGAAACCGTACGTTTTAAATTGGATGATTCCAATAAAAAAGAAATTAGTGAAACATTGACAGAAGTCTATGCTTCATTGAATGAGAAGGGGTATAACCCTATTAATCAGATTGTGGGCTATGTTCTCAGTGGAGACCCAGCTTACGTTCCTCGTTATAACAATGCACGAAATCAAATTCGTAAGTATGAACGCGATGAAATTGTTGAAGAGTTGGTTCGCTACTACCTTAAGGGACAAGGAGTCGATCTATAATCTATGAGAATTATGGGATTGGACGTTGGTTCCAAAACAGTAGGAGTAGCGATTAGCGATCCGCTAGGTTTTACAGCACAAGGGCTTGAAATCATCCAAATCAATGAAGATCAAGGAGAGTTCGGCTTTGAACGACTCAAGGAATTGGTTGACACCTATAAGGTGGAGCGCTTTGTTGTTGGTTTACCTAAAAACATGAATAATACCAGTGGACCGAGGGTTGAAGCTAGTCAAGCCTATGGTGTAAAGCTAGAAGAACTTTTTGGTTTGCCAGTAGAGTATCAAGATGAACGCTTGACTACGGTTGCTGCAGAGCGCATGTTGATTGAGCAAGCAGACATTAGTCGCAATAAGCGTAAAAAAGTTATTGATAAATTGGCAGCTCAGTTGATTTTGCAAAATTATTTAGATAGAAAATTTTAAGACAGAGGAGAAACTATGTCACACGATCACAACCACGATCACGAAGAACGTGAACTTATTACACTTGTAGATGAGCAAGGAAACGAAACTTTATTTGAAATCCTTTTGACTATTGACGGAAAAGAAGAATTTGGTAAAAACTATGTTCTTCTTGTACCAGTTAATGCAGAAGAAGATGAAAACGGTGAAGTTGAAATCCAAGCATACTCATTCATCGAAAATGAAGATGGAACTGAAGGTGAATTGCAACCAATCCCTGAAGATTCAGATGATGAATGGAACATGATTGAAGAAGTCTTCAACAGCTTTATGGAGGAGTAAAAACATCCGGGGGATGTTTTTAGCCCTGCGCTAGAAAATAGAAACGCAGGTAGTCCGGGAGACTGTATCAGCCCAGTTCCTTAAAATAAGAGAGAACTGGTAAGTTCGGGGAACGTTTTTAGCCCAACTCCTAGAAACTAGAAAGAGTTGGAACGTCCAGTGGACGTTTTTAGCCTGACGCTAAAAATAAAATTTAGCTAGTATCTAGCAAAATGAGTAAAAAGCGAAGAGAATCTTCGCTTTTTTGTTAAGGAGATAAGCATGATTGAAGTAGAAAAATGGCTTCATAGTCGGATTGGCTTGAATTTTAGATCAGGATTGGGACGGATGCAAAGAGCAGTAGATTTGCTGGGGAATCCTGAGCAAACCTATCCAATTATCCATGTGACAGGGACAAATGGCAAGGGGTCAACTATTGCTTTTATGAGAGAGCTTTTTGTTGCCCATGGGAAAACGGTTGGTACCTTTACTTCGCCCCACATTGTCAGCATCCATGACCGTATCTGTATTAATGGTGAGCCTATATCGGACGAAGATTTTATTCGTTTAGCAAATCAAGTCAAAGCAATGGAGCAAAGACTTCTAGAAACCCACGATCAGCTCTCTTTTTTTGAGTTACTGACCTTGATTGCTTTGCTTTATTTTAAAGAGCAAGAAGTAGATTTGGTCCTACTAGAAGTTGGGATAGGTGGACTTCTTGATACTACCAATGTCGTGACAGGAGAAATTGCAATCATCACATCAATCGGCCTCGATCATCAGGAGACCTTGGGCGATAGTTTAACAGCAATTGCAGAGCAGAAAGCAGGAATTTTTAAGCCTGGGAAATCAGCTGTGATTGCAAATTTAGCACCGGAAGCCCAACTCGTTTGTCAAACGACAGCCACTGATTTGGGTGTAAGTCTCTACCAAGCTAATAAAGATTTTTCTTTCCAAAATGGGAACTTTTCTTCTTCTCTAGCTGACTTTAACCACCTAATATTGGGATTGGAGGGAGCATATCAGGAGGAAAATGCAGGTCTTGCCTTGCAGGCTTTTCTACTATTTATGGCACAAAGAGACAAGAAAGTAGATCAAGAAGCAGTACGTGCTGCCTTGCAAGCTACTAAATGGGCTGGAAGACTAGAAGCTGTCACTGAGCACATCTATTTGGATGGGGCTCACAATTTACCAGCTCTAGAGCGTTTGGTTGAGTTTATCCAAGAAAAAATCCAGCAAGGGTATCAGCCTCACATCCTATTTGGTGCTCTAAAGCGGAAAAATTATAGTGGGATGCTTACTTATTTAACAGAGCATTTACCTGATGTAGCTCTCTATGTTACGAGTTTTGACTATCAGGGTTCCTTGGAAGAGCAAGACTTTGGAGATTATACAAGCATTGCTTCCTATCGAGATTTTATAGATAATTTTGAAGCTTCTGCACAAGAGAAAGACTTGCTATTTGTGACAGGTTCTCTCTATTTTATATCAGAGGTTCGAGCTTGTCTCATGGCTCTAGATTCATTTGATTGACCCTCCTTCCCTTATTTGATATAGTTGAGGTGGAATGTTTCAGCAGTTTTTTGCTACTTTTAGCCGCCAAAAGAAAGGAGCTATCATGACATTAAAAAGATTCACACTTTCTCTTGCTTCTTTGGCAAGTCTTAGTCTCTTAGTTGCATGTTCGCCAAAAGAGCAGGCGGCTCCTTCAACCCAAGCAAGTACTAGTACGGAAGTAACAACTGGTCAGCAAGTGGAAACGACTGTTTCTAGTTCAACTGCTAGCTCAGTAACCAACATTGATGGGACCTATAAAGGGCAAGATGAGGGAGATAGCATTACTCTCGTAGTTACTGGTAATACTGGAACATGGACAGAAGTCGAAGCTGATGGTGATCAGGAAATTAAAAAGGTCACTTTTGAACCAGAAAATCAGAGAGTCTTTATTGGAGATGATATCAAGGTTTATGTAGCTGATGGCAATCAAATGATCATTGATGATATGGGTCGCGAAATTTCTGATCGTATCGTTCTAAAAAAATAGACATCTTTTGTAAGGATTTGAATCTCGTTAACACGGATTCGGGTCCTTTTTTCTTTAATCGATTTTTGGCATAAAAAAACCATACGATTAAGGTAGCTATTTTCTACCAAAAAAGTATGGAGGGATAGGTTTTATTAAAGGAACTGCTCTTGTAAAAAGTGAGCGACTCCGTCTTCTTCGTTGGTTAGTGGTAATTGCTCGTCTGCGAAAGAAAGTAGAGCGGGATTAGCATTTTTCATGGCATATCCTCTACCTGCAAAGGAGAGCATTTCTTGGTCATTGTGTTCGTCACCAAAGGCAATCAGGTTCTGTCTGTCTATATTCATGACATTGAGGAGGTATTCAAGGGCAAAGGCCTTGTGAACACCTTTTGGAGTACATTCAAGAATGTTCAAGGGACCGCCCCAAGTATTGATATTAAGCTGATGCTTGTAAAAGCTAGTCATCTCTTCTGCTAGTGCATATTTATCGTCTGCCCTAGTTTGTAATAAAATACAGTTAGGCCCCTTAGTCACTAAGTCAGGCTTGAATTGATTTTCAGGGCGAAAGTTTTCAACACCAAACAATTTAGGATCTGCAATTTCCTTGTCTGGGGATGTAATGTAAAACTTTTTACGGTATTCACCTGCGATAAAGTCTGCCTCGATATCCTCTTTTCGTTTTACGATATCCAAGAGATATTTTTTGTCCACAGTAAGGCATTTTTCATGTTTCCAAGCCCTACCAGGTAGGTGAGTGAGCGAACCGTTGAAGTTAATCATAGGAGTCTCAAGTTCAAGTTGGTCATAAAAATCTTTGGCCATACGATATGGGCGACCGGTTGCGATAACCACATGGTGGCCTTTCTTAGAAATTTTTTTAATGGTTTCTTTTGTAAAGTCAGAGAGTTTGCTTTCTCCATTAAGTAAGGTACCGTCTAAGTCCACGGCAATCATTTTTTTAGTCATAAAATCCTCCCGAATTTAGTTTCAGATAAGATGTTTCCTATTATATCAAAAAGCTGAAAGAAAAGCTGACTATAAGCAAAAATAAGAAGAATCATATCCTCTAAGAATTTTTAAAAATAGGAAAAACAGCTTGAAAATGTGAATGATTGATGATATAATAGTCATATTGTTCGTAAAATGACAAAGGAGATTAAAAATGGACAAATTATTTAAACTAAAAGAGCACGGGACAGATGTCCGTACAGAGGTGCTTGCTGGTTTAACAACTTTCTTTGCAATGAGTTATATTCTCTTTGTAAACCCTCAAATGCTTTCGCAAACAGGAATGCCTGTTCAGGGTGTATTCTTGGCAACAATCATCGGTTCTGTAGTAGGAACTTTGATGATGGCTTTCTATGCTAACTTGCCATACGCACAAGCTCCAGGTATGGGACTTAATGCTTTCTTTACATTTACGGTTGTATTCGGAATGGGCTATACTTGGAAAGAAGCTCTTGGTATGGTCTTCATCTGTGGGATTATTTCTCTCATTATCACATTAACCAATGTTCGTAAAATGATCATTGAGTCTATCCCTGCAACTCTTCGTTCAGCAATTTCAGCTGGTATTGGTGTTTTCCTTGCCTATGTTGGTATTAAGAATGCTGGTCTCTTGAAATTCTCGATTGACCCAGGGACTTATACTGTAGCAGGTGAAGGAGCAGATAAGGCTCAAGCAGCGATTACTGCAAATGCAGCAGCTGTTCCAGGATTGGTAGATTTCAATACTCCAGCAGTATTGGTAGCTATTGCAGGTCTTGCCATTACAATCTTCTTTGTTGTTAAAGGTATTAAAGGTGGAATTATTCTTTCTATTTTGACAACGACTGTCCTTGCGATTGCGGTTGGTCTTGTGAATTTGTCAGGAATCGATTTTGCTAGCAACAATCTTTCAGCAGCAGTTAACGACCTAGGAACTTTATTTGGTGCAGCCCTTGGTTCAGAAGGTTTGGGTTCTCTGATTTCAAATACTTCACGTTTACCTGAAACCTTGATGGCCATTCTTGCCTTCTCATTGACTGATATTTTTGATACAATTGGTACTCTTATCGGTACAGGTGAAAAAGTTGGGATCATCGCATCAAGCGGTGAAAACAATGAGTCAGCTAAATTGGATAAGGCTCTATATTCTGACTTGGTGGCGACATCAGTTGGTGCCATTGCAGGTACTTCAAACGTTACAACTTATATTGAGTCAGCAGCAGGGATCGGTGCTGGTGGACGTACTGGATTGACAGCCTTAGTTGTTGCTATCTGTTTTGCTCTATCAAGCTTCTTTAGCCCACTTCTTGCCATTGTGCCTTCAGCTGCGACAGCACCAATTTTGATTATCGTCGGAATTATGATGCTTTCTAATTTGAAAAACATTCCTTGGGATGATATGTCAGAAGCTGTTCCAGCCTTCTTCACATCTATCTTTATGGGATTTAGTTACTCCATTACACAAGGGATTGCCGTTGGTTTCCTAACTTACACTTTAGCGAAGATTGTTAAAGGTCAAGTTAAGGAAGTGCATGTCATGATTTGGATTTTAGACGCTCTGTTCATCTTGAACTACATTAGCATGGCTCTAAACTAAAGACAAAAACTTTAAAAAAGAAGGAGGAAACTCCTCTTTTTTTATTACTAGAAATGTCGCAAAAGAAAACTTTTTGGTATAATAATAACATGCACACAAAAAATGAAGATGAACTAATCGTTCTTGGACAAGAGTTGGGTAGTCTACTTGAAAAAAATGATGTATTGATTTTAACTGGTGAATTAGGTGCTGGAAAAACCACATTAACAAAAGGTCTAGCTAAAGGACTAGGGATTCATCAAATGATCAAAAGTCCTACTTATACCATTGTTCGAGAATATGAAGGACGCCTACCCCTGTATCACTTGGATGTTTATCGTATCGAAGGGGATGCAGATTCTATCGATTTGGACGAATTTCTTTTTGGTTCAGGTGTGACGGTTATTGAGTGGGGACAGCTATTAGGTGAGGCTCTTCCAGCCGACTATCTGGAATTAGAAATTCTTAAAGATGGTGAGGGCCGTGAAGTTGTTTTTCATGCTCATGGTCAACGAGCGACAGAACTCTTGCAGAGGTTGACAGATGGAGTATGATTTATTAATTCGTGAAGCAGAAGCCCAAGATGCTACAGAACTTATTGCACTTTTGGATCAGATTGGTCATGAATCTAGTTTTACCAGTCTGGATGAAAATGGAATTGCAATGAGTGAATCTGAGATGCAGCGTTTTATTAACAAGCAGGCCCAGTCGTATAATCAGATTACTTTACTAGCTTATTTGAATGACGAATTGGCAGGAGTGATCAATATAACGGCTGATCAACGTCCGCGAGTTCGGCATATTGGGGATATCTTTTTGGGTATTAAAAAAGCCTATTGGGGAAATGGTCTCGGTAGTATCGTGATGGAAGAAGCTATTGAGTGGGCCCAGTCGAGCGGAAGTATTCGACGCTTACAATTGACAGTTCAAAAACGAAATCTGGCAGCTGTTCATCTATATAAAAAGCTGGGCTTCATCATTGAAGGCCAGCAGGAACGCGGCGCTTGTATAGAAGGAGGAGAGTTTCTTGATGTTTACCTGATGGGTCGACTGATAGACAAATAAATATATGGCAAAAAAAATAATCGGAATGTTTTTAGGCTTTGTTCTTGTGACAGTGCTTGGTGTGGGAGCTTATGCCTATACTATCTACCAACAAAGTACACAGACTTTAGCCAAAACTTACAAACAAATCGGAGAAGAAACCAAGGTTATCGAGGCAACTGAACCATTGACAATCCTTCTTATGGGGGTAGATACGGGGAATGTTGAACGTACAGACCCATGGGCAGGAAATAGTGATTCAATGATCTTGGTAACAGTGAATCCTAAAACCAAGAAAGTCGTTATGATGAGTTTGGAACGTGATATTCTGACACAAATCCAACAACCAGATGGTAGTGTTAGAGAAGCTAAACTCAACGCTGCCTATGCTGACGGTGGGGCAGAGCTTGCCATTTCGACCATTCAAAAAATGATGAATATCCATATCGACCGCTATGTGATGGTCAATATGCACGGTCTTCAAAGAATGGTTGATGCTGTCGGAGGTATCACAGTAAACAACACTCTAGGTTTCCCAATCTCTATCCAAGACCAGGAACCATTTAACACGATTTCTATCGGTGTTGGGGAACAAACCCTAAATGGTGACGAGGCGCTAGTATATTCACGCATGCGCTATCAGGATCCAGAGGGAGACTACGGTCGTCAGAAACGTCAGCGCGAAGTTATCCAAAAGATTGTTGAAAAAATTCTTAGTTTGAATAGTGTCAGCCACTATCAAGAAATTTTGAAGGCTCTTAGCGATAACATGCAGACAAATATCGAGATTACGACAACAACGATTCCTCAGTTGATGGGCTACCAAGATTCCTTTAAGAATATTGAGTCTCAGCAATTGCGTGGAGAGGATGCAATGATTGATGAGACATCTTACCAAATCGTGACATCTGAGCATATGTTAGAAATGCAAAATCTCTTACGTCGTTCATTGGATAAGCCAGAAGTTACCGAATTGGAGACAAATGTAGTCTTGTATGAAAATATTTATGGGCGTTTACCACAAATAACTGGTTCTGTTGCAGATCAGGAACAACAAGGCCAACAAGAACAATAAGAAGTGCATACTAAAATCGTAGGAATTTTCCTGCGATTTTTTCAAAGAAATCCGAATAGATAGGTAGGAGGAAAAAATGAAAGCGGAAATCATAGCTGTTGGAACAGAGATTCTAACAGGTCAAATTGTCAATACCAATGCTCAGTTTTTATCTGAAAAGTTGGCTGAAATCGGTGTTGATGTCTACTTCCAAACGGCTGTAGGAGATAATGAATCTCGTCTCTTATCTTTGTTGGAGATTGCTAAGAATCGCAGCAATCTGGTTATCCTAACAGGAGGATTGGGACCGACAGAGGATGATTTGACCAAACAAACCTTGGCCCATTTTCTAGGGCGTGATTTAACTTTTGATGCTCAAGCACAGGCTAAACTAGATAATTTCTTTGCCCATCGCCCAGACTATGCCCGAACTCCAAATAATGAACGCCAAGCTCAAATCGTTGAGGGTTCAATCCCGCTACCTAATGAAACAGGACTAGCAGTCGGAGGCATGATCGAGGTGGCTGGCGTAACCTATGTCGTCCTACCAGGTCCGCCAAGTGAACTGAAACCCATGGTTTTAAATGAATTGCTTCCGAGATTGACAACTGGAGCTAGGTTATACTCACGTGTGCTACGTTTCTTTGGCATTGGCGAGAGCCAGCTAGTAACGATTCTGTCGGATTTGATTGAAGAGCAGACAGATCCAACCTTGGCACCTTATGCAAAAATAGGAGAAGTGACTCTGCGCTTGTCTACCAAGGCTACTAGTCAAGAAGAAGCAAGAAAATCTTTGGATCGTCTTGAGGTTCAAATTCTTGCACGCCAGACTTTTGAAGGTGTTGCTTTAAAGGATATCTGCTATGGTTATGGTGAGGAAGCGAGTCTAGCTAGTGTAGTTGTTGAGGACTTGAAAAAGCAGCATAAAACCATAACGGCTGCGGAAAGTTTGACAGCAGGGCTTTTTCAAGCAACTTTGGCAGACTTTTCGGGAGTGTCAGCTATCTTTAAAGGTGGTTTTGTCACTTATAGTCTGGAAGAAAAGGCTAAGATGTTAGATGTTTCACAAGTAGAGTTGGAAGAACATGGAGTTGTTTCAGCCTTTACGGCGGAAAAAATGGCAGATCAGGCACGGTTTAAAACTCAATCAGACATTGGGGTTAGCTTGACAGGAGTGGCTGGTCCGGATAGTCTAGAAGGCCATCCAGCAGGCACAGTTTTTATCGGTTTGTCTCAAGTATCAGGCACAGAAGTTGTTCAGGTCAATATAGCTGGAAGAAGTCGAGCAGATGTTCGTAAAATTGCAGTCATGCATGCTTTTAACTTAGTTCGCAAAGCTTTATTAAGTGACTGACTTTTGATATAATAGAAGAAGGTTCTTAGAATCATTAAAATATAGGAGAACAAAATGGCGAAAAAACCAACAAAAAAATTAGATGAAATTGGGAAAAAATTTGGAGCTGATCGTGAAAAAGCTTTGAATGATGCCCTTAAATTGATTGAAAAAGACTTCGGTAAGGGTTCAATCATGCGCTTGGGTGAGCGAGCAGAACAAAAAGTGCAAGTGATGAGTTCAGGCTCTTTGGCACTTGATATTGCACTCGGTTCAGGTGGTTATCCAAAGGGACGTATCATCGAAATCTACGGTCCAGAGTCATCAGGTAAGACAACAGTTGCCCTTCACGCTGTAGCGCAAGCACAAAAAGAAGGCGGAATTGCAGCCTTTATCGATGCGGAACACGCTCTTGACCCAGCCTATGCAGCAGCTCTTGGGGTTAACATTGACGAATTGCTATTGTCACAACCAGACTCAGGTGAGCAAGGTCTTGAAATTGCTGGGAAATTGATTGATTCAGGTGCGGTTGACCTTGTTGTTATTGACTCAGTTGCAGCCCTTGTTCCTCGTGCGGAAATCGATGGAGATATCGGAGATAGCCACGTTGGTCTTCAAGCTCGTATGATGAGCCAAGCTATGCGTAAACTCGGTGCTTCTATCAACAAGACAAAGACAATTGCTATCTTCATCAACCAGTTGCGTGAAAAAGTAGGGGTTATGTTTGGAAATCCAGAAACAACTCCTGGTGGACGCGCCCTTAAATTCTATGCTTCAGTCCGTTTGGATGTGCGTGGAAGTACACAAATCAAGGGAACTGGTGACCAAAAAGATACCAACGTTGGTAAAGAAACTAAGATTAAAGTTGTGAAAAACAAGGTGGCTCCACCGTTCAAAGAAGCTCTTGTTGAAATCATGTATGGTGAAGGGATTTCTAGAACTGGTGAACTCTTGAAGATTGCTAGTGATTTGGATATTATCCAAAAAGCAGGTGCTTGGTACTCATACAAGGGTGAAAAAATCGGACAAGGTTCTGAAAATGCGAAGAAATACTTGGCGGATCACCCAGAAATCTTTGATGAAATTGACCACCAAGTTCGTGTTCAATATGGTTTGATTGAAGAGGAAGAAGGCTCTAAAGCAAGTGCGGCAGCAGTTGATGCAGATTCTAACCAAGAAGTAACACTTGATTTGGGAGACGCTCTTGAAATCGAAATTGAAGAATAAAAAGAAAAGTAGCAGTAAAACTGCTACTTTTTTTATTTCATGAGAACTAATGTTCGCTAAAACGTCGGTATTTGATGCGAAAGTCGAAGTAATTCTCTTCTTGCAATTTTTGAAAGATGTTTCGATAGGCCTCTTCATCAAAATGGTCGCCACGGTAGAGAATTTCAAAACTCATTCCCTCGTATTCTAAAAAGGCATTGGCAGTTTTGAAGCCATTTTGCAAGTAGAAGTCCATGCGGGCCTTTCGTTGTTCGTGATTATCACAGTCTTCGTCTAATCGCTCCACTTCAAGAATCATAGTACGCTGGTAAAAATCAATGAGTTTTTCAATGATTTCTCTCCCGTAGCCATGACTGCGGAGATGGGGCATAATGGCAAAGAAGCTAATGTAGAAAGCTTTTTGATTAGAAATGGCAAAAGCGAAGCCGACAAATTCTTCTTCGTTATAAAAGGCGAAAAAGTGGGCGTCATCTCTATCCTGGTAACTTAAAAATTCCTCCAAAGAGACGCGTTCTTCTTCGGGGAAGGCCTCCTTGTTTAATTGTTCCACTTTCTCAAGGTCTGGGAATACATCTGTAATTAACTGACTTGTTAAGCTCATACATACCCTCCTTTTCTGTCACGATTATACCAGATTGTTTACATATAGGCAACGCTTTCTTGGGAGTTAGAGACTAAGTCTGACCTTGTTCCTCTTCATCATTCAAATCATGAAACGACTCGAAGGCCTTTTCTTCTTCGACTTGCCTCCAGTCTACTTTGAAATTATCGAAACGTGACAGTTTAATTCTGTCTCCAACTTCCAATTCTAAGCAAGCCTGTCGATAAATATCATTAAGTCGTTCGGTATTTTTGAGTTCAGTAATCCGTGCTTGTTTTATCTTTTCCATAAAAATTTCCTTTCGGGTTGAGTTGATGTTTTCAGAGGATAACTCTCTTCACGAGAAAAGTACAGTATTTTTTGAAGAAAGTGGGGGTCGATGAGTGATAGGAAGATTGTGAAAACAATCTCGAGATATGTTATAATAGAACTAGAAAAATTAAATAAACCCGAAGGGTACCCTTCCTTTATTATATTCATAATAAAGGAAGGGTACCCTTCCTTTATTATATTCATAATAAAGGAATCCTATCAGCCCTTCGCTCTAAAAAGTTGAAAGGTGAAATTTAGGATGAAACAGGAACTTGAGCAACTGTTATCACAACATGACGCATTTTTAGTTGAGGGAGAGCTAAACAAAAACAAACTAGCGGAGCTGGCACGACAATACAACCCGGAACTCCTAAATCTCTTAATGAGTAACGAAAAAATCTCCCAACATTTCTTTGCGACGCTTGAAACCGGCGTCCTAATCTTTAAGAAAGATGTCTTTTTACAGTTTTTGAATAACAAGGAGTTTTTACCTGACAGCTTTACATCTTACAAGACAAAAATCGGTTTAGCGACAGGTGACAAGTACCTATCAGAAAATCAGGAAGTTGTCCTGAATTTTCCATACAAAGATTGTGTGCTAGAGGGTGGACAGACTAAGGATGATGCCAAACGACAGGAAATTTTTTTTAACGAGACACTCGCACCGACTGAGATTAATCGTCTGTTAGATAATAAGGTTTTAACTAACTTCAAACGGTATGATGAAACTGGTGAGCATGAAGTAGAAGAACTCAGTGATAGTGATAACCTCATCATCAAAGGTAATAATCTCATTGCCCTTCATAGCCTCAAAAAACGCTTTGTGGGGAAAATTGATAGTATAATAATTGATCCTCCATATTTTTTTAATAAAAATAAATCAGACGATTCATTCAGCTATAATTCAAATTTTAAACTATCAACTTGGTTAACTTTTATGAAAAATAGATTAGAAGTGGCCAAAGAACTCTTATCTGAAAATGGTTTTATTTCAATTATCATAGGCATAGATGGGGTTAATCATTTAAAATTGTTAGCAGATGAAGTATTTGATGTTTCTTCAGATAATAAAAAGTTTGTAGGACAGATAACTTGGAGAAAAACAGATAATCAGCCGAATATTGGTGATTATGCAAATGTTATAGACTTTATTTTGATATATAGAAAAAATTCTGATGCAAAACTAAAAAGGTTACCACTTTCCAATAAAGCTCAAAAAGAATATTCATATGAAGATGAAAACGGGAAATATAGAAGGTCAAATATACTGGACTTAACCAGAGGAAAATACAATTATGATATTCAGACACCTGAAGGAACAATATTATCCGGTCCATGGATGATAAATAAAGATGAGTTTAATAGATTAGTTTCTGTTGATGGGATACATTGGCCTTCAAAAGGAAAACAAATTCCATATGGAAAAATGTACCTTAAAGATGCGATTGAAAATGGTCAAATAACTAGTGATTTCTGGGATGGTTCCTATGGAACTAATCAACGAAGTGCTGATGAAATTAAGGAATTATTTGGAGACAGAGTTTTTACCTTTGCTAAACCTGAAAAATTGATTCAGAATCTGATTTCTATTTCAAGCAGTAAGGGCGACATCGTCCTTGACTACCACCTTGGTTCGGGTACAACTGCAGCCGTCGCTCATAAGATGAACCGACAGTATATAGGTATCGAGCAGATGGACTATATTGAGACGGTTTCGGTGGAGCGACTGAAAAAGGTTATCGCTGGTGAACAAGGTGGTGTCTCAAAAGACGTTAACTGGTCTGGCGGCGGTAGTTTTGTCTACGCTGAAATTAAAAATGATGCTCAAGATTTTAAAAACTCAATTTTTGAAGCGACAACAACAGAAGAGTTATTAGAGTTATTTGAAATTGCTAAAAAATCATCTTTCTTGTCTTACCGTATCGACCCTAAAAAACTGAAAGCGAGTGAGTTTGAAAAGCTTTCCTTGGCAGAACAAAAGCAAATACTATCTGAAATTATAGATAACAATAATCTCTACGTGAATTACTCGGATATTGACGATATTGATTACGGGATTTCCGCTCAAGATAAAAAGTTCAATCATGCTTTCTACGGAAAGGAACAGTAAGCTATGACTTTCATTTACGAAACTTATGATACGGTTAGCAAGTCAGGCTTTAAAAATTTCAAGGAAGAGTTACCTGATTATATCACCCAAAATTTAAGATATCCCTTACGATCATACCAGCAGGAAGCACTTGGGCGTTATTTATATTATAAAAATGATGATAATCGTGCTATCCCTGAACAAGTACTTTATAACATGGCGACTGGTTCTGGGAAGACGCTTTTGATGGCGGCGGTTATCTTGGAAAAGTACCAGCAAGGCGAGCGGAACTTCATCTTCTTTGTCAATAACGATAATATTCTTACCAAATCCAAGGATAATTTCTTGGAGAGCTCTTCTGGTAAGTACCTTTTTGCGGAAAAGATTGTCATGGATAGGCAAGTCGTGACAGTTCGTGAAGTGATGGATTTTTCAGATAGCCGTGATGATAGTATTAATATTGTTTTCACTACTATTCAGAAGCTCCACCAAGACCTCAATACGCCACGAGAAAATCGCCTCTCTTATGAACAATTTAAGGATATTTCTGTGGTCATGCTGGCAGATGAAGCCCATCACTTGAATGCTGGGTTGGATACTAATGAGAAAAAGGATAACACCAGCTGGACTAGCACTATTGAAACTATTCAAAAGACATCCAAAAAATCTAGTATCTTCGAATTTACAGCGACGATTGATTTGACCAATCCAACTTTGTCTCAAAAATACGAAAAATCCTTACTTTTCAAGTACGATTTGAAAGAATTTCGACTGGACAAGTATTCGAAAGATGTTCTCTTTCACTTAGTAGATGGTGATATCAACCATCGTATGCTTCAAGCCATTCTTATCAGTCAATATCGCAAGAAAATCGCTCTGAAAAATGGTATCAACCTAAAACCCTTGGTCATGTTCAAGTCGCAGAAGATTGCTGAGAGTCAAGAAAATCTGGACGCATTTTTGGGGGTACTAGACAATCTTTCTCCAGAAGATATTCAAGCACAGCGTGACCTCGTTTCAGAAATGGACGAAAAATCCAGTATTTTAAAAAAATCCTTCTCTTATTTCGAAAAAACTGGTATTACAGATACTGATTTGGTGGCGGAACTTCAAGAGGATTTTCGGAAAGAACGCCTGCTTTTAGTTGACGGAAAGAACAAGCATAAAGATAGTCTCAATCTCCTCAATACCTTAGAACTACCAACAAATGAAATTCGTGCCATTTTCGCCGTGGATATGCTCAATGAAGGCTGGGATGTTTTGAACCTTTTTGACATTGTTCGTCTCTACAACACTCGAGATGGGAAAACGACAAAAAACGGCTTTGTCGCAGGAAAAACTACCAACACTGAGAAGCAGTTGATTGGTCGTGGTGCTCGCTATTATCCTTTTGTCATTGGTGATAATTTTGAAGAAAAATACACTCGAAAATTTGACGAAAATGAAAATCATGAACTTCGGGTGATTGAACAACTCCATTATCATTCTACCAATAATCCTCGCTACATTTCAGAGCTCAAGCAAGTCTTGCGTGAGTCTGGTATTTTTGATGACCAAAATCTGGAAGAGCGTGAACTGAAGCTCAAGGAGTCATTCAAAAAAACTCGAACCTACACAGATGGTGTCATTTGGATGAACAAACGCTTATCTTATGAACAATTGTTAGAGCAACGTCAGGAAAATCTTTTTGATACCAACTTTATTCCTCAGTCGTTCGAAGTTAAACTTCCAACTCATGGTGTGCGAGATATTGAAGCGTTCGACGAGACGACTTACGTCTCGGAGGCGTTAGATGCTATGACCTTTAAATTTGGTAAGGTTATCGGAGGTAATATCGTCAGAACGGCTATTAATCGTAATAAGAAGTTTTCATTCGATAATCTTCAAAAAGCTTTTGTTGGGCTTGCAAGTGTTGCTAGTTTCATTAATATGCTTTCGGATATTGATATGCGAGTGGAGTCTCAGTATAAGTTAGTTAATGATTTGACGCCAGATGATAAACTTTACGTCGCTGAAAAACTTCTTCATCATATCGAAAAAGACTGGATTGCGACCGAGGAACGTTTCTTTGGTTCGGAAAAATTTGAACAGTATAAGATTAAAGACCTGTTTGAGGATAATATTTTACGGAAATATACCATCAATCACCAAAGGCAAGCAGAGTTTGGCTTGTCGCAGAAAAATCCAGCCGAAACCCAATATTTCGAAGATTTGGATAATCTGGACTGGTACGCTTACGATGATAACTTTGGCACAAGTGAAGAAAAACTTCTTGTTCGGTTGATTAAGGATTTGATGGCGGAACTTGAAGAAAAATGGTCAGATATTTACTTGCTCCGAAATGAAAAAGCTGTGAAGATTTATAGTTTCGATAAAGGTCAAGCCTTTGAACCAGACTTTCTCATGTTTGCTAACGACAAAAAGACAGGAAATGTTTCTTGGCAAATTTTCATTGAACCAAAAGGAAGTCAGTTCTTGGATGCTGATAACACCTTCAAGAATAGCAAAGAAGGCTGGAAGCAGGAATTCTTGCGTCAGATTTCTGAACGAGATGAGGCAAGAACTTTGATGGACGATGACCGTTATCGAATTGTCGGTTTACCGTTCTTTAATGAAACCGTCAGTAAGGATGAAGTTAAGGAAGAATTACTAATGCTTTAATATATGACGTAAATAGGAGATAACAAGATGTATATTGCTAAAATCAAGCTAGTAAACTTTAAAAGCTTTAAGGGAGAGCATGTTATTGAATTTTCAGAAGGTGTTAATTTTTTCGTAGGAAATAATAACTGTGGTAAGACGACAGTTTTTAAAGCAGTCGAATTTATTCAGAGCGGAAAAAATAAGTCAGATTTCGTAACTCAAGGTTTTGATACAGAAAATGTATCTGTTGAAATTGAATTTAGGGGAGCAGATCTTAGTGAAATAATCAATGATGAAAATCTCAATTTAAATAAATACAGTGAGTATTTAATAGGCAATGAAGATGGGACATATAGCCTTAGAGTTTTAAGGACGTCACAGGAATGTGAAGTAACACAAGGTAGAAAGACTGTTCCCTTAGATATCTCAAAAGTAAGGATTTATAACCCAAATTCAACTGAGGAAGAAGATATAAAAAGGTTCGAAAACCCTACAGGTATTGATAAAACGATTACTGCATTATTTGATGCTCAGTTTGTTTATTCGGATATAAAGAATGAAGATTATCAAGATTTTGGTAAGACAAAAATAATAGGTAAAATAATTAATGATATAACAAAAGATTTTCAGAAAGGTGATACTTGGAAAGAATTTCAAAATGCTCATAAAAAGACTTTTGGAGATGAAGGGTTAGGTAGGATTCTTGAAGGAATTGCGACTAAAATTTCTTCAGTATTAAAAGAGCAATATGGAGATGGTGAAGTTCAATTTAACTTTGGGTTACCAGAAATTGATAATTTCTTTAAAACAGGAAATCTTCTACTTTCGGATAATGGTATTTCTACTTCCGTTTCGGAAAAAGGTACTGGAATGCAACGTGCATTAGCTCTGAGCTTAATTCAGGTTTATGCTGGTGTTCTTGATAACGAAGAGGATACATTATCTAAGCCCATTATGTTTTTTATTGATGAACCTGAGACGTTTTTACATCCTAAAGCACAAGATAAACTTATTGATTCACTCAATAAAATTTCTGAAAAATATCAAGTTTTTATTACTACTCATTCTCCTTATTTGTTAAAAAAATTTGATAGTAGAACTCAGCAAATCAATATTTTTTCCAAGGATGATGACGGGGTGAATTTTGTATCAGATAAGCAAGAATTAAATTTATTTGGAGTTTCCTCACCTACAATTGGAGAAATAAATTATACTGCTTTCGGAGTAAATAGTGTAGAATTTCACAATGAGCTATATGGTTTTATCCAAGCTAAAGCAATTGACGAAAACGAGAACAATTACAACGAGAGAGAATTTGAACAATGGCTTGTTGGTAGAGGATTAACTCAAAATAGAGGGTATAATCGCTTATTAAGAAATGGAGACACTCGGCAAGAGCAAAAAACTCTTCCTACTGCAATCCGTAATATCATCTATCATCCAGAAAATCAAAATAATAGTTATACTGCAGAAGAGTTGGAAGAGTCAACAGAATTACTTTTGAATATTTTGCATAGTTTAGTGTAAAAACATAAACAGGATGTTTTAAATTGAACATCCTGTTTTGGATTATGGGGATATTATCATTTTGGACTGCTGTCCGAGCTGTGGTATAATAGCCTTATGAAAAAAAAGTCAACGGTAGACCTGATTCATGGTCCAATCCTTCCTTCACTGATTAGTTTTGCATTACCGATTTTACTGTCCAATATCTTTCAGCAACTATACAATACAGCTGATATTTTGATTGTTGGGCGTTTTTTGGGACAAAATTCCTTGGCGGCAGTCGGAGCTACGACAGCCATTTTTGATTTGATTATTGGATTTGCCCTCGGAGTCGGAAATGGGATGGGAGTTGTTATTGCCCGTCTTTACGGTGCTCGTAATTTTACAAAGATTAAAGAGGCTGTTGCAGCGACTTGGATTTTAGGTGCAATCCTGAGTGGTCTTGTGATGCTGATGGGTTTCTTCGGTCTTTATCCGCTCTTACAATATCTCGAAACACCTGCAGAAATCCTCCCCCAATCCTATGAATACATCTCTATGATTGTCAGCTGTGTGGGAGTTAGCTTTGCCTATAATCTCTTTGCAGGATTGCTACGCTCGATTGGTGATAGCCTTGCGGCGCTTGCCTTTCTTATCTTTTCAGCCATTGTTAATGTCATTCTAGATTTATATTTTATTACACAACTGCAGTTGGGTGTTCAGTCTGCAGGTCTTGCAACCATCATCTCGCAAGGTTTGTCCGCTATTCTCTGTTATTTCTATATCCGAAAGAGTGTTCCAGAGCTTCTTCCAAGCTTGAAGCACTTCAAATGGAATAAGGCTCTCTATGTCGATCTCTTGGAGCAGGGGCTAGCCATGGGGCTGATGGGTTCAATCGTCTCTGTCGGAAGTGTCATTTTACAATCCTCTGTTAATGGCTTTGGAGCAGTTATTATCAGTGCCCAAACGGCAGCACGTAGAATCATGGCCTTTGCCCTATTGCCAATGACTGCAATTTCAGCTTCTATGACCACTTTTATCTCTCAAAACTTTGGGGCAAAACGTCCAGATCGTATCGTCCAAGGTCTTCGTGTAGGGAGCTATTTGAGTATGGCTTGGGCAACCTTTGCTTGTATGTTCCTATTTTTTGCAAGTCCTAGCCTAGTTTCTTTCTTAGCGAGTTCAACAGATGGTTACTTGATTGAAAATGGGACCTTGTACCTACGTATTAGTTCTGTTTTCTATCCGTTTTTGAGTCTTTTATTGATTTATAGAAATAGTTTGCAAGGACTCGGTCAAAAACTCTTACCCCTCATCTCTAGTTTTATCGAGTTTATCGGGAAAATTGTTTTCGTCGCTTGGATTATTCCATGGGCAGGTTATACAGGTGTGATTCTATGTGAACCGCTACTTTGGCTTGTTATGACTGCACAGCTTTATATCTCACTCTCTCAGCATCCTTGGATAAAAGAAGGCAAGAAAATCTTGGCTGTCGGCGGACAATCCTAGCTTCATTTATAAAAGAAAAATCCATTTCCTCTAGTGAAAATCGACTAGACTTGTGTTATAATAAGAAAGATTAAAATGTGAAAAAAGGAGATTCCTAATGGGACGTAAATGGGCCAATATCGTAGCCAAGAAAACGGCTAAAGATGGAGCTAACTCTAAAGTATATGCAAAATTTGGTGTAGAAATCTATGTAGCAGCTAAAAAAGGTGATCCAGATCCAGAATCAAACTCAGCTTTGAAATTCGTTATCGACCGTGCTAAACAAGCGCAAGTGCCAAAACACGTTATTGATAAGGCCTTGGATAAGGCTAAAGGAAATACAGACGAAACCTTTACAGAAGGACGTTACGAAGGCTTTGGGCCAAATGGTTCAATGCTCATCGTGGATACCTTGACTTCAAACGTTAACCGTACAGCTGCCAATGTCCGTGCTGCTTTTGGTAAAAACGGTGGAAACATGGGAGCTTCAGGTTCAGTATCTTACCTCTTTGACAACAAGGGTGTCATCGTATTTGCTGGTGACGACGCTGATGCTATCTTTGAACTCTTGCTTGAAGCAGATGTCGATGTAGACGATGTAGAAGCAGAAGAAGGAACAATCACTGTTTACACAGCTCCAACTGACCTTCACAAAGCTATTGTGGCTTTGCGTGAATCTGGTATCGAAGAATTCCAAGTAACAGAACTTGAGATGATTCCTCAATCAGAAGTTGAGTTGTCAGGTGAAGATTTAGAAACATTCGAAAAATTATACAGCGTACTTGAAGACGACGAAGACGTACAAAAAATCTACACAAACGTAGATGGATTCTAATAAAAAAGCGAACAGGCTTAATAGCTGTTCGCTTTTTTGTTATGTTAAACTTTCACTCCATCATCAGTTTGCTCTTTTCTATCCAAGCCTAGGGCAAATTTACGGATGAGAAGAAACTGGCCGTTTTCCTGCTTTGCGAAAGTGAGTACGACTGTCTTGGTGTTTGAACCGAGGGATAGATAGGTGATTCTCTTGATGTCGTAGTCACCTGAGGTTGACTCAATTTCAGAATCTGGTAGTCCATGCTTGCTGATAATATCTTTATAGTTGGAGCCCCCTTTTCCTCTATTTGCAGTATCACCTTCTATCAAAGCATCGAATTGTTCCTTGGTCCAAGTGAAGGAATCGGTATCCTCGTCGTCCTCATCCTCATCGATGCTATTATTTGGTAGCGTTCCAAAATCGTCATCTTCTGTTAAAGAGGTTAAACTTCTGTATGGGTGACGAAAATTTCTAGCCAAGTCGGTAAAAACACCAGAAGGGAGTACTTGCGTTGTCAAAACAAGGAAAATGGATCCAATGCCTAGAGCGGTACCAATAATCGCCAATATTTTACGGTTCTGGAGATTGAGGATGATACCAAAAACACCTAGACCTATTGCAATAATAGCAAAGAAAAAAGATAGTACGCTGATAATTGGCAACCAGGATCCGAGAAGTGCAAGGGTTCCCAAGATGATAGCAATGATTCCTAAGATTTTCTCTTCTTTTTGTTTCATTTGTGGCTTTCTCATTTCTAGTCAGGGTGGAATCTTATTCGTGTAAGATAGTGTTTATTATAGATAAAATGAGCCCTAATGTCAATTTTAAATAAAATAGTTCTCATAAGAACTTTTTTCTTGACATCCTATTTGAAAGTGATAAAATAGTTCTCATGAAAACTAATTGGTTCTCTAGAGAACTATTTATATGTAAAAAGGAGCAATCATGGATAAGCCAATGTTAGCTTTTAAACGTTTTGGTCATCAGGTTCACCTTATGGTGCAACAGGAAGCCAAGCGTTGTGGTATTGAATTTATGGGCGGACCGCAGGGCCAAGTTATACGATTTTTAGACTATCGTGAGGAGTCTGAACAGGCGGTGTTAATCAAGGATATTGAGCAGGAACTCAATATCACCAAGTCAGTCGCCAGCAATCTAGTGAAGCGTATGGTACAAAATGGTTTGGTGGAATTGGAAGTGAGTCCAAATGACAAGAGAGCCAAGTACGTTCGATTGACGGATAAATCACGCTCTCAGATGAAGCCAATCAAGTCTTTCTTTGATCGAATTGACCGTAGTCTACTTGATGGAATTTCTGAGGAAAAACTAGCTGTTTTTGAAGAAGTCATGGGTCTACTACAGGCTAATGTAGATAAAATGGGAGGTAAGAATGAAGAAACTCGCTAAACGTATCACAGGAAAAGAGTGGGGAATGATTCTCTTGACTGTCCTCTTTACCTGTTTCTCGGTCTATCTAGAGTTAGAAGTACCGACTTACATTTCAGAAATTACAGAACTACTTGGAACTCCAGGTACGCAGTTGGACGCACTTTGGTCACCAGCCATTAAGATGATAGGCTTGTCTCTACTTGCTTTTCTCTCATCCGTTACTGTTGGATTTTTTGCCGCTCGCGTTGCAGCGTCTTACACAACTCATTTACGAAGTGATATTTTTAATCGTGTTCTAGATTTCTCGCAGACAGAGATCAAACGTTTTTCAATCCCAAGTCTCTTGACTCGGACGACTAATGATATCACACAGGTTCAGATGCTTTTTACCATGGGACTCCAGGTGGTCACTCGTGGACCAATCATGGCTATCTGGGCCATTGGAAAAATCCTTGGGAAGTCTGAGTACTGGCTCTGGGCAGTCGTGGTTGCTGTTATCGTTAATGTTCTGATGACTACTGTTCTCCTGACTCTGGCCTTTCCAAAACAATCTGTCATCCAAAAATTGACAGATAAACTCAATAGTATTACTCGTGAAAGTTTGACAGGGATTCGAGTGGTGCGTGCTTATAATGCCGAGGATTATCAAGACAAGAAATTCGAAGAAGCCAATGAGGAAGTCACTCGTCTTAATCTCTTTGTCAACCGTTTGATGGCGATTATGAATCCTATTATGATGGCGATTTCGAGTGGCTTGAGTCTAGCCATTTACTGGATTGGTGCCTATATCATCAACGATGCTAGCCTGACAGACCGTCTACCACTCTTTAGTGATATGGTGGTCTTCATGTCTTATGCCATGCAGGTCGTGATGGGCTTCTTGCTCATGAGTGCTCTCTTTTTCGTCCTTCCTCGTACCTTGGTTTCTGCAGGACGTATCAATCAGGTGCTAGACTTGCATTCTTCTATTGAAAATCCTAGTCAACCACAGACGGCAGATTCTTCTATTCAAGGTCAAGTGGAATTCCGTGATGTCACCTTCCGCTATTCTAAAAACTCAGAAGCAGTTGTGGAACATGTCAGCTTCAAGGCAGAAGCTGGTCAAACCATTGCCTTTATCGGATCAACTGGTTCTGGTAAATCTACGCTTGTGAACCTCTTGCCTCGTTTTTATGATGTATCTGATGGGGAAATCCTAGTGGACGGTGTCAATGTACAGGATTATGATTTGGAAGATTTGCGGAATAAAGTCGGCTATATCCCACAAAAAGCAGTCCTTTTCTCTGGAGATGTCAAGGGCAATCTCGACTTTGGTAAGAGTCCAGAAACTCCGCTAAGCGAGACTGCTATGTGGCAAGCTCTTGAGTTGGCCCAGTCTAAAAGCTTTATCGAAGATAAGGAAGCAGGTCTAAACTCAGAAGTGGCTCAAGGTGGGACTAACTTCTCAGGAGGTCAAAGACAACGTTTGGCCATTGCGCGTGCCTTGGCTCGTAAGCCAGAAATTCTCATTTTTGACGATTCATTCTCGGCCTTGGACTACAAGACAGATCGTATCTTGCGCCAAGAATTAGCTGAAAAAACGCAATCTATGACTAAGTTAATCGTTGCCCAACGTATTTCAACAATTATGGATGCTGACTTGATCTTAGTATTGGATCAAGGTAAAGTCGTGGGACAAGGCACCCACAAGGAACTTCTTGCGACCAACGAAGTTTACCAAGAAATTGCCTATTCACAACTATCGAAGGAGGAATTGGAACATGGAAAATAAGAAGATGTCCTTTTGGAAACAATATAAACCTTTTCTAGCAGGTCTCCAACTTCCTCTACTAGTTGCGGTTGTGGCGGCTGTATGTTCAAGCATCATCACGGTTTATGGACCAACTAAGATTAAGGAAATCACCAACTTGATTTCAGATGGCTTGGCTACAGAAATCGATTTGGTAGCTGTGTCAAGTATCGCCAGCTTTTTAGCTATTTTGTATGTGCTTGGTGCCATTCTCAACTATACACAAGCCTATATTTTTTCAACGAGTATCCAACATTTTTCAAAACGCTTGCGGACGGCTATCGCTGAAAAGATTAATCGTTTGCCTCTTGCTTATTTTGACCGTCATTCTCAAGGAGATACTCTCTCTCGTGTAACCAATGACGTCGATACGGCGGCTCAGTCCCTCAATCAAAGTCTGGGAACGGTTCTCTCAGCTAGCTTTCTACTGATTGCTGTTTTGATTACCATGTTTGGCATGAACTGGATTTTGGCATTGGTAACAGTTGTTTCAACCCTTGTAGGTTTTGCTGCTGTTTCAGTGATTATGGCTAAGTCACAGGGTTACTTTAAAGCCCAGCAAAACAACCTAGCAGCCGTAAACGGTTATGTAGAAGAAATGTACTCTGGCCACAATGTTGTGACCAGCTATAATGCTGTGGAACCAACTAAAGAAACATTCGCAGGATTGAATCAAAATCTACATGATAGTATCTGGAAGTCTCAGTTTATTTCTGGCATCATGATGCCTGCTATGTTCTTTGTCGGAAACTTTAGTTATGTTTTGGTTGTTATCGTCGGTGCTGCCTTGGCTCTTGAAGGCCATATCAGTATTGGGATTATCGTAGCCTTTATGGTTTATGTTCGTACCTTCTCTCAACCCTTATCACAGATTGCCCAAGGGATTACCAGCTTACAACAAGCCAGTGCAGCTATGACCCGTGTCTTTGAATTTCTAAGTGAAGCTGAGATGGAAGATGAATCTCATAAGGAAACACAATTGACTGATACGAAAGGTGAAGTAGTCTTTGATCAAGTTTCCTTTGGATACACACCTGAGCGAACCATCGTTCATGACTTTTCTGCGACAGCTCATGCAGGGCAAAAGATTGCCATTGTTGGACCAACTGGAGCTGGGAAGACGACTATTGTTAATCTCTTGATGAAGTTTTATGAGATTGATAAGGGAAGCATTCGCATTGATGGTGTGGATACCAAGTCTATGAAACGTTCAGAAGTACACGATGCCTTCTCAATGGTTTTACAGGATACTTGGATCTTTGAAGGAACCATTCGTGATAATCTCATCTACAACCAAACAGGGATTAGTGATGAACGAATGATTGAAGCAGCAAAAGCAGTAGGAATCCACCACTTTATCATGACTCTACCAGATGGCTACGATACTGTTTTAGATGATACAGTGACCTTGTCAGTCGGACAGAAACAGCTCTTAACCATTGCTCGTGCCCTTCTCAAGGATGCACCGCTCTTGATTCTTGATGAAGCGACATCTTCAGTCGACACACGTACAGAGGAGTTGATTCAGAAAGCCATGGACCGTTTGATGGAGGGACGTACGTCCTTTGTCATTGCCCATCGCTTGTCAACTATTCGTAATGCTGATTTGATTCTTGTCATGAAAGATGGAAATATCATTGAGCAAGGCAATCACGATGAGCTCATGGCTCAAGGTGGTTTCTATGCTGACCTCTACAATAGTCAATTTACAGAAGACCAAGTAGAAGAATAAACTAAAAGAAGGCTTGACGGCCTTCTTTTTCTACACTATACTAGAGTAGGAGAAGCTAACAGGCTTCTTGTGTAAAGAATAGGAATATCGAGAAATAATGAAAAACTATCAAGAGTGGTATGATAAAAGGAAATCAAATCTCCTTAGACATCCACAGCTTTTGCAACTGATGCGTGTTTTTAATCGCATGATGACAGTCCTGATGCCCTTGGCATACTTGACCTTACTGGGAGCAAGCTTTATCAGCAAAGGCTTGGGGAAAGACCTTGCCACCTATATCATGGTGCCGGCTTCTGGCTTTGTCCTATTAACGCTAGTTCGTAAGTGGATCAATCAACCGCGTCCTTATGAGGCTTGGGAAATTATCCCGCTACTAGACAAGGATAGTGCAGGCAATTCAATGCCCAGCCGCCATGTCTTTTCAGCAACCATCATTTCCATGGCTTGTCTGCACGCAAATCTGCCTGCAGGGTTGATTTTATTAGTATTATCAGCTCTTCTCGGTCTGGTCCGAGTCTTGGGTGGCGTTCATTATCCCAAGGATGTTTTAGTTGGCTACGCCTGTGGCCTCCTCTTGGGAATTCTTTTCTTTATTTTGTAAGAAGCAAAGCAAGTGGGCTTGGCCTCGTAACCACTTACGGGTCAAAAGTGACCACTTGCTTTTTTGCCCTTGTAAAGTCTTTTAGGCTTTGGTATAGTAGATGCAGAAAGGAGATAGGATGAAGTTACGAATCGAGATTGATAGTGAATTAACTGAGACAGAGATTGTCATCAAGGCTGCAGCCCTGACAGATGAGATAGCTGACTTGCAACGACTCTTGCAAGAAACCAAGGCTCCTAGGTTGATCTTTTATAAGGGGACGGGTGAATATTACTTAGACTTGGCAGAAATCCTCTTCTTTGAGACGGAAGGTAGCAAGATTTACGCCCATACCCAGAAAGAGGCCTACGAGGTTCGGCTCAAGCTTTATGAGTTAGAGTCCATCCTGCCACGCTATTTCAGTCGGGTATCCAAGTCGACCATTGCCAATATCCGGCAAGTTTACTCGGTTGACAAGTCCTTCTCAGGGACAGGCACTATTTCCTTTTATCAAACCCACAAGGAGGTTCACGTGTCACGGCACTATCAATCCCTCCTAAAAGAAAATCTAAGAAACATGAGGTAAGAACATGAAAAAGAAAGCATTTGGTATTGTGTTGCTAGTATTGGCAGCTTTAGTATTGTTACAGGGGAATTTTGGAATTCCTTCATTTGGAGGGCAGATTTGGCCCTTGATTGGTATTGGATTTTTTGCCTATCAATCAGTTGAGGCTCTGCTTCGTCGTCATTTCACTTCAGCCTCCTTTACAGCCCTAGTGGCCCTCATGATTGCTAATCATTTTTATGACATTTTACCGATTCCCAATCAATCACTGTTCTGGGCAAGTGTTCTCATCGTGCTTGGAGTAAGTATGCTGACTCATACTAACAGAACTTGGAATGGGAAAAAATGGTGGTATGACGGTGAAAAGACCATTCTGACAGACAAGGAAGTCGCTTTTGGGGCGGGTACATTTTACAAGCAAGACCAAGAATTGGTAGAAGACGAGTTTGAAGTCGGATTTGGGAATGCCAAAATCTATTATGATAATGCAGAGATGTTAGGAGATAGCGCAACCTTGAAGATAGAAGTCGGATTTGGGAATGCAGTTATCTATGTGCCCCAACATTGGAGAGTGGACCTGAAGGTAGAAACTTTTTGTGGTGCAGCCAAGGCAGATGCTCCTGTAGCCCCAACCAGCAAAACCTTGATTATCCGTGGAGACGTAGCTTTCGGGAAACTTGGTGTCGTCTACGTCAAATAAAAAAAGTCTTCCAATTCCCTTGCCAAAAATAAGAAAGTGTGATAACATAGTACGGTATGTGGTGCTAGCACATCCGCTATATTAGATCTAATAGGAGGAAAACACAATGGCTAAAGTATGTTACTTTACAGGTCGTAAGACTGTATCAGGAAACAACCGTTCACACGCGATGAACCAAACTAAACGTGCCGTAAAACCAAACCTTCAAAAAGTTACTGTTCTTATCGATGGTAAACCTAAAAAAGTTTGGGCTTCAGCTCGTGCTTTGAAATCAGGAAAAGTAGAACGCGTTTAATAAACATGAAAAGACCTAAGTGGTCTTTTTCTTTTGCTCGAAAGCTGAAATCATTTGAAAAATCAAGCAAATATCCGATGATACATCATTCTGCTTTTACAGTTGGGCTGAAATATGATAAAATAGAGTATCAACTATTTGAGGTAAAAAAAATGACTGTAAAAATTAATACAAAAGATGGTCAAGTCGAACTGACAGATGATGTAATCGCTACTGTCGTAGGTGGTGCAGCAACTGAAATTTTTGGTGTAGTCGGTATGGCTAGTAAAAATGCCCTCAAAGATAATTTCCAAGCCCTTCTTGGTAAGGAAAATTATTCAAAAGGTGTAGTCGTTAAAGCAGCTGAAGACGGTAGTATTGCAGTTGATGTATATACTGTATTGAGCTACGGTACAAAAATCAGTGAAGTTTCAAAAAACATCCAAGAACGTGTTCGCTTTAGCCTAGAGAACCAACTTGGAATCACTGTTCAAACTGTGAATGTCTACATTCAAAATATCAAAGTTGTAGGAGAATAATCGTGTCAAATATTACTACAAGCTTATTTCAAGAAATGGTACAGGCTGCTTCAACTCGTTTGAACAAGCAAGCCGAATATGTCAATTCATTGAACGTCTTCCCAGTTCCAGACGGAGATACAGGAACAAACATGGGAATGACTATCGAAAATGGTGCTAAAGAAGTAGCAGACAAACCAGCTTCAACTGTTGGTGAGGCTGCAAGTATCTTGGCTAAAGGTCTTTTGATGGGTGCGCGTGGAAACTCAGGAGTTATCACTTCTCAGCTTTTCCGTGGATTTTCACAAGCCATCAAGACAAAAGAAGAGCTAACAGGGAAAGACCTAGCTCTTGCTTTTCAATCAGGTGTTGAGGTTGCCTACAAGGCTGTTATGAAGCCTGTTGAAGGAACAATCTTGACAGTATCACGTGGTGCTGCCATCGGTGCTAAGAAAAAAGCAGAGCAGACAGATGACGCAGTTGAGGTTATGCGTGCAGCCTTGGAAGGAGCTAAAACAGCCCTTGCTAAAACTCCAGAAATGCTTCCAGTATTGAAGGAAGTTGGCGTTGTGGACTCAGGTGGTCAAGGTTTGGTCTTCATCTATGAAGGATTCCTTTCAGCTCTTACTGGTGAATACAGTGCATCTGAAGACTTTGTTGCTACTCCAGCCAATATGGGTGAGATGATCAATGCAGAACACCACAAATCTGTAGCCGGACATGTAGCAACTGAAGACATTACCTTTGGTTACTGTACTGAAATCATGGTTGCCCTCAAGCAAGGTCCAACTTATGCTAAAGAGTTTGACTACGAAGAATTCCGTAACTACTTGAACGAACTTGGGGATTCTCTACTTGTTGTCAATGATGACGAAATCGTTAAAGTTCACGTCCATACAGAAGATCCAGGACTTGTTATGCAAGAAGGTCTTAAATATGGTAGCTTGGTCAAGGTTAAAGTCGATAACATGCGTAACCAACACGAAGCGCAAGTAGAAAAAGAAGCGCAAGTCAGCAAGCCAGCTGAAGAAAAAGAATATGCTCTTATCGCAGTAGTAGCTGGACAAGGCTTGGCAGACATCTTCCGTGCACAAGGTGTGGACTATGTCATCGAGGGTGGACAAACCATGAACCCTTCGACAGAAGACTTTGTCAAGGCTGTTGAGAAAGTTAATGCCCGTAACATCATCTTCTTGCCAAACAACAAAAACATCTTCATGGCAGCTCAATCTGCAGCTGAAGTATTGGAACAACCAGCTGTTGTAGTAGAAGCTCGTACAATTCCTCAAGGATTGACTAGTCTTCTTGCCTTTGACCCAAGCAAATCAATCGAAGAAAACCAAGAACGCATGACTGCAGCCCTTGGCGATGTTATCAGTGGTAGTGTAACAACAGCCGTTCGTGATACAACTATCGATGGTTTGGAAATCCATGAAAATGACAATCTTGGTATGGTTGATGGTAAGATCCTCGTATCAAACCCTGATATGCACCAAACCTTGACTGAAACATTGAAACATATGTTGGACGAAGACAGTGAAATCGTAACTTTCTATGTCGGAGAAGACGGAAGTGAAGAATTGGCTAACCAAATTGCTCAAGAAATCGCAGAAGAATTCGAAGATGTCGAAGTAGAAATCCACCAAGGTCAACAACCGGTTTACCCATATCTTTTCAGTGTGGAATAAAGATTAAATAATAGAAAAAAGAAAGTTGAGAAATCAACTTTCTTTTTTTGTGACATTTGTCATATTTCCTCATGACAGAAGCTTCTAGTGACACAACCTTCAAAGAATTATAATAGATGTATCAAATGGAGGAAGAAAAAATGAAACATAAAGTAATTGTCGCAATGAGTTTAGTAGCAGCAGGAGTCATGACTTATCTCATGTTTTCAGGATTGGATGAAGGCTTCTATCATTTTCCTTGGGAGCTATTTGCAGGATTTGGCATGATGTCTTGGTTGATCCGAGAAGGTTTGAAATTGGTCTCAGATGTGAAAAAGGAGTTTGAAAAATGAAACATAAAGTAATTATCGCAATGAGTTTAGTAGCAGCAGGAGTCATGACTTATCTCATGTTTTCAGGATTGGACGAAGGCTTCTATCATTTTCCTTGGGAGTTATTTGCAGGATTTGGTATGATGTCTTGGTTGATCCGAGAAGGTTTGAAATTGGTCTCAGATGTGAAAAAGGAGTTTGAAAAATGAAAAAAGCGATTCTCTATCTCTTTATTGGATTGTCACTAGTGGTATGGTTGGTTGAAATGTTTACAGGTTGGTTTGACCAAGCCTTCCTTCACCAAGTCATCCGCGGTGCCTGGGGACTAGGATTTATGATTTTTATCGCCTTTCCGATGGGGAAGGAGTGGCTGAAAGGAGAATATCATGAACATGATTAAGGTAGAAAGCCTAAATAAAAACATCAAGGGCAAGGCTATTTTGAAGGATATTTCCTTTGAGGTAGCAGAGGGCGAATGCGTCGCCTTGATTGGGCCCAATGGTGCCGGTAAGACAACACTCTTGGATTGTTTGCTTGGGGATAAGCTAGTCACCAGCGGTCAAATATCTATCCAAGGCTTGCCAGTGACGAGTTCTCAGTTAGACTATATTAGAGGCTATCTCCCTCAAGAAAATGTCATTGTTCAGAAATTAAAGGTCAAAGAGTTGATTGCTTTCTTTCAAAGCATTTACCCAAATCCCTTGAGCAACCAGGAGATTGATCAACTATTGCAGTTTGACAAGCAACAAAAAGAACAATTGGCAGAAAAATTGTCAGGTGGGCAAAAGCGTCTCTTCTCTTTTGTCTTGACCTTGATTGGGCGACCAAAGCTTGTCTTTTTAGATGAACCAACCGCTGCCATGGATACCTCTACCCGTCAACGTTTTTGGGAAATTGTCCAGGATCTAAAAGCACAGGGAGTCACCATTCTCTATTCGTCCCATTATATCGAAGAGGTAGAGCATACAGCGGACCGGATTTTGGTCTTAAATAAGGGAGAGTTGATTCGTGATACAACACCTCTAGCCATGCGCAGTGAGGAGATTGAAAAGCACTTCATCCTACCTCTAGCTTACAAGGAAGTCGTCGAACAGTCTAACTTGGTTGAAAACTGGTCACAAAAACAAGATGCCCTGCAAGTAGTCACACGCGAAGCAGATGCTTTCTGGGGACTGTTAGTTCAGGCGGGCTGTAGGATTCAAGAAATTGAAGTCAATAATCGTAGCTTGCTGGATACAATTTTTGAAGAAACACAAAAGGGAGATGACTAAGATGAAACGATGGATCGCACTAAACAAAATCGAATTTCTATTGACCAAACGACAATTAGTCTATTATCTATTATCCGTAGGGATGCCGACGGCCTTCTATTTATTCTTTTCAGGCATGTACCAGGACACACCCGGTGGACCGGCTAATTTTATGCGTGATTACCTCATCTCTATGACGGCCTTTTCCATGATGTCGACAGCTATGTTTTCATTCCCAGCTGTTTTACATACCGATAAAATCAACAACTGGCAGAAAACATTACGCCATACTCCAGTAAATATGGTAGAATATTATCTATCAAAGATAACAAGTATGATGGTTGATTATCTGGTTTCAATCCTGGTTGTTTTCTCAGTTGGTCACTTGGTCAGAGGTGTGGAGATGCCTCTAGGAAGCTGGGTTGGGGCTGCGCTCTTGCTGATAGTAGGAAGTATAGCCTTTGTAGCGCTTGGCTTGACCCTGACACTCTTGCCTTCTAGTCAGCTGATGTCAGTCGTGGGGAATCTTCTCTATCTAGGCTTGGCTGTTTTAGGCGGACTCTGGATGCCTATCACTTTATTTCCAGACTGGATGCAAGCAATCGGTAAGTGCCTGCCAACCTACCAGTTGATGGAGTTGCTCAAGACCTTCTTAAATGAGGGTAGCATCAATCTATCAGCCACAGTTTATCTACTTGTTTTTTCAGCAGTTTTGCTTGGTTTGACCATTTACCTTCAAGGTCATAAGGAGAATTCTTAATGCTTGAAAGACTGAAAAGCATAGACTATATGTACTGGGCCAGTTTGATTTTTATGGTTTTTCCCATCGTTCCTGTAATGACTGGGGAAATTCCTAGCTGGCATTTATTGATTGATATTCTATTTGTAGTGGCTTACTTAGGCGTTTTAACCACCAAGAGCCAGCGCTTATCCTGGCTCTGTTGGATTATCATGCTAGCCTATGTAGCTGGGTATACCGCCTTTGTTGGTGTAAATTATATCTGGTTCTTCTTTTTCCTTGCTAATCTCTTAATTTATCATTTTGGCGTACGTAGTTTTAATTCTTTACATGTCCGGACTTTTCTCCTTGCTCAATTCCTTGTTGTGGGGCAACTTTTGATTTTTCAGGAAGTTGAAGTTGAGTTTCTAGTTTATCTGCTTGGAATTCTTACTTTTGTCGATCTTATGACATTTGGATTGGTTCGGATTCGCATTGTCGAGGATTTGAAAAAAGCACAGGCCAAGCAAAATGCCCAGATAAATCTATTGCTTGCTGAAAATGAACGCAGTCGTATCGGTCAGGATTTGCATGATAGTCTGGGGCATACCTTTGCTATGCTGAGTGTCAAGACAGATCTGGCCCTACAGTTATTTCAGATGCAGGCCTATCCACAGGTGGAGAAGGAATTAAAAGAAATTCACCAGATCAGCAAGGATTCCATGAATGAAGTGCGAACCATTGTGGAAAATCTGAAATCACGGACCCTAGCTTCAGAACTTGAAACTGTCCAAAAGATGCTGGAGATTGCTGGGATTGAGGTTGAGGTTGACAATCAATTGGACAAGGCTAGTTTGACCCAGGATGTGGAGTCGACGGCTGCTATGATTTTGTTAGAACTGGCGACCAATATCATCAAGCATGCCAGCGCTGAAAAAGCCTATCTAAAACTGGAACGTACAGATCAGGAATTGGTCCTGACAGTCAGAGATGACGGGAAAGGATTTGCAACTGTAAAAGGGAATGAACTTCATACAGTCCGAGACCGTGCAGCAGCCTTCTCAGGTCAAGTAGAGCTGGTCAGTTTGAAAGATCCCACAGAGGTGCGCGTGCATCTGCCTTATAAGGAGAGAAAGTAGATGAAAGTATTAGTCGCAGAAGATCAAAGTATGCTTAGAGATGCCATGTGTCAACTCTTGAGCTTTCAACCAGATGTGGAGGCTGTCTTGCAGGCAAAAAATGGAGCCGAGGCTATCGAGGTTTTGGAGAAAGAAGCAGTAGATATTGCCATCCTTGACGTCGAAATGCCAGTAAAGACGGGACTAGAAGCGCTCGAGTGGATCAAACAAGAAATTCCTGAAACCAAGGTGGTTATCGTTACGACCTTTAAACGTCCAGGTTATTTTGAACGAGCGGTCAAAGCAGGAGTCGATGCCTATGTCTTGAAAGAGCGAAGCATTGCCGAGCTCATGCAAACCCTGCATACGGTGTTAGAGGGACGCAAGGAATATTCTCCAGAGCTCATGGAAGTCATGATGACCCATCCCAATCCCTTGACCGAGCAGGAAGTCGCTGTTCTATATGGAGTAGCCCAAGGTCTCTCCAACCAAGAAATTGCGGATAAGCTCTACCTCTCAAACGGCACCGTCCGTAATTACATGACCAATATCCTCTCCAAACTAGGTGCCAGCAACCGAACCGAAGCAGCCAAAACTGCCGAAGAAGAAGGCTGGTTGTGAGGGGAGAGAAAGAAAACATCTCTTAGAAATAGATCTAAGAGATGTTTTTATATTTATTACACCAACTTCTTCATCTCATCAATACGTGCTACAGTTGCATCGTATTTCGCTTGGTAGTCGGCTTGTTTGTCGCGTTCTTTTTGGACGACTTCTGGTTTGGCATTGGCTACGAAACGTTCGTTAGAGAGCTTCTTACCGACCATGTCCAGTTCTTTTTGCCATTTAGCCAGTTCCTTGTCGAGGCGAGCTAGTTCTTCTTCGACATTGAGGAGGTCTGCGAGTGGCAGGTAGATTTCTGCTCCTGTGATGACGCTTGACATAGCGAGTTCAGGTGCAGGAATGTTTGAAGCGATTTCCAAGTGTTCTGGATTTGTGAAGCGTTTGATGTAGTTGACATTGCTGTTAAAAAAGGCTTCCAAGTCGCTATCGCTTGTCTTAACAAGGATGGTGATAGGCTTGCTTGGAGCAACGTTTACTTCAGCACGCGCATTACGAACGGCACGGATCAAGTCTTTGAGGCTTTCCACACCAGTGTGAGCCGCCAGGTCTTCAAAGGCTGGGTTAACAGTTGGGTATGCTGCTGTAACGATAGAACCTTCTGAGATTTGTCCAAATATTTCCTCTGTCACGAATGGCATGATTGGGTGAAGGAGACGAAGGATCTTGTCCAAAGTGTAAAGGAGAACAGAACGTGTAATGACTTTCTCTTCTTCGTTGTCACTATAAAGGACTTCCTTGGTCAACTCAACGTACCAGTCCGCAAACTCGTCCCAGATGAAGTTGTAGAGGATGTGGCCAGCGACACCAAACTCAAATTTATCAAAGTTTTCAGTGACTTTTCCGATAGTTTCATTGAGGTTGTGGAGAATCCAGCGGTCTGTGACATTTCCAGCTTCCTTGTTAACAACTTTTTCGACATTGGCAGTTGCTTGCTCAAGGGTCAAGCCTTCATTGTTCATGAGGATGTAGCGTGAGATGTTCCAAATCTTGTTAATGAAGTTCCATGAAGCATCCATTTTCTCATAAGAGAAGCGCACGTCTTGACCAGGAGCAGAACCGTTTGAAAGGAACCAACGAAGGGCATCGGCACCGTATTTCTCAATGACATCCATTGGGTCAATCCCGTTACCGAGAGATTTAGACATTTTACGTCCTTGCTCGTCACGGATGAGACCATGGATAAGGACGTTTTGGAACGGCTGACGGCCAGTGAATTCCAATGATTGGAAGATCATACGAGACACCCAGAAGAAGATGATGTCGTAACCTGTAACCAAGGTTGAAGTTGGGAAGTAACGTTTGAAGTCTTCTGAGTCGACATCAGGCCAGCCCATAGTAGAGAATGGCCAAAGGGCAGAACTGAACCACGTATCCAAGACGTCTTCGTCCTGAGTCCAACCGTCACCTTCTGGAGCTTCTTCTCCGACGTACATTTCACCCTCAGCATTGTACCAAGCAGGGATTTGGTGACCCCACCAGAGCTGACGAGAGATAACCCAGTCGTGAACATTTTCCATCCATTGGAGGAAGGTATCGTTGAAACGAGGTGGGTAGAATTCTACCTTGTCGTCTGTGTCTTGATTGGCAATAGCGTTCTTAGCCAATTGGTCCATCTTAACGAACCATTGCGTAGACAAGCGTGGTTCAACCACGACACCTGTACGTTCTGAGTGCCCAACACTGTGGACACGTTTTTCGATTTTGACAAGAGCACCGATTTCTTCTAACTTGGCAACGACTGCCTTACGAGCTTCGAAACGGTCCATGCCTGCAAATTCGAAGGCCAAGTCGTTCATAGTTCCGTCGTCGTTCATGACATTGACTTGTGGCAAATTGTGGCGTTGACCAACCAAGAAGTCGTTTGGATCGTGGGCAGGTGTGATTTTCACGACACCAGTACCAAATTCAGGATCCGCATGCTCATCCCCGACGATTGGGATGAGTTTATTAGCGATTGGAAGGACGACGTTTTTACCAATCAAGTCCTTGTAGCGTGGGTCTTCTGGATTGACCGCAACGGCTACGTCCCCAAACATAGTCTCAGGACGAGTTGTCGCCACTTCAAGGGCGCGTGAACCATCTTCTAGCATGTAGTTCATGTGGTAGAAGGCACCTTCGACATCCTTGTGGATAACTTCGATATCAGAAAGGGCAGTGCGAGCCGCTGGGTCCCAGTTGATGATAAATTCACCACGGTAGATCCAGCCTTTTTTGTAAAGGTCCACAAAGACCTTGCGAACAGCTTTTGACAAACCTTCGTCAAGAGTGAAACGCTCACGAGAGTAGTCTACAGAGAGCCCCATCTTGCCCCATTGTTCCTTGATGGTAGTGGCATATTCGTCTTTCCATTCCCAGACTTTCTCGAGGAATTTTTCACGACCGAGGTCATAACGTGTAATGCCCTCACCACGTAAGCGCTCCTCAACCTTAGCCTGAGTCGCAATCCCCGCGTGGTCCATCCCTGGAAGCCAAAGCGTATCAAAACCTTGCATACGTTTTTGACGGATAATGATATCTTGCAAAGTCGTATCCCAAGCGTGACCAAGGTGAAGTTTCCCAGTTACGTTTGGTGGTGGAATAACGATTGAGTAAGGCTTAGCCTTTTTATCTCCTGAAGGCTTGAAAACATCTTCATCAAGCCATTTTTGGTAACGACCAGCCTCAACCTCGGCTGGATTGTATTTAGGTGAAAGTTCTTTAGACATGTGTGTGCTCCTTGTTTAAGTAGTTCAATATCTTAAAAATTTGTTCTAACTCTTGTTTTTGCATATAAGATTTCATATAGTCATAATCTGGCAATCCAGTTTCAGTAACTGGTAACATAAGTTTTTGACGTTTCATACGTTCGCCATTGAATTTATAACCGTAGGCATATTTGATTTTTTGAGACAAAATCATTTGTTTCAAGAAAAGGTAGGTATATTTGTTCCCGTGTATTTCATCTTTCCATTTCAATCGTTTGACATCATCAGAAAAAATGGCTTCGTAGGGATGATAGAAATTCTCAACGACGCTACCATTGTAATTCACACCAAGCACATTTGCATCAAGACTTTTATTTTTATTAGATACAAAGGCTGTAACTCCATTATCGCTATCGCTAGCACCTACAAATGGTCTCAATCCAATTTCTTGATTTGCTTTGGTCAAACGAACGCCTGATTTAATCTCACAGATATCTTCAATCCAGAAATCTTTCCAAGAAATTTCACAAACTTTTTCTTCAAGAATGGTCATCATTCTGATATATATATATATATTCGAGTACTTCTTGGACTTTGTCAAGTTCTAATTTTTTCACAAAGTCAGACATATATTGGAAATCAGGGTTACCTTGTTTATCAGCTGGAAGAATGATTTTTTCTCTTTTTATACGAGTGTCATTGATTTCTCTGTTGAAAGAATATTTTTCTTCTAAGCGTTTAACAACGGTAGATAAAAATAGATAAGCGTATTTGTCTGCATTCTCAGACTTTAAAGCTGTTACGTGATCACTAGCCACAAATTCAAATTGCTGATAAAAAGTGGATCCGATACTTCCGCTATTAGCAAGAGTGAGGACATCTTCAAACTTTCGGACTCCTGTTTCATTTCCAATAAAGGCATCTACACCATTGTTTTCAGACGTTGATGAAATATATGGTGTAGGACCGTCTGTCTGATTGGCTTTTGTCAGACGTTTTCCTCTTTGAATTCCTTGAAAAACTTCAGTGAAATGAAACGATTTCCATTCTACCTTGTCTAGCCCAACCACATCACCAGCTAACTCAACTAATTTATGCTCATAGTAATCAATGATTCTCTGAGCTTGTTGTTTCTGTTCCTGCTTGATGTAATCTTCCATTAACTGCCAGTTAGGCTTACCTTGGGAATTGATAGGGAGCATGAGTTTTGATTTTCTCATCCTCTTTGGTCTCCATTTTTTACCATATTCAAAACTTTCTCCACTTTTTTGAAGGAGTGGTATCAAGAAATGGGCCAATTCTTTTGTTAACATGTAATTTTTAAGATAAAGCGGAGTTATATCATGACTACAGGTAAACATTTGCAACTGATAATAAATATGTCCAACTGAGCCATTGTTTGTAACAGCTAAACAATTTCCAGGGAAAAATCTTAGATGAATATCTTTTGAAGATAAGTTGCCAACTTTATCCCATTTTTCAATAGTTTCTTTTCTATAAAATGCTGTCACTCCATTATTATTTTGAGTCGCACCTAAAAATGGTATCGTCCCATCTTTATCAAGAGGAGGCTTTTTATTATAATAACCATCTTTTATATCAAAAATATCAATTAGATTAAACTCTCCCCATTCCACATCCGTCAATTTTAACTTACTCATCTTTGTCACCTGCTATTAGTTTTTTGATTTGCTTGTCAAAATCCGATACGATTTTCTGGGTGCGGTTGAATTTCTCATATTCTTGACTGGCTTTCTCATCTGCCTCTTTTTTAGAAATAGATCCTTTTCCTTCTAGAATATCATATTCATTAAAAGAAAGGAAGCGGTCAATACTTTCTGCCAAAGATTGCATGGTAAAGGTATTACGTCGCTCAACCAAACCTTCAATATAGTCAAAGTAAGAGGTTACGGTCCGCTCTAGTTGACGGATTTCGGTTTCTTGCAAATAATTCTTAGCAACTGTCACATCCGACTTCAGTACTCGGCCGTCTGGTGCATTCTTCCAGGTCGTTAGCCCCATTTGATTCTTATCAGCATCTGCCTTATGATAAATAATCTCAGCAGCGGTATTACCTGTGATAGCAAAATGAAACTTGTTCTGCACCATAGCATAGAAATTCTTGGTAATTTCAGAATTTCTATCGTAGTCAATAGCGCATTCCGCAAAAATATCGGTTATTTGCTGATAAATACGGCGTTCACTTGCACGAATGGAACGGATTCGCTCTAGGAGTTCACGGAAGTAATCTTGACCAAAGACCGTTTGTCCCTGTTTAAGACGTTCATCATCAAGTACGAATCCCTTAATAATAAATTCTTTTAGAGTATTAGTCGCCCAAATTCGAAATTGTGTTGCCTTTGTTGAATTGACGCGATAACCAACTGATATAATGGCATCAAGATTGTAATACTCCAATTCACGCTGAACCGCTCGAGTACCCTCTTTTTGAACTGTTCGAAATTTTCGAACAGTTGCCAGCTTATCTAACTCGCCATCACTATAAATATTTGATAAATGGTGACTAACCGTTGATTTAGAAACTCCGAACAACTCAGAAATCCCTTTTTGTGTCAACCAAAGATTTTCATCTTGTAATAAAATATCTAAATTAACATCACCATTAGGTGTCGTATAAAGGACAAAATTAGAAATTTCATTCATATTTGTCACCTTTTTCTGCTACCATCGGAAGCTCCTCAATATCGGTAGTTTCTTGGTAATTCTCTTTCTCTTCTATTCCAAAAAGATAACCTCGTCCATGAGTAATCATATTGACTTCAAAAGTTAGATAATCTGCAATGGTCTTTTGAAAATCTTCCTCAGAAGGAACTTCATCATTAAAATAATAGAAAGAGTGAAGCCATTCATCATCAGCTTCAATCGTTGTTTGAACACAGAATTTAGTTTCTGCTTCCGTGCGATCAAACCAGACATCAAGCAAGTGTTGTTTTTTATCTTTAGCTGTAGCTGTTTCAACCAGACCAATATGTTTAGAAACTTCAAAACCATCATTTTCAAAGTTGATAAATTTGCATTCTTTTTCCGGACGATGTGGTATACCAGCTGTAAATACTGCAATACAAGGATTTGTTCCCACTCCATAAAAGGTATTCTTATTAAGTGTGATAACACCTTCTAAAGTATGATGTTTTAAAATATTTTGTTTAGTTTCTTTTTCAAACCTGGTCTTTCCTGTAAAGGTGGACTGAGGAACAATCACAACAGCTTTAGCACCTTCGACCAAAGAGTTTAACAGATGTTCTGTAAAGTTGATTTCATACAGTTCGGTATTAGCTGTCGAACCCATTGAATATGGCGGATTCATCATACCAACGTTGCATTGTTTTAGCTGAAGCTTACTAGGATTTTGGCGTAGAAAGTCTTGGTTTTCAAGGTTGCTTTTCCCATCGCCACGTAATATCATATTCGTCGTAGCAATTGTAAACATATAAGATTGCTCCTCAATTCCGAAGAGCTGATGTTTGCGAATTTGGTCACGTTGAGAATCACTTTCCGCTTTTGTTAACATATCGTGCATAGCGGCGATTAAGAAACCTGCTGTACCGCAAGTCGGGTCAAAAACCTTATCCGTTGGCTTTAAATCAACTAAATCACAAAATAATTCTGTAATATGTTTTGGTGTTAAGACAATACCTAAGTTCTGACCGTCTCCTCCAGAGTAGGACATAAATTCCCCGTAGAAACGACCAAGATAATCTTCAGCAGAACTGTTATATCTTAAACTTTGATAAATACTCTTATAAAGAAATTCTGTAAAGTGTTTGATAGGTGTTTTGCCTAGATTAGCATTCTTCTCATTAATTTTTACATCGTCTCTGATGATGGCAAACTGACTAAGTAGTTTATCTTTTTTTACTTCGGGAGATACATTGGCACGCTGAAGATTAGCTTTAATGGCAGCATAAATCTTTGAACCATCTGTTTTTACAGTATCTCCTGTTAAACTTTCCAGTGAAAAATTTCCATGCTCCGTTTCTCTCAACGCTAACAGGATCCCTGAAACAATTAGTGGCTTATTCTTTTCCTCAATATTACCGTAATTTCTTAGATCATTATGTAAAGTTGCTGCATCTTTTAAAATTTCAGCTGTTTCTTTTTCAAAATTAGTTTCCTCTTGAAGGATCTCTTTTACGTAATACTCATCAATATTATCTATTGAAAAGGAAATCAAAGTTTCAATGTCTGCAAGTTCAAAATACTCACCACGTTCATTTACAAAAACAGGAGTAATGCGGTGTTTTTTTCATTACCACTAATGCCTATAGCAATAATTTTTTATAACTAACCTTATCTGCTAAATGCTTTGCATAAAAGACCGCTCCGTTAACTGCATAGTCTGTATTTGATTTAATATCATCAGCAATCAAGTCATCATCTGTATAATTGATATGTTTTGATAACCCAGGTTTATCCTCAATAATGATTAAGAAATCTTTAACAATTCCAACGTATTCTGGGAAACCTGAATTTCCAGTCCCTTTTTTCGAGGCAGTTTTCAGAGCTTCATCAATCTCTTTAATATTACTTCCCTGTGCATCAAAATTTTCACGAATTCCTGCTTCTTTCAAAAGTTCATGAACCCATAAATCAGTATTTACTTCTTTTTTTGCCATAATTAGTTCCTTTTAATTACTAAACATTCCCACTCACTCTTCAGCAAGCCATATCTCAAATCATCACAACGGTTACCTTGAGCATCCTTTCTGTCTCGGATGCGAGCTTCGAGGGTGAAGCCAAGTTTCTCTGCGACTCGTTGACTTTGAAGGTTGTAACCAAAGCAAGACAATTCTATCTTGTGTAGGTTTAGTTCTGTAAAAGCTAAGTCAATCAAGGTACGCGCTGCTTCTGGCACATAACTTCGGCCCCAATAATCGGGGTGCAAGGTATAGCCAATCTCAAGTACATCATCTTCGTAGCGATGGTTGAAATCAACAGAGCCGATAACATTATTAGTCCCTTTGACCACAATGCCATAGCCAGCTGGGAGATTGTCCTTTTCATTGCGTTCAGGAAGGATATGTTCTAGGTAATAAATTTCATCTTCCAAGGTCTTGACGGGTGGAAAGCCAGCTGGGTAAGAAACTTCTGGCAGACTAGCGTAGGCATGAATATCTTCAGCATCCGCCACTGTACGGACTCGCAAGACAAGTCGCTCGGTTTCTATTCGTTCTGGCAGTTCAGTTCTTGTCATCCTTCTTCCTCGCTTTCTTGATAAAGCTTCCCATGGGATCGACTCGGTCATCTAGATAACGATAAACGCGCTGATGGCCGTCCCCCATAAAGTAAGTCGGCGCAAAGCAGTCATTTTTAAAATGGCCCTTATCATCTAAGAGCTTTGGGTCAGCCAGACGGTCGATAATCTTGGCAAAGATATGGCAGATGCCATCTTCCTCGATAATCCTATCCACCTGGCAATCCAATACGACTGGACAAGCCTCTAAAATCGGCGCCTGAGTCTGTTCAGAAATCTCGTAGTCAAGTCCCAAATGTTTCAATTTCTCCCGATGGCTGATAAAGCCAGCCTGCTCCATCTCAAGCATGAGGTTTTCATCAAGGATGTTTACGGTAAACTGTTGATAATGCTTAATCTGGTCGGCTGCATTTTCCTCAGCACCAACACCGATGACTAGCCAATCGCCCAGACTATAAGAGGAACTGCAGGTTGTGATATTGTACCCAAAGTTCTGGTCCTGATACCCTAAGATGAAGATAGGAAAACCATAGTAGAGTTTACTTGTTTTGAAAGATTGTTTCATGACAACCTCCTTTTGCTAGGTCGCAACAAAAAAATCGTCCCTGCCATCTACATGACAGGGACGAATGTGTTTATCCGCGGTACCACCCAATTTCGGGCAGATGCCCGCATCTTTAATCTTCTTGTTACACTTTTATGACGTCGTTAGCTCGTCTTGGCGTACTTGAGTACAGCCTGCAACTCGCTGCCTAGTCCTAAAAGGAAACAAAAAGATTTATATTTCAATTTTTAATTTCAACTCACTAGCAACCAGTTTTGACACATTTGTGGACTTCTCAGCTCCGCCACTTTCTGTAAAATGTGGGACTCAAAACACCTCTAATGGCTTTATTTTAACAAGTTTTTGACGGAAATGCAAGGGACAAGAAAGATTACTTGAACTTGATGCCGTTTTCTTTTAATTTCTTGATTGTAGCTGGACCGATTCCTTTCAAGGCAAGGAGTTCTTTTTCTGTCCAGTTTTTGAAGTCAGCAGCAGACTTGATTCCTTCATCGTAGAACGTTTTAGCACGGTCAAGTGGAAGTCCGCCTAGGTCAGCTGCGAAATCTTCAACAGAAGTTGTAAGCTTGTGGGCTTGCTCTTTAGTTGCTTCTACAGCTTTTTCTACTTGCTTAGAGACAGCTTTTCCTGCCTCACTTGCTGCTTTTTCAGCATGCTTCACAACTTTTTTTGTTTCTTCGACGACCTTGTTTACAGCGTTTGAAAGTGCGCCTGAACGACGAAGGCTATTTCTTAATTGTTTTTTACGTTGTAGTTTTTTTGACATGATAAGATCCTTTCAATAAAAAACCCCTGTGACTGAACAAGGATAAATCTTTATGTTTTATTGTATCAACTTTCTTTGGGAAATGCAAGGCTTCTTAGTTTAGAAAGACAGGATACCTATAGGAAAATCCGTCCTAGAATAAGAAAAGATGATAGAAGAAAAGCGAAAAATATGGTATAATGAAACGATAGATTTTTGAATAGGAATACAATCATGTTTGGATTTTTAAAAAAAGATAAAGTTACAGAAACACCAGCGGTAGTGCCAACTCATATCGGAGTTATCATGGATGGGAATGGTCGTTGGGCTAAAAAACGGATGCAGCCACGTGTCTTTGGGCATAAGGCTGGGATGGATGCTCTGAGAACGGTAGCCATTGCTGCTAGTGATATGGGTGTCAAGGCCTTGACTGTTTATGCCTTCTCGACTGAAAACTGGACTCGTCCAGACCAGGAGGTCAAGTTTATCATGAACTTGCCGGTTGAATTTTATGATAAGTATGTTCCTGAGTTGCACCAAAAGAACATGAAGATTCAAATGATTGGGGAAACGGATCGTTTACCGAATCAGACTTTTGAAGCTTTGAAAAAGGCAGAAAAGTTGACCAAGTTGAACACAGGTTTGATTCTCAATTTTGCCCTTAATTACGGTGGAAGAGCTGAAATTACACAAGCAGTCAAGTTGATTGCGCAGGATGTTTTGGATGCCAAGGTGAATCCAGGTGATATTACGGAAGAGTTGATTGGGGAATACCTCTTTACAGGACATTTGCCGAAAACCTTGCGTGACCCAGACTTAATCATCCGAACTAGTGGTGAGCTTCGATTGAGTAATTTTTTGCCTTGGCAAGCAGCTTATAGTGAACTTTATTTCACAGATGTCTTGTGGCCTGACTTTGATGAGGAAGCTTTGAAAGAAGCTATTGCAGAGTATAATCGCCGCAATCGTCGATTTGGAGGAGTATAGGAACATTATGAAAAAGGACTTAATAAAGAGGACAATATTTGCCGCTCTGGCATTAGCAATCTTTATCCCGCTCTTGGTGATTGGTGGGCTTTGGTTACAGATTGCTATGGGACTTCTAGCTATGCTAGGGGTTCATGAGTTGCTTCAGATGAAAGGGTTAAACACCATGACCCCTGAAGGTTTGCTGACCTTGTTAGCGACTTTTGCACTGACAATCCCCCTAGAAAACTACTTGACATTTTTACCTGTAGATGGGAATGTTGTCGCATATGGTGTTGTGATTTTTATCATGTTAGGTTGCACTGTTTTTAGCAAGAATTACACCATTGAAGATGCTGTATACCCGATTGCCATGAGTTTCTATGTTGGTTTTGGATTCAATGCTTTAGTGGATGCTCGAATCGCAGGTTTGGATAAAGCCCTCTTGGCCCTCTGTATCGTATGGGCAACTGATAGTGGTGCTTACTTGGTCGGAATGAATTTCGGTAAGAGAAGATTGGCTCCGAGAGTCTCTCCGAACAAATCAATCGAGGGAGCCTTTGGTGGAATTTTAGCTGCCATGCTTGTCACTCTTATCTTTATGTTAGTGGATAGTACGGTTGCCCTTCCTTACGGCATTTACAAAATGATGCTCTTTGCTATTTTCTTTAGTATTGCAGGGCAATTGGGTGACTTGATTGAGAGTGCTATGAAACGCCATTTTGGTGTCAAGGATTCGGGCTTCTTTATCCCAGGCCATGGTGGAGTACTGGATCGCTTTGACTCTATGTTGGCTGTTTTCCCTATTATGCACCTCTTTGGCTTATTTTAAGGAAAGGTGAACAAATATTAAATGTTAGGATTATTAACCTTTATCCTTGTTTTTGGAATTATCGTGGTGGTTCACGAGTTCGGCCATTTCTACTTTGCTAAGAAGTCTGGAATTCTGGTTCGTGAATTTGCCATTGGTATGGGTCCGAAAATCTTTGCCCATATCGGGAAAGACGGGACTGCTTACACGATTCGTCTCCTACCGCTTGGTGGTTATGTCCGCATGGCAGGTTGGGGAGAGGATACCACAGAGATTAAGACAGGAACTCCTGTTAGTTTGACCTTGGCCGAAGATGGTAAGGTGAAGCGCATCAATCTTTCTGGTAAGAAGGTCGACCAAACGGCTCTACCTATGCAGGTCACTCAGTTTGACTTTGAGGATAAACTCTTTATCACAGGTCTGGTTTTGGAAGAGGAAAAAACTTTCTCTGTAGACCATGATGCAACTATCGTGGAAGCTGATGGAACAGAAGTTCGTATCGCTCCGCTAGATGTTCAATATCAGAATGCGACTGTCTGGGGCAAGCTGATTACCAATTTTGCGGGCCCCATGAACAACTTTATTTTGGGAGTCATCGTCTTCTGGATTTTGATTTTCATGCAAGGTGGTGTTCGTGATACACAAAGCAACAACTTTAGTATCATCCCTGATAGCGCGATAGCAAAAGTCGGCCTTGAAAATACAGCACAAATCACTAAAGTCGGTTCACACGAAATTAGTAACTGGCAAGATTTGATTCAGGCAGTTGAAGTAGAGACCAAAGATAAAACAGCGCCTGTATTGGATGTAACAGTCTCTGAAAATGGGACTGAGAAGCAAGTCAGTGTGACCCCTGAGGAAAACCAAGGTCGCTATATTCTAGGTGTTCAACCGAGACTCAAATCAGATATCTGGTCTATGTTTGTAGGTGGATTCACCTCTGCAGCTGACTCGGCCTTGCGCATTCTCAACGCCTTGAAGAGCTTGATTTTCCAGCCTGATTTGAATAAATTGGGTGGACCTGTTGCTATCTTTAAGGCAAGTAGTGATGCTGCTAAAAATGGTCTTGAGAATGTTTTGTTCTTCTTGGCTATGATTTCCATCAATATCGGGATTTTCAACTTGATTCCTATCCCGGCACTAGACGGTGGAAAAATCGTGCTCAATATTATTGAGGCTATTCGCCGTAAACCGCTGAAACAAGAAATTGAAACCTATGTTACTCTAGTTGGAGTTGTGATTATGGTTGTCTTGATGATCGCCGTGACTTGGAACGACATCATGCGTACCTTCTTTTAAGAATTAGAGGAAAAATATGAAACAAAGTAAAATGCTAATCCCAACGCTTCGCGAAATGCCAAGCGATGCTCAAGTTATCAGCCACGCCCTTATGTTGCGTGCTGGTTATGTTCGCCAAGTATCAGCAGGTGTTTATTCTTACCTACCACTTGCTAACCGTGTTATCGAAAAAGCTAAGAAAATCATGCGTCAAGAGTTTGACAAGATGGGTGCTGTTGAAATGTTGGCTCCAGCCCTTCTCAGTGCTGACCTTTGGCGTGAATCTGGCCGTTATGAAACCTACGGTGAAGACTTGTACAAATTGAAAAATCGTGAGAAGTCAGACTTTATCTTGGGTCCAACTCACGAAGAAACGTTCACAGCGATTGTCCGTGATTCTGTCAAGTCTTACAAGCAATTGCCTTTGAACTTGTACCAAATCCAGCCTAAGTATCGTGATGAAAAACGTCCACGTAATGGACTTCTTCGGACCCGTGAGTTCATCATGAAAGACGGCTATAGCTTCCACGCTAACTACGATAGCTTGGATGTAACCTATGATGAGTATAAGGCAGCTTACGAGCGTATCTTTACTCGTAGTGGCTTGGACTTCAAAGCCATCATCGGTGACGGTGGAGCTATGGGTGGTAAGGATAGCCAAGAATTTATGGCCATCACACCTGCTCGTACAGACCTTGACCGTTGGGTTGTTTTAGACAAGTCTGTCGCATCATTTGATGAGATTCCTGTAGATGTACAGAAAGAAATCAAGGCAGAATTGCTCAAATGGATGGTTTCTGGTGAAGATACCATTGCCTACTCAAGTGAGTCAAGCTATGCAGCTAACTTGGAAATGGCAACTAACGCCTACAAACCGAGCAACCGTGTTGTGACTGAAGATCAAGTAGCTCGCGTGGAAACACCAGGTGTCAAATCGATTGATGAAGTTGCTGCTTTCTTGAATGTCTCTGAAGAGCAAACAATCAAGACCTTGGTTTATATCGCAGACGAGGAGCCAGTTGTTGCCCTACTCGTTGGCAATGACCAACTTAATGAAGTCAAATTGAAAAACTACCTTGGTGCAGACTTCTTGGAACCTGCAACCGAGGCGGAAGTGAAAGAATTGTTGGGAGCGGACTTTGGTTCACTTGGCCCAGTCAATCTTCCAGAAAATGTCAAGATTATCGCAGACCGCAAGGTCCAAGATAGTCGCAATGCTGTTGCAGGTGCTAACGAAGATGGTTACCACTTGACAGGTGTCAACCCAGGTCGTGACTTCACTGCTGAGTATGTCGATATCCGTGAAGTTCGTGAGGGTGAAATCTCCCCTGACGGACAAGGTGTGCTCAACTTTGCGCGTGGTATCGAGATTGGTCACATTTTCAAGCTCGGTACTCGTTATTCAGCAAGTATGGGAGCAGATGTCTTGGATGAAAATGGTCGTGCGATTCCAATTATCATGGGATGTTATGGTATCGGTGTCAGCCGTCTCCTTTCAGCAGTCATGGAACAACACGCTCGCCTCTTTGTTAACAAGACTCCAAAAGGTGAATACCGTTACGCTTGGGGAATCAATTTTCCTAAAGAATTGGCGCCATTTGATGTGCACTTGATTCCAGTTAATGTCAAGGATGAAGAAAGTCTTGCATTGACAGATCGTATCGAAGAAGCTTTGGTCAATAAAGGCTACGAAGTCTTGACGGATGACCGTAACGAACGTGTCGGTGTTAAATTTAGCGATAGCGACTTGATTGGTCTTCCAATCCGTATCACTGTTGGTAAGAAAGCAGCTGACGGGATTGTAGAAGTCAAGATTAAGGCGACAGGGGATACAATCGAAGTTCACGCAGATAGCTTGCTTGAAACCCTTGAAATCCTAACAAATAAATAAAATCTATAATCAGAAGAAAAACAAGACAAAAATGTAACTAGTTTTTGCCTTGTTTTTTCTTTATAATGAGATAAAATAAAGATAAAAAGAGTAAATAAAGAGGTAGAGCTATGCTAAAATTTCCAAAGGATTTTGTCTGGGGTTCCTCAACTTCTGGGCCACAGACAGAGGGGCGAGTGCCTGGTGACGGAAAGGGAGATAATCTCTGGGATTATTGGTACCAAGTAGAACCAAATCGCTACTACAATGGGATTGGACCAGACAAAACATCGACCTTTTATGAAAATTGGGAAAAAGATATCGAACTATTGTTAGAATCAGGTCATACAGCCTTTCGGACTTCAATCCAGTGGTCTCGTATTTTCCCACAGGGTCGTGGTGAAGTCAATCCTCAAGGTGTGGCTTTCTACCGTCAGGTCTTTGAAGCTATTAAGGCCAAGGGAATCCGTCTCTTAGTCAATCTTTATCACTTTGATCTGCCTTTTGCCCTTCAAGAAGATGGCGATGGTTGGGAAAATAAGGCGACCATCAAGGCTTATGAAGACTATGCGCGTTTCTGTTTTGAAACTTATGGAGACTTGGTAGACCAATGGATTACCTTCAATGAGCCTATCGTTCCTGTAGAGTTTGGCTATTTCTATGATGCCCATTATCCTCATAAGGTAGATGCCAAAGCTGCCGTTAAGGTTGCCTATCATACCCAGCTAGCCAGCACTCTTGCGGTGAAGGCCTGCCATGAGATTTTGCCTGATTCTAAGATTGGGATTGTCCTCAACTTGACACCAGCCTATCCACGTAGTCAACATCCTGCGGATGTGAAAGCTGCACGCATTGCTGATCTATTCCAAGCTCAATCTTTCCTAGATCCATCTGTCTTGGGAACTTATCCAGAAGAATTAGTGGAAATTTTAGCTGAGCATGATTTGCTGCCAGATTCTACAGCTGAGGAGTTGGAGCTTATTCGTGAGCACACAGTAGATTTCCTTGGAGTCAACTACTACCAACCCTTGCGTGTCATGGCGCCACGTTTTGCTAAGCATCCTGACAGCCCGCTCTTGCCAGAACATTTCTATGAGCCTTACGTCATGCCCGGTCGTAAGATCAATCCCCACCGTGGTTGGGAAATCTACGAGCAAGGAATTTATGACATTGCCCAAAACATCAAGGAAAACTATGGCAATATCGAGTGGATGTTGACAGAGAATGGGATGGGTGTTGAAGGTGAAGACAAATTTCGCGAAAATGGAATGATTCAGGATGATTATCGTATTGACTTTGTCAAAGGTCACCTTCGTGAACTTCATCGCGCCATTGAAGCCGGTGCTAACTGTAAAGGCTACTTGATCTGGACCTTTATCGATTGCTGGTCATGGCTCAATAGTTACAAAAATCGCTATGGTTTGGTCGAGCTTGACCTTGAAACACAAGAACGTCGCTTGAAGAAATCAGGCCACTGGTTCAAAGAACTCAGTGACAATAATGGATTTTAAGCTACTTTTCAAATAGATTCAAAAAAAACATTGGAAATGAACTTCTCAATTTGAGAACTTCCAATGGTTTTTCTTGTTCTTAGAATAGTCCGATAAAAAGTAGTAGAGCTGATAAAGCAATAAAGGCTAGGGTTGATAGACCACGTTGGCCTGGGCTGTAAATCTTTCGTTCTCCTCGAACTGGGAAGACGATAGCCAGCAATGCACCACCAACAGCTCCACCTAGATGTCCAGCAAGGCTGATTCCAGGGATTAAGACACTACCTACTAGGTTAATGACCAAGAGGGAGAGGTAGGATTGACCAAGTTGTTGGAGATAGGGATTGCGTGAAGCATATCGGAGAACAACAATTGAGGCAAACATACCGTAGAGGGCAGTTGAAGCACCTGCAGTAATAGCATTGGGACTAAAAACTAGGACAAAGAGATTTCCCATCATACCTGATAGAAGGTAGATAAAGAAAAACTGTTTGGAACCAAAGATGTCCTCCATCTGACGCCCCAAAAAGTAGAGGGATAGCATATTGACTAAAAAGTGCTCCAAGCCAATGTGGACAAAGGTTGCGGAGAATAAGCGCCAGATTTGTTCAGGCATGGCCTTGATAGCAGGGGGATACACAGCTCCAAATTTATACAAGGTGGCTGCGCTGGTATAGTTGAAACCACTGGTTAGAAACATGAGTACAAAAACCAGGGTTGTCACGAGTAGAAAGAAGCTCGTGACAGGATACCGACGATCAAAAATTTCTTTCATAGATGAGTACCTCCTCAACAGGAATATCGTAGTGCTCAGGTTGAAAATTCTGAATCTGACAAGGATAAAGCGTACTGATGGTGTTACTAGAATAATTGCTCAAATATCTGTCATAGTAGCCACCACCATACCCAATCCGATAGCCAGAAGAATTGAAGGCCAAACCAGGAACATGAATCAGGTCAATCTGAGAGGGTTCAAGGATTGTGAAGTCTCCTTGAGGTTCAAGAAGTCCAAAAGAATTTCTTTCGAGTTTCTCTGGTTCATATAGAACAAAGTCCATTTTCCCATGTGGATAGGTTTTGGGAATGAGGAGTGTCTTCTCATCTTTTTGAGCTTGTTCAATGAGTCTAGCTGTCTGAAATTCATGAGGAAAAGACAGGTAAGTAGCGATGGTTTTTGCTTCCTTATAGAAGGGATGTAGAAGTAGTTGCTCAGTCAACCAAGCGTCCATGACTTCCTTTTCTTCGGCTGATAGAGATTTGAGTTCTTGCAAGACCTGCTTGCGTAGGGCTTTTTTCATTGTTTACTCCGCAGCTTTCTTTGCTAAAAAGCTTGATACAGCCTCGATTCCAATTGCCAGAGCTTCTTCCTTAGGACTCATCTGTGGATGGTGAAGAGCATAGGGACTATCAATTCCAAGCCAGAACATGACACCGGGAACCTTAGAGAGAAGATAACCAAAGTCTTCTCCTGTCATGGCAGGTTCAATATCTATAAGTTCAATCCCTTCTTTTTCATCAAAGAAGGTCATCAATTCTCGAGCTAATTCAGGGTTGTTTTCGACAGGTAGGTAACCTCCCTGTTTGAGTTCAACTTCCACATCCATATCAAAAGCAGCTGCGACACCTTCAGCGATGGCTTTGACACGTTTTTGAACCAAGAGGCTCATGCTATGTGTGAGGGCTCGAATGGTTCCATGCAAGAAAGCTGAATCAGCGATGACATTATTGGTTGTACCAGCTTGAAAGACACCGAAAGTGACGACAGCTCCCTCGATAGGATCGACATTACGGCTGACAACTGACTGAACTTGAGTGACAAAATAGCTAGCTGCAACCAGAGCGTCGTTTGCTTGATGTGGAAAGGCAGCGTGACCACCTTTACCCTTGAAACGAATCTTGACCTCGCAAGTTCCTGCAAAGAGTGTATGGGTATTGGTCGCAATCTGACCAACCTTTAGGTCTGGACGGACATGAAGTCCATAAAATTGATTAGGCAACCAGTCGCCAAAGGCCCCATCTTCATACATGAGCATGCCACCTGCTTCATTTTCCTCGGCAGGCTGGAAGAGAAAGAGGAGATTGTTTTTAGGTTGGTTTTCTAGAGCACGTTCGAGACTTCCTAAGGCAATGGTCATGTGAAAGTCGTGCCCACAAGCATGCATACGGTCTGGGTGCTGAGAGGCAAAGGCAAGACCTGTTTGTTCAACGATTGGGAGTCCGTCGATATCTGTCCGCCAACCGATGGTACGTTCTGGCTGACTTCCCTGCAAGTAAACTAAAATACCTGTTTGCCAAGTACGAATCTGAACAAAATCCTTACCAGCTGTTAATTTCTCAATGATATTGAGCAAATAAGCTTGAGTCTTGACTTCTTCTAAACCGATCTCAGGAATTTGGTGAAGATCACGTCGAGTTTGAATCAAATCTAACATATCTAATTTCCTTCTATTGATACGATAAAGAGGCTGGAAAAGTTTCCGCCTCTGTTACTAATTACAAGGTACGAAGCGCATCTTCTAGCGCTGTTTTTTGTTGGGTTTGGCTATCGATTTCTTTGATAACACGAGCCGGGACACCAGCAACCACAACATTTTCTGGAACATCTTGAGTGACGATGGCACCTGCTGCAACAACAGATCCGCTACCGATTTGAACACCTTCGATAACCACAGCGTTAGCACCGATGAGTACATTGTCACCGACACGGACAGGTTCTGCACTAGCTGGTTCGATAACACCTGCAAGAACAGCTCCCGCACCCACGTGACTATTTTTACCAACAATAGCACGTCCACCTAGAATAGCACCCATGTCAATCATAGTGCCAGCACCGATTTCAGCACCAATATTGATCACAGCTCCCATCATGATAACAGCGTTGTCGCCAATCTCAACCTGGTCACGGATGATAGCCCCTGGTTCGATACGAGCGTTGATAGCACGTTTATCTAGCAAAGGAACTGCAGAATTACGAGCATCTTGCTCAACAACATAGTCTTTATTTTCAGTCAGTCCTTCGAGAAGAGGAGCAATATCCTTCCAGTCTCCGAAAAGAACATTACCAAGCTTGGTAACAGAAGTAGGGATAGTTCCAGCAAGTTGTCCTTCAAAGGTTACTTTTACACTTGTCTTTTTTTCAGCATTGGCGATAAATTGGATAATTTCTTGTGCATTCATTTTTGTAGCAGTCATAGGGGTCTCCTCACTCTTTGTAATGCTTACTATTCTACCAAAAAAGGCTTCAAAATTGAAGCCTTAAGTGTTAAAAGAAGATTCTTTCAGTTTATCCTTTGATTCTTCGATGGATAAGAAGATCATGGGAATAATAATCAAAATCATAGCTAATAGCAGGTAGCCATCTAAGACCAGACCTAGAAATAGAACGCTTAGAATAGCAGAGGATAGCGGTTCACTTGCACTGACCACTGACACCACCAATGGGGATACCAGCGAGACAGCCTTCATAGATAGGAAAAAGGCAAAAGCTGTTCCCAAAAAGGCAATGGTCAAACAAATCAAGATGCTCACCCAATCTAGCTGAAAGCTAATTCTATATACAGGGTAGAGAAAATTACTAAAGAGTCCAGCTAGCATCATTCCCCAACCAACAGTAGGAACAAAACCGTATTTTCGAGCAAATGGCTGGGGCAAAATGACATTAAACATAACTCCCAGTGCACTGAGTAGTCCAGTTAATAAAGCGATAGGAGTGATGGATAACTTAGACAAATCGCCTTTGGTAGCCATCAAAAAGACTCCAAGCATAGCAGTTAAAACATAGAAGATTGCTTTTTTAGAAGCTTTTTTCTTGTAGATGATGCGGTTGTAGATAAGAATGAAGACAGGACTGATAAATTGTAGGATGGTTGCCGTTGTCGCATTAGAGTATTCTACACAGAGATAGAAGAAATACTGAACGGAGAAGATTCCTAGGATAGCATAAGCCAGAAAAGGTATATAATTGTTGCGGTTTCTCCAAAGGTCGAATAACTGTGAACGGAACTTAAAGCCGGACAAGATAAGTACGAAACCACCTGCAAGGCTTAGTCGCATAGAAGTGATCCAACCAGAGGAGACTGGATAATGCGTAAAGAAGAATTCTCCTAAAATGCCACAGATACCCCATATTAATCCGGATAGGAGAGAGTATATGGTTCCCTTGAAAATATTTTTTTGATAGTGATTCATATAAAAGTCGAGTTAGGTGACATACTCTTGATAATAGGTATGTTAGCGTTGAGACCTATTCGAAGAAGAGCTGTTATTATTGTTATTATCTTTATCTTTATCCTTGTCTTTATCTTTATCCTTGTCTTTATCCTTGTCTTTATCCTTGTCTTTATCTTTATCCTTGTCTTTATCTTTATCCTTGTCTTTATCTTTATCTTTGTTGTCTTGTTTTATTAAATTTCCAACAATTGTATTCCAAGCATGTCGATAGTCAGCCTCACTACCACCAATTGCAAAGTGGAATGTCGTAGTTGGGGCACCAGCTTGGTTGGCCCAGTAACTTGTAACAGTCTCTCCACCAATTTCGTAATCTTTTCCGTTGAGATTAACTCGTCCTGGCTTTTGACCAGTTGATTTAAGAACTTGAGAAGAAGTTACACTTGAATCAAGGCTGAAACGCTCAGTTCCCCAAGCAGAAGGAGAAGCTTGTTGAATAGCATTTACCAGATTAGCCATGTACTTAGCATTACGGAAGTATGCGCCGTTAGCTAGGGGACTATTATCATCGTGACCAACCCAACCACCAAGAGTCAATCGTGGCGTTGAAAGCATGAGCCACATATCACCTTCCTCGTTAGTTGTACCAGTTTTCCCAATCCAATCAGCACCTGCTAGACTGGAATTTATGCTATAAAGATCGCTTTGGAAGCTTGTAGTTATCCGGGATGAAAGTACATCTCTCAGTAGACTTTGCATAATGGTTGCAGTAGCTTTAGAGTAGACCTGAACAGGTTCGTCTTTATGCTCATAAATGACCTCGCCATTGCTTTTTTCGATTTTCGAAATCATGTATTTTTTATGGTAAATTCCATTATTAGCAAGTGTCTGATATCCATTTGTATGTTGAGCTACAGTAACTTCGATTCCTCCGCCCATAGGAAGGCTTTCAATACCGTATTCTGGAATCTCATAGCCCATTTTTTCCATGTAAGAACGGACATCAACTCCTTTTTCACGGAGCATACGATAGGTCCAGTAGGCAGGGATGTTCCATGAATAATTGAGGGCTTCCTTAAGGTTTATCATAGCTGTTCCTGGACTGTTGACGTGCATGATAGGGGTTCCGTTAGCAAAGTTGGTAGGATAGTTTGATAGGATACTAGCACTTCCCATCAATCCTTGGTCAATAGCAATACCATAAGCTAATAGTGGCTTAGTAGTAGAGGCAGGAGAGCGTTTAGTATCAAAAGCATGATTATTTTGATTGTTTTGGTAATCTCGTCCTCCTACAAATCCTATGATGGCTCCTGTTTTATTATCCATTAAGACATTTCCGACTTCAGGTTGACCACTACTATCATTTAAAAGGTAGCCATAATTTGCCACAGCATCTTGCATGGCAGCGTGGATTGTTTTGTCGATTGTAGTAGTGATACGGTAACCACCATTTTGAATTTCTTTTTCAGCTAATTCACGATAGGATTTTTGGATAGACTCGTTTTTGAGTTCTTGGGCAGAGACGTTGTCTTTTTGTACCAAGTAGTCATACATGAGATTAGTTGCTTCATCGAGAGCAGTAAAGTAGAGATAGCCCCTAGAAGTTACGTCTACACTTTCAGCTGGTAAGAAATCTTGTTTGATGTCGTATGCTTTATAGGTTTCGTAGTCTTCCTGACTGAGGACCCCTGTTCTGTACATATTGTAAAGGACATCTTTTGAACGTTTGATACCTAGTTCCATATCCTCTTCGCTCTTCATTTCCCCAGTTGATTCATAAGGTGAGTAGGAGATAGGACTTTGTGGCAATCCTGCTATGAAGGCTGCTTGAGGAATCGTTAGCTGATTGGCGTCAACCCCGAAAATACCCTTGGCTGCTTGTTGAGCTCCTGCGATGTTTTGACCTTTATTATTACGACCAAATGGAGCAACGTTGAGATAAGTTGTCAAGATTTCGTCCTTACTCATTGCTCTCTCCAAGGCCAAGGCATCCACGATTTCAGTAGCTTTACGAGTTAGTGTAGGAGCATCCCCAACCACTTGCTGCTTGATGAGCTGCTGGGTTAGTGTAGAACCTCCACTAGAAGAACCAAGTCCGATAAAGTTTCCTAAACTAGCACGAATAACCGCTTTAGGAACGACTCCATTATGTTCGGCGAAATGTTCATCCTCGGTCGCAACGATAGCTTGCTTGAGATTTTCTGAAATAGCATCTGATGCGACAGATGTCCGAAGGAGGTCACTCTCGATAGCGCCAATCATGGAACCGTCAGCATAGTAAATCTCAGAGATGGATGAAATATCGTTCACTTGTTTGACTAAATCTTCTGTTTGAGGGACACTTACTTTATCAAACAGGGAAACTGCATAACCGAAAACAACTCCAGTACCTAAAAGTCCACCAAGAAAGGCGATAATGAATAGGGTATTAAAGGTTGCCTTAATTCCCAGTAAGATATTGGCAAAGATAGTCCAAATATTCGTTTTGGTTTGCTTTTTCTTTTTAGATTTTTTAGGACTACTTTTTCCTAAATGTATATTTTTTAACTTTGTTTTTAGGGACTGAAGGAAAGCCAGTCCTTTTTCTTTAAGTTCTAACAATTTATTCTTCATTTCTTTCCTCACTCTTATTTTATTATACCATAAAAGCAATGATTGCAAGAAATTAGTCATGGACGAGATTTAGAGGGAGTTAGGCAACAAAAAAACCAGGTAAATTCAACCTGGTTTTAAGAGTTTGTTATTCACCTGAAAGTTCTTTTCCAAGATCAATTAAGTAGTCTTTCAAGTGGTCTTTAACTTGAGGATGTTTGAGGGCGTATTCGATGGAAGTCTTCATGAATCCAAACTTATCTCCAACGTCATAACGTGAACCTTTAAATTCACGGGCGAATACACGTTGAGTTTTGTTGAGGGTATCAATAGCGTCTGTTAGCTGGATTTCATTTCCGGCACCAGGTTTTTGATTTTCAAGAATACCGAAAATCTCTGGTGTGAGAAGGTAACGACCGATGATGGCTAAATCACTAGGAGCATCCTCAGGTGCTGGTTTTTCAACGAAGGTTTCAACACTGTAAAGTCCGTCTTTTCCTTCTCCTTGAGGAGCAATGACACCATAAGCAGAGACTTCTTCGTGTGGTACAGGCATTACAGCGATGGTAGAAGCGTGAGTCTCTTCGTAATCATTCATAAGTTGCTTGGTCAATGGGACAGCATTGTCATCAGTGATATCCATGAGGTCGTCTCCAAGCATGACCACAAACGGTTCATTTCCAACGAAAGCTTTGGCTTGTAAAACGGCATCTCCGAGACCACGTGGGTGGGTTTGACGAATGAAGTGAAGACGCATACCAGTTGTTTCATCAACTAATTTCAAAAGATCAGTTTTTCCTTTTTCCTTAAGGTTGAATTCCAACTCAAAGTTTGAGTCAAAATGATCTTCGATGGAGCGTTTTGACTTCCCTGTTACAACAAGAATATCCTCAATTCCAGACTTGAGAGCTTCTTCAACGATAAACTGGATGGTTGGTTTATCCACGATTGGCAACATTTCTTTGGCCAAGGCTTTGGTTGCGGGTAGGAAACGAGTTCCAAGTCCTGCAGCAGGGATAACGGCTTTTCTAACTTTTTGCTTCATGAGCTTCCTTCCTAACGGTGATTATGACCACTCGTTTTCCGATTTGAACTCAGTGCTCATAAGTTCAGCAACGGCATCCTTAATATTAACATTTTCATAAATAACTTGATAAATAGCTTGGGTGATAGGCATGTAAACGTCAAGTTCTTGTGCCAACTCGTAAGCAGCTTTGGTTGTTGAAATTCCTTCGATGACCATTCCCATATTGGCTTCGATATCTGCCAAGGCTTCGCCACGTCCAAGAGCATCACCTGCTCGCCAGTTACGTGAGTGGACAGAAGTTCCTGTAACAATCAAATCCCCAACTCCTGAGAGACCGCTATAAGTCAGTGGATTTGCTCCAAGTTGAACACCTAGACGTGTAATTTCTGCAAGACCGCGCGTGATAATAGCAGCTTTAGCATTGTCTCCAAATCCAAGACCGTGGAGAGCCCCTGCCCCAACAGCGATGATATTTTTTAGAGCTCCAGCTGTTTCAACTCCAATAACATCCGTATTTGTATATAGACGGAAGTAGTTGTTGCTAAAGAGTGATTGAACATACTGTGCTGTTTGCAGATTTTTTGAAGCTGCTGTAATCAAGGTAATGTCACGGACAATGGTTTCCTCAGCATGGCTAGGTCCAGAGACGACGACAATATCACTTCTTAATTCAGCAGGAATTTCTTCTTCCAAAACAGTAGAGAGACGTTTGTGGCTATCTGGTTCAAGCCCTTTGGAGGCATGCATAACAACCACTTTATGATCAAGAACTGCAGCGACTTGCTGAGCTACCAATCTGGTTACCTTGGTTGGTACCACAAACAAGACAGCATCAACACCCTTCAAGGTTTCTGCCAAATCATGATAGGCAACAATTTTTTCGTCTAATACAGCTTCTTTAAAATAACGTTTGTTAGTATGTTGTGTATTGATTTCATCAATTTGATCAGGAATATTTCCCCAGATACGTACTTGGTGTCCGTTGTCATTGAGGACTTGTGACAAGGCAGTACCCCAAGAACCAGGACCTAAGACAGCGATAGTTTGTTTGTTCATATTTTCCTCCTTCTGAGAAAGCACTTTCCTATATTCTACCATAAAAAGGACTAACTTGCATTAATATTATTTATTAAGAATTAACTTATAGAGAGTATAAATAAAAAACAGCCAATAAGAAATTTGACTGTTTTTAGGAGAAAAACTAGAGTGTAATACTATTGTTTTTAGAAATTTTCATAAATAGTAACAATGAAGTAACTGTCAAGACAGTGAGGATAGTTGACAAAGCAGCTGCCACGCCATAATTTCCACGAAGTACTTCAGTGTAGATTGCTACGGTCATTGTTCTAGTTTTAACATTGTATAAGAGAATCGAAGTAGAAAGTTCTGAAATCATTGTTACCCATGATAGGATTGCTCCTGAAATGATACCTGAAAGCATCATTGGGGTTGTGATTTTAGTAAAGGTATTGAGACGGCTACTTCCCAAGCTTTCGGCAGCTTCTTCGATACTAGGAGCAATTTGTTGCAAACTAGCAACTGAAGAGCGAATAGTATAAGGAAGTCTTCTGACAGATAAGGACATAATCAAGATGAAAGCTGTTCCTGTAATCATAAGGAAGCCACTTCCGAAGATACCTGTATTGAATGAAGAAATAAAGGCAATACCGAGAACTGTTCCTGGTACAATATAAGGCACCATACTAAGACTATCGATTAGATTCGTAAATAGGTTGCGCTTACGAACTGCAAGGTATGAGATGAAGGTCGCAAAGACAACAACAAGAACCAAGGCAAGTAGAGGGATTCGAATGGTATTGAAAATAGCAGACCCCATACGGTTAAAGGCTGTCTTATAACTATTTAATGAGTATCCTTTAACAAATACCATACCGGATGTCTTAAGGAATGATGTATAAATCAAGTAAACTTGAGGTAATACAGAGAATAAGATAATGCCATAAACAGTCACATAAATAGCAGCCATCTTTCCTTTTGTCGTTTTCTTAGGTTCGATTGGATGAAGCGAGTTCATACTGAAGCTATAACGATTTGAAATGTACTTTTGGATGAGGAAGATAGCCAGTGCAATTGTAATAGCCATGATTGCTAAGGCAGATGCGAATGCTGAGTTGCCTCCAACTTCACTAATGAACTGTGTGTAGATTAACACTGGGAAGGTACGGTATCCCTCTCCAATCAACATTGGAGTACCAAAGTCAGAGAAAGCTCTCATAAATACCAGTAGGGCTGCTGCTAATAAAGTTGGGACCAAAAGAGGTAAAATGACTTTTACAATACGTTTAAATCCAAAAGATCCCATGCTTTCCGCAGCTTCCAAGAGGGAATTGTCAATACTCTTCATAGTTCCAGCTACATAAAGGAAGACGAGAGGGAAAAGTTGGAGTGTAAAGACAAGTACAATACCTTTAAAGCCGTAGATATCAAATCCTGGCAAATGTAGTGTGTTGGTTAGAAATTTTGTGATAACTCCGTTTCTACCAAGAAGTAGAATCCAAGAATAGGCACCTACAAAGGGAGCTGACATGGATGCGATGATAATCAAAATTTGTAAAAATTTCTTTCCCTTGAAGTCATACATTGAAAAAAGATAAGCTAGCAAGGTACCAACAACGACAGAAGTGATTGTGGCAGTTACAGAAACCTTAAAACTATTAATGAGTGTCTCAGAATAATAAGATTTGCTAAAGAATGTTACAAAATTTTCTAAAGAGAAACTACCTTCATGTATCAACGCTTGTTTTAATACAGTCACGATTGGGTAGACTAAGAAAACTAAGTATGTAAGAAAAATGAAGAAGGAAGATGCAGTCCAGATATTAAGTTTTTTACGCTCCATGGCTGACTCCTTTTATGAGATTCCGAGAACCATCTTCAGAGAAGACATTGAGTTTCTGAGTATTGATACGTAAACGAACATGATTTCCTTTTTCTAAATCTTCTTCGAATGTAGATTCTTCACTCACTTGAAGTTTTGGAGCAAATCCTGTTTCAATGAAGTATTCAGTATTCAAGCCAAGGTAAACGCTGTCGGTAATTGTTCCATCGATTGTGCCATTTTCATCACGGATAAATTCTTCAGGACGAATGCTGACACGAATATTTTGTTCTTCAACTTGGTCAAGATCTGGCATACGAAGAGAGTAGCCGTCTTCGAATACGATGTAAGCTCCATCAGCTTGCTTTTCTAAACGAGCAGGGATTATGTTTGTTCTACCGATAAAGGTTGCGACAAATTCGTTCTCGGGCTTGTGGTATAGCTCTTTTGGACGACCAATTTGTTGAATAACACCATCTTTCATAACCGCGATTTGGTCAGAAATGGCCATAGCTTCTTCTTGGTCGTGAGTTACATAGACAGTTGTAATGCCAACTTCGTGTTGGATTTCGCGAATGGCTTGACGCATATCTAGACGAAGTTTGGCATCTAGGTTACTGAGGGGCTCATCCATGAGGAGAACGCTTGGATTAACAGCTAAGGCACGTGCTAGAGCAACACGTTGTTGTTGACCACCACTAAGTTTATCTGGTTTACGATCAGCGTACTGGGCAATCTGCATCAACTCAAGGTATTTATTTGTTTGTTTGATGAGTTCCTCTTTCGGAACTTTCTTTTGCTTGAGTCCGAATGCTACGTTATCACGCACTGTCAAATGTGGGAAAATCGCATAGTTTTGGAAAACCATCCCAATATTTCGTTTGCTAGGTTCCATGTTATTAATTTTGGTATCATCGAAGTAAAATTCTCCTCCTTCGATACTGTTGAATCCAGCAATCATACGAAGCAAAGTTGTTTTTCCGCATCCTGAAGGCCCAAGGAGAGTGAAAAGGCTCCCCTTAGGAATTGTAACATTTAAATTTTCGATAACGGGTACATCATTGTAAATTTTCTTAGCATTAATAATTTTAATCTCGCTCATGGTCAACCCCTATTATTGTTTAGATTGGATATCTGTAAAGATTTCGTTGTATTTCTTAACAATGTCTGATTTGTTTTTGATGACATAGTCATAGTCTTCAGTTAGTGTTTTAATTTGTTCGATTGGTTTCATATTTTCGCTAGTTTTAGCATTTTTACGAACTGGACGATTAGTAGTTGTTGTACCAAGGGTGTCTTGGACTTCTTGTGAAATGATGAAATCGATAAATTTCTTAGCGTTTTCTTTATTTTTTGCGTTTTTGATAATAGCAGCACTTGCTGGTAAGAAAACAGTTCCTTCTTTTGGATAAACAACTTTAATGTTAGCACCGTCATTTAGAAGTTTAACTGCAGGATCTTCATATGAAAGACCAACAGCCATTTCTCCATCTGCCACTGCCTTATAAACACCAGATGAACTTGAACCGATTTTACCATCAATTAAAGTAAAGAGATCTTTGACATAAGTCCAAGCCTTTTCATCTGTATAGCCACCCTCAGCTTGTAGCATGTTTGTTAGTTGAGCAAAGGCACTAGAAGAGTTAGCAGGGTCAGCTGTTGCAATTTTTCCTTTGAGCTCTGGTTTGATAAGATCGCTATATCCTTCGATATTCATACCCTTAGTTAAGTCAGGATTTACAATCAATACACTACCATCCAATGTATAAGGAGTTGAGTAACCAGTTGTATTTTGATATTCTTTGATGACATTTTCATTTTCAGGAGAAACATAGTTTTCAAAAAGCTCCCCATGAGTAGCATATTGAGTATAAGAACCACCAAAGATGACATCTGCAACAGGTGCTTCTTTTTCAGATTCCAATTTTTTAAAGAGTTCACCAGTTCCTGCTTGAATGAGTTCAACTTTAATGCCATATTTTTCTTCAAAGGCAGGGATTGTTGCACCAATTAGTCCTTCTGAGTTTGGCGAATAGACTACAAGAGTATCGCTACCTCCGTTTTCAGTAGCTTTATCTCCTGAAGCGTCATCAGAAGAACAGGCAGTCAGCCCCAAAATAGCAAGTCCACAAGCAGCAAAATACATCCATTTCTTTTTCATGATGGATACCTCCAAAGTTTTGATAATACTATTGTAAAAAAATGTAAGCGTTTTTAAAACTCAGAATTCTATCCTAATAGGGTAAAATTCTCTACAAAAACGGAAGTAATCTTTTTGATTTTATAGCAGGGTTTGGCAGTTAATAACTGGTAAGTCAAATTTTATTTTTTAGATTGGATATCTGTAAAAATGTCATTGTACTTTTTAAGAATAGCGGATTTGTTTTTAATGACATAATCGGAATCTTCAGTGGCAATATTGATTTCTGTCATAGCCTTCATATTTTTATTGGTTCTAGCATTTTTACGAATGGGTCTGATGGTTGTTTCAGTTCCTAGCTTATCTTGGATTTCTTGAGAAAGGAGGAAATCGATAAATTTCTTAGCGTTTTCCATATGTTTGGCGTTTTTGACGATAGCCGCGTTACCAGGTAAAAAGACGGTTCCTTCTTTTGGATAAATGACTTTTACATCAGCCCCATCATTTAAGAGTTTTAAGGCAGGATCTTCATAGGTGAGTCCTACAGCCATTTCTCCATCGGCGACAGCTTTGTAAACATTCGAAGAGCTAGATGCAATTTTTCCATCTACTAGGGTAAATAGATTTTTCACATAGGTCCAAGCTTGTTCATTTTCGTATCCACCTTGGTCTACAAGCATGTTTGTTAGTTGTGCAAAGGCGCTAGAAGCATTACTTGGATCAGCAGTAGCGATTTTTCCTTTTAATTTAGGATTGAGTAGATCATTGTAGCCTTCAATTTTAATACCTTTTGTAAGAGATGAATTGGCAATGATGACACTGACATCAAGTGTATAAGGAGTGTAGAATCCAGTTTCATTTTGATATTCAGGGATTATCTGGTCGTTCTCTTGAGAAATATAAGGTTCAAAAAGATTTTCGTTAGAAGAGAAGAGGGCGTAGGAGCCTCCGAAAATGACATCCGCTACAGGAGCTTCTTTTTCTGACTCAGCTTTTTTAAACAATTCACCAGTGCTGGCTTGTACTAAGTCAACCTTAATACCATATTTTTCTTCGAAGGCTGGGATTATTTCTTCGATAAGGTCTTCAGGGTTAGGCGAGTAGACAACCAAAGTGTTATCTGAATCTTTTTCAGCGCTAGTTTCCGCTTCTGTTGTTGAAGAACATCCTGATAAAGTAAGAAATATCCATCCACAAGAGAGAAAGAATAGTATTTTTTTCATAAGTATTTCCTTTTTTACGAACGTTTTTACTCTACGACTTGCTTAATGTTTATAATTTGCAGAGTTCTACAGGATATAATAAAAACCTTAAAGAAATCTAAAACGGGGAATAGGAAATGGGTATCTCGCGCAAGGATGGGGAAACTGTAACTGGGATTTCGATGGTAATCCTCTTCAAAGCACGTCATTTTATCTGTGATCTCAAAGCTATGATTTGAGCAGCTTGTAGCGAGTTTCCTAGTTTGTTCTAGTATAAGTACAAAATAAAAAGATTGCCTGATTTGAGCAATCCTTTTACATCAATGGTTTTTATCCATGAGTTTTAATTCTTTTGGAGAAATATGGAGATATTTTTTAAAAACTTTGGCAAAATATTTATAGTCTGAAAATCCAACTTGTTCAGAGATATCGCTTAAGGGAGAATTAGGGGACTCAGCCATTTTATCTATAGCTTGCTTGAGGCGGTAGCGTAAGATATATTCATTTAGCGTCATTGGGAAGTCTTCTTTGATAACCTTATATAGATAACTTTCACTATATCCTAGATTCTCTGCAATGGTAGAAATGGTAAAGTGCATGCAGTAGTGTTGGTGCACAAATTCAAGAATTTGCTGAATGATTTGATTTTGTGTATCAATTTGTTGGATAGAGGTGAGTAAAGTTTGATATTCTTCTAAAAAAGGAGTTTCTTGACGAGTGCTAACTCGTAATCGCAAAACAATTTTTTGAAGACATTCTGTCAACTCCTTGGTATCAATTGGTTTGGATAAGAAATCAACTGCTCCATATTGCATAGCTTTTTTAGCATTTTGAAAATCGTCATGACCAGATAGGATTACTTTTTCATAAGAGAGAGACTTTGTAGCTTCAAACATCATGAAAGCATCCATGATTGGCATGGTGATGTCCGTCAGCACAATATGTGGTTTTAGTTTTTGAATCAGTTCCATCCCTTCTTGTCCATGACTAGCGGTTCCTACAACTTGAATACCTAAGGAAGAGTAGTCTACAGCAATCTCAAGCCATTTTCGAATTAGATGTTCGTCTTCGACAATGATAAGTTTAAACATGTGTTCTTCCTTTCGTTACAAATTTTACCCAGGTTTCGCCTTTAGGGTTCACTCCTAAATCCAATTCGACAGTATCAAAAAAGTTATTTAATCGTTTATAACTGTTGACAATACCATGTTGCGTATGTGGACTATTCAGAGATTCTAAGATATGTAGTCGTTCTTGTTTAGTCAAACCACCGGCATTATCCATAACGATAAAGGTTAGTTTTTCCTGATCTTGAGTGATTTTTATAGAGATAGCAAGGTCGATACGATACTGTCTTCCGTATTTTAGAGCATTTTCTACAAGGGGTAATAGGAAAAGTTTTGGGATGACTTGGGAATATAGTTTTTGAGAACAGTCAATATGATAAGAAAATTGTTCAAAGCGGATTTGATGAATCTTTAGGTAAGCTTCAATAATCTCTAAGTCCTGTCCAAGAGTCGTTTCTTTCTCTAATTCAGTCACGCTGTATCGCAGGATGCGTGTGAGATTTTGAATAAGGTCTTGTGTAATACTCGCATCAATCATACTCGTGATTTTAATGGTTTCCAAGGTATTGTAGAGGAAGTGAGGATTGAACTGAGCTTCTAGCATCTTTCTTTCAAAAACCCATTTTTCCTTCTCGATAGTTAACATCTTTTGATGAAGCTCGTCCAACTCCTGCAGCATATCATTAATTTTCTCAGCTATCAGTTCAAATTCATCCTCAGTATGGAGAGTAAGTTTCTTTTCTTTTTTCTTAGGAATTTCATGTAATTGAAAGACTAAACTTTCAATAGGGCCAGCATTATGGGTTGCGATTTTATGGGCAATTCTTCTAGCCTGCCAAAAATATAATAGAAAGATACAAAGTGTTAGTATGGAAGCAAGGCTAAGTAAGCTAGGAATAGGAAAGAATGATTGGAAAGTGTAAATTGAAAAAATTGAATCAACTTTACGTTTTTCAATCAAAATTGGATTTTCAACGAACCAATGTGTTTTTGAACGGAGCGATTTCTCATCAAATTTTTCCAGAGTTGATTGTGTGAATTGATTGGTATTGCTCGAGTATATATTACCGAAAGTGTCTGTGATGACGTATTTTGAATTAATCAAGGGGATGCTTGACAAAAAGTCGTTCTCATTCACAAAGGAAATACTGTAAGCTTGTACTCGCTGGTTGTGAACTATGGGCATAATAAAGACAGCATAATGTTGCTTGTCCATCGATAGAGCAACTTTCTCTGAAATGGATCCTTGGGTAGTGTTTTGAATTAATAATTTTAAATAATAGGGAGCTAAAAGAGTTTCTTTATGATTGCGATTGGTGCTAAATAAAAGTTCGCCAGTCTCATCGAGAATGACAAAATCAGAACTGAGTTTTAGTTGAGCTTTTGTTTCATAAAATAGACTAAATAATTCTCTATCAGTGTGTTTACCTTCTATAAATTCTGGAACCATTTTTTTATTCATGGTTTCCAATAATTCATAATTTGCTTGTTTCATGTCTTGAACATGTTGAGAAATTTGTTGAGTATCCTTAGCTAGTTGCTGCTTTTGAAGGAAATAGGAAAATCCAAATAGAAGGATAAGGAGTAAGAGAGAAGTCGCTAGGGCAGCTAAAGAACTACGGTGAAGAATCTCTTTTTGGAGAGAATTTTTGAAAGAATGGGGCATAATTCACCTCTTTGGGAAGAGTCTGTTAAAGTAAGTATAGCAGTATTAAAAATGGAAGGCAAGGTCAAAAAAGAAAAGAGTTAAGAATAAAGAGGCTAATTCCCTCTAAAAATGGTATAATAGGAGCATCACGAAAATTGGAGAGACAGCATGAGTTTTTACAATCATAAAGAAATCGAGCCTAAGTGGCAAAAATACTGGGCTGACCATCATACTTTTAAGACAGGAACAGATGCTTCAAAACCTAAGTTTTATGCACTCGACATGTTCCCTTACCCATCTGGAGCGGGTCTTCACGTAGGACACCCAGAAGGGTACACAGCAACAGATATCCTTAGCCGTTTCAAACGTGCGCAAGGCTACAACGTCCTTCACCCAATGGGATGGGATGCCTTTGGTTTACCTGCAGAGCAATACGCTATGGATACTGGTAATGACCCAGCGGAATTCACAGCAGAAAACATTGCCAACTTCAAACGCCAAATCAATGCGCTTGGATTCTCTTACGACTGGGACCGTGAAGTCAATACTACAGAACCGAACTACTACAAGTGGACGCAATGGATCTTCACTAAGCTTTACGAAAAAGGTTTGGCTTATGAAGCTGAAGTGCCAGTAAACTGGGTGGAAGAATTGGGAACAGCTATCGCCAATGAAGAAGTTCTTCCAGATGGAACATCTGAGCGTGGTGGCTATCCAGTTGTTCGTAAACCAATGCGCCAATGGATGCTTAAAATCACGGCCTATGCAGAACGCTTGCTCAATGACTTGGATGAGTTGGATTGGCCAGAATCTATCAAGGACATGCAACGTAACTGGATTGGGAAATCAACAGGTGCTAACGTAACTTTCAAGGTAAAAGGGACAGACAAGGAATTCACAGTTTTTACCACTCGCCCTGACACCCTTTTTGGTGCGACCTTCACTGTCTTGGCTCCTGAGCATGACTTGGTAGATGCCATCACAAGTCCTGAACAAGCTGAGGCTGTAGCGGACTACAAACACCAAGCCAGCCTCAAATCAGACTTGGCTCGTACTGACCTTGCCAAGGAAAAAACAGGGGTTTGGACTGGTGCTTATGCTATCAACCCTGTCAATGGTAAAGAAATTCCAATCTGGATTGCCGACTATGTTCTTGCTAGCTATGGTACAGGTGCTGTTATGGCTGTACCTGCCCACGACCAACGTGACTGGGAATTTGCTAACCAATTCGGCCTTCCAATCGTAGAAGTACTTGAAGGTGGAAATGTTGAAGAAGCTGCATACACAGAAGATGGCCTTCACGTTAACTCTGACTTCTTGAACGGTCTCAACAAAGAAGAAGCGATTGCTAAAATCGTGTCTTGGCTAGAAGAAAAAGGCTTTGGTCAAGAAAAGGTTACCTACCGTCTTCGTGACTGGCTCTTTAGCCGTCAACGTTACTGGGGTGAACCAATTCCAATCATTCATTGGGAAGATGGGACTTCAACAGCCGTTCCAGAAAGTGAATTGCCACTTGTCTTGCCAGTAACCAAGGACATCCGCCCTTCAGGTACTGGTGAAAGCCCATTGGCTAATTTGACAGACTGGCTTGAAGTGACTCGTGAGGATGGAGTGAAAGGTCGTCGTGAAACCAATACTATGCCACAATGGGCGGGTTCAAGCTGGTACTACCTTCGCTATATCGACCCACATAACACAGAGAAATTGGCTGATGAGGACCTCCTCAAACAATGGTTGCCAGTAGATATCTACGTAGGTGGTGCAGAACACGCCGTGCTTCACTTGCTTTACGCTCGTTTCTGGCATAAATTCCTCTATGACCTCGGTGTTGTTCCAACCAAAGAACCATTCCAAAAACTCTTTAACCAAGGAATGATCTTAGGAACAAGCTACCGTGACCACCGTGGTGCTCTTGTAGCGACTGATAAGGTTGAAAAACGTGACGGTTCCTTCTTCAATGTGGAAACAGGAGAAGAGTTGGAGCAAGCACCAGCTAAGATGTCTAAATCCCTCAAGAACGTTGTCAATCCAGACGACGTAGTGGAACAATACGGTGCCGATACCCTTCGTGTCTATGAAATGTTCATGGGACCACTCGATGCTTCCATCGCTTGGTCTGAAGAAGGTCTGGAAGGAAGTCGTAAATTCCTTGACCGTGTGTACCGTTTGATTACAAGTAAAGAAATCGTTGCGGAAAACAATGGCGCTCTAGACAAGGTTTACAATGAAACCGTTAAATCTGTCACAGAGCAAATCGAGTCTATGAAATTCAACACAGCCATTGCTCAACTCATGGTCTTTGTCAATGCGGCTAACAAGGAAGATAGACTCTATGTGGATTACGCTAAAGGCTTTATCCAATTGATTGCCCCATTTGCGCCTCACTTGGCAGAAGAACTCTGGCAAACTGTCGCAGAAACAGGCGAGTCTATCTCTTATGTAGCTTGGCCAACATGGGACGAAAGTAAATTGGTTGAAGACGAAATCGAAATCGTCGTTCAAATCAAAGGTAAAGTCCGTGCTAAACTCATGGTTGCGAAGGATCTTTCACGCGAAGAATTGCAAGAAATCGCTCTAGCTGACGAAAAAGTCAAAGCAGAGATTGATGGCAAGGAAATCGTGAAAGTGATTAGTGTACCTAACAAGCTTGTAAATATCGTAACGAAATAAATTTAAAAGTCCTTCAGAGTAGAATCTGGAGGATTTTTTGTAGATTACCTGTGAGATGTGATATACTATTCACATCTTTAAACTTATAAGTGGGAGACAAGGAGAAAGTTATGCCAGTAAATGAATACGGTCAGATGATTGGTGAATCTGTAGATGATACACCTGGAGTTTTGCCTTCACTTATACGGATAGAAGGGCGATATACGACTATAGAAGCTCTATCGGTGGAAAAGCATGCAGAGGATTTATTAGCTGTCTATGGCCCAGATAGTCCTCGTGAGATGTGGACCTACCTTTTTCAACCACCTGTGGCTAATCTAGAAGAGTTAATGGTAGCTTTAAAGCAGATGATTGAGCAAAAGGATCGCTTTTACTACGCGATTATCGATAAAGCGACTGGTAAAGCACTGGGTACTTTTTCGCTCATGCGTATTGACCAAGCCAATCGCACCATTGAAGTTGGCTCGGTGACTTTTTCTCCGGCTCTCAAACAGACCAGGATGGGAACAGAAGCTCACTGTTTGCTAGCCCGTTATGTCTTTGAAGAACTCAACTATCGACGCTATGAGTGGAAGTGCGACGCCCTCAATCTTCAATCTAGAAAAGCAGCAGAACGTTTGGGCTTTGTCTATGAAGGCACCTTCCGCCAAGCTGTTATCTATAAAGGTCGCACCAGAGATACGGATTGGTTGTCCATGATCGATAAGGACTGGCCACAAGTCAAAGCTCGTTTGGAAACATGGTTGGCTCCTAAAAACTTTGATAAAAATGGGCAGCAGATAAAATCGCTTAGGCAATGTTAGAAAGGTTCTACTATGATAAAATTTACAAAAGAATCCTCTGTTTCAATTGATGACGTTTTACATCTCTATCAGGCAGTTGGTTGGACAAACTATACCAATCAGCCACAGATGTTGGAGCAGGCCTTGTCTCATTCGCTAACGACTTATCTTGCGCGTGATGGTGAGGAAATCGTTGGTTTAATGCGTCTGGTTGGAGACGGTTTTTCATCCGTTTTTGTCCAGGATTTGATTGTTTTGCCTAGCTATCAGCGCCAAGGAATTGGTAGTAATTTGATGAAAGAAGCCTTAGCTGACTATAAGGATGCCTACCAAATACAACTAGCGACTGAACAGACAGAAAAAAACTTGGGTTTTTACCGTTCTCTGGGGTTTGAAACCTTATCTACTTATGATTGTACAGGAATGATTTGGGTGGATCGAAAAAAATTTAAATAATTCTTTTATCTTAAGTTAACTTTAAGTTTACTCATGTATCATGTAATCATTAAGTAAAGACCTCCTAACTTTATTTAATAGAAATCCTAAACTTTTCTTTTTCATAATAATCTCCCTAAAGAAGCCACCAAATCAGGTGGCTTTTTTTATGTTCAAATGCAGAAGTTTTAAGGTAGAATTGACCACATAATCATCCATTTCGACCACATAGCACCAAACTATATTTTTTCTTTTTCCTTTTTGTTAAACTGAAGGTGTAAAAAGGAGGAAGGAAATATGATTTTACAAGTAAAAGGCCTCACTAAGAACTATGGAGACTATACAGCAGTAAAAGATATAAATTTAGAGTTTAAAAAAGGAAGTTTTAACGCAATCTTAGGACCTAATGGGGCTGGCAAATCGACCACGATTTCAATGTTAATCGGACTTAAAAGAGCAACTAATGGTCAAATCATCTATGCGCCCAATACTCGGATTGGAGTTGTTTTTCAAGCAAGTGTATTGGATGAAAAGTTGACGGTCAAAGAAAACCTAGCCATTCGCGCTCAGCAGTATAAGGGGATTAAAGGTGGTCGTGTGGAAGATTTAATCAATCAACTAGGGTTGACTGCTTTTCAGAAACAACTTTATGGAACTTTATCAGGAGGACAGAAACGTCGAGTTGACATTGCTCGGGCTCTCCTAGCCAATCCCGATATTTTATTTCTAGATGAGCCTACGACTGGACTAGATATTCAGACTCGCAAATCCATTTGGGATTTATTGTATCGTCTACAAAGAGATGAAGGGATGACTATTATCTTAACGACTCATTATCTGGATGAAGCAGATGAGGCAGATCAACTTTATATTATAGATCATGGAAAGGTTATTGCCCAAGGTTCTGCTGCTGAAATTAAAAGTGAGTACGCTTCCAATCTTTTAAAAATTTGTTTTAAAGACAAGCAGGTGGAGAAATTCTTACCTAAAAATATGCCTGTGGAAAAGGAAAATGAGTTTGAGTATAGTCTTTATCCTAAGAGCCAATTGGAAGCTATTGATTATTTGACCCAAGTTCGTGAGAAGATTGCTAGCTTTGAATTTCGTCCAGGAACTATGGATGATGCCTTCATAGCCCTTACAGGAAGAGAGGTGCGCTAATGTTAGCTTTGTTAAAACGTGATTTTTTGTTGTATTTTCGTAATCGTTCAGGAGTCTTTTTCTCATTACTGGGAGCTTTGATTTCCTTTCTACTCTATATCATTTTTTTGCAGAAAAATCTGATGGATGCCTGGTCTCAACTTCCTGATAATAAGAGCCTTTTAAATAACTGGCTGATGGGTGGAACATTGGCTGTGACTGGGATTACAACCAGTTTTACAGCTTTGACCCAGATGGTACAAGATCGTGAAAATCAAGTGGATCAGGATCTCTTTTTGACAGATTTAGGGAGCTGGGGCTTGCAACTGTCTTATCTTATTAGTAGCCTTATCATTTCCTTTGTTATGCAAGCCTTTATGCTTGTTGTTATGAGCCTTTATTTTCAAGAAATTCCAGCTATGAGTAAGCTATTTGAAATAAGTTTAATCATGCTGCTGAGTAGTCTCCTTTCAACATTGGTAAATGTACTCTTGATTTATCATTTCCAGTCAGTAGATAGTCTGGGTAAATTGGCTACAATTGTAGGTACAGCTTCAGGATTTTTAGTGGGAACTTATGTACCAATGGGAATTCTTCCTAACTTCGCTAAAGTTCTCATGAAGTGCACACCGGCTACCTATCTTGCTTCTCTCTATAGACAGGTCTTAATGAAGGAGCAATTAGAAACTACATTTATGGGGAATAGTAGCTTATTAGAAGAGTTTCAAGAAAAATTAGGAATCCGGCTTAATTGGCAGAACCTTTTAACAAAGGAAGAAACATACTTAATAGTGGTGAGTATCTGCCTCCTAACTTTTCTGCTTTGGCTGGTAGTAGTTAAAATCTCTAGCAAAAAAATAAAATTTATAGGTTAAGCTAACTTTAAGTCTTCTACTGTATCATGTAATCATTAAGTAAAGACCTCCTAACTTTATTTAATAGAAATCCTAAACTTTTCTTTTTCATAATAATCTCCCTAAAGAAGCCACCAAATCAGGTGGCTTTTTTGTTTGTAGGCTGGATTTTTGCTATAATAGGAACATGAGTAGAATTTTAGATAATGAAATCATGGGTGATGAGGAGTTGGTAGAGCGTACCCTCCGTCCCCAATATTTACGTGAATATATCGGACAAGACAAGGTCAAGGATCAGCTTCAAATCTTTATCGAGGCAGCAAAAATGCGTGATGAGGCGCTAGATCATGTTCTTTTGTTTGGCCCTCCAGGTCTCGGGAAAACAACCATGGCTTTTGTCATTGCCAATGAATTGGGAGTCAATCTTAAGCAGACGTCTGGTCCTGTCATCGAAAAAGCAGGTGATTTGGTAGCGATTTTGAATGACTTGGAGCCAGGAGATGTTCTTTTTATTGATGAGATTCATCGCTTGCCCATGTCGGTAGAAGAGGTCCTTTACAGTGCCATGGAAGACTTCTACATTGACATCATGATTGGTGCAGGAGAAGCTAGCCGTAGTGTCCATCTAGATTTGCCACCTTTTACCTTGATTGGGGCAACGACACGAGCTGGGATGCTGTCCAATCCTCTTCGTGCCCGTTTTGGGATTACAGGTCACATGGAATATTACGAACATGCTGACTTGACAGAGATTGTCGAGCGGACGGCAGATATCTTTGAGATGGAAATCACTCATGAGGCGGCTTCCGAGTTAGCTTTACGCAGTCGTGGAACTCCTCGTATCGCCAATCGTCTCCTCAAGCGCGTGCGTGATTTTGCGCAGATTATGGGCGATGGCTTGATTGATGATGTGATTACGGATAAGGCCTTGACTATGCTGGATGTAGACCATGAAGGTTTGGACTATGTAGACCAGAAAATCCTTCGCACCATGATTGAGATGTACGGTGGGGGTCCTGTCGGTCTAGGAACTCTTTCGGTTAATATCGCTGAAGAGCGTGAGACGGTTGAGGATATGTACGAACCTTACCTGATCCAGAAAGGATTTATCATGCGAACTCGTTCAGGACGGGTCGCGACAGCCAAGGCTTATGAGCATTTGGGGTATGAATACATTGAAAAATAAGGCTGATATTTTAGACTCTTTCAGAGAAAATCCTGATATGATGGCTATTCTGACTATCATTCGTGACTTGGAGTTGAAAGATTCCTGGTTGGCGGCTGGTTCGGTTCGAAATTTTATCTGGAATCTCTTGTCAGATAAACCAGCTTTTGACCGTGAAACGGATGTGGACGTCATTTTCTTTGACCCAGAGGTGAGTTATGAAGAAACGCTGGCTATAGAAAGTAAGTTGAGAGAGGATTTTCCCCAGTATCAATGGGAGTTGAAAAATCAAGCCTATATGCATCAGCATAGTCCCCATACGGAACCGTATGTGAATTCCTGTGACGCTATGAGTAAATATCCCGAACGTTGTACGGCGATAGGACTTCGCTTGCAAGTTGACGCAACTTTAGAGCTCTTTGCGCCTTATGGTTTGGAGGATATTTTGAACTTTCAGGTTTCTCCAACTCCCCATTTTTTAGAAAATGACGACCGGATGAAGCTTTATCAACAGCGTTTATCTAAGAAAAACTGGCGAGAAAAATGGAAAAATCTCACATTTAAAAATACTTAAGGAAACTTTAAGATAGGAGCTGTATACTTATCTCATAAGTTAAGAAGACCTTAACTTATACTCCTAAAACTTTTTCATAATAATCTCCCTATAAAAAATTAAGTCGCCCAATCAGGCGGCTTTTTTTGTTCTAATTCTATGTTTTTTCATGATATAATAGCCCTATGAGATTAGATAAATTTTTAGTTGCCTGTGCTGTCGGGAGTCGGACCGAGGTAAAAAACTTTCTAAAGGCTGGGCGCGTGACGGTCAATGGCGAGAAAGAAAAATCTGCCAAGCTACAAATTGATGAAGAGACAGACGAGATTTGTTTTGACGGACAAAAGCTAGACTACGAGGAGTTTGTTTACTATATGATGAACAAGCCCCAGGGCGTTATCTCAGCGACTGAAGATCCTAAACACAAGACTGTTTTGGATTTGTTGGATGACTATGCACGTGCCAAGGAAGTTTTCCCGGTAGGGCGCTTGGATATCGATACGCATGGACTCTTGCTCTTGACCAATGATGGCAAGCTGGCTCATGCTCTTCTTTCACCAAAACGTCATGTGGATAAAACCTATCTAGCGCAAGTCAATGGAATCATGACGGATGAAGACATTGAGACATTTGCGCAAGGAATTCCGCTCAAGGACTTTACCTGTCAGCCTGCCAAACTGGAGCTTGTGTCTATTGATACGGAAAAGGATCAAAGCCTGGTCCGAGTGACCATTGCAGAAGGGAAATTTCACCAGGTCAAACGGATGGTGGCCTACTGTGGTAAAGAAGTTGTGGACTTGCAACGTTTAACCATGGGAACTTTGACCTTGGATGAGGATTTGAAAAGTGGAGAATGGCGTCGTTTAAGCAAGGAAGAGCTAGAAGGCTTGCTTAAAAGTGTTCAATAAACTGGATAATAGGAAAAGGTAGGGGAAATGTCCCTGCCTTTTTCAGTTTTTGGTTGCTTCCTTTGTGAAAAGAGTTATAATAGACAGTAAGAAAAAAGGAGGATTTTATGAACGCGATTCAAGAATCATTTACAGATAAATTATTTGCTAACTATGAAGCAAATGTAAAATACCAAGCTATCGAAAATGCTGCCAGTCACAATGGAATTTTTGCAGCCCTTGAGCGTCGTCAAAGCCATGTAGACAACACACCTGTTTTCTCACTTGACTTGACTAAGGACAAGGTCACTAACCAGAAAGCATCTGGCCGTTGCTGGATGTTTGCGGCACTTAATACTTTCCGCCACAAACTCATCTCTCAATACAAACTTGAAAACTTTGAATTGTCACAAGCCCACACCTTCTTCTGGGACAAGTATGAAAAATCTAATTGGTTCTTGGAGCAAGTGATTGCGACTGCTGACCAAGAATTGACAAGCCGCAAGGTTAGCTTCCTACTCCAAACTCCACAACAAGATGGTGGTCAGTGGGATATGGTAGTTTCTCTCTTTGAGAAATACGGTGTCGTTCCTAAGTCTGTTTATCCAGAGTCTGTTTCATCTAGTAGCAGCCGTGAGCTCAATGCAATCCTTAACAAATTGCTTCGTCAAGATGCTCAAATCTTGCGTGACCTCTTGGCTTCTGGCGCTGACCAAGCAACTGTTCAAGCCAAGAAAGAAGACCTCTTGCAAGAAATCTTTAACTTCCTTGCTATGTCATTGGGGCTCCCACCACGTCAATTTAACTTTGCTTATCGCGATAAGGATGACAACTACCAAAGCGAAAAAGGCATCACTCCACAAGAGTTTTACAAGAAATATGTTGACCTTCCACTAGAAGACTATGTTTCTGTGATCAATGCTCCAACTGCTGATAAACCATATGGCAAATCCTATACAGTTGAGATGTTGGGAAATGTTGTTGGTAGCCGTGCAGTTCGCTACATTAACGTACCGATGGAACGCTTGAAGGAATTGGCCATTGCCCAAATGCAAATAGGAGAAACTGTTTGGTTTGGTTCAGATGTCGGCCAGCTCAGCAACCGTAAAGCAGGAATCCTTGCGACAGATGTCTATGATTTTGAATCAAGTATGGATATTCAACTCACTCAAGACAAGGCTGGACGTTTGGACTACAGCGAAAGCTTGATGACCCACGCTATGGTCTTGACAGGTGTTGATTTGGATGAAAATGGTAAATCAACTAAGTGGAAAGTTGAAAACTCATGGGGAGACAAGGTCGGAACAGATGGTTACTTTGTTGCTTCAGATGCTTGGATGGACGAATATACTTACCAAATCGTTGTCCGTAAAGAATTACTGACAGCAGAAGAACGAGCTGCTTATGAAGCAGAACCAATCGTCCTTGCACCATGGGATCCAATGGGTGCCTTGGCAGAATAAATGAGATATAAAAAGAATGTTTCTATAATTTTTAGGGTTGGTGGAAATTTTCCACCAACCCTATTTTAGTGTATACAAAAAGGCCAACATCCATTATATTAAAAGCGCCTAAACCTAAAACAAAAGAATGATGACCATATGAACAATATACTAGAAGCTACACTACAAATCAAAGATAAAAACATTATTTGGGATAATAATGTTCAAGAGAAGATATTAAAAAATAGAAAATCTTTATTTTATTCAGCTACATATACGCATAAACCAGAATTTTGTGCCGTTTGTGGGTGCGTTAGCCAAAATAACAATATAGTTAAAAACGGGACGAAAACTTCTCGTATCACTCTCTGTTCTGTTTCAGGCCTTCCAGCCTACTTAAATCTACGAAATCAGAGATTTCTCTGTAGAGAATGTGGTTCTTCATTTACTGCAGATACTAGTCGAATTGTAGAAAAATACTGTCATATCTCGAAACGATTAAAAAATGAAATTAAGGCAAAAATAAGTGAAACAGTATCTGAAACATATATTGCCAAAGAAACAAATGTTTCAATTCATACCGTTAGACGTATCATAGATGATACAGCACGATTATTAACGATTAAACCATTACATGATTTACCCGAGCATTTGTGTTTTGATGAATTTAAATCTGTTAAATCTTCCGATAGTAATATGAGCTTCATTATTTGTGATAGCACTACACACAAGTTGGTCGATGTTGTACGAGATAGAAAATCTTACAGTTTGAAACAATATTTTTATCGTTTTGAGCCTAAGACTAGATTAAAGGTGAAAACTATCTCCATCGATATGTACTTGCCATACATTCAATTAATAAAAGAAATGTTTCTTAACGCAAAAATTATCATTGATCCTTTTCACATTGTACAAGCCTTGAATAGAGAACTAAATCGAACTCGGGTACGTATCATGAATCAGCATCGTTATAAAAATCCTAAATTATATCGAAAGTTAAAACATTATTGGAAGTTAATTTTAAAGAACCCTAATGAACTTCAGAACTATAAATATAATCGTTATAAGCTTTTTGAAAGCTTCATAACAAGTAAAGGAATCGTAGATTATATCTTAGAAAACAATCCATCTCTAAAAAATGATTATGAGGTTGTACATTCACCTCGTGAATGTATACAGGATAGAGATTATATAGAATTCAAGGAAACGATTGAAGCAGCTACGCAATTAGACCTATCTCCTGGTTTAAAAAGAGTATTAAAGACTCTTATGACTTACTTGCCATATATTCAAAATACTTGTGAGTATCCAACTAGAACAAAAGGCCCTATTGAAGGAATAAACAATAAAATAAAAGTGCTTAAAAGAAATGCCTACGGCTTTAGAAACTATTACTATTTTAGAAATAGGATTATTTTAATAACAAAAATGTTTGGCCCAAAACAAAAAGGAATTAAGCAACAATTAGTTGCTTAATCCCTTCCTAAATTTCTTCATCAACACTATTTGACAAAGAGCCCTTTTTTAGTGCTCAAAATAGCACTCAATTTTAAATGGATTTGGTGTTCAAAAAATATAATCAAATGCAACAAACTAATTTCATTTTTAATAGGCACAATTAATTTTAGAAGATAGTACGAAAAAATATTGACTGTTTTCTTTAGAATGTGTAAAATTTAGATAGATTATTTAAAGTGAGGTTTTTTTATCTTGTCTATATTAAAGAAGAAATTTAATAAGTTTAGTGTTCTATTGAATCTGGTATTAATAGCTATTATAGCTATTGGAGTGCTATTTTTCTTACCTAAGGAACATAAATCAGAAGTCAAATCGTCAATTAATATCGAAAGTATTGAAAAAGTGAATGAAGTTGTATTTTTGAATGCGGGAATTAATGAAATTATTTCTGAAACAAAAACAACTCAAGTTTTTGGGTTTGATGTGCCGTTCTCTAAAAAAGCAGCATTAGTAATTTTAAATTATAACGCTAAATTTGGAATTAAAAGTAGTGTAAAGGTTGAACAAATAAGCGAAAAAGAATATAAGGTTATTGTTCCAAAATTGGAAGTAATTGGTGTTGAACTTTCAAAAGATGATCCTTATGATTTATATGATAGTCATGGAGAGTTATTAAGTGGGACTACAGAAGATGTTGATACTGGGAAATTGGTCACAAACCAACTTTCTAGTGATAAACAAGCAGAGTATTTAGATAAATTTAAGAGTGAAATTAAAGAATCTGCAATCAATTATTATAAAACAATATTTTCTTCAATGGATTCTGAAGTAAAAGTAACTATAGAATTTACAGAATAATTTTTGAAATACAAAACCCTGACCATCTCTGGTCAGGGTTTTGTGTGGTTCTATAATTTTTAGGGTTGATGGAAATTTTCCACCAACCCTATTTTAGTGTATACAAAAAGGCCAACATCCATTATATTAAAAGCGCCTAAACCTAAAACAAAAGGATGATGACCATATGAACAATATACTAGAAGCTATACTACAAATCAAAGATGCACACAATGAAGGTGTTACATTCCATTTCTTAGAGAATATTAAAGAAGTATTGCGTGATGAGAGTGGGAAAGTAACTGGTGTAAAGGTTATTACAATGGAACTTGGTGAATCAGATGAAAGTGGAAGAAGATTAACGCATGAAGTGGCAGGTAGTGAACATATTATTCCATGTGATCTTGTCGTTGCAGCAATTGAACAAAAGTAGACTTTAGTGTTCTAGATGAAAGGTAAAAATTTGACTTTCGGTCAACATCAGAATACATTAGAAATAAATAATAACAGGTGATGCATATTTAGGTCCTCAATCTATCGCAACCGCAATTAAAGACGGGCGAGAAGTTGCGACAGAAGTACATGAATCGTTTAAAGAAAACATATAAATAACTTGTGGTGCCTTTCGTTTTTTACTGGGAAAATTAAGGAACTATAGTTATAAATACTTAAAGATATTAATATATTAACATGCGTATATTTATAGGAAGATTAAATAGAAATATTTGATATTAGCAAGAATATCTACATCTTATAACATATAGGTATTAATATATTCATAAAATATTAGGAGGAGAAATAATGAACAAGAAACTATTATCAGGCTTATGTGCAGCAGTACTCTTATCAGGTTTAGTAGGATGCGGACCTAAGGAGTCAAAACAAAATACCACAACAAGTACTTCTACAATAGAAACAAAAAATACCACAACAAATAACTCTGAAGTAACAGAGAAGAACTTCAAAGACTTCCCGGATACAGATGAAAAGTACTTCACATATGAAGAGTGGCAAGAAGGATACGCAATCTATAGTTGTACTTCTGACGACAAGGTTGTTCGTGTACCAAAAACCATTAATGGTAAACCTGTTATAGCGATTGCACAGCGTGGTATGGCAAATCTTGAAAAATGTGAAGCAATCGTCTTACCAGATACAGTAAGATATGTTGGAGAGTCATCTTTTGGTCAAGATAAAGCATTGAAGTACATTTATTTAGGAACATCATTAGAAACTGTTGATGATCACGCATTTTTAGGAGCAAGTTCTCTAGAGTCTGTTGTATTTCCAGAAGGAACAAAATCAATTGGTCAATTGGTATTTTCAGACACACCATCAATCAAATCGATCACAATACCTGAAAGTGTAATTGAAATAACAGACTTATTTTACTTCCCAGAAAATTCAAATAAGAATGTAGAAATCCATACACCTAAGGGATCAAAGGCAGAAGAGGCTGCCAATAGTTTAGGACTCAAAGTAGTAAATGACTAAAGGGGAATAGTATGAACAAGAAACTACTATCAGGCTTAGGGACTGACCCCAAAAAGTGAGAATTTAATAAAAACACCCTAGGGCTACCGTCTTCGGTATTCAACCGGAGACAGGTAGTCCAATTTTTGTTGGATTCTTTTTTCATTAGGTTCTTCATCAACACTATTTGACAAAGAGCCAAAAGAATCAGGTGATAAACCTGATTCTTTTTTTGTTTGTACATTCTCGCCGAGATTACATGATACCGAAGAAACGAGCTGCGATACCAACTGCAAAGAGGGCAAGGATGATTGTGATTGGAGATACTTTTTTCTTAAGCAACCACATGCAAAGGAAAGTAAGGAGAAGTCCCATCAATCCTGGAATCAATGAGTCCAACTGACCTTGAAGCGTTTGTGGTTGAACGCTATCTAGGCTCATACCACTAAGCGCTTGACCAAGAATGCCCTTCAATTCTCCACCAGTAACAGCACCTTCTGGGAAGTTGATGTAGGCACCTTCTGACAATTGTTTGCCTGGAAGGTTGATAGTGAAGTTGATGGATACCCAACGTTGTACAAGAACGGCAAGGATGAACATACCAAGGATAGATGCACCCTTAGTGATGTCTTTCAAGATACCACCTGACATGTCTTTAGTGATTTCAGATCCAGCTTTGTAACCAAACTCTTGTGTATACCAAAGGAATGACATACGGATTGCATTCCATCCAAAGAAGAAGAGAAGTGGTCCAACGATGTTACCAGTTGCAGCAAGTGATGCACCAAGGGCACCAAGGATCGGACGAACTGTAAACCAGAAGACTGGGTCACCGATACCAGCAAGAGGTCCCATCATACCGATCTTAACACCTTGGATAGCAGCGTCATCGATTTCAGTACCGTTTGCGCGTTCTTCTTCAAGTGCAAGAGTAACCCCCATGATTGGAGCAGCTACGTATGGGTGAGTGTTGAAGAATTCAAGGTGACGCTCAAGAGCAGCTGCTTGATCTTCTTTTTTAGTGTAAAGTTTCTTGATAGCTGGGATCAAAGAGTAAGCCCAACCCAAGTTTTGCATACGTTCGTAGTTCCAAGAACCTTGAAGGAATTGTGAACGCCACCAAACTTTTTGGCGATCTGATTTTGATAATTGAATTTTTTCAGCCATGATTGTTCCCCTTTCTAGTAGTCTTCTAGGATATCACCGATTGGATCGTTAGAAGTTGCAGCTCCTCCGCCACCGTTTCCACCTTGTTTAGAAAGGTTGAGGTAGATGAAGGCAAGGGCAACACCGATGACACCAAGGGCAATCAAAGTCAATTGAGAAATTGCTGCAAGAGCAAAACCGATAGCGAAGAATGGCCATACTTCACGAGTAGCCATCATGTTGATAACCAAAGCGTAACCAACGGCAACGACCATGGCACCACCGACAGCCATACCACCGTTCAACCAGTCTGGCATCAATTTAAGAGCATCTTGAACAGCAGAAGCAGGGATAGCAATAAGGAAGGCTGCAGGAATCGCAATACGTAGACCTTGAAGAACAAGGGCAAAGTAGTGAGCGCGTTCAACAGCTGCAATATTTCCTTCTTTAGCAGCAGCGTCAGCAGTGTGAACCAAACCAACTGAGATTGTACGAACAATCATAGTCAAGAAAAGTCCAGCTACGGCAAGAGGGATTGCAGTTGCAGTTGCGACTGCGATACCTTCAGTAGTAAAGTTACCACCTTTAATCATGATGATTGCAGCAGCAACAGAAGCAAGAGCAGCGTCAGGAGCTACGGCAGCTCCGATGTTTGCCCAACCAAGAGCGATCATTTGAAGTGATCCACCAAGCATAACCCCAGCTTCGAGGTTACCAGTTACAAGCCCGATAAGGGTACATGCTACGATTGGTTGATGGAATTGGAATTGGTCGAGGATACCTTCAAGACCTGCGAAGAAGGCAACAACTACAACCAAGATAGCAGAAATGATTGAAATATCTGACATGGTTTTATTCCTTTTCTATTTAATGTAAATTATTGAACGTTAGCTTTGCTAATCAAGTCAAACAAATCTTTTTTCGTGTCGTTTGGTACTTTACGTACGTCAAATTCAACACCAAGGTCACGCATTTTTTCAAATGTAGCAACGTCGTCTTTGTCCATTGACAATACGTTGTTGACCATTGTTTTACCAGTTGAGTGAGCCATAGATCCTACGTTAAGAGTCTTGATTGGTACACCACCTTCGATAGCACGGAGGGCATCTTGTGGTGTTTCAAACAAGATAAGGGCATGTGTTTCACCAAAGCGAGGATCTTTAGCAACCTCAATCAATTTTTGGATTGGAACAACGTTAGCCTTCACTCCGTTAGGAGCTGCTTGTTTGATCAATTCTTTACGAAGGTCATCTTTAGCAACGTTATCTGAAGCAACGATGATACGATCTGCTTTTGAATCTGGAGTCCAAGCAGTGGCAACCTGACCGTGAAGGAGACGTGTGTCAAGACGTGCAAGGTTGATTTTCAATTTACCGTCTCCGATAACAGTTCCTTCTGGAATAGCAGCTTGGGCTACAGGAGCAGTTGCAGCACTTGCAACTTCCTCAGCTGGGTTTAGCTCTTCTGGAAGAGCCTTGATGCCATCTTTGGCTTCTTTAATGATGTTCGCAGCAACTTTAGCCACTCCGGCATTAGCGTCCATCAGACGTTCGGTGTAGGCTTGGATTAACATCGGCAAGTTAAGTCCTGTGATGATGGCAAATTTACGCTCAGGATTTTCTCCCATTACGCGGCTAGCTTGGTTAAATGGAGAACCACTCCAAAGGTCAGCCAAGACTAGAACCTCATCTTCTGCGTCAAATGCAGCCACAGCATTGTTGAATTTTGCGTATAAATCATCTGGACCTTCGTTTGGCATAAAGGTTACAACTTGAACCTTTTCTTGTTCACCAAAGATCATAGATCCTGACTGATGAATACCCGCGGCAAATTCACCGTGACTCGCAATAATGATTCCGATACTCATTATTGTCATTCCTCCTTATAAAATGTTTGACTTGTAGTTTAAGAAAACTTTAAGACTAACTAAGTATAAACCGTTTTCATAAAAAAATCAACAAATTAAATTAAATTATACAAAAATTATAGGAGCAATGATTTTTAAAGATATTGATATATCAACATTTTTAGAAGAGGTTTTAAAAGCAAACATGTAAAATTTAATATAAATTCCAAATCTGCCCTTATTTTGTAAAAAGTTTGTTTTCGACAAGATTATCTCCGATTTTTGGTATAATAGAGAGTGATTTATTTTCTAGTATGAGAAGTTAGAGTGAGAGGTATGTATGTCCCCTTCAATTCAGTTATTAAAAGACCGCTATTTAAAAAATATCAAAGAAAATCCAGATCTCTATATCGGTATTGAGTTGGAGTTTCCTATTGTTCATACGAAAGGCCAACCTACAGATATTGAAGTCAGCAAGGACTTGCTGCGCTTTTTGGTGGATGCTCTCAGTTTGGAAGTTGAAAAGGTAGACCAGGAGGGCAATCCGATTCAACTTGTAGAACCGATGAGTCAAGATCGGATTTTGTTTGAAGTTTCTTACACGACCTTGGAGTTTGCCTTTGGTAGGGCTCAGAATATCCAAGAGGTTGAAGGACGTTTTCAGGCCTATATGAAGGTAATCCAAGAAAAGCTAGGCGAAAAGAATCATGCTATCCAGGGTTGGGGGATTCACCCAAACTGGAATCAAAATGACAATCGACCTGTGGCTTATCCACGCTATCAGATGCTGATGGATTATCTGAGTATGGGGAGTCACCAAGAAAGTGCGCATTTACATGACTTTCCACAATACGGAGCCTTCATCTGCGGGAGTCAAGTCCAGTTGGATGTTTCGACCGATAACTACCTACGTGTCATCAATGCTTTCACACAGATAGAGGCAGCCAAAGCGTACCTGTTTGCCAATTCTGAGTTTTCTGGAGCGGACTGGGACACCCAGATTTCACGAGATATTTTTTGGGAAGACTCTATGCATGGGATTTATCCAGAGAATGTTGGTGTCAATTCAAAACTATTTCAAAATGAGGATGATTTCTTTGATTATTTAGACCATTCTGCGATTTTCACAGCAGAACGAGATGGAGAAACCTATTATTTTTCTCCGATTCAAGCTAGAGATTACCTAGCTACTGATGAGATTCCTGCTTATACTCTAAATGGGAAAGAAACTCTTCTTGTTCCTCTAGAAAAGGATTTCCAAACGCACCGTAGCTACCAGTTTCAAGACTTGACAACAAGAGGCACAGTTGAATTTCGGAGTGTTTGTACACAGTCGCTAGACCGCACCTTTGCTTCAGCAGCCTTTCATCTAGGTTTGTTGGTGGATCTTGACAAGCTTGAAGCCTACCTAGAAACAGCTCCTTTCTTTGAAAGTTTTGGTCGTGACTACAAGTCTTTGAGAAGACAATTTTCTAAGAAACACCTCACAGATGAAGAAACAGCTGGGATTGTCCAGTTCTCCAAAGACTTGCTAGCGATAGCAGAGCAAGGACTTGAGATGAGAGGTCAGAGTGAAACGACTTATTTAGAACCTTTGAAAGAAGAATTGGACGTATAATTTTCTTATAACGGAAGAATTTTCTGAAAAATCATGTTATAATGAATGAGACTATAGATAAAGGATAGAGATTTATGACATTAGTTTATCAATCAACGCGTGATGCGAACAATACCGTAACAGCCAGCCAAGCGATTTTGCAGGGCTTGGCAACAGATGGAGGCTTGTTTACTCCAGTTAGCTATCCAAAGGTGGACTTGGATTTTGACACAATGAAAGACGCTTCTTACCAAGAAGTAGCCAAGCTTGTCTTGTCAGCCTTCTTGGATGACTTTACAGCAGAAGAGTTGGACTACTGTATCACCAACGCCTATGACAGCAAGTTTGATACACCAGCAATTGCCCCTCTTGTCAAACTTGATGGCCAATACAACTTGGAACTTTTCCATGGTTCAACCATTGCCTTCAAGGATATGGCCTTGTCTATCTTGCCCTACTTTATGACAACAGCTGCTAAGAAACACGGCTTGGAAAACAAGATTGTCATCTTGACAGCGACGTCTGGAGACACTGGTAAAGCTGCTATGGCAGGATTCGCGGATGTTCCTGGAACTGAAATCATCGTTTTTTATCCAAAAGACGGTGTCAGCAAGGTACAAGAGTTGCAAATGACCACTCAAACGGGCGAAAATACCCATGTTATCGCTATTGATGGAAACTTTGACGATGCTCAAACAAACGTAAAACATATGTTCAATGATGTGGCTCTTCGTGAGAAATTGGCAGCCAACAAGCTCCAGTTTTCATCAGCTAACTCTATGAATATCGGTCGTTTGGTCCCACAGATTGTCTATTATGTGTATGCCTACGCTCAGCTTGTTAAAACTGGTGAGATTAAGGCTGGTGACAAGGTTAACTTCACCGTACCGACAGGAAACTTTGGAAATATCTTGGCTGCCTTTTACGCCAAACAAATCGGCCTACCAGTCGGTAAGCTAATCTGTGCTTCAAATGACAACAATGTTTTGACAGACTTCTTCAAAACTCGTGTTTATGACAAGAAGCGTGAGTTTAAGGTAACTACTAGCCCATCTATGGATATCTTGGTCTCTTCAAACTTGGAGCGTCTCATTTTCCATCTTTTGGGAAATGATGCGGTTAAGACAGCTGAACTTATGAATGCTTTGAACACTCAAGGTCAGTATGAGTTGACTAATTTTGATGCAGAGATTCTGGATCTCTTTGCAGCTGAGTATGCGACGGAAGCAGAAACCGTAGCAGAAATTAAGCGTGTTTATGAGTCAGATGCTTATATTGAGGACCCTCATACAGCAGTTGCTTCGGCCGTATATAAAAAATACCAAGCGGCGACAGGCGATGTGGCTAAGACCGTGATTGCATCAACAGCTAGTCCATATAAATTCCCAGTAGTTGCAGTAGAAGCTGTAACAGGGAAATCAGGTTTGAGCGACTTTGAGGCCTTGACTCAGTTGCACGAAATTTCAGGAGTGGCAGTGCCACCAGCAGTTGATGGCCTTGAAACAGCTCCAGTTCGTCACAAGACAACTGTTGCAGCGGCAGATATGCAGGCGGCAGTAGAATCTTATTTAGGACTTTAAAACAGAGGAAGTAAACTCGGTTGGGAAACTAACTGAGTTTCTTTTCATCAGGAGGAAGGATTGTTTAAGAAAAATAAGGATATTCTCAACATAGCTTTACCTGCCATGGGTGAAAATTTCTTGCAGATGCTCATGGGGATGGTAGATAGCTACTTGGTAGCTAATCTGGGGTTGATCGCCATTTCGGGTGTGTCTGTAGCTGGAAATATTATCACCATTTATCAGGCTATTTTTATTGCCTTGGGAGCAGCAATTTCTAGTGTTATATCAAAAAGTTTGGGACAGAAAGATCAGTCTAGACTAGCCTACCATGTGACAGAAGCTCTCAAGATAACCTTGCTATTGAGTTTAATTTTAGGTGGCTTGTCCATCTTTGCAGGTCAAGAGATGATTGGTCTTTTGGGTACTGAAGCGCCTGTGGCTAAGAGTGGTGGACTATACCTAGCTTTGGTCGGTGGGACAATCGTCCTCTTGGGCTTGATGACTAGTCTGGGAGCCTTGATTCGCGCCACCCACAATCCTCGACTTCCCCTTTATGTGAGTTTTTTATCCAATGCTTTAAACATCCTATTTTCAAGTGTCGCCATTTTTATCCTTGATATGGGGATAGCTGGTGTAGCTTGGGGGACTATTTTGTCTCGTTTGGTCGGGGTTGTGATTTTGTGGTCACAATTAAAACTTCCATATACGAGACCAAATTTTGGACTGGACAAAGACTTGCTGACTTTGGCTTTACCTGCAGCGGGAGAACGTCTCATGATGCGAGCTGGAGATGTGGTCATTATTGCCTTAGTTGTTTCTTTCGGAACTGAGGCAGTCGCAGGAAATGCAATCGGTGAAGTCTTGACCCAGTTTAACTATATGCCAGCCTTTGGTGTCGCTACAGCAACAGTCATGCAGGTAGCTCGAGCAGTTGGAGAAGATGATTGGGCAAGGGTAGACAACTTAAGTAAGCAAACTTTTTGGCTTTCCCTCTTTCTTATGTTGCCCTTAACACTTAGTATCTATGCTCTCGGAACGCCCCTAAGTCACCTCTATACTAGTGATCCTGTGGCTATTGAAGCTAGTGTTATGGTGACGCTGTTCTCTCTACTAGGGACTCCTATGACGACGGGAACAGTCATTTATACAGCTGTCTGGCAGGGTTTGGGAAATGCACGCCTCCCCTTTTATGCGACAAGTATCGGAATGTGGTGTATCCGTATCGGAACAGGGTATCTGATGGGAATTGTTCTTGGTTGGGGCTTGCCTGGTATTTGGGCAGGAACGCTTTTGGATAATGGTTTTCGCTGGATTTTCCTGCACTATCGTTATAAGCAATATATCTCTTTGAAAGGATGACATATGAAAAAAATTGGATTTATCTGGGATTTAGATGGGACCTTGTTGGACTCTTATGAAGCTATTTTAGCAGGAATCGAAGAGACTTTTGCCCAGTTTGACATTCCTTATGATAAGGCTGAGGTTCGTGCCTTTATTCTACAAACTTCCGTTCAAGATCTGTTGGAAAAGGCGGGAGAAGAAAGAGGCTTGGATGCAGATATGCTCAATCAGGTTCGTGCTCAGAGCTTGGCTGAGAAGAATGCTCAAGTGGTTCTGATGCCAGGGGCGCGTGAAATCTTAGCTTGGGCAGACCAGCAAGGTATTGAGCAGTTTGTTTATACCCATAAAGGGGACAATGCTTTTACAATTTTGGAGAATTTGGGTTTGGCCCACTATTTCACAGAAATTTTAACCAATCAAAGTGGCTTTGCTCGGAAGCCTAGTCCAGAAGCTGCGATTTATCTTTTAGATAAGTATGGATTAAATCCTCAGCAGACTTATTATATCGGCGATCGGACTTTGGATATAGAATTTGCCCAAAATAGTGGGATTCAGAGTATCAATTTTCTTGCCTCACCTACAGCTTGTAATCAACAGATAGAGCGTTTAGAAGATATTAGCTCACTTTCTTTCTAGAACTTTCTTTAAGAAGAATGTGTCAGCCTGATGACAAGAAACTAACAAACTATTTCAAGTAATGTGATTTGTTACAACGAATGTACAGTTCTGTTAAATAGCCCCAAAAGGGCTTTTTTTCTATTTTCTTTGTGTTATGATAGACAGGTACTACATTTGAAAAGGAGTTTGATAGTATGAAGAAAAGAATTATTTTAGCATCAACAGTAGCCTTGTCCTTTGCCCCTGTATTGGCAACTCAAGCAGAAGAACTAGTATGGACAGCGCGCAGTGTTGAGCAAATTCAAAACGATGTTACTAAGAATGAGAATAAAACAAGCTATACGATTCAGTATGGAGATACTCTAAGTACCATTGCCGAAGCTTTGGGAGTGGATGTGACCGTTCTTGCTAACTTGAACAAGATCAGCAATATTGATCTGATTTTCCCTGAGACAGTGCTTACTACAACTGTTAATGATGAGGAAGAAGTGACGGAAGTTGAAATCCAAACCCCTGACACAGCTCAGGCAGGTGAAGGCACAACTGCAAGAGCAGATTTGACAACCAACCAAGTCACTGTAGATGACCAAACTGTACAGGTTGAAGATTTAACTCAACCAGTTGAAGAAACAGAGGCTCAAGTTGAGGCAGTAACACCACAAGTGACTGAAGAAGCAGTAGCAGAAACTACAACAGAAGCCTCAGTACCAGTAGCAGAACCTGTTACAGAAACTACGGCAGAAGTTTCAGCACCAGCAGAAGAAGCAGTAGCAGAAACACCTGTAGTGGAAGAAACCACTACAACAGAAGCCCTTGTTACAGAAACTGTAGCAGAGACTCAATCAACACCATCAACTTACCAAGCTGAAGCAAGCCAAGGTTCATCAGCGACTTATGCAGCACCAGCAGCACCTGATTATGCAAGTATTGCAGCTTCAAAATCAGAAAATGCAGGTCTACAACCACAAACGGCTGCCTTTAAAGAAGAAATTGCTAACTTGTTTGGTATCACATCATTTAGCGGCTACCGTCCTGGAGATAGCGGAGACCACGGGAAAGGCCTTGCAATTGACTTTATGGTTCCAGTAAGCTCAGCTCTTGGAGACCAAATTGCAGATTATGCTATCCAAAATATGGCTAGCCGTGGCATTAGCTACATCATCTGGAAACAACGTTTCTACGCACCATACCCAAGTAAATATGGACCTGCTTACACTTGGAATCCAATGCCAGACCGTGGTAGTATCACAGAAAACCACTATGACCACGTCCACGTATCTATGAATTAAGAATAATAAGAAGCTATACATTTAAAATGTGTAGCTTCTTTTTGTGTAAAATAGTATTGATAAGTGAAATAAAATCTAAAACATGTTAGAATGTAAGCGGATACAAAACTATACTAACGCTTTTAAGCATAGAGAGAAAGGATGAAAAGAATGACAAATCGATTAAAAACTCCATTTGAGAAAACAAGAGATGATTTTGAACAGGAATTTACTGGAGAAATTGTTGAGCTCTTGATTTTTACCCTCCAAAATGTAAATGGGGCTGCTTCTTTAAAAAATGGTTGTAAAATGCCGTCCGTTCATTTTAAAGCTAGTGTCAATGTTGAAACTCAGGACTTCTCTGAACGGGAGGGACGTTTGGAATGGCTCCTGACCCCAGAAGAATTTGAAGAAAAGCATTGGGGCTTTAGTTTTGAACCCTACAAAATTCATCGTATCAAATGTCAAAAACGCCCCTTCATGGAGCTAGAGCCATATATGTCAGAAGTAGCTAATAACTGCTACCACTTGCTGGAATACCTAGATGACCAATCCTCAGACTCTAGGTTAGAGACCTTGATTGAAACCTATCAAAAACCGGTCATCATTCAAGACGATATTGGCGAATTCACCTTAAACAGAGCCTATTCTTGGTTTGAAGGATTTATCACTTACGAGGGTGGTAAGATTCATGCTATCTTTGCTGCGAGTGCAGATGAAAGTCTCCCTCCAAGTTCTTTTGATGATCTAAAGAAATTTATGGGAACTTTCCAAGTTCAAGATACTCGGATTAAAGACTATATTGTCAAAGAACTGTGGGAAACAGCTCAAGACTGGATAGATTCAGATGAAAATGATGTGGAGTTAACAGAAGAGTATTTTACCAACTCACTTTCCTTGAGTGAACTATCGATCAACGAAGATGGAGAATTGACCCTCTACTATGATGATCGTGAAGAAATTTTTGCAGGCCATGCCATCGAAGTTGTCATTGATAAAGAGGGAGAAATCCTTCGAGCAGATTTGGTAGGTTAGTGCTGGATTTTATCTAGAATATAGAAATAATAGCCTTTTGGGATTGAAACCAAGAGGCTATTTTTCGTGAGTAAGCAAAATAGTTGCGTTTTTAATCTTTCTGTAATATACTTGATAAGTCAATAGTTGATAAATCAAGTTTACGCAGGGAGGTAGAAATGAAAGAAATTAACGACTTACTGTACCAGCTCCATTTAACAGATCAGACCATCACTCAACTTTTTGAGAAACAATTGGGAATTAGTTTGACCCGCTATCAAATCCTGCAGTTTTTACTGCAGCAGTCACCCTGCAACCAGATTGCCGTTCAGGAGAAGTTAGAGATTGACCCTGCAGCCTTGACCCGTCATTTTAAGATACTAGAGTCAGAGGGCTATGTCAGTCGCAATCGGAATCCAGTCAATCAGCGAGAAGTCTTAGTTGAATTAACCCAAGAAGCCAAGAATCAACTCTTGGTTAATCCTCCTCAACGTCACCTGAAGGTGAAGGAACAGATGGAGAGTATCTTATCGACAGCCGAGCAGAAAGAGCTAACAACCTTACTGACGAAACTAGTGTCAGGTTTAGAAAAAATAGAATTTTAAGGAGAACACGATGTCAATCATTACTACTATTTTAGCAACCCTTGTTGCTCTAGAGCATTTTTATATCTTTTATTTGGAAAGTATCGCAACCCAATCAGATGCAACCAGCCGAGTCTTTAATATGGACAAGGAAGAGTTGACTCGCCCCTCTGTCACCTCACTGTTTAAAAACCAAGGAATTTATAATGCCTTGATTGGGGTATTTCTTATTTATGGAATTTATTTCTCACATAGCTTAGAAATCGTAACAATCTTTGTGTTGTTTGTCGTAGGAGCAGCGACTTATGGTGCCTTAACAGCAGATAAAAAAATCATTCTAAAGCAAGGCGGACCAGCAATCCTAGCACTCTTGAGTATCCTTTTCTTGAGATAAAAATAACCAGCACTTTCTATTGAAGGTGCTGGTTTTAATCATTCACATTAAACTTTTCTCCGCTTGATTTCGAGTAATCTTTGATAGAAGAAGAATTGACTACTATAGATATAAGGGAAAGAAGGGATGCTCGCAATTCCAAAGCTGATCCAGATAAGAAGATACCATGGTAGGAGTTGTAAATCAAGTACGAAGCGTTGGAACTTATAGCCTTTCATAAGGAAGCGACTAGTTTTGAGTACGCGACTTGGCTTGGCAATTCCGATTGCAAGGGTGTCACATAAAAGTAGTTCAACTTGGGAATAGGCATAATATTGTGGAAGATAGATAATGGTTCCCAAAATCATTACTAGGACGCTACCAAAGAAATAGAGAGCAAAAGTAAGTAGGAAGTGTTCGATATCTGGATTTGTCACGTCGACAGATGGAAATTCGGGATGAAGTTCCACAAATTTACGAGCCATAGCGCTGCTATAAAAGAGCAAATAGACTCCAAAAAGATTAGGGATGCTCCATAAAAAGAGATAGAAACGCTTGAGTAAGAGCGTTAGAAATGTCTGGGTAAAGAAGCGGTTGTCAAGCAAGGACAGGCTATCTTTAAAGGAAAGCTCTATCTCAGAAATTCTGTAAAGATTAATCGTGGTAAAGAGAGCACCAGCTAGGATGATGGAACTTGTAAATCCAACGGCTATCGGAAAGAGAGCAGACTGGATTGTAATCCCTAGAAAACTCAAGAAGGACTGTTCAAGAATGCCTTCATCAAGTAGGGATAAAGGTCTGATAAAGCTCGATAGAATCAAGAGAATACTTGGTAATAAAAAGACAAGCAGCAAGCGAGGGTGCTCGGCTTGAAATTGTCTAGCCTGCTCGCGAACTTCTTTTAAATTAATTTTTGGATACTTCATTCTTTCATTATACCATAGTTCGTGACAGTTCCTATTTTTTTGATAGAATCATACAGTATGCCCCTGGGCGCAAAGTAAGAACTGGGACTGTCTTTCCCAGCTTCGGAGGTAAAAAATGTCAGATTCGCCAATCAAATATCGATTGATTAAAAAAGAAAAACACACAGGAGCTCGTTTGGGTGAGATTATCACACCCCATGGAACCTTCCCGACGCCTATGTTTATGCCAGTAGGGACTCAGGCAACGGTCAAGACTCAGTCTCCAGAAGAATTGAAAGAGATGGGTTCAGGGATTATCCTATCCAACACCTATCACTTGTGGCTTCGCCCTGGGGATGAACTCATTGCCCGTGCTGGAGGTCTTCACAAGTTTATGAATTGGGACCAACCAATCTTAACGGATAGCGGTGGATTCCAAGTGTATTCCCTAGCAGACAGCCGTAATATTACAGAAGAAGGGGTAACCTTCAAGAACCACCTCAACGGTTCTAAGATGTTCCTTTCGCCTGAAAAGGCTATTTCTATCCAGAACAATCTGGGCTCAGACATCATGATGTCTTTTGATGAATGTCCTCAGTTCTACCAACCCTATGATTATGTGAAAAAGTCAATAGAACGTACTAGCCGTTGGGCAGAGCGTGGTTTAAAGGCTCACCGTCGTCCACATGATCAAGGTCTATTTGGAATTGTACAGGGGGCTGGATTTGAAGATCTTCGTCGTCAGTCGGCGCATGATCTTGTAAGTATGGACTTCCCAGGCTACTCTATCGGAGGACTAGCAGTTGGAGAAACCCATGAGGAGATGAATGCAGTTTTGGACTTTACTACTCAACTGCTTCCTGAGAACAAACCTCGTTACTTGATGGGAGTGGGAGCGCCAGATAGCTTGATTGATGGGGTGATTCGTGGGGTAGATATGTTTGACTGTGTCTTGCCGACTCGTATCGCTCGTAACGGGACTTGTATGACCAGTCAAGGTCGTTTGGTTGTCAAGAATGCCCAGTTCGCGGAGGACTTCACACCACTTGATCCTGAGTGTGATTGCTACACATGTAAGAACTACACCCGTGCCTATCTTCGTCACTTGCTCAAGGCTGATGAAACCTTTGGTATCCGCTTGACAAGTTACCATAACCTGTATTTCTTGCTCAATCTGATGAAGCAGGTTCGCCAGGCTATCATGGATGATAATCTCCTGGAATTCCGTGAACATTTTGTTGAAAAATATGGTTATAACAAGTCAGGGCGAAATTTCTAAATTTAGCTTGAAATCAGCTAAAAATCCTAAGTTTTATCTTAGGATTTTTCTGTTTTTTTTGATAAAATAAAGGTACTATGAATGAAAGTTAGATGGCTTTTTTGCCAATCTAATGAATGGAGAATAAACTCGTATGCGTATTAAATGGTTTTCCTTGATTAGGATTACAGGTTTGCTTTTGGTACTCTTGTATCATTTCTTTCAAACGGCTTTCCCAGGAGGTTTCTTCGGGGTTGACGTCTTCTTTACCTTCTCAGGTTTTCTGATCACATCACTTTTATTAGAAGAATTTGGACAAAAAGGGAAGATTGATATCTTAGGATTTTTTAGAAGACGTTTCTATCGAATTTTTCCACCGGTCGTTTTAATGATTCTTGTCATCATGCCATTCACCTTCTTGGTTCGCCAAGATTATGTGGCAGGAATTGGTGGGCAGATTGCCGGTGTTCTAGGATTTATGACTAACTTCTATGAAATGCTGACAGGAGGAAGTTATGAATCTCAGTTTATCCCTCACCTCTTTGTTCACAACTGGAGCTTAGCTGTTGAAGTTCATTATTATATCTTGTGGGGTTTGGCAGTCTGGTTCCTATCTAAGCGAGCGAAATCAAGCGGACAACTGCGAGGAACAATATTTCTACTTTCATCAGCTGTCTTTATCGTCAGTTTCCTTTCGATGTTTATCGGTAGTTTTATTGTAAGTTCTTATTCAACAGTATACTTTTCAAGCTTAACTCATGTGTATCCATTCTTCTTAGGTAGTGTGCTTGCTACCGTAATAGGGGTTCGTCATGCAACGCCACTTTTTAAACGTTTGAATAGAAGCTTGGATTTGAAGCAGACTTTGCTAGTCTTTGGAGCTGGGCTCGGAGTCTTGCTATTATTGACCTTCTTTGTGAAATTTACATATCTCTTTGCTTATTTACTCGGCTTCTTGTTTGCAAGTTTGGCAGCGCTTCTGATGATTGTTGCGGCACGCGTCTTGCATGAGAAAACACCGACGATCAAAGAGCCAAAGATTATCAGCTTTTTAGCGGATACCAGCTATGCTGTCTATCTTTTCCACTGGCCGTTTTATATTATCTTTTCTCAATTGATGGGCAACCTGCTAGCAGTGATTTTAACCACCATCTTCTCTTATATCTTCGCAACTCTTTCTTTCTATGTCATCGAACCTTTGGTAGCAGGAAAAACTACGGAACTCTTGCAAAAGGCAAAAGAAATTCCGCACATTAAACCAATTTTTGCTGGTAGTGCAGGAGTGCTTAGTTTGATTACTTTAATCGTGATACTGATAGCTCCTCAAGTAGGCGCATTTGAAACGGATTTGATGGTTAATGGTCTCAATCAGGCGCAAACCAATATAAACCGAACAAAAACCATGGCAGATCAAGCAGAAGCCAGTCGCTATAATATAGCTGAGGGTGTATCCATCATTGGTGATTCAGTAACCTTGCGTGCTTCAGATGGACTAAAAGAAATCTTACCAGATGCGCAGATTGATGGTCAGATCAGTCGAAATACCAAACAGGCAAATGAATTGATGTTGAATTACAGTCAGAATAAAGCCTTGCCTAAAATTGTAGTCATTGCGACTGGCGTTAATAATCCTGAAAATTATAAAGCTGATTTGGATCTGCTGATAACAAACCTTCCAAAAGGACATCAACTTGTTTTAGTTACTCCATACGAGGGAGACACAACGCAGGAAACACAACCTTATGTTGAGCAGTATGCAAGCTATGCGCGTGAACTGGCACAAAAATATTCATATATAGCACTAGCAGATTGGAACCAAGTCGCTAAAGATCATCCAGATATTTGGAAGGGAACAGACCAGGTTCACTTCGGTAGTGATACGACCAAGCAGGATGAAGGAGCAAAACTTTACGCAGAAACCATTAATGCTGCTGTTAAAGCTCTTGCAGACAAACCTGTCAAATCAAAATAATCACTAAAAAGTAGAGATTGTATCTCTACTTTTTTGCTTTAACGAGAATTGGGAAAAACTTGCCAAATTGTCAGAATTATGAGAAAATAGGAACAATCAAAAAATGGAGGGAATGCAATGAGAGAAGACATCAAGATTAATGACCGTGCTCTAGCATTGGAAGATCAAATCATTGAAGTACTCGAAAAAGTTTATGATACAGATGTAGAGTTAGATGTATACAATCTTGGATTGATTTATGAGATTCATTTAGATGAGGCTGGCCTTTGTACAGTTGTTATGACCTTCACTGATACTGCCTGTGACTGTGCAGAAAGTCTACCAATCGAGATTGTGGCAGGTTTAAAACAAATTGATGGGATTGAGGATGTCAAGGTTGAGGTTACCTGGTCTCCAGCATGGAAGATTACACGCATTAGTCGTTATGGACGTATAGCCTTAGGGTTGCCTCCGCGATAAAAAATAGAGTGATAAGATGAATTATGAATCGGGATTAAAGACCTGATTTATATTTTTCTTTTTTTGTTTATTTATTTCATACAATAAACAAAAATTTTTGTTAAGAGTAACCACTTCACTCAAAAAAATGTTATTATAGTAGAAGTGATTATAATAAAAAGAATAAGGTAGAATAGATATGAAATTATCTGTAGTAATTCCGTTTTATAACGAAGAGAATATGATTCAGAAGATGTATGATGAATTGGTTAAAGAAATCAATCAAATTACAAAGGCGGAATTTGAAATTATTTTTATTAATGACGGAAGTAAGGATCGTACTTTTGAACGTATGTTAGCCATCGCAGCTGGCGATTCACGTGTTAAATACATCAGCTTCAGTCGGAATTTCGGGAAAGAAGCTGGAACTATTGCAGGGCTTGAATATGCAACAGGAGAAGCAGTTATTCTAATGGATGGAGATTTGCAGCATCCACCAGCAATGCTTCCACAAATGATTGAAGCTTATGAGCAAGGATACGATGTTGTAAGTGCTCGTCGTACACGTACAGGAGAAAAACGTCACCGTACTTTTTTAGCTAAACATTTTTATAAACTTGCCAATAAAATGATGGATATCGAGCTAATGGACGGAGTCTCTGAATTCCGATTGTTTAGCCGTAAAGTTGTAAACGCCATTATATCTATGCAAGAATACAATCGTTTTTCTAAAGGAATTTTTGCTTGGATCGGCTTTAACGAAAAAGTTATCGAATATGAAAACCAAGTTCGTACTGTAGGTGAAACAAAATACTCGTTGAAGTTCTCATTGAACTATGCGATTCAAGGGATTTTATCATTCAACGATAAACCTCTACGTATGTGTATTAATTTTGGTTTATTCTGCTTATTAATTTCATTGGTTTATGTTCTTTGGACCTTTATCCAATATCTCGTAGTACCGGATTCACTCGTGAGTGGATACTTTACTACAATCTTCTCAGTCGTTCTCTTTGGTGGAATTCAATTGATTTCTATTGGGGTACTCGGAGAATATATCGGTAAGATTTATTATGAAGTGAAGAAACGTCCACATTATCTTGTTGACCAAACGAACATTACTGTGAAAGGAGAGCAAAATGACGACTAAGAAAAAAGTCTATCTAGCAAGTTTTATTGCGCCTATGCTCATTATGTTTGTAGCTTGGGCTATTGATGGCTTCTTTCCTTTCGGGACAAAGTCACTCATGGCGGTTGACTTTAACGCACAGTATATTGGCTTATATGCTTATTTCAAACATTTATTTTTAAATGGCGATTGGAGTAGTTTCTTCTACTCTTTCTCTAAATCCATTGGAGGGGGGATGTTAGGGATTTGGGGCTTCAACTTGTTGAGTCCATTTAACTTACTCTTTCTATTAACCTCTGAAGAAAATTTCCAATGGGTGGTTCCAATTGTTATTGCCTTACGTTATGGAGCGATGGGATTAACCATGGCACATTTCTTGGTTAAACGATATGATGGATTAAAGAATAAGGCCTACTTGGTTCCAATCGTCGCTACCATCTACGCATTAAATGGGTTTAATGTTAGTTATCAAATGAACCCAATTTTCTATGATGGAATGATCATGCTTCCATTAGTTTTAATTGGGGTTGAACAAGTACTAGATAATAAGTCTCCAAGAGGCTATATTGGCATGCTGGCATTATCTCTCTTTGTTCAATTTTACATGGGTTATATGACCTGCATTTTTGTGGTCATTTATGCTTTGTTCTACATTATTCGTTCAGAGAATTTAAGAAATAGAAAGGTTATTCTAACAAGACTGGGGAAATTAGCTGCCGCATCTATACTAGCTGTTGGAATAGTATCAGCTGTATTGCTCCCAATTCTGATTAGTTTGGTATCAACAAAAGGGGGCTTGCAAAGCACTCTGAGATTTGATTGGAAGTTACAAATCAATCCGTTTGAGATTTTAGCAAAACTCTTTTTAGGAGCTTTTGATAATACTTCTTGGCCAGCTGGACCTAACTTGCCAAATATATATGTGGCTAGCTTTGGTTTACTAGGAACACTTTATTACTTTATTTCAAGTAAGATTTCAAAATGGAGTAAAATTGCAGCAAGTTTTGTTCTCGTAGTGTTTTTGATTTCTTGTGCCCATGAATTTACAAGTAAGTTGTGGCATATGGGACAAAATCCTGCTGGATTTTTCTATCGATTCTCATGGATTATTGCTTTCTTTTTAGTTTATTTGGCTTATCTAAGTCTACGAGAAGTGGAGAAATTTACTAAAAGAGAAGCTAGCTTCCTGCTGATTAGCGGTGCAGTTATCTTTTCTATTGTACAGTTACAACAACACTCTTTCTTAACAGTTTGGCAACGTCTTGCAACGATTTTGATTTTTGTGGTTCTGCTTGGGGCTTTATTCTATCCTAAAGTAAAAAGAGCTTGGATGATTATAGCTGCTTTGACTGTAGTTGAGTTAACAGCTAATGCAGCACTTGTTCAATCACGTGTTGGCTATACAGATGCCTACAAGTATCACGATGCTGTTTTACAATTAAAGGATGCTATTAACCCTATTCGACCTGACCACAGTGATTTTTACAGAATTAATAAATCATTTAATCTAAGTAAGAATGATCCATTCATGGTGGATTATCCTGGCTTATCAATTTTTAGTTCCAACTTAGAAAATAGTACGCGAGATTTATTTGACCGTTTAGGAAATAATGGAATTAACGCAACGACCTACTATCAAGGAACTCCGCTACAAGATGCACTCTTCTCAGTGAAATACTTAGTGACTCCAAAACCAGTGCTTAAAGAGGACTATCCGGATACATCCAAGTTGTATGTATTCGGAAATATGGTAACGCGTAAAGATATTACGACAAAAGAACCTGTTTATGAAGCTGCTAGAACAAAGACTTTCGAGACAGATTTGATTTTACCAATTGCTTATGGTGTTAATGATGCAACGGTGAATGTAAAATTAGAGAACCACCAACCGATTCAAAATCAAAATAAGATAGTACAAGCAATGGGAGCGACGAGCGATTATTATTTAGCTATATTAGCAGCAAATGAATTGAAGTTAGATAATATGGAATCATCTAAACCAGAAACTTACAAACGAATTGATTCATCTAAACCAGGAACGATTACCTATCACTTATTACCTCAATCTGCTGAAGATTATTGGGTATCAATTCCGCAAAAATTATCTCATACAGATAAAAACAAAGTTCGTATCTTGTTGAATGGCAAAAATTACGAATTCCAAGATAAATTTCAACAAACACAGTTCATACAAATTGCGCATAATTCTGCTGGCCAACCTGTAGATTTAACGATTGAAATTGAAACGGATAATGAATATGACTTATCTGGATTACGATTAGCTCGTTCAAATGGTGCATTAGTAAATCGTATCATTCAAGAACGTCAGCTTCAAGGAATAAAATTGTCTCATTGGGATAATCGTAGTTTTAAAGGGACAGTGAATATTACTGATGACAGTACCTGGATGATGACAAGTATTCCATTTGAAAAAGGTTGGACTGTTAAAGTAGATGGAAAAGTAGTTGAAACTGCAAGAGTTTGGGATAGCCTGTTGGCATATAAAATTACACCAGGTGAGCATACAGTTGAAATGAGTTACTTGCCAGAGGGATTTGTTTTAGGTTTTATAATCTCAACCGTATCTATCGCTCTTTATGGATTTGCAATTTACAAAAAATGGATTTAATATAGTGGGAGTAGACTATAATGAAAATTTCAAAAATGAAATTAAAATATAGTTCGCTGTTCTTTGTTCCATTTATGGTTATGTTAGGGGTCTTCCTTTGTTTAGGGTTGACTCCCTTTTCACAAAATTCGATACATAGTGGAGACTTTCTTGCACAATATTTTCCGCTATATATCGGATTACATAAACTGTTCTGGAGTGGAGATTATGGCGGTCTGTTTTGGTCCTTCGAGAAATCACTTGGAGGAGCAATGCCAAGTGTTTGGGGTTTTAATAGTTTAAGTCCATTCACGTTTTTATACGTAATCTTCCCGGTTTCAACATTTCAAATTTTGAGTTATGTAATCCCACTAATTCGTTCTGGGATAATGGGAGTCGTCTTTGGGTATTTCTTGGAAAAGAAATTTCAAGGAGTGTCTAAACATTACTGGTTATCGTTAGGATTATCTTCGTCGTATGCTCTTAGTGGCTTTATCGTATCGCAACAGTACAATCCTAATTTCTTAGATAATCTAATTTATGTACCATTGATTCTTTTAGGAATTGAAGAAATTGCGGGTGGAAAGCGATCGTTTAAATTACCGATTTTTCTTTCCATTAGTTTGATTACGAATTTCTATACAGGCTATATGATGTGCCTTTTTGTAGCACTGTATACGTTTTATATTATCTTCTCAACGGATGACCCTCTGATTGAGGCGCTACTAAAAATGGGGAAAGTTGCTTTATTTGCACTAATTGGTGTAGGAATTGCAGCGTTTTGGTTATTGCCGGTCTTTAGTGCCTTGTTAGAGAGTAAAGCGAGCGCTGGGAGTACCTTCGCGTGGTCATGGGACTTCGTCAATGATGTAGTAGGAATGCCTCAAAAATTTATTTTAGGATCCTTCGGAGAAAAAGAATGGGGTGATCCTAAGGCTCTACCACAGCTATATATTGGTGGCTTGGCTCTCTTCGGGTTGTTTACATTCTTTGCTAAGAAAGAGATTACTCTCCTTAAGAAGTTGTCAGCGATAGTCGTCCTTCTTGTGTTGTTTCTCTCATTCTCTATTCAAGGTTTCGATCAAATTTGGCATATGGGGCAACGTCCCGTTGGTTTCTTCTTTAGAAATTCATGGGTAGCCAACAGTTTTATGCTGGTATTGGCATCAGAAAGCTTACTACAATGGAAAGATAAGTTTCGATTAAGCGAGTTTCTAGTGGCTATTTTTGGGTTTGGTTCAATACTTGTATTATCGACTCAAAGAAGTCTTCAATTTGTTGAAACGCCGCAGAAAATACTCGCATTTTGCTTTTGGACAACCATCTTATTAGCGTTTTTCTTTAGAAAAGTAGATAAAGTTCGTAGGTTACAATTAGTGGCCGGAGTGGTGATTATCGAACTAATGATCAGTTCTTTTGTTGGATTAAAAAGGGTACCTTTTTTCATTGGTAATGAAGGATTAAAGAGTCAAATGGAATACGCCACTGCTTTTGACCAAGAAGGCTACGGCGGTTCAAAGGTATTTACACGGATGGAAATGCATAAGGGCTTGTCTCATGCCAACTTCCCTATTGCCTATAATTATAATGGGGTATCACATTTCACTTCGAGTCTCGAGTATTCATTGATTGAGGAATTGAGCTATCTAGGATTGCCGTCATCGCAATCAGTTGTTAACTATACAAGTCGTAATGTCATTCTGGATTCATTCTTTGGAATCTCAAACTTTATGATGGATGGAGATGAAAAACGTATTTTTTCAGACGTTCGTGGATTGTATGAGAAAGTAGGTACGTTAAAGAACTTTGCTGTTTATCGTAATCCATATGCCTTTTCTCTTGGATATTTAACTAATGAAAGTTCAGCGACGAATATCTCATTTGAAGCACATCAACCCGCTGCCAATTTGAATCAGCTATTACAAGTGATTGGATTATCTGGAGCAAATGCACTAAGCGAAGTGAGTGTTGGGGAACCAGTTACCTCGAATTTAACAAAGTCGGGAGACAAATACACTCTATCAAATGAAGGAGAATATTCTAACATTGAATGGAAGTTGACTCTTGAACCAAATAAGTTGTACTTTGTTGAAATTCCAGAAAGACAAGCTGGTTCGGTAAATAAGTCAAAGGTGAAGCTCAACGGATTAAGTTATCCCTATGAAAATCGATTCCGAGATAATCAATTTTGGATGCTTGGCAATGGAAACTTAGATCAAACGATTACTCTCACTTTTGAAGAAGGAAAAGCCAAAGAATGGGATTTTCGAGGTTTTAAATTTTATTCAATTGATATACCAACGCTAACAAATGCATTGGAACAGTTTAAAAAAGCAAATGACATCACCATTGATTCCTATTCAAATTCAACGGTGAAAGCACATGTCAATGTTCCAAATAGTGAACAATCCTTTGCAACCTTCACTATTCCATATCACTCAGGTTGGAGTGTAACAGTAGATGGTCAAAATCAAGAAGCTCAAAAATCTCTTGGTTTCTTTATGGGTGTTTCACTAACTGAAGGAGAACATGAGATTATATGGAGTTATAGCCCACCAGGGTTAAACACTGGAATAGTACTTTCAATGACTTCTCTCATCGTACTCATTTACTTGTGGAAAAAGAAAAAAGTGGAGTAGATAACATACTTTGTTGCCTATTCCAATGAAAAAGGATGAAGTTCGTAAGAACTTCATCCTTTTTGTGTGCCTATTATACCACTGTAATAAGGTAATTCTTTATAGGATAATATGAGAGCTTATTTTTTACCAGATTGTTCCATATTCCAGAAATCTGTAACGGCACCACGTGATGCAGAAGATACGGTATGGGCATATTTACCGAGGACACCACGGCTATAGAGTGGTGGCAAGGTTGTTTCTGCCTTGCGTTTTTCAAGTTCTTCATCGGAAACGTCCATGGAAATTTCTTTAGTATCTTGGTCAACCGTAACGATATCCCCTGTACGGAGATAGGCAATTGGTCCACCATCCTGAGCTTCAGGAGCGATATGTCCAACAACCAATCCATAAGTACCACCAGAGAAGCGTCCGTCTGTCAAGAGGGCAACTTTGTCTCCTTGACCTTTACCAACGATCATTGATGAAAGTGATAGCATTTCAGGCATACCAGGACCACCCTTAGGTCCAACGAAACGAACAACGACAACGTCGCCATCAACGATTTCATCTGACAAGACAGCTTGGATAGCATCTTCTTCTGAGTCAAAGACCTTAGCTGGTCCAACGTGACGACGAACCTTAACGCCTGACACCTTGGCAACCGCACCGTCAGGAGCAAGATTACCGTTCAAGATGATAAGCGGACCGTCCGCACGTTTAGGATTTTCAAGTGGCATGATGACTTTTTGACCTGGAGTAAGATCTGCAAAGTCAGCTAAGTTTTCAGCGACAGTCTTACCAGTACATGTGATACGGTCTCCATGAAGGAATCCATTTGCCAATAAGTATTTCATAACCGCAGGCACACCACCAACTTCGTAAAGATCTTGGAAGACATATTGACCAGAAGGTTTCAAGTCGGCCAAGTGAGGCACACGTTCTTGGATGGTATTGAAGTCCTCAAGTGACAAGTCAACATTAGCTGCGTGGGCAATAGCAAGCAAGTGAAGAGTGGCGTTAGTAGAACCACCGAGAGCCATTGTCACTGTAATGGCATCTTCAAAAGCTTCACGAGTCAAGATATCTGAAGGTTTGATCCCAAGTTCAAGCATTTTGACAACTGCACGACCGGCTGCTTCGATGTCTTCTTTCTTATCAGCAGATTCAGCTGGGTGAGAAGAAGAACCTGGCAAACTCATCCCCAAAACTTCGATAGCAGTAGCCATAGTATTGGCAGTATACATACCACCACAACCACCAGGGCCAGGGCAGGCATTACATTCCAGACGTTTCACGTCCTCAGCGGTCATATCGCCGTGATTCCATTTTCCGATTCCTTCAAATACAGAAACCAAGTCAATGTCTTTGCCATCCAGTTTTCCAGGGGCGATAGTACCACCGTAAGCGAAAATAGCTGGGATATCCATATTGGCAATGGCAATCATGGAACCAGGCATGTTCTTGTCACAACCCCCGATAGCTACAAATGCATCGACGTTATGACCACCCATAGCTGCTTCGATAGAGTCCGCGATGATATCACGAGACGTTAGGGAGAAGCGCATACCCGGCGTTCCCATGGCAATACCGTCGGCTACCGTAATGGTTCCAAACTGCACAGGCCAAGCACCAGCAGATTTAACACCTTCTTTAGCCAATTTCCCAAAGTCATGCAAGTGAATATTACACGGAGTGTTTTCTGCCCAAGTCGAAATGACCCCAACAATCGGTGTTTCAAAGTCCTTATCAGTCATACCAGTCGCACGAAGCATGGCACGGTTAGGTGATTTTACCATGCTGTCATAGATGCTACTGCGGTGACGTTTATCTAATTCTGTCATTTGTTCCCTCCCATTTCAGTTTGTTCCATTATAGCACAATTTTCACATGAATAACAGAAGAAAATTTTTAAATTTTCAGACAATTCAGCAGTGTACGATAAAAAATACAACTTTTTTTGTCAAGTAACTTTACTTTACAAAAAAGTTTTGATATACTATTAAAGTTGATGAAAATCAAACCTAATTGAATTTATATCTTAAAAGGAGAAAAACGAAATGGCAGTACCTGCACGTCGCACATCAAAAGCGAAGAAAAACAAACGTCGTACACACTACAAAGTAACAGCTCCATCTGTAAACTTTGACGAAACTACTGGAGATTACTCACGTTCTCACCGCGTATCACTTAAAGGATACTACAAAGGACGTAAGATCGCTAAAGCTGCATCAGCTGAATAATAGAAGGGAGATACCATGCGCGTAAATATTACACTTGAACACAAAGAATCTGGTGAACGCTTGTACCTTACTTCTAAAAACAAACGTAACACTCCAGACCGTCTTCAATTGAAGAAATACTCACCAAAACTTCGCAAACACGTTGTGTTTACAGAAGTGAAGTAAGCATTCAATACGAATCAATACATAAGAAAAACGCTGATTTCAAGCGTTTTTTCTTTTTTCAATTTCAATACATTTCACTATATTTCAGTCCAAACTCTACCTTTTTCTCTACCTTTTTTAGATAAATATATCATATGGATATTGAAGTTAAGCCCTGCTATCATTTCGATGGCAGGGCTTTTTAATGTTTGGTACACTACCTTCTTATCTATATTTTGATGGAGCTGAAGTTGACATCTACAAAGTTTAATGTTAAAATACATTCAAAAATATATTTGAATGAGGTGTTTTATGGTTCAAAATGTTGTTACTTCAATAATCCTGTATTCTGGGACAGCCGTAGACTTACTTATTATCCTAATGTTATTTTTTGCCAAAAGAAAAAGCAGAAAAGACATTATTAACATCTATTTAGGACAATTTCTAGGCTCTGTTAGTCTAATATTGCTAAGTTTACTTTTTGCATTTGTCTTAAATTATATTCCTAGTAAAGAGATTTTAGGTTTGCTCGGTTTGATTCCAATTTTCCTAGGACTCAAAGTTTTGCTTTTAGGAGATTCTGATGGAGAAGCTATTGCAAAAGATGGTTTGCGCAAAGATGATAAAAACCTGATTTTTCTAGTCGCTATGATTACTTTTGCAAGTTGTGGTGCTGACAATATTGGTGTTTTTGTCCCATATTTTATTACCTTAAATTTAGCGAATTTGATAGTGGCTTTACTTACCTTTCTAGTCATGATTTATCTCTTGGTTTTTTCTGCCCAAAAATTGGTACAAGTACCTTCTGTTGGAGAAATTTTGGAAAAATATAGCAGATGGTTTATTGCCAGTGTTTATTTAGGACTGGGGATATATATCCTGATTGAAAACAACGTTTTTGACATGCTAAGGACTGTGTTCGGCTAGGAGAAAAAATTATGAAAAAAGATAGTATCTGCCAAGTGAATATTATAAATCAACAAAATGTTACAACCGCAACGAACTACCTTGAAAAGGAAAAAGTCCAAAAATCACTTCGTATTTTATCAAAGTTTACCGATAATAAACAGATAAATATCATCTTTTATCTCCTTGCTGTTGAAGAACTCTGTGTCTGTGATATAGCCTGTTTACTAAATCTCAGTATGGCATCTGCCTCCCACCATCTTCGTAAACTAGCCAATCAAAACATCTTGGATACTAGAAGAGAGGGGAAAATTATATATTATTTTATAAAAGATGAGGAAATCAAAGACTTTTTTAATCAACTAGGATAACAACTATTTTTACTACTCTACCATCCACTCTGCCTTTTATTATGTAGCATTCTAAAAACATTGATGTACCAACGTTTCTAACAGCTAAAATAGAAATTATTTAATTTTTTATAGAAGTGAAGTAAGCATTCAATACGAATCAATATATAAGAAAAACGCCGATTTTAAGCGTTTTTTCTTTTTTCCAAATTCAAAGTATTTCAAAGATAATCAACCGAATGACTACATTTTTGACTACATTTTTTGTGAAATAAATTAGATGTTCGGATATATAGAAAACGCTCTAGTCACAATGACTAGAGCGTTTTTGTATTGTTTTAAAATTTATTAAAGCACATATTCGTGAGCATATAATTTGAGTGCGCTCTCATGTTATGATATACTAAATTTAACCCAGATATATTGGGGCTATGAAAGGAGGCGCATATTATGTTGTGGTCCATTATTGTAGGAGGTTTTATCGGCCTTGCAGCAGGGGCAATCACTAAAAAAGGTGGCTCAATGGGAGTAATTGCTAATATATTTGCCGGTTTAATCGGTTCATCAGTAGGTCAATCACTCCTTGGTACTTGGGGACCTTCACTAGCTGGTATGGCTATCATTCCATCTATTATTGGTGCAGTGATTGTAGTTTCTGTGGTATCGTTCTTTTTGGGTAAAAAAGGTTAATGTTTTACTCGAAAGCAGACTATAGCTTTTAATTTATAATGACGGGTAAAGCTATGGTTTGTTGCACTAATTGAAAGGATTTTATATGTCAAAATCAAAGAAAATATTATTGTTTATTTTCTGTATTTTAATCTTGACAATTTTCCTTCCTATTTTGATAGATTACCACCAGGTTAGTGATTTAGGAATTCAATTGACTAGCTGGCGACAGACATCATTTGAATATTATCTCGCTAGATATGTATTTTGGGGGCTTCTAGGCCTGTCTATCTTAGTTTTATTATGGATGTTAGTAATCCTGTTTTATCCTAGACAATATCTGGAAATAAAACTTGGAACTAAAGACGATAAATTAAAACTAAAAAATTCAGCTATTGAAGGGTTTGTTCGATGTTTATTGGATGAACACAAGATAGTCAAAAATCCCAAAATTCAGGTACATACTCGGAAAAAGAAATGTTTCGTTTATGTAGAAGGTACAGCTGTTCTTTCAGATAACATTGCTAACAAATTTGAAGTAGTTCAAAACGAAATCACTCAAGGACTGAAAGAATTCTTTGGTATTGATCGAGAGGTTAAACTGGAAGTTTCAGTGAAAGAATATGACCCTCAAAAAGCAGCTAAGAAAATTGTTAGTCGTGTAAAGTAAGGAAGTAAAAAATGGAATGGTTTAAAAAATATCAATACCCAATTCTATGTGGTGTAGTAGGTATTATTCTAGCCTGCTTCATCCTATCCTTCGGTTTCTTTAAAACATTGTTCGTTTTAATCTGTGGAGCCTTAGGAATTTGGTTGGGATACTATGTACAGAAGAATTATTTAAATAAATAAAGGAGTTTCATATGTCAAACGTAGAAAAAAATGTAACTGAAAAAAAAGATGTTGTTGTTTCTAAAGATGTTCGAGGAGAATTAACTTACGAAAATAAAGTTATTCAAAAAATTATCGGTCTTTCACTAGAAAGAGTCCCAGGACTATTACATGTTGACGGCGGATTCTTCTCAAATCTTACAGAAAAACTTGTCAATACTAATGATGTAACACACGGTGTTAACGTTGAAGTTGGTAAAGAACAAGTAGCAGTTGACTTGAACGTTATCGTAGAGTACAGAAAAAACGTTCCAACTCTATACAAGGAAATCAAAGACGTTATCGTATCAGAAGTTGCGAAAATGACTGATCTAGAAGTAGTTGAAGTTAACGTTAATGTTGTTGACATCAAAACTAAAGAACAATATGAAGCAGACTCAGTTAGCCTTCAAGATCGTGTAACTGACGTGGCAGAATCAACAGGCGAGTTCGCGTCAGAACAATTGTCTAGAGTGAAATCTGGTATCGGTTCAGGTGTCGCAGCAGCACAAGAAAAAATTAGTGAAGGCGCTGAATTCGTTCAAGAAAAAGTTGGCCAAGGCGTTGATAATGTTAAAGACGCTGCAGCCAAAGCAGAACCACGTGTTCAATAATTACTAATTTAGAAAAAATAAAAGGAGGACATACTTATGTCTACAGAAGAAAAATTCAACCAAGCAGCAGGAGCTGTTAAAGAAGGCGTTGGTAAATTAGTAGGTGACAAAGGACTTGAAAGCGAAGGAGCTGCTGAAAAAGTTGCTTCTAAAGTTAAAGAAGTCGCTGAAGATGCAAAAGACGCTATTGAAGGCGCTGTTGAAGGTGTTAAAAACATCTTTAAAAAAGACGACGCTAAATAATAAAATTTAGGTAATCTTGCTATTATCCTTGAAAACACTCCCTAACTGGGGGTGTTTTTGTTATTCGTTTTTATCAATGCACGTTTTATAGAGAAAAAAAGAATACAGGACAAACAAATTCCTGTATTCTTAAAATAACTTAGAACAGATATGTTAATGAAATGACTAATAAGATTATAGTGCAAATTATTTTTACGATTTTTACATATTGTTGTTTGAACAATTTATCAGAGAAAAGACTCAATCCAAGCACAACAAAAAACAAAGTAGTTCTTAAAATAAAAATAGTCATAGTCCATACTCCTTTCGTTATTTTGTTAATCCAGTAAATAAGTTGAATAGTAATTATATAATTTTCAAACATATCCATCTGCCCTGGTAAAGCCTTTGTTCTTTGATTATTAATCGGTATCTCTATCTATCTTAATTATAGTACAAATATCCTTATTAAACCAATAAATGTAATTTTTTATAGTTTGGCATCTGTAAAATTATGAAAACGAGGGATACCTGCTCTGAATTTACTCCTAAAAAAGCAATTTAAAGCAGTTGATATTTATCAAAAAAATCTCAGAACTAACAACTGGATAAAATGACTACATTTTTTGTGAAATAAATTAGGTGTTCGGATATATAGAAAACGATTTAGTCATATGAATTGCACCTCAAAAGTTAGACAGAAAAAAATCTAACTTTTGGGTTGTTTTTGTTATTTATTTTTATTAATGCACATTTGTCAGAGTCAATATCGTAGCTAATATGGATTCCAATTTTACTAATTTAAACATCTTATGATAGAAAAGGTAGTAAGAGAAAATCTTACTACCTTTTTTGAACTATAAATCTAGTTTACTAAACTAATTCAAGCAATGTTAACCTCTAGTATCTTTTTCAACTGATTTTAATAGTTTACTTGCTAGATAGGCTAAAAGAATAGAGAAAGCAATGAGTAGAATCCAAGCAAATAATAAATTTACTTGTACCTTGGTTGAGGTACTGAAAAATGATCCTCCTTCTTTAAAGCCGGCTAAGTCTAAAAGCCCATCAAAACTATAACGACTAAGTGTAAAATAAGATAAGAACTGCAAAAAGCCATTTAAGGGGATATTTCCTGCAAAGAGAAATTGAAGGAGAATGACAAAGGGCATAACAGTCATTGCTTTCTCAACATTTTTAACAATTGAAGAGACAAATAGACCCAAAGCATCTGCCGAATAAATGGTTAAAAATATAGTTAAGAAATAAGAGATGAATCGTAAACTATCATTATCAAAGATAGTCTTAAATTCTGAAATCGAGTGGTGATAGAATAAGAATAAAATACTGGAGAAAATAATAGCTTGAATTAGAGAAACAAGGGCTTGGAATAACATGTGGGCGAACATATACGATGATAGGTTCATGCCCCCTCGGTATTCGTGTTTAATAATATCTCTTTCTTTACAGATCAATGTAATAGAATTAAAAACTCCTATCCAAATACAGGCACAAACAATAATGAATGAAGTGGATTTCACTTCTGCACCTAAGCCGGTTGAAAATCCGTCTTTTCCAGCTACAATGCAAGTAATAAGGGCAATGATAGCAGTACTTATAAAAGAATACCATCCGTTAGAATTTAAAAAATTTCGTTTAAATTTACCCAAATAGATCAAAATTTGTTCTTTATTCGATGCGTAATTCATCTTAACCTCCTCTATATTCTCTATATTTTTCGATGTAGTAATCTGAAGTTCGCTCTACTTCAGACACCACGAGTTCAAGTTGATTGACATTAAAGAATTCTAGGGTATCTTCTACAGAACCATAAAAGGCCATTTTACCGCACGATTCTTCCTCACTTTTAGCGAGAACTAATACTTTATCAAATAATTCTGGTGTTCGATCTGGACTATGTGAGATAACAAAAACAATCTTATTGTCATCTGCGATACTTCTTAAGCTAGCCATAATTGAACGAGCGTTACTGCCATCTACTCCAGAATCTGGTTCATCTAGAACAAATACAACTGGATCTGCAATATACTCAGTAGCAATACTCAATCTTTTTTTCTCTCCGCCACTTAATTCATAGACCAAAGCCTCTTTTTTCTTTGTTAGTTTGACTGTTTCTAATACTTTTGAAATTTTTTCTTCTAATAAAGCAGGATCTTTAGTAAAATCTCGTACTAGTTTCATCTCTGCGGCATTTTTCAGAGTCATATAAACACTATCTTTTTCACGATGAAGACTAAATTGAGGGACATTGGCAATCATTCTTCGAACTTTGTCAAATTGATTATAGATGTTTATATTTCCTAATAAGATATCAGCATCCGCTTTTTCTATGCCCATGATTGCATTGATCAGTGTGGTTTTTCCTGCTCCTGAACCACCTAAAATGAGCACGATTTCGCCAGAGGATACTTGAAAGTCAATCTCTGATAATAAAAGTTTCTCTCCTGCGAGACGCTTTCGAATTCGAACAGATAACTGTGTATCTTGTTCAATTCTATTGATATTATCTGCGAGACTCTTTTCTTGACTTTCAGTTAATTCATGTTGAAAAACTAAGGAATTATTATAAATGACGAAGAGTCGATGGTTTATGGATACTAAATCATAGTTATTTAGGTATGTTTTATCCTTAATTAGATGATTATTCAAATAAATCATGTCTCCGAGAGGGTGGACATATATATTACTGTTGTCTAGGACTTCAAAATGCTTGTCTACTTTCTCTGCTAGACTTGTGTTGATTTCCTTTTGCTTCCATTCGATATACTTCTGGTTCATGAGACTAAAAATATAAATAGTATCATCAACACGGAGGGTATCTCGATTATTTAGGTAGTGTTTTTTACCGATATCAATTTTTGCATTATTTATATAGATGACTTCTGAATCACTCTGTAAATAGTAACCAATATGATCTTTTTCTAATAATATATTCTTATCATCGTTCAAAATCTCAGGTATTTCCTTGGTCACAACACTAGCTTCTTTGAGAACGAAGGTAAAAAAGGAAATTGTATGATCTTGAACTTCCTCTCCTTTGTCTAATTTTTCAGAGATCGTTTCTTTTATCCTATCACCCATATGTTTGAGGGTTGATGGCATTTTGAAAGGAATGTTTTTGTTTTCTTGATCATTGTCTCTATAAATTTTATCGACATACTTTAAGTCCACCTTGGGTTTTGTATTATCTACATATTCTCCACAAAAAGGACAGAACTTCCAACCGATTCCAATATTTTTGAAGCAGCTAGGACATTTTGATTTTACAATATAATCCTTCATTTCGACTCTACTTTACTACTTTTCCACAATTGATGCAAAATTCGAAGCTTTTTGATAGACTTGTTCCACAATGGGGACAAGAAACTAAGTCTTGACCAGATGAATCAATAGATTTTTGAAGAGAAATCTGCTCTTGAAAGAGCTTAGTGATTTCAGCGATTTCAGTTGAATAGAGAGGATTTTCCTTTATTTCTTCTAAATGTTCTTCAACAAATTTGATGCCTATTAATCTATACAAGTCATTGATTTGATTTTGTAGTACTTGAATTTCCTTTTTCTTGCGAAGATTTTCTGCATTTTGCTTTCCTTCTGAAATAACAGTGCTTGTTGTCTCTTTGACAAGTCTAGCTCCATCTTTCAATTGATCTAAAAAAGCCATCTGTTCTCCTTATCTATGCTTATTGTAAGTATATATTTCACTTGATTCCAGTATAACACATATGATAACATTATCAAAATTTTCATATACCGTTTTAAAAGCTAATAGAAAATAGTTTGATATTGAGATTCATAATTTCTAATCAAGCTTGTATTTAGAGAAGTGATGGTTGTAACGGACACAATTCCAATCTAGCTTTTTTCTATTTATATTTATTGCTCCTGTTTTTGAGAGCGCTTGAAATATGTTATAATAAAACTAGATTAAATTTTTGGAGGAAAACCGTGGGGAATTTCATTGAGCTAGTCTTTCATCGTTTCTTTTTGGGGATGATTGCGACGGCTTATTTTTGGTTATTGACACTAGCAGGAGGAGTGATTTTTGGTATAGCACCCGCTAGTGCAACTCTTATGAGTTTATTTGCTGAAAATGGCTATTCTTACCGTGCTTATCGTTTCAAGGAAGCATGGGCTTTATTTAAGAGCAATTTTGTCAAAAGTAATCTCAGTTTCTACACCTTTATAGGGATTGACTTAATCTTGATTTATGGCTTGTATCTGATGATTCAGTTGCCCAACCAGACCATTATCCACTTGGCAGCAACATTTCTAAATATCTTTTTAGTAGCCTTGGTATTTTTGGCCTATACGGTATCTTTAAAGTTACAGGTTTACTTTGAATTGTCCTATAAAAACACCTTAAAGCTTGCCTTTATCGGAATTTTTATGAATTTATCAGCAGTGGCCAAAGTTCTATTTGGTAGCGTCTTGTTAGCCATTATTGGCTTCTATATGCCGGCCCTCATCGCTTTTGTAGGTATTGGGATGTGGCACTTCTTTATTAGTGATTTATTGGAGCCTGTTTATGAAAGTATTCATGAAAAATTGGCAACCAAATAAGACCAAACAATTTCGCCTCCACTCACTCCTAAGAATCTATAGTCTGGTAATGATTGTCATCATTTCCTGCTTTGCTCTCTTGATTTCTTATGCAGACTGGGATATGCGTGAAAGGGAAGCCAATCGTGTCGGTCAGCGTGTTCTCGCTCGAACAGTTGATGAGGTTGAATACTACTATCGGGAGTCAACCCGCCTAGCTCAGGGATTGGTCGAGAATCAAGCCCGCATTGAAGGGATTTACAAGTATTTTAGCCTCAGCACGCCGGATTATTTTTACTGGCAGTTAGAGCGCAAGGCGTCACCCTATATTTCCGTTTCTATTTATGAAAATATCGATGATATATACGTGCGAAACGATTTTGTAACAGGTATTTCGATTGTTCTACAGGATTCAACGGATGTATTTGTTTCCAAAAGAGGAAACAGAGGTGGACAGAAGATTCCAGCTGAGAGCTTTAAACCAGATGCCAATAGTTTCGCTGTTCCAGTGTCTGATCCCATCTCGGATCAAGCTCTAGGGGTCATTTATATTTCCGTAGAACCAGAATTCCTCTATAAGGCGATTGACAATACCAGGGGAACAATTCCTGTTGCCGTAACGGTCATTGCACCATATGAAACAGATATGTTCTATATTGGAGCGAAGGGAACGAATGAGTCTTGGTTGGTAGGAACAACTGCCCATGGTTATCAAGTTCGAGTAGCTGTACCAAAGGATTATGTTTGGAGTGGGACTTTAGCGAGTTCGGCACTTATTTTAGGTTTGAGCGCTCTCTTTATCATCATTTTGTATATGACCTTAAGAAGGACTTTTTCTGACTATCAAAGTCAAGTTGTGGACTTGGTGGACTCTATCCAAGCCATTACTAAGGGAGATCAGACCAAGAGAATCGACACAGATAAAAAGGACCAGGAATTGCTACTAATTGCTGAGTCGACAAATGATATGTTGGATCGACTAGAAAGTAATATTCACGATATTTATCAACTGGAACTCAATCAAAAAGATGCCAACATGCGAGCACTACAAGCTCAGATTAATCCGCATTTTATGTACAATACTCTGGAATTTTTGCGGATGTATGCTGTAATGGAGAACCAAAATGAACTAGCAGATATTATCTATGAGTTCAGTAGTCTCCTGCGCAATAATATCTCTGACGAGCGAGAAACGACACTCAAACAAGAAGTGGAGTTTTGTCGGAAGTACAGTTATCTCTGTATGGTTCGCTATCCAAAATCCATTGCTTACGGATTTAAGATTGACCCTGGCTTGGAAGAAATGCGCATTCCAAAATTCACCCTCCAACCGTTAGTGGAAAATTATTTTGCCCACGGAGTTGATCACAGAAGAACAGATAATGTTATCAGTATCAAGGCTTTGAAAAAAGATGGCTATGTCGAAATCTTAGTAACCGATAATGGCCGTGGGATGTCTGCTGAAAAACTAGCAGAAATTCAAGCTAAACTGGCTCAAAGAACCTTTGAACACACAGCAGATTATAAGGGGCAACGACAGTCTATTGGGATTGTTAATATCCACGAACGCTTTGTGCTCTATTTTGGAGACCACTATAACATCAATGTAGAATCAGCTGAACAAAAAGGTGTTCAATATAGAATCACCATTCAGGATGAAGAGAAAGGATAAAGATGTATAAAGTACTATTAGTTGACGATGAGTACATGATTACAGAAGGACTTAAGCGTTTGATCCCTTTTGAAAAATGGGATATGGAAGTCGTTGCAACAGCCAATCATGCTGACGACGCTTTGGACTATGTTCGAGAACATCCCGTAGATATCGTCATTTCTGATGTCAACATGCCTGGCAAGACAGGACTTGAAATGATTGGGGAAATGAAGGAACTCTTGCCAGAGGCTTACTATATCCTTCTTTCCGGCTATCAAGAATTTGAATATGTCAAGAAAGCCATGAACCTCAATGTTGTAGATTATCTTGTCAAACCAGTTGATAAGGTTGAGCTTGAACGCTTGCTTGAAAAGATTGCCAGTCAGCTTGGTGAAAAATCTCATGAGCCCGAAATATTGAGTCAGCAACTAGATGAAGAAGCATTCAAGACTCATCTCAGCCAAAAAGAAAACTGGTGGATTGGACTTTCAAAAGAAAAACAAGGGAATTTTGTCATTCCTTACTACGTCCTAGGTCAAGACTGGCAGATCGTCCTTGCTGATCAGGAATTTGAGGGCTTGTTGGTCATGCCTTTTGAAGCACCTTATCAATCCAACTTTGAAAAATGGAAATTTGACGTTGAAAAAGCCCTCTTCTATGGGACTGTAAATCTAGATCAATCTGACAGTCTCTTTTCTTATTATGAACCCATCTATCGAGTTATTATCCAGGGCAATCTTCAACAGATTATCGAGGAGTTGAACCTACTTGAGAAGATTGTGTTGGAAAACACACCGAGGGTGTCCATTACCAAGCAACTCTTTACTCAGTTTGTGATGGATGTTTTCCATCTCTTTGAGCATTTGAAAGCAGATGATATGACAGATATTGTCAAAAGAATTCATGCCATTACAAACTTTGAAGATTTAGTGGCTTATACCAAGGAAACCTTGACGTCCTTCTTTGGTCAATATCGTATGAATGAAAATGTCGTCAGTGTACTTGAAGTTATTGGTAGAGACTATAAAAAAGAGCTTTCTCTCAAGGATATCAGCAAGGATCTCTTTATCAATCCTGTGTATTTAGGTCAGTTAATCAAGAAGGAAACCAATTCAACCTTTGCTGAGCTTCTCAATAAGCAACGCATCAAGGCAGCCCAGCAACTTTTACTATCTACAAATGATAGTATTGAGGATATTTGCTATACGGTTGGTTACAGTAATGTAGGCTATTTCTATAAGGTCTTTCGAAAACTATGTGGGAAGTCTCCGAAAGCATACCGTAAGCAGGTGGAAGTAAACTTGTAGGATTTGTTTTACTTGTTAAAATATGCTATAATAAATTAAAAATTATGAGGAGGTTACTTTTATGAAAAAGAAACCAATCTATCTATGGATTTTATTAGTCTTATCAGCGATTAATTCAGCCTTGGCAGTAGTTGGAATATTCACTCCAGTACCTAGTAAGGACGCCCTTCGTGCTAGCCAAGAAAATGTTGGGACACTTAGTGCTCAACAAATAGAAGATGCTGTTAACTATGCCCACCAAGTGTCAGAGTCATCTCACTCTATTTTTAACACGATACTCATTATTCTATCTGCTATCCTAGTTGTAGTAGCCTTTGTTTTCTTAATTCGTAAGAACTTGCAGTTGGCTAACTACACTTATGTTGGATATGCCTTACTAGCTATTGTTGGACTAGTCCATGACAATATGAATCTACAAGATGCTATGCAATTGATTAAAGATGACACCCTACGTTTAGGAATGGAAGTCATGTCGAAAGCAACCACTATTATTTTCATCGTCATCAATGTTATCTTTTTGGGAATCGTCTTCTATAAAATATGGCGTCAGCAAAAAGAATTAACAGAATCTCAAGAGGAAGAACTCGCCTAAGATTTGACAAAGGATAACTATCAAGATACAATCTTGGTAGTTATTTTTTTGGATTCGAGAAAGAGGGAGGAAAAGATGAAAAAAATTTCCTTAGTTTATATCAGTCTAAGCGGCAACACGGAGAGCTTTGTAACACGTTTGAAAGCTTATTTGTTGGAGCAGTATGCGAATATTGATGTGGAAAAAATTCATATTAAAGACTTGGTCAAGGAAGGAGAAGACTTCTTTGAGATGAGCACCCCATATGTGGCTTTTCTACCGACTTACCTAGAAGGTGGCAATGGGGTTGACAATGGTGATGTAGAAATTTTGACCACTCCGGTAGGTGACTTTATCGCATATGGTGATAATGCTAGCAAGTGTTTTGGTGTCGTAGGATCGGGTAACCGCAATTTTAACAACCAATACTGTTTGACCGCCAAGCAATACAGCCAACGCTTTGGTTTTCCAGTCCTAGCTGACTTTGAAATGCGCGGAATGCTAGGAGATATCAAAAAGGTTGCTGGGATTATTGCAGAGCTTTATGAACTTGAATCCTTGTAAGAGGATAGAGTTGTTGGGTTAGATTTTTATCCCATGGATCATAGAATTATTTCAAAAGAGACCAGTTCAAATGAGTAAATTACAGAGATCATTTTTAAAGTATATAAAACGCAAACCAAGCTTCAAGGATATTATGCTATGCAGTGCCTTGCTACTATTAGCGATTGCTCTGCTATTGTTCTCTGAGAAAATTTTTGATGAAAATGTAGCACCAGTTGGAACCATGGTATCCTTAGGGATTGTTATCCTGGTAGGAATCTTAGCTGTCAGAAATAAATAAAAAGACTCGAGAAATGTCATCTCGAGTCTTTTTCTTAGTTGCGAATTTCGTCAACGATTTCTTTTGCAATTGGAATTCCTAAACGGTAGCCTTTGTTGATGTAGTCAATGACATCATTGATATTTTCTATCGTTTGGATTTTCTCTTTGATAGTTGCACGAAAAGCTGGATCTTTCAATAGTTGATCCTGAAGCAGTCTTTGAAGTTTCTCTTTTTCATATTTATTGACAAGAAAGAGAAAAAGAAGACTGATAACAACTAGAATATAAGCATACTGGCTCATAAAAATTCTCCCTAGGTAATAAAGAAGTAAGTGGTAAGATAAAAGTAATTCTTTTATTTTTCGAGTGATAGTACTGTAGGTGCCTAGCCAAAGTCCAAATAGGATTTGGCGTTAGTTACTTAGCTTGCTTAGTAATAAATTAATTTAATAGATCACGACATGCATCCAAATAAGTCGATATTATTTATTTGGATGCATTAGTAAGGCGTTTAGGCAAATCGCCCGATAGCGATTGCCGTCAAGAGACTAGTAACTTTAGTTCCAGTCTCTTGTAACGAATTACATCTTCTCTGGCGCATCTACACCCAACAGACGAAGGGCTTCTTTGAGGACGACTGCTGTTGCATAGCTAAGGGCTAGGCGACTGTCACGTTCTGGACTTTCATCTAAGATACGAGTGTGGGCATAGTATTTGTTAAAGGCTTGAGCTAAGCTGATTGCAAATTTAGCGATGATAGAAGGTTCGTAATTATCAGCTGCACGTTTAATAATACGTGGGAAGTCTTGGATTAGCTTGATGATTTCCCAGCTTTCAGAATCGTTCAAGCTATAGTTGGCACCTGCTTCAGGTTTGAAATCGGCTTTACGCAAGATTGATTGGATACGAGCGTAGGCGTATTGAACATAAGGGCCAGTCTCCCCTTCGAAGGATACCATAGCTTCAAGGTCGAAGTCATATCCATTTGTACGGTCAGTTTTAAGGTCATAGAATTTAATGGCCCCAACTCCAACAGCATGAGCGACCTGGTCTTTGTTTTCAAGTTCTGGATTTTTGGCTTCAATCTGCGCTTTAGCACGGCTGATGGCTTCTGCTACAGTTGGTTCTAGCAAGATAACATTCCCTTTACGAGTAGAAAGTTTTTTCCCTTCCTTTGTTACCAAACCAAACGGAACATGGACAATATCTTGGCTCCAATCGTAACCCATTTCTTGCAAGACAGCCTTGAGTTGTTTGAAGTGAGCTGATTGCTCTTGACCAACGACATAGATAGATTTGGCAAATTGGTATTCGTTTTTACGGTAGAGGGCCGCAGCCAAGTCACGTGTGATGTAGAGAGTTGCACCGTCAGATTTCTTGATAAGAGCTGGGTGTTCAATTCCATATTTTTCAAGATTAACAACTTGAGCACCTTCTGATTCGACTAATAATCCTTTTTCAGAAAGGATGTCTACAACTGCATCCATTTTATCATTGTAGAAAGCTTCTCCGTTGTAGCTGTCGAATTCAACTTGTAGCTCATTGTAGAGACGGTTAAATTCTACCAAGCTTTCATCGCGGAACCATTGCCAAAGAGCGAGAGCTTCCTCATCGCCGTTTTCAAGCTTGCGGAACCATTCGCGTGCTTCTTCATCCAAACTTGGATCATTCTCAGCTTCAGCGTTAATGCGGACATAGAGTTTGAGAAGTTCATCGATTGGATGAGCTTTGACAGCTTCTTCGTTACCCCATTTTTTGTAGGCAACAATCAACATCCCAAACTGTTTACCCCAGTCTCCCAAATGGTTGACCTTGACAGTTTTATAGCCGATTTTTTGGAAGATATGTGACAAGCTGTCTCCGATAACTGTTGAACGAAGGTGACCGATTGAAAATGGTTTAGCGATATTAGGGCTAGACATGTCAATGACGACATTTTCTTGATTGCCAATCTCTTGGTCAGCGTAGTGCTCTTTTTCAGTGATAACGTTTTGTAGAACTTGACCAGAAATGGCAGCCTTATCAAGGAAGAAGTTGACGTAAGGACCTGTTGCTACAACCTTTTCAAAAGCTTGGCTATTGATCTTTTCAGCGATGTCAGCAGCAATCATTTGAGGAGCTTTACGTTCGACCTTTGCCAATGAGAAGGCAGGGAAGGCGATATCTCCCATATCTGAGTTTTTAGGTGTTTCTAGTAAATTTAAAATAGCCTCTTGGTCCAGGCTATCAATGACGCTAGCCAACTCGCTAGCAATCAATTCTTTTGTATTCATTTAGGGCTCCTTTAGGGCTTTTCTACTATTTTATCACAATTTACTACATTTTTTTTGAAAGAAGAGATATTTTTTGAAATATCCAGTTTTTTTGATATAATGTTCTTACTAAAAAAATGTAAAATGTTATAAATATACACTTGAAAGGATCTTATGAGAAAAAGAGAACGTCATCAGCTCATCAAGCGAATGATTACAGAAGAAAAATTAGGAACTCAAAAGGAAATTCAAGATCGATTGGAAGCCTGTGATGTCTTTGTGACACAAACAACCTTATCTCGTGATTTGCGAGAGCTTGGCTTAACCAAAGTTAAGAAAAACGATGTTGTTTACTATGTGTTAGCAAATGAGACAGAGAAGATTGATTTGGTCGAATTCCTTTCACATCACTTAGAGGGTGTTGCAAGAGCCGAATTCACCTTGGTTCTCCACACTAAACTTGGAGAAGCATCCGTTTTAGCCAATGTAGTAGATTCAAATAAAGATGGGTGGATTTTAGGTACTGTTGCCGGAGCGAATACTTTGTTGGTTATCTGTAAGGATCAACATGCAGCTAAAGTCATGGAAGAACGCTTGCTAGAGTTAATGGAAGATAGATAAGGTCTTGAGAGCTTCTCTCAGGACTGTTTTTACAAGGAGAGAGTAAATGACTACTGAAAAATTATCACCTGGTATGCAACAGTATGTGGATATCAAAAAACAATATCCAGATGCTTTTTTGCTTTTTCGTATGGGTGATTTTTATGAGTTGTTTTATGAAGATGCAGTCAATGCTGCACAGATACTAGAAATCTCACTAACCAGTCGCAATAAAAATGCTGAAAATCCTATTCCCATGGCTGGAGTTCCTTATCATTCTGCCCAACAGTATATTGATGTTCTAGTTGAACGTGGCTACAAGGTTGCCATCGCTGAACAGATGGAAGACCCTAAGCAAGCTGTTGGTGTCGTTAAGCGCGAGGTTGTTCAGGTCATTACACCAGGAACAGTGGTTGATAGTAGTAAGCCAGATAGTCACAATAACTTTTTAGTAGCTATTGATCGTGAAGGTTCCCAGTATGGACTAGCCTATATGGACCTAGTGACAGGTGATTTCTATGTAACGGGATTATCAGATTTCTCTCTAGTCTGTGGTGAAATCCGTAACCTCAAGGCCAGAGAAGTGGTGATTGGTTACGACTTGTCTGAAGTGGAAGAACAGATTCTCAGTCGTCAAATGAATCTAGTGCTTTCCTATGAACAAGAAACATATGAAGACGTCCATCTGTTGGATTCAAGATTGACAACTGTTGAAGGAGCAGCTAGTGGGAAACTTCTTCAGTATGTTCATCGGACGCAGATGAGAGAGCTCAGCCACTTGAAGCCAGTTATTCGTTATGAAATCAAAGATTTCTTGCAGATGGATTTTGCGACCAAGGCTAGTCTTGATTTGGTTGAAAATGCTCGCTCAGGTAAGAAACAAGGGAGTCTGTTCTGGTTGCTAGATGAGACTAAAACTGCAATGGGTATGCGTCTTCTACGTTCTTGGATTCAACGCCCCTTAATTGATTTAGATCGTATCATAGAACGTCAGGAGGTTGTGCAAGTCTTTCTGGATTATTTCTTTGAGCGCAGTGATTTAACAGAAAGCCTTAAGGGAGTCTACGATATCGAACGTCTGGCTAGTCGAGTATCTTTTGGCAAAAGCAACCCCAAAGACCTCTTGCAATTAGCGACTACCTTGGGAAGTGTTCCACGAATTCGCGCCATTTTAGAAGGAATGGAGCAACCAGCTCTCGCTTATCTGATTGAACAACTGGATGCTATTCCTGAGTTGGAAAATCTCATTAGCGCAGCCATTGCTCCTGAGGCCCCTCACGTGATTACCGAAGGTGGTATTATCCGAACGGGCTTTGATGAGACCTTGGATAAATACCGTCGTGTGCTGAGAGAAGGGACCAGCTGGATTGCTGAGATTGAGGTCAAGGAAAGAGAAAACTCTGGCATCAATACTCTCAAGATTGACTACAATAAAAAAGATGGCTACTATTTCCATGTAACCAACTCGCAGCTAGGTAACGTACCAGCTCACTTTTTCCGCAAGGCTACGCTGAAAAACTCTGAGCGATTTGGGACAGAGGAGTTGGCGCGTATCGAAGGAGAAATGTTAGAGGCGCGTGAGAAATCAGCAAACCTAGAGTACGAAATCTTTATGCGTATTCGTGAGGAGGTTGGCAAGTATATCCAACGTCTACAGGCTCTGGCTCAAGGAATTGCTGCTGTCGATGTCTTGCAAGGCTTGGCAGTAGTTGCAGAAAAACAACACCTGATTCGACCAGAGTTTGGGCAAGAGTCGCGGATTGATATCCAGAATGGTCGTCACGCAGTTGTTGAAAAGGTCATGGGAGCTCAGACCTATATTCCCAATAGTATCCAGATGGATGAAGATACTAGCATTCAACTAATTACAGGTCCGAACATGAGCGGGAAGTCAACCTACATGCGTCAACTAGCCATTACAGCGGTTATGGCTCAGATGGGTTCTTATGTCCCTGCAGAAAGTGCTCGACTGCCAATTTTTGATGCAATTTTTACCCGTATCGGTGCGGCAGATGACTTGGTTTCAGGTCAATCTACCTTTATGGTAGAGATGATGGAAGCTAATAATGCCATTAGTCATGCGACAAAGGATTCATTGATTCTTTTTGATGAGCTTGGTCGAGGAACCGCAACTTATGATGGTATGGCTCTAGCCCAGTCTATTATCGAGTATATCCATGAGCATATTGGTGCCAAGACTCTCTTTGCCACGCACTACCATGAATTAACCAGTCTGGAAGCTAGTCTTGAACATCTAGTAAATGTACACGTGGCTACGCTTGAGCAAAATGGTCAGGTCACTTTCCTTCATAAGATTGAACCAGGTCCAGCAGACAAATCGTACGGTATTCACGTTGCTAAGATTGCAGGATTGCCAGCAGATTTGCTAAAAAGAGCGGATGCGATTCTAACTCAACTAGAGAGCCAAAGTCAGGAAAATCCAATTTCTATCAATCAAAGGAATATTGTCAATGAGCAAATGTCTCTCTTTGATGAAAAAGAAGAAAATCCTATCCTAGCAGAGTTGGCCCAAGTAGATGTGTACAATATGACACCGATGCAAGCCATGAATCTCTTATTAGAGCTGAAACAAAAATTATAAGCAAAAACCCACTCACAAAACGGAGTGGGTTTTTAGGTCTTATTTTTTCTGAGCTAATAGTTGGTTGATGTGGGCAACCTTCTTTGATTCTCTTTTATAGAGAATCGCCCAAATGATGAGGTAGACGATGGCAAACTCTGGGATGAGTTGGAGGATGAAAGTCCAGTGAAGAGGGAACCAGCCTGCTAGGATTGCTAGAGGTACAAAACCTAGCAACATAAGGAAGAAGTGAGTGACAGTCGCACGAAGAAGACTCCAATCTTGAGCGAATAGACGGCTACCAAAACTAAAGAGGACTCCAATAGCTGACCAGATAAGTGTACAGTAGAGTAAAACTAGAGCACCGTGAACCTGATGACTGCTCATGAATTGACCAACAGGAGATTCAGGGCTGAGAGGTGCGTAGTTGCTTGGTGAATAGATAAAAGAAAAGATAATAGATAGGGTGAGGCCGATGAGGATACCAGTTGTGGCATCGTGGAATACTTGTTTTTTCATAGTTCTAATTTCTCCTTAATAGTTTTGAGGTAACGGCGAGATGAGTAGGTAAAACTTTCGTTTTTTAGATAGATTTCAATCAAGCCGTTAGAGGTTAGTTTTAGATGACTAATTGCATCAATGTTGACAATTTCCGATTGGGAAATTTGGATAAAGGAAGCAGGTAGAATTTCACTTGCTTGGTAGAGACGAATGTCAAGTGCATAGGTTTGGCTATCCGTTTCGGCCAGAACCTTACGATTTTCAATGTATACACGCTGAATTTTGCTAATCTGAATCAAGTAGACCTGGTCTTGGAATTTTCCTTTAAGAGTTTCTTTTTGTTCAAGATTTTGTACAAAGTCCTGAACCTTTTGAACTCTAGGGGACAAGGTCGGTGCCTCTATGATGATTTGCTCTTCGGTGTATTGCTGATCAATATCAAGTCTGAGTTTCATAATTTCTCCTTTATAAAGTTGTAATAGAGATCTCTTACTTACAAATCTATTAAACACCATTTTGTCGACAAATACAAGAAGCTATGTCTATGTGGTCGGTTGAAGAGACTATCTGGCAGGCGAGCGTTTTCAAAGAGATTTTAGAGCAAAGAAGTCAAAAAATAAGAAGAAATATATTGACAAAAATAGAAAAAAAGTGGTACAATGTTAGACGGTACTTTTTACTTTTGGTCTCTCAAGAGTGTACAGGGACGTGCTGACAAATGTTGCAAAAGTACACACAGATGATAGCTGTCACCAAGTGTATCATCACCAAAAATAAAAAAACACAGGAGAATGTAGATGCCTACAATTAACCAATTGGTTCGCAAACCGCGTAAATCAAAAGTAGAAAAATCTAAATCACCAGCTTTGAACGTTGGTTACAACAGTCATAAAAAAGTTCAAACAAACGTTTCTTCACCACAAAAACGTGGTGTAGCAACTCGTGTTGGAACTATGACACCTAAAAAACCTAACTCTGCCCTTCGTAAATTTGCTCGTGTACGTTTGAGCAACCTTATCGAAGTTACTGCCTACATCCCAGGTATCGGACACAACTTGCAAGAGCACAGCGTGGTGCTTCTTCGCGGTGGACGTGTAAAAGACCTTCCAGGGGTACGTTACCATATCGTCCGTGGTGCACTTGATACTGCAGGTGTTAACGATCGTAAACAAGGCCGTTCTAAATACGGTACTAAACGTCCAAAAGCATAAGGAAAGGGGATAAAGAGAAATGAGTCGTAAAAATAGAGCTCCAAAACGTGAAGTATTGCCAGATCCGCTTTACAATTCACAATTAGTTACTCGTCTTATCAACCGCGTTATGCTTGATGGTAAACGTGGTACAGCTGCTTCAATCGTTTACGGTGCTTTTGAGCAAATCAAAGAAGCTACTGGTAACGATGCACTTGAAGTATTTGAAACAGCTATGGAAAACATCATGCCTGTACTTGAAGTACGTGCACGTCGTGTTGGTGGATCTAACTACCAAGTCCCAGTTGAAGTTCGTCCAGAACGTCGTACAACACTTGGACTTCGTTGGTTGGTAACAATTGCTCGCCTTCGTGGTGAACACACAATGCAAGACCGTCTTGCAAAAGAAATCTTGGATGCTGCTAACAACACTGGTGCAGCAGTTAAGAAACGTGAAGACACTCACCGTATGGCTGAAGCTAACCGTGCCTTCGCACACTTCCGTTGGTAATAAAATGATGCTAGGAATGGTAAGGATGCAAGGTGAAAATAGGAAACTGACGCAGTATTCGACGAATACAAGGAAGTTTATCTTTTTCACACAGCATCCCATTCCGGCTCAAATCGGCTAACTAACTTTAGCCCGAGTACAATTCAACTTCCCATCTCACAAGTTGAAACCAACTAAACAAGATAAACATTGAGAACGGGTGGGTCCTGCCTATCCGTTTTTATTGAAATCGTGTTATAATAGAATAGAAATAAAAAATATAGGAGAAACAAACCTCATGGCACGCGAATTTTCACTTGAAAAAACTCGTAATATCGGTATCATGGCTCACGTCGATGCTGGTAAAACAACTACAACTGAGCGTATTCTTTACTACACTGGTAAAATCCACAAAATCGGTGAAACTCACGAAGGTGCGTCTCAAATGGACTGGATGGAGCAAGAGCAAGAACGTGGTATCACTATCACATCTGCTGCAACAACAGCTCAATGGAACAACCACCGCGTAAACATCATCGACACACCAGGACACGTGGACTTCACAATCGAAGTACAACGTTCTCTTCGTGTATTGGACGGTGCGGTTACAGTTCTTGACTCACAATCAGGTGTTGAGCCTCAAACTGAAACAGTTTGGCGTCAAGCAACTGAGTACGGGGTTCCACGTATCGTATTTGCCAATAAAATGGACAAAATCGGTGCTGACTTCCTTTACTCAGTAAGCACACTTCACGATCGTCTTCAAGCAAATGCACACCCAATTCAATTGCCAATCGGTGCTGAAGATGACTTCCGTGGAATCATCGACTTGATCAAGATGAAAGCTGAAATCTATACTAACGACCTTGGTACAGATATCCTTGAAGAAGATATTCCAGCTGAATACCTTGACCAAGCTCAAGAATACCGTGAAAAATTGGTTGAAGCAGTTGCTGAAACTGATGAAGAATTGATGATGAAATATCTCGAAGGTGAAGAAATCACTAACGAGGAATTGAAAGCTGGTATCCGTAAAGCGACTATCAACGTTGAATTCTACCCAGTACTTTGTGGTTCTGCCTTCAAGAACAAGGGTGTTCAATTGATGCTTGATGCGGTTATCGACTACCTTCCAAGCCCACTTGATATCCCTGCGATCAAAGGTATCAACCCAGATACTGAAGAAGAAGAAACTCGACCAGCATCTGATGAAGAGCCATTTGCAGCTCTTGCCTTCAAGATCATGACTGACCCATTCGTAGGTCGTTTGACATTCTTCCGTGTTTACTCAGGTGTTCTTCAATCAGGTTCTTACGTATTGAATACTTCTAAAGGTAAACGTGAACGTATCGGACGTATCCTTCAAATGCACGCTAACAGCCGTCAAGAAATCGACACTGTTTACTCAGGTGATATCGCTGCTGCCGTTGGTTTGAAAGACACTACAACTGGTGACTCATTGACAGATGAAAAAGCGAAAATCATCCTTGAGTCAATCAACGTTCCAGAACCAGTTATCCAATTGATGGTTGAGCCTAAATCTAAAGCAGACCAAGATAAGATGGGTATCGCCCTTCAAAAATTGGCTGAAGAAGATCCAACATTCCGCGTTGAAACTAACGTTGAAACTGGTGAAACAGTTATCTCTGGTATGGGTGAACTTCACCTTGACGTCCTTGTTGACCGTATGCGTCGTGAGTTCAAAGTTGAAGCGAACGTAGGTGCTCCTCAAGTATCTTACCGTGAAACATTCCGCGCTTCTACTCAAGCACGTGGATTCTTCAAACGTCAGTCTGGTGGTAAAGGTCAATTCGGTGATGTATGGATTGAATTTACTCCAAACGAAGAAGGTAAAGGATTCGAATTCGAAAACGCAATCGTCGGTGGTGTGGTTCCTCGTGAATTTATCCCAGCGGTTGAAAAAGGTTTGGTAGAATCTATGGCTAACGGTGTTCTTGCTGGTTACCCAATGGTTGACGTTAAAGCTAAGCTTTACGATGGTTCATACCACGATGTCGACTCATCTGAAACTGCCTTCAAGATTGCTGCATCTCTTGCACTTAAAGAAGCTGCTAAGACTGCACAACCAGCTATCCTTGAGCCAATGATGCTTGTAACAATCACTGTTCCAGAAGAAAACCTTGGTGATGTTATGGGTCACGTAACTGCTCGTCGCGGACGTGTAGATGGTATGGAAGCACACGGTAACAGCCAAATCGTTCGTGCTTACGTTCCACTTGCTGAAATGTTCGGTTATGCAACAGTTCTTCGTTCTGCATCACAAGGACGTGGTACATTCATGATGGTATTCGACCACTACGAAGATGTACCTAAGTCAGTACAAGAAGAAATCATTAAGAAAAACAAAGGTGAAGAATAATTCATCGTCACTTTAAAAGAAGTCACTTTGTGGCTTCTTTTTCTGTTTAGTAGAAATAGCTAAAATTGCCTCAAATATGGTAAAATAGAAGGAGTATATTGTGAGGAAAATGGATGTCAACCACTTTTGAAATTTTAATGAATCAGTTGGGAATTCCCGCTGAGATAAGAAATCATGAGGCCTTCTCCCAGGCTGAAATTGAACAAGTTATTGTACACAAGCAAAGTAACATTTGGGAGTTTCGTTTTGTCTTTGAGAATATTCTGCCCTTTGAACTCTTTTTAGCATTGAAGAAGGGATTGAAAGAAGAATTTTCAAAAACAGGAAATCAAGCGACTTTCGAGATTAAAACGAAAGATCAAGATTTTTCAAGAGAGCTTTTACAGGCCTACTATCGGGAGGCTTTTTCAGCTGGCCCTTGTTCTAGTCAAGGCTTTCGAACCATGTATCAGGATTTTCAGGTTCGATTTGAAAATGATCAGTTGATTATTGAGGCCTCTGAAGCAGCAGATACAGAGCATTTCAGAAAAAACCATTTGCCAAATCTTAGTAAACAACTTGAGCTCTTTGGTTTTCCTAAATTAACCTTCCGATTGGAAAAAAATGAGGACCTGACCAAGGAAGAACAAGAAGCCTTCCATACAGAGAATCAAATGATTGTTCAGGCTGCCAATGATGAGACCCTTCGAGCTATGGAACAGTTAGAACAGATGGCACCGCCACCTCCAGTTGAGGACAAACCTGTCTTTGATTTCCAAGCCAAGAAGGCAGCTGCCAAGCCTAAACTCGACAAGGCAGAGATAACTCCAATGATTGAGGTCAATACCGAAGAAAATCGACTGGTTTTTGAAGGGGTTGTCTTTGATGTGGAACATAAAGTGACTAGAACGGGTCGTGTCTTGATTAATTTCAAGATGACTGACTATACGTCTAGTTTCTCTATGCAAAAATGGGTCAAAAATGAAGAGGAAGCTCAGAAGTTTGATATCATCAAGAAAAATTCATGGCTCCGTGTTCGTGGAAATGTCGAGGTCAATAATTTCACACGAGATTTGACCATGAATGTACAAGATGTGCAGGAAGTAGTCCACTATGAACGTAAGGATTTGATGCCAGAAGGCGAGCGTCGTGTTGAGTTTCATGCCCATACCAATATGTCGACTATGGATGCTCTTCCTGAGGTTGAGGAAATCGTTGGAACAGCAGCAAAATGGGGTCATAAAGCAGTAGCAATCACAGACCACGGAAATGTTCAATCCTTCCCTCATGGTTATAAGGCAGCCAAGAAAGCTGGTATTCAGCTCATTTATGGAATGGAAGCCAATATCGTAGAAGACCGTGTTCCTATCGTCTATAACGAAGTGGAGATGGATCTTTCTGAAGCTACCTATGTAGTCTTTGACGTGGAAACGACGGGTCTATCTGCTATCTATAATGATTTGATTCAGGTGGCAGCTTCCAAGATGTATAAGGGCAATATCATTGCCGAATTTGATGAATTTATCAATCCAGGGCATCCTTTGTCAGCTTTTACAACTGAATTGACAGGAATTACGGATGACCATGTAAAAAATGCTAAACCCTTAGTTCAAGTTCTGAAAGAATTCCAAGAATTCTGTAAAGATACCGTTCTTGTAGCCCATAATGCAAGCTTTGACGTTGGCTTTATGAATGCCAACTATGAGCGTCACGGTCTTCCAAAAATTACTCAACCTGTCATCGATACGCTAGAGTTCGCTAGAAATCTCTATCCTGAGTACAAACGCCATGGTTTGGGCCCCTTGACCAAACGTTTTGGCGTAGCTCTAGAACACCACCATATGGCCAACTATGATGCGGAAGCAACTGGTCGTCTGCTCTTTATCTTTATCAAAGAAGTAGCAGAAAAACACGGTGTGACAGACTTAGCACGATTAAACCTTGATTTAATCAGTCCAGACTCTTATAAAAAAGCTCGAGTCAAGCATGCGACCATCTATGTGAAAAATCAAGTGGGCTTAAAAAATATCTTTAAGCTGGTTTCCCTTTCTAATACCCAGTATTTTGAAGGAGTTCCACGGATTCCACGTACGGTGCTGGATGCCCATCGAGAAGGTTTGATCTTAGGTTCAGCCTGTACGGAAGGGGAAGTCTTTGATGCAGTCGTATCACAAGGTGTAGATGCGGCAGTCGAAGTAGCTAAATACTATGATTTTATCGAGGTAATGCCACCAGCTATCTATGCACCTCTGATTGCCAAAGAGCAGGTCAAGGATATGGAGGAGCTTCAGACCATTATCAAGAGCTTGATAGAGGTTGGAGAGCGTCTCGGTAAGCCAGTCCTTGCGACAGGAAATGTCCACTACATCGAACCAGAGGATGAGATTTATCGGGAGATCATCGTACGAAGTCTAGGTCAGGGAGCCATGATTAACCGAACTATCGGTCATGGAGAAGCTGCCCAACCAGCTCCGCTACCAAAGGCACACTTCAGAACGACCAATGAAATGTTGGATGAATTTGCCTTTCTAGGGGAAGACTTGGCTCGCAAGATTGTCATTGAAAATACCAATGCCTTAGCAGAAATTTTTGAGCCTGTTGAGGTCGTTAAAGGTGACTTGTACACACCTTTTATCGACCAAGCCGAAGAAACAGTTGCCGAATTAACCTATAAAAAAGCTTTTGAAATCTATGGAAATCCTCTGCCAGATATCGTTGATCTGCGGATTGAAAAAGAACTAACCTCTATCCTGGGGAATGGATTTGCCGTGATCTATCTGGCTTCCCAGATGCTAGTGCATCGTTCCAATGAACGAGGTTACTTGGTTGGTTCCCGTGGGTCTGTTGGATCCAGTTTCGTTGCGACCATGATTGGGATCACCGAGGTGAATCCTCTCTCTCCTCACTATGTCTGTGGTCAGTGTCAGTACAGTGAGTTTATCACGGATGGTTCCTACGGTTCAGGATTTGATATGCCGAATAAGGACTGTCCAAACTGTGGCCACAAACTCAGCAAGAATGGACAGGATATTCCTTTCGAGACCTTCCTTGGTTTTGATGGGGATAAGGTACCTGATATTGATTTGAACTTCTCTGGTGAGGATCAACCAAGCGCCCACTTGGATGTTCGTGATATCTTTGGGGAAGAATATGCCTTCCGTGCAGGAACGGTTGGTACGGTGGCTGCTAAAACAGCCTATGGATTTGTCAAAGGTTACGAGCGTGACTATGGCAAATTCTACCGAGAAGCTGAAGTAGAGCGCCTTGCCCAAGGGGCTGCCGGTGTCAAACGGACGACTGGTCAGCACCCAGGAGGAATCGTTGTTATCCCTAACTATATGGATGTCTATGACTTTACTCCGGTACAGTATCCTGCAGATGATGTCACTGCTGAATGGCAGACCACTCACTTTAACTTCCACGATATTGATGAGAACGTCCTCAAGCTCGATGTCCTAGGACATGATGATCCGACTATGATTCGGAAATTGCAGGACTTGTCTGGGATTGACCCTAATGAAATCCCTATGGATGATGAAGGCGTGATGGCCCTCTTTTCTGGGACGGATGTGCTAGGTGTGACTCCTGAACAAATCGGGACGCCGACGGGTATGCTGGGGATTCCAGAATTTGGAACCAACTTTGTTCGAGGGATGGTTGATGAAACTCATCCGACGACCTTTGCGGAGTTGCTTCAGCTTTCTGGTTTGTCTCACGGTACAGATGTATGGTTGGGAAATGCCCAGGACTTGATTAAGACTGGAATTGCAGACCTTTCAACTGTTATCGGATGTCGGGATGACATCATGGTTTACCTCATGCACGCTGGTCTAGATCCAAAGATGGCCTTTACCATCATGGAGCGAGTGCGTAAGGGCTTGTGGCTTAAAATCTCAGAAGAAGAGCGCAATGGTTATATCGAAGCCATGAAGGCCAACAATGTGCCTGAGTGGTATATCGAATCTTGTGGAAAAATCAAGTACATGTTCCCTAAAGCCCATGCGGCAGCCTACGTTATGATGGCCCTTCGCGTGGCCTACTTCAAGGTTCACCATCCGATTTATTATTACTGTGCTTACTTCTCCATCCGTGCTAAGGCCTTTGATATCAAGACCATGGGGGCAGGCTTGGATGCTATCAAACGCAAGATGCAAGAAATTGCTGAAAAGCGTAAGAACAATGAAGCTTCCAACGTAGAAATTGACCTCTACACAACACTTGAAATCGTCAATGAGATGTGGGAACGTGGCTTTAAGTTCGGCAAATTGGACCTCTATCGCAGTGATGCGACTGAATTCATCATCGATGGAGACACCCTTATCCCACCATTTGTAGCGATGGATGGTCTGGGAGAGAACGTTGCCAAGCAACTGGTTCGTGCCCGTCAAGAGGGAGAATTTCTCTCTAAAACTGAACTCCGCAAGCGTGGAGGACTCTCATCAACCTTGGTTGAAAAGATGGATGAAATGGGCATTCTCGGCAATATGCCAGAGGACAATCAGTTGAGTTTGTTTGATGATTTGTTTTAAGAGTTAGAACGGAGGATATTTCATGAAACTAAGAATTTTTGCGGAAGACAAGCCGGCTGAGAAGGTATTTGAATATCAATTGGAACTTGCTGATCAGACAATTCTTATATCGACAGCTCTTTTGTCTGGCGCCATTGCTTTAGCAGGATTATTTTCTGCTTTGAAAGAAAAATAAAAATAGAAAAGAGAAACAAGATGGTTTTACCAAATTTTAAAGAAAATCTAGAAAAATACGCTAAGCTTTTGGTTGCAAACGGAGTTAACGTGCAACCTGGTCATACCTTGGCTCTCTCTATCGATGTGGAGCAACGCGAGTTGGCTCACTTAATTGTCAAAGAAGCCTATGCCTTGGGTGCGCATGAGGTCATCGTTCAGTGGACAGATGATGTGATTAACCGTGAGAAATTCCTCCATGCTCCGATGGAGCGTTTGGACAATGTACCAGAATACAAGATTGCTGAGATGAACTACCTTCTTGAAAACAAAGCAAGTCGTCTTGGTGTCCGTTCGTCTGACCCAGGTGCCTTGAACGGAGTGGACGCTGAAAAGCTTTCAGCTTCTGCTAAAGCTATGGGAATTGCTATGAAGCCAATGCGTATCGCAACTCAATCCAACAAGGTTAGCTGGACAGTTGCAGCAGCAGCTGGTACAGAGTGGGCTAAGAAGGTCTTTCCGAATGCTGCGAGCGACGAAGAAGCAGTAGACCTCCTTTGGGAGCAAATCTTCAAAACTTGCCGTATCTACGAAGAAGATCCAGTTAAAGCTTGGGAAGAACATGCAGCTATCTTGAAGAGCAAGGCGGAAATGCTCAACAAAGAGCAATTCTCAGCTCTTCACTACACTGCCCCTGGAACAGACTTGACACTTGGCTTGCCTAAGAACCACGTTTGGGAATCAGCTGGAGCCATCAATGCTCAAGGCGAAGGTTTCTTGCCAAATATGCCAACAGAAGAAGTCTTTACAGCTCCTGACTTCCGTCGTGCAGATGGTTATGTAACATCTACGAAACCTCTTAGCTACAATGGAAATATCATCGAAGGCATCAAGGTGACCTTTGAAAATGGTCAAATCGTTGATATCACAGCTGAAAAGGGTGATCAAGTAATGAAGGATCTCGTCTTTAAGAATGCTGGTGCGCGTGCCTTGGGTGAATGTGCCTTGGTACCAGATCCAAGCCCAATTTCACAGTCAGGTATTACCTTCTTTAACACTCTTTTCGATGAGAACGCTTCTAACCACTTAGCTATCGGTGCAGCCTATGCAACGAGCGTTGTTGGTGGAGCAGAGATGAGCGAAGAAGAACTGGAAGCTGCAGGACTCAACCGTTCAGATGTTCACGTTGACTTTATGATTGGTTCTAACCAAATGGATATCGATGGTATCCGTGAGGATGGGACACGCGTTCCACTCTTCCGCAATGGAGATTGGGCAATTTAAGGAGAAACTATGCTTGGAAGTATGTTTGTCGGTCTTTTGATCGGACTATTAGCAGGAGCTATCACCAATCGTGGAGAACGGATGGGATGCTTCGGGAAAATGTTCCTGGGTTGGATTGGTGCTTTCCTGGGTCAAATGCTTTTTGGAACTTGGGGGCCTATCTTAGCTGATACGGCTATCATCCCATCAGTTTTAGGAGCCATGATTTTATTAGCCATTTTTTGGAAAAAAGACAGCTAGTTTTAACTTGCTAGAACAGATAGAGAGGTTGGAACTGTTGAACTGCACCCCAAAAGCTAGACCAAAAAATCTATTTTGGGGTGTTTTTATTTTAAAAAATTATGTCTTATTCTTGCATTGACTGAATATTTATCGTATAATTGAATAAGCCGTAATTTTTTTACGGTTAAAGGAGGGATAGCATGTTACAAAAATTTAAGGTAAAAGGTTTTAAAAATTTTGCATCACAAATTGAGTTTGATTTAACAGCTGGAAATTATTCGTTTAATAATAGTATTGTAAAAAACAATATTCTTTCTACTGCGGTTATATATGGAGATAACGCTTCAGGCAAATCAAACTTAGGTTTAGCTATCATGGATATTATAACTCATCTAACAGATAATGAAAAAAATAGTAAGGATTATAAAAAACATTTCCTAAATTTAGAAACTATGCCTAAGTTTGCTGAGTTTGAATATACGTTTAACATTAGTAATCATATTGTCCAATATAAATATTGTAAAAAAAGTTACGATGACATTTTATATGAAGAATTATATATAGATGGTGATATGCTTATCTTGTATGATAAGGATGAACAAATCAAGACTATTAATTTAAAAAATGGTAATGAAATTAACTTTGATAAATTACGAAGCGATCAGTCACTAGTAAAACTTGCTTATATTTATTCAACAGGTATAGACAATGTTGAAGAATCAAAGGATGATATTTTTAATAAATTTATAGAATTCGTTGATTCAATGTTATCTTTTGATTCAATATATGGGAATCATTATCAAGGATATACAACAGGTAATGGTGGTATCGCAACAACAATTATTGAAAAAAATAAAATAAAAGAATATCAAGAATTTCTATCTGATTTGGGTATCAAATATAACTTATTTGAAAAGGAAGTCGACGATACTAAATATATATATGTGAAGTTTCCTTCAGGAAGAGAGGCTAACTTTTTTAGTATTATGTCGAAGGGAACTGTTGCTTTATCTCTATTTTATATGTGGTATATGCAAATGGTGGATGGTATTAATTTTATATTTATAGATGAGTTTGATTCTTATTTCCATCATGAAGTTTCTAGAAAATTAATTAAAAAACTTAAAGAATCTTCTAGTCAAATTATTCTAACTACACATAATACAGCCAATATGTCTAATGCAATTTTAAGACCTGATAGTTATTTTACTATTTCGCATAATAAAATTGCTAATATAGCAGATCGTTCAGGTCGTGAAATTCGTCAAGCACAAAATATAGAAAAAATGTATCGAGCAGGTAGTTTTGATAATGAGTAATATTTTATTTATTGTTGAAGGTGTGGTAGATGAGCCAAAATATATGGAACAATTTATCAAATATCACCAAGAATGTATGAGAAAAAATGGGAATAGTGTTACTCCAATTATTGTTCAGAGTTATGGAACATTAATATATGATTTATATAAAAAAATCTCTGAGAATCGGGTAGAGGATGAATTTGAAACTATTCCTCTTTTACTAAACATATTAAAATCAAAAAAAATAGAATATAATTCTAAATTAGAAGATTACGAGAAGTTTTCTGATATTTTTCTTTTTTTCGACTTAGATGCGCACCACTATTACAAGAAAAATGATCGGAATGATTTAGTTTATAAGAAGATTAATGAACTTTTGTCCATTTTTAATGAATCAACTGATAAAGGCAAGTTATTAATTAGTTATCCAATGTTTGAAGCAATTAAATGTTTTAATGATGATTGTATAGATGGATATGATGTCTTGCTACATCTATTTAGAATTTATGATGTTAAAGAGAGAGGTAGAACAACTTTTAAAGATAAATATAAAAATATAACTTCGAGTCAGTATAATAATCCGATTTATGATGAGTTGAAGATTGAAAAGCTAGTTAAATACTTTATTTACTGTTCATTGTCTTTAGTTGGTAATAAAAATGAAATTGCGAATTCTAGTGCTATATTTTCAAATCAATTTACAAAGTACATTAATCCGCAAGATAAAGTTGTCATTTTATCAGCATTTCCTCATTTTATAGTTGAAATATTTGGGATAGATCAATATTTCGAAAAAGAATGTCAATATAAATTAAAAGATATTTCATAGCGAGATTGGAATTTGTTACTGATTTGCAAAGAAAAAATATGTTATAAAAGACATGTTGAAGTGCTTTCCAAAAGTTAGAGAGAATTATTATTATTTTTGAATCACTCTTACAATATAAGTCATTTAATAGCTTGTATAATAATAAAGATTAAAGGAGGTTGGAATTGTTTCAACCTCTTTTTAAAGTGCTAGATAAAGTCCTTTGAAAGCACTCATCTAAGCTTAGCCACAGAGCTTTCAGTGACTGTTCCTTTTTATATTGCCTCAAGTATGGTACAATAAAAGCATGAGAATTCAACAATTACACTATATTATCAAAATCGTAGAGACTGGTTCGATGAATGAGGCTGCCAAGCAACTTTTCATTACACAACCGAGTCTATCAAATGCCGTTCGTGATCTAGAAAATGAGATGGGAATTGAGATTTTTATCCGAAATCCTAAGGGAATTACCCTCACACGCGATGGGATGGAGTTTCTATCCTATGCCCGTCAGGTTGTCGAGCAAACGCAACTTCTAGAAGAACGCTATAAGAACCCAATCGCTCATCGCGAGCTTTTTAGTGTGTCTTCGCAACACTATGCCTTTGTAGTTAATGCCTTTGTTTCCTTGCTCAAGAAAAGCGATATGGAAAAGTACGAGCTTTTTTTGCGTGAAACGAGAACCTGGGAGATCATCGATGATGTCAAGAACTTCCGTAGTGAAGTAGGGGTCCTCTTTTTAAATAGCTATAACCGGGACGTTCTTTCGAAGATGTTGGATGACAACCATCTCGTTGCCCACCATCTCTTTACAGCCCAACCCCATATCTTTGTCAGCAAGACCAACCCTCTTGCTAAGAGAGACAAGGTGCAGTTGGCAGACCTAGAAGACTTCCCATACTTGAGTTATGACCAAGGTACCCATAATTCCTTCTATTTCTCAGAAGAGATTTTGTCTCAGGAACACCACAAGAAATCCATCGTTGTTAGTGACCGTGCGACCTTGTTCAATCTCTTGATTGGTTTGGACGGATATACCATCGCGACTGGTATCCTTAATAGTAACCTCAATGGAGACAATATCGTTTCGATTCCACTTGATATTGATGATCCTATTGAACTGGTTTATATCCAGCATGAGAAAACTAGCTTGTCTAAGATGGGTGAACGCTTCATCGAGTACCTACTTGAAGAAGTTCGCTTTGATAAGTAATTTGAATAAATGAGAAGAGAAAAGAAGAATGACGACATTAAATACAAATGATTTTGATTTTCACTTGCCAGAGGATTTGATTGCTCAGACTCCTTTGGAAAAGCGCGATGCCTCTAAACTCTTGATGGTCAATCGCAAAACAGGTGAATTTCAAGATCGCCACTTTCACTCTATTATCGAAATGCTAGAGCCAGGTGATGCCCTGGTTATGAATGATACCCGCGTTTTGCCAGCTCGACTTCATGGTCAAAAAGAAGAAACAGGGGGTCATGTTGAACTCTTGCTCTTGAAAAATACAGCAGGAGATGAGTGGGAAGTACTGGCTAAACCAGCTAAACGTCTCAAGGTCGGCACCCGCGTTATCTTTGGTGATGGTCGTCTAAGCGCAGTTGTGACCGAGGAATTAACCCATGGAGGTCGTATTGTTCGCTTTGAGTATGAGGGGATTTTCCTTGAAGTGCTTGAAAGCCTTGGAGAAATGCCTTTGCCTCCTTATATCCACGAAAAGTTGGATGACCGTGAACGTTACCAGACCGTCTATGCCAAGGAGAGTGGTTCAGCGGCTGCTCCGACTGCAGGTTTGCATTTTACCAAGGAGTTACTAGAAGAAATCCAGCAAAAAGGTGTTCACCTTGTCTACTTGACCTTGCATGTTGGTCTTGGTACCTTTAGACCTGTTTCAGTCGACAATCTAGATGAGCACGAGATGCACTCAGAGTTTTACCAATTGTCTGAGGAAGCTGCAGCGACCTTGCGTCAGGTCAAGGAAAATGGAGGTCGCGTGATTGCCGTGGGGACAACCTCAATCCGTACGCTAGAAACTATCGGAAGCAAGTTTGACGGTCAAATTCAAGCAGACTCTGGCTGGACCAATATCTTTATCAAGCCAGGTTATGACTGGAAGGTTGTGGATGCTTTTTCTACTAATTTCCACTTGCCTAAGTCAACACTGGTCATGCTCGTTTCAGCCTTTGCAGGACGTGAATTGGTCCTCGAAGCCTACCAGCATGCTATTGACCAAAAATATCGTTTCTTTAGCTTTGGCGATGCCATGTTTATCTATTAAAGCTATTGAAAAATCAAAGAAGATATAAAGAGAGACTGATTCATTCTTGGATCAGTTTTTTGCTTGATCTTACACAAAGTTACCAAAATAGCTATTGAATTATATGGAAATAAATGATACACTGAAAACTACAGGTTAGCCGTCAAAAATATATGTAATTTCGGACTAGCCATTTTAGATTCAGACTAAACTGGGTCACCATTTCAAAAGGAGATTTTTATGAAAAACAAAACATTGCGTTACACTAGTCTTTCAGCTCTTGCTTTGCTGGCGGTCTTAACATTAGCTGCTTGTGGAGGAAATACTGAAAAAACTACAGCATCTTCAAGCAAAGAGGCTTCTTCTAAAGTAACTAAGGAGTCATCAAGTAAAACAGAAGCTAGTCAAAAAGAGGAGCAGAAGTCTGAGACAAGTTCTTCAAGCGCTACAGGTAGTCAAACTGAGACAAAGGCGGAAAATCAAAAAGATTATTCTAAATTCCTTGGAACTTGGGAGAATTATGCTGGAACAACTGCTACAGTCACAGCGGATGGAATCGTGACCATTCAAAGCTCAAAAGGCACCTTTAAATATGAGATGGACAAAGTAGAGGAGAAGGACGGTTACTATTTGACAGGAATTCATCTTGTTGGTGGTGGAGAAGGAGCACGCCTTATCTTTACCCCAGCAGGCGTAGCAAATGAATTAACTGGTACGGATGGTAGCCAAGACGTCTTGGCAATCGGCCAATCACCAAGCGACAAAGATAGTCATTTTTACCGTAATTAAGAATACCAGTAAGAAGTAAGGGTGTAGAAACGCTCTTACTTTTTTAATAGTTTTCGAAGCATAAAATTTTAAGCATTCAAATTTACACGACGTTTAAGTTGGACGATAAACCTGCCCACTTTGAAGCGCAAGTACTAAATCGCTAACAACACAAAAGCCCTGATGTAGGGCTTTTTTTACTTGCTAGTATAAGAAATCAATGCCGTAGTTTTCTTTTAGATAGGTTGCCAACTCGGCTTTTTCTTCCTCTCTAAATCGACAGAGGCTAAGAGCGAGTCGCAATATCAGGGCACTTGTATTGATGATAACATTTGACTTAGAAATATCTTCTAGCTGGGTGACCTCTCTCAGATCAAAATCTAAATAGTAAGCTTTGCTGTTGGTATGGTCAGGGTCACTGACATCCACTTCAACATAAGATGCTCGCAACAATTCTTCTTTTGGGATGAAAATTTCCTTGGAAAAGAAGAGCCCAGGATAGACATAAATACCTTCAAAGGTGAATTCAAAGGAGAGTCTGCGACTAGAAAGTCTTTTGATGCCTGCAATCGTTGCATAGATAGCAGTGAAAAAGAGGATGGTTGGTACCACAGTGAGAAGACTGAGCTGAGAAAAGTCGATCAATCCATGCGCGAGAAAAAAGAAAAATTGAAAGAATATACCTACCGCAAAAACTAGATAGCCGACACCGACAAATTTTGAATAATAGATTTTCATAGAAACCTCCAGATATAGAATTGAACTCTCCAACGCTTTTTCAGTAGAAGTCGTAAAGATCATGCAGAGTTAAAATTTTAGGTATTCCCATCATATCCTATGGAGCGAAGTTCTGTCAACCTTTTAGCAAGATGTGGCTCTTAGCTATCTTATGACCTAGCAAGTTGGTTTATGGTATACTAGGATAATAAAATTCCAAAATTTGAAGACTTGTTTTCATAAATAGAAAGAGGTCAATATGTTTTTTCTCGGACGCCGTCGTGTCTTTATCGGCGAATGCAATGGTCAGGCTGTTTATTATGACCAAAAGACAGGAGAGGCTTTAGCTGCTCCAAAGAGTAAGTTGCTCAATACTGAAAAAGCTGGTGAAACGAATTCTTTTATTCCTGAATTGGTAATTCTCTTACTAGTAGGTGGACCTGCAATTTCGGGCTTCTTTTCCCTCAAGTTTATTGGTGTCTATAACTGGTTCAGTCTAGCCTGTATTCTTCTATTTTGGTTGATGCAGTTTTCCTTGTTGGTTGCTATACTTGAACGAGCACTTTATAAAAATGTTCGAAAGGCCCAGCCAACGACAGAGAAAGTCTTTTTCTTTGCAGCATCTCATAATTTGTTTGTAAAAAACCAGTTTGATCCTAGACAACTGTCTGCTTTACCTTATCGATTTGCCCGCTTTGTAGTAAATATAGTGTCTATCTATTACTTTTTGTATTTCTTGATTCTTCCTCTAAAATTTGGCCAACCGATTGGTGATGAAGGCTATGGTTTGTGGTTTGCTGGCTTGTTATTCTTTTCAGTATTTCTTTTGTATAACCAAAACAATCCAGTTCGCTTTGTGAAGATTATGAGATTATACAGCCAAGGAAAAGTACGATTTAAGGAAGAAGTGGAACATTGAGAAACTATCTTGGGATTCTGCTAAATATCTAGAGAAAATCTTTTAGAAAAACAAAAAAGCCTTGTAAATCAAGGCTTTTTCCTGTTGTTTAGATGCCCCCTGCAGGCTCTTTGAAAGAAACTTAGAAAAATCTAAAATGAAATTATTTCAAAATGGGGTAAAAGCAAAATTTCCCTCCCTACTTTCTCAATTATTCCTAATTTTAGTTCCAAAAAGCTTCAATTCATAATCTAATTATAATATGGGTAATGGGTACTATCTTATTACATTCAGATTTTTGTTCTCTTCAAAGAGTTATGTAGGCTTTATGGTTTTAAATAGGTAAAAAGTTGAACTATAGTGAGTATTGTGTCATAATAGATAGTATATAAATCATTAATAGAATAGAAATAATATTTTCTTACCTTTACAAGTAGTATTGGTTAGACATTTTTTCGTCTCAATTGTACTTATCTCTCAAGTTTAGCTAGTTTTTATAAGCTCTGTTTTCGAATCAATAAAACAAATTTCAGAAGTGCAAAAGACAAGATGGTGACATTGCTACAGTCAGTCGCCATGTCTTGCTGGCACAGGCTGTTTGTGCCGTCAGCTATTTACCAGTCAATTTGATCAAAGGGCTTAATTATTATTTTTGAAAGGTCTTTTATGGAAAAAATTCTTTCTTTAGGTCTGACAGGTAAGAAATTACTTGTTCAGGGTTTCTTGTTTGTTCTGCTAGGTCTTATCTTGATGGTCACGGGAACTTGGTTGCCAGTGACGGTTATTCGACTGGTTCTGTTTTTAGCTTGGATAGCAACGGTCTTAGATTTAGTATTACGTATTTTCAAAAAAAGTCAGTCAACGGACACCTTGGGAGTTGCACTGGTTAAATTGTTAGTGATGGGATATTTGCTAGGCTCGAATCTTGCTACTGATGTGCCAATTTATATTTTGGCTCTTGTGATTGGAATTTCTCAGATTTTTCATGCTAGTATCAACCTTGTCACCTATGTTCTCTACCGCAAAAACAAAATTCGACCTCGTTTTCGTTTCTTACTAGATGGTCTCGTACTAGTTTTTCTTGGTGGGACTAGTCTTTTGTCCTCTACAGGAAATTCTGTCTTTCAACTCTTTGTATTAGGGGCTTATTTTTTCCTTTATGGTGTGTCCAATATCCGTGATGGTTTCTTGTTTGAGGAGGAAATTGGGAAAAACCATCTCAAACGTCGTGTCAGAATGAGCTTACCTATTGCCCTAGCCGCTCTCATCCCTGCAAGTACTTTAGCAAAAATCAATAAATTCATGCAGGAAAATGCTGATGAGGAAGAGGAAATCTATCTTGGAATGGTGAAGTTTGGTAAGACAGCAGATCTTGAAATTTTCGTTCATACAGCGGAGACTTCTCTATTTTCAGCTATTGGTCATGTGGACCTTTGTTATCAAGGACGTGTGATTTCTTATGGAAACTATGATCCGTCATCTGAGACCTTATTTGGTATGGTTGGAGATGGTGTTTTATATTTTTGCGACCGTGATAAGTACATTGACTTATGTAAACGGGAGAGTCAAAAAACGCTATTTGGTTACGGAATAGATTTGACACCGGAAATGGAAGAAGCGGTTCAGGAAAAATTAGCTGAATTAAAACAACTAACGATTCCTTGGGAGCCAAGCGCAGATAAAATTAAAACGGAAGATGGTAAGGAAGACTACACCTACGCTTATAAAATCAGACATGAGACGGATGGGGAACTTTATAAATTTATCAAATCTAAGTTTAAATCCTACTTTGTCTTATCTACAAACTGTGTGCTCTTGGCTGATACCATAGTCGGTCAGGCTGGCACCGATATCCTCTCACCCAAAGGATTTATCGCTCCAGGAACTTACCAAGCCTACCTTAATCGAGAGTTTGAAAAACCAAATAGTATAGTCGTATCTAAACATGTTTATTAAGGAGAATTTATGAACTTAGTAAAAAAATACACCCCGTTAATACTTTTTATAGGGCTGGTTGCTCTTGTAATTCTGAATGCATCGAGCTTTATATCAGGAGCAATCTCTCTCTTTGATGTAATATCAACCTTGATTTATGGTGCTGTTATTGCTTTTGTGCTCAATGTTCCCATGAAAAAAATTGAACAGTACTTAGTTAAATTGAAGGTAAAGGCAGAGTTGCGTCGTCCGATTGCCATGGTACTTGTTTTCCTAGCTCTTATCTTAATCGTGATTGCTCTTTTGGTTTTGGTGCTGCCAACCCTAGCCCAGACTATTAGTCAGCTGGGAACAGTCCTTTCAACAGTCCTTACTCAACTTGGGAAATTGCTAGGCAGCTCGGAATTTGTAACCAAAGACATGTTGTCAACTATCGTATCAGGAATTCAGGGACAGTCTAGCTCTATTAGCCAAGCTTTGATAGGTTTTTTATCAGGTCTGACTAGTAATATCGGCAATATTTTTTCAAGTTTGATGAATGCCTTTTTGATTATAGTCTTCACCTTTTTATTTTTATCCAGTAAGGAACATTTGGCAGCGATGACGAGTCGACTTCTAAAAGTTTTTCTTCCAGAGAAGGTGGTGATAAAGTTGACTTACATTGGACAAGTAGCACTAGAGACTTATGACCAATTTTTGATGAGTCAGCTGATTGAAGCAGTTATCATAGGAGTTATGATAGCGGTTGGTTACAGCGTGTTTGGGATACCCTATGGAGTAATGACAGGTATCTTTGCAGGAGTGCTATCGTTCATTCCTTATGTAGGGCCTATGATTGCTTGTGTTGTGGGAGCGATTTTTATCTTCACAGTGAGTCCTACTCAAGCCTTACTTTCTCTTCTTCTATATCAAGTTATACAGCTGATTGAAGGAAACCTTATTTATCCTAGAGTTGTAGGTCAGTCTATTGGTTTGCCAGCCCTTTTCACGCTTGCGGCTGCTAGTATTGGAGGCAATCTCTTTGGCTTACTTGGGATGATATTCTTTACACCCATATTTGCTGTTATCTATCGATTGGTTAAAGAATTTGTCGTTGCAAAGGAAAATCAGGTAGATTGAGAAAGACTGAATTTAATAAGATATACTAAGAAGAGAGTGAAAGATTCTCTTCTCTTTTATTTCTAAATGACTTGCTCTTGTTCTGTTGCGAAAATTTATGAATTCATAATAGCCCATTTTAATCTCTATGCGGATTGGCCATGTAATATGGGCACAAATTAGTATAGTTTAGTTAATTATAGACTAGCTCTGTACTGTAAAAAACAGTTGGTCTTATCAAATATTGCTAGCAATTGATTGAGAATAAATGATAAGTTTGATAAGGTTGGAAAACCTTTATAATGATTTGCTACAAAAAGTTATTTGACATCAAAAAAGCCTTGAAATCAAGGCTTTTTCCTGTTGTTTAGATGCCCCCTGCATGAATTTGTAAGAACTTTTCATATTGAAAATAAACAAAAGTGTTGAAATATAGCTGATTTTAGGGAAATACTTTTAGGTGTTTTCAATGTCAGGATTTAAAAATGGGGCAAAAGTGGGGCAAAAACGAATGACTCACATTTGGTTTGAAAACCTATAATACCTAATGATTATGCCATACTAGATATATAGTGTTGTTATAAATAAATGTCAGTGCGAGTTCAAATCGGGATACTGTCAATAATTATGTGTAAATACTCAAGTAGAGTTACGGAGTGTTAATCAAATAATTATTGACAGTATCGAATTTTTCTGGTAGAATGGCTTCGGTTAATGTCTAAATGTTGTGTAGTTTTCTATCAACATAGTCAGGAGGAAAGGAACTTATGCTAAAAAAATTTAATGAATTGTCACTGAAAGATAAGGCTTATCTAATTGGCGGTTTGATCTTATTAGTCATTGTGATCTGCTTTGGTCTGCTCAATCGTCAAACAGTAACTGTCAGTCTTGTCTTTACACAACTATCTGCTTCCTTGATTTTGGTGATTTTTACTTGTCTAGTAATCGGAATCATTGCTGGTAGTGTTATTGGTATTAGCTATCACCATAGCAAGACTCAAGATCTGAGAAGCCGCATTGCTGAAGCAGAAGCGACTATCAATATAAAAGACAAGGAGCTTGTCCAGTACGAGGAACAGGTGCAACAATTAAAACAGGAAGCCAAACAATAAGTGTAGAAATCAAAAAGTTCCAGAGTCAGGTGAGACTTTGGAACTTTTTTGGGATAAGAGTGTCCCGTCTTAACAGAGCAGGTGTTTATTAGCAAGGATGAAGTCGATAAACCGTTGGCTGGCTAAGGGAAGAATACTCCTATCTGTAAAAGCAATAGAAAAAGGTCGGCAAATAGGTGGTTTGGTACTGCGTTGGACAATATTATAATTGACTTTCCGACTCAGAAAGATGCAAAAGATTTTCAGTTATTTTTCATTACACAAGTTAATGAAAAATAAACATATGTGGCTTTCGTGTTAGATAAAGACCTTATTTTAATTTATTCTAACTATTCTCAGGATAACGACATGAATTTGTAAGAACTTTTCATATTGAAAATAAACAAAAATGTTGAAATATAGCTGATTTTAGGGAAATACTTTTAGGTATTTTCAATGTCAGGATTTAAAAATGGGGCAAAAGTGGGGCAAAAACGAATGACTCGTATTTTGTTTGAAAACCTATAATACCTAATGATTATGCTATTCTAGATATATAGTTTTGTTATAAATAAATGTCAGTGCGAGATCAAATTGGAGAATAAAATGGAAAAACAAATTTCTACGCAGAATGGAATGCGAAAAAGTGATAATTAAAGAGACAAAAAAGCTGAGAATATGATTTCCCAGCTTTTTTGAATGCGATAGAAATAGCAACTAGACTATTTACGAAAGGCCTCAATAATGTAGGTGAAGCCAGTAACTAAAACTGAAAAGGCAATGACATAAACGACAAAGACACCTGTAGCCGCTGGATTGAACAGAATCACTAGACCTAGTAAAAATTCAAGCAAGGCTACCCACGTGATATTGCTACCAATAATAGGGAAAATCAATCTTAGACGATTGCCTTTAAAGAAAGCAATAATGGCTTCTACAATTAACCAAATTCCTACAATGGTCGGAATGACGACCGGCAGGGTCACAAAGCCATAAGCAACGAGGTAAAGAGCTAAGAGAAGACTAACAAATCCTTGGAAAAGATAAACAGGTGAGCGAAGCTCTTTTGGTGCAGAGAAATAGCCTAAAATAGCTGCTATAGAAGAAACCAGTAAACCAAATGAAATCCACCAGCTGTAAGCAACAAGATTAGCTACTGGGTTTGTAAATAGGAAAAGTCCTAAAAGGACAAAAACAACTCCTGCAAGGAATAGCAGTAAACGATTAGAAAATTTCATTTCAATACCCCCTATATAGTATAGTTTTCTAATAAAACTATTATACTTATTTTTATAGAAAATGTCAATAAAATAAATAAACAATTTGGAAGTTTCAGTCTGACTTACAAAAAGAAAAGGAGTTTTCACTCCTTTTCACAGATTTAAGACAAAGTCCTTATAAAAGTGTCTTCTAAAGATTTTAACTTCAATCTGAAGCGAGGATATCCTCGCTTTTTTTATTTAATCTAATAGCTCCTTATTTTCAATTAAGAGCTCTAGTGGAGATTTATCCCTTGCTTCAATAAAACCAGGTTCATATTGGTTATGAAGTGTTCTTTTCTGAGAAGTTGGATCAATATACAACTCATCTCCATCTTCTGTGTATAGTTGGTTGCCTCTTGTTAAGTAAAGTAAATCCTCTAAGTACTGTCCATCAGTTTCTAGAAAATCTTCGATATATTTGACAGCTTTTAAAATCTCACTTACTTTATCAGAGTATTCATTAGATTCAAGAACACTCTTTTCTAACTCAATCTCTTTACTCGTTCCAAAGAGTTGGGTTGGAGTTGCATTAAAATATTCCGCTATCTTATCCAAATTTGCAAAGGTAGGATAGCTTTTTTGTTTTTCGTAATCAGAGATGTCTGGAAAGATTGCTCATAAAAAAATGTGGGGCAAATGATGGGGCAAATCAGTTATAGACAAGCAAAAAAGCCTTATAAATCAAGGCTTTTTCCTGTTGATTTAGATGCCCCCTGCAGGGCTCGAACCTGCGACCCATAGATTAAGAGTCTACTGCTCTACCAACTGAGCTAAGGAGGCAAATAAAAAGCTGTATTGGTGCCGAAACTTCACGGTTTGTATTGAACCCGCGCAATTAAGCAGGTGGGCAACTCGCTCTAACTGAAGCTGTTTCCGTGTGAGACGGCCTACATGCTGTTAGAAGACTTTTGTTTCCCTAATAATACAAAAAATAGTCGGTCAACACTTAAATGTGAAGTCGTACACCACAGCGTTTCTATGATTATATGATACCACTTTTTCAAAAAAAATCAAGGGAAAATTAAAAATTTTGAAAAGGATTTCATAAGTTTCGTAATTTATCAATGGTTTCCTTGCGTTGAGCCAGGGCACGTTCGTATTTTCCACTATCTTCTGGTGAGAAGTAGCTATGGTTGCGAATTTTTTCTGGCAAGTACTCTTGTTTGACCCAGTGACCTGGGTAGTTATGTGGATAGAGGTAGTTTTGGGCATTGCCTAATTCCTTGCTACCACTATAGTGGCCATCTCGCAGGTGACGTGGGATTGGTAGATGACCTGAGGTTTTAAGGTCAGACAGAGCCTTGTCCATAGCTACATAGGCTGAGTTGGATTTTGGAGAAAGGGCCAAATCAATCACAACATTGGCAATGAGGATGCGGGCTTCGGGGAAACCGATCCTCTGTGCTGCATCCAGAGCAGTCACGGTATGAATCTGGGCTTCGGGATTGGCCAAACCGATATCTTCATAAGCAATAACAGTCAAACGACGAGCTAGGCTAGGAAGGTCACCGGCCTCTATCAAGCGAGCAGCATAGTGGAGACTAGCATCGACATCGGATCCACGGATGGATTTTTGCAGGGCAGAGAGAACATCATAGTGTCCGTCTCCATCCTTGTCCATAGTGATGTAGCTTCTCTGAAGACTATTTTCCATAATGTCGAGTGTGATGTGACGGACACCGTCATCATTTTCTGGGGTGGAGAGAACTGCCAAATCAAGCGAATTGAAGGCAGAACGGAGATCTCCATTGGTAGATGTTGCGATAAAATCAAGGGCATCATCATCTAACTCAACAGGGAAATCAAAACCTCTTTCAGGGTCAGTCAGGGCTATTTGAACGGCCTCTTTAACATCTTGGTTAGACAAGGGTTCCAACTCAAAAATCTGAACACGACTGCGGATGGCTGGAGTGACAGAAAAGAAAGGATTTTCAGTTGTCGCCCCGATCATGATGACCAGTCCACTTTCTAGGAGAGGCAAGAGAAAGTCTTGTTTAGTCTTGTCAAGACGATGAATCTCGTCTAGTAGCAGTACAAGGCCACCTGAGAATTTAGCTTCCTCAGCGATTTCTTGGAGACGTTTTTTACTATCAACTGTCGCATTGAAGGTCCGAAAAGCATACTTGGTCGTTCCAGCGATGGCTGAAGCGATACTGGTTTTTCCGATGCCTGGAGGTCCGTAGAGTATCATAGAGGATAGGCGATTGGCTTCCACCATACGGCGGATAATCTTGCCTGGTCCAACTAGATGCTCCTGACCGATGACCTGGTCGATGGTTTTGGGGCGCATACGAAGCGCGAGATTGTCTGGCATAGCAGCCCTTTCTAACATGGATTTTCTGATACGAATGTGGTAATATGGTAGTATCTATTTTAGCATATTTCCGAGTATTCGGGGCGATTGAAGAGTCGTATAGAAAGAGGACAAAATGGCAACATATGGATTTTTAGATGTTTTACAAGAAGAGTTGGACAAGAACTTTCCTTTTGATTATGAGATTAGTTGGGACAAGCGTAATCATGCGGTTGAAGTGAGTTTTCTGCTTGAGGCGCAAAATTCTGCAGGGGTGGAGATGTTAGATGAAGACGGAGAGGTTTCGTCAGATGATATCCTTTTTGAAGAAGCGGTACTTTTTTACAACCCTGCCAAGTCAACAGTTAATGCAGAAGACTATCTGGCAGTTATCCCTTATTTGCCGAAGAAAGGTTTTTCTCGTGAGTTTTTAGCTTATTTTGCGCTATTTCTTAAAGATACTGCAGAGGTTGGACTAGATGCCCTCATGGACTTTTTGGAAGACCCAGAAGCAGAAGAATTCGTCATGGAATGGAACCAAGAAGTCTTTGAAGAAGGAAAAGTTGGATTGGAAGAAGGAGAATTTTATCCTTATCCGAGATATTAGGAGTCTAGCATGGAGCTAGAGATTTCTGATTTCACAGGCTGCAAGATTGCCTTACTTTGTGGAGATAGTGTCCTAACTATTCTGCGTGATGACAAGCCCAGCATTCCTTGGCCCAATATGTGGGAGTTGCCAGGTGGAGGTCGTGAAGGGGACGAAACTCCTTTTGAGTGCGTAGCGCGTGAAGTTTTTGAAGAGTTAGGGATTCATCTAACTGAAGATAACCTGCTTGGGAGTAAGGTCTACCCAAGTATGCTTTTTGAGAGGAAGCAGTCGGTCTTTATGGTTAGTCAGTTAAGTCAAGAACAATTTGACAGTATCGTCTTTGGAGATGAAGGCCAGGGCTATAAATTGATGAGCATTGATGAATTTCTTGGCTCAGATAAGGTTGTACCTCAGTTGCAAGAGAGATTAAAAGATTATTTAAAAGTAAGTGATTAGAAAGGACGGTTCGGTTAAATTTCTAAACTGAACCCGCCCTAAACACTGTGCCAAAAAGATAAACTTCTCTTAAACATAAGTGTCTTAAGAGAGTTTCCTATTTTGGCTTTGTGTTTTATGGGCTTGGTATCTTAATTATGGAAACATGGCAAGAGTTAAAAGTAACGGTTAAGCGTGAGGGGGAGGAATTAGTTTCCAATCTCTTGATCGAGTTAGGCGCCCAAGGGGTAGCGATCGAAGACAGCATGGACTATGTGGGAAATGTCGACCGTTTCGGTGAGATTTTCCCTGAGGTCGAGCAGCAAGAAGAAATCGTGGTGACTGCCTACTACCCTGACACAGTTGATGTAGCAGCGGTGGAAGCGGACTTGCAAACTCGTCTTGCAGAATTGACCGACTTTATGGATCTGGGTGAGGTTAAGATTGGCACGACTGCCTTGGCTGAGGAAGACTGGGCAGATAATTGGAAGAAATACTATGAACCAGCTCGTATCACCCATGATTTGACTATCGTTCCGTCTTGGACAGACTATGAGGCGACAGCTGGAGAAAAGATTATCAAGCTAGATCCAGGGATGGCCTTTGGGACAGGAACGCATCCGACGACCAAGATGAGTCTCTTTGCCTTGGAGCAGGTTCTTCGCGGTGGAGAAACAGTCCTGGATGTAGGGACAGGTTCAGGCGTCCTTTCTATTGCTAGCTCGCTTCTGGGTGCCAAAGAAATCTTCGCCTATGACTTGGACGATGTAGCGGTTCGTGTCGCTCAGGAAAATATTGAACTCAATCCTGGCATGGAAAATATCCATGTAGCCCCAGGTGATTTGCTTAAAGGCGTGGAGATTGAAGCTGACGTCATCGTGGCCAACATTTTGGCGGATATCCTTATTCATCTGACAGAGGATGCTTATCGCTTGGTCAAGGACGAAGGCTATCTCATCATGAGCGGGATTATCAAGGACAAGTGGGACATGGTGCGTGAGTCAGCTGAGTCAGCTGGATTTTTCCTTGAAACTCACATGATTCAAGGAGAATGGAATGCCTGTGTCTTCAAGAAAACCAAGGATATTTCAGGTGTGATTGGAGGCTAGCATGCAGCAATATTTTGTAAAAGGCAGTGCAATCTCTCCTGTCACTATCGAGGACAAGGAAACCAGCAAGCATATGTTTCAGGTCATGCGCCTGACAGAAGATGATGAGGTGACCTTAGTCTTTGATGATGGCATCAAGCGTTTGGCGCGCGTGGTCAATGTAGAAGCCCGTCAGTTGGAGCTGATTGAGGAATTAGCAGACAATGTAGAACTACCAGTTCAAGTGACCATCGCATCGGGCTTTCCCAAAGGAGACAAGCTGGAGTTCATCACTCAGAAAGTAACAGAACTCGGAGCTAGTCAGATCTGGGCCTTCCCTGCAGACTGGTCCGTTGCCAAGTGGGACAGCAAAAAATTGGGGAAAAAGGCCGAGAAACTAGAAAAAATCGCTCTCGGTGCAGCTGAGCAAAGCAAGCGGAACTTTGTTCCAAGCATAGAGCTGTTTGAGAGAAAATCAGACTTCTTAGCACAACTTGATCAGTTTGATCGTGTCGTGGTTGCTTATGAAGAGTCAGCCAAAGAAGGAGAATCAGCTGCGCTTATCCAAGCTGTTGCTGGGTTAGAAAAGGGAGCTAAACTGCTCTTTATCTTTGGTCCAGAAGGTGGTTTATCCCCTGCAGAAATTGAATCTTTTGAAGCCAAAGGAGCAGTCCTAGCAGGACTTGGGCCTCGCATCCTACGAGCAGAAACAGCACCACTTTATGCCTTATCTGCCATTAGTGTTTTGCTTGAATTGGAAAAATAAGAGACTATGAAAAAATCACCTAGAAAAGGTGATTTTTTATGCTCTTGAAATGGCGCGCGAAAGAGTCAATAAACGTATCCATGGCGGCAATGGAAACTTTGATTTTTTGATGATTTCGCAGAAAAAATGGATATCCAAACTGTTCCTAATCTTGTGTTCTATTAAAACAGGGCAAATCACACTATTTAGAGCAGGAGAGTATTCCTAGTCTTGATGAAAGATTAGTTTAACTAACAAAAAAATGACTCTGGAAATTGGAGTCATAGAGATGATAAAAGAGGTTGGATTATTATCCAACCTCTTTTTTTATCTTAATGGAATTGCATACCACCATCGACGATAATGGTTTGACCTGTAATGTAGTTTGAATCTGGTCCAGCAAGGAAGCTAACCGCTGCAGCGACATCTTCTGGCTCAGATAGGCGTTTCAATGTAATATCTTTTGCGAATGTTTGCATACCCCATTCGTCGTCTTTTCCTGCATTTTTCCCAACTTCGTGAGCGATATCATACATCATTGGTGTTTTAACGATACCTGGAGCATACGCATTAACAGTGATACCTGAATCAGCTAAGTCACGTGCCAATGTTTGAGTAATACCACGAACAGCGAATTTTGTACCACCATAAACAGTCAAGTTTGGATTTCCGACAACACCTGCTTGAGAAGTAGCGTTGATGATTTTACCACCATGACCAAGTGCTTTGAACTGAGCTTGAGCAGCTTGTGCTCCCCAGATTACCCCACCAACGTTAATAGCAAAGGTACGATTGAACTGTTCTTCTGTAATCGTATCTAGAGGTGTAGTCGGAGCGACACCAGCGTTGTTTACCACAACGTTCAAGTCTCCGAAATGGTCTACAACTTTTTGGAAAGCTGCAGCAACCTCCGCTTGTTTAGACACATCTGCTACAACAGCTAAAGCATTCTCTGCTGACAACTCAGCAACTGCTTTTTCAGCTGTTTCAGCATTGTAGTCTAATACTCCAACCTTAAAACCATCTTGGACCAAGCGTTTTGCGATTGCAAAACCGATTCCTTGACCTGCACCTGTAACAATAGCTACTTTAGACATATGATTCCTCCTTTGGTATCCGTGATACCACTCAAACGTTCATAAAAGAACAGCAAAAGGGTTATAAGTGAGTCGTGATAGGTTTCTAAAAGAATCCCTATCACTTTTTAGTATATACCTTTGTGAAATTAGTGTCAAACAAAGACTGGTTTTTGGAAAAATGAATATTTTTCAAGATCAAAATAATCGAAAACTTTCCTGTGTGAGATTTAGAGTTAGAAAAATAAAACTATCGCGTAAAGGGGAAAGCGCACGATATTTTCCAAGCACTTTTCTTGAAACCCTTTCCTTCTTCTGATAGACTAATACATAGTTTGAAAAAAGGAGACTTAATATGAAAAAATTTGTTGCTGAATTGATCGGTACTTTTATGCTTGTGTTCATCGGAACAGGAGCTGTTGTTTTTGGAAATGGTGTTGAAGGACTTGGACACCTTGGAATTGCTCTTGCTTTTGGTTTAGCAATCGTAGTCGCAGCCTTCTCAATCGGAACTGTTTCAGGTGCTCACTTGAACCCAGCTGTTTCTATCGCTATGTTTGTTAACAAACGTTTGTCATCTTCAGAACTTGTAAACTACATCCTTGGACAAGTAGTTGGTGCTTTCCTTGCATCTGGATCTGTCTTCTTCCTCTTGGCAAATTCAGGTATGTCAACTGCAAGCCTTGGTGAAAATGCCTTGGCAAATGGTGTAACTGTCTTTGGTGGTTTCTTGTTTGAAACAATCGCAACATTCTTATTTGTTTTGGTCATCATGACTGTAACTTCAGCAAGTAAAGGTAATGGCGCAATTGCTGGTTTGGTCATCGGTTTGTCATTGACAGCTTTGATTCTAGCTGGCTTGAACATTACTGGACTTTCAGTAAACCCAGCTCGTAGCTTGGCTCCAGCTGTCTTGGTAGGTGGCGCAGCTCTTCAACAAGTTTGGATTTTCATCCTTGCACCAATCGTTGGTGGTGTTCTTGCAGCTCTTGTTGCGAAAAACTTTCTTGGAACAGAAGAATAATTGAAATTCAAAAAGCCTTGCTCCTCATCTTGAGGAACAGGGCTTTTTCGTATGATACTCTTCGAAAATCTCTTCAAACCACGTCAGCTTCGCCTTGCCGTATGTATGGTTACTGACTTCGTCAGTTCTATCCACAACCTCAAAACAGTGTTTTGAGCTGACTTCGTCAGTTCTATCCACAACCTCAAAACAGTGTTTTGAGCTGACTTCGTCAGTCTTATCTATAACCTCAAAGCAGTGCTTTGAGCAACCTGCGGCTAGCTTCCTAGTTTGCTCTTTGATTTTCATTGAGTATGAGTTTAACGGTTGTCAATTTTCTCTGGATAGAGGTCATGTTGGAAGAGGCGTTGTTCTGCCAATCCTTCATACTTGGTTCCAGGTCTACCGTAGTTGTAGTAGGGGTCGATTGAAATACCACCGCGAGGTGTAAATTTTCCCCAGACTTCTAAATAGCGAGGGTCTAGCAAGTTGACCAAGTCTTTCCCGATAGTGTTGATACAGTTTTCATGGAAATCTCCATGGTTTCGGTAGCTAAAGAGGTAGAGTTTGAGGGATTTTGACTCGACACAGAGCTTGTCAGGAATGTAGGAAATATAAATAGTTGCAAAGTCTGGTTGAGCAGTGATGGGACAAAGTGAGGTAAATTCAGGACAGTTGAACTTGATGAAATAGTCATTTTCCACATGACGATTGTCAAAGGATTCGAGGACATCTGGTTGATATTCGAAAATGTAGTTGGTTTCTTTGTTGCCGAGGAGGCTGAGGTTTTTCATTTCTTCTTGTTGTGACATGATTTTTTCTTTCTAATCTTAAACACCACGTTGGTTGTCGTAGAGGAGGGTATGGAGTTGAGGAAGGACGCGGACATTGCCCCAGCTATCGTCAGCAGCGACACGTTCCCAGAGTTCTTTGAGGCGGTCCAGTTGGTCTTGGACAATATTGCCTGTAGCCTTGGGCTCAGGATTTCCCGCCGATAAGAAGAGGACATCTGGTTGGTAGCGTTCTTGAATACCTTTGGCAAAGGCTAGATCTGCATCATCAAAGACAGGGATTTTAAAGGTTACTTTGTCTGGGTCTAGTTGGGAAACGATAAAGTCCAAGGTCTCAAAGTTGACTTCCATCTTGGAGGAAGGAGGCTTAGGACTCAGAGTGACTTGGTCGATATCTTTTAACCAATGTTGCCAGCGGGATCCCTGGGTCTCAACAGCCAGAGTGACCCCACGTTCCTTGAGCTTGGTGACAAGTTGAGCCATATTGGCTGCTAGGATAGCAGGATTCCCCCCAGATAGGGTGACATAGTCGTAGCTTCCTAGTTTGTCTAACTCAGCGATTACTTCATCAGCTGTCATACGAGTTGGTTTTTCAGAACCGTCCCAAGTAAAGGCGGAATCGCACCAGTCGCAGTGGTAGTCGCAACCAGCAGTGCGGACAAACATGGTTTTCTGGCCAATAGCACGACCTTCACCTTGAAAGGTAGGCCCAAAAATTTCTAGAACTGGTAGTTTGAGGACACGTTCCTTAGTCATCTAACCACTCCCGTCTAAACTCTGCAAAGGCAGTCGGAGTTTCATAGAGACGAACATATTCCAAACGGAGACCGCGCTCGTCTGGCAACTCTTGGCTCATGGTTTGGAAAATCCAGTAAACCATATTTTCAGCAGTTGTATTCATGTAGGGCAGGGTTTCATTGAGATAGCGATGATCCAAGTGGGGCTCTAAGTAGTCCTTGTAGATAGCTTTGATGTCTCCGAAATCGTAGGTCATACCTCTATCATCTAAAAATCCACTAACAGCGATTTGCAGATGATAGGTGTGACCGTGTAGGGATTTGCACTTTCCTTCATAGTGAAAGAGGTGGTGGGCAGCATCGAAGGTAAATTCTTTTGAGACTAAGGTTCTGTGAGGATTGTAGACAAGAGATTCCCCAGTTTCTTGTTTGATTTCTTTTGGGGCAAAAAACATCAGGCCTCTCCTTTCTGAGAGAGATAAACCTCTAAACCATGTTGGCGTAGATGGCAGGCAGGACAATCTCCACAACCAGTACCGATAATCCCATTGTAGCAGGTCAAGGTCTTCTCACGAACGTAGTCAAAGGCACCAAGTTGGTCAGCTAATTCCCAAGTTTCAGCCTTGTCTAGCCACATGAGAGGCGTTTGGATCACAAAGTCGTAATCCATAGCGAGGTTGAGCGTGACATTGAGTGATTTGACAAAGACATCCCGACAGTCAGGATAACCTGAAAAGTCTGTTTCGCACACTCCTGTCACGATATCCGTAATTCCACGCTGCTTGGCAAGAACTGCCGCAAAGGACAGAAAGAGATGATTGCGACCGTCAACGAAGGTATTAGGAACCTCTCCTTCTTTTTGCTCAATTTCTAAATCTGAAGTCAAGGCATTTTCAGTAATTTGTCCTAGCAGAGACATATCTAGGATATGATGACGAATTCCTTGTTCCTCAGCGATTTCTTTGGCCACTTGAATTTCTAAATGGTGGCGTTGACCGTAGGCAAAGGTAACGGCTTCGACCCTTTCATAGTGTTGCTTGGCCCAGAAAAGGCAGGTTGTTGAATCTTGACCGCCACTAAAGACGACCAAGGCTGATTGACGTTTCATAGTACTCCTTCCAAAATGGGAAATGTTCAGAGCACGCAAAAAGCCCCCTAGAGGGAGCTAAAAAATACCAAGTAGAGGTTTTTTTAGCGATGGCATGTCCCAAACATCGTAATATTCTAGTTACAGTCTAGCATATTTTTTGAAAAATGGCAAAGGGCAAGAAAAAAGAGACCAAATGAATGCACTTGGTCTCTCCTTTGATTAGCTTAATTCAGCAACGATGGCTTTGATTTGTTCTGCGGTGTGAACACCAGCCACTTGTTTAACAACTTGTCCATCTTTCTTGAAGAGAAGAGTAGGGATAGACATGATACCAAATGCACGAGCTGTGTTTGGATTTTCATCAACATCCATTTTAACGATCTTCAAGACATCTTCTGAAAGTTCTTCAGACAATTTGTCCAAGATTGGACCTTGCATACGACATGGACCACACCAAGTAGCCCAGAAGTCTACCAAGACCAATCCGTCTTTAGTTTCTTGTTCGAATGTTGCATCTGTAATTGCTTTTGCCATAGTATTTCTCCTTTTTAATTATATTGGCTTAAATCTTGTTTCATGAGATAGAAGAAAACATCTCCATAAGTCCCATGGTAGTCCAAATCATGTCCCTTGTAGGTTACTTTTTGGACAGGGTAGTAGTCTGCGACACCAATCAGGCAGGCATGTTGAGAACGTTCAAATTCTTCGTATGACTCGAAGGTCATGGTTCTCTCTTGCTTGCTGGCATCAAGATAAGTGATTTCAATCATAAGATTCTCCTTTGCTAAATCATATCTTCATTTTACTCCTTGGAAAAAGGAATGTCAAGAAAATTGCTTGCGCACGCAAGTTTTTTTGTAAAAATTTTAGGAAAGCCAACTTGCTTTTGTTTCAAGGCTCTCTTCTACAGCTTTTTGTAGATAGGCAAGAGTTGTCTGACCCTCCTTAGTGAGGCAGATAAAACTAGCTCGCTTATCCTGGTCACAACATCTCCGACTAAGTAAACCGCAGTTTTTGGCTTCTAGGCGTGCCACCATTCGTGATACTGCGCTTGGACTCAGATGGAGTTTGTCCGGCAGGTCAATCTGTCTCAAAGATTTTTCTTGAGCCTGATTTAAAAAGTGCAAGAGATAGAATTCTTTGAGCGTTAGGCTTTGGTCACTCTGCTCAGCAATCGTTTGCTCTAAAAGAGCTTCTAGCTCTACTTGTCGGCGGTTGAAGTCAAACCATTTTTCTAAGTAAGTCATATCAATCTCCTTTCTATATGGTAGTTATAAACAGATCTGCCTATCTGAGATGCTTGCGCACGCAATTAGTATACAACTTTTTGGAATAGATAGCAAGAAGGATGTTTCTTGTGTATTTCCTTGAAATTTTCTGAAAAAAGAGTAAACTGGTATGCAGAAAGTCTATTTGTGGAGTAAACGATGAAATTATATGTTCAGTTAATGATTCTCTTTGTCATTTCACTGATTGGTGAGGGAATCTCTAGCTTTTTCCATTTGCCTATTCCTGGAAGCATTATCGGTTTGATTATTTTATTTTTAGCCTTGCAGTTCAAGTGGTTGCGGGTACGTCATGTCAACATGGTTGGGAATTTTCTCCTAGCGAATATGACTATCCTCTTTCTACCTCCTGCAGTTGGGATTATGGAGAAATTTGATGTGATTGCTCCCTATTTATTGCCCATTGTCTTGATTGTCTTTTTTGCAGCAGTTATCAATATTATCTTGATTGCGCTTGTAGTTCAGTTTATCAAAAAGCGTTATGAAGGAGATTACGAAGAAAGAGGTGCCAAATGAGCGAATTTGTATCCAATCCACTTTTTGGGATAGCCTTGTCCATTTTGGCTTATCTTGGAGGCATGATTATCTTTAGACGGTACCCTCATCCTCTGACCACTCCCTTGCTGCTAGCAACTTTATTTATCATTGTTTTTCTAAAACTGACTGGTATTTCTTATGTTGCCTATTATCAAGGTGGGGTCTACCTCAATAACTTGATTGTTCCCTCAACAGTGGCTCTAGGAATTCCTCTTTATAAGAGTTTTCACCTCATGAAACACCATGTTAGAAGTATTCTACTCAGTAGTTTCCTTGCTGTTGTTGTAAATACAGTTTTTACAGCTTTAGTTGCAAAATTTTTCGGTATGGATTTCTTCTTGGCAATTTCGCTTTTCCCAAAGTCTGTAACGACGGCCATGGCAGTTGGAATTACGGATAAGCTACAAGGAATAGCGACGATCACCTTGGTAGTTGTGGTAGCAACTGGTATTTTGACTAGCGTTATTGGACCAACACTTTTAAAATGGCTAAAAATTGACGATCCAGTAGCTGCTGGTCTTGCTCTTGGAGGAACTGGTCACGCAGTTGGGACTGGAACAGCTTTTCGCTATGGACCAGTTGCAGGTGCTATGGGAGGACTAGCCATCGGTGTCACCGGTATTCTCTATGTATTTGTAAGTCCCATCGTAGCAGGTTTGATATTGAGTTAAAAAATAAGAATGTTATATTTCTTTGTGTAAAAAGAAGCCCCTAGCTTTATTTGCTAGGGGCTTCATTCATTATTGTAAGTTTACTTTGTTCTTTAAAATATAGTAGGTTCCGAGATAGCAGCCGACGCTAAGGATTAAGTCTTTGAAAATTTCAAAGGATAATACCCAATTGTAGTCGAAATCGATGCGAAGATTTAGGGTGATAAATCCAAGAACAACTTGGATGGCTATGTAGGCGACGACTGCAAGAGCTGTACGGTATTCATTAAAGAGTTGGCCGATAGAGATAGACAAGTAGATACAAAGAATACCTGCAAGAGTGTTAAAAATATAGGAAATCAAGGCTAACCAGAAATTATCTGTATAATTTTTTAGCATATACTCGGCAAAACTAGATAGGAAGGCGTCTGGTTGAATCATGGAAATGATAATATAAAGGCTAAAAAGGAAAACCACTGTACTTGTCAAAGACCAAACAAAGGCTCCAAGCAGTTTAGCGGAGAGGATCTGGTGTTCAGATACTGGCAGGGTGAGTGTTAGATAGCCACGACGATCATAAACACTTCTCTTAAATCGTTGAATAATCAAAATCAAGGTTGAGATACTCAAAGTAATAACCAGACCACCAAAAACCAGAGATAGAAATACTAACATAACAACGCCCTTATCTTGATAATAGGTGCTTGAGAGGCTACTGCCCTGAATTCCTATGATGACAGAGAGGGAGAGTACAGCAGCATAGAGGGCTAAAAACCATTTGTTGACATTTTTAAATTCATAACGAACTAAATTCCAAAACATAATAATCTCCTTTAACTAGGCTTTGAATTCGTGACGGAAGAGCTGGTCAATTGATTCACCCGACTCGTAACGAATATCATCCACATTCCCTTGACGGACGACTTTTCCGTCCTTGAGGAAAATAATCTCATCCAAGATAGGCTCGATATCCGAAATCAAGTGAGTTGAAATCAAGACAGTCGAAGTTGGAGAGTAGTTGTTGATGATGGTGTTCAAGATGTAGTCACGAGCTGCGGGATCGACACCACCGATTGGTTCGTCAAGGACGTATAGACGAGCGTCACGACTCATGACCAGGATCAACTGAACTTTTTCTTTGTTCCCTTTTGAGAGTTTCTTGAAACGGCTATTCTCGTCGATACCAAGGTCACGAAGAAGACCTTGAGCACGTTCCAGATTAAAATCTTTATAGAAGGTCTTGAAAAAGGTAAGAGCTTCTTTGACCTTCATCTGTTCGTTGAGATAGGTCGTATCAGGTAGATAAGAAACGATAGCCTTAGTTGCTGGGCTTGGTTCCATGCCATTGATGAGGATACGTCCTTGCTCTGGTTGGAGTAAACCGTTGATTAGTTTAATCAGGGTTGTTTTTCCGGAACCGTTTGGGCCAAGGAGACCCACAATCTTTCCTGCCGGGATTTCAAGGGAAACATTTTGAAGAGCAGGGCTTGCTCCATAGAATTTTGAAACATTTTCAAACGTTAACAAGGTCATAGTCTAAACTCCTTCAATATAATCTCTCAAAACAGTTGGTAGTTCTTCTTTTTCATAGCCAAATTCTACCATACCTGTTACAAACTGCTGCAGTTGTTCTTCAGATAGTTGCTTCCGGGATTGGAGGATTAGGTCCAAATCCTCGGTGACAAAACGTCCTGCAGTCCTCTTGGTGTATACGAAGCCTTCTCTTTCTAGGTCTGATAGGGCACGTTGGATGGTATTTGGATTGACGCCAGCCACACTAGCCAGTTCTCTGACAGTTGGCAGTTGTTGGTTGGGTTCTAGTTTATGAGAAACGATTTGCAGTTTAATCTTATCCATTATCTGCAAATAAATGGGTTTGTTGTTATCAAATGTCCAGGACATCACGGTCTCCTTTCAACAATTTCCTTTTGTGTCACTTAAATAATACAACTAAACAAAAAACTTGTCAAGCTAAAAGGAGAATTATTTTGGGAATTGCTTAAAAAATGGTATAATGAAAAGAAAACGACAAGGAGGGGAAGGCATGCGTTGTCCAAAATGTGGCGCTACAAAATCAAGTGTTATCGATAGCCGTCAGGCTGAAGAAGGAAATACGATTAGAAGAAGACGTGAGTGCGAAGAGTGTCAACATCGTTTCACAACCTATGAACGAGTTGAAGAGAGAACACTGGTAGTTGTCAAAAAAGATGGAACTCGAGAACAATTCTCAAGAGATAAAATCTTTAATGGAATTATTCGTTCAGCTCAAAAACGTCCGGTGTCTAGTGATGAGATTGGTATGGTGGTCAATCGTATCGAGCAAAAACTCCTCAGTCGCAATGATAATGAAATTCAAAGTGAAGATATTGGTTCTCTTGTTATGGAAGAGTTGGCTGAACTAGACGAAATCACCTACGTTCGTTTTGCTAGTGTTTATCGTAGCTTTAAAGATGTGAGCGAGCTCGAAAATCTTCTCAAACAAATTACGCAATCTTCAAAGAAGAAAAAGGAAAAATAAATGAAGCCTAATGATCGTTTTTCTTTTCTAAAGAATAATCGGGTGTCGCAAGATCCCACAACTTTGGTGCAGTGCTACCTCCCGATTATCGGTCAGGATGCGCTGAGTCTTTACCTTTATACCTTAGCTTTTTGGGATGATGGACAAAAAGAACACCTGTTTGCAGCTATCCTCAACCACCTCAATTTTGGGATGGACAGACTCTTAAAGGCTTTTAAAATCTTAACAGCCTTCAATTTGGTTACCCTCTATCAAAAGGGTGACGGCTATGAACTTGCTATTCATCCAACACTTTCTCAATCTGACTTCTTGCATCATACAGTGTATCGTACTTTGTTGGAGAAAAGGATTGGCGATACAGCAGTTTCTGATTTACGTCAAGAGGCTGCAGACGGAGAAGCTTTGACGGTTCATTTGAGTCAGGCCTTTCCAGAGATAGAAGAATTGGCTAGTCATGATGAGACACCAGTAAAAGCTGATTTTAAAAATGATTTTGATTTGGAGCATTTTCGTCAGCTCATGGCGAGAGATAATCTCCGTTTCCAAGATGAACAGTCAGATGTTTTAGAGTTATTTAAAATCGCTGATGAGAAAAAATGGACCTGGTTTGAGACCTATCAGCTAGCAAAAGGAACAGCAGTTTCTCAAGTCATTTCTATCAAGCGTATGCGTGAAAAATTAGCGCAAGAGTCTGTTTCATCGGATTTTAGTCCTAAGGAAGCGACCATTATCCGAGAAGCTAAAAGTAAAACGGCCCTAGAATTTTTAGCGGGAATCAAACAAACCCGAAATGCAGGAATTATCCAAGCTGAACGCGATTTGCTAAAACAGATGGCAGACCTAGGCTTGCTTGATGAAGTTATCAATGTCGTTATACTTTTGACCTTCAACAAGGTTGATTCGGCCAATCTCAATGAAAAATATGCCATGAAAGTGGCCAATGATTACTCTTATAACAAAGTCAGAACTGCTGAAGAGGCTGTGCTTCGAATTAGAGAAAAAAATCAAAAGGGGCAAGAATCAAAAACAGCGAAGACAAGCCAGGCAAAAACCAATGTTCCTAAATGGAGTAATCCAGAATATAAAAACACGTCATCAGCTGAGGAATTGGAAGAAATGGAACGCCAAACCCTAGAATTATTAGCGAAATTAGATAATGGAGGTGAATAGATGGAAAGTGTAGGAGATGTGCTAAAAGGTCATCCCAGCCGTTTTCAATACCAGGACCTGGTCCATCAGATTGTAAAAGATCCTGATGTTGCGGCTTTTATCCAGAAGGAATCTCTCAGTCAAGAGGAATTGAATCGTAGTATCTCTAAGTTTAACCAATACATCACCGAGCGTGATAAGTTCCTTCGCGGAGATACAGACTATATCGCGCGTGGTTACAAGCCTATCCTGGTCATGAACCATGGTTACGCAGATGTATCCTATGAGGAAACTCCGGAACTGATTGCGGCTGAAAAAGAAGCAGCTATTAAGAAACGTCTAAAATTAATCAATTTACCATCTAGTTTGAAAAATGTCAGCTTTTTAGATGTTTATCGTGATGATGTTGCACGTTTAGCTGTTCTAAATAGAATGATCAAATTTGTTAATGATTACCCAGAAAACCGTAAAGGTCTCTATCTCTATGGAGATTTTGGGGTAGGAAAGAGCTTTATGGTGGCTGCCCTAGCCCATGATTTGTCAGAAAAACGTGGCGTTTCATCAACTCTTCTCCATTATCCGAGCTTTGTCATTGATGTCAAAAATGCTATCGGTGATGGAAATGTCAAGAATTTGGTGGATGAAATCAAGCAAGCTGAAGTCTTGATTTTGGATGATATTGGCGCCGAGCAATCAACGCCTTGGGTTCGTGATGAAGTCTTGCAAGTCATTCTCCAGTATCGTATGCAGGAAGATTTGCCAACCTTCTTTACCTCAAATTTCAATTTTGAAGATTTGGAAAAACATTTTGCTAAAGGCAAGAATGGAAACGATGAAACATGGGAAGCTAGACGCGTTATGGAGCGTATCCGTTATTTAGCAGAAGAAACACGACTAGAAGGAGAAAATCGCCGATGAGTGAAACAATCACATTAATGAAATCTCATACCTCGGTTCGCAGATTTAAAGAAGAAGCGATTCCTCAGGAAGATTTAAATACCATTTTGTCAGCAGGACAAATGGCCTCTTCTTGGAAAAATTTCCAATCTTATTCTGTGATTCTAGTCAGAAGTCAAGAAAAGAAAGATGCTCTTTATGAACTAGTTCCTCAGGAAGCTATTCGTCAATCAGCAGCATTCTTGCTCTTTGTTGGTGATTTAAACCGTGCAGAAAAAGGAGCTCGTCTCCATACCGATACTTTCCAACCTCAAGGTGTGGAAGGTCTCCTCATTACTTCTGTGGATGCTGCTTTGGCTGGACAAAATACCTTGCTTGCGGCAGAAAGCCTAGGCTATGGTGGAGTGATTATTGGTTTGGTGCGTTACAAATCTGTTGAATTGGCAGAACTGTTCAACCTTCCTGACTATACCTACCCAGTTTTTGGGATTGCACTGGGTGTACCTAACCAAAAACATGACGTGAAACCAAGATTACCACTCGAAAATGTTGTCTTTGAGGAAGAATACCAAGAACAAACAACGGAGGCTATTGAAGCTTATGATCGTGTGCAGACTGAATATGCAGGAGCTCGTGCGACTACCACTTGGAGTCAACGTCTTGCAGAGCAATTCGGTCAGCCTGAACCAAGCTCAACTAGAGAAAATCTTGAACAAAAGAACTTAATGTAGAAAGTGAGAAAACATGGCCTTACCAACTGTTGCCATCGTAGGACGTCCCAATGTTGGGAAATCAACCCTGTTTAACCGTATTGCAGGGGAACGCATCTCAATCGTAGAAGATGTCGAAGGAGTGACACGGGACCGTATCTATGCTACTGGTGAATGGCTTAACCGTTCTTTCAGTATGATTGATACTGGAGGGATTGACGATGTTGATGCTCCATTTATGGAACAAATCAAGCACCAGGCAGAGATTGCCATGGAAGAAGCTGATGTCATCGTTTTTGTAGTTTCTGGAAAAGAAGGCATCACAGATGCTGACGAATACGTAGCACGTAAACTCTATAAAACTCATAAACCTGTTATCCTCGCTGTCAACAAGGTTGATAATCCAGAGATGCGAAATGATATCTATGATTTCTACGCTCTTGGATTGGGAGAACCATTGCCAATTTCATCTGTGCACGGGATTGGTACAGGGGATGTACTAGATGCCATCGTCGAAAATCTTCCACATGAAGTCGAAGATGAAAATCCAGATGTCATTAAATTCAGCTTGATTGGTCGCCCGAATGTCGGAAAATCTAGCTTGATCAATGCCATTTTGGGAGAAGATCGTGTGATTGCTAGTCCCGTAGCTGGTACAACTCGTGATGCCATTGATACACATTTTACAGATGCGGATGGCCAAGAGTTTACCATGATTGATACGGCTGGTATGCGTAAGTCTGGTAAAGTCTATGAAAACACGGAAAAATACTCAGTCATGCGTGCCATGCGAGCTATTGACCGTTCAGATGTAGTTTTGATGGTCCTCAATGCCGAAGAAGGCATCCGTGAGTACGACAAGCGTATCGCAGGATTTGCCCACGAAGCTGGTAAAGGGATGATCATCGTAGTTAACAAGTGGGATACTCTTGAAAAAGATAACCACACCATGAAAAACTGGGAAGAGGATATCCGTGAGCAGTTCCAATATCTGCCTTACGCACCTATTATCTTTGTTTCGGCTTTGACCAAGCAACGTCTCCACAAACTTCCAGAGATGATTAAACAAATCAGCGAGAGTCAAAATACCCGTATCCCATCAGCAGTCTTGAATGATGTCATTATGGATGCTATCGCCATCAACCCAACACCGACAGACAAAGGGAAACGTCTCAAGATCTTCTATGCGACTCAAGTGGCAACTAAACCACCGACCTTTGTGATTTTTGTCAACGAAGAAGAACTGATGCATTTCTCTTACTTGCGTTTCTTGGAAAATCAAATCCGCAAGGCCTTCGTCTTTGAGGGGACGCCAATCCATCTGATCGCAAGAAAACGGAAATAAAATGATAAAAAGAAGAAGGTTAACAGACCTTCTTTTTTGTAGATGATAGCAAGAGCGTAGATCTAATTTGTCATCAAATTAACATCATTTTCCTAGTCCTTGTCACGGTTTTGTAATGGAAACGTACTTTCTTTGTAAGATTCAAAATGCTATAATGCTCTAAACAATTTTCCTTGCATAAGGAGGTTATTATGAAAAAAGATAGATTGTTAAAGAATCCTTTCTTGGTGCGTCTACTTGGATTACTGATGGCATTTTTCTTCCTATCAGCATTCACGGCGCCTGAAAAACCAGACTATGGTATCTATGACCCAAATCATTATTTGACAGAGGAAGTAGTTACTCAGATTCGTGATTTGAATGAAGCCAATAGTCAAAAGGCAGAAAAGCTTCAAATAGGCGTCTATATTGTAGATAGTCTAGAAGGAGAAAGCATTGAAACAGTGGCTAATGAAACTGCCAGGGCTTGGAAGGTTGGCTATTCAGGAGATAATTTTGGAAGTCTTATTGTAGTAGCCGTTCAAGACCGTAAATCAAGAATTGAAACCAGTAATAACACCGCCATTAGAATAACGGACTATCAAACCAAGCAGCTCTTGGCAGCCAGCCGTACAGATTTTAAAACTGGTGACTATGGTAAAGGAATTCTAGCGATTGCCAAAGGCTTGGACAATCAGTTTTATAGAGGAAGCGGAACATTTCCATCTGATGATTCCTCTGAAATTAAACGTTATTCTGATAGCATCAGTGGGAAAAAATCGAGTCGCAATAGTAGCTCGTCTAGTCATAGTAAGAACAGTGACCCTATGGACAATGTGTTCGGAGTCGGGATAATCATTTATTTCATTGTCGTATTTATAGCTATTATTAGAGGAGGCGGTGGTGGCCGAGGAGGAGATTCCTCTGACGGCGGATGGTGGTTTAGTGACTCATCTGACTCAGGTTCATCTTGGTCAGATTCAGGCTCAGACTCTTCTAGTAGCTGGGACGGTGGCGGCTTCGATGGCGGTGGTTCATCCGATGATTGGTAATGTTCGTGTAAAAATTAAGAAAATAAGTAGGTTTAGATATGAAAAATAAAGGAATTATTTATGTGTTGAGCATTTTGCTGGCTATTATCTTGCTTGGCGGTTGCTCAGTAGTAGGCACTTATAACGGACTTGTCTCTGAACAAACCAAGGTCGAACAAGCGCAAGCTGATGTAGCGACAGCTCTTCAACGTCGTTCTGACTTGATTGGAAATTTGGTAGAGTCTGTAAAAGGTCAGATGAACCATGAGACAGAGGTTTTCACCAAGATTGCGGAAGCTCGTGCTAAAATCGGGAATGGCTCCGTAACTTCAAAAGAAAATCAAGAGGCTCAAGGAGAGTTGAGTTCAGCTATTTCACGTTTGATATCACTAACAGAAAATTATCCAGAACTCAAGAGCAATCAAAATGTGGAACAACTCATGACGGAACTGGCTGGAAGTGAAAATCGTATCTTTGTAGCCCGTAAGGATTACAACAAAGTGGCAACAGAATACAATCAAAAATTAAGAAGCTTCCCAACAGTTCTTTTCGCTAACATGATGAACTTTAAAGAGGCAGAAACCTTTAAAGAAAGCGAAGAAGCTAAGACAGCTCCAAAGGTTGACTTTAGTACTTCTACAACCAAAGAGTAGGCTTGAATTTTCTAAAAGAAAATCAATGATTAGCAATAGTTTGAATATTTACAAAAAAAGGCTCTCAATGAGCCTTTTTTAGCTTGTATAAACACGGATTCTTTCTTGAAAAAGCTGGGCAAATATGCTACAATAAAAAGAACATTCTAAAATATTCAGAATTTAAAGTAAGGAAAAAAATGGCAAATTTATTAAAAACAATCATCGAAAATGATAAAGGGGAACTTCGCCGCTTAGAAAAGATGGCTGACAAAGTCCTCAAATACGAAGATGAAATGGCTGCTTTGACAGACGAGCAGTTGCAATCTAAGACAGAAGAATTTAAGCAACGTTATCAAAATGGCGAAACCCTTGATCAACTATTGTACGAAGCCTTTGCGGTTGTACGTGAGGGAGCTAAGCGTGTTCTTGGACTTTTCCCATACAAGGTTCAGGTTATGGGTGGTATCGTTCTTCACCACGGTGACGTTCCAGAAATGCGTACAGGTGAAGGGAAAACCTTGACAGCGACAATGCCGGTATACCTTAATGCCCTTTCAGGAAAAGGTGTCCACGTAGTTACCGTCAACGAATACCTTACAGAACGTGACGCCACTGAAATGGGTGAGTTGTACTCATGGCTTGGTTTGTCAGTAGGGATCAACTTGGCAGCAAAATCTCCAATGGAGAAAAAAGAAGCTTATCTCTGTGATATTACTTACTCAACGAACTCAGAAATTGGTTTCGACTATCTTCGTGATAACATGGTTGTTCGTGCGGAGAATATGGTTCAACGTCCACTCAACTATGCCTTAGTCGATGAGGTAGACTCTATCTTGATTGACGAAGCTCGTACTCCGTTGATCGTTTCAGGAGCCAATGCAGTTGAAACTAGCCAACTCTACCACATGGCTGACCACTTTGTGAAGTCTTTGGATAAAGATGACTACATCATTGATATTCAGTCTAAGACAATCGGTTTGTCTGACTCTGGTATTGACAAGGCTGAAAGCTTCTTCAAACTAGAAAATCTTTATGATATCGAAAATGTGGCTTTGACTCACTTTATCGACAACGCCCTTCGCGCCAACTACATCATGATTCTTGATATTGACTATGTGGTCAGCGAAGAACAAGAAATCTTGATTGTCGACCAATTTACAGGTCGTACCATGGAAGGTCGTCGTTACTCTGATGGTTTGCACCAAGCGATTGAAGCTAAAGAAGGTGTACCAATCCAAGATGAAACTAAGACATCAGCATCGATTACCTACCAAAACCTTTTCCGTATGTATAAAAAATTGGCAGGTATGACAGGTACTGGTAAAACAGAAGAAGAAGAATTCCGCGAAATCTACAACATTCGTGTTATTCCAATTCCTACTAACCGTCCGATCCAACGTATCGACCATTCAGACCTTCTTTACGCTAGTCTCGATGCAAAATTCAAGGCTGTAGTAGAAGATGTTAAGGCGCGTTACCAAAAAGGTCAACCAGTCTTGGTAGGTACTGTTGCCGTTGAAACCAGTGATTTTCTTTCTAAGAAATTGGTTGAAGCAGGCGTACCTCACGAAGTATTGAATGCTAAAAACCACTATAGAGAAGCGCAAATCATCATGAACGCTGGTCAACGTGGTGCGATCACTATCGCAACCAACATGGCCGGTCGTGGTACCGATATTAAGCTTGGTGAAGGGGTTCGTGAACTTGGTGGTCTTTGTGTCATCGGTACAGAACGTCATGAGAGCCGTCGTATCGATAACCAGCTTCGTGGACGTTCAGGTCGTCAAGGTGACCCAGGTGAGTCACAGTTCTACTTGTCACTCGAAGATGATTTGATGAAGCGTTTCGGTTCAGAACGTTTGAAGGGTGTCTTTGAACGTCTTAACATGTCTGACGAAGCCATCGAATCTCGTATGTTGACACGTCAGGTCGAAGCAGCGCAAAAACGTGTTGAAGGAAATAACTACGATACTCGTAAACAAGTCCTCCAATATGATGATGTTATGCGTGAACAACGTGAGATCATTTACGCACAACGCTATGATGTTATCACTGCAGAACGTGACTTGGCTCCTGAAATTCACGCCATGATTCGTCGTACGATTGGACGAATTGTCGATGGGCATGCTCGTTCTAAACAAGATGAAAAACTTGAAGCAATCTTGAACTTTGCCAAGTACAACTTGCTTCCAGAAGATTCGATTTCACTTTCAGACCTAGAAGGTTTGTCTGACCAAGCTATCAAGGATGAACTATACCAACGTGCATTGAAAGTCTACGATAGCCAAGTTGCTAAACTTCGTGATGAAGAAGCTGTGAAAGAATTCCAGAAAGTCTTGATTCTACGTGTTGTAGATAACAAGTGGACTGACCATATCGATGCCCTTGATCAGTTGAGAAATGCAGTTGGTCTTCGTGGTTATGCCCAAAACAACCCTGTCGTGGAATATCAAGCGGAAGGCTTCCGTATGTTTAATGATATGATTGGTTCGATTGAGTTTGATGTGACTCGCTTGATGATGAAAGCACAAATTCATGAACAAGAACGACCACAAACTGAACATCATATCAGTACGACAGCAACTCGAAATATTGCTGCGCAACAGAAAGATCTTCCAGCTGATTTGGATCTCAGTCAAGTAAAACGTAATGACTTATGCCCATGTGGATCTGGTAAGAAATTTAAAAACTGTCATGGTAAACGACGTTAAGAATGATTAATTTTCAGGCGGATGCCTAGTGAAAAGTGAATTTTCGCTTGGCGTCCGTTTGCTTTATAAGGAGATGGATAATGGTATTTACAGCAAAAAGCCCTAAAATTAATATTGATGAAGTTCGTAGTTTGTCTAAACTAGAAGGACAAGTACTTGCGAACAAACTCCAACGTGATCAAGAGCTTGAAGCAATTATTCGTGGGGAAGACCAACGCATCTTGTTAGTAATTGGTCCTTGCTCGTCTGACAATGAAGAAGCAGTCCTAGAGTACGCTAAGCGTTTGTCAAAACTTCAGGAAGAAGTCAAAGACCGCGTCTTTATGGTCATGCGTGTCTATACTGCTAAACCACGTACTAATGGTGATGGCTATAAGGGCTTGATTCACCAACCAAATGCCAAAGAAGCGCCTAGCCTCATCAATGGAATCAAGGCGGTTCGTCATCTGCACTACCGTGTTATTTCTGAAACAGGAATGACAACAGCAGATGAAATGTTGTACCCAGAGAACCTTCCCTTGGTAGATGATTTGATTTCTTATATGGCAGTTGGGGCTCGTTCAGTCGAAGATCAACAACACCGTTTTGTAGCCAGCGGAGCAGATTTTGCGACAGGTTTTAAAAATCCAACCTCAGGAAATCTCAATGTCATGTTTAACGGTATTTATGCAGCTCAAAACAAGCAAAGTTTCCTTTTCCTAGGGAAAGAAGTCGAGACTACTGGAAATCCTCTATCGCACGCTATTCTCCGTGGAGCTCTTAACGAGTACGGGAAAAACATTCCTAACTACTACTACGATAATTTGATGGATACTATTGCTCAGTATGAAAAGATGGGACTTGAGAATCCATTCATCATTATTGATACCAACCATGATAATTCAGGGAAACAATACATGGAGCAGATTCGTATCGTTCGTCAGACCTTGATTAACCGAGACTGGAATGAAAAGATTAAAAAATATGTTCGTGGATTCATGATTGAGTCTTATCTAGAAGACGGTCGTCAAAACGAACCTGAGGTCTTTGGTAAATCAATCACGGATCCATGTCTTGGATGGGAAAATACGGAAGCTCTTGTTCGTGAAATCTACCAAAGACTAGGAGAATAATATGGCATTTATCGAGAAAGGTCAAGAAATCGATATTGAAGCGATTAAGGCGGAAACACGGCTATCTGCAGAAGCCTTGCAGTATAAGGAAAGCCGTGACCAAGAACTCGCAGATATCCTTTCAGGAAAGGATGACCGCGTCCTTTTAGTCATTGGACCTTGTTCGTCTGACAATGAAGAAGCAGTTCTTGAGTATGCTCGCCGTTTGGCAGACTTGCAGAAAAAAGTGGCGGACAAGATTTTCATGGTCATGCGTGTATATACTGCGAAGCCACGTACCAATGGAGATGGCTACAAGGGCTTGGTTCATCAGCCAGATACTTCTAAAGCTCCAAGCTTAATCAATGGTTTACAGGCTGTTCGTCAGCTTCATTATCGAGTGATTACAGAAACTGGATTGACTACAGCAGATGAAATGCTTTACCCAGCCAATCTCGTCTTGGTTGATGACTTGGTGAGTTATCATGCAGTGGGTGCGCGTTCAGTCGAAGACCAAGAACACCGTTTTGTAGCTTCGGGAATTGATGCACCAGTGGGAATGAAGAACCCAACATCTGGAAACCTATCTGTGATGTTTAATGCCATCTATGCTGCACAAAACAAACAAACCTTTCTCTTTCATGGTCAAGAAGTTGAAACTTCAGGAAATCCCTTGGCTCACGTCATCCTTCGCGGTGCTTTGAATGAATACGGGAAAAATGAACCTAACTTCTACTATGAAACCCTTCTAGATGCTATTGGGCGTTACGAGTCTATGGGGCTCGAAAATCCCTTTATCATGATTGATACCAACCATGATAATTCAGGGAAACAGTATATGGAGCAAGTTCGCATTGTTCGCCAAACTCTTCTCAACCGTGCTTGGAATGAAAAAATTAAGAAGACAATTCGAGGCTTCATGATCGAATCTTACTTAGCAGATGGGCGCCAAAACCAGCCAGAAATCTTTGGACGTTCCATTACAGACCCATGTTTGGGCTGGGAAAACACAGTAGCTTTAGTAGAAGAAATCTATTCTACCTTAACAAAATAAGTGAAAAGGATGGAGTTGGGGGGATCTCAACTCCTTTTGATGAAAATGATAGTTGGACACGGAATCGATATTGAAGAATTAGCTTCTATACAAAATGCAGTTGAAAAAAGAGAAGGTTTTGCGCAGCGTGTCTTGACAGACAAGGAAATGGATCGCTTTACCAACCTCAAAGGTCGCAGACAGGTCGAGTATTTGGCTGGTCGTTGGTCAGCTAAAGAGGCTTTCTCAAAGGCTATGGGAACGGGAATTGGGAAGCTAGGCTTTCAGGATTTGGAAGTCTTGAACGATGAAAAGGGAGCTCCCTACTTCAGCAAATCCCCATTTTCAGGAAATGTTTGGTTATCGATTAGCCATACAGAACAGTTTGTGACAGCTAGTGTTATTTTGGAGGAAAATCATGAAAACTAGTCCACATAGACCAACCAAGGCCCTTATTAATCTAGAAGCAATCCGCTACAATATCCAACAGATGGGAGCACACATTCCTAAAGGCACTCTCAAATGGGCGGTTGTGAAAGCCAATGCGTATGGACATGGAGCGATAGCTGTTGCAAGAGCTATCCAGGATGATGTTGATGGCTTTTGTGTGTCAAATATTGATGAAGCCATCGAACTCCGTCAGGCAGGTATCGCTAAGAAAATTCTTATTTTGGGAGTATCTGAGGTTGAATCTTTTTCATTAGCTAAGGATTTTGATATTACCTTGACAGTGGCAGGATTGGAATGGATTGAGAATCTCCTTGATACTGAGTCAGACTTAGCTGGTTTAACCGTTCACCTTAAGATTGACTCAGGTATGGGACGAATTGGTTTTAGAAGTGCCAGTGAGGCCGAACAAGCCCAAACTATGCTCAAAAACCATGGTGCCTCTGTCGAGGGAATCTTTACGCACTTTGCTACTGCAGATGAAGAGTCAGATACCTACTTTAAGCAACAGCTAGAGTATTTCAAGGGAATCCTAGATGATTTGCAAGAAGTGCCCAAATTCGTTCATGCTAGTAACTCCGCAACTACTTTATGGCATGCGGAAACGATTTTTAATGCTGTTCGCATGGGGGATTCCATGTATGGTCTCAATCCAAGTGGACAAGTATTGGACTTGCCTTATGAACTAAAACCAGCCTTAACCTTGGAGTCAGCCATCGTACATGTCAAAACAGTAGAGGTTGGAGCTTGTATGGGCTACGGAGCGACTTATCAGGCAGACAGTGAGCAAGTCATTGCCACTTTGCCAATCGGTTATGCAGATGGTTGGACACGAGACATGCAGAATTTCTCAGTTCTGGTGGATGGCCAATTGTGTCCCATTGTAGGGCGTGTATCCATGGACCAAATCACCATTCGCTTACCTAAGCTTTACCCATTGGGTACCAAGGTAACTTTAATTGGCTCAGACGGTGATAAAGAAATTACTGCAACAGATGTAGCAGTTTACCGAGGAACCATCAATTATGAGGTGGTTTGTCTCCTCAGTGATCGAATTCCAAGAGAATATTATTAAGAAATAGAAGGAAAGGAGAAGAGCATGAATTTACATCAACCCTTGCATGTCTTACCAGGAGTAGGACCTAAATCAGCAGAGAAATATGCCAAACTAGGAATTGAAAACTTGCAAGATCTCTTGCTCTACTTCCCTTTCCGTTATGAAGATTTTAAGACCAAGCAGGTGCTAGAGCTAGAAGACGGTGAAAAGGCTGTTTTATCTGGTCAGGTAGTGACACCAGCTAGTGTTCAATATTATGGTTTTAAGCGTAATCGTCTACGTTTTAGCCTCAAGCAGGGAGAGGTTGTTTTTGCAGTTAATTTCTTCAACCAACCCTACCTAGCTGACAAGATTGAACTAGGAGCAACCTTGGCTGTCTTTGGCAAGTGGGATCGTGCCAAGGCAAGCCTCACAGGAATGAAGGTTTTAGCCCAAGTCGAGGATGACCTCCAGCCTGTCTATCGCCTAGCGCAAGGCGTCAGTCAAGCAGGACTTGTTAAAGTCATCAAGACAGCCTTTGATCAGGGACTGAACCTCTTGATAGAAGAAAACATCCCCCAGTCCTTGCTAGATAAATACAAACTCATGCCTCGTAGTCAGGCTGTTCGTGCCATGCATTTTCCTAAGGATTTGGCAGAATACAAACAGGCGCTCCGTCGAATCAAATTTGAGGAACTCTTCTATTTCCAAATGCAATTACAGACCCTCAAGTCTGAAAATAAGGTCCATGGAAGTGGTCTGGTCTTGAACTGGTCTCAGAAAACATTAACTGCAGTTAAAGAGAAATTGCCTTTTGCCTTGACCCAAGCCCAAGAAAAAAGCCTGCAAGAAATTCTAACAGATATGAAGTCGGACCATCACATGAATCGACTCTTACAAGGGGATGTCGGTAGCGGGAAGACAGTGGTTGCAGGTCTTGCTATGTATGCAGCTGTAACGGCAGGGTATCAGGCTGCCCTCATGGTTCCAACAGAGATTCTTGCAGAGCAGCATTTTGAAAGTTTAGAGAGTCTCTTTCCAGATTTGAAATTAGCTCTCCTGACAGGGTCACTGAAAGCTGCAGAAAAACGAAAGGTCTTGGAAACCATTGCTAAGGGGGAAGCCGATGTGATTATCGGAACCCATGCTCTTATACAAGACGGCGTGGACTATGCCCGACTCGGCTTGATTATCATCGATGAGCAACACCGCTTTGGTGTAGGGCAAAGGCGTATTTTACGGGAAAAAGGTGAAAATCCAGATGTCCTCATGATGACGGCAACTCCCATACCACGGACCTTAGCCATCACTGCCTTTGGGGATATGGATGTTTCTATTATTGACCAGATGCCAGCAGGGCGTAAGCCGATCGTAACTCGTTGGATCAAGCATGAGCAATTACCACAGGTCTTGACTTGGTTGGAGGGTGAGATTCAGAAAGGCTCCCAAGTCTATGTTATCTCTCCTTTGATTGAAGAATCTGAAGCTCTGGACCTTAAAAATGCTATCGCTCTGTCAGAGGAGTTAACAACTCATTTTGCTGGGAAAGCAAAAGTTGCCCTCTTACATGGAAAGATGAAGAGTGATGAAAAAGATCAGATTATGCAGGATTTCAAAGAGAGAAAGACAGATATCCTGGTCTCTACAACGGTTATCGAAGTTGGGGTCAATGTGCCAAATGCGACAGTCATGATTATCATGGATGCTGACCGTTTCGGACTTAGTCAACTTCACCAGCTCAGAGGTCGTGTCGGTCGGGGAGACAAGCAGTCCTATGCAGTTCTAGTGGCCAATCCAAAAACTGACTCTGGGAAAGACCGCATGCGTATCATGACGGAAACGACCAATGGTTTTGTCCTTGCAGAAGAAGATTTGAAAATGCGGGGTTCTGGTGAAATTTTTGGGACTAAACAGTCAGGTTTACCAGAGTTCCATGTAGCTGATATCATCGAAGACTTCCCAATCCTTGAGGAAGCTAGAAAGGTAGCTAGCTATATCAGCTCCCTACCTAATTGGCGAGAGGACCCAGAGTGGCACATGATTGCCTTAAATCTCGAGAAAAAAGAATATCTGGATTAAGCTTTTTTAAGATAATGTTAAGTTTGCTTTTAGGGTGAGTATCTATACTAGAGTCATCCAAAAGAAACGAGGACTCTCTCATGACTATTAAAGTAAATTACCAAAAGATATTTCAAAAGGAAACTCAACCTTCTCCTAAATACTAAGAAAAAGAGTGGCAACGCTCTTTTTTATATATCTAAAACTACTTTCAAGAGGATTCTTGCTGGGGTCGGACATTAAATCCACTTTCCGTTTCCCTTTCTTTCTTGCATTGCTTCCCCATATGTGCTACAGTTATGATAACGGTTACAAAACAAAGGAGAATTCTATGAGAAATCCAGCATTAGTAGAAGAAATGAAAACATATCAAGGAAGAGATGAAGTCCCTCAGGATTTTGATGCTTTTTGGGATGGGGAGATTGACAAGGTTTCGGTCTTGCCAGATTACCAACTAGAGGAACGTGACTTTCATATTCCAAATGTTAAGTGCTATGAGTTAACCTTTAAAGGTACACGTGATGGACTTGTTTATGCACGTGTAGTCTTACCAAAATTAGATAAGAAAGTACCGGTTATTTTCCACTTCCATGGCTATATGGGACGTTGTTGGGATTGGACAGATATGCTAGCCTATACCGTCGCTGGTTATGGGGTTGTATCGATGGATGTTCGTGGGCAATCTGGATACTCACAAGATGGCTTACGTTCGCCTCTCGGAAATACAGTTAAGGGTCAAATCATCCGTGGCGCAGTAGAAGGAAAAGAGCAACTCTTCTATAAAGATGTCTATTTAGATATTTATCAATTGGTTGAAATTGTCGCTAGCTTCCCGCAAGTAGATGAGGGGCAATTGGCCAGTTATGGTGCTTCTCAAGGAGGAGCCTTGGCTTTAGTGGCTGCTGGTCTCAATCCACGTATCAAGCGAACAGTTGCCATCTATCCATTCTTGTCAGACTTTAGACGAGTATTAGAAATTGGGAATACCAGCGAAGCTTATGATGAGCTTTTTCGTTACTTTAAGTTCCATGATCCTTTCCACGAAACAGAAGAGCAGATCATGGAGACACTTGGTTATATCGATGTGAAAAACTTTGCCCATCGCATTAAAGGTGATGTGAGAATGATTACAGGGTTTGATGACGATGTCTGCTATCCAATCACCCAGTTTGCTATTTACAATCGTTTGACTTGTGAAAAGAGCTATCGTCTCATGCCAGAATATGCCCACGAGGCTATGAATGTCCATGTCAATGACCAGGTTTACAACTGGTTGTGTGGTAGTGAGATTTCCTTTACCTATGTAGGTCGTTAGAAATATGTAAAAAGAGCCCTGCTAAAACAGGGCTTTCTTTTTGAGAGATTAAAGAAAGTAGTTTCGAAAAGTTTGAAGCATAGAAATATATATGAAAGTAAATTCTATTATAGATTACTAAGGCTATTATTTAGAATATTTATTATATAATAAGTGTAGTATCAATTTGAAAGGAGTAAAATTGTTGCTTGCTTTAAGATATAAAGTATAAAAATGCAACAGAAATTCAGATGAAAAGAATGGGAAAAACCCATCAATAATACAGTTTCTTTACATGATTTATGCCCTGGAGGCAAAAAATTTTCAATAAAAAAGAAAGCGCTTTATTTTTTTGTGAAAGACGGAAGGGAATATATGACACAGAGAGATTTTGAACGGAAACAACGTTTTGGAATTAGAAAGTTAACAGTAGGAGCTGCATCAGTAGTCATTGGGGCAGTTGTTTTTGGTGCGTCGCCAGTTTTAGCTCAAGAAGCTCCAGCAACCAGTGGTGAAACAGCTGGACAAGCTTTGCCAGAATTGCCAAAAGAAGTAGAATCAGGAAATCTGGCTAACATAGATAAGGAACTTGCTGATAAGTTGGCAGCAGCGACAGATAAAGGAACTGAGGTAAACCGTGAGGAGCTGCAAGCAAATCCAGGCTCTGAAAATCCGACAGAAACTGAAAAACCAGCAGAGACTCCAGTAGCGGATACTGAGGACGAAAAAGTCGGTAGTGTTCCACGTGACTTCTACGCAAGAGAATTAGAAAATGCCAATGTTGTTGTTGAAAAAGAAGATGTAGAGACCAATGCAACAAATGGTCAACGAGTTGATTTGAATGATGAACTTGATAAATTGAAAAAGCTTCAGAACGCTACCATTCACATGGAATTTAAACCAGATGCGTCTGCTCCACGTTTTTACAACCTCTTCTCAGTTTCTAGTGATACCAAAGTAAATGAGTACTTCACAATGGCCATCCTTGATAACACGGCTATCGTTGAAGGTCGTGATGCAAATGGAAACCAATTCTATGGTGATTATAAAACTGCTCCTTTGAAGATTAAGCCAGGTCAGTGGAACTCTGTAACCTTTACAGTTGAAAGACCAAATGTAGACCAACCAAAAGGTCAGGTTCGCGTCTATGTAAATGGTGTCTTGTCTCGAACAAGTCCTCAGTCTGGTCGTTTTATCCAAGATATGCCAGATGTTAATCATGTTCAAATCGGTACAACAAAACGTACAGGCAAAAACTTCTGGGGATCAAATCTTAATGTTCGTAATTTAACGATTTATGATCGTACCCTTTCTCCAGAAGAAGTGAAAAAACGTAGTCAGTTCTTTGAAAGAGGTGAATTGGCGAAAAAACTTCCTGAAGGTGCAAAAGTTACGGATAAACTGGATGTATTTGAAGGTGGTGTGAACCGCAAACCAAATAAAGATGGTATTGCAAGTTACCGTATACCTGCACTTCTTAAGACAGATAAAGGTACCTTGATTGCCGGAACGGATGAAAGACGCTTGCATCACTCTGACTGGGGTGATATCGGTATGGTCGTTCGTCGTAGTGATGACAATGGGAAGACATGGGGAGATAGAATTACCATCTCTAATCCTCGTGACAATGAGAAAGCTAAAAATCCAGAATGGCCATCACCAGTTAATATTGACATGGCTTTAGTCCAAGATCCTGAAACTAAGAGAATCTTCTCAATTTATGATATGTTCCTCGAAGGGAAGGCAGTATTCTCTCTACCAGGAAAAGCACCACAAGCTTATGAGCAAATCGGTAATAAGGTTTACCAAGTCTTGTACAAACAAGGTGATGCAGGACGTTATACTATCCGTGAAAATGGTGAAGTTTTTGACCCTGAAAATAGAAAAACAGAATACCGTGTTGTAGTTGATCCTAAACAACCAGCTTATAGCGATAAGGGTGATCTATACAAGGGTGAAGAACTAATTGGTAATGTCTATTTCGAATACAGTGACAAGAATATCTTTAGAGTTTCAAATACCAACTATCTCTGGATGTCTTATAGTGATGATGATGGGAAAACATGGTCTGCACCTAAAGATATTACATACGGTATTCGCAAGGACTGGATGCACTTCTTAGGTACTGGACCTGGTACAGGGATTGCCTTGCATTCAGGACCTCACAAAGGTCGTCTCGTTATACCAGTCTATACTACAAATAACGTATCTTACTTGAGTGGTTCTCAGTCTTCACGCGTCATTTACTCGGATGACCATGGTGAAACTTGGCAAGCAGGTGAAGCTGTCAATGATAACCGCCCAGTAGGTAACCAAACAATTCACTCTTCAACTATGAATAATCCAGGTGCTCAAAATACTGAGTCAACTGTTGTTCAGTTGAACAACGGAGACCTCAAACTCTTCATGCGTGGATTGACAGGAGATTTGCAGGTTGCAACAAGTAAAGATGGCGGAGCGACTTGGGAAAAAGATGTAAAACGCTATTCAGATGTCAAAGATGTCTATGTTCAAATGTCAGCTATTCATACTGTACAAGATGGTAAGGAATATATCGTCCTCAGTAACGCAGGTGGACCAGGACGTTACAACGGTTTGGTACACTTGGCACGTGTGGAAGCTAACGGAGAATTAACTTGGCTTAAACACAATCCAATTCAAAGCGGTAAATTTGCCTATAACTCATTGCAAGATCTTGGTAATGGTGAATTTGGCTTACTTTATGAGCATGCAGATGCCAATCAAAATGAATATACTTTGTCTTATAAGAAATTCAACTGGGATTTCTTGAGCAAGGATATGATTGCTCCAACTAAAGCAAAAGTAAAAAGTGCAGTAGATATGGGTAACAATATTGTTGCACTAGAATTTGATTCAGAAGTCTTGGTAAACCAAGCTCCTGTTCTTAAATTAGCGAATGGAAACCTAGCAACCTTCTTAACTCAGTACGATACAAAAACACTGCTATTTGTTGTCAAAAAAGAAGATATTGGCCAAGAAGTTACAGAGATAGTTGATGGTGCGATTGAGAGCATGCATAATTTGCCAGTTAGCCTTGATGAGGCAGGAATTCCTGGTGGAATTAATAGTAAAGAACCTGCTATTCATGAAGTTCCAGAGTTCACTGGAGGCGTCAATGGTGACGAAGTGGCAGTACATGAAGTCCCAGAATTCGAAGGTGGTGTAAATGGTGACGAAGCAGCTGTAACAGAGGCGCCTGAGTATACAGAAGCCATTGGAACAGTAGGTGACGAAGCAGCACCAACAGTAGAAGTTCCGGAATTCGAAGGTGGCGTCAATGGTGACGAAGCAACTATAACAGAGCTTCCAGAGTATACTGATGCTATTGGAACAGTAGGTGACGAAGCAGCACCAACAGTAGAAGTCCCTGAGTTTGAAGGTGGTGTCAATGACGACGAAGCGGTTGTAACAGAACTTCCTGAGTACACTGAACCTAGTGCAACAGTCGGTGACGAAGCAGCGCCAACGGTGGAAGTCCCAGAATTCGAAGGTGGTGTCAATGCAGTCGAAGCTGCAGTTCATGAGCTTCCAGAATTCACAGGCGGAGTAAACGCAGTTGAAGCGCTCAAGAATGAGCTTCCAGAATTTGCAGGTGGAGCAAATGCAGTTCAAGCCCTTAAGCATGAACTTCCAGAATTCACAGGCGGAGTAAACGCAGTTGAAGCGCTCAAGAATGAGCTTCCAGAATTTGCAGGTGGAGCAAATGCAGTTCAAGCCCTTAAGCATGAACTTCTAGAATTCACAGGCGGAGTAAATGCAGTCGAGGCAACCAAAAACGAACTTCCGGAATATAAGGTTGAAGAAAAACCGCTTGTCACTTTAGTAGCACAGCAAGACAAGACATATCAAGCTCCAGCAGCTCAACCACAACAACCAACCCTCCCTGCAACAGGAAGTGAGGTTTCAACTCCTCTAGTATCTGTAGGAATGGTTGGAATGCTTCTCGGCTTGTTTGGAATGGCTAAGAAAAAAGAAGATTAATGGCAACATTGAATCTAAAAAGTCTCTATAAAAAGGTTTAGACTTATATTAGAAGAGTCTGTAACGTTCATTCGTTACAGGCTCTTTGTTTGCAGAAAGCGAAGATTCTAGTGGAAATAAGCGGATGAAAGGAGAATTTAACTCGGGTATTTCTCCCTGAAACTACTTTCAGGAGATTCTGTTTCATAAAATTGTTTTGAAACTTCAATCTATTCTAGTACAAGTTATTGAAAGCGCTTCAAAAATGATATATAATAGGCTCATAAGAAAAAAAGAAAAGGAGGAAAGTGGATGCCACAGATCAGTAAAGAAGCTTTGATTGAGCAGATTAAAGATGGAATCATCGTTTCTTGTCAGGCACTTCCTCACGAACCGCTTTATACAGAAGCGGGAGGTGTAATTCCCTTGCTAGTCAAAGCGGCTGAGCAAGGTGGAGCAGTCGGTATCCGAGCAAATAGTGTTCGGGATATTAAGGAAATCAAAGAGGTTACAAATCTTCCGATTATCGGAATTATCAAACGTGATTATCCACCACAGGAACCATTCATCACTGCAACCATGAAAGAAGTAGATGAACTAGCTGCTCTAGATATTGAGGTAATCGCTCTAGATTGTACCAAGAGAGAACGCCATGATGGCCTAGAGATTCAAGAATTCATTCGTCAAATCAAAGAAAAATATCCAAATCAACTCTTGATGGCTGACACAAGTACCTTTGAAGAAGGACTAACAGCAGTTGAAGCGGGAATTGACTTTGTTGGAACAACCTTGTCAGGTTACACATCTTATAGCCCGAAAGTGGATGGTCCAGACTTTGAATTGATTAAGAAACTTTGTGATGCAGGAGTAGACGTCATCGCAGAAGGTAAGATTCACACACCAGAACAGGCTAAGCAAATCCTAGGTTACGGAGTGCGAGGCATCGTAGTTGGTGGAGCTATTACTAGACCAAAAGAGATCACGGAACGATTTGTTGCAGGTCTCAAATAAGACAATTAAAACACGAGGAGAGTGGTTGATTCGTAAAATAAAATGTAAACGTATACAAAGTTGTCAATACTCATTATCCGTTTTGGATACGCATATCATCATTTAGGAGAATACTAATGAAATTTAGAAAACTAGCTTGTACAGTACTTGCGGGTGCTGCTGTTCTATCTCTTGCTGCTTGTGGCAAATCAGACGCTAAAAAAGACGTTGCAAGTGATGCAGGGAAAACTGAAATCACTTGGTGGGCTTTCCCAGTCTTCACTCAAGAAAAATCTGGTGACGGTGTAGGAACTTATGAAAAATCTATCATCGAAGCTTTCGAAAAAGCAAACCCAGATATCAAAGTTAAACTAGAAACAATCGACTTCAAATCTGGTCCAGAAAAAATCACGACAGCTATTGAAGCTGGAACTGCTCCAGATGTACTTTTCGATGCACCAGGTCGTATCATTAATTACGGTAAAAATGGTAAATTAGCTGAGTTGAATGACCTCTTTACAGATGAATTTGTTAAAGATGTTAACAATGAAAACATCATTCAAGCAAGTAAAGCTGGTGATAAAGCATACATGTATCCAATCAGTTCTGCACCATTCTACATGGCTATGAACAAGAAAATGTTGGAAGATGCTGGTGTAGCTAACCTTGTTAAAGAAGGTTGGACAACAGATGATTTTGAAAAAGTCTTGAAAGCACTTAAAGACAAAGGATACACTCCAGGTTCATTGTTCAGTTCTGGTCAAGGGGGAGACCAAGGAACACGTGCCTTCATCGCTAACCTATACGGCGGTTCTGTAACAGACAAAGAAGTTACTAAATACACAACTGACGATCCTAAGTTCGTCAAAGGTCTTGAAAAAGCAACTAGCTGGATTAAAGATGGTTTGTTGAACAACGGTTCACAATTTGACGGTGGAGCAGACATCCAAAACTTTGCAAACGGTCAAACATCATACACAATCCTTTGGGCACCAGCTCAAAACGGTATCCAAGCTAAACTCTTGGAAGCAAGTAAAGTTGAAGTGGTAGAAGTACCATTCCCATCTGATTCAGGCAAACCAGCTCTTGAGTACCTTGTAAACGGATTTGCAGTATTTAACAACAAGGATGAAAAGAAAGTTGCTGCTGCTAAGAAATTCATCCAATTCATCGCAGATGATAAAGAGTGGGGTCCTAAAGACGTAGTTCGTACAGGTGCCTTCCCAGTTCGCACTTCATTTGGAAAACTTTACGACGACAAACGTATGGAAACAATCAGTGGTTGGACTCAATACTACTCTCCATACTACAACACAATCGACGGATTTGCTGAAATGAGAACTCTATGGTTCCCAATGTTGCAATCAGTGTCTAACGGTGACGAACAACCTGCTGCAGCTTTGAAGACATTCACTGAAAAAGCGAATGAAACAATCAAAAAAGCAGCTAAATAATAAGCCCTAAATAAAAAGTAAAATCACCCCCTTTTCCCTGTGCACATCTGTGTACGAAAAGGGGGGTTTTGTTTAAAAAAAGTAAGGAACTGACAGGTCAAAATTAAAATGAAGTTCTTACATAGGCTTTTCTTGGAAAAAATTTCATTTTGATTTTACATCAATGTCAGATAACAATCAAAAAACAAAAACTATTTGAAAGTGAGGTGCCGACTGTGAAAGTCAATAAAATTCGCATGAGAGAAACAATTGTTTCTTATGCATTCTTAGCACCAGTATTAATCTTCTTTATCGTCTTTGTCCTAGCTCCAATGATCATGGGATTCATCACTAGTTTCTTTAACTACTCGATGACTAGCTTTGAGTTTGTGGGATTGGACAACTACATCCGCATGTTTAAAGACCCTGTCTTTACAAAATCTTTGATTAATACCGTAATCTTAGTTATCGGTTCTGTACCAGTCGTTGTACTCTTCTCACTATTTGTGGCATCACAAACTTACCAACAAAATGCAGTTGCTAGATCCTTCTATCGTTTCGTATTCTTCCTTCCTGTTGTAACAGGTAGTGTTGCTGTAACGGTTGTATGGAAATGGATTTATGATCCTCTATCAGGTATTTTGAATTTCGTACTTAAGTCAAGCCATATCATTAGCCAAAACATTTCTTGGTTGGGTGATAAAAACTGGGCTTTGATGGCGATTATGATTATTCTTTTGACAACATCAGTTGGTCAGCCAATCATCCTTTACATCGCTGCAATGGGTAATATTGATAACTCACTTGTTGAAGCGGCGCGTGTCGACGGAGCTACTGAGTTACAAGTTTTCTGGAAGATTAAATGGCCAAGCCTCCTTCCAACAACTCTTTATATCGCAATCATTACAACCATCAACTCATTCCAGTGTTTCGCTTTGATTCAGCTTTTGACTTCAGGTGGTCCAAACTACTCAACAAGTACACTTATGTACTACCTATACGAGAAAGCCTTCCAATTGACTGAGTATGGCTATGCCAATACTATTGGTGTATTCTTGGCAGTTATGATCGCAATTGTCAGCTTTGTTCAATTTAAAGTACTTGGAAACGACGTAGAATATTAATAGAAAGGAGACAGCTATGCAATCTACACAAAAGAAACCTTTAACAGCTTTCACTGTTATTTCAACCATCTTCTTGCTTTTATTGACTGTACTGTTTATCTTTCCATTCTACTGGATTTTGACAGGTGCATTCAAATCACAACCAGATACCATTATGATTCCACCACAATGGTTCCCTAAAGCTCCAACAATGGAGAACTTCCAACAATTGATGGTGCAAAACCCAGCCTTACAATGGATGTGGAACTCAGTCTTCATTTCATTGGTAACTATGTTCTTGGTTTGTGCAACTTCTTCCCTAGCAGGTTATGTATTGGCTAAGAAACGTTTCTATGGACAACGCATTCTATTCGCTATCTTTATCGCTGCCATGGCTCTTCCAAAACAAGTTGTCCTAGTACCATTGGTACGTATCGTCAACTTCATGGGAATCCATGACACTCTTTGGGCGGTTATCTTGCCTTTAATCGGATGGCCATTTGGGGTCTTCCTCATGAAACAGTTCAGTGAAAACATTCCAACAGAATTGCTCGAATCTGCTAAGATTGATGGATGTGGTGAGATTCGTACTTTCTGGAGCGTAGCCTTCCCAATCGTGAAGCCAGGATTTGCAGCTCTTGCAATCTTTACCTTCATCAATACATGGAATGACTACTTTATGCAGTTGGTTATGTTGACATCTCGTAACAACTTGACCATCTCACTCGGGGTTGCGACTATGCAGGCTGAGATGGCAACCAACTATGGTTTAATTATGGCAGGGGCTGCTCTTGCAGCTGTGCCAATCGTAACAGTCTTCCTTGTCTTCCAAAAATCCTTCACTCAAGGTATTACTATGGGAGCCGTTAAAGGTTAATACTCTGCGAAAATTGAATATAGTACAATCTGTTTATCAGTATGCAGAAGTATAGTTGATAGACTAAGAGAATACAGGATATATAAGTGTCTACAAAATGGAGAGGAGTTGGTTACTTCACGAAGTTTTGTTAGACACTTATAAACTTACTGGCTAGACATTTTGTGTCTGAAGATAACAATCAGGTAAAGGAAATTACTATGATTTTTGATGATTTAAAAAACATTAGCTTTTACAAGGGAATTCACCCAAATCTCGATAAGGCCATCGATTATCTCTATGAGCATCGTAAAGATAACTTTGAATTAGGGAAATACGATATTGATGGAGATAAGGTCTTCTTAGTTGTGCAAGAAAATGTTCTCAACAAAGAAGAAAATGATCGCTTTGAGCATCATAAAAACTATGCAGACTTACATTTGTTAGTTGAAGGACATGAGTATTCTAGCTACGGTTCTCGTATAAAAGATGAGGCTGTAGCCTTTGATGAAGCTAGCGATATTGGCTTTGTTCATTGTCACGAACAATACCCACTCTTGTTGGGATATCACAATTTTGCAGTTTTCTTCCCAGGAGAACCTCATCAGCCTAACGGTTATGCAGGTATGGAAGATAAAGTTCGCAAATATTTATTTAAAATTTTAATCGATTAGTCAGTTAGGAGGAGAAACAATGGCACATAAAGGATCTGGATTGATAAAAGCGGCATTCGATACGGATAACTTTCTGATGCGTTTTTGCGAGAAAGTTTTAGATATCGTGACGGTTAACCTACTCTTTGTTGTGTCTTGTTTACCTATTGTAACTATTGGAGTAGCTAAAATCAGTCTCTATCAGACAATCTTTGAAGTGAAGCGCAGCCGTCGTATTCCTGTTTTCAAAATCTATATTAGAGCCTTTAAGCAAAATTTGAAATTAGGTTTTCAGTTAGGTTTGCTGGAATTAGGAATCTTTTTAATCAGTGTGGTTGACTTATCACTATTTTGGAGTCAAACTGGTGTTGCCTTTCAGCTCATTAAAGCTATTTGCTTGGGAATTCTGATATTTTTAACCTTAGTTATGTTGGCTAGCTATCCAATTGCTGCACGCTATGAATTAACTTGGAAAGAAGTTCTTCAAAAGGGCTTGCTTTTGGTCAGCTTTAACTTCGTATGGTTCTTCTTGATGCTTGCAATTATTTTGTTAATCATTATGCTTCTTTATCTATCAGGCTTTACTCTAGTGCTTGGTGGTTCAGCATTTCTACTCTTTGGCTTTGGTCTTCTTGCCTTTTGCCAAGCTGGATTAATGGAAAAATTGTTTGCTAAATATCAAGCAGATTGAAAACGATATGAAACTACTTTCAAACAAGAAAAGCTATGGGAGATGAATAGAAATTAAAATCTAAGTGGCTAAGATGTATTGAAAGCGCTTTTTACAAGGTGTATACTAAAATAGTAAAAAATCATCTGCTCAAAGCAGAAAAAAGAAATCTTAGGAGAAATCTATGTCAGGTTTAAAAAAATATGAAGGTGTCATTCCTGCCTTCTACGCATGTTATGATGATGCGGGTGAAGTTAGCCCAGAACGTACTCGTGCCTTGGTACAATACTTTATTGATAAAGGTGTTCAAGGGCTTTATGTCAACGGTTCTTCAGGTGAATGTATCTACCAAAGTGTAGAAGACCGTAAATTGATCTTAGAAGAAGTTATGGCAGTTGCCAAAGGTAAATTGACCATCATTGCTCACGTAGCTTGTAACAATACCAAAGATAGTATTGAACTGGCTCGTCATGCAGAAAGTTTGGGAGTAGATGCTATCGCAACAATCCCACCAATTTACTTCCGTTTGCCTGAGTACTCAGTTGCTAAATACTGGAACGACATCAGTGCTGCTGCACCAAACACAGACTATGTTATCTACAACATTCCTCAATTGGCAGGTGTTGCTTTGACTCCAAGTCTTTACACAGAAATGTTGAAAAACCCACGTGTCATTGGTGTTAAAAATTCTTCAATGCCAGTTCAAGATATCCAAACATTCGTTAGCCTTGGTGGCGATGACCATATCGTCTTTAACGGTCCAGACGAACAATTCCTAGGCGGACGTCTCATGGGTGCAAAAGCTGGTATCGGTGGTACTTATGGTGCTATGCCAGAACTCTTCTTGAAACTCAACCAATTGATTGCGGATAAAGACCTAGAAACAGCGCGTGAATTGCAATACGCTATCAACGCTATCATCGGTAAATTGACTGCAGCTCATGGGAATATGTACTGTGTGATTAAAGAAGTCTTGAAAATCAATGAAGGACTTAACATCGGATCAGTTCGTTCTCCACTTACACCAGTGACCGAAGAAGATCGTCCAGTTGTAGAAGCAGCTGCTCAATTGATTCGTGAATCTAAGGAGCGTTTCCTCTAATCAATAGGAGGCTTTATGACTAATTACGTTGCAATTGATATTGGTGGAACTAATATCAAATATGGTTTAATTGATCAGGATGGACAACTTGTAGAGTCTAACGAAGTAGCGACTGAGGCTCACAAGGGTGGTCCACACATCTTACAGAAAACAAAAGATATCGTAGCTAGCTATCTAGAAAAAGGACCAGTGTCAGGTGTAGCAATTTCCTCGGCGGGAATGGTTGATCCTGATAAGGGTGAGATTTTCTACGCTGGTCCACAGATTCCAAATTATGCCGGAACCCAATTTAAAAAGGAAATTGAAGAAAGCTTTAACATTCCTTGTGAAATTGAAAATGATGTTAACTGTGCAGGGCTTGCTGAAGCTGTCTCTGGTTCAGGAAAGGGTGCAAGTATTACCCTTTGCTTGACGATTGGGACTGGTATCGGTGGTTGCTTAATCATTGATGGGCAAGTTTTCCATGGCTTTAGTAATTCTGCCTGTGAAGTTGGTTATCTGCACATGCAGGATGGAGCCTTCCAGGACTTAGCGTCTACGACAGCTCTTGTTAAGTATGTGGCTGATGCACATGGAGATGAAGTGGAACAGTGGAACGGTCGCAGAATTTTCAAAGAAGCTACCGAAGGCAATAAACTCTGTATGGAGGGGATTGACCGTATGGTGGATTACCTTGGTAAGGGTCTCGCAAATATTTGTTATGTTGCCAATCCAGAAGTTGTCATCCTTGGTGGTGGGATCATGGGGCAAGAAGCAATTTTGAAACCAAAAATCCGTAAGGCTTTGAAAGATTCGCTTGTTCCAAGCTTAGCAGACAAGACTCGACTTGAATTTGCCCACCATCAGAATACTGCTGGCATGCTCGGTGCTTATTATCATTTCAAAACAAAACAATCCTAAATTGGCCTTGCCAATTTAGGATTTTTAAATAAAGGCAAATACTAACTTGCTTACTGCTGGCAAGGTATCTTGCATTTTTGACTTCGATATAGTATATTTAAGTTAATTCAAATATATATCAGTAACACCAATAGATATGGACTAAAGGAGAGCAATCATTGACCTATAATCAACAAGAAAAATATAACAGTAAAGTAAGCTCCCCTGAGGATCAAGAAACAGAAATTGCTGCTTACGGTCCACTTCCGAGCAAGGCTCAATTGGATTATCACAAGGAGGAATTGGCTGCCTTCATCCACTATGGTATGAACACCTATACTGATTCTGAGTGGGGGGATGGTCAAGAAAATCCTCAAAACTTCAATCCAACAAATCTTGATACAGATCAGTGGATTAAGACTTTGAAGGATGCTGGATTCAAACGAACAATCATGGTTGTAAAACACCATGACGGATTTGTGATTTATCCATCTAAATATACAGACCATACGGTGGCTGCAAGTCCATGGAAAGATGGTAAGGGTGACCTTCTCGAAGAAATCTCTAAATCAGCGACTAAGTATGACATGAATATGGGTGTTTACCTATCACCATGGGATGCCAACCATCCTAAATATCATGTTGCAACTGAGAAAGAGTACAACGAATACTACCTCAACCAACTCAAGGAAATCCTTGGAAATCCTAAATACGGAAACAATGGTAAGTTTATCGAAGTTTGGATGGACGGTGCGCGTGGTAGCGGAGCTCAAAAAGTAACTTATGCCTTTGATGAGTGGTTCAAGTACATCAAGGAAGCTGAAGGAGACATCGCCATCTTCTCTGCTCAACCAACAAGTGTCCGTTGGATCGGTAATGAACGTGGTATCGCCGGAGATCCAGTTTGGCATAAGGTCAAGAAAGCTAAAATCACTGATGATGTGAAGAATGAATATCTCAACCATGGAGATCCAGAAGGAGATATGTACTCAGTTGGTGAAGCAGACGTTTCTATCCGATCAGGTTGGTTCTACCATGACAATCAACAGCCAAAATCAATCAAAGATTTGATGGATATCTACTTCAAGTCTGTTGGTCGTGGAACGCCACTTCTCCTCAATATTCCACCTAATAAAGAAGGTAAATTCGCAGAAGCAGATGTGGCTCGCTTGAAAGAATTCCGAGCAACCTTGGATCAAATGTATGCGACTGACTTCGCTAAGGGAGCAACTGTAACTGCAAGCTCTACTCGTAAGAATCACTTGTATCAAGCAAGTCATTTGACAGATGGTAAGGATGATACGAGCTGGGCACTAGCAAATGATGCTAAGACAGGTGAATTTACTGTCGATCTTGGACAAAAGAGACGCTTTGACGTAGTCGAACTCAAAGAAGATATCGCTAAGGGTCAACGTATCTCTGGCTTCAAGGTTGAAGTTGAACTCAATGGTCGTTGGGTTCCATATGGTGAAGGGTCAACTGTTGGTTATCGTCGTCTTATCCAAGGTCAACCAGTAGAGGCACAAAAGATTCGTGTAACTATTACTGGTGCACAAGCGACTCCAATCTTGACAAACTTCTCTGTTTATAAGACACCAAGCAGTATCGAGAAGACAGATGGTTACCCTCTAGGACTAGATTACCATTCAAATACAACTGCTGATAAAGAGAATACAACTTGGTATGATGAATCTGAAGGCGTCCGCGGAACATCTATGTGGACTAACCAAAAAGATGCTAGCGTAACCTACCGTTTCGCTGGAACAAAAGCATATGTAGTGTCTACAGTTGATCCAAACCACGGTGAAATGTCCGTTTACGTGGATGGTCAAAAGGTTGCAGACGTACAAACGAATAATGCAGCTCGTAAACGTAGCCAGATGGTTTATGAAACTGAAGACTTGGCTCCAGGTGAACATACCATCAAACTCGTTAACAAAACTGGTAAAGCTATTGCAACGGAAGGTATCTACACGCTCAACAATGCTGGTAAAGGTATGTTTGAGATGAAAGAAACGACCTATGAAGTTCAAAAAGGTCAACCGGTTACTGTAACAATTAAGCGTGTTGGTGGTAGCAAAGGAACAGCAACAGTCCATGTTGTAACAGAGCCAGGAACAGGGGTTCATGGTAAAGTGTACAAGGACACAACAGCTGACTTAACCTTCCAAGATGGTGAAACTGAGAAAACAATCACGATTCCAACGATCGACTTTACAGAGCAAGCTGATTCAATCTTTGACTTCAAAGTGAAAATGACTAGCGTTTCTGACAATTCCCTTCTTGGTTTTGCTTCAGAAGCTACGATTCGAGTGATGAAAGCTGAATTATTTTAGAAAAATTAGCGAGTATAGATAAATGTCTATCGAGATTTTATGCAAAAAATTTTGAATGATAAAAAATCCTAAATTGATTTTATCAATTTAGGATTTTCCCTTTCTGTGATTTCTACGATAACCATTCAGTCTATTATTCTCCCAATAGCTATTAAAGATTTTTTCTTTACTTTCGCGATCAATCTCTAGGAAATAAGCGTAGAGTAAATCAATGATAATCAGCATTGGAATCTGAGCAGAAATTCGTTGAATATAAGATGCTTGGTTTTGGCTTGCGACCAAAATGGTTTCTGTAAATGCTTGAGTATCCTTATTCGGTGAACTTGTAAATAGAACCGTCTTAGCTCCCATGTCCTGGGCATCTAATAGGCTATCGATGATGGACGGTGTTGTTCCTGAGAGGGAAAAACCAAAGACCAAACATTTTTCATCAATGATACTAGTCGTCCAGGCAAAACCGTCTGGATCTGTTAAGGCTTCACAGACGACACCCAATCTCATAAAACGTAGCTTCATCTCACGTGCGACTAGACCAGAACTCCCAGTTCCGAAAAAATACACGCGTTCGGATTGGTCAATCATCTGAGCCACGCGTTCCAGCTGCTCATCGTCAATCAATCCTTGAGAAATTTCTCGCAGGTTTGCATAACTTCTAAGGACTCTCTGAGTCAAAGGATTCATATCCTGTTGAGGAGTAGAAAGAGTGTCTTTTTGTTGTTGGTATTTGAAGATGAACTCTCGATAGCCCTTAAAACCACATTTCTTGGCAAAACGAGTGAGCGCTGCCTGGGAAATATGAAGTTTTTGAGTAACTTGCTGAGAGGATAAGTCATCGTTTATGGTATCTGCCTGCAGAAAATAGCGAGCAATTTCTTGCTCTAAATCGGTCATTTCTTCAAAGTGAAGCTCAATGATTGTAGAAATATCTTGCTTATTCATGGGACTCCTTTGATAGCTATTTGCCAGAATTTATTTGATAAATCTAACAAATAAAATAGCGCTTACCTCCATTATATCATAGAAAATAATTTTTGGACCAAAAAGGGAAAGTCTTTTCTTTTTCCATAATTTTCTACCTAAATTATGGTACAATTAAGAGTGTGATTTTGATTAGAAATGAGATTGATGTGTATGAGAAAATTCAATAGCCACTCGATACCGATACGGCTTAATTTGTTATTTGCAATCGTCATTTTGCTTTTTTTAACAATTATTGGCCGTTTGCTTTATATGCAAGTTCTTCATAAGGATTTTTATGAAAATAAACTAGCTTCTGCTAGCCAAACTCGAGTAACCATGGGTTCCGCTCGTGGAGAAATTTATGATGCAACAGGAAAACCTTTAGTCCAAAACACCGTTAAACAAGTTGTTTCATTCACACGAAGTAACAAGATGACTGCGGCTGATTTGAAGGATATTTCTAAAAAATTGTTGACTTATGTCACAGTCACTTCTCCAGAGTTGACGGACCGACAAATGGCAGACTACTACTTGGCGGATGCCGAAGCTTATAAGAAAACAGTTGAAGCTCTTCCAAAAGATAAACGGTATGATTCAGATGGCAATCAACTTTCTGAATCTGAACTCTATAACAACGCTGCTAATAGTATTGCAGCTAATCAGATGGACTATTCCGAGGATGAAAAGAAGGCCATCTATCTCTTTAGCCAGCTCAATTCAGTTGGAAATTTTGCTACAGGAAATATTCAAACAGATCCTTTGAGTGATACACAGGTAGCTGTAATTGCTTCTGCTTCAAAGGAATTGCCAGGTATTTCTATCTCTACCTCATGGGATCGAAAGGTCTTAGAAACTTCTCTTTCATCTATTGTCGGAACTGTTTCTAGTGAAAAATCAGGTCTTCCAGCAGAAGAAGTAGACGCTTATTTGAAAAAAGGTTATTCGCTCAATGATCGCGTCGGGACTTCCTATCTTGAAAAACAATACGAAGAAGTCTTGCAAGGGAAACGGACCGTCAAGGAAATCCATTTGGACAAGCATGGAGACATGGAGAGCGTAGAGAATATAGAAGAAGGTAGCAAGGGAAAAAACATCAAATTAACCATTGATTTGGCCTTCCAAGATAGCGTAGACAGCCTCTTAAAGAGTTATTTTAATTCTGAACTTGCAAATGGTGGTGCTAAATACTCAGAAGGTGTTTATGCGGTAGCCCTTAATCCTAAGACAGGTGCTGTATTGGCAATGTCAGGAATTAAACACAATCTAGAAACAGGAGACTTGACACCAGACTCACTAGGAACAGTGACCAATGTTTTTGTACCAGGGTCTGTCGTTAAGGCGGCAACCATCAGTTCTGGTTGGGAAAATGGGGTCTTGTCAGGCAACCAAACCTTGACAGACCAACCAATCGTCTTCCAAGGTTCTGCTCCTATCAATTCGTGGTATACCCCTTATTACGGTTCCTTCCCGGTTACAGCCGTTGAGGCTCTAGAATATTCATCAAATGCCTACATGGTTCAAACTGCGCTAGGAATGATGGGTCAGACCTATCAACCAAATATGACAGTCAAAACCAACCAACTTGAGTCTGCTATGGGTAAACTTCGTGCTACCTTTGGAGAGTATGGACTAGGAGTTTCTACTGAGATTGACTTGCCAGATGAATCGACAGGATTTATCCCCCAAAAATTTGACTTGGCTAATTATTTAACTAATGCTTTTGGCCAGTTTGACAACTACACACCGATGCAATTAGCCCAGTACGTTGCAACGATTGCTAACAATGGCGTTCGTCTAGCTCCACATATTGTCGAGGGAATATACGACAACAATGATAAGGGTGGCCTTGGGGAATTAATCCAAGCAATAGATACCAAGGAAATCAACAAGGTCAATATTTCTGAATCAGATATGGCAATCTTGCACCAAGGATTTTACCAAGTATCGCATGGAACTAGTCCCCTTACGACAGGACGGGCGTTTTTAGATGGCGCCACTGTTTCTATCAGTGGTAAGACCGGTACAGCTGAAAGCTATGTAGCTGGTGGTCAAGAAGCTAATAATACCAATGCTGTGGCCTATGCTCCAACAGAAAATCCTCAAATTGCAGTTGCAGTAGTCTTTCCTCATAATACCAATTTAACCAAAAATGTTGGGCCAGCAATTGCTCGCGACATTATCAATCTATACAACCAACACCATCCAATGAATTAGAAAGGAAGCCATGCTTTATCCAACACCTATTGCTAAGTTGATTGACAGTTATTCCAAACTTCCTGGTATTGGGATTAAGACAGCGACCCGACTGGCCTTTTATACCATTGGGATGCCGGATGACGATGTCAATGAATTTGCAAAAAATCTCCTTGCAGCCAAGCGAGAATTGACTTATTGCTCTATTTGTGGACGTTTGACAGACGAGGATCCTTGCTCTATCTGTACTGATCCTAGCCGAGATCAGTCAACGATTCTGGTCCTTGAGGATAGTCGCGATGTCGCTGCCATGGAAAATATCCAAGAGTACCACGGACTTTACCATGTCTTACACGGCTTGATTTCCCCTATGAATGGGATTAGCCCAGATGACATCAATCTCAAGAGTCTCATGACGCGCCTCATGGATAGCGAGGTTTCAGAGGTCATCGTAGCCACCAATGCAACTGCTGATGGTGAGGCGACTTCCATGTATATCTCTCGACTTCTCAAACCCGCAGGGATCAAGGTTACTCGTCTAGCGCGAGGTCTAGCAGTCGGAGCTGATATCGAATATGCGGACGAAGTAACGCTCTTAAGAGCTATCGAAAATCGTACAGAACTCTAGTCTGTAAGATTAATGATAGAAGCAATTAGCTAGTAGATAAGATTTTAAGAAACATAGAGACTGGATTTGTTTTTAATCTAGTCTCTTTTTTGCTATTCAAGTTTAAAAAAAGAGACAAATGTGATATACTAAAGAGCAAGTATTCTAGTAGAAATAGGACAATCATATGAAACAAACAATTATTTTATTATATGGTGGACGCAGTGCAGAACGTGAAGTGTCTGTATTGTCAGCTGAGAGTGTCATGCGTGCGGTCAACTATGATCGTTTCGCAGTCAAAACCTTCTTTATCAGCCAGTCCGGTGATTTCATCAAAACCCAAGAATTTACCCAAACTCCTGGACAAGATGAACGTCTCATGACCAATGAAACGATTGATTGGGACAAGAAAATTGCTCCAAGTGCCATCTACGAAGAAGGAGCGGTTGTTTTTCCAGTTCTTCATGGACCTATGGGGGAAGATGGTTCTGTTCAAGGTTTCTTAGAAGTCTTGAAAATGCCTTATGTCGGTTGTAACATCCTATCTTCAAGCCTTGCCATGGATAAAATCACAACTAAGCGTGTCTTGGAATCTGCTGGGATTGCCCAAGTCCCTTACGTAGCGATTGTTGAAGGGGATGACTTGACTTCTAAGATTGCAGAAGTTGAGGATAAATTAACCTACCCAGTCTTTACCAAACCATCCAATATGGGTTCTAGTGTCGGTATTTCTAAGTCTGAAAATAAAGAAGAACTCCATCAAGCTTTAGAGCTTGCCTTCAAGTACGATAGTCGTGTCTTGGTAGAGCAAGGAGTCAATGCACGTGAAATCGAGGTTGGTCTTTTAGGAAACTATGATGTCAAGAGCACTTTACCTGGTGAAGTTGTCAAGGACGTAGCCTTCTATGACTATGAAGCCAAATACATCGATAACAAGATTACGATGGATATTCCAGCTAAGATTAGTGATGATGTAGTAGCAGTCATGCGTAAAAATGCAGAAGCTGCCTTCCGTGCTATTGGCGGACTTGGTCTCTCACGTTGTGATTTCTTCTATACAGATAAGGGAGAAGTTTTCCTAAATGAGCTCAACACCATGCCAGGATTTACCCAGTGGTCTATGTATCCATTGCTCTGGGACAATATGGGGATTAGCTATCCAGAACTAATCGAGCGTTTGGTTGAGCTTGCTAAGGAAAGCTTTAACAAGCGTGAAGCGCACCTATTGTAAAGATAGCTATAAGGGCGGGGCAAGACTCCCTGCCCCTTTTTAAAGGAGTAAACATGAAACTTACGATTCACGAAGTTGCGCGTGCTGTCGGTGCAAAAAATGATGTGACAAGCTATGCGAACAGCCCACTAGTTAAGGCAGAGTTTGATAGTCGTTTGATTGGACCTGGTGATCTATTTGTGCCACTCAAGGGGGCGCGTGATGGTCATGACTTTATCGAGACGGCTTTTGAAAACAGCGCTGCTGTAACCCTGTCAGAGAAGGAAGTAGCAGATCATCCTTACATTTTAGTAGAGGATGTTTTGACAGCCTTTCAAGCTCTTGCAGCTTATTACCTTCAAAAAACAGGAGTAGATGTTTTTGCTGTTACAGGTTCGAATGGGAAGACAACAACTAAGGATATGTTGGCTCATTTGCTTTCTACAAGCTACAAAACCTACAAAACACAAGGAAATTACAATAACGAGATTGGCTTACCCTATACAGTTCTTCATATGCCAGATGACACTGAGAAGTTAGTCTTGGAAATGGGACAGGATCACTTGGGAGATATTCATCTTTTGTCTGAACTGGCTCATCCGAAAACAGCTATTGTGACTCTGGTCGGAGAGGCACATTTAGCCTTCTTCAAGGACCGTTCTGAGATTGCCAAAGGTAAATTACAGATTGCTGATGGAATGGAGAAAGGTAGATTGCTCTTGGCGCCAGCTGATCCCATTGTAGAGGCTTACCTACCTGCTGACCAAAAAGTAGTTCGTTTTGGTCCGGGTGCAGAACTCGAAATTACAGACTTAATTGAGCGCAAGGATAGCTTGAGTTTTAAGGCTAATTTCTTGGAGAAATCCCTTGATTTACCAGTAACAGGTAAGTACAATGCGACCAATGCTATGATTGCTTCTTATGTTGCCCTGCAAGAAGGAGTATCTGAGGAGCAGATTGGCCAAGCCTTCCAAAATTTAGAGTTGACCCGCAATCGTACCGAGTGGAAAAAGGCTGCCAATGGAGCAGATATCTTGTCAGATGTCTACAATGCTAATCCGACTGCTATGAAGTTGATTTTAGAGACTTTTTCTGCCATTCCAGCTAATGAAGATGGAAAGAAAATCGCAGTTCTGGCGGATATGAAGGAACTTGGAGAACAGTCTGTTCAACTCCACAATCAAATGATTTTGAGCATTACACCCGATGCCCTTGATACCGTTATTTTCTACGGTGAAGACATTGCTGAATTGGCTCAATTAGTCAGTCAAATGTTCCCCATCGGCCATGTTTACTACTTCAAGAAAACAGCTGAGGAAGACCAATTTGAAGCCATGGTCAAACAAGTCAAGGAAAGTCTTGGTGCAAATGACCAAATTCTACTTAAAGGTTCCAACTCTATGAACCTAGCTAAGCTAGTAGAAAGTTTGCAAGAAGACTAATGGTATTCTATTAAGAAAAAATTTTTAAGAGTTAATTTGTCTCGAAGAATCAGCTTCTTTGGGACACAAAAATATAAGAAATAAATGTAAGCTAGGCTCTATGGAGATAAGTAAGAGGTGGCTTATATGAAAATGAGGAAAATTATATGAATGTTTGGGATGCTTTATTTACAACCCAGCCGACGGAGCCACCCCAATTTGACCTTCTTTGGTATGGAAGTCTATTTACATTATTGGCAGTGACTGTATTCCTTGCTTATCGCTATGGTGATAAAAAAGCTTGTCAACGATTTTTCCAGGTTTTACAGGCGGTACAGTTAATTCTGCTCTACGGTTGGTATTTGGTTAATCAGATGCCTCTAACAGAAAGTCTGCCTTTTTATCATTGCCGTTTAGCAATGTTTGTAGTGCTTTTGACACCAGGTGTCTCTAGAGTTAAACAGTACTTTGCTGTGCTGGGAACCTTCGGGACTTTGGCAGCCTTTGTTTATCCAGTGCCAGATCCCTATCCCTTCCCCCACATCGCTATATTGTCCTTTATTTTCGGACATTTAGCCCTTCTTGGAAATTCCTTGATTTATCTTTTGAAGGACTACGATGCCAGTTTATTAGATTTCAAACGAATCCTAGTCATCACAACTTCCCTTAATGCTGTGATATTTGTGGTTAATCTAATGACGGGTGGAGATTATGGATTTTTGACAAAACCACCATTGGTTGGAAACCACGGTCATTTGATCAATTATCTAGTTGTTACGTTGTTCTTGACTTGTGCCATTTACTTAGTCTCTAAGGCTTTTCAGACAATGCTTGAGGAGAAGGGTGAAAGAAGACTACGAATCTGGCAAAAATGAAAAAATATTTTCCCAACCGCTTGACTTTTATCTGAGAATTTTGATACAATAGTAGGCGGTATTGTTTACCCCATTTGTAAGGCCCCGGAACCTTTCAAATAACTTGCGGACCGGAACATCCGCCCTGTAAACAAAAACGACATTCATATAGGAGAAATCATGAACAAAACTACATTCATGGCTAAACCAGGCCAAGTAGAACGCAAATGGTACGTTGTTGACGCAACTGATGTACCTCTTGGACGCCTTTCAGCAGTTGTTGCTAGCGTACTTCGCGGAAAAAACAAACCAACATTCACACCACACACTGATACAGGTGACTTCGTAATCGTTATCAATGCTGAAAAAGTTAAATTGACTGGTAAAAAAGCATCTGATAAGATCTACTACACTCACTCAAACCACCCAGGTGGATTGAAATCAATCTCTGCTGGTGAACTTCGTTCTAAAAATGCAGTACGTTTGATCGAGAAATCAGTTAAAGGTATGCTTCCACACAATACTCTTGGCCGTGCTCAAGGTATGAAATTGAAAGTATTCGTTGGAGCTGAGCACACTCACGCTGCACAACAACCAGAAGTTCTTGATATTTCAGGACTTATCTAAGGAAAGGAACAATAAAGTATGTCACAAGCACAATATGCAGGTACTGGACGTCGTAAAAACGCTGTTGCACGCGTTCGCCTTGTTCCAGGAACTGGTAAAATCACTGTTAACAAAAAAGATGTTGAAGAGTACATCCCACACGCTGACCTTCGTCTTGTAATCAACCAACCATTCGCAGTTACTTCAACTGTAGGTTCATACGACGTTTTCGTTAACGTTGTAGGTGGTGGTTACGCTGGTCAAGCAGGAGCTATCCGTCACGGTATCGCTCGTGCCCTTCTTCAAGTAGACCCAGACTTCCGCGATTCATTGAAACGCGCAGGACTTCTTACACGTGACTCACGTAAAGTTGAGCGTAAGAAACCAGGTCTTAAGAAAGCTCGTAAAGCTTCACAATTCTCAAAACGTTAATCAACACGATTATATCAACGTTTACAGACATTCAAGAATTTTCTCTTGGATGTCTTTTTTTTGAAAAAAATAGCATAAAAATCTAGTTATCCGCATAAAAACTGGACTTATCACACTTTATCAAGGTCAAAACCACTCAATTTACTACTAATTTACTACTTATGAATGAGCTTTGATACGACGATTTATCCTTGAAAAGTGAAGATATAAAGATACTTCCAATAAAATTTGAATATTTAATAGGTAGACACTTCAAAAAATGAGGTGTCTATTTTTTTACCCGATTTTGAAAGGAAGTGAACTTATGAAAACAAAAAATCAAGAATCAAAAGGTCGTTCCCCACTCTTTAAGACCATCAAACATTCATTCAGCCAATAAAAAAGAAAGGATAGGTAAAAATATGGAACTTAAATTTGTGATTCCCAACATGGAAAAAACATTCGGCAATTTAGAATTTGCTGGCGAGGATAAAGTCGTTCAGCGAAGAATCAACGGACGGCTAACTGTCTTATCAAGAAGCTATAATCTCTATTCTGATGTTCAAAGAGCAGATGATATTGTGGTGGTGCTTCCTGCTGAAGCTGGCGAAAAACATTTCGGCTTTGAGGAACGTGTGAAGTTAGTCAATCCACGTATTACCGCAGAGGGCTACAAAATCGGCACTCGTGGTTTTACAAATTACCTTTTACATGCTGACGACATGATAAAAGAATAAAGAAAGAGAGGAAAAATGATGAGATTAGCAAATGGCATTGTATTAGATAAAGACACGACTTTTGGAGAATTGAAATTCTCTGCTCTACGTCGTGAAGTGAGAATCCAAAATGAAGACGGGTCGGTTTCAGATGAAATCAAGGAACGTACCTATGACTTAAAATCCAAAGGACAAGGACGCATGATTCAAGTAAGTATTCCTGCCAGCGTGCCTTTGAAAGAGTTTGATTATAACGCACGGGTGGAACTTATCAATCCCATTGCGGACACCGTTGCTACTGCCACCTATCAAGGAGCAGATGTTGACTGGTATATCAAGGCAGACGATATTGTGCTGACAAAGGATTCTAGTTCATTCAAAGCTCAACCACAAGCAAAGAAAGAACCGACACAAGACAAATAGTCGCTAGGTAGAAAGGAGACTTTTTCGCATGAAACAGCGTGGTAAAAGGATTCGCCCATCTGGTAAAGATTTAGTCTTTCATTTTACGATAGCGTCACTCCTGCCTGTTTTCCTGCTGGTTGTCGGACTGTTTCATGTGAAGACAATCCAGCAGATCAACTGGCAGGATTTTAACCTATCACAAGCAGATAAGATTGACATTCCCTATTTAATTATCAGTTTCAGTGTCGCAATTCTTATCTGCTTGCTGGTAGCGTTTGTATTCAAACGGGTTCGCTATGATACGGTTAAACAACTTTACCACCGTCAAAAACTGGCAAAGCTGATACTTGAAAACAAGTGGTATGAATCTGAACAGGTCAAAACAGAGGGTTTCTTTAAAGATAGTGCTGGTCGTACAAAGGAAAAGATAACCTACTTCCCTAAAATGTATTATCGACTTAAAAATGGCTTGATACAGATACGGGTGGAAATCACGCTGGGAAAATATCAAGACCAACTCTTACACTTGGAAAAGAAATTAGAGAGTGGCTTGTACTGTGAGCTGACGGATAAAGAGTTAAAGGATTCCTATGTGGAATATACTTTGCTCTATGACACCATAGCCAGTCGTATTTCTATTGATGAAGTAGAAGCTAAAGATGGTAAACTTCGCTTAATGAAAAACGTATGGTGGGAATATGATAAGCTCCCTCATATGTTGATTGCTGGTGGTACAGGTGGCGGTAAAACTTACTTTATACTGACACTGATTGAAGCCTTGCTTCATACAGATTCAAAACTGTATATTCTTGACCCGAAAAATGCTGACCTTGCGGACTTAGGTTCTGTGATGGCAAATGTCTACTATAGAAAAGAAGACTTGCTTTCTTGCATTGAAACATTCTATGAAGAAATGATGAAACGTAGTGAGGAAATGAAGCAGATGAAGAACTATAAGACTGGCAAAAATTATGCTTACTTAGGTCTCCCGGCACACTTCTTAATCTTTGATGAATACGTCGCTTTCATGGAAATGCTGGGAACAAAAGAAAACACCGCAGTTATGAATAAGCTGAAACAGATTGTCATGTTAGGTCGTCAAGCTGGCTTCTTTCTAATACTGGCTTGTCAACGTCCAGACGCAAAATATTTAGGCGACGGAATCCGTGATCAGTTTAATTTCAGAGTGGCTTTAGGTCGTATGTCTGAAATGGGCTATGGCATGATGTTTGGCAGTGACGTACAAAAGGATTTCTTCTTAAAGCGAATCAAAGGTCGTGGCTATGTTGATGTAGGAACAAGTGTCATATCAGAGTTTTATACTCCCCTTGTACCAAAAGGATATGATTTCTTGGAGGAAATTAAAAAGTTATCCAACAGCAGACAGTCCACGCAGGCGACGTGCGAAGCGGAAGTCGCAGGTGTGGACTGATCTTGCTGGCTGGTGTGGCAATAGCCACGCCAGCACTTAACCCCCCGTATCTAACAGGGGGGTACAAATCGACAGGAAACAGTCAAAAAAACATTAGAAAATCCTTTGGTTACAAGGGATTTACAAAATTTCAGCGTATGTCAAATGGGCTTTAAAAGTTGACATACGCCTTTTTGATTGGAGGGATTTTTACTGAATGAACAAACTTGGTTACAGCATTTAAAAGAAAAACGCTTGGCTTATGGACTATCTCAAAACCGTTTAGCTGTTGCGACTGGTATTACAAGGCAGTATCTAAGCGATATTGAAACAGGAAAAGTCAAGCCATCAGAGGATTTACAGCAGTCCCTTTGGGAAGCTCTGGAACGCTTCAATCCCGACGCTCCCCTTGAAATGCTGTTTGATTATGTAAGGATTCGCTTTCCGACAACAGACGTACAGCAGGTGGTCGAAAACATCTTACAACTGAAACTGTCCTATTTTCTTCATGAGGACTATGGTTTCTATTCTTATTCAGAGCATTATGCTTTAGGCGACATATTCGTCCTTTGCTCCCATGAACTGGACAAAGGAGTTCTGGTGGAATTGAAAGGTCGTGGGTGCAGACAATTTGAAAGCTATCTTCTGGCACAACAAAGAAGCTGGTATGAGTTCTTTATGGACGTTTTGGTGGCTGGCGGTGTGATGAAACGCCTTGACCTTGCCATTAACGATAAGACAGGGATTTTGAATATCCCTGTACTCACTGAAAAGTGCCAACAGGAAGAATGTATCTCCGTCTTCCGCAGTTTTAAAAGCTATCGCAGTGGCGAACTGGTACGCAAAGAGGAAAAGGAATGTATGGGAAACACCCTCTATATCGGTTCATTACAAAGTGAAGTTTATTTCTGTATCTATGAAAAGGACTACGAGCAGTACAAGAAAAATGATATTCCCATTGAAGACGCAGAAGTAAAAAACCGTTTTGAGATTCGATTGAAAAATGAGCGTGCCTATTATGCAGTCCGTGATTTACTCGTCTATGACAATCCAGAGCATACCGCCTTTAAAATTATCAATCGGTATATCCGTTTTGTAGATAAAGACGATTCCAAACCTCGTTCTGATTGGAAACTGAATGAAGAATGGGCTTGGTTTATTGGGAACAATCGTGAACGATTAAAACTAACCACAAAACCAGAGCCTTACTCCTTCCAAAGGACGCTGAACTGGCTATCTCATCAAGTTGCCCCGACCTTAAAGGTTGCGATTAAACTTGATGAAATCAACCAGACGCAGGTTGTAAAAGACATTCTCGACCATGCGAAACTGACAGACCGACACAAGCAGATTTTGAAGCAACAGTCAGTAAAAGAACAGGACGTGATAACAACAAAAAAAGGATATCTGTCAACCATACCAGTTGACAGATATCCAAAAAAAGATATAATGGGAGATAAGACGGTTCGTGTTCGTGCTGACTTGCACCATATCATAAAAATCGAAACAGCAAAGAATGGCGGAAACGTAAAAGAAGTTATGGAAATAAGACTTAGAAGCAAACTTAAGAGTGTGTTGATAGTGCATTATCTTAAAATTTTGTATAATAGGAATTGAAGTTAAATTAGATGCTAAAAATTTGTAATTAAGAAGGAGGGATTCGTCATGTTGGTGTTCTAAATGCGTAATGTAGATAAAACATCTACTGTTTTGAAACAGACTAAAAACAGTGATTACGCAGATAAATAAATACGTTAGATTAATTCCTACCAGTGACTAATCTTATGACTTTTTAAACAGATAACTAAAATTACAAACAAATCGTTTAACTTCTGTATTTGTTTATAGATGTAATCACTTCAGGAGAGATTACATGAACAAAAATATAAAATATTCTCAAAACTTTTTAACGAGTGAAAAAGTACTCAACCAAATAATAAAACAATTGAATTTAAAAGAAACCGATACCGTTTACGAAATTGGAACAGGTAAAGGGCATTTAACGACGAAACTGGCTAAAATAAGTAAACAGGTAACGTCTATTGAATTAGACAGTCATCTATTCAACTTATCGTCAGAAAAATTAAAACTGAATACTCGTGTCACTTTAATTCACCAAGATATTCTACAGTTTCAATTCCCTAACAAACAGAGGTATAAAATTGTTGGGAATATTCCTTACCATTTAAGCACACAAATTATTAAAAAAGTGGTTTTTGAAAGCCGTGCGTCTGACATCTATCTGATTGTTGAAGAAGGATTCTACAAGCGTACCTTGGATATTCACCGAACACTAGGGTTGCTCTTGCACACTCAAGTCTCGATTCAGCAATTGCTTAAGCTGCCAGCGGAATGCTTTCATCCTAAACCAAAAGTAAACAGTGTCTTAATAAAACTTACCCGCCATACCACAGATGTTCCAGATAAATATTGGAAGCTATATACGTACTTTGTTTCAAAATGGGTCAATCGAGAATATCGTCAACTGTTTACTAAAAATCAGTTTCATCAAGCAATGAAACACGCCAAAGTAAACAATTTAAGTACCATTACTTATGAGCAAGTATTGTCTATTTTTAATAGTTATCTATTATTTAACGGGAGGAAATAATTCTATGAGTCGCTTTTTTAAATTTGGAAAGTTACACGTTACTAAAGGGAATGGAGATAAATTATTAGATATACTACTGACAGCTTCCAAGAAGCTAAAGAGGTCCCTAGCGCCTACGGGGAATTTGTATCGATAAGGGGTACAAATTCCCACTAAGCGCTCGGGACCCCTTGTAGGAAAATGTCCTAAGTGGGATATCTGTCAACTGGTATGGTTGACTAAAAATACTTCCTACGAAAATGTAGGGGGTATTTTTTTACGAAAAAATACAAACGATTCTTAAAAAGAAAAATTTTTGATTGGCAAAACCATAACAAGTTCGTTTTAGGGTTTTGATTTTGCGATTGATGCCTTCTAAAGGACCATTAGAGTATTCAAATTTAGCGCTATTTAAGACATATTTTCTGTTTTGACGAAGGGTTTGAATAGCAGTATCCATTTCTGTATTGGTTTTTTGGTAGTCTAAGATGGTTGACTCTAGTAATTCACTATTGCGCTCGTTTAGGGCTTTCGTGATATCTTGGTAAGTTTGGTATACTTCAGCGAACTTGGAAAATTTACTAGTAATGAGATCAACAGCATTTTGGCGAGTCATATATTGTTTAACGCCGCGAAGAAAAACTACTTCTTCAGGGTGAAGATCTTCAGCTTTTTTATGGAATAGCTTCCAATGTGACTTCATAATTTTATATTCTTGGCTCTGTTTATCAAGTTGCTTTAGGATAGAGATACGACAATTGTCCAAAGCGCGACCAGCTAATTGTACAAGGTGGAAGCGATCAATAATGATATTGGCATTAGGGAAAAGGCGATAGATAAAACTTTGATATTGAGCATTTAAATCAATTACAACTGATTGAACGCATTCGCGTTCGGCTTTTGAATAACGACTTTCAAAATAATCAACAATGGTAGGTGATAGACGATCCTGTAACTTTGTGACAATTTGGTGGGTTTCAGCGTCACAACAGATAAAGGACATCACAGACTTAATTGAACGAAACTCGTCAAAACATAGATGCTTAGGCAACTTAGCCACACGATAGTGTGGTTCCATGCGCTCTAAGATTGTTCGACGAACACTGCTAGGAGAGCAGTGACACATTTCAGCAATAAGCTGACCAGATAAGCCTTTACGAGCTAAAAGCATGATTTGATTTTTGAGATCACTGGATAAGGTTTGATTTTCTTTGGTTAAATTAGTAATAGCACCAAAAGTAGTATGGCATGATTTACATTTATAGCGTTGTTTACGAAGCTCTAGTTCATATCTTCTCCCATTTAAACTTGCCAGTCGTACATGAGTTTTGCGAAAGCCATCCTTATTAACTGTGGGAAAGCCACAGTTACGACAACGATTAATCGGATAAGAAAGAGTAGCTGTTATTAGCGTTATATACTCTTTAACAGAATCGTTGTTGTGTTCAGCTTCTTCAACAGAAATAATTTTAATATTTTTATCTTTAATTCCAAGAATATTTAGGATAGAATCATTATGGGACATTTGTTTAACCTTCTTTCATGATTTTTGTGGTGAATTGATTGTATAACGAGGGGACAGCAAATGTCCTCTTTTTTGTATAAAAAAATCTGGCATGGAATCTCTATCCATACCAGAAAGTGTATACCCCAAAAAAATAACTCAAATACAAATTCATTGAATATAGAGAGGAGAACATTTTTATGAATTTTGGACAAAACCTTTATAACTGGTTTCTATCAAACGCTCAATCACTGGTGCTTTTAGCAATCGTTGTGATTGGCTTGTATCTTGGCTTCAAGCGTGAGTTTAGCAAACTGATTGGCTTTTTAATTATTGCGATTATTGCGGTTGGCTTAGTCTTCAACGCTGCTGGAGTAAAAGACATTTTACTAGAGCTATTCAATCGCATTATTGGTGCTTAAATAAAACCGTTCTTTTGTGGAATATAAGTGGTTTTCTTATGTTCCGCAAAGGAATGGTACACCAAACGAAGTGCGGTAGGGATTTTTGAATCTCTACAAAGAAAGGACGTGAATATATGGACGATATGCAAGTCTATATTGCGAATTTAGGCAAATACAATGAGGGCGAATTGGTCGGTGCGTGGTTTACCTTTCCCATTGACTTTGAGGAAGTCAAAGAGAAAATCGGCTTGAATGATGAATATGAGGAATACGCCATTCATGACTACGAGTTACCCTTTACGGTTGACGAATACACTTCCATTGGCGAACTCAATCGACTATGGGAAATGGTATCGGAATTACCCGAAGAATTACAATCGGAGCTATCTGCTCTGCTCACTCATTTTTCAAGCATTGAAGAACTAAGCGAACATCAAGAGGATATTATCATTCATTCCGATTGTGATGATATGTATGACGTGGCACGCTACTACATTGAAGAAACGGGTGCTTTAGGCGAAGTACCAGCTAGTCTTCAAAACTATATTGATTATCAAGCCTATGGTCGGGATTTAGACCTTTCAGGAACGTTTATCTCAACCAATCATGGGATTTTTGAAATCGTCTATTAAATCTGTCGGTACATTACTACTGGAAGATTTTCTATTTTACGGGGTGGCTCAATCAGCTACCCCTATTTTTTATGAAAGGATTGATTACATGAAGAAAATACGAAGCTATACCAGTATCTGGTCTGTGGAAAAGGTACTGTATTCTATCAATGATTTTAGACTTCCGTTTCCCATAACCTTTACGCAAATGACATGGTTTGTCGTGTCACTCTTTGCAGTGATGATACTTGGCAACTTGCCCCCTCTTTCCATGATAGAGGGAGCATTTCTCAAATACTTTGGGATTCCTGTGGCTTTCACATGGTTTATGTCTACAAAAACTTTTGATGGTAAAAAGCCTTATGGATTTTTGAAGTCTGTCATTGCTTATGCACTGCGACCAAAGCTGACCTATGCAGGAAAAAAAGTAACGCTTGGCAGAAACCAGCCACAAGAAGCCATTACAGCAGTTAGGAGTGAATTTTATGGCATATCCAATTAAATACATTGAAAACAATCTCGTCTGGAATAAAGACGGGGAATGTTATGCTTACTATGAGCTTGTTCTTTACAATTACTCATTTCTAAGTCCAGAACAGAAAATACAAGTGCATGATTCTTTCAGACAGCTTATCGCACAAAATCGTGATGGCAAAATTCATGCTTTACAAATCAGTACAGAATCCAGCATACGTTCTGCACAAGAGCGTTCCAAAAATGAAGTCACTGGCAAGCTCAAAGCGGTTGCCTATGACAAAATCGACCAACAGACAGACGCTTTAATATCCATGATTGGCGAAAATCAAGTGAACTACCGTTTCTTTATCGGCTTTAAGTTGCTTCTCAACGATCAGGAGTTTTCTATGAAAAGTCTTACCGTTGAAGCAAAAAATGCTTTGTCTGATTTTGTCTATGATGTGAACCATAAGCTGATGGGCGATTTTGTTAGTATGAGTAATGATGAAATCCTGCGTTTTCAGAAGATGGAAAAGCTCTTAGAAAATAAAATCTCTCGTCGTTTCAAAATCCGCAGGTTAGATAAGGACGACTTCGGCTATCTGATTGAACACCTTTACGGACAGACAGGCACTGCCTATGAAGAGTATGAGTACCATCTATCAAAGAAAAAGCTGGATAATGAAACGCTGATTAAATACTATGACTTGATTAAGCCTACTCGCTGTTTGGTGGAAGAAAAACAGCGATATTTGAAAATCCAGCAGGAAGATGAAACCGTCTATGTAGCTTACTTTACCATTAACAGCATTGTCGGAGAACTGGACTTCCCGTCCTCTGAAATCTTCTACTACCAGCAACAGCAATTTACATTCCCGATTGATACGTCAATGAATGTGGAAATTGTAGCGAATCGTAAAGCCCTATCTACTGTCCGCAATAAAAAGAAAGAACTGAAAGACTTGGATAACCACGCTTGGCAAAGTGATAATGAAACCAGCTCCAATGTGGCGGAAGCTCTGGAAAGTGTGAATGAGCTGGAAACCAATTTAGACCAAAGCAAGGAATCTATGTACAAGCTGTCTTATGTGGTAAGGGTATCAGCAAATGATCTTGACGAACTCAAACGTCGTTGTAATGAAGTGAAAGATTTTTATGACGATTTAAGCGTAAAACTGGTACGACCATTTGGGGATATGCTCGGCTTACATGAAGAATTTTTACCTGCCAGCAAGCGTTATATGAATGATTATATTCAATACGTGACCTCTGATTTCCTCGCTGGTTTAGGTTTTGGTGCTACTCAAATGCTGGGGGAAAATGAGGGGATTTATGTTGGCTACAGCTTAGATACTGGACGCAATGTCTATCTGAAACCTGCTCTTGCCAGTCAAGGGGTTAAGGGTTCAGTAACCAATGCGTTAGCGTCGGCTTTTGTTGGTTCGCTGGGTGGTGGTAAATCCTTTGCGAATAACCTTATCGTCTATTATGCGGTGCTTTATGGGGCACAAGCAGTGATTGTAGACCCAAAAGCAGAACGTGGCAGATGGAAAGAAACCTTGCCAGAGATTTCCCATGAAATCAATATCGTCACTCTGACTTCTGATGAGAAAAACAAAGGCTTACTTGACCCTTATGTGATTATGAAAAATCCCAAAGATTCTGAATCACTGGCTATTGATATTCTGACATTCCTTACGGGGATTTCCTCTCGTGATGGGGAACGCTTCCCAATCCTTAGAAAAGCCATTCGTGCAGTAACCAATAGTGAAGTACGAGGGTTGATGAAAGTGATTGAGGAATTACGGGTTGAGAATACGCCACTAAGTACCAGTATAGCCGACCATATCGAAAGTTTTACAGACTATGACTTTGCACATTTATTATTCAGTAATGGTTATGTGGAGCAGTCTATCAGCTTAGAAAAACAACTGAACATTATACAGGTTGCGGACTTGGTACTTCCCGACAAGGAAACTTCCTTTGAGGAATATACCACTATGGAGCTTTTATCCGTTGCTATGCTGATTGTCATTAGTACCTTTGCTTTAGACTTTATCCATACAGACCGAAGCATTTTCAAGATTGTAGATTTAGACGAAGCATGGAGCTTTTTACAGGTAGCACAAGGAAAAACACTATCTATGAAGCTGGTTCGGGCTGGTCGTGCTATGAACGCTGGGGTATATTTCGTGACCCAAAATACAGACGACCTCTTAGATGAAAAACTGAAAAATAACCTCGGCTTAAAATTTGCATTTCGTTCCACTGACCTTAACGAGATTAAAAAGACCTTAGCCTTTTTTGGTGTAGACCCAGAGGACGAAAACAATCAGAAGCGATTGCGTGATTTGGAAAACGGGCAATGCCTTATCAGTGATTTATATGGTCGTGTCGGTGTGATACAGTTCCACCCTGTATTTGAAGAACTGCTCCATGCCTTTGATACCAGACCACCTGTGCGAAAAGAGGTGTAAATGTGAAACCATCAATAGTAAACAGAATAAAATCAAACTGGACGCTGAAACGTCTAGGTAAAGTGGCAATGACAGTGGCTTTCACACTTGTGATTGCCATTTTTCTTTTAGCCATGCTGGGAACGGTGGTTCAAGCTGCGGGCTTGGTAGATGATACGGTCAATGTGGCAAATGAATACAGCCGATACCCACTTGAAAACTATCAACTGGATTTTTATGTGGATAATAGCTGGGGCTGGCTTCCGTGGAACTGGTCGGACGGGATTGGAAAACAGGTCATGTATGGACTATATGCCATTACCAATTTTATTTGGACAATCAGTTTGTATGTTTCCAATGCGACAGGTTACTTAGTACAGGAAGCCTATTCCTTAGACTTCATTTCCGCTACAGCAGATTCCATTGGTAAGAATATGCAGACCTTAGCTGGTGTGAGTGCAAACGGATTTTCAACAGAGGGTTTCTATGTTGGATTCCTCTTACTCTTGATTTTGGTTCTTGGGGTTTATGTTGCCTATACGGGACTGATAAAGAGAGAAACCACAAAGGCAATTCATGCCATTATGAATTTTGTGCTGGTGTTTATCCTATCGGCTTCCTTTATTGCCTACGCTCCCGACTACATTAAAAAAATCAATGACTTTTCATCAGACATCAGTAATGCCAGTTTATCACTTGGCACGAAGATTGTCATGCCCCATTCCGATAGTCAAGGCAAGGACAGCGTGGACTTAATCAGAGATAGCCTGTTTTCCATACAGGTTCAGCAACCGTGGCTACTGCTTCAATACAACAGTTCAGACATTGAAAGTATCGGTATTGACCGTGTGGAAAGCCTGCTCTCCACCAGCCCAGATTCCAACAATGGCGAAGACAGAGAAAAAATTGTTGCGGAAGAAATTGAAGACAGAAGCAATACCAATCTAACCATTACAAAGACCATTAACCGTTTAGGTACAGTCTTCTTCCTATTTGTCTTCAATATTGGGATTTCCATATTTGTATTCCTATTAACAGGAATCATGATTTTCTCGCAGGTACTTTTTATCATCTATGCTATGTTTCTGCCTGTGAGCTTTATTTTAAGCATGATTCCATCATTTGATGGTATGTCAAAACGAGCCATAACAAAGCTCTTTAATACCATTTTGACACGAGCTGGAATCACATTGATTATTACGACAGCATTTAGTATTTCAACCATGCTCTATACCTTATCGGCTGGTTATCCGTTCTTTTTGATTGCTTTTCTACAGATTGTGACCTTTGCAGGAATCTACTTCAAGCTGGGCGATTTAATGAGTATGTTTTCTCTACAGAGTAACGATTCTCAAAGTGTGGGAAGTCGTGTGATGAGAAAACCTCGTATGCTTATGCACGCTCACATGCACCGTCTACAGCGGAAACTTGGACGTTCCATGACTACTCTAGGGGCTGGGTCTGCCATTGTTACAGGTAAAAAAGGACAGTCGGGTTCGGGGAGTTCTGCAAGGACACAAGCAGATCACTCCCGACCAGACGGAAAGGAAAAATCAACACTTGGAAAACGTATCGGTCAAACCATCGGTACAGTAGCTGATACCAAAGACAGAATGGTAGACACTGCTAGTGGTTTGAAAGAACAGGTTAAAGATTTGCCGACCAATGCAAGATATGCAGTATATCAAGGAAAATCCAAAGTAAAAGAGAATGTCCGTGATTTAACCAGTAGTATTTCTCAAACCAAAGCGGACAGAGCCAGTGGACGCAAGGAACAGCAGGAACAAAGGCGAAAAACCATTGCGAAGCGTCGCTCTGAAATGGAACAGGTCAAACAGAAAAAACAGCCTGCTTCTTCTGTTCATGAAAGACCGACTACAAGACAAGAACAATATCATGATGAACAGACCTCAAAACAGTCTAATATTCAGACTTCATATAAGGAATCTCAACAAGCCAAACAAGAGCGTCCAGCAGTTAAGTCCGATTTTTCAAGTCCAAAAGTGGAACGCCAAGGCAATACCGTTCAAGAAAAAACCGTTCAAAAGCCAGCAACTTCAACCACTACAGCAGATAGAACTTCACAACGTCCAATCACAAAAGAACGTCCGTCTACTGTTCAAAGAGTACCACTACAAAATACAAGAAGTAGACCACCAATCAAAACCGCCACCATTAAGAAAGTCGGTAAGAAACCATGAAGTTGAAAACTTTAGTGATTGGTGGTTCTGGATTATTCTTGATGGTCTTCTCACTGCTTCTGTTTGTTGCCATTTTATTTTCAGATGAACAGGACAGCGGAATTTCCAATATTCATTATGGAGGTGTGAATGTTTCCGCAGAAGTGCTGGCTCATAAGCCTATGGTAGAAAAATATGCCAAAGAATATGGCGTTGAAGAATATGTCAACATACTTCTTGCGATTATACAGGTGGAATCGGGCGGTACTGCGGAAGATGTTATGCAGTCCTCGGAATCCCTCGGTCTTCCACCTAATTCATTGAGTACAGAAGAATCCATTAAGCAAGGTGTGAAGTATTTCAGTGAATTATTAGCCAGTAGCGAAAGGCTCAGTGTAGATTTAGAATCGGTTATCCAGTCCTACAATTATGGTGGTGGTTTCTTAGGGTATGTGGCTAATCGTGGAAATAAATATACCTTTGAACTGGCTCAAAGTTTCTCAAAAGAGTATTCAGGTGGCGAAAAAGTGTCTTACCCCAATCCCATAGCCATACCTATCAATGGGGGCTGGCGATACAACTATGGCAATATGTTTTATGTGCAACTGGTAACGCAGTATCTTGTCACAACAGAGTTTGATGATGATACGGTACAAGCCATCATGGACGAAGCACTGAAATATGAGGGCTGGCGATACGTTTACGGTGGAGCTTCCCCGACTACTTCTTTTGATTGTAGCGGACTGACACAATGGACGTATGGAAAAGCTGGAATTAACTTACCACGAACCGCACAACAGCAATATGATGTGACCCAGCATATCCCACTATCGGAAGCACAAGCTGGCGATTTGGTTTTCTTTCATTCTACCTATAACGCTGGCTCTTATATTACTCATGTTGGGATATACCTTGGCAATAACCGTATGTTTCATGCAGGCGACCCAATCGGTTATGCCGACTTAACAAGCCCCTACTGGCAACAGCATTTAGTGGGAGCAGGACGAATCAAACAATGAGAAAGGAAGATTTAATGATGAAATTTAGAAAAAATCAGAATAAAGAAAAACAGATACCAAAGGAAAAGAAACCTCGTGTCTATAAGGTCAATCCTCATAAAAAGGTTGTGATTGCCTTGTGGGTACTTTTAGGGCTTAGTTTCAGCTTTGCGATATTCAAGCACTTTACAGCTATAGATACTCATACTATTCACGAAACAACTATCATAGAAAAGGAATACGTTGATACTCATCATGTAGAAAATTTTGTAGAGAACTTTGCGAAAGTCTACTATTCATGGGAGCAATCCGATAAGTCCATTGATAATCGAATGGAAAGTCTAAAAGGCTATCTGACAGATGAACTTCAAGCTCTCAATGTTGATACAGTACGCAAAGATATTCCTGTATCGTCTTCTGTAAGAGGATTTCAGATATGGACGGTAGAGCCAACTGGCGACAATGAGTTTAATGTAACCTACAGTGTAGACCAGCTCATTACAGAGGGAGAAAATACAAAGACCGTCCACTCTGCTTATATAGTGAGTGTCTATGTAGATGGTTCTGGAAATATGGTACTGGTTAAGAATCCGACCATTACCAACATACCTAAGAAATCAAGTTATAAACCAAAAGCCATTGAAAGTGAGGGGACGGTTGATTCCATTACAACCAATGAAATCAATGAGTTTTTAACGACGTTCTTCAAGCTCTATCCTACCGCCACAGAAAAAGAATTGACTTACTATGTAAGTAATCATGTGTTACCTATGATTAACAAGGAATATGTTTTCGAGGAATTGGTGAATCCTATCTTTACCAGAAAAGATAACCAAGTAATCGTGAATGTCGCTGTGAAATATTTAGATCAAGAAACAAAGGCAACCCAAATCTCGCAATTTGAGTTGATATTAGAAAAACAAGATAATTGGAAGATTGTAAAATAACAAATATTGGTACATGATTACAGATACTTTGTAATCATGTACTCTTTTTGATAAAAAATTGGAGATTCCTTTACAAATATGCTCTTACGTGCTATTATTTAAGTGACTATTTAAAAGGAGTTAATAAATATGCGGCAAGGTATTCTTAAATAAACTGTCAATTTGATAGCGGGAACAAATAATTAGATGTCCTTTTTTAGGAGGGCTTAGTTTTTTGTACCCAGTTTAAGAATACCTTTATCATGTGATTCTAAAGTATCCAGAGAATATCTGTATGCTTTGTATACCTATGGTTATGCATAAAAATCCCAGTGATAAAAGTATTTATCACTGGGATTTTTATGCCCTTTTGGGTTTTTGAATGGAGGAAAATCACATGAAAATTATTAATATTGGAGTTTTAGCTCATGTTGATGCAGGAAAAACTACCTTAACAGAAAGCTTATTATATAACAGTGGAGCGATTACAGAATTAGGAAGCGTGGACAAAGGTACAACGAGGACGGATAATACGCTTTTAGAACGTCAGAGAGGAATTACAATTCAGACAGGAATAACCTCTTTTCAGTGGGAAAATACGAAGGTGAACATCATAGACACGCCAGGACATATGGATTTCTTAGCAGAAGTATATCGTTCATTATCAGTTTTAGATGGGGCAATTCTACTGATTTCTGCAAAAGATGGCGTACAAGCACAAACTCGTATATTATTTCATGCACTTAGGAAAATGGGGATTCCCACAATCTTTTTTATCAATAAGATTGACCAAAATGGAATTGATTTATCAACGGTTTATCAGGATATTAAAGAGAAACTTTCTGCCGAAATTGTAATCAAACAGAAGGTAGAACTGTATCCTAATATGTGTGTGACGAACTTTACCGAATCTGAACAATGGGATACGGTAATAGAGGGAAACGATGACCTTTTAGAGAAATATATGTCCGGTAAATCATTAGAAGCATTGGAACTCGAACAAGAGGAAAGCATAAGATTTCAGAATTGTTCTCTGTTCCCTCTTTATCATGGAAGTGCAAAAAGTAATATAGGGATTGATAACCTTATAGAAGTGATTACGAATAAATTTTATTCATCAACACATCGAGGTCAGTCTGAACTTTGCGGAAAAGTTTTCAAAATTGAGTATTCGGAAAAAAGACAGCGTCTTGCATATATACGTCTTTATAGTGGCGTACTGCATTTGCGAGATTCGGTTAGAATATCGGAAAAGGAAAAAATAAAAATTACAGAAATGTATACTTCAATAAATGGTGAATTATGTAAAATCGATAAGGCTTATTCCGGGGAAATTGTTATTTTGCAGAATGAGTTTTTGAAGTTAAATAGTGTTCTTGGAGATACAAAGCTATTGCCACAGAGAGAGAGAATTGAAAATCCCCTCCCTCTGCTGCAAACGACTGTTGAACCGAGCAAACCTCAACAAAGGGAAATGTTACTTGATGCACTTTTAGAAATCTCCGACAGTGACCCGCTTCTGCGATATTATGTGGATTCTGCGACACATGAAATCATACTTTCTTTCTTAGGGAAAGTACAAATGGAAGTGACTTGTGCTCTGCTGCAAGAAAAGTATCATGTGGAGATAGAAATAAAAGAGCCTACAGTCATTTATATGGAAAGACCGTTAAAAAAAGCAGAGTATACCATTCACATCGAAGTTCCACCGAATCCTTTCTGGGCTTCCATTGGTCTATCTGTAGCACAGCTTCCATTAGGGAGCGGAGTACAGTATGAGAGCTCGGTTTCTCTTGGATACTTAAATCAATCGTTTCAAAATGCAGTTATGGAGGGGATACGCTATGGCTGTGAACAAGGATTGTATGGTTGGAATGTGACGGACTGTAAAATCTGTTTTAAGTATGGCTTATACTATAGCCCTGTTAGTACCCCAGCAGATTTTCGGATGCTTGCTCCTATTGTATTGGAACAAGTCTTAAAAAAAGCTGGAACAGAATTGTTAGAGCCATATCTTAGTTTTAAAATTTATGCGCCACAGGAATATCTTTCACGAGCATACAACGATGCTCCTAAATATTGTGCGAACATCGTAGACACTCAATTGAAAAATAATGAGGTCATTCTTAGTGGAGAAATCCCTGCTCGGTGTATTCAAGAATATCGTAGTGATTTAACTTTCTTTACAAATGGACGTAGTGTTTGTTTAACAGAGTTAAAAGGGTACCATGTTACTACCGGTGAACCTGTTTGCCAGCCCCGTCGTCCAAATAGTCGGATAGATAAAGTACGATATATGTTCAATAAAATAACTTAGTGTATTTTATGTTGTTATATAAATATGGTTTCTTGTTAAATAAGATGAAATATTTTTTAATAAAGATTTGAATTAAAGTGTAAAGGAGGAGATAGTTATTATAAACTACAAGTGGATATTGTGTCCTGTATGTGGAAATAAAACACGATTAAAGATAAGGGAAGATACTGAATTAAAAAAATTCCCCCTCTATTGTCCGAAATGCAGACAAGAAAATTTAATTGAAATAAAGCAGTTCAAAGTAACTGTGATTACAGAGCCAGACGCAAAGACGCAGAGCCGATAAAATGAGATTAATACAATCTCATTTTATCGGCTCTTTCCGTTATGTATGGATTCTTTTAATTAGTCTTCGATGTTTCTTGCTTCGTTGATACCGCTGGCTAAAGATTCCATTAAGGATAGTTCTTTGTCTGTAAAGCTATCCATGTATTTCTCTATCTGTAATCGTCGGGTGCTTTTTACCAAGTTATTAGCAGGTAAGAAAAATTCATCAACGGAAACATGAAGTAACGATACAAGGTCATAAAGAACTTGTATGCTGGGGTGTTGCCCTTTATTTTCAATATTAGTTAAGTACCGTGGGTCAATTTCAATCAATGCTCCCACTTGTTCACGAGTTAAACCTCGTTTCAATCGAGCTTCTTTAATGGCTAAACCAAAGGCTCTAAAATCATATTTATCTTCTTTTTTACGCATAGTAGACCACCTCTATACATTTTATTGTTCCTACTGAATTAAAAACAGGTATAGAAAAACGTGTTATATGGTTTATAGGTTTATATTTAATAAAAAGCACTACTAAACGCCAATAAAAAAAACCGTTATATGGTAGTGCTATTTACGCTGTTAAAATATTGTATATTACTTCCAAATGGCGGTTTGTTGGAGGTCAACGTCGCCATGAAGTACATCATATACAATAAATTTCCTTACATTGGGTTCTTGTCAAAAAAAGTCGTCTATCTGCAATAGATAAGTACGTCCACCAATGTGGTTTTATAAATCATATAGATAGAATAACAGAAGCATGTAAACAGAGAAATAAATCTGTTTATATGCTTTTTTGGCTATTCAGAACTTTTTTACAAAGTTTATTTATCAGTAATGCAACAAATCCCCCTTTCACATTGGGACTAAGAGTGAAAGGAGATAAACGAGCAAGGCTCACTTCCTTTCCTAGACAGAAAGGGGGTGAGAAACATGAAACCATCTTCTTTTCAGACCACAATAGAAAATCAGTTTGACTATATCTGTAAACGTGCTATGGAAGACGAGCGAAAGAATTATATGCTTTATCTTTCAAGGATTGCAAAGCGTGAGGTGTCCTTTTCGGATGTTGGCGATTATCTTGTTAGCCAGTTTGCGACAACAGATAACTATTCAACTGACTTTCAGATTTTTACACTCAATGGGTTATCAGTAGGCGTTGAAAATGATTTGTTGAGTGAAGCATTACGTGAGTTGCCAGACAAGAAACGTGAAATTCTACTGCTGTTTTACTTTATGGACATGAGCGATTCAGAAATTGCAGACCTGTTGAAATTGAACCGTTCTACTGTCTATCGGCATAGAACCAGTGGACTAGCCTTAATTAAAAAGTTTATGGAGGAATTTGAAGAATGAAAACACAATATCCTATGATTCCCTTTCCTCTCATTGTAAAGGCAACAGATGGCGATACCGAAGCGATTAACCAGATTCTACATCATTACAGAGGGTACATAACGAAGCGTTCCCTACGACTTATGAAAGATGAATATGGCAATCAAAGTATGGTCGTTGATGAAGTCTTACGTGGAAGAATGGAAACCAGACTGATTACAAAGATTTTGTCATTTGAAATTAAGTAATATCCTCTCTCCTTTCGTGGAAGCGTGCTAAACCATTCCACGCTTCCCGAACAGGGAGGTTTGTTATTCCACCAAAGCATATTGAGCTTTCAATGTGTTTTGATAGGCTAACGAGCCATTGTTCTTTGAAAACTGAATAAAAGTAATCGAATACGTTTCGATAAGAAAAGAGCCAACGGAACTAACCGCCATGACCTATCTTATAAAGATAGCGAGCGATTCATGTTAGTGATCCGAGAAGCAATCTTTAGCAGGATTGCCTGCAACGACATTCTTATCGTGATAATGATACTCCCATACAGTCAATAGTCCGAGCGTGATAAAACCGTCGCAGGCAATGAGTATGGCTACATGAGAACCATGCAGGGGTGGAACTCCCGTGAGCTTTGCTAAAGCTGTTCGATTGCTGGTAAAACAACTTTTATGAAATCCAAATAAGTGATTTGGAAAGGAGGATTTTATGAAGCAGACTGACATTCCTATTTGGGAACGTTATACCCTAACCATTGAAGAAGCGTCAAAATATTTTCGTATTGGCGAAAACAAGCTACGACGCTTGGCAGAGGAAAATAAAAATGCAAATTGGCTGATTATGAATGGCAATCGTATTCAGATTAAACGAAAACAATTTGAAAAAATTATAGATACATTGGACGCAATCTAGCGTCGCCAAAGGGTCTTGTATATGATAAAATAGTATTAAGTCGTATCAAGGCTCTTTCCATAAAGGAAAGGAGCAAATGCCATGTCAGAAAAAAGACGTGACAATAAAGGTCGAATCTTAAAGACTGGAGAGAGCCAACGAAAAGACGGAAGATACTTATACAAATATATAGATTCATTTGGAGAACCGCAATTTGTTTACTCGTGGAAACTTGTGGCTACAGACCGAGTACCAGCAGGAAAGCGTGATTGTATCTCACTTAGAGAGAAAATCGCAGAGTTACAGAAAGACATTCATGATGGTATTGATGTTGTAGGAAAGAAAATGACACTCTGCCAGCTTTACGCAAAACAGAACGCTCAAAGACCAAAGGTTAGAAAAAACACTGAAACTGGACGCAAATATCTTATGGATATTTTGAAGAAAGACAAGTTAGGTGTAAGAAGTATTGACAGTATTAAGCCATCAGACGCTAAAGAATGGGCTATTAGAATGAGTGAAAATGGTTATGCTTATCAAACCATCAATAACTACAAACGTTCTTTAAAGGCTTCATTCTATATTGCTATACAAGATGATTGTGTTCGGAAGAATCCATTTGACTTTCAACTGAAAGCAGTTCTTGATGATGATACTGTCCCTAAGACCGTACTAACAGAAGAACAGGAAGAAAAACTGTTAGCCTTTGCAAAAGCTGATAAAACCTACAGCAAAAATTATGATGAAATTCTGATACTCTTAAAAACAGGTCTTCGTATTTCAGAGTTTGGTGGTTTGACACTTCCAGATTTAGATTTTGAGAATCGTCTTGTCAATATAGACCATCAGCTATTGAGAGATACTGAAATTGGGTACTACATTGAAACACCAAAGACCAAAAGTGGCGAACGTCAAGTTCCTATGGTTGAAGAAGCCTATCAAGCATTTAAGCGAGTGTTAGCGAATCGAAAGAATGATAAGCGTGTTGAGATTGATGGATATAGTGATTTCCTCTTTCTTAATAGAAAGAACTATCCAAAAGTGGCAAGTGATTACAACGGCATGATGAAAGGTCTTGTTAAGAAATACAATAAGTATAACGAGGATAAATTGCCACACATCACTCCACATAGTTTGCGACATACATTCTGTACCAACTATGCAAATGCAGGAATGAATCCAAAGGCATTACAGTACATTATGGGACATGCTAATATAGCCATGACGCTGAACTATTACGCACATGCAACATTCGATTCTGCAATGGCAGAAATGAAACGCTTGAATAAAGAGAAGCAACAGGAGCGTCTTGTTGCTTAGTAGTACAAATGAATTTACTACTTATTTACCACTTCTGACAGCTAAGACATGAGGAAATATGCAAAGAAACGTGAAGTATCTTCCTACAGTAAAAATACTCGAAAGCACATAGAATAAGGCTTTACGAGCATTTAAGAAAATATAAAAAGATAATTAGAAATTTATACTTTGTTTGTATAAAAAATAGTTGTTTTTCGGAAAGTTAGCTATTAATATTTATCAATGATAAAAATAGCATGTTTTAAGGGACTGACCCCAAAAAGTGAGAATTTAATAAAAAGACACCTCCATGTGCATTTGATTATATTGTGTCAAATCCAACTTGGAGGTGTTTTTATTTAGTTCTCATTTACGGGGGTCAGTGCCAAAAAACACTTGACTTAATTAATGAAAAGGGTTATACTATGTTCAAGCAAATACTTGAATGATATTGAGGTGAGAATATGATTAACAAAGATACTTGTGAAATTTATTGTTATGACGAAGAAAAGGTCAATCGAATACAAGGGAATTTACAGACAGTAGATATTTCTAGTGTTGCCCAAATGTTAACAGCTATTGCAGATAAAAATAGAGCAAAAATTACCTATGCATTGTGTCAAGATGACGAACTGTGTGTGTGTGATATTGCAAATATTATAGGTGTTACGGTTGCAAATGCCTCTCATCACCTACGAACGCTCCATAAGCAAGGGATTGTTAAGTTTCGAAAAGAGGGAAAACTTGCATTTTATTCATTAGATGATGAGCATATCAGACAAATTATGATGATTGCATTGGCACTTAAGAAAGAGGTGAAGATCAATGTCTAGTGGGAAAGCAAAACAGTTCGAAGAAGAAATGAAAGCCTATCGTGTTCAAGGATTTACTTGTACGAACTGTGCAGCCATTTTTGAAAATAATGTTAAAGAACTTCCCGGTGTTCAGGATGCGAAAGTAAATTTCGGAGCATCTAAAGTTTATGTTAAAGGGACTACAACCATTGAAGAATTAGAAAAAGCAGGAGCATTTGAAAATTTAAAAATTCGAGATGAAAAAGAACAAAGGGTAGAAGGAGAACCTTTTTGGAAGCAGAAAGAAAACATTAAGGTATATATATCAGCTCTTTTACTTGTAGTTAGCTGGTTCTTAGGAGAGCAGTATGGTGAAGAGCATGTTCTACCGACAATTGGTTATGCAGCGTCCATTTTAATCGGTGGATATTCGTTATTTATTAAAGGTCTCAAAAATTTAAGCAGATTAAATTTCGATATGAATACGCTTATGACTATTGCCATTATAGGAGCTGCAATTATTGGTGAATGGGGTGAAGGGGCAACCGTTGTTATCCTATTTGCGATTAGTGAAGCATTAGAGCGTTATTCAATGGATAAAGCACGTCAATCTATTGAATCTTTAATGGATATTGCCCCAAAAGAAGCGTTAATTCGACGAGGCAATGAAGAAATGATGATTCATGTTGATGAGATTCAAGTTGGAGACATCATGATAGTTAAGCCCGGTCAAAAGTTAGCAATGGATGGAATAGTGGTTAAAGGTACATCGACATTAAATCAGGCTGCGATTACAGGTGAAAGTGTTCCAGTAACGAAAATCACAAATGATGAAGTATTTGCAGGAACCTTGAATGAAGAAGGGTTACTTGAGGTTAAAGTAACAAAACGAGTTGAAGATACCACTCTTTCAAAAATCATTCACTTGGTAGAAGAAGCCCAAGCAGAACGGGCCCCCTCTCAAGCGTTTGTCGAGAAATTTGCAAAATACTATACACCAGCTATTGTCATACTAGCTCTTTTAATTGCAGTAGTTCCACCATTATTTGGCGGAGACTGGAGCCAATGGATTTATCAAGGATTAGCTGTATTAGTGGTTGGTTGTCCTTGTGCCTTAGTAGTCTCAACTCCAGTTGCTGTGGTTACAGCAATAGGAAATGCAGCGAAAAATGGTGTATTAATTAAAGGTGGTATCCATTTAGAAGCAGCAGGACACTTAAAAGCGATAGCCTTTGATAAAACAGGAACATTAACCAAAGGGATTCCAGCTGTAACAGACATTGTGACATATGGTAGAAATGAAAATGAATTAATAACCATAACATCAGCCATTGAAAAAGGATCGCAGCACCCTCTTGCTTCAGCGATTATGCGAAAAGCAGAAGAAAATGGATTAAAATTCAATGAAGTAACAGTAGAGGATTTTCAATCCATTACAGGTAAAGGCGTTAAAGCCAAAATAAATAATGAAATGTATTATGTGGGAAGTCAAAATCTTTTTGAGGAATTACACGGAAGCATTTCAAGCGATAAAAAAGAAAAAATTGCCGATATGCAAACTCAAGGTAAAACGGTGATGGTGTTAGGAACAGAAAAAGAAATTCTTTCGTTTATTGCCGTAGCCGATGAAATGAGGGAATCGTCTAAAGAAGTTATCGGCAAGTTGAACAATATGGGAATCGAAACAGTGATGCTAACAGGCGATAACCAAAGAACGGCAACAGCCATCGGAAAACAAGTTGGTGTTTCGGATATTAAAGCTGACTTACTTCCAGAAGATAAGCTTAATTTTATTAAAGAACTTCGAGAAAAACATCAAAGTGTGGGGATGGTCGGAGATGGCGTGAATGATGCTCCAGCCCTTGCGGCATCTACCGTTGGTGTAGCAATGGGTGGTGCTGGAACTGATACAGCTTTAGAAACGGCTGACATCGCCTTAATGTCTGATGATTTGAGTAAATTGCCATATACAATAAAATTAAGTCGTAAGGCTTTAGCAATCATCAAGCAAAACATTACCTTCTCTTTGGCGATTAAATTAGTGGCATTACTTTTGGTCATGCCCGGTTGGTTAACACTTTGGATAGCGATATTTGCTGATATGGGAGCAACTTTACTTGTAACATTAAACAGTTTACGCTTATTGAAAATCAAAGAATAGGTTCTAAAATGGTTGTACTGACCCCAAAAAGTTAGACAGAAAATCTAACTTTTTGGGTGTTTTTATTTAATTCTCATTTACGGGGGTCAGTGCCAAAGGTTATGAAGTTTGGGCAAGGAAACATAATATCGAAACAATGGCAGATTCAATAATTAAATTAAGAGAACAAGGCATTAATTCCATTACCCAGCTCGATGATCTAATCAAAAAATCTGCCGATGATAGACAAGATTTGTTAGATAAAATAAAGAACATTGAAACTAAAATGAAGAGTTTATCTCAAGATATGGAAAATATAAATACTATAAATAAGTATCGTGAAATCTATAAATACCACAAGAAAAATCTTGAAGATAAACAATTTGCAGAGGAGTATTATAGCGAACTTCCCGTATATAAAATTGCCGCTAAAGAAATTTTAGAAAACTATAAAAAGCTACCAAAAACAAAAGAAATACTATCAAACTTCGATAAATTGCAAGAAAAAAAGAACAATTTTCTGACCTTGTTCAGTATAGGAAAAACTATGAAAATTATTATGAGATAGAAGGGGAGAGATAAAAAGCTATAAGCGTTCCTTACATTTGTTAAAAATACTTAACACAATTTGTTTACAATAGTAAACTTACTTCGAACATGTTTGTTCACATCTGTAGACAACTAGGGGGAAAGGAGAATGAGCACAATAGAATTTAATACTTATATCACAGATGCAGAAGATATTTTTAACCGTATTTGCAATAAGAAAGTCGGAAATGTAATAAGAAGTATCATTGACGATCATGTTTTAAGCTTCGATGATATAGAACGACTAGAAAAAATATTAGAGATGAAAAAATCTTTCGCACTAGAAGAAGTGGATTGCAATTGTCCAGAAGGACAATGCGAATGTCATTTACATCATCATTTAGCATAAGGAGGAATTTAAAATGAATAATGACAACATGGATAAGTTAAAACACGAGCATGGAATCACAGATGAACATGGAGACCATAAGGATAAACATCAAGAACATCATGCTGGGCATGATCACAGTGGGCATGATCACAGCGGGCATAATCACAGCGGGCACAGTGGGCATGACCACAGTGGGCACGGAGGGCATGCCCACCATCATCACGGAAGCTTTAAGGAACTTTTCTTAAAGTCATTGCCACTAGGAATCATTATTATGCTCTTAGTCCCTTTGCATGGATTTGAACTACCATTCCAGTTTACTTTTCCATATTCTGATATTGTAGTAGCTATTTTATCTACTATATTAATTATTTATGGTGGACGTCCATTCTATCAAGGTGCAGTTGACGAATTTAAACAAAAAGAACCTGGAATGATGGCACTCGTTTCTTTAGGTTTAAGTGTTTCATATTCATACAGTATTTATGCTGTGATCATTACCTACGTAACGGGTGAACACTTGATGGACTTTTTCTTTGAATTTGCTTCATTACTATTAATCATGCTATTAGGTCACTGGATTGAGATGAAAGCTATTGGAGAAGCAGGAGACGCACAAGCAGCATTGGCTAAGTTAGTGCCGAAAGATGCTCACGTTGTATTAGAAGACGATTCAATTGAAACACGACCAGTTGCTGACTTACAGGTAGGTGATTTAATTCGTGTTCAAGCCGGAGAAAATGTGCCAGCAGACGGGATTATCGATCGTGGCGAATCACGTTTAAATGAAGCTCTTCTAACTGGGGAGTCAAAAGCAGTAAAAAAAGGCCCTGGTGATGAAGTAATCGGGGGCTCAACAAATGGAGAAGGGGTTCTTTATATTAAAGTGCTTGAGACAGGTGATCAATCCTTTATCTCTCAAGTACAGAATTTAATCAGCCAAGCTCAAAGTCAGCCTTCCAGGGCAGAAAATATTGCGCAAAAGGTTGCAGGGTGGCTCTTCTATATTGCTGTTATTGTCGCGCTAATTGCTTTTGTAGTGTGGATGATTATTGGAGATATCCCAACGGCAGTTATATTTACTATTACTACATTAGTTATTGCTTGTCCGCACGCATTGGGTCTGGCTATTCCATTGGTAACCGCCCGTAGCACAAGCTTAGGAGCTAGCCGTGGCTTACTAGTAAAAGACCGCCAAGCCTTAGAAATAGCTCAAGATGCAGATGTGATGATTTTAGATAAAACGGGTACTTTAACAACTGGTGAATTTAAAGTATTAGATGTAAAACTTCTTAATGACAAATATACAAAAGAGGAAATCATTGCCTTATTGGCAGGTATTGAAGGAGGATCTAGCCACCCAATTGCTCAATCAATTGTAAGTTTCGCCGAGCAGCAAAATATACGTCCAGCATCTTTTGATTCGATTGATGTGATTTCCGGTTCTGGAGTAGAGGGTAAAGCAGGTGGGCACCGTTACCAATTAATCAGTCAAAAAGCCTATGGACGTAATCTTGATATGGATACTCCAAAAGGAGCAACTCTTAGTGTCTTAGTAGAAAACGATGATGCCATTGGTGCTGTAGCTTTAGGGGACGAATTAAAACCAACAAGTAAAGAGTTAATTAAAGCTCTTAAAAAGAACAATATTCGACCAATTATGGCAACAGGTGATAATGAAAAAGCGGCTCAAGGCGCGGCAGCAGATTTAGGGATTGAATATAGATCAAATCAATCTCCACAAGACAAATATGAGTTAGTTAAAACACTTAAAGATGAAGGAAAGAAAGTTATCATGGTAGGTGATGGTGTAAATGATGCTCCTTCTCTTGCCTTAGCAGATGTTGGTATAGCTATAGGTGCTGGAACTCAAGTTGCGTTGGATTCAGCTGATGTCATATTGACTCAATCCGATCCAGGAGATATTGGATCATTCATTGATTTAGCACACAAAACAACTCGTAAAATGAAACAAAACCTATTTTGGGGAGCTGGTTATAACTTTATAGCTATCCCTCTAGCTGCAGGAATTTTGGCTCCTATTGGTATCACATTAAGCCCTGCATTAGGAGCAATCCTAATGTCTGTGTCAACAGTCATCGTCGCCATTAATGCTATGTTATTACGTTTAGATCCAAAAAATAACGGTTAACAGATTGAATGATTGAAACTCCTTAAAGTATCAAGATATAATAGTTTTACAGGAGAAAAAGAGATGTAAGTACTGGCTCTTTGTAAAATCGTGTTGGTAGAAGTAGACGATTTTTAATTTATTACGGTAGCAAACTGGTTTTTACATAAAGTAATTGATAAACCCAATATAGATCAGAAAGAATTACTTGAAGCTACCGCACAATATAGAAAGTTATTGATACCTGACCTAATAATTAAAGGAGTGGGATTGATTCTATCCTTAATTCTCTATCCTCCGATTATGATGTATAGTGTTTTAATTGCGGCATTTTACATCATAACTTTAAAAACACTATCTGAAAAAAGAGTGAATAACTAAAAAACGGTGACCAAAGTTAGGTGTATTATTTTAACACTTACAGACCTAAACTATTCCCCTATTTATAATCTATTGATTCATATTTTATGAAATTAATCAGTAGATATCGTTCTGAAAAGCCTTGATAATACGCTGTTTTTAGTCCAACTGGAATCCATACTTTCCAAACTAGGCTTGAAAAAGGCCCGTAAAGCGACACAATTTAGTAAACGTTAAAACTTATTTACATTTATTAAAAGCATTTCGTATCAAAAATACGAGATGCTTTTTTCTAGCTTAATTTTACAAATTGGATTTTGAAGGACACCATGGACCTATTTTCAAGTTGATAACGACTACAAATTTGTTCTGGAGACCATGAAGATTGTAATCGCTCTTTAATTTCCTACTTCAATTCACAGGAGTCTAACTCGATTTTCTTCCCTTCTGCTTCGCCAATTGTTCATTGTGTGTTTGTGCTGCTTGTGCAGAGTAAGTGTCATTACCACACTTAATTCTCTTGAGAAGGTTGATTTGTGAACGCCTAATTTTCTAGCTATTTGGCAGGGTTTGAGACCTAATTCTAGGTAAGTCTCTATCTTAATTCGCTCAATTATGGTAATATGATGGTAGCTTATAGATTTCTCCCGTGTTCTGTTTAGTGTGGTTACTTACAGTTTACACGAGATTGGGCTCTATGAGTTTTTTGTTGCACTATATTTTACCATTTATCAAATATAAAAAAGTAAGCTCAGAAAATCTCTGATCTTATTCTCATATCTCTCCAAACAACTTCCGTAAAATTTTCGGTGTGATACGTTGTCCTGGCCCTACGTAAGTATAGGCGTGCAGGTACATGGCAGGATTGAAGTTGAGTTCGATACAGGTGCAATTTGGTAGCTCCTTACTAGCAGGCTTGGTGTAGTCTGGGATAATCAAATCGACTCCACAGGCCCAAGCCCCCATAGCAGTCGCCATATCGGCAGCTAGTTGTTTGTAACTCTCGCCCATCTGGTCAGTCATGTCAATGGAGTCGCCTCCAGTTGAGATATTAGAATTACCACGCAGAAAGGTTTGGCTACCTTTAGGCAAGACTGTATCAGGTGTGTAACCCTGCTGTTCCAACATGAGTAATTCAATATCACCCAGATTGATGATTTCAAGAGGTGAGCGATGGTCGCGACCACGCAGAGGGTCTTGGTTTTTCTTTTCGACTAATTCTCGGATGCTTGAGCTTCCGTCGCCTACGACATTGGCCGCGACGCGGAGCAGGACAGCCTCGCATTTTCCATCCAAGATAAAGAAACGGTACTCGGTCCCTGCCACAAACTCCTCGACTAGCACATGGCTATCTTCCGAAAAGGCGATGTCTAGGGCTTTTTCATAGCCAGAAAGGCTTGTTGGCTCTTGGAAGATGGAAATGCCCAGACCGAAGTTGGTGGATTTGGGTTTGACAACAATAGCAGAGTTGGCTATTTGTCCGTAGTACCGCAAGGCATCGTCCTTGTTAGCAAATTCTGCTCCCGCAGGTACTGGAAAACCAGCCTTGTCCAAAATCTTTTTGGTCACAACCTTATTAGCCATGGCCAGTGGAATTACGTAGTTATCTTTGGATGTCATGTTGCCATTTTTAATGTACTCCACATGGTCACCATGCCAGAGTTTGAGAAATTGGTCTTCCTCATCTAAAATTTCTACGTTCAAGCCCAGCTGAATGGCGTCAAAGAGAATCATTTGGGTGGAGAGTTCCATGTTTTCATAGCCTTTGAGGGCATAAGGTGCTGTCCAAGCATAGTCATGAAAGGCTTGTCCTTGTTGTTGGCCAAATTTTTCAAGGGACCCTTCTTCAACCTGCTCTGCTATTTTTCCAGAAAGGGTCAAACGTGGATCAAGAAGAGAGGCCTCCACCTTAGTGATAAGCTGGCTATAATAGTCATCCAGTCCAAAGTGAGCGACGATGTCCTTCATGGCTGTCACGATAGGTTTAGGGTCAGCCTCTTTAGGAAGTGGTGTGTGGGGATGGCTGAGAGCGATTTGGTTGTTGAGAGTAGCAGCTACTGCCAATTCTTCGTCGACTTGCTCCATGTCGTCTAGCCACAAGAGTGCGAGTGCAAAGAGGTGGGTGGTGTCTAGTGTTTCTTGGCTGATTGCCAGTGGCTCAAAGGGGTTGAGGTCAAAGTTGCGGAACTCTAGATAGGAGATGCCCTTAGTCAAAAAGTCCCGGCTAGTCTTAGCACCGCGTAAACGGATGGCAGAGTAAAATTCTTTTTCAGAGGACAGTTGCCCAGATCCAACAGCGTTTTCGATGTCGGTCACGTATTGCTCCAGTGAAGAGAAGGAAATGTGAACATCGGGGGCATTGACATAGCCGTAGTTGGAGTTACGAATCGACCGCACGCAACCAATTTCATCTGTCAAAAACCCTTTTTCTGCTAGCGGGCTTGCTCCGTAAAGGTAGGTCAAGAGCCAGCGATAACACAAGAAGTTCTGAGCTAACTTGAGATAGAGGGCATTCTTGAAGGTCAGTAAATCGTCATAGTCACTGACTTCAAAGAGCTGCTGGGTCAGATCTTTGCCGAGTCCAAAATTATAGTGAATTCCAGATATGGACTGGAGCAATTTGCCGTAGCGTTCTGCCAAACCAACTCGGTATTGATACTCGTAGTCACTTTCCAACTGGGCAATCTGAATCTCTTCTTCTACAATCACAGGTGGCATGGATAAAGGCCAAAGATATTCTGACTTATCCATTGAGCGAATAGCCACATCGGTGATGGCCCCGAGGAAGCGACGAGCTTCCGTGGTCGACTGTGCTACCGGTGTAATGAGCTCTAGTTGAGGTTCGCTATAATCTGTCTGGATATAGGGATGGAAACTGCGAGAACCCAATTTTTCAGGGTGTGGCGTTTGAGCGACACGGCCTTCAGTATTGATTCGTAGAGATTCGCGCTCCAGACCAAAGGTAGCTTGTAAGATGGGAGTATTTGGGGATAATTTTTGAAATACGTTTGATAGGTTCATGATTGGGCCTCGAAATAACTAGTTTCTCTATTATTTTATCAGTTTGTTAAATAAACTCAACTTTCTGCTACGGAGATGGAGAAGGAAATGCTCGGACGAATTGACTATTTACTTGCATTAAATATAAGCAAAAGCATTAGTAGAAGTATTGAAACTACACCTAATAGTTTTTTCCCCACACTCAATCTCTCATTTCTGTCTTTTTTTCGTAGACAGTTATAAAGTCGATCAGAATAAACCTTGTAAGTGTATAAGTTAATTCTTACAGACCTAAACTATTCCCCTATTTTAAAGATATTGATTCATATTTTATGAAATTAATTAGTAGATATAGTTCTGAAAAGCCGTTATATTACGCTGTTTTTAGTCCAACTGAAATCCATACTTTCCAAACCAGGCTTGAAAAAAGCTCGTAAAGCATCACAATTTAGTAAACGTTAAAACTTATTTAAACTTATTGAAAGCATTTCGTATCAAAAATACGGGATGCTTTTTCTGTTCACCCCAAATTTTTGTAACTAGGTGATACTTGAAATTAATACAAATTTGGTTGTTTTTGATAAATCTAAGCAACACTACATGATGAAGTGAAAGGGGATGAATCTTTGATAGTATTCACTTATTGTGAAATATGATATATTTATTAATTAGATGGATGAATACTTCTAGAGTTAAATATAGTATAATAGGGACATACTTTTTGGTTTATTTTTGTTTGTAGTCGGATTATGAAAGAATATCCAATATTATGCGATAAGATAGAATGTTACAAAAAAGAAAGGGGATGCAATCCGATGAAGAAAGACAGATTAATTGTATTGACAGATGCTGTTCTAGCAATTATTATGACCATCTTGGTTTTAGAGTTAGAAAAACCAACAACACCAAGTCTTGAAGCTTTTTGGGATTTACGGCAAAATTTCTTTGCTTGTTTTCTTTCCTTTTTCTGGTTGGGATCGTTATGGATGGCACTAAACACATTATGGGAAAAGGTTGAGAAAATTTCCTCAGAAATTATTTGGTGGAATTTGTTTCTACTCTTGGAGCGGCAGGAGTTCTCTTTGGAGAATTTCATGCCATCCAAGATACCAGTCTGAATGATGTGGTGGACCGGATCTATATAAATGTCAAGGATTTACCGTTTCAGTCCTTGGGAGCTTTAGCTAATATCCTGTCTGATATTAAGAAGGGACTGATTCAAGACAGTCATATCTGGTCTTTCTTCCAGTCATTTTTCAAACAATATCAGTTGATAATCAGCTTAAATCAGATCTATCAGTTTGTCTATCTTTCTCTGATGGAGATCATGTCCTATCTTCACTTTGATTATTGGAAAAAAACGGCTCGGTCAGGAGCTAGTATGAATAAGGAGAACAAATGAAACGTTTAAAAATGTTATGGCATATTATGCAGGTTACGGGTTTTACTCGGTTTGCTCTGAGTTTTGTGACCTTTGTTTTTGGGTCAGGAGGCGTGCTTTTCCTAGTTGAACCTGCTATCACAAATTACGGAGACGGTCTTTGGTATGCTTTTGTGACTTCGACGACTGTCGGCTACGGGGATCTCCTAGCTGTGACCTTGATTGGAAGGATTACCAGTGTCTTCTTGACGCTTTATGGGCTCATATTTTTTGGCTGTTTATCAGCTGTTATTTTTAATTATTATACCAATTTAAATAAGGAAAGAGGAGAGGACAAATGACTGCCAATTATTCAACACGGGAATACCGTGAGAAATTATACGATGACCTTCATGTTCGATTGAGAGATACAGCGATTTTGATGTGTGCAATTTTTATTGCCTCTATCGGACTAAATATGAATTCAACAGCTGTCATTATAGGAGCCATGTTGATTTCACCTCTCATGACACCGATTGTTGGACTGGGATTCGGTTTAGCTATTTTTGATACGCGTTTAATCAAGCAATCTCTAGAGGTTTTATTGACTCAAGTGTTGGTCAGTTTGCTTGTCTCGACTCTGTATTTCTGGATTTCTCCCTTGTCTTATGCAAGTAGCGAGTTGATTGCACGAACCTCTCCAACCATTTGGGATGTCCTCATTGCTATTGCTGGTGGGATTGCTGGTGTGATCGGTTCAAGGAAAAAAGAAGCAAACAATATCGTGCCAGGAGTAGCCATTGCTACAGCTCTGATGCCACCTATCTGCACTGCAGGCTATGGTTTAGCTAATGGGAATGTACGATTTTTATTTGGGGCCCTTTATCTTTTCTTGATCAACTGTGTCTTTATCATGCTAATCAACATTGTTGGAACAAGAATTTTGATGAGAAAATCTCCTTTAACTTCATTTAAAGAGCTGAGCATTAAAATGAGAATTGGCTTGATTTCTTTGATTGTATTGTTGATTCTTCCAGCTAGCTATTCAGCAGTCACTCTGACGATGGATCAAGCGCGAAAAGAAGGAATCAAACAGTTTGTAGGAAATGAATTCGCCAATCATACGGTCATTAATCAAGTCTACAAGTCAAGTAATAATGAATTGGTATTGACGGTTGTTGGAGATCCGATTTCAGAAGAAGAATTAGAAACACTCCACCAAAAACAAGCCTCTTACGGTATTCAATCTGTTCAATTGAAAGTGAATCAAGTTCAGAACTCGCCAACATTAGATAGTGAAGCGACCAAGGAATTTTATGAAAACATTGACAAGTATATTGATCAAAAACTCTCTGAAAAAGATTCACAAAACGATCTCGTAAAAGAAAATGAAGCAGACAAGGATTGAGGACAATGAACTGAATCGGTTTTTACGCCGTGTTTTTCTTGTATCTTCCTCTTTCTTACTTATAGCAGGTTGTTTTTGCTTGAATAAGAAATAAATTAGAAGTTCTATCATCTAAGAAAAATGATGAAAAAAATCATTTAACTAATGGTGTGAACGTTTAGTGTTTATCAGCTCCATTCTCTGTAATTTTGGGGGTAAAATCCACACCATTTAGATAAAATTAGTTGAATTTGATTGGAAAAACGCTTTTATAAAAGCGGAGAAAAGTCTTGATATTACGCTGTTTTTAGTCCAACTGAAATTCATACTTTCCAAACCAGGTCTTAAAAAAACTCTAGCTATCAGGTAGTTGATAGTTAGAGTTTTTTCTATTCATATGATTTAATGAGATTAAATAAGGCTTCTACTTCTGATGACAGTGTAGCCGATTTGAGATAAGCGTAATAAACTGTAAATGTTATCTGGTCCTCAGGTATTAGAGGGATTTTTATTAAATCATCATCTTCATCAGAAAGTGCGATATCAGCCAGCAAACTAAGGCCAATCCCTTTCTTTAAAAGTTCTTTAATGATGACAATGTCGTCACTCTTGAAGAATATTTCTGCCTTGTTTTGATGCTTTTGATTAAGTAGTTCAAAAGCTTTCAGGTGAACAAAGTGTTCGTCTAAGAGTATAAAAGATTGATCTACTAATTCTTCAAAAGCGAGGGAAGGAGCAGTAGAAAGAGGATGGTTCTTAGATAAAACGACATACAGTTCTTTATGAAAGAGCTCATGTGTCTCTATTGAAGGATGATTGAGTGGTTTAATCAAGCCGAGTAGGCTTGCATCAAGGTCTCCTTTGAGGAGAAGATTTAATAACTCTACGGAGCCACCGCGGATAGGGCGTACTTTTTTTAAAAAATCGAATTTATCTTTTTCGTTTAAGGCAGCAAAGAGATACTGAATGATAATAGGAGGAAATCCTACAGTAGAGTATTGGGCCAAGGAACGATTGATTTCTTTGCGAGTAGAAATAACCTCAGGTAAGATCTTTTCTGTATGCTTTAGAAGGATTTGTCCTTGAGGAGTTAGTTTGAAGGAACGATGCGAGGGATCGTGGTGAATCAATTTGCAATTAAAAGATTCCTCTAAGCGTTTGATGGCATAAGAAATAGATGGTTGGCTGACTTTGTGTTGTTTTGCTACTTCCGTATAGGATTGAAGCTGGCAGAGGTCATAAAAATATTGTAGATCTTTTAAATTCATATGGGCTCACTTTCATTAGTTGGAGAAGGAAAATAAGTGGAAATCACCAGATAAATAATTTTTATCCGTATCCCACAATTTGACTATACGAGTATTCGCCGGTTAAAATGTAAGTGAGTCAGGGATATCAAAGGTTATCTAAGATACTTTCAAAAATGACCAACATCTTTTCTCGTTTATCAATAGGGAGCTGTTTAATCTTCATGTTGATTCTTTTGAGTGAAAGATTATCGGTCTTATCAGAGGTTGATTCAAGGCTATCAAAATTGAAAAATTCCTCTGGGGTCATCTTTAGGGCGACAATCACTTTTTCAAGACTGTGAATGGTCAGATTCACATTTTGGTTTTCAAGTTGATTGATATACTTAAGCCCGAGCCCCGCTTGTTCCGAAAGTTCTTCCTGGCTCATTTTTTTCTGTGTTCGAAAATATTTCACTTTTTGGGAAATATATTGTTGTAAATAGTTTTTATTCGTCATATAAATAGAATACAAGTTTTGCATGACAAAAAAACATCTTAAAAAATACAAAGTATTGTATAACAAACTTATATAATATTTATTTTAATTCGGATTGCCAATTTGTATGATTAGTTTCTTTTGCTCGAAACTTTTAGTAAAGAGTGATCATCGAGAGTTTTATGAGTTCAGAACTTTATAAAATATAATAACTTAAAGTGCCATTAACAATAGTGTTTTAAGTATAAAAGAGCTTATTAGAAAATTGTCTTCGTAGATTCATTATAACATATGCGTACACAATAGTATTTTTTAAACAACAAAGTTTTCCAAACAATTCATTTTAAGTGGTATAATAGAAGTAAAAAGGAGGTTGCACTATGACTGCACATGATATTTTAAACAACCCTTTCCTCAATAAAGGGACTGCCTTTACCTTAGAGGAGCGAAAGGAACTAGGTCTTATTGGTTTACTGCCACCGTATGTTCAAACGATTGAAGAGCAAGCGGCGCAAACTTATGCACAAATGCAAACAAAAGCCAATGATTTGGAAAAACGTCTTTTCCTAATGGAAATTTTTAATACCAACCGGACTCTTTTCTATTACCTCTTTTCTCAACATTTGGAGGAATTCAATCCAATTGTATACGATCCAACCATTGCAGATACCATTGAAGGCTATAGTGACCTCTTTGTAGATCCCCAATATGCGGGATATCTTGATATCAATCATCCTGAAAATATTGAAGCCACTTTGAAAAATGCTGCTGGGGATCGCGAGATTCGTCTCATTGTTGTAACAGATGCAGAAGGAATCCTTGGAATCGGTGACTGGGGAACAAATGGTGTCGATATTTCTGTTGGGAAATTGATGGTCTACACGGGTGCTGCTGGAATCGATCCTTCTATGGTCCTTCCTTTAGTTATTGATGCAGGAACTAACCGTGAAGAACTTCGTAACAACCCTAATTACTTAGGAAATCGTCACGAACGGGTTCGCGGAGATCGTTACTACGACTTCATTGACCAATTTGTTCAAACAGCAGAACGTCTCTTTCCTAAACTCTACCTTCACTGGGAAGACTTCGGCCGCTCGAATGCTGCCAATATTCTTGAAAAATACCGGAAACAAATTCCAACTTTTAATGATGATATTCAAGGTACAGGAATTGTTACCCTAGGTGGTATCTTTGGTTCACTGGATATTAGTGGTGAAAAATTAACAGATCAAGTTTATCTCTGCTATGGTGGTGGTACTGCGGGTGCAGGAATTGCCGCTCGTGTTCTTCGTGAAATGGTAAGTGAAGGTCTTTCTGAAGAAGAAGCCTATAAACGTTTCTTTATGGTTGATAAACAAGGTCTTCTCTTTGATGACATGGATGACTTGACACCAGAGCAAAAACCATTTGCTAAGAAACGTGCTGACTTTAGTAACGCAGACAAGTTGACTGACCTGCTTGAAGTAGTGAAGACTGTGAAGCCAACCATTCTTGTAGGAACTTCGACTCAGCCTAATACCTTCACTAAAGAAATAGTAGAGGCTATGTGTGAAAATACAGAGCGTCCGATGATTTTCCCTTTGTCAAATCCAACCAAACTAGCTGAAGCTAGTGCCAAAGATTTGATTGAATGGTCAGATGGCAAAGCTTTTGTCGCAACAGGAATTCCTGCTGATACGGTTCCTTATAAAGGTGTCGACTATGTGATTGGTCAAGCCAATAATGCCTTGATTTACCCAGGTCTTGGTCTAGGTATGCTGGCTTCTGAAGCAAGTCTTTTGACTGATGAAATGATCGGAGCAGCGGCTCATTCATTGAGTGGTATTGTCAATCCAGGCCAACCAGGAGCTCCTGTCTTGCCACCATTCAAGTATGTAGCAGATGTTTCTATTAAAGTAGCAGAAGCAGTCGCTAAAAAAGCACAAGAGCAAGGTCTTGCGCGTGCTAAGGAAACAGATATGGCCAAAGCAGTTCGTGATTTGAAGTGGTATCCAGAGTATAAATAATTCATTGTTGCTGTCTATCCTTCACTAGCGACAGATTTGTATAGGCTGTGGACTTAAGTAATTTAGAAAGGATACCTATGTCACTCTTTTTAACCTCGATTACGAGTATCATTCCGATTATCGCTATCATTGTTTTGGGGTATATTCTTCAGGTGAAGGGATGGTTTGGAGATGCCTTTGGACCTAACCTATCTCGTTTAATCATGAATGTAGCCTTGCCAGCGTCAATCTTTGTGTCGGTGATGAAATACCTAACACTAGATAAACTAATTAGTCTTTCTGGAGGTCTCCTTTATACATTTGTGGCCTTTATCTTGGGCTATATTGTAGCTTATATTGCAGTTGTGGTTTTTAAGGTTCGTCCAGGACGGCGAGGAACCATGATTAATACCTTTGTGAATGCCAATACTATTTTTATTGGTTTACCTTTAAACGTTGCTCTTTTTGGGGATCAGGCTCTTCCTTATTTCTTAATTTACTATATCACCAACACGATTTCCACCTGGACATTGGGCGTGTATTTGATGACGAGTGACAGTAAATCGGGTCAAAGCAAGGAGACAAGTAAATTTGACTGGAAGAAATTGCTACCAGCTCCGCTTGTAGGTTTTCTTGTGGCTCTGCTATTTTTGATTCTCCGAATCTCTATTCCAGATTTCGCAACGAATACCTTAACCTATGTTGGAAATATCGTCACTCCTCTATCTCTGATTTATATTGGTATCGTTCTTGCAAAGGCAGGCTTGAATACTATTACTTTTGATAAAGATACAATTGTCACTTTAGTTGGGCGCTTTATCCTAGCTCCTCTAATCATGCTTCTTGTATTGAAGTTCTTTGCACCAAATATGGAGACAGTAGAATTTAAGACCTTTATGATTCAGTCCGCGACACCAGCTCTAGCTGTTCTCCCGATCCTTGCTAATCAGGGCAAAGGAGATGTGGAATTCTCTACGAATGTGGTGACTCTAAGTACGGTTCTATTTATCGTTGTTATTCCAATATTACAAACTTTGTTAGGATAAGAAGGAAGAGGATAGGATTGAAAGTTTTGCGTTAAGAAATTGCACTATTATAGATATCTCTATTCCTATTTCTTGGAATCGAAATCAGAAGAAACTCTTCTGATGGTTGCTATCGAGTGATTTTGAGCTTTCCTAAAAGCCAGACTTTTCAAACCAGGATTGAAAAAAGCTTGTAAAGTATTACAATTTAGTAGACGTTCTTCGAAAGAATGACTATATTTACAAAGAACACCTTTCGTGGTGTTCTTTTTTAATCCTCAATAGAGAGTTCACCCCCAAAAATCACACCACTAGTCTTTGTCTTATACAATTTCTTCCTAGTATCAGTTTAGTATGATATAATTAAATACGAATAATATAAAGGAGTTATAAATGAAAATAGGAAAAGGCATCAATTGGATTTTGATTCTGTTTAGTTGCTTAAGTGCTATAGTACTGATAAGTTTTGTGTTCTTCTTTAATCATAAGAAGCAAGATGCAGAAGTAGTGAATGCCACAACGGAACAGGTTTCTACTACTAGTACGGCTACGACTAGTTCGACAACCACTAGTTTAACGACTACCCAAGATAGTGTTACGACTACTGAGGAAAAACTCTCGACACAAGAAGAGCAAACGAATGCTAAATCACAAAAAATAGATGAGCAAGCCATTCTAAATGGAGATTTCTCGACTCTAGTTGGAACATGGAGAAATGGACTTGGGCAAGAGTTTACATTCGATAAAAATGGACTAGTAAACAGTGGAAACATTGAAAAAAAGAGAATGGGTAGCCATGGAACGATTGAATTCAGCATTAGAGATGGTATCTCAGGCTATGGAATGAGTATTTATCCTGCTGGACTTATTATGGATGGGTTAGATACTGATTTAACTAAAAATAGGCTGATTGCTGGTCAAGCAGCTCCAACCAGATCAGAACAAGTTTTTTATAAAGTAGACTAAATGATTAACCATCTCATCAAATTTGAGATGGTTTTCTTCTTTATTTGTGAGTCATGATCATGTTATGAAGATGAAGTAAGTAGGGTTTAAAAATAGCTTCCATAGGCGTTCCAGCCTGTTTAGCAAGATGTTGGAATTTATGAGGACCTTGACGGGTATTATTTTTCTTCATAGTATGTTGTGTTATAATGTAGATACGATATGAATAAATTAAGATATCTCTGTAAATTCTGTAAATGTCACTTTGTGTGAACATGAGTATATTTGAATTTATAGAATGATAGGAGGTGGTTTACAATGATAAGTTTAGAGCTGATGTCTGAAGAAAATAGCATAGATGTTTATTCTTTTGAAAAAGAAAATCGGGAGTATTTTGAGCGGAATTTACCTCCTAGACCAGCCCACTATTTTGACTTAGAAGGTTTTAAAGAAATTACAAGGGAATTGTTAAGGGAACAAGAGAATCATGATGTCTACATGCATCTTATTAGAGATTCACAAGGTACTATGGTCGGAAGAGTCAATTTAAGTGTCTTAGAGGATGATCGAAAAACAGCAGAACTTGGATATAGGATCGGAGAAAATGTTACTAATTTAGGATATGCCAGCGAAGCGGTTAAACTCGTTTTAGAAAAGGCCTTTACTACTTATGGTTTACATAAGATTATCGCAGGGACGGCAACGGACAATCTGATCTCTCAGAGAGTGCTTTTAAAAAATGGTTTCACCTTTAGTAGAATCATAGAGAATGACTTTCAAATGCATAACGAGTGGATTCATACGGCAGTATTTGAGATAAGGAATCTATAGCATCGTCATTACCAGTCGTTTGCCAAAACTCAACATTTCTAGTAGACATTCGTCTACTTTTTTTATATAATAAAACTAAACCAAAATGGTTGAATTTTTAAAATAAAGTCAACCTACGATGAAAGCATCACGCTAGGAGGTAAAATATGTACCAACCAGAAAAACTCAAAGCTCGGAGAAAAGAGTTAAAGCTAACACAGAAAGAAATTGCAGAGCAGCTTGGCATTAGTTTTCAGGCTTATTCGGCTTGGGAGCGTGGAGTCAAGGAGCCTTCTAAAGAAAAAGTTAAACAGCTAGAAGAGATTTTAAAAGTACCAAAAGGCTATTTCACCCAAATCGAAATTGTCCGTCTCTATAATAGCCTTTCCAATAAAGGAAAAGAAAAGGTGATAGTCTATGCTCGCAACTTGGCTCAAGAAGAACAAGCCAAGAAGGTGACTGCTATTTCAGAAAAACTCTACGAGTATCATGTCTATGAACGCATGTCGGCTGGTATCGGTGCTTCGGTTTATGATGATCGAAATTTTGATACGGTTTACTTCAATGAAGAACTGGCACATGATTTTGCTTCCTGGGTGTCTGGGGATTCTATGGAACCTAAGTATCAGAATGGTTCAGTAGCTCTGATTCGAGAGACCGGATTTGATTATGACGGTGCTGTCTATGCAGTGGTTTGCAATAACCAGACCTATATCAAACGAGTCTATCGAGAAGAAGATGGTCTGCGTCTGGTCTCTATCAATCCTAAATATAAGGATATTCACATTTCTTATGAGGAAGATCCGCGGATTGTGGGTATTATCGTGGGCAATTTTGTACCCATGGAGGGATAGTCTATGGGCTACTTTGATTATTCCAGAGAGCCCAAAAGTGATATTGCCTTTGTCGATATGAAGTCCTTTTATGCTAGCGTTGAGTGTGTAGGAAGAGGGCTCCATCCCCTCAAAACCTCCCTTTGTGTCATGAGTCGGGCGGATAATTCTGTTGGGCTTATTCTTGCCTCCTCACCTATGTTTAAAAAGGTCTTTGGGAAAGCAAATGTAGGGCGTGCCTATGACCTCCCCTTTGATATCAAGACGCGTAAATTTTCCTACTATAATGCCAAAAAACAAGGCTTACGGACAGACCCAGCCTATGTGAGATTTATCGAAGATTGGGCTCGGGTGACCGTCATTGTCCCTCCCCGGATGGATAAGTATATCGCGGTCAATATGGAAATTCAGCGCATTTTCCAGAATTATGGCAGTCCAGATGATATTTATCCTTATTCCATTGATGAAGGCTTTATTGATCTAACCAGTTCGCTCAATTATTTTGTCCCAGATCAGCAGATTTCTCGCAAAGATAAGCTAGATATGCTTTCGGCTCGGATCCAGAGAGATATCTGGCGGCAGACGGGGATTTACTCGACGGTCGGCATGTCGAATGCCAATCCTCTGCTTGCTAAGTTGGCCTTGGATAATGAAGCCAAGCACACACCGACTATGCGAGCCAATTGGTCTTACCAGGATGTGGAAGACAAGGTCTGGTCCATTCCAAAGATGACCGACTTTTGGGGGATTGGGCATCGGATGGAGAAGCGCTTGAATAGCTTGGGGATTTATTCGATTAAGGAATTAGCCAATAGCAATCCGGATTTCCTGAAGAAGGAACTTGGCCAAGCTGGACTTCGCTTGTGGTTTCATGCCAATGGAATAGACGAGAGTAATGTTCACAAGCCCTATAAAGCCAAATCTCACGGCTTAGGCAATTCACAAATTTTACCTAGAGATTATGTCAAGAAGCGAGACATCGAAATTATCCTTCGAGAGATGGCTGAACAGGTGGCTATCAGGCTTCGACGGGCCAGAAAGAAGACGACAGTTGTGTCTATTCATCTTGGTTTTTCTAAGCAGGAACAAAAACGCTCCATCCATACCCAGATGAAGGTGGAGCCGACCAATAATACCGGTCTTTTAGTCAGTTATGTACTGAAATTATTCCATAGCAAATATACTTCTGGGGCCGTTAGGAGTGTTGCTGTCAGTTATTCAGGATTTGTGGACGAATCCTTTGGTTTGATTTCCCTTTTTGATGATGTTGATAAAGTAGAAAAAGAAGAAAGGCTCCAGACTGCCATTGATTCCATTCGAGAACAATTCGGCTTTACTTCTCTTTTGAAGGCGACTGCCTTAGAGGATGCATCGAGAAGTATTGTCAGAAGTAAGCTCATCGGAGGGCACTCTGCTGGAGGATTAGATGGATTAAAATGATTGATCGCTCTTATTTGCCCTTTCAATCCGCGAAGGACTATCAAGATCCAGGCATGCAGAAGTGGATGGGCTTTTTTCTATCGGAGCATACGAGTTCACTCAGTGCAGAAAAAAATCGTGTTGCTTTATCAACAGATTTGAATCCAGTCGAGAAGTTGTTGCTGCTTTCCCAGCTCTACGTTGGACGACTAAAAGGTTCTTTTATGGTCAAGGAGAAAAATTATAAAAGCACGATATTGGGTGAAGTAAGAGAATTATCTCCTCAAGAAATTTCTGTTAGAACGGATGAAGGCTATCGATTAATAAGGGTAGATGATATTCTCGCAATCCAACTGTGTCAGGAGGAAGTTGATGACTAGAAAAGAGTTATATGAAAACAAACTGCAGATGGATTATTTTTCAGATGACTATATTCGTTTTGAGGAAGATTTCCAAAAATACTCTGCCATGAATGTACCCTTGACTTTCTTGATTGACGACATTCTGCGAACCATGGTCATTAACCAAAAGAACTACTTTGTCTTGAACAAGGAAAATGCCAAGGACGGAAGGGAACATCGATTTTATTTTAGAGTGAGGATGGAAAAAGACTGTCCACGTACTCGAACCTATACCTATCTTGGGCTGGGACGAAATCATTAGTAAAAATTCTTATCTTAGATATATTTGTTGCAATAATAACACTGAAAACAACTATAATTTCCAGCCGTTCAAGAGCTGTTTCTTGAATGGTTTTTTGTTTGCTGTTTAAAAGCAATTGAACTATACCAATTTTTATTCTTGACAAGTGAAAGAAACAATTATATACTGTTTTCGCTGATTCTAAAAACAGAAAATCAGACTATACCAATTTTAAGGAGAAAGCACAGCTGGTCTGTGTCGTATATACTATGTGTGGAATTGTTGGTGTTGTTGGAAACACAAATGCAACTGACATTTTGATTCAAGGACTTGAAAAACTCGAATACCGTGGTTATGATTCTGCGGGGATTTTTGTTCTAGGTGGTGCTGAAAGCCATTTGGTCAAGGCTGTTGGACGTATCGCAGAATTGTCTGCTAAGACAGCTGGGGTTGAGGGAACAACTGGTATCGGACATACTCGTTGGGCCACTCATGGGAAACCAACAGAAGATAATGCTCACCCACATCGCTCTGAGACAGGACGTTTTGTCTTGGTCCACAATGGGGTGATCGAAAACTATCTTGAAATTAAGGAAGAATACCTTGCAGGACACAACTTCAAGGGACAAACAGATACAGAAATCGCTGTTCACTTGATTGGGAAATTTGCAGAAGAAGACGGCTTGTCAGTACTTGAAGCCTTTAAAAAAGCTCTTCACATCATCCGTGGTTCTTATGCCTTTGCCTTGATCGACTCTGAAAATCCAGATGTTATCTACGTGGCCAAGAACAAATCACCTCTCTTGATCGGTCTTGGAGATGGCTACAACATGGTCTGCTCAGATGCCATGGCTATGATTCGTGAGACCAACCAATACATGGAAATCCATGACCAAGAGTTGGTAATCGTCAAGGCTGATAGCGTCGAAGTTCAGGACTATGATGGCAACAGTCGTGAGCGTGCTAGCTACACTGCTGAACTTGATTTGTCTGATATCGGTAAGGGAACTTATCCTTACTACATGCTCAAGGAAATCGATGAGCAACCAACAGTGATGCGTAAGTTGATCCAAGCCTACACAGATGAGGCTGGCCAAGTAGTGGTTGATCCAGCTATCATCAAGGCTGTTCAAGATGCAGACCGTATCTACATTCTTGCAGCTGGAACATCTTACCACGCAGGGTTTGCTTCTAAGAAGATGTTGGAAGAATTGACAGATACACCAGTTGAACTCGGTATCTCTTCTGAGTGGGGTTACGGTATGCCACTTCTCAGCAAGAAACCACTCTTCATCTTTATCAGTCAATCTGGTGAAACAGCTGATAGCCGTCAGGTTTTGGTTAAGGCCAATGAAATGGGAATCCCAAGCTTGACAGTGACAAACGTGCCTGGTTCAACTCTGTCACGTGAAGCCAACCATACCATGCTTCTTCATGCAGGACCTGAAATTGCTGTAGCATCAACCAAGGCTTATACGGCGCAAATCGCAGCTCTTGCCTTTCTTGCAAAAGCGGTTGGTGAAGCAAATGGGAATGAAAAAGCCAAAGCTTTTGACCTAGTTCACGAATTGTCAATCGTAGCTCAGTCTATCGAATCAACTCTTTCAGAAAAAGAATTGATTGATGCTAAGGTTCGTGACCTTCTTGAAACAACACGCAATGCTTTTTACATCGGACGCGGTCAAGATTACTATGTAGCCATGGAAGCCAGTCTCAAACTCAAAGAGATTTCTTACATCCAATGTGAAGGTTTTGCGGCAGGAGAACTCAAGCATGGAACCATTGCCTTGATTGAGGATGGAACACCTGTTTTGGCCCTCTTGTCAGATCCAGTCCTTGCTAACCACACTCGCGGAAATATCCAAGAAGTGGCAGCGCGTGGCGCTAAGGTCCTCACCATCGCAGAAGAAAATGTTGCCAAAGATACAGACGATATCGTTCTTACGACCGTACACCCTTACCTCTCACCAATCTCAATGGTCGTACCAACACAATTAGTCGCTTACTTTGCAACTCTACACCGTGGACTCGATGTGGATAAACCACGGAATCTTGCTAAGTCTGTAACGGTAGAATAAGGAAGTCCTGTTACTAAATGCTAACATTTCTTGTCATCCTATAAAAATCTTGTTATACTATAGAAAAGTCGTTAATAGTGAAGTATAAGGAGATTGGAGCGGAAATGAAAAAGGGGAAAATTTCATCTATCATAGGACTCTTGTTAGCAAGTTCGTTTTTGATTCGGACTGTCATTATTCATCAAATGAGAGCTGCAAAGAAACAAGAGAGTGAAAAGATTGCTGCAGTTCAGGAATTTATCAAATCTCAAGAAGAGGCAGAGTCAGAAAAACAAAAAAATACTTTTAAAAGTATTCTTGGAAATGGATCAGGGACTTCTGAACCAAGACCTAGCTACGAAAAAACTATATTTGTGAATCAACAATACGATATTGGTGTTCGAGACGGAGCCTATTATCTACTGACACTCAGTAGCAACAAAGAACTCTTGCTAGAAGGGGTCGATGACGCCTATGCCTTGGCTGTTAAGAATGAAGATAAAAACAAACAAGAAGTTGCTATGGTTGTTCATAAAGATGGAGCTTGGCATATTATAAATGGTGAAGGGGAAGTTACAACAACCCTTGACCGACAATATATAACAGCTCATACCAAACTTGTGATTAAGAATAAGACTCTTGATTTTGAATAATGTGTTTGGTTCATGATTCTGTAGAAAAACATAGATTACTAAAAACCTCCTAGATTCTTTCTAGGAGGTTTTTAAAATTATAAATCTTGCATGGAAATCTTATTGAGTTCGTTAACAACTTGCAGAATAGATAGTCGGCTAATGTTCATGATTCGCTTGTTATCGATTTCTTTAATATCAAAATTAGTGATAATAGCGTCATAGTCACTTTGCCTAATTTCTTCGATATTTAGGGTTTCTTTATCCCAAGTTTCATACTGGATGTTATTTGAAGTATGGAATTCGTAGAGAGATATCAAGAATTCTGGATGAGCAAAGTCATACTCACTAAGAACTAAGACTTTGACTTTCTTTTTATGTTCAAATAATTGATCTGTAAGCCCCTCTGCGTGAGTAAACAGGGTGTAGATCAGGTGAGAAAGAGCAGGTATCTTCTCCTTTTGTCCCATAATATTCTTATAGCGCATCATTTCAAAGACTGTTGCTTCATAAAAATTAGGGAAGAATTTTTTAATCTTTCCAAGTGTATAGTCTTTATTTTGTGAAATGATCGATTCGGAGTTGATTTCTCTTCGCTCGAGTAAGGCAGTATTGTGCAAGTTCCAAATTAAAGTATCCGTATTTGAAAATTGAACACTAAATCTTCGAGTTAAGTTGTCCAGAATGTCTCGTGCAGCATGATAGGACAAATTAACTTTTTCGTCAGATTGACGAGCAGCTAGAAAGTCTTCGACTGTGAAGAAGAGACTAGGTTCAGCAAATGGACTGAAGATTTGATAGAGATTTTCCGGATTGATATCAATGTTAAGTGCTTGGGCCAATTCTTGTAACTGATGTTGAAAATCGGGTAGTTGGTCGAAAATAGGATTTAACCAGGAAATGTTTTGTTTTGATAACTGAACGAAATATCCTCTCTTCATTCGGTGCAAATCGACTGTAGCCTGCGTTCTGATTTGGTAAAGATTTTGATATTTTGCAGGGAATTTCGCCAAATTGATGAAGAAAGAGACAAAATCATTTATTTTTTCTTCCTTAACCTCCTCAAAGGGCCAGTCCAGAAAATTATAAGCTTCGTGGAAAAATTGGGAGAAGAAAAATCGAATATCTTTTTCATTTCCAATAATAGAGATTGGGGTTACCTTGAGCTTGAAGCGGTAAGTTCCATCAAGTGTCTTATTGATATCCGCAATTTTCTTTCTCAAAGAAGGAAGGGAAATATCCAGAGATTCGGCAAGATGCTCATAGGTAAAGGGGCTGTCCAAAAGGAAAAATGCTTTTAAAATTTGAAAATACTCAGACGTCTGTAAAAAATATTGGTAAATTCGCTCGATGCCATTATTTTTCGTATTCACCATCATAATCCCCGCAGTTGAGTGTCGAATATCAAAATCAGGAAAGATTTCACGTAATTCTTTGATATCACTTTTAATGATGCGAGCATTGTGTCCAATGGTTTTAGATAAATCATCTAGGTAAATCCAATCAGGATTTTCAAACAAATATTCTAAAATCTTTAATTGCCTTTGCTCTTTTTGACTGAGTAATTCTCTCATTTTTAATAAACTCCCGAAGTAATGTTAGAATAATTAGAAAAGAAGATAATTGGAGATTGTCAGAATTCTAGCATAAAAGAAAGTCACCCCTTAAGAGAGATTCGAAGTCTATCGAAGAGGGGTGATACTTGATAAGAAGTTCTTACTAGTCTTCAATCTACTTACGATATAAACGGTCGTATTGGTAGTAGGGATCAAAGGTTACGTTAATTCCCAATTTACGGAGAACATTCTTGTCTTCATCTGTTAAGATAATCGTAGAATGAGCTTCGCTTCCTTTGAGGTTCCCGAGTTCTTTCATAGCGCGGTCTGCATCAGGATTCTGCATAGCTGTGATTGCAAGAGCGATAAGAATCTCGTTAGAATGAAGACGTGGATTGCGACTACCTAAGTGATTGATTTTCAAACCTTGGATTGGTTTCACCACTTCTGGTTCAATTAATTTTGTTTCGGTATCGATGTTCGCTGACTTCTTGATAGCATTGATCACGGCAGCTGCTGTTGGACCGAAGAGTTCCGAGTTCTTACCAGTGACAATTTCACCAGAAGGTAACTCAAGTGCTAGAGCAGGCCCGTCTGTTTCTTCAGCTTTTTGTCGAGCGGCAACAGCAACCTTACGGTCGGCTGGCGTGATGCCGAGATCATTCATAAGAAGTTCGATTTTCTTGACAGCAGACTCAGCAACTTTTTCAGCCTTGAAGTCGAGAACTGTTTGGTAGTAGCGACGGATAATCTCTTGTTTCGATGCTTCAATTGCAGCATCGTTATCAGTGATTGCAAAACCAACCATATTTACACCCATGTCAGTTGGAGATGCATAAGGAGATTCACCCAAGATACGTTCGAGCATACGCTTGAGAACAGGGAAAATTTCGATATCACGATTGTAGTTGACGGTAGTTTCTCCATAAGTTTGGAGATGGAATGGGTCAATCATATTGACATCGTCAAGGTCTGCAGTAGCAGCCTCATAAGCCAAGTTAACCGGATGATGGAGAGGTAGATTCCAAACTGGGAAGGTTTCAAACTTAGCATAACCAGATTTGATGCCATTCAGTTGGTCGTGGTACATGTTAGACATACAAGTTGCCAACTTACCTGAACCAGGTCCAGGAGCAGTAACGACAATTAAATTGCGACTCGTTTTGATATAGTCGTTTTTCCCCATACCTTCAGGAGAGATGATATGGTCCATATCTGTCGGATAACCCTTGATTGGGTAATGGAGATAAGAGTCGATCCCATTTTTCTCTAATTGATTACGGAAGGCATCAGCTGCCGGTTGGCCTGCATATTGAGTAATGACAACTGAACCAACAAAGATACCAAGTTCATTGAATTTATCGATCAAACGAAGCACTTCTTGGTCATAAGAAATGCCCAAGTCACCACGAGCCTTTGAGTGCTCGATATTGCTAGCGTTAATAGCGATAACAACCTCAACTTGCTCCTTCAATTCTTGTAAGAGTTTGATTTTATTATCTGGTTCATATCCAGGAAGGACACGAGCAGCGTGGAAATCTTCTAGCATTTTGCCACCAAACTCCAAGTAGAGTTTGCCGTCAAATTGGTTGATGCGTTCCAAGATATGGTCGCGTTGCAGATTCAAATATTGTTCAGAACTAAAAGCTTGTTTTTTCATTTTTTTACCTCTGACTTCTATTATATAAAAAAATAGAAGATAAGAAACTAGAGAGTCACAAAAGTAAGAAAAAAAGATAAAGCAAACGCTTGCATAAACGAGGAAAAAAGTCTATGATGGAGTAAAGTGAATTTAAAAGAGGTGAAAATATGCAAGAAAAATGGTGGCATAATGCAGTTGTCTATCAAGTCTACCCTAAAAGCTTCAAGGATAGTAATGGAGATGGGATTGGTGATTTACCAGGAATTACTAGCAAGTTAGACTATCTAGCTAAGCTAGGAATTACGGCAATTTGGCTTTCTCCAGTTTATGACAGTCCAATGGATGATAATGGTTATGATATTGCCAATTATCAAGACATCGCTTCTATCTTTGGAACCATGGAAGACATGGACCAGCTGATTGCTGAAGCCAAAAAACGAGATATTCGAATCATCATGGACTTGGTTGTCAATCATACATCCGATGAGCATGCTTGGTTTATTGAAGCGCGTGAAAATCCTCAAAGTCCCGAACGTGACTACTATATTTGGCGAGATAAACCCAATGATTTAACCTCTACTTTTAGTGGTTCTGCTTGGGAATACGATGAAAAGTCTGGTCAATACTATCTACACTTTTTCAGTAAGAAACAACCAGACCTCAACTGGGAAAACGAAGAGCTCCGTCATAAAATCTATGAGATGATGAATTTCTGGATTGATAAAGGGATTGGTGGATTCCGTATGGACGTTATTGACATGATTGGGAAGATACCTGACCAGAAGGTTGTCAACAATGGTCCCATGCTTCATACTTACCTCAAGGAAATGAATCAGGCTACTTTCGGCGGCAAAGACCTTTTGACAGTAGGGGAAACTTGGGGAGCAAATCCAGAAGAGGCCAAGAAATATTCGAATCCAGAAGGTCAAGAGTTGTCTATGGTCTTCCAATTTGAACATATCTGTCTTCAGTATCAGGAAGGACAACCTAAGTGGCACTACCAAAAAGAGCTAAATGTAGGGAAATTAAAAGAGATTTTCAACAAGTGGCAGACAGAGTTAGGAGTTGAGGATGGCTGGAATTCCCTTTTCTGGAATAACCATGACCTTCCACGAATCGTTTCTATCTGGGGAAATGACCGAGAATACCGCGAAAAATCTGCTAAAGCGTATGCAATTTTGCTTCATCTTATGAGAGGAACACCCTATATTTATCAAGGCGAAGAAATCGGCATGACCAATTTCCCATTTGAAAACTTGGAGCAAGTAGAAGATATTGAATCCCTCAACTATGCCAAAGAAGCGCTAGAACAAGGTGTACCGCTAGAGCAAATTATGGATAGCATTCGTGTGATTGGACGCGATAATGCTCGTACGCCAATGCAATGGGACACGACAGACTACGCAGGATTTTCAAGCGCGAAACCATGGTTAGGAGTCAATCCAAACTATGCGAAGATTAATGTAGAAGAGGCTTTAGCAAATCCAGATTCTATCTTCTATACCTATCAAAAATTGGTAAAACTTCGTAAGGAAAATAGCTGGTTGATTCGTGCTGACTTTGAACTGCTAGAAACGGCTGAAAAAGTCTTTGCTTATATCCGTAAAGAAGGAGACCGTCGTTTCCTAGTGATAGCCAATTTATCCAACCAACAGCAAGAGTTTACAGTAGAAGAGCCAGTCAAGTCTATCTTGATTGAAAATACCTCAGTAGAAGATGCTTTAGAGAAACAACTCTTGGCTCCTTGGGATGCATTCTGTGTCGAATTGGCCAATTAAACCTAAAAAACTCAAGTATCCAAGATGCTTGAGTTTTTTCTAAAATAAGTGTAGAAATTTCTTAAAAAAATATTAGTTTGAATTTTCTAAAAAATTGCATAAAAGCCCTTGCTTTTATAAAAAAATAGGGTATAATGGTGAAAAATAGTATTTTAAAGGAGAATACCGATGAAATCGAAAAAGTTGCTCGCAGTAGCAGGGATAACGATGAGTGCAGCTCTTCTTTTAGCGGCTTGTGGAAAGACAGAGAAAAAAGCAGATGCTCCTACAACATTTTCATACGTATATGCCATTGATCCATCAACATTGGACTATAGCGTTACTAGTAAGAGTTCAACATCAGACGTCATTGCTAACTTGGTCGACGGACTCTTGGAAAATGACAAATACGGAAACTTGATTCCATCTCTTGCTGAAGACTGGTCGGTTTCACAAGACGGTTTGACCTATACTTACAAACTACGTAAAGGTGTCAAATGGTATACTTCTGAAGGTGAGGAGTACGCCGAGGTCAAGGCTCAAGACTTTGTGACTGGTTTGAAACATGCTGCTGATGGTAAGTCAGATGGCTTAAGTCTGATCCAAGATTCTATCAAAGGTTTGGCAGAATACGTCAGTGGTGAAAGCAATGACTTCTCAACAGTTGGAGTTAAAGCAATTGACGACTACACTGTTCAATACACCTTGAACCAGCCAGAAAGCTTCTGGAATTCTAAGGTAACAACAGCGACTATGCTCCCTGTTAATGAAGAATTTCTGAATTCTCAAGGTAAAGATTATGGTGCAGCGACACCTTCAGGGATTCTCTATAATGGACCATATATTTTGAAGAACTTCACTTCAAAATCAGTGATCGAGTACGAAAAAAATCCAAATTATTGGGATAAAGACAATGTTAAGATTGACCACGTCAAACTTACTTTCTACGATGGATCTGACCAAGAATCATTGATTCGTAGTTTCTCATCAGGAGCCTATACAACAGCTCGTCTCTTCCCAACAAGTTCAAACTTTGATTCAACTAAGCAAGAATACGGGGATAAGATTGTCTATAGTCCGCAAGAAGCGACCAGCTATTACTTTACTTTCAACGTGAATCGTCAGTCTTACAATAAAACAGCAAAGACAGATGAAGCACAAAAGACTTCTACAAAAGAAGCGCTTCTCAACAAAAATTTCCGCCAGGCAATCAACTTTGCTCTTGACCGTCATTCTTACTCTGCACAGATGAATGGTGAAGAAGGTGCAGACAAGATTATCCGTACCAGCCTTGTCCCTTACGACTATGTTCAGGTTGGTGAAAAGACCTTCGGAGAACTGGCTCAAGAGCAACTGGTAACATACGGAGAACAGTGGAAAGATGTAGCTTTGACAGATGGTAAAGATACTCTTTACAATCCAACAAAAGCAAAAGCTGCCTTTGAAAAAGCCAAGTCGGAATTACAAGCCAAGGGCGTAACCTTCCCAATACATTTGGATATTCCAGTTGAACAAACAGATGTCATTGCTGTTCAACAAACTAACTCCCTCAAACAATCTGTCGAAGCAGCACTTGGAACTGAAAATGTTGTCATCGATGTGCTTCAAATGACAGATAATGAGAAAATGAGTATTACTTCTCAAGCTAAGGTTCCTTCTCAAAAAGACTATGACTTGAATGGAACTGGTTGGGGACCAGACTATCAAGATCCAGCTACCTATCTAAATATCCTGGATGCTAAGAAGGGTTCTGCCCTTAAACACTTGGGTATCACAAAAGGTAAAGATCCAGAAGTCATGGCTCAAGTTGGACTTGATGAGTACAAGAAACTCTTGGATGATGCAGCATCAGAAACAACCGACCTTAACAAACGCTATGAAAAATATGCTAAAGCACAGGCTTGGGTATCTGATAGCTCACTCCTCATTCCTGTAGCATCTTCAGGAGGTTCTCCTACAGTGAGTCGTACAGTACCATTTTCGAAAGCCTACTCTCAAGTTGGTATCAAGGGAGATCCGTTTGTATTTAAAGGTTTAGAGTTGCAAAATGATATTGTAACCACTAAAGAATACGAAGAAGCTCTCAAGAAATGGCAAAAAGAGAAATTTGAAACAAATGCTAAATATCAAAAAGAGTTAGCGAAACACGTTAAATAATCTTAAACAGCGATGAAGGAAATCCTGATTTTATGCGGGATTTCTTTCTTTTTTTCATATACTGACGAGAGGGCAAATAATTAAATAACTTTACTTTTAGTGTGAAATTTGATAAAATAGACTTATGTCATAAAACCTAACATTTAAGGAGAAAATGAATCATGAAACTCAAAAAACGACTGATTGGAGCGGGGTTGACGCTTGCCGCGGCGATCTTATTGACAGCGTGTGGGAAGTCAGCATCAGATGTTAAAACCTACTCGTCAACATTTGGTGCAGACCCGACAACCTTCAACTACCTGTTGGACTACTCTGGTGATAATACCGCTGTTGTAACCAACTTGGTAGATGGTTTGCTTGAAAATGACAATTATGGAAATCTCATTCCTGCTCTTGCAGAAGATTGGAGTGTTTCAAAGGATGGTTTGACTTACACTTATAAACTTCGTCAAGATGCTAAATGGTTTACTGCTGACGGGGAAGAATACGCCCCAATCAAAGCACAAGATTTCGTCACAGGTATCAAGTATGCAGCTGATAACAAGAGTCAAGCTCTCGATTTGATTCAGAACTCAATCAAGGGATTAGATGATTATGTGACAGGCGCAAATACTGACTTTTCAAATGTTGGTGTGAAAGCTGTAGATGATTACACTGTCCAATATACTTTGACACGTCCAGAACCATTCTGGAACTCTAAGACAACCAATAGTATCTTGTTCCCTGTCAATGAAGAGTTCTTGACTTCTAAAGGTAAAGAATTTGGAGAATTGAAACCAGACAGCATTCTCTACAGTGGTCCTTATTTGTTAAAAGAATTCATATCAAAATCATCACTTGAGTACATGAAGAACCCTCATTACTATGACCAAGAAAAAGTGACGATTGAAAGAGTTAAGTTGGCTTATGTTGATGGTTCTGACCAAGATATGACGATCCGTAATTTCGAAAGCGGAGCCTACTCGTCTGCCGGTGTCTACCCAAATAGTTCAAACTTTGCTAAGACAAAGGAAAAATACAAGGACAACATTGTCTATAGCTTACAGGATGCGACTTCTTGGTACTATAATTTTAACGTTAATCGCCAAACATACAATCATACAGCTAAGACTAGCGATGAGCAAAAACAAGCTACCCAAGCTGCGATTTTAAATAAAAATTTCCGTCAAGCAATCAACTTTGCAATTGACCGTACAGCTTATTCGGCTCAGTCTAATGGAGAGGAAGCAGCTAAAAACACTCTTCGTAACACACTTGTGCCACCAACTTTCGTGCAAGTAGGTGACAAGACTTTTGGTGAGACAGTTTCATCTAAGTTGGTAAACTACGGTACACAGTGGTCAAATATGAATCTTGAAGACGCTCAAGACGGCTACTTCAATAAAGAAAAAGCACAAGCTCGGTTTGCAGAGGCTAAAAAAGAACTAGAAGCACAAGGTGTGACCTTCCCGATTCATTTGGACTTGCCTGTAGACCAAGTTAATAAAACCTTGCTTCCAAAGATTCATTCGCTTAAACAATCGGTCGAATCAACTCTTGGGTCAGAAAATGTAGTGATTGATGTCGTTCAAATTTCAACAGAAGACTATGGTAATGCGACATTCCAAGCGCCAACCACAGCTGATCATGATTATGACTTGAACTTGGATGGTTGGTCTGCAGACTACCAAGATCCATCGACTTATCTTAATCCTTTCAACGCTGAGGATGGATTCTATCTCAAGATTTTAGGACTTGATCCAAGCAAGGATACTGATAAGATTACAAATATCGGATTGGACCAATATACTCAAAAATTGAAAGCGGCAGATGCAGAAAATACAGACGTAGCCAAACGTTATGAAAATTATGCAGATGCACAAGCTTGGCTGATTGATAGTTCGCTATTGCTCCCTGTAAATTCAAACGGTGGTGGTGCTTCAGTAACACGTGTGACACCATTTACACGAGCTTACTCACTTGTCGGAATCAAAGGTACTGGAAGTAACTACAAGTACATGAAATTGCAAACCGATGTCGTAACAACTGCTCAATTTGATGAAGCTAAAGCCAAATGGGAACAAGAACGTAAAAACTCAGTCGAAAAGAGTCAAAAAGAATTCGAAAGTCACGTTAAATAATAAAAAANA
>NZ_ALCH01000002.1:0-130000 GCF_000279535.1 Streptococcus infantis SPAR10
CCAATAGTTATCCCCCGCTACCAGGCAGGTTACCTACGCGTTACTCACCCGTTCGCAACTCATCCAGAAGAGCAAGCTCCTCCTTCAGCGTTCTACTTGCATGTATTAGGCACGCCGCCAGCGTTCGTCCTGAGCCAGGATCAAACTCTCATTAAAAGTTTGAGTTCTCACTCATTTCTGTCACTGACAGATTTATTGTTTTTTCATTGTTCAGTACTACAACCTTAAGTTATAGTGCCCTGCACATTGGTTCGTCTTGTTCAGTTTTCAAAGGTCTTTGTCGCGCTTGCGACAACTATATTAGTATATCACAGTCACTTTTCTCTGTCAACAGGTTTTTTTAACTTTTTTTAAATCCTATTTCCATCAACCGCGATACACCCATAGTCCGTACGGGATTCGAACCCGTGTTACCGCCGTGAAAAGGCGGTGTCTTAACCCCTTGACCAACGGACCTTGAGCTTTTTCAACTCTTTCTATTATACCTACTTTTAGATTCTTGTCAACTAGTTTGATTTGTTTTTTCTGAAATTTTTTACTGGTTTTCATAGATTAGTTTTTATAAATAAGAAAGAGAGGATATAATAGTATCCTCTCTTGTATCTTGTCTACTAATATTTTAGTTTTCTTCAGCCATTTTTGATTTGACTTCATCATATGATAGGGCACGTGATTCCTCTTCTACTGATTCAGGCATTTTCCCTGTTTCGTAAAGAGATTTGATTTGTGTACTATCCAATGTTTCATATTTCAATAAGGCTTCTGCAATTAATTTATGCGTTTCACGATTTGATTGAATAATTTCAGCTGCTTTATTACGTGCTTCATTCAACAATGCTCGAACTTCTTCATCAATTTCATATGCAGTACGTTCTGAAATAGATTTTTGTGGAGTTTGAGCACCAAACATAGCATGATTACCTTCGTATTGAACAGGTCCGAGTTTTTCACTCATACCATACTCTGTAACCATTGCACGCGCCATTTGTGTAGCTTGCTCAAAGTCGTTTGATGCACCTGTTGTTTGGACATTAAAGATGATTTCTTCAGCAACACGTCCACCCATCAAACCAGCTAATTGTTCTTTCATATCTTCTTTAGATAGCAACATTTGATCTTCTTTTGGAAGAGCAATCATGTAACCACCTGCACGACCACGTGGAACAATTGTTACCTTATGAACGACACGCGCATTTGATAAGACTAACCCTACGATAGTGTGCCCGGCTTCGTGATAAGCAACCATTCCACGTTCTTTTTGAGAAACAGTTTTATCTTTCTTAGAAGGCCCTGCAATAACGCGGTCTTCTGCCTCATCAATATCAGAAGCATCAATGACTGATTTGTTACGACGGGCAGCAACTAATGCCGCTTCGTTCAATACATTTTCTAAATCAGCACCAACAAAACCTGGAGTTTGTTGTGCTACTAACTTCAAATCCACATCTTCTGCTAGAGGTTTATTTCTAGCATGGACTTTCAGAATTGCTTCGCGTCCTTTAACATCTGGACGACCAACCAATACTTTTCTGTCAAAACGACCTGGACGAAGAAGGGCTGGATCTAGAACATCTGAACGGTTCGTTGCCGCAATGACAATTATCCCTTCATTTCCTTCAAAACCATCCATTTCAATCAAGAGTTGGTTCAAGGTTTGTTCACGTTCATCATTACCTCCACCAAGACCGACACCACGTTGGCGACCAACGGCATCAATTTCATCGATGAAGATAATAGCTGGCGCTGCTTTTTTAGCGTCCTCAAAGAGTGAACGTACACGGCTGGCACCGACACCAACGAACATTTCTACGAAGTCAGAACCTGAAATACTAAAGAACGGTACTCCAGCTTCTCCTGCTACTGCTTTAGCAAGTAATGTTTTACCAGTTCCCGGAGGTCCCTCTAAGAGAACACCAGCTGGGATACGAGCACCTAATTTTGTAAAGCGTTTTGGATCTTTCAAGAATTCAACAACTTCAACAAGTTCTTGTTTTTCTTCTTCAGCTCCTGCTACATCTGAAAAGCGTACTTTGATATCTTCCTTATTAGCAGCCTTAGCTTTACTGCGTCCAAAACTCATCGGATTGCGTCCGCTGTTTCCTCCCATATTTCCCATCATAGAAAATAGGAAGAAGAATAAAATAGCAAATGGCACTACCGAAACTAGGATGTTAATCCACATACCACTTGAGCTTTCGTGCTTGACTTCAACTTGTGTTTGGTGTTCACCAGCTAGTTTTTGCAAATCTGCTACAGTAGTATCCGATGGAAGAATAATACTTGTAAATTTTTCTACTTTTGTTGCAGAAGGTGTGAAAAACTGAATACCTGTTTCCGGTTTTTCTGTTTTAGCAGTTTTATAGACACCAGACACTTCAATAATACTACCACTTGGTTGATAGGTTATTTCTTTTACATTGTCATTAGTGATTTCCTGCACCAATTCTGAGTATTTAATTTGTTGACTGTGCCCGGCAACTCTCCCAGCGAAAAAGTACTGGAATCCCGTTACTAGCAAGAAAATCATCAACAAATAAAGAAATGGATTTTTTATAAAACCATTATTTTGTTTTTGCATTCAACAACTTACCCTTCTATTTTGAGTAAACTTCCTCTTTCAATACACCTACATAAGGAAGGTTACGATAATTTTCATTATAGTCTAAACCATAGCCTACAACGAATTCATTTGGAATTGTAAAACATGTATAATCTGCTTCAATTTCTACAGTACGTCCTTCTGGTTTATCCAGCATAGTAACAATCTTAACAGACGCTGCTTCTCTAGCAGTAAACATATCTCTCAAACTTTTTAATGTTTGTCCAGTATCAATAATATCTTCTACAAAGACAATGTGTCTACCTTTAACATCTTGAGTGACATCTTGTTTGATATTAATGACACCACTACTTACAGTTCCACCATGATAACTAGAAACCATCATAAAATCCATTTCAAGGTGAGTGTCGATATATTTGACTAATTCTGCCATAAAAGGAATAGATCCTTTTAAAATTCCAACTAAAATCGGATTTTTCCCTTCATAATCTTTTGTCAATTGAGCACCTAACTTCTTAGCTGCTTCTGTAATTTCATCTTGCGAAATCATAATTTTCTTGATGTCTTGTTCTAACATGATTTTACCTATCTATTTTTTCTATATAAAGTACAGTGTTCATTATATCATTTTTCGTTTTTATACTCAAATCACTGAGTTCAATTCCTAAAATTGAACAAATCTTTCCGAATTGCTCAACAATAATCGCATTTTTTCGTTTTTCTGCAGGAATTTTTAAATCAATAAAAAGTCGCCTTACTTTTTTTTGATGACCATTTATTATCAAATAATCACCTGGCTGTCGATGCCGCAAAATCAATGATGTTTCACGGGAAACATTTATTTGTTGAACATTTTCACCTTTTAGAGGAATTCCAAATGAAAATAGAAAACCTTCATAATAAACTTGATTTTGATAGTTTAACACACACTCACTACTTTTTTCATCAGACTTTGGTCTGATTTTACCAATTTGAAAGTGCTGGTATTCTTTTATAAGTTCATAACCATTTTTTATATTATGGCGATATTGACTCTTAGTTTTTAAAATATGATGAATTTCTTGAAATTGTTCTCTTGTTACATTTAAATCAGCAAAACGACTAAGGTATTGTTGTAGTAAAACTCCTTGCGTTGCTTCACTAAAAGATAAAAACTGAGTTAAATCTTCTACATCAACTGCTTGAGATAATTCAGCCAGAGCAATTTGATAGTCAGAAACTTCTTTTCCAAACTCTAAAATTGCTTTTTTTACCTGAACATTTTCTTTTTCTAACTGTGGCAGATAGAGGTTGCGAATACGATTGCGAAGATAGTGATTTTCTTTATTCGTTGAATCTTCAAAATGCTCAATTTCAGGAAAATCCTTCTTATAAAAAGACAACAAAGGACGAATCAACTCTCCCTTATCAAACATTTGTCTTTCTTTAATAGCTGATAAATGGTGTAGTCTAACACCTCTAATCAATCGCATAAAGATCGTCTCAACTTGATCATCTGCATGATGAGCTGTTACAAGAGCTGTAGATGAAGTTTTCTCCATCACTTCTCTAAAGAATTCATAGCGAAATTGACGAGCATTCGCTTCTGAAAAATCTCCAGTAAAACAAGCTACATAAATTGGAACTCCAGCTTGTTCAGCTAATTTTCTTAATTCATTTTCTTCATTATCTGACTCTGGTCGTTGTTTATGATTTACATGAGCTAAAAACAATTCAATACCAAGTTCTTTTTGATAGGTCAAAAGAAGTTGAAAAAGAAACATCGAATCCAATCCACCAGACAAGGCCAGCACAACTCTTGAATGTCCTTCAAAGTAACCTTTTTCTAGAAAATGATTTAAAAAATCGCGGTCTCTCATTTTAGGACCTCGTAGACATCCTTAGCAATTTTAGAAATAGTATCGTAATCAGAATTTTTGGTAAAGATTGAAACAACGAAAGGAGAATCTGTATAGACTATTCCCACATCGTGTTTAAATTCATCTGCATCCCCAATTTTATGGGCTACCTTAGCAGAAATATTCTTAGCAATCCGCTGATTATCAAAAGATGTTTGTGAAAGAGATTCTAAAACAAAACCATTCTGATTATAAATAGATTCCATAACTTGACCAGCCATTTTAGCTGAAGCCATCTTATCTGTCACATCCCATTCTTCACCTGCGATAGTAGCCATTTCTTTTTTAAAGGCTTCATCTGATTTATTCGTAATATAATAAGCGAGAATATTATGAGCTACATTGTCAGATTCTTTTGCAGTTTTTGTGATTAAATCTTTGATTGTGTATTCTTTATTGTCCGCTGTTTTAGGGAGACTTCCGCTTCCTTCCGGTTTATAAGAACCAGGGAAATCATTAACTTCGGAAACATACTTCAATTTCGTGTCAAGTTGGTAATCACCTTGATTGATTTTTTCCTGAACAGAATAAAGATAAGGTAATTTCATAACACTAGCAGCATACATTTTCTGATTTTCATTAATGCCAGCTTCCTTACCTGTACTCAATTGTTTAATATAAATAGAGAACTGTTCATTTTGATAATTTGCAGATAGCAACTCTTGTACTTTCTGAATACGATTATCATCATCGGAAATATAATCCGTCGAAATCCAGCCCGTTTGCTTGATATGTATGAATTCACGACCTTCAGCAAAAATAGACATATCTGCTTCAACTTCTTGATAAGGCGCTAAAGTAGACTTTAATTCTTGTTGATCATAAGGACTATTATAAACGACAAATCCCGGTTCTAGCCATACTCGTTTAGAAAAATCGTTTACGATGGAACTATCGTATAAAAGTCGTTTATCAGCCATTACAAATTGATTATTTGACAATTTAAAGACAGGTTGTCCTTGTTTATTTAATCGCCATTCTAAAACAGATAATTTTGTTTCTGCATTTACTTTACCCGATTCATTAATCAGGTCTTCTGTAGAATAAACTGGCGTCTCACCATAAAATTTTGGAGATTCTATAGTATCTTGATAATAAAAATGATACGGAGTATGAGTTAAAGAATAAACTTCTTGTTTTGGAATGATAACTGGATTCTCAGTGCTTACTACTTGAACGCTTTTTAGGAAAATAGGAAGTAGTAATATCACTAAAAATTTACGCATTCTTTTTCCCCTCTTCTTCTTGTAGCCGTAACAGATGATTCTTTTGAGCTAACTCATCTAATTTTTCATCTGACTGACTTAAAAATTTTTCGATAATATCTAATAAATTTTCCATTTCGCATTACCTAGGAAGTAAGTCCGGAATTGTATAAACTTCCTCCCATGTTTTTGAATAATAATATTTTGCACGGGAATATTTAGCCGCATAGGATTCATCTTTTAGCTTAGTTGCTAAACTAGCTTCTTTATCCTTTTCATCGCTCAAGTCCTGATATTGTTTTTTCAAATCAGCTAGTTGCTGGCGACGTGTTAGTAATTGTTGGTAACTTTGTGCTAAATTGTAAGTTGGTAAGATGAATAGCAACATAATCAAAATCAAAACCCAACCCATAAAACGATTACGTTTTTGACGTTCTTCCATCATGTATTTACGTCGTTGGTGTTCATTTTGAATAAATGAATTATTCATTTGGACTATTTTTTTATACATCGTCTTCTACCCTTGTTTCACTGATAATTTCATACATTCCAGCTGCATCTTCTTTTTTTGTGCTATCTTTCATTTCGAGCACCTTTACAAGCAACAATTTATTTCCAAAACGAATTTCAACCTGATCATTGATTTTTAAATCAGTTGAACTTTTAGCAAGGATACCATTAACCTTGATTCGCCCTTTATCTGCAACTTCCTTAGCTACCGTACGGCGTTTAATAATTCGTGATACTTTTAAATATTTATCTAATCTCATCTTATAATACCTCAAATTATTATTGTACCATTTTTATCCCTTTTATAGAAGAAAAAAGGTAAGCCCTAATGTGACTCTTTTAAGTCTTTTATCTTCGCTAACGATTCTCCAAAGGTTAAGAGTCCTTCTAAAATCTCATAGTCTTTTTTATTTCGAATATCAAAAACAACTTCGATTAAACCTTGATTTTCAGAAATATTAGCCTTCAAATTTGTCTGAGAAAGAGCCTGGAAATAATCTTGTGTTAAAAATAGTTGTTGGGATATCTTTTCAAATTGAATGACAAGCTTATTATTTCTTCTTTCAACACGATTGACAAAAACTTTATCAAGATAAGCTTTAGCTAATCCAATTTCTAAGAGGTAAGCAACTACATCTGGATACTCTCCAAATCGGTCTATCAACTCATCTTGTAATTCTTCGTAATTGACACGGTTGTCAATTTGACGAATTCTCTTGTAAATCTCAATTTTATGTCGTTCATCCGAAATATACTCATCTGGAAGATAGGCATCAATTTGTAGAATTAACTCAGCATTTCCTTTTTCACGTTTCTTATCAGTTCCATTCTTCTTAGCAATTGCTTCTTCCAGTAATTGAGAATAGAGTTCAAAACCAACAGAATCGATAAAACCTGACTGCGAACTTCCTAAAAGATTACCCGCTCCACGAATGGATAAATCACGCATGGCAATTTTGAAACCAGAACCCAATTCAGTGAAACCTTTAATTGCCTCCAATCTCTTCTCAGAAACTTCTGTCAATGATTTATCTGGTCTATACATAAGATAGGCATAAGCAATACGATTACTACGACCAACCCGACCTCTTAATTGATACAAGGTTGACAATCCCATATGATCCGCATTTTCGATAAACAAGGTATTGGCATTTGGAATGTCTACCCCTGTTTCAATGATTGTTGTTGTTACTAAAATATCATATTCACCTTCAATAAAGTCAAGTAGTGTATTCTCCAAACGAATTTCACTCATTTGACCATGAACAAAACCAATAGAAGCTTCTGGAATCAGTTCTTGTAACTCTGAAACCTTCTTTTCAATCGTGTCAACTTTATTGTAAAGATAGTAAACCTGACCACCACGATCAATTTCTCTCAATACAGCATCTCGAATGACACGATCATTCTGTTCAAGGACATAGGTTTGTACAGGATATCGATTGGTTGGGGGAGTTTCGATGACAGATAAATCTCGAATACCTAGCATAGACATATGTAGAGTTCGAGGAATTGGTGTAGCTGTCAAAGTTAAGACATCAACCTTCTTTTTTAATTCCTTCAAAGCTTCCTTATGTTTGACACCAAAACGTTGTTCTTCATCGATGATGATTAATCCTAAATCAGCAAATTCAACATCTTTAGACAAAACTCGATGGGTTCCTATCAGGATATCAACTTGGCCTTTTTTCAATTTTTCAAGTGTTTCAGTCTGCTCTTTTTTACTTCTAAAACGACTCAAAACATCTACATTGACAGCAAATTGCTCAAATCTTTCCTTAAAATTACTATAATGTTGCTGAGCCAAAACTGTAGTAGGTACTAAAACAACAACCTGTTTATGATTGTTGACAGCCTTAAAAGCAGCTCGCATGGCCACCTCAGTCTTACCAAAACCAACATCTCCAACTAAAAGTCTATCCATTGGTTGAGAAGCCTGCATATCTTTCTTAATTTCTTCGATACTTCGAAGTTGATCTTCAGTTTCAACATAAGGAAAAGCCTCATCAAAAGCAACTTGATCTTCATCATCTTTTGAAAATGCAAAACCTTCAAGTTGACTCCTCTCTGCATATAACTTAATTAAGTCATCTGCAATGTCTTCAACTTGATTTTTAACTTTTTGCTTAGCTTTTTTAAAACGTCCATCGTTTAATTTGTTTAACTTTGGAGCCTTACCGTCACTTGAAACATACTTAGATAAGGTTTGGATTTGTTCTACAGGGATAGAAATTCGATCTCCATTTTGATATTGGATACTTACATAATCTCGGTGAATCCCTTTGAGTTCAATCGTTTCTATTCCTAAATATTGACCAATCCCATGAATTTGATGAACAACATAATCTCCTTTTTGGAGTTCACTATAATCCTTTAATCTTTCAGCATTACTGATATTTTGTCTTCTGTATTTGCGTTTAATTTTCTTTTTGAAAATTTCATATTCAGTGATGAATACAAGATTCTCATCCACAAAATGAAAACCATGACGAAGGTTTCCTTCAACAAGATTGACAGTTCCTTTACAGATTTCACTTTGATTACTATTGTCAACTTTAATGCTATATTCATCAAGAATCGTTGACAGTTTTTTTAGTTCTGTTTGGCTACTTGATTGAAGAACAATCGTATATTTTAATTTTTTATAGCGTTCAATTTCTTCTTTCAGAAAAGAAAACTGATTGAAGAATTCTTGCATTGGATATTGATTAAATTGATAAAGATGATCAAATTTTAGATTTCCAAGTCCCTTTTGAAAATTAGAAAAGAAGCTAGCTGGTAAATATTTTTTAAACTGACTTTCTACGTCAGCAAAATATTGTAAACTTGATACAGCTTTACTGTTGTGTAAATCCTCTGTAAAGTAGCTAGCTGTTTCCTTATCAAAAATATCATACTGATTCATAATTTTTTGAAAATCATCAAAGATAATAGGCACTTGGTTCAAGTAGTCAATCAAGGTCCACTGTTTTTTATAAAAAACAGACAAAAATTTACGAATATCAGCATGAAGAACTTGCTCTTTCGCACAACTAAAAACTTCTTCTAAGTACGACTTTAATGTAGGTGAAATAGTTTTATCCATCTCATGTTCTAAGAATTGTTGACCACGATGATAATCTTCAGTAGCTAGTAAAATATCACTAGCTGGGTAGATTGAGACTTGAGATTGACTATCTTTTGATAATTGTGTATCTGCGTCGAATTCTCTAATCCCATCTATTTCATCACCAAAAAATTCTATTCGGTAAGGAGATAGTTGTGAAGTTTCAAAGATATCTAAAATATCCCCTCGAAGACTAAATTCACCTTGACTTTGAACTTGAGTAACTTTTTTATAACCAAGTGAAATCAATTGACTTTTTAATTCTCTTTGTTCACACTCTTCGCCAACTTCAAGTTTTAACACACTGTTATCAAAGACTTGAGGATCTGGTAAGAATAAACGGCTAGCTGCCATGTTACAAACTAGTATTCCTTTTTGAGATTTATCTCTTAGAAAACGCAAGGCTTCAACTCTTGAAAAAATCTTTTCTTGAGACGATACTAAAAATTCTACCATTGGTGAATCATCTACTAAAAATGGATAAACCATATCAGTACCCAGGATAGAAATTAAATCATTTACTAGACGATCAGCTTCTCCATAAGTAGATGTCATTACTATAATCTTGTTCTGATTTTTAACACTACTTGCAATAGCTAAAGACTTTGCTGAACCAGAGAGACCTAGTAGTAATTCCCTCTGCTTGAGAGATAAATGTTCACTCCATAATTGTATCTGCTTGTTCTCTAAAAAGAATTCGATTAATGACATTCCCTTACCCATTGTATTTCTGCATTGTTTTTTCAAAGTTTTTCTCTTGTAAATAATAATTTACAGCATCGTCAACCTTGTCAATAGACTGTAAAATACCTATATAGTCATCCTTGTCAAATTTACTCAAAACGTGGTGAACAACAGACATTCCTTTTTTAGGTCTACCGATACCAATCTTTACACGATTGAAAACCTGTGTACCAATATGTTGGATAATTGACTTGATACCATTATGACCGCCAGCTGATCCTTTAGCGCGAAGTCGAATTTTTCCTACTTCCATGTCAAGATCATCGTAAATAATCAGTAAATCTTCAATATCTAAACCATAGTAGGTTAATAAAGCATGAACTGCTTTCCCACTTTCATTCATAAAAGTTGTTGGTTTCACTAGATAAATTTTTTCACCATTAAGGAAAAATGAAGCTAATTCAGCTTGGAATATTTTATCGTGTGTAAAAGATACATTCTGTTTTTTTGCTAGTTGGTCAATCAACATAAAACCAACATTATGCTTTGTCTCAAAATATTTATCCCCTGGATTTCCCAATCCTACAAGTAATTTTGTCATTTAAATTTCCTTTCAAAAGCCAAAAGGGTTGGAATTTTTTTCCAACCTAATTGACACTATTTAAAATGTTGATTATACGTTAAAGCGGAATTCCATAATATCGCCATCTTGAACGACATATTCTTTTCCTTCTTCACGCAAGCGTCCAGCTTCTTTTACAGCCTTTTCAGATCCGTATTTAATCAAATCATCATAAGACATAGTTACTGCACGAATAAAACCTTTTTCGAAGTCAGAGTGGATGATACCAGCAGCTTGAGGGGCTTTCATGCCACGTTTAAAGGTCCAAGCACGAACCTCTTTTTCACCAGCTGTGAAGTAAGTTCCAAGTCCAAGTAGATGGTAAGCAGCACGAGTCAACTTATCCACACCTGATTCTGTCAAACCAATAGCTTCAAGAAACTCTTTTTTATCTTCATCGTCTAATTCAGAAATTTCTTCTTCAGCACGCGCAGAAATGACCACTACCTCTGCATTTTCTGTTGCTGCGAATTCACGAATCTGCTTCACATAATCAATAGAGTCTGAGTCTCCAACAACATCCTCATCAACGTTAGCTACATAAAGAACTGGTTTAGTAGTCAAGAGGAAAAGACCTTTGACAACCTTTTGCTCTTCATCTGTAAATTCAATAGTACGAGCTGATTTACCGTCTTCAAGGACAGGTTTAATCTTTTGGAGAACGTTAAATTCTGCAACTGATTCCTTATCTTTTTGCGTACGTGCCATCTTTTCCACACGCGCATAGCGTTTATTAACAGATTCTAAGTCAGCAAGAATCAATTCTAGGTTAATGGTATCAATATCTGCCAATGGATCTACAAAAGCATCTTCACGACCTTGCTCACGCATGACATTTTCATCATCAAAGGCACGAACTACATGGACAATGGCATCAACTTCACGGATATTGGCCAAGAATTTATTACCGAGACCTTCTCCTTTTGACGCACCTTTTACAATCCCTGCAATATCTGTAAATTCAAAGGTTGTTGGGACTGTCTTCTTAGGAGTAATCATTTCAGTCAATTTTTGTAGGCGTTCATCTGGAACTTCTACCATCCCAACGTTTGGATCAATAGTTGCAAATGGATAGTTTGCAGCCTCTGCTCCTGCTTTTGTAATTGCATTAAATAGGGTTGATTTACCAACGTTTGGCAAACCCACGATACCTGCTGTTAAAGCCATAATTTCTCATTCTCCGTTCACATTTCAATCTTCAATATTATAACACAAAAAGGGAAAACTTGCTAACCCTCTAACTCCTTGCATTTAGTCGATAATTTTACTCATTTTTCTTTCAAAATCATAGCGACTCATCATGACAACATGATCACAATTACTGCATTTTATTTTGATATCTGCACCTAGACGTGTAATTTCCCAACGATTCGCTTTTTTGCCTGTAGATTTGATTGTACAAGCGTGTGGTTTTTTCATTTCAACAAAATTTCCAACTTGATACATACTACTCTCCTTTTCATATTTCTGATTATATCATAAAAGAGGTGAGCTAGGCTCAACCTCTTTAACTTAATTTGTACGAACTGGTGTAATCAACTGCATGAAATCTTCATCTGTATCAGCTGGTACCAAGGTAAATGGACGAACTGCTGAAATGAAGCTGATTGTTACCTTTTCACTATTCAAGGCTTTTAGCGCTTCAATCAAATAAGTTGGGTTAAAGCTAATAGTTAAATCTTCACCAGATACACTTTCTGTATCGATTTCTTCGTTTACTTTACCAACTTCTGGAGAATTTACATGAGCTGTAACTACTCCTTGTTTGATTTCTAATTTTACAGTTCCATTTTGAGTAGCACTTGATAAAAGACGTGCACGTTCCATAGATTGACGTAGATTCACAACATCAAAAGTCACTGTCGTATTAAAATCTGTTGGAATCAGACGATCTGTATCAGGATAATTACCTTCTAAGAGACGTGTATAGAAGCTAATATTTTCGCTTCTAAAGAGAATTTGGTTGTTTGCAAAGAATATCTCTACTGTTTCGATATCGTCCGTAAAAACAGCTGAAAATTCGCGTAGAGAGCGACTTGGAATGACAACATCAAAATTATCACTATTTTTTTCAAGAGTTAATTTCTTCTGACTGAGACGGTGAGAATCTGTCGCAACTGTTTTCAATTCTTGATGATTACTTAGGACAAAGTGTACACCAGTCAAGATTGGACGGCTTTCTTGTACACTAGCAGCAAAGGCAGTTTCGTTGATAATCTTCTTAAGAAGTTTTGTTTCAAGAACTAGAGGATTACTTGCTGCGATTTCCTGAATACGTGGATACTGTTCGCTGTCTTTTCCTTTCAGAGTAATTTCTGATTTTCCACTTGTTAGTACAATTTGATGTTGTTCAATTTCTTTAAAATCAAGAGTCACATCTGGAAGACTAGAAACAACATTGATAAAGAAAGAAGCTTCTAAAAGAATTGATCCTAAAGAGTTAATCAAAAGACCTGCATTTTCATCTTTTTGAGAAATGAAATTCTCAATTGAAATTTGACCATTTGATCCAATTAATGTAATTCCTTCGTTAGTCACATCAATTTTAATAGTTGATAAAACAGGAATAGCATTTTTTGAACTAATAGCACGTTTTGTAATATTTAATGATTGCAGGAATAAATTTTTATTAATAGAAAAATGAATCATGGAATCTCCTTTATTTATTTTTATTATTAGAAGGTTAATAGTAATAGTAGGCTGTGTGAAATCTGTGGAAAACCAAGTTTAGTTTAGAAAAATCAAGAAGTTATACTTGTTTAAAATTTGTTAATAAATCAGTAAAATTTTAAACACTTATCCACAAGTTATTTGATTTTCTTTTTAATGGTTTCGATTTCTATACGTAATTTATCATCAGTTTCAATCATAGATTTGATTTTTGCATGAGCATGAATGACGGTTGTATGATCTTTACCACCAAATTCTTTTCCGATTTTTGGAAGACTGTTATCAGTTAATTCTCTAGCTAGGTACATAGCAACTTGGCGAGCTAGAACAATATTCTGAACACGTCTAGTTCCCTTCATCTCCTTAACGCTCACATCATAAAATTTTCCGACTTCCTCTTGGATTTTTTCAATCGGAATGACGATCATGGTGCTGACGCTTTGTTTTCGAGCACGTATAGCTTCAGATGCAATATCCACAGTTATAGTGTTGATTTGTTTAACTTTAGCCATAAGACTAATATCTTTGAGCGCACCTTCTAATTCACGTACATTTGAATCAAACTGGCCAGCCAAATATTCGATTGTGTCAGGTTGAAAATGATAATCTAAATCCTCTGTTTTACTGTTTAAAATAGCGATACGAGTTTCGAAATCAGGTGGAGTAATATCCGTTGTTAATCCCCATGAGAAGCGCGTGACAAGTCGCTCAGGTAGATTTTCTAGTTGTTCTGGCCTACGGTCACTCGTTAAAACAATCTGTTTATTATTACTGTGAAGTTTGTTAAATGTATTGAAAAATTCATCCTGAGTTTGCACTTTATTTCCACTGAGAGATTGAATGTCATCAATAAGAAGGAGATCTAGACTTCGATAGGTTTTTTTAAAATTATCCATATCATTGAGTCTTAAATGATCTAAAAATTCATTAATAAAACTTTCAGCAGGAATATATTTTACACGCGCATTAGGATTTTTTTTGAGAATTTCATTCCCCAAAGCATTGAGCAAGTGAGTTTTCCCTAGACCAGGTCCTCCATATATAAACAGAGGATTATAAGTTAGTCCAGGATCTTCCGAGACGGCTAAAGCAGCAGACTTAGCCCAAATATTTCCATCACCTTGTATAAAATTATCAAAAGTATAGATGTCTCTTAATCCTGTTTCTGAATAGGGTATAGACTTTTTAATTTCTTCCTGTTGATGATTACTGTTTTCAACATTGCTTGCTATATCGGAGGTATTAGAATCTTCTTTAGTCAATACATATTGAGCTTTTATTTCAGTGTCATAGATTTGAAAACCGACAGCTACAATAATATCATTGAGTTTTGTACTCCAAACCATTTCCATTTCAGATCTTGGCAAAAATATGGTAGCTACATTTCCCTCAACCTTTATTAATTCAGCAGGTGTTGCGTAGAAATCAAACATTGATCGTGTCAATCTCTCTTTAGCTAATTCTAAAATCTGATTCCAAAATTGTTTTTCTTTCAACAACAAACTCCTCCTTTTCTAAATGGTGTAATCTTAAACACTATTTTATCACATAGCAAGCAATTTTTCCACAACTTGTGAAAAACAATCCACAATGTTTAAAAGATTTATCCACAACTTGTGGATAAAAGGTCTGGATTTTGATTTAATAGACTTTTTCTATACTAATCCAGTGGATAAGTATGTGAGTTTAGAAAAATAAAATAACAGCCTTATTTCAGGCTGTTAATAAAACGTTGGTATTCTTCTTGATTATGAAAAGAGATAGTTATTTTTCCTGCCTCTTTTTTTGAAGGACGATTTGGACATCTAATCCCAACAATTTTTTCAAATTTTCTTCTTCTTCTTTGATAAAGTGATCTTTTTCTTTGCTTTTCTTCTTATTTTTTTCTTCTTTAAGTAGATGTTCCACCTGCCGAACTGATAAATCCTCTTTCTGAATGCGATTGAGTAAATTTTTTTGTTCTTTCAAAGGTAGTTGGATTAGAAGTCTAGCATGTGCTTGAGACAATTTTCCAGTTTCTACTTCTTTTAAAATAAAATCAGGGAGAGTTAGCAATCGAACAAGATTAGTGATATAAGGGCGTGATTTCCCCATTTTTTCAGCAATGTCTGCATGAGTATATCCTTTATCAATTAAAGATTGATAGGCTTTTGCTTCTTCAATCGGATTTAAGTCTTCTCGTTGTAAATTTTCAATGATTGAGTGAACCATCATATCCTGATCAGATAATTTTTTGATTATTACAGGAATTTCTGATAGCCCAGCTTCTATCGATGCCCTATACCGTCTTTCTCCAGCTAGAATTTCATATCCGATAACTGGAGATTGACGGACAATAATGGGTTGAATTAAACCATTTTCTTTAATAGATTGGGCAAGTTCTTGAATTTTTTCTTTTGAAAATTCTTTACGAGGTTGATAGGGATTTTTTTGAATATCACTGATACGAATTAGTTTGAGTTCTTCCATACCTCTACAGTATCATATCTTTAATATTCTGTAAAGTAGGTTTACAAATATGTAAACTATTAATTTAAATCACTTGAACTCTTATCTAGTTTGATTGTAGTTTTTTCTTCTTTACCATTACGGTAATAAGTTACAGTCATTTCATCACCAATAGAGTGACTGTAAAGTGCATTTTGCAATTCAGTAGTAGAAGAAATCTTAGTATCATCTATTTTTGTGATAACATCATATTGTTGTAAATGTCCATTTGCAGGCATATTTTTTTGAACAGAACGAACAGCTACACCAGAAGTAACGTTGTCAGGAAGTTTTAATTTTTGAAGGTCAGCTGTGCTGAGGTTTGTTAAGTTAACCATGTGGATACCAAGCGCTGGTCGAGTTACTTTTCCATCTTTTTCTAATTGTTTAATAATATTAATAACATCATTTGCAGGAATAGCAAAACCAAGGCCTTCTACAGATGTTCCACCATTTGAGGCAATTTTACTTGATGTAATACCGATAACTTCTCCCTGAATGTTAATCAAAGGACCTCCAGAGTTACCAGGGTTAATAGCTGTGTCTGTTTGGATGGCATTTGTTGAAATGGCTTGACCATCTTCAGCTTTCAAAGAAACATGTCTGTTCAAGCTTGATACAATCCCTTGAGTAACTGTATTTGCATATTCTGAACCTAAAGGACTACCGATTGCGATAGCCGTTTCTCCAACAGCTAATTGACTTGAATCACCAAACTCAGCAACTGTAGAAACTTTTTCTGAAGATATTTTTACTACTGCAATATCAGAATAGGTATCAGAACCAACAATTTCACCTGGGACTTTTGTTCCATCAGTCAAACGAACGTCAACTTTTTTAGCGCCATTAATAACGTGAGTATTAGTAACTAAATAGGCAGATTCACCTTCTTTTTTATAAATAACACCAGAACCTTCACTGTTAATTTGTTCAGTGTTTGAATCTGTATCAGTATCATCAGTTCCAACAAAACCACCTTGAGAGTTTTCTGAATAAGTGATAATCGATACAACTGCATCTTTAACTTTATCTACAGCCTGTGTGGTAGAATTTTCATTTTTCGAAGCAGTCTGAGTGACTGCTGCACTATTTTGTTCTCCACCTCCTTGCTTTTGGTTGAACTGAAGAACAGCCAAACTTCCTAATAGACCACTAAAAAAGCTAATAAGAATAACTAGTAAAAGTTGTCCAATTGTTTTTGAAAACTTGTTTAAGTTTTTCATAGAATCCTCCATATTTGATTAATTAGTGAAAGTATAAGATTATTAACTTAATTCTAACTTAAAAAACTTAAGTTTTCAACAATCTGTGGATAATTGTTGAAAATTTGTGAATTTATTGTGTTTTTCACCTTTTTCATTTGTGAATAAGATGTGAATAGAACACGATTATGGTAAAATAGAAGCATGAAAATTAAACTTGTAACAGTTGGAAAACTAAAAGAAAAGTATCTCAAAGATGGAATTGCAGAATATTCTAAAAGAATATCACGATTTGCTGCCGTAGAAATGATCGAATTAGCTGATGAAAAGACTCCCGATCGTGCTAGTGATTCTGAAAATGAAAAAATCTTGAATTTAGAAGGAAATCGAATCCTTTCCAAAATTGGGGATAGAGAATTTGTTGTCGTTTTAGCTATTGAAGGGAAAACCTTGTCTTCTGAAGAATTCAGTAAACAGTTAGAACAAGCATCTATTAATGGTTTTTCAACCTTAACCTTTGTTATCGGTGGGAGTTTAGGACTCTCTCCTCAAGTAAAAAAGCGTGCGAATCTATCCCTTAGTTTTGGTCGTTTAACTCTTCCTCACCAATTAATGCGTCTAGTTCTTGTAGAACAGATATATCGAGCCTTTACCATCCAACAAGGTTCTCCCTATCATAAATAGGATTGACTATTTTCGATTATTTTGATAAGATAAACTAGTTAGGTCTCATAGCTCAGCTGGATAGAGCATTCGCCTTCTAAGCGAACGGTCGCAGGTTCGAATCCTGCTGGGATCATATACTAGATTTAACGCTGGGGAAACCCAGCGTTTTTTGTAAAAATTGACAGTTCAGGTACAAAAATGTGCAGTTGAGAATGATCACTTATAATATAAATCACATTTTGTATAATAGATTGGTAAGTTCATTTATAAGAAAAAAGAGAAAACATTATAGGGAGATATAATGGATTTATTGAAAATACTCATAGTTATTCTTCATATTCTTATTCTAACAAATAGCTATGAACTCATTTGTAAGGCAACAAAAAAGAAAGATATCTGTTTATTTCTTGGGTATTTCTATTACAGTTTATAGTTGAAGTTTTATTCTATTTTATTTATCTAGATGGATTTGGAATGGAAAAAATTTCATTTACCTGTATTATATTTTTTTATTTAATAGGGTTAAAAAAGTTTGATAAATACAAAGCTATTTTTATCAGTCTGCTATTGTCTTTATTATATCATAGCACTCATACTTTTTTATCCGTAACCATATCCTCTGTTACAGGTGATTCTTTTGTAACCAAATATGAAGATTTGTTTTTTGTAGTAGTTTTATTGCTGACTTATTTTGTAATAAAAAAAATTATTTTTTATTTTCACTTGGAGCTCAATTATTTTGATAAAGATTACCTCTATTCATTTTTTAAAAAGGTCATCTTTGCTTTCTTTGCTTTACAAATCCTATTATTCATTTCAGATATAGTAAGTAATTATGTGCATTTTAATAGTTTTGGTAGTATTTTAGCAACAATTGTCTTTATTTGTTTATTACTAATCTTCTTTGCAATGAATGCCAAGAAGGTCCAAGTTGAAAGAGAAATTGCTCTAAATCAGAAAAAATTTGAACAAGAACATTTACAGACTTACACAGATGAAATTGTGGCTTTGTATAATGAAATCCGTGGTTTTCGTCATGATTATGCAGGGATGCTTGTCAGTATGCAAATGGCAATTGACAGTAAAGATTTACAGGAAATTGACAGAATTTACAATCAAGTTCTAGTCAAAGCTAATCAAAAATTACGTTCAGATAAGTATACATACTTTGATTTAAACAATATAGAAGATTCAGCTTTACGAAGTTTAATTGCTCAATCTATTGTATATGCAAGAAATAAGGACGTAGAGTTTACACTAGAAGTAAAGGATATTATCACAAGGTTGTCAATTGATTTACTTGATCTTGTGCGTATTATGAGCGTTTTATTGAACAATGCTGTCGAAGGTGCTGCAGAAAGTTACTTGAAACAAATGGAGGTTGCAGTGATTAAGATGGATTTAGAAACAGTTATCGTGATTCAAAATTCGTGTAAATATACTATGACGCCTTCAGAAGACTTGTTTGAACTAGGTTTTTCTACTAAAGGTAGAAATAGAGGAATTGGTCTTAATAATGTCAAAGATATTTTGGATAAGTATGAAAATATCATTTTAGAGACAGAGATGGAAGATAGTAAGTTTAGACAGATTATTAGATTTAAGAGAGAGTTTGAATGAAAGTATTAATTTTAGAAGATGTTATTCAACATCAAGTCAGATTAGAAAGAACCTTGGATGAAATTTCAAAGGAATTAAATATTCCTATTTCTTATAAAACAACAGGTAAAGAACGAGAATTTAAGGAATATATCGAAAATGATGAAGTAAACCAGCTTTATTTTCTAGATATTGATATTCATGGTGTTGAGAAAAAAGGATTTGAGGTAGCACAGTTTATTCGTCGCCACAATCCCTATGCAATTATCGTATTTATTACTAGTAGATCAGAATTTGCTACCTTAACTTACAAATATCAAGTATCAGCCTTGGATTTTGTTGATAAAGATATCAATGATGAATTATTTAAAAAACGTATCGAACAGAGTATCTTATATACCAAAAGTATGCTGCTTGAAAATAAAGATGTTGTGGATTATTTTGACTATAATTACAAGGGAAATGATTTAAAAATTCCCTACCATGATATTTTATATATTGAAACAACAGGAGTATCTCATAAATTAAGGATTATTGGTAAGAATTTTGCCAAAGAATTTTATGGTACTATGGCGGATATTCAAGAAAAAGATAAAGATACTCAAAGATTTTATTCTGCTCATAAATCATTTCTTGTCAATGTAGGAAATATTAGGGAAATTGATCGAAAAAATTTAGAAGTGGTTTTTTATGAGGATCATCGTTGTCCAATTACCCGTCTAAAGGTACGGAAATTAAGAGATATTCTGGAGAAAAAATCTAAAAAGTGATTGACAATTAGTAAGAAATTGATATAATGGTTATATCTGCTACAGATAGATGGTCCGTTGGTCAAGGGGTTAAGACACCGCCTTTTCACGGCGGTAACACGGGTTCGAATCCCGTACGGACTATATTATCCGCCATAGCTCAGTTGGTAGTAGCGCATGACTGTTAATCATGATGTCGTAGGTTCGAGTCCTACTGGCGGAGTTAAACAAAAAGAACACCATTGGTGTTCTTTTTTTGTCTCTAATTTGCATCTCCCAACATTTTCATAAGAAAGTTTGTCATTTCTTGTGGACTTTCTTTTTTTCCATGAGCAATCCAGGTTTGGCATACACCAAATAGTGCGTTTGTTAGATAAATACTGCTATACTCTAACTCAATATTGTTTAAATTTAATTGCATAAAGCGTTTTTGGAGGTCAGTGCTAAGCATAATGTGAAGTTTATTTCTCAGGAAGTTTTGTATCTCTTTTGTACCATTTTCAGATAGAAGAGCAGCTAGTAAAGGTTCAGACTCTAAGTATTCAAACACTTCTAGAATAGCATCTCTTTTATGATTTGCGTGTTTTTGGAAAATATACTCAAAGGTATGAAAAAGCTTACTTTGGTAATGTTCAATCATATCATACTTATCTTTGTAATGAGTATAAAAACTAGAACGACTAATTCCGGCTTTTTCTGCCAGCTTAATAGTGCTAATTTGATCAAATGGTTGTTCCGTTAATAATTGAACCATGGCGTTCTCAATAGTACGTTTGGTTTTTAAGCGTTTGTTGCTCTCTTTCATAGTTCCTCCTTGTGAACAAAAATAGACTTAGTGTCTAAAAATGATAATTTTGACTTGTAAATAAGAATTTTTAATGTATAATCTATTATATCAAAATTTTAGACAATATGTGTAAAAAAGGAGACAATATGTTTAAAGAATGGAAAGCAATTTTTAAAAAACCAACCTTTATCATTGTAATGATAGGGATTTCTCTTATTCCTGCTTTATACAACATCATATTTTTATCATCTATGTGGGATCCATATGGCCAATTATCTGAGTTGCCTGTAGCGGTCGTTAATAATGATAAAGAAGCATCTTATAATGGAAACACAATGACTATTGGAAAAGACATGGTGTCCAATTTAGAGCAAAATAAATCATTAGATTTTCATTTTGTCAGTGAAGAAGAAGGTAAGAAGGGTCTAGAAGACGGTGATTACTATATGGTAGTAACTTTACCAAGTGACTTATCTGAAAAGGCTGCTTCTATTCTATCAGATCACCCAGAACAAATGAATATTAACTATCAAACTTCTAGCGGGCATAGTTTCATTGCAAGTAAGATGAGTGATTCTGCCATGACACAGTTAAAACAAAATGTTTCTGCTAATGTAACCGAAACCTATACGAAAGCTTTATTTCAAAAGATGGGAGATTTAAAATCTGGTTTAACGAAGGCAGCTGATGGAAGTGAACAATTGGCCAATGGGGCTAGTCAGTTAGCTGTAGGAAGTCAGACATTGTCTTCTAATCTTGACACTTTAGCTAGTTCAAGTTTAACCTTTTCTGATGGCACAAATCAATTTACAAAAGGGTTGACAACGTATGTAACAGGAGTAAAGCAACTGAATAGTGGCTTAGGTACATTTAATGATGGTTTACAGAACTATACAAGTGCAGTTTCACAGGTTGACACTGGACTCAATCAATTATCTTCCAAGACTCCAGAATTAGTAGCAGGTGTCAATCAGCTAAATACTGGAATGAAGTCATATGCAGGAGGAGTTTCGCAACTGAATACAGGTCTCAATCAATTTTCAGTTGGTGTCAATGCTTACACAAGCGGTGTTGACAAGCTATCTATTGGGGCAAATCAATTATCTAGTCAATCAGACACATTGAGAGACGGTATTACCCAATTAAATAAAGGAATTAAAGAAATTTCGACTCAATTGAATATTTCATCTCAACAAAAAGAGGAAATCACTCAATTAGCAACTAGTTTAGATGAATTGAATAAAGCACTTCAAGCTGTAACTATTTCAGATAATACTGAACTTAAAAGTACAATATCTAATGATTTAGCGAATATATCTACTCTTGCTCAAACTATTGTGACTAATAGTCAAACAGAGCAAGAGAAAACTCTTACCAATCTTCAAGCAACAGCAACTTATCAATCTCTTACTGATACTCAGAAACAAGAACTGACTGCAGCTGTTTCAAATAATTCTAACTCTACGATAGAGTCAGCAAAAGCAATTTTAACGACGGTAGGAGATCTAAAAGAAAATTTGGGAAGTGTAAACCAACCAGTCTCTAATCTTTCTACTTTACAGACTAAAGCAAATCAAGTATTAACTGTGGCGTCTAGTTCCTTGACATCTATGTCAAGTGGATTTACACAGTTGCAAAATGCTTTAGATAATCAGTTAGTTCCTGGAAGTCAATCGATTGAAAATGGAGTTAATGATTATACTAAAGGGTTGGATACTATTTCTTTAGGTGTAAACCAACTAAGTGAAAAGAATAAAACTTTAACAACAAGTTTGGATCAATTGGTTTCTGGATCAAGTAAGTTGACAGAAAACTCTTCAACCTTGACAACTGGTTTGGATTCGCTAGCTGGGAAAACTCCAGAACTAGTAACAGGTATCGAAAAACTCTCATCTGGTTCTAGCCAATTAAATAGTAAGAGTTCAGACTTAATTGCAGGACTTGATAAAATACAGCTAGGTTCTAGTCAATTAACAGACAAATCAAATCAATTGCTTTCAGCTAGCTCTCAGTTAGGAAGTGGAGCAGTGAAAATTGCTGATGGCGCTGGAAAACTAGCAGATGGTGGAACAACTTTAACTGCTGGTATTGAAAGTTTACAAGTAGGAGCTACTGGACTAGAACATGGATTGAACGCTGCTAGCAATCAACTAAAAATAGCATCAACAGAGTCTAGTAATGCAGAAGTATTATCTGAGCCCTTGAGTCTTTCAAAAACAGACAATGATCAGGTTCCTGTAAATGGGATTGCTATGGCTCCTTATATGATATCTGTGGCCCTCTTTGTTGCTGCGTTATCAACAAATATGATTTTTGCTAAGTTACCTTCAGGTCGTCATCCTGAAAGTCGTTGGGCTTGGGTTAAATCTCGTTTCGAAATAAATGGAGTTATAGCTGTTTTAGCAGCTGTCTTAGTCTATGGAGGAGTTCATCTTATCGGTCTAACGGCAAATCATGAAATGAGAACCTTGTTCTTAATCATCATCGCAAGTTTGACCTTTATGTCTATGGTAACCGCGTTAACGACATGGAATAGTCGCTTAGGTGCTTTCTTCTCTCTTATTTTACTATTATTACAATTAGCATCAAGTGCAGGAACTTATCCACTTGCTTTGACTAATGATTTCTTTAAGGCTGTCAATCCTTGGTTACCAATGAGTTATTCAGTTTCAGGATTGAGACAAACAATTTCTATGACAGGGAATGTTCATTATCAGGTAATTTTCCTTCTCGTAACTTTAATTCTATTCATAGGATTAGGTATGCTTGCTTATCAACCTAAAAAAATGGATGAAGATTAAAAAAGTTTCACGTGAAACAATGAATGATTTACAAGTAATTAATAAAAAAACTCAGTTGGTTAATTCAACTGAGTTTTTTAAGTTCTACCTAATCTTTCCAAAGTTCTTTGACTTTTGCTTGAACTTCAGCATTTTCTAAGAATTCATCATATGTTTCATCAATACGATCGATGACGCCGTTTTTAGATAGGACAATAATGTGGTTAGTCAAAGTTTGAATAAACTCATGGTCGTGACTGGCAAAGATGATGGACTCTTTAAAGTTTTTCAATCCATCGTTCAAGCTTGAGATAGATTCCAAGTCTAAGTGATTTGTAGGATCGTCAAGTACAAGAACGTTTGATTTTAAAAGCATGAGTTTTGAGAGCATCACGCGCACTTTTTCTCCCCCTGACAAGACGTTTACAGGTTTGTTAACCTCGTCTCCAGAGAAAAGCATACGGCCTAAGAAACCACGTAGGAAGGTGTTGTCATCTTCTTCTTTACTTGCGAATTGACGGAGCCAGTCAAGGATAGATTCACTGCCAGCAAAATCAGCTGAATTGTCTTTTGGCAAGTAAGAGCGACTAGTTGTAACTCCCCACTTGACAGTCCCTTCATAGTCAATTTCACCCATAATGGCACGAATCAAGGCAGTTGTTTGGATGTCGTTTTGTCCGATAAGAGCTGTCTTGTCACCTGGACGCAAGATGAAGCTGATGTTGTCAAGAATAGTTTCACCGTCAATCTTTACAGATAGATTTTCTACTGTTAAGAGGTCGTTCCCAATTTCACGTTCAGCTTTAAAGCTGATGAATGGATATTTACGACTAGAAGGAACAATTTCCTCTAGCTCAATCTTATCAAGCATTTTTTTACGTGAAGTTGCTTGTCTTGATTTAGAAGCATTAGCAGAGAAACGAGCAACGAATTCTTGAAGTTGTTTGATTTTTTCTTCTGCTTTAGCATTACGGTCTGCTAGTAATTTAGCAGCAAGCTCAGAAGATTCCTTCCAGAAGTCGTAGTTTCCGACATAGAGTTTGATTTTTCCAAAGTCAAGGTCAGCCATGTGAGTACAAACTTTATTTAAGAAGTGACGGTCGTGGGATACGACAATGACAGTATTATCAAAGTCGATTAGGAAATCCTCTAGCCAAGTGATGGATTGAATATCCAGACCATTGGTTGGCTCGTCCAAAAGAAGGACATCTGGTTTACCGAAGAGGGCTTTAGCAAGGAGAACCTTTACTTTGTCGCCATTTGCTAGTTCACTCATATTTTGGTAATGAAGTTCTTCTGGAATATTCAAATTTTGTAAGAGTTGTGAAGCTTCACTTTCTGCTTCCCAACCACCTAGTTCAGCGAATTCTCCTTCAAGTTCAGCTGCGCGAACACCATCTTCATCTGAAAAATCTTCTTTCATATAAATGGCGTCTTTTTCTTTCATGATGTTGTATAGTTTTTCATTACCCATGATAACAACATCAATAACACGCTCATCTTCGTAGTCAAAGTGATTTTGACGAAGTACTGAAAGACGTTCGTCTGGTCCAAGAGAGATATGCCCAGTTGTCGGTTCAATATCTCCAGCTAAGATTTTTAAAAAGGTTGATTTTCCAGCACCGTTGGCACCAATCAAACCATAGGTATTTCCTTCTGTAAATTTGATGTTTACATCATCAAAAAGTTTACGATCACTAAAACGTAGTGAAACATCAGATACTGTTAGCAAAGTTTTTCTCCTATTATATGTAATACTCTAATTCTACTAGAAAATCATCAATTATTCAAATTTTTATTTGTCAATTTTTTGTAAACAAAGTTGACAACCCCTTTACGATTGAAAGGGGTAACATCTCTATTGTTTCAATAAAAAAATTATCTGTCTTTTTATTAAAAAAATGCTATAATTGAAAGGACCATATCAAAGGAGAATAAGATGAGTAAACCCATTATTTTAACAGGAGATCGTCCAACGGGGAAATTACATATTGGGCACTACGTTGGTAGTTTGAAAAATCGTGTCTTACTACAAGAAGAAAATAAATATGACATGTTTGTTTTTTTAGCTGACCAGCAAGCACTAACAGACCATGCAAAAGATCCACAAACTATTGTAGAGTCTATTGGGAATGTTGCTTTGGACTATCTTGCAGTGGGATTAGATCCTAATAAAGCAACGATTTTCATTCAAAGCCAGATTCCAGAATTGGCAGAGCTCTCTATGTATTATATGAACCTAGTTTCATTAGCTCGCTTGGAACGAAATCCAACCGTAAAGACTGAAATTGCTCAAAAAGGCTTTGGTGAAAGTATTCCAACTGGATTTTTAGTTTATCCAGTTGCGCAAGCAGCAGATATTACAGCATTTAAGGCTAACTTGGTTCCAGTAGGGAATGATCAAAAGCCGATGATTGAACAAACACGTGAAATTGTGCGTTCTTTCAACCATGCCTATAACTGTGATGTTTTAGTAGAACCAGAAGGAATTTACCCTGAGCACGAAGGTGCGGGACGTTTACCAGGTCTTGATGGTAATGCCAAAATGTCGAAATCACTTAATAATGGAATTTACCTAGCTGATGATGCAGATACTTTGCGTAAAAAAGTAATGAGTATGTATACAGATCCAGACCATATTCGTGTTGAGGATCCAGGTAAGATTGAAGGAAATATGGTTTTCCATTACTTGGACGTATTCGGTCGACCTGAGGATGCTCAAGAAATTGCTGAAATGAAGGAACATTATCAACGTGGAGGCCTTGGTGATGTTAAGACCAAACGTTACCTACTTGAAATTCTAGAACGTGAACTTGGTCCAATCCGTGAACGTCGCCTAGAATATGCTAAAGATATGGGTGAGGTTTATAATATGCTCCAAAAAGGTAGTGAAAAAGCTCGAGAAGTTGCTGGGCAAACACTATCAGAAGTAAAAGCTGCAATGGGTCTAAATTACTTTCACTAATGGATAAAATATGAACTATAAAACTATTTCTTCTTTAAAATAAGAGGGATAGTTTTTTATTTGTTCTCTTATAAATTTAATTGACAAATTTTCATAGAATGGTATGATAGATACAATACAAAAAGCGTTAAGCTCAAAAATAAAGAAAAGAGGAAACTTCAATGTCTAATTGGGACACTAAATTTTTGAAAAAAGGTTTTACCTTTGATGATGTATTGCTTATTCCAGCAGAGAGTCATGTGTTGCCTAATGATGCGGATTTGACTACAAAATTGGCAGATAATCTGACTTTAAATATCCCAATTATTACAGCTGCAATGGACACTGTAACAGAAAGTCAAATGGCGATTGCTATTGCGCGTGCAGGTGGACTTGGAGTTATCCATAAAAATATGTCTATTGAGCAACAGGCAGATGAGGTTCGTAAGGTAAAACGTTCTGAAAATGGTGTTATCATTGATCCATTCTTCTTGACTCCAGAACATACAATTGCTGAAGCGGATGAACTTATGGGTCGTTACCGTATTAGTGGTATTCCAGTAGTTGAAACACTTGAAAATCGTAAGTTAGTTGGTATTTTGACCAACCGAGATCTGCGTTTCATTTCTGATTACAACCAACCAATTTCAAAACACATGACTAGTGAAAACCTAGTTACTGCTCCGGTTGGTACAGATTTAAAAACTGCTGAGAGTATTCTTCAAGAACACCGTATTGAAAAACTACCTCTAGTTGACGAAGAGGGTCGTCTTTCTGGTTTAATCACCATTAAAGATATCGAGAAAGTGATTGAGTTCCCAAATGCGGCAAAAGATGAATTCGGTCGTCTTCTAGTTGCTGGTGCGGTAGGAGTTACTTCTGATACATTTGAACGTGCGGAAGCACTTTTCGAAGCAGGTGCAGATGCTATTGTTATCGATACAGCCCATGGTCACTCAGCGGGTGTACTTCGTAAAATAGCTGAAATCCGTGCGCATTTCCCAGACCGTACTTTGATTGCTGGGAATATCGCTACTGCTGAAGGTGCGCGTGCTCTTTATGATGCAGGTGTTGACGTTGTTAAAGTCGGTATTGGCCCAGGGTCAATCTGTACAACTCGCGTTATTGCTGGTGTAGGAGTTCCCCAGGTAACAGCAATTTACGATGCAGCAGCAGTTGCTCGTGAATATGGTAAAACAATTATCGCTGATGGTGGAATCAAATATTCTGGAGATATTGTAAAAGCCCTTGCTGCTGGAGGAAACGCAGTGATGCTCGGATCAATGTTTGCAGGAACAGATGAAGCTCCAGGTGAAACTGAGATCTTTCAAGGACGTAAGTTCAAGACATACCGAGGTATGGGTTCAATCGCTGCTATGAGGAAGGGTTCAAGCGACCGTTACTTCCAAGGTTCTGTCAATGAAGCAAACAAACTGGTTCCAGAAGGAATCGAAGGTCGTGTTGCTTATAAAGGTGCAGCAGCTGATATTGTTTTCCAAATGATTGGTGGTATTCGTTCTGGTATGGGTTACTGTGGTGCTGCTAACTTAAAAGAATTACATGACAATGCTCAGTTTATCGAAATGTCAGGTGCGGGTCTAAAAGAAAGCCATCCACACGATGTGCAAATCACTAATGAAGCACCAAACTATTCAATGTAATAAAAAAATCTCCTGTTAAACGGGAGATTTTTTTGTTTTACAAAGATGTAAAGTTTAATTTACAGTTAATTGACCATTATCTACTGTAAAGACGCTCAAGTTATCAGGTAAGTTTTGAAGATGGTCTAAACTAGTAGTTGTAATAAAAGTTTGAATGTTATGAGAAATAGTTTCCAATAATTTAAGTTGACGAGTATTGTCAAGTTCACTCATGACATCGTCAAGTAAAAGAATGGGAGATTCTTTGGTAATGCTCTCCATCAATTCGATTTCAGCAAGTTTTATAGAAAGCACCAAGCTACGATGTTGCCCTTGACTTCCGAAACTTGCTTCCATTCCATTAATCATGAAAATCATATCGTCCCGATGAGGACCAACTCCAGTATTCTTCTTAAATAAATCTCTGGATCTACTTTTTTGAAGTGCTATATAGAAAGATTCAGCCAAATGTTTCTTGTCAACAAAGTTTACAGAAGGTTGATAACGGATTGACAGATTTTCTAACTGATCTGAGATGTCAAAATGTTTTTTCTTGCCAAAGAGTTCCATTTTCTGGATAAAGTCAGCTCGATGATTCATTACACGACAGCCATACTCTATCAGTTGGTCATCAAGAACAGATAGGAAAGTCTCATCTATGTTTTGTGTAGATTTGAGATAGGTATTTCTCTGTTTAAGGATGTGGTTATAACTTGACAGGTCTGACAAGTAAATCGGTTTAATTTGCCCTAATTCTATGTCAATGAATTTACGACGAATGGCCGGAGCGCCTTTGACAAGTTGTAAATCTTCTGGAGCGAATAAGACAACATTCATATGACCAATATAGTCTGATAGGCGAGCTTGTTTTAAGTAATTCACTTTAGTAATTCGCCCTTTTTGTGTTAGGTCAATTTCAAGTGGAATGCTTGCTGTTTTCTTTTGTAAGATTCCAGAAACTTGCAGTTGTTCTTCTTCAAATTGAATTAAATTTTTATCAGTCTTTGTTCGATGACTTCTCGTTAAGGCTAAAAAGTAAATACTTTCGAGAAGATTTGTTTTTCCTTGAGCGTTTCGGCCAACAAATACATTTAATTTTGGATTAAAATTTACTTCAACATCTCGATAGTTACGAAATTGTTTAATGGATAGATTTTTAAGCCACATATTTATCTACCTGGGAAACGTGGTGCAGGTTTTGCTTTTGTTGACTGGTTCTTTTTTGCTGGCTTTTTTTGTACCTTTTTATTCATTTCCTTGACAAGCTTAGCTACACGTTCTTTCTCAAGTTTTTCTATACGAAACTCCTCTATTTCTTCTGATGTTGGTTTAACTAGAATAATTTGAGTTTTTAAATCAGGGATTTCAATAGAATCCCCGATTCTAATTTTCTTGCCTCGACGATTTTCTAATTTTCCATTAAAATATACAAGATGGTCCGCTAAAAAAGATTTAATAGCGCCACCACTTTGTATAACACCAAGGTCTTTCAAAAGAGCTTGGAGAGTAATAAATTCTTCAAATAATTTGTATTCCATAGTTCACCTCAATCTTTGGTATTATACCATATTTTGCACAAAATAGTTGAGAAGAAACTACTGATATGAAAACGATTTTAATTTCAAAAGAGTCAAAGAGAACAGGAAAAATTTTCGTTTTCATGGTATAATAGAACTCTATGTAAAAGGAGGTAAAAGATGGAGTTATTCCCTGGAATTGCAGTGCATTTTATCCAATCTAAAAAGTTTAAGACAAATAAAATAACCATGCGTTTCACAGCTCCATTATCTCTGGATTTAATTTCTGGTCGCATGCTAAGTGCCAGTATGCTTGAAACTGCTAATAAAGGCTATCCAACTGCTCAGGTTCTTAGAAAACATCTGGCAGCATTGTATGGAGCAGATTTATCAACTCATGCTTATAGAAGGGGGCAAAGTCACTTAGTAGACGTGAGTTTGACTTATGTTCGAGATGAATTTTTAAGTAAGAAAAACGTCTTAACTGCTCAGATTTTAGAATTATTGTATCAAGTCATATTTAATCCATTGTCAAATGAAGATGAATTTGAGAACAATGCCTTTGAAATTGAAAAAAAACAATTGTTGGCGAGATTAGAATCAGAATTAGAGGATCCTTTCTTCTTTGCCCATAAAGAATTGGATCAGTTGTTTTTCCAAGAAGAATCAATGCAGTTAGTTCCTAGAGATTTAATTGCCAGAATTTCTGAAGAGACTTCTAAATCTTGCTATTTAAGTTTTCAAAAAATGCTGAAAGAAGATAGGATTGATTTATTCTTTTTAGGTGATTTTAATGAAATTGAAGTTCTAGAAAGTCTGCAGAAATTTAACTTGACAGGTCGTAAAGAAACTGCAAACATTCAATATCAGCAAGGTACTTCAAATGTTCTTAGAGAAGGAATTGCTAGGAAAAACCTGGGTCAGTCTATTCTAGAGATGGGTTATCATAGCACAATTGGTTATGGAGATGATCAAAAGATGGCCTTGCTTCTCGTGAATGGTTTGCTTGGAGCTTTCCCACACTCTAAATTGTTTACCCAAGTTAGGGAAAAGGAAGGGTTGGCCTACACTGTTTCTGGTCACTTAGATCTCTTTAGTGGATTTTTAAGATTGTTTGCTGGGATAAATCGTCAAAACCGAAACAAGGTAAGAAAATTGATGAATGATCAATTGTTAGCTATCAAAAATGGTAGATTTACAGATGCTGAAGTTAATCAAACTAAGGAAATGATTCGTAGGACGATGTTGTTGAGTCAGGATAATCAAGATTCGATTATAGATAGAGAATACTTAAGCCTCTTTTTTGGTAAATCGGTTTTAGACATGGATACTTTGATAGAGAGACTAGAGCAAGTTGACAAGGATGAAATCTGTAGGGCGGCATCTAGTTTGAAATTGCAGGCTATCTATTTTATGGAAGGAGCAGAATGACTAGAGTTACTTTTCAAGAGAAATATTATCCTGCTGTAAAGGAAACTCTTTATCAAGCAAAATTAGAAAATGGATTGACAGTTTCTTTGCTTCCTAAAAATGATTTTAACGAAGTTTATGGTGTAGTAACTGTCTATGTTGGTTCAGTTGACACTGAGTTTACAGCTAGAGATAGAAAAAAGAAAACATATCCTAAGGGAATCGCTCATTTTTTAGAACATAAACTTTTTGAAAGAGAAAATTCTGAAGATATCATGGCTGCATTTACCAAATTAGGTGCAGATAGTAACGCCTTTACAAGCTTTACAAATACAAGTTATCTTTTTTCAACCTCTGAGAATGTCGCTGAGTGTTTGGACTTGCTTGACGAGCTTGTTACTAGCTTTAACATTACTGAAGAATCTGTTGAACGAGAAAAGGATATTATTCAACAAGAACGCGAAATGTATCAGGATGATCCTGATTCTTGCTTGTTCTTTAAAACACTGGCAAATCTATATCCGGAAACTCCACTAGCTTCAGATATTGTTGGGACTGAAGATTCGATAGAAGATATTAGTTTAGAGAATCTACGGGACAATTTTGATGAATTTTACACTCCTGTCAATAGCCAAATTTTCCTCGTTGGAAATTTTGATTTAGAGTTGATGCAGAATTATTTTTCGCAAAAGGATGTTGGAGGTTGTATAGTTCAAAATCCAAAAGAACCAATCGCTTTAAACCCTGTAAAGAAGGTTGAGAGCATTCGTATGGATGTTGCATCACCTAAATTAGCAATAGGAGTCCGAACGAATTCTGATATGGGTCATCAGGATTGCTATCGATATAGCGTTCTATTAAGAGCGTTATTTACGATGATGTTTGGTTGGACCTCTAAAAGATTTCAGAGTTTGTATGAAACTGGGAAATTAGATTCTTCATTATCTTTAGAAGTTGAGATCAATCGACGTTTTAACTTTTTGATGCTGACAATGGACACTAAGGAGCCTGTGTCAATTTCGCATCAATTCCGAAAGGCGATTCAGAACTTTGTTACTGATGCAGATATTTCGGAAGAACATCTTGATTTAATCAAAAGTGAAATTTATGGAGAATTTATCCATAGTATGAACTCTTTAGAATTTATTGCGACCCAATATCAGTCACATTCTGACGAAACAACCCTGTTTGATTTACCAAAGATTATACAGGAAATGACCTTGGATGATGTTCTTGAGGTAGGACATCATTTTATCGATAATAGTGAAATAGTTGAATTTACAATTTTTCCACTATAGCTATCGAAATATAAAATAAACTAGAAAGAAGGCATGGTAAGTATGAGAAAAAAACAATTGGTGAAGTGTTACGTTTAGCAAGAATCAACCAAGGTTTGAGTTTAGAGGAATTGCAGCGCAAGACAGACATTCAACTGAATCTGCTTGAGGCTTTAGAATCAGATGATTTCGACCAATTGCCAAGCCCTTTTTATACACGTTCTTTTTTGAGGAAGTATGCTTGGGCAGTTGAATTGGATGAAAATCTTGTTTTAGATGCTTATGATTCAGGGAGTATGATTACCTATGAGGAAGTTGATGTTGATGAGATAGAACTATCAGGTCGTAGACGTTCTAATCGCAAGAAACGTTCCTTGCTCCCTCTGTTTTACTTTATTCTCTTCTCCTTATCTATTATAATTTTTGTTTCTTATTATGTTTGGAATTACATTCAAACACAACGGACAGCAACAACTTCAGCCAACTATAATGTTGTGACTACGACAACAAGTGCAACAAGTAGTGAAACAACAACTAGCAATCAAACCACTAGCCCATCAAGTTCGAGCGACGCATCAACTGTGACGGTTTCTGGTCAGGGAGATGTTATATCGGTAGAATATAAAACTGCTAAAGATACTGCCGAACTTCAACTATCTGTGACGGATGCAACAAGCTGGATTAGTGTTTCAGATACTGAATTGGCTGGAGGAACAACTCTTGAGCCTAATAATAAGATGGCCAAAACAACAGTTTCTAAAGGCTCTCCAGTAACTATCACATTAGGCGTTGTCAAAGGCGTGAAAATCAAAATCGATAATCAGGAAATTGATACTTCGAAATTAACTGGTCAAACTGGCTGGATTACATTGAAATTAAGTTCAAATTAAGGAAGGATAACATGAAAAAAGAGAATATTCCTAACATACTTACGCTTGGTAGAATTTTATTTATTCCGATTTTTGTTCTCCTTCTATCATTTGGACAGTCTCCTGTGTTACATAAAATAGCAGCAATTATTTTTGCCATTGCCAGTATCACAGATTATCTGGATGGCTATTTAGCTAGAAAATGGCAAGTAGTTAGCAATTTTGGGAAATTTGCGGATCCGATGGCTGATAAGTTGTTGGTTATGTCGGCCTTTATCATGCTAGTAGGTCTAAATATGGCTCCTGCTTGGGTAGTAGCTGTAATCATTTGCCGAGAACTTGCAGTTACTGGGTTGCGACTACTCTTAGTTGAAACTGGTGGAACTGTTTTAGCTGCAGCAATGCCAGGAAAAATCAAAACATTTAGCCAGATGTTTGCGATTATCTTCTTGTTATTTCATTGGAATTTACTTGGTCAGATAACTCTTTATATCGCTTTGTTCTTTACAGTTTATTCTGGTTATGATTACTTCAAGGGAAGCGCGTATTTGTTTAAAGGAACCTTTCGCTAGATATGGAATCTATTATTGAAATTAAGAATCTGTCATTTCGATACCAGGCAGATCAAGAACACTATGATGTTCATAACATTTCGTTTCACGTGAAACGTGGAGAATGGTTGTCTATCGTTGGTCATAATGGTAGTGGAAAATCAACAACTGTTCGCTTGATTGACGGTTTGCTAGAAGCGGAATCTGGAGAAATTTGGATAGACGGTGATTGCCTAACTCCGGAAAACGTCTGGAAAAAAAGACGTAAGATTGGTATGGTATTTCAAAATCCTGATAACCAATTCGTGGGGGCAACCGTAGAAGATGACGTTGCTTTTGGACTAGAAAACCAAGGGATTCCACTTGAAGAGATGAAGAAGCGAGTTTCTGAAGCTCTGTCATTAGTTGGGATGGCTGAATTTTCTAAAAAGGAACCAGCTCGCTTGTCAGGTGGCCAAAAACAGAGAGTGGCTATCGCAGGCGTTGTCGCCTTGCGACCAGACATTTTAATTTTGGATGAGGCTACAAGCATGTTGGATCCAGAGGGGCGTCTAGAGTTGATTAAGATTGTCCAAAAGATTCGCCAAGATCACCAAATGACAGTGATCTCTATTACGCATGACTTAGATGAGGTGGCCATGAGTGACCGTATTTTGGTGATGAAAAAAGGAGAAATCGAATCAACTAGTACTCCTAGAGAACTATTTTCTAGGTCAGATTTAGATCAAATTGGTTTAGATCAACCCTTTGTCAACCAATTAAAAGAATCTCTACGTACTAGTGGCTTGAAATTACCAGAGCACTACCTGACCGAAGGGGAGCTCGAGGAGGCTTTATGGGAATTATTCTAGACAATGTGAGTTATACGTATCAGGAAGGAACACCCTTTGCCTCATCTGCCTTGTCCGACGTTAATTTGTCAATAGAGGATGGATCTTATACAGCAATTATTGGGCATACAGGAAGCGGGAAATCTACAATTCTTCAACTTTTGAATGGTTTGTTGGTTCCCACAAAGGGAAGTGTTCGTGTCTTTGATACATTAATTACATCAACATCCGTCAATAAGCAAATTCGTCAAATTCGCAAACAAGTGGGCTTAGTCTTTCAGTTTGCAGAAAATCAAATCTTTGAGGAGACTGTCTTAAAAGATGTGGCTTTTGGACCTCAAAATTTTGGAGTCTCTGTAGAAGAGGCAGAAGCTATTGCGCGTGAAAAACTAGCTTTAGTAGGAATTGATGAGTCACTCTTTGGACGTAGTCCCTTTGAGCTTTCAGGCGGACAAATGAGAAGGGTTGCGATTGCTGGTATTTTGGCGATGGAGCCTAGCATCTTGGTCTTAGATGAACCAACCGCTGGTTTAGATCCAATTGGTCGAAAAGAGTTAATGAACTTGTTTAAAAAGCTTCATCAGGATGGTATTACGATTGTTTTAGTAACCCATCTGATGGACGACGTTGCTGAATTTGCTGACCAAGTTTATGTGATGGAAAAAGGAAAGTTGGTCAAGAGTGGGAAGCCAAGTCTTGTTTTTCAACATGTTGAATTCATGGAAAAAATCCAATTAGGTGTTCCAAAAATCACAAGATTTGCTCAAAGGCTAGCTGAACGAGGAGTTTCTTTTAAACAATTGCCGATAACGATAGAGGAGTTTAAGGAGTTCATCAATGGATAACATGATTTTAGGTCGTTACATACCAGGAAATTCGATTGTTCATCGTTTGGATCCTCGTAGTAAGTTAGTAGCGATGATTTTATTAATTTTGATTGTTTTTTGGGCCAATAATCCAATAACAAATTTGATCCTTTTCGTTGCAACTGGCATTTTTGTAGCTTTATCAGGAGTTCCCTTATCTTTTTTCATAAAAGGTTTGCGGTCTATGTTTTTTCTGATCGCCTTTACAACACTTTTTCAACTTTTCTTTATTTCTGGTGGTCAAGTCCTATTCGAGATGGGGTTTATAAAAATCACGAGTCATGGTATTGAGCAGGCTGGAATCATTTTTTGCCGCTTTGTGTTGATTATCTTTTTCTCAACCTTGCTTACTTTGACAACCATGCCATTGAGCTTGGCAACAGCGGTTGAATCCTTGCTTGGACCCTTGAAAAGATTTAAGGTTCCTGTTCATGAAATCGGGCTTATGTTGTCTATGAGTTTACGTTTTGTACCAACCTTAATGGATGATACGATTCGCATTATGAACGCTCAAAAGGCGCGTGGTGTAGATTTTGGAGAAGGAAATGTAATCCAAAAAGTTAAGGCTATGATACCTATTTTGATTCCTTTATTCGCTACAAGTTTGAAACGAGCAGATTCTCTTGCTACAGCTATGGAAGCTAGAGGGTATCAAGGTGGGAATGGACGTAGTCAATATCGACAGTTGAAATGGATGAATAAAGATAGTGTAGCTCTATTACTTATTTGTGTCTTGGGTGGTATTCTATTTTTGTTGAAATCCTAAAGTGAAATATAGAATGAGATAGGGTAGAGGTATGAACCGTTTTAAAAAATCAAAATATATCATTGTTCTATTTGTCGTTATACTAGTAGTTTCTGTTTTTTTAGTGACGACACAATCAAGTACAGTTGTGACAAAAGCTGGAGATGGCATTTCTCTGATAGATAGAATTGTACAGAAACCATTTCAATGGTTAGAATCTACAAAGTCAGATTTAGGAAATTTGACGAGAGCTTATAATGAGAATGAGACTCTTAAAAAAGAACTCTATCAAATGGAAAAAGAAACAAATGAAGCAGACAGTCTGAAGGAAGAAAATGAGCAATTACGTCAATTGTTAGACATGAAGTCAAAATTAAACGCGACCAAACTAATTGCTGCAGATGTCATCATTAGAACTCCTGCAGCTTGGAAACAAGAACTAACAATTAATGTTGGTTCGCAACAAGGTGTAACAACTAGTATGCTCGTTGTTTCTGGTGGAGGGTTGGTTGGAAGCGTTGAAAAAGTAGAGGATAGCTCAACCATAGTCAATTTATTAACAAATGCTGAGAATACAGAGAAGATTTCTGTTAAAATCCAGCATGGTTCTAGTAGCATTTATGGTATCATCATTGGTTATGATAAGGAAAAGGATCTTCTAAAAATTAGTCAATTAAATAGCAATAGCGACATTAGTCAGGGAGACAAAGTGGTAACTGGAGGTTTGGGAAATTTTAATGCTACAGATATCCCTGTAGGAGAAGTCGTATCAGTGACACATAGTACGGACTATCTAACAAGAGAAGTCATGGTTAAATTGCATGCGGATCCAATGAACCTTAAGGTTGTAGAGTTAGTGGGGAATCCATCATGAGACTTTTTAAGCAGATAGGAATGTTTGTACTATTGCCCTTGATTATCTTGATTGATAGCCATTTAGGGCAGTTTGTAAATAGTTTTTTCCCACATATACAAATTGTTAGCCACTTTATTTTTATCTTCTTATTATTTGAAACGATAGAAGTATCTGAGTATCTGTTTTTAGCTTATTGCCTAGTTGTAGGACTTGTATACGATATTTATTTCTTCCATTTGATTGGAATAGCTAGTCTACTATTTGTAATTATTGGAGCAATAGTGTATAAAAGCAACTCAGTTATTTTGTCAAATAGATGGACTCGAGTACTTGCCGTTTTAATGATGACTTTTACATTTGAGTTTGGCAGTTTTATGTTGGCAGAGGCGGTTGGACTAACAGCCGAGAATCTACCTGTTTTTATAGTTTATAGTCTGGGTCCTACTATGATATTGAATTTTATATGGATGTTAGTTTTCCAATATATTTTTGAAAAAATATATCTATGAGAAAGAAACAAAACTGTAATAAAGGCGTAATATTTATTAGGCCTTTTTTTGATATACTAGTATTGTCTTTTTAAAGAAGGAGTATTTACACTATGAAGAAAAAAATTCTAGCATCACTCTTATTAAGTACAGTATTGGTTTCACAAGGAACTGTGCTTTCAAGTGTCCAAGCCAATACAACAAATGAAAAAATTGCTGCTCAAGATAGCAAAATTAGTGAATTGACAACACAACAAAAGGAAGCTCAAAAACAAGTTGATGAGATTCAAACTAAAGTAACAGCTATTCAAACAGAACAAGAAAAGTTGCAAGCTGAGAATGAAAAACTTCAAGAAGAGTCTAAAAAACTTGAAGGTGAAATCATAGAGCTTTCAAAAAACATCGTAGCTCGTAATGAATCGCTTGAAAACCAAGCTCGAAGTGCACAAACTAACGGAACTGCTACAAGCTACATTAATACAATTATTAACTCTAACTCAATTACAGAAGCTATTTCTCGTGTAGCAGCTATGAGTGAAATTGTCTCAGCAAACAATAAAATGTTGCAACAACAAAAAGAAGATAAAAAAGCTATCTCTGAAAAACAAGTTGCAAACAATAATGCAATCAACACAGTTATTGCCAATCAACAAACACTTGCTGATGACGCTCAAGCCTTGACAACAAAACAGGCAGAATTGAAAGCCGCTGAGTTGAATCTTGCAGCAGAAAAAGCTACCGCAGAAAGTGAAAAAGCTACTTTGTTAGAGCAAAAAGCAGCAGCTGAAGCAGAAGCTAAGGCAGCAGCAGAAGCAGAAGCAGCATACAAAGCGAAACAAACAAGTCAACAACAATCACTTGCAGCTTCGGCTAACACAACCTTTGCTGCACAAGTACAAGCAACTTCAAGTTCTTCATCATCAGATGATGAATCAAGCTACACACCTGCAGCAACTACTGTAAGTCAACGACCAACTTATAGTTCAAATGCTTCAAGTTACCCTGTAGGTCAATGTACATGGGGTGCTAAGACTTTGGCTCCATGGGCTGGTGATTATTGGGGTAATGGTGGTCAGTGGGCTACTAGTGCAGCAGCAGCAGGTTTCCGTACAGGTTCTACACCACAAGTTGGAGCAATTGCTTCATGGGATGATGGAGGATACGGACACGTAGCAGTTGTTACAGCAGTTGAATCATCAACTCGTATTCAAGTTTCTGAATGTAACTATGATGGTAGTGGAACTCAACCAATCGGAAATTATCGTGGATGGTTTAATCCGACAGCATCAAGAGGTACTGTAAGATACATTTATCCAAACTAATATACTGATTATTACTAAAATTAGGGTGAGATTTTATTAATCTCACCCTTTGTATAGTGCTGAAAAATAAATTTCATTATATAATTACTTGAACTTATTCTCTATTTTTATAATTTTTTAGTTAAAGTAAAATGAAACTTAGGGATTTAGTACGAGTGTAGCATGTTGATAAAAAAATGGTTTCTAAGGGAGTCGGTGTTGGAGTTATGTTTACGTATAAAATAAATGTTGATGTCAAAGAGTGGGATTTGTTTTTAGAAAATCATCCTCAAGGAAATTTGTTGCAGAGTAGTGATTGGGCCAAGATTAAGGATACTTGGGGGAATGAGAGAGTTGGATTTTATAAAGAGAATCAATTGGTTGGAGTAGCGAACATCTTAATTCAGCCTCTTCCATTAGGATTTTCCATGTTCTATATTCCAAGAGGCCCAGTTATTAATTATGAAGATAAAGAACTTCTGAAATTTGTGATTTTAACATTGAAAAAAATTGCTAAAAAAAGCAATGCAATAATGGTTAAATTTGATCCAAGTTTATTTATCAGTAGAGGTCTTATTGGGCAAGAAACTGTCCAAAATTCTAGGACTTTAGAAATTATTGAAGAACTGAAAAAAATAAAGTTTATTGGACAGGCTTAACAAAGGATATGGCAGAAAATATACAACCACGTTTTCAAGCTAATATTCATAAAGAGAACTTCTCGTTGGATCAACTATCCAAGTCCACTAGACAGGCAATCCGAACTGCAAGGAATAAAGGATTGGAAGTGAAATTCGGTGGAATTGATTTATTAGATGAATTTTCATTTTTAATGAAGAAAACAGAGTCTCGTAAGAATATCAGTTTACGAGGCAAAGATTATTATCAAAAGTTACTGACTACTTATCCTAATCACTCTTTTATCACACTGAGCTACTTAGATTTACCTAATAGACTGAAAGAAGTTGAGCAGCAACTCGAAAAGAATCTTAAAATAGCGCAGAAATTTACTGATAAAACGAAAGAAGGCAAAATAAAAGAGAATCAGCAAGAGAGAAAACGATTAGAGGAAGAAATTTCTTTTCTTAAGAGCCATATTGATAGAGGGTACAGTGTCGTTCCATTGTCTGGAACTTTAACCATCGAATTTGGGAAAACTTCTGAAAACTTATATGCTGGAATGAATGAGGAATTTAGACATTATCAACCTGCTATTCCTACATGGTTTGAGACAGCTCAACATTCATTTGAACGTGGGGCAGAGACTCATAATATGGGTGGAATTGAAAACAACTTAGAAGGCGGGTTATTTAATTTTAAATCTAAGTTTAATCCCACTATTGAGGAGTTTGCTGGTGAGTTTAACTATCCAACTAGTTCATTATATTTCTTGTTTAATCTAGCTTATAAGATTCGTAAGAAACTTCGAAGTAGATAGCATAAACACCCCTACATTAAATTTTAAAAAATTAGCTATTAGAACATCTCAGCAGTATATGTTGAGATGTTTTAAATTTAGAGCTTTTAAATGGTAATTTAATAAGGAGAAAATAACAAAATCACTTGAAATAAAGCTCCAATTATGATAAAATAAAACTTGTCGTGTGAACGATAATACTCATTCTTGATGAATTGTGAAACTGTTGCCTTTTGGTTGTTTTGCAAGTTGAAATCAAGAAGAGGAAAAAACAAAAAAGGAGAAATACTCATGGCAGTAATTTCAATGAAACAACTTCTTGAGGCTGGTGTACACTTTGGTCACCAAACTCGTCGCTGGAACCCTAAGATGGCTAAGTACATCTTCACTGAGCGTAACGGAATCCACGTTATCGACTTGCAACAAACTGTAAAATACGCTGACCAAGCATACGACTTTATGCGTGATGCAGCAGCTAACGATGCAGTTGTATTGTTTGTTGGTACTAAGAAACAAGCTGCTGACGCTGTTAAAGAAGAAGCAGAACGTTCAGGTCAATACTACATCAACCACCGTTGGTTGGGTGGTACCCTTACTAACTGGGGAACAATCCAAAAACGTATCGCTCGTTTGAAAGAAATCAAACGCATGGAAGAAGAAGGAATCTTCGACGTTCTTCCTAAGAAAGAAGTTGCACTTCTTAACAAACAACGCGCTCGTCTTGAAAAATTCTTGGGTGGTATCGAAGACATGCCTCGCATCCCAGATGTAATGTACGTAGTTGACCCACATAAAGAGCAAATCGCTGTTAAAGAAGCTAAAAAATTGGGTATCCCAGTTGTAGCGATGGTTGACACAAACACTGACCCAGATGATATCGATGTAATCATCCCAGCTAACGATGACGCTATCCGCGCAGTTAAGTTGATTACAGCTAAATTGGCAGACGCTATCATCGAAGGTCGCCAAGGTGAAGATGCTGTAGCAGCAGTTGAAGCAGAATTTGCAGCTTCAGAAGCTCAAGCAGACTCAATCGAAGAAATCGTTGAAGTTGTAGAAGGCGACAACGCTTAATTCAAATAAGTAATCATTACCTAGGAGGGCGGGGCTTAGCCCGGCTCTCCTATTTTTTAAAAATATAGGAGAATCAAAATGGCAGAAATTACAGCTAAACTTGTTAAAGAGTTGCGTGAAAAATCTGGTGCTGGTGTCATGGACGCTAAGAAAGCATTGGTCGAAGTTGAAGGTGATATCGAAAAAGCGATTGAATTGCTTCGCGAAAAAGGTATGGCTAAGGCAGCTAAAAAAGCTGACCGTGTTGCTGCTGAAGGTTTGACTGGTGTTTATGTGAACGGTAACGTTGCAGCAGTTGTTGAAGTAAATGCTGAAACTGACTTCGTTGCGAAAAACGCTCAATTTGTTGAGTTGGTAAACGCAACAGCTAAAGCAATCGCTGAAGGAAAACCAGCTAACAACGAAGAAGCTCTTGCTTTGACAATGCCTTCAGGTGAAACTCTGGAAGCAGCTTATGTGTCTGCAACAGCGACTATCGGAGAAAAAATCTCATTCCGTCGCTTTGCTTTGATTGAAAAAACAGATGCACAACACTTTGGAGCTTACCAACACAACGGTGGACGTATCGGTGTTATCTCTGTAATCGAAGGTGGAGATGAAGCACTTGCTAAACAAATCTCAATGCACATCGCTGCTATGAAACCAACAGTTCTTTCATACAAAGAATTGGATGAGCAATTTGTTAAAGATGAGTTGGCACAATTGAACCACGTTATCGACCAAGATAATGAAAGCCGTGCTATGGTTGGTAAACCAGCTCTTCCACACTTGGCATACGGATCTAAAGCTCAATTGACTGATGAAGTAATCGCTCAAGCTGAAGAAGCTATCAAAGCTGAATTGGCTGCAGAAGGTAAACCAGAAAAAATCTGGGATAAAATCATCCCAGGTAAAATGGATCGCTTCATGCTTGACAACACTAAAGTTGACCAAGCTTACACACTTCTTGCACAAGTTTACATCATGGATGACAGCAAGACAGTTGAAGCTTACCTTGAATCAGTTAACGCTTCAGTAGTTGAGTTCGCTCGCTTTGAAGTTGGTGAAGGTATCGAAAAAGCTGCAAACGACTTTGAAGCAGAAGTTGCAGCTACAATGGCAGCAGCCTTGAATAACTAATAATAAAAAGAGGAAGCAGATTTGCTTCCTCTTTCTTATAGAAAAAATTACAAAGCCCTTGTTAAAGGGCTTTGTGTATTTAGGAGACTAGACTTCGAACTCATAGAGCGCTGTAGATAGGTAACGTTCTCCGTTATCTGGTGCAAGCGCAAGGACTTTTTTACCTGCCCCTAGTTTTTTAGCAACTTCGATTGCTGCATAGATAGCTGCGGCAGAAGAAATACCTACCAAGAAGCCTTCTTTTCCACCAATTTCGCGACCAAGTGCAAGAGCATTGTCTGATGTCACGCGAACGATACCATCATAAGCTTCTGTATCAAGTGTTTCTGGGATGAATCCTGCAGAGATACCTTGAATTTTGTGAGGTCCTGGTTTTTCACCTGATAAGATTGCTGACTCGTCTGCCTCAACTGCAAATACTTGAATGCCTGAATTAGCCGATTTAAGAGCGTGAGAGACACCAGAAATAGTTCCTCCAGTACCAACACCAGCAACAAAGGCATCTAAACCATCAGCTCCGAAATCAGCTAGAATTTCAGCTCCTGTTGTTCTTTCGTGAACTTCTGGGTTAGCTTGGTTATTAAACTGTAATGGTAGGAAACCATCGCGTTCAGCAGCAATTTCTTGCGCTTTTGCAATCGCACCTTTCATTCCTTCGCTACCGGGAGTGAGGACTAGTTCAGCACCATAAGCTTGGATGATCTTGCGGCGTTCAACACTCATTGTTTCAGGCATAACAATGACAACTTTATAACCTTTAGCAGCACCAACCCATGAAAGACCGATACCAGTGTTCCCACTTGTTGCTTCTACAATTGTAGAGCCTGGTTTCAGTTTACCCTCTTGTTCTGCTTTTTCAATCATACTAAGAGCAATGCGGTCTTTAACGGATGAACCTGGGTTAAAAGCTTCTAGTTTTACGTAAACGTCTGCTGCACCTTCTGGTACAATGTTATTCAATTTAACAATCGGTGTTTTTCCGATAAGTTCTGTGATATTGTTATAAATAGCCATGTTAGCACCTCTTTATATAAGATGTTTCTAGTATAACGCTATCTTAAACTTTTGTAAAATATAGAAATCCTATCGAAGCGATAGGATTTTTTTATAACAATCTGAAAAATAGTCAGTGTAAATCTAAAAATTGAGGGAAGATATTTAAAAGTGCTTTACACAAGGTTTACAGGGACTTCAACTTCTCGTAAGCCCTGATCTGTTAGGATAACTTTCCCATTAAAAAATTCTATAAGGGCAGCTCTGGTATCCTCTTTATCTTCTTTATCGACAAAGATAATTGTGTCAACTTGATCTGTGAAGTTGGTTTCGAGTTCCATAAGATTATGTTCTTTAAGAAAATTCCCATACTCTTGATATTGAGCATAGCTCATTTGAATTTGAATCCCTGTTTGTTCTTTAATTTCAACAATTCCAATTTCTTTGACAGCAAAGGCAACACTACCTGCATAAGCGCGAATAAGACCTCCTGCTCCCAATTTGATACCACCAAAATATCTGGTAACAACTACACAAACATTGGTCAAATTGTGATTTTCTAGAACTCCTAGCATAGGTACACCAGCAGTTCCACTTGGCTCCCCATCATCACTGGTTCGCTTGATTTCACTGCGCTCACCGATAATAAAAGCAGAGCAGTTGTGGGTAGCCTTATAGTGTTCTTTTTTGATAGCAGTGATAAAGGCACGAGCTTCTTCTTCACTACAGACACGTTTTACATGACAAATAAATCGTGATTTTTTGATTTCTTCTTGGACTTGTCCGTCCTCTTTTATCGTTCTAAATTCCATATTTTTATTGTACTAAAAAATAGTCTAAAGTTCTAGATTTTACGAATAAAGAAGTATGAAAATAAATCCAAACTATCTAGGCCGACTTTTTACAGAACAAGAATTAAGCCCTGAAGAACGACAACTGGCGGAGAAGCTGCCAAGTATGAGAAAAGAGAAGGGGAAACTCTTCTGTCAACGATGTGATAGTATGATTCAAGATGAATGGTCTCTACCTATTAATGCTCATTACTGCCGAGAATGTTTGTTGATGAAGCGAGTTAGGAGTGATCAGGCCTTATATTATTTCCCTCAAGAAGATTTTCCTAAACAAGATGTTCTTAAATGGAAGGGACAATTGACTCCATTTCAAGAGAAAGTATCAGAAGGATTACTTCAGGCAGTAGAGAACCAGCAACCGACTTTAGTTCATGCAGTGACTGGCGCTGGGAAGACAGAGATGATTTATAAAGTTGTTGCGAAAGTTATTAATGATGGTGGCGCAGTTTGTCTAGCAAGTCCACGGATAGATGTTTGTTTGGAATTGTATAAGCGATTGCAGAATGACTTTGCTTGTGAAATAGCTTTACTGCATGGTGAGTCTGAACCATACTTTCGGACACCACTAGTTGTTGCAACAACTCATCAATTATTAAAGTTTTATCACGCTTTTGATTTACTAATAGTAGATGAAGTAGATGCATTCCCCTATGTTGACAACAAGATGCTTTACAAAGCTGTAAAGAATTGTGTAAAGGAAAACGGACTAAGAATTTTTCTCACTGCAACTTCTACAGATGAGTTGGATAAGAAGGTTCGCTTAGGGGAGCTAAAACGACTAAGCCTGCCAAGGCGGTTCCATGGAAATCCTTTAATTATTCCCAAACCGGTTTGGCTATCTGATCTGGATAAATGTTTGGATAAGTTTCGCCTACCACCAAAGCTAAAAAGATATGTTGAAAACCAGAGAAGAACTGGCTACCCCTTACTAATATTTGCATCAGAAATTACAAAGGGAGAGAAGTTGAAGGAAATCTTACAAGAGAAATTTCCAAATGAGAAAATTGGTTTCGTATCCTCAGTTACTGAAGATAGATTAGAGCAAGTTCAAGCTTTTAGGGATAGGGAATTGACCATATTGATAAGCACAACAATATTGGAGCGCGGAGTTACCTTCCCTTGTGTTGATGTCTGTGTCGTAGAAGCAAACCATCGTATTTTTACAAAATCAAGCCTCATTCAAATTGGAGGACGTGTAGGTCGTAGCATGGATAGACCTACAGGAGATCTAATTTTCTTTCATAATGGATTAGATCGTTCGATTAAGAATGCTATAAAGGAAATTAAACTGATGAACAAGGAGGCAGGCCTATGATTTGTTTACTATGTGCCCAACATTTGAAGAAAAATCTAACCTTTGGAGAGCTTCTTTTTTTGAAAAAGGAGGAGGGCTCACTTTGTTTAGCTTGTTACTCAAGTTTTGAAATGATTGGGGAAGAACATTGCACAAATTGTCATAAAAAAGGAGTGTCAAGTTCGTGTCAAGATTGTCAACTTTGGTGTAAAGAAGGGGTTGAAGTAAGTCATGAAGCGATTTTTAGTTATAATCAAGCCATGAAAGACTTCTTTAATCGTTACAAATTTGATGGCGATTATATTCTCCGAAAAGTTTTTGCTATGATTTTAAATGAGAATTTAAAAAAATACAAGGATTATCATTTTATTTTAATACCGTTAAGCCCTGAGAGGTATGCAAAAAGAGGTTTTAATCAGGTTGCAGGCCTAATAGAAGCGGCAGGATTTTCCCATCTGGATGTATTAGGGAAAAGAGAAGAAAAAGCAAGTTCTTCTAAAAATCGTTCAGAGCGGTTGGCCACGGAACTTCCGTTTTTTATTAAAGAAGACAGTAGGATTCCAAAGAAGATTCTATTGATTGATGATATTTATACGACAGGAGCGACTGTTAACCGTGTCAAGAGTATGCTAGAGAATGCAGGAGCAGAAGAGGTTAAAACATTTTCCCTCGTAAGATGAGGAAAAAGATTGCAAAAAGATTATGAAAGCGTTATAATAAATATAGAAAAACAAATATGTTTAGAAAGAAGGTACTTATATGATTAAATATAGTATCCGTGGTGAAAACCTAGAAGTAACTGAAGCAATTCGTGATTATGTAGTTTCTAAACTCGAAAAGATCGAAAAATACTTCCAAGCAGATCAAGAATTAGATGCGCGTGTAAATTTGAAAGTGTATCGTGAAAAGACTGCTAAGGTAGAAGTAACAATTCCACTTGGATCTATTACTCTTCGTGCAGAAGACGTTTCTCAAGATATGTATGGATCTATTGATTTGGTGACAGATAAGATTGAACGCCAAATCCGTAAAAATAAAACTAAAATTGAACGTAAAAACAGAAATAAAGTTTCTACTAGCCAACTATTTACAGATACCTTGGTAGAAGAGACAGATGCTGCTCAACCTAAAGTTGTTCGTTCAAAACAAATTGATTTAAAACCAATGGATCTTGAAGAAGCACTTCTTCAGATGGACTTATTGGGTCATGATTTCTTCATTTACATCGATGTTGAAGATGAAACTACAAATGTTATTTATCGACGCGAAGATGGAGATATTGGTCTTCTTGAAGTGAAAGAATCATAATACTTAATATGCTTAGACTAAAAAGGTGGTTTACACTAGTGTAAACCACCTTTTGTGTTCCTACATGCTACATTTGAGCACAAGTGCTATTCCTTCTTTAAAGGTCGCTTTTTCAGTGCAAATATGGTATAATATTGCGCAAGAGGTTTGTAATGAAAAAAAATGAAATGAATCCCTTTTTTATATACTTATTTGTTGGGATTTCCTTTATAATCATGACTGTATTGGTTATTTTTCTTCAAAATAACCTAGTCACAATAGCATGCTTATTTTTCTTAATGGTGGCATTTCTTCTGCTATTTTATTTTCAGAAGAAATCTTATCAAAAAACAGAAATTGAACAAATCCAGTACGTAAACCATCAGGCGGAAGATAGTTTAAGTTCACTCTTAGAACAGATGCCTGTTGGAGTTGTCAAGCTAAACATGGAAAGCAGTGAGATTGAGTGGTTCAATCCCTACGCAGAGTTAATGTTGACAACGGAAGATGGAGAAATTGACCTTCCTCAACTTCAAGAAATTATAAAAACATCCATATCTTCGCCTGGAATTTATGCAAATGTGGGGGAAAAACGTTATGCGGTGCATCTAGATAGAAATTCTGGCGTGCTCTACTTTTTTGACGTTTCTGGAGAGTACGAAGCCACAGTAGAATTGGTTACAAGTCGCCCTGTTATTGGTATTATTTCGGTAGATAATTATGATGATTTAGAGAACGAAACATCTGAATCAGACATCAGTCATATTAATAGTTTTGTCGCAAATTTTGTATCAGAATTTACTGGAAAGTATCAGATGTTTTCTCGTAGAGTGACCATGGATCGTTTTTACTTATTTACCGACTATACGGTATTAGAGCAATTGATGCAGGATAAATTTTCTGTAATTGATACCTTCCGTGAAGAAGCTAAGCAGCGAGATTTAGCCTTAACCATGAGTATGGGCTTGTCATATGGTGATGGCGATCATGAGGGTATTGGTAAAGTTGCTTTATCAAATCTCAACCTTGCAGAAGTTCGAGGTGGAGACCAGGTCGTTGTAAAAGAAAATGATGAGACGAAAAATCCAATTTATTTTGGTGGTGGCTCTGCAGCTTCTATTAAGCGAACAAGAACACGTACAAGAGCAATGATGACGGCAATCTCTGAAAAGTTGAGAAGTGTTGACCGTGTCTTCGTAGTTGGTCATAAAAACTTAGACATGGATGCTTTAGGCTCTGCTGTTGGTATGCAATTGTTCTCGAGTAACGTCTTGGATGAAAGTTATGTGGTCTATGATGCAGAACAAATGTCTCCGGACATTCATCGTGCCATTCAATTTTTAGAGAATGAGGGAGTAACAAAACTCATCCCTCTAACTCAAGCTATGGGAATGGTCACTAATCGTTCCTTGCTAGTGATGGTGGACCACTCTAAGACAGCTTTAACCTTGTCAAAAGAGTTTTATGATTTGTTTACACAAACCATCATTATTGACCACCATAGACGAGATCAGGATTTCCCGGAAAATGCTGTTATCACCTATATTGAGAGTGGAGCAAGTAGCGCGAGCGAGCTTGTAACAGAGTTAATTCAATTCCAAAACTCTAAGAAAGCACGCTTAAGTCGTATCCAAGCTAGTGTTCTTATGGGCGGTATGATGCTGGATACTAAGAATTTCACTTCTCGTGTAACTAGCCGAACCTTTGACGTGGCAAGTTATCTAAGAACACGTGGTAGTGATAGTATTGTAATTCAAGAACTTGCGGCGACTGACTTTGAAGAGTATCGATTGGTTAATGAGCTAATCTTGCAAGGACAGGCCGTACAACCTTCTATTCTTGTAGCTCAGGCCAAGGATGATAAGGAGTATGATATTGTAGTGATTAGTAAAGCGGCTGATACTATGTTAGCTATGTCAGGTATTGAAGCTAGCTTTGTCATTGCTAAAAACAGCCAAGGGGATATTTCCATTTCTGCACGAAGTCGAAGTAAGATCAATGTGCAACGGATTATGGAAGAGTTGGGAGGTGGAGGCCACTTCAACCTGGCAGCTGCCCGACTGACAGATATGACTCTGCAAGAAGCAGGTGATAAACTAAAAACCGTTATTTCTAATGAAATTAGAGAAAAGGAGACAGAAGAATGAAAGTAATCTTTTTAGCAGATGTAAAAGGCAAAGGAAAAAAAGGCGAAATCAAGGAAGTGCCAACAGGTTATGCACAAAACTTTTTGATTAAGAAAAACCTTGCTAAAGAAGCGACTTCACAAGCAATTGGTGAGTTGCGCGGGAAGCAAAAATCTGAAGAAAAAGCACATGCTCAACTTCTTGCAGAAGCACAAGAAATTAAGGCGAAACTTGAAGCAGAAGAAACAATTGTTGAGTTTGTTGAAAAAGTTGGTCCAGATGGAAGAACTTTTGGTTCAATTACTAGCAAGAAAATTGCGGAAGAGCTCCAAAAACAATTTGGAATTAAAATTGATAAACGTCATATTCAAGTTCAATCTCCAATTCGAGCAGTTGGTTTGATTGATGTACCTGTAAAAATTTATCAGGATGTAACTAGCGTCATCAATCTTCGTGTAAAAGAAGGCTAAGCTAGATTTGAGTAATGATTTTGTAAAAGGAAGGAAAGTCTGATGGCAGAAGTAGAGGAACTACGAGTTCAGCCCCAGGATATTTTGGCAGAACAATCGGTATTGGGAGCTATATTTATCGATGAGAGTAAACTCGTATTTGTTCGAGAATATATTGACTCTCGAGACTTCTTTAAGTATGCTCACCGTTTGATTTTTCAGGCCATGGTTGATTTGTCAGATCGAGGCGAAGCCATTGATGCAACGACTGTTCGTACGATATTAGATGATCAAGGTGATTTGCAAAATATTGGTGGCTTGTCCTACCTTGTTGAGATTATCAACTCTGTACCAACCTCTGCAAACGCTGAATACTATGCAAAAATTGTAGCAGAGAAAGCCACGCTTCGTCGTTTGATTGCTAAGTTGACAGAGTCTGTCAATCAAGCATATGAGGCTTCTAGTCCTGTAGATGAAATCATTGCACGAGCAGAAAAAGGTTTGATCGATGTCAGTGAGAATGCAAATCGTAGTGGTTTTAGAAATATTCGAGACATCCTAAATCTTAACTTTGGAAATTTAGAAGTTCGTTCACAACAAACTTCTGATATTACAGGGATTGCTACTGGTTATCAAGATTTGGATCATATGACAACTGGGTTGCACGAGGAGGAGTTAATCATTCTTGCTGCTCGTCCTGCGGTTGGTAAGACTGCTTTTGCCTTGAATATTGCTCAAAATATTGGAACCAAGCTAGACAAGACCGTTGCAATTTTCTCTCTCGAGATGGGTGCAGAGAGTCTGGTCGACCGTATGTTGGCAGCCGAAGGACTAGTAGAGTCTCACTCTATCCGTACAGGGCAATTGACTGAGGAAGAGTGGCGCAAATATACGATTGCTCAAGGTAATCTTGCAAAAGCAAGTATCTATATTGACGATACCCCTGGAATTCGAATTACGGAGATTCGTTCACGCGCCAGAAAATTGTCTCAGGAAACAGGCAATCTTGGATTGATCTTGATTGACTACCTGCAGTTAATTACAGGGACTGGTCGTGAGAACCGTCAACAAGAGGTTTCAGAGATTTCACGTCAGTTGAAAATTCTGGCTAAGGAACTGAAGGTGCCTGTTATCGCGCTAAGTCAGCTGTCACGTAGTGTTGAACAACGTCAAGATAAAAGACCGGTGCTATCAGATATTCGTGAGTCTGGATCTATCGAGCAGGATGCGGATATCGTAGCCTTTCTCTATCGAGATGACTATTATGAACGTGGTGGCGAAGAAGAGGAAGGTCTTCCGAATAACAAGGTAGAAGTTATTATTGAGAAGAACCGTAGCGGTGCGCGTGGAACAGTAGAATTGATTTTTCAAAAAGAGTATAACAAGTTTTCAAGTATTTCGAAGAGAGAGGAACAAAGATGACAGATGCATTTACAGATGTAGCCAAGATGAAAAAAATCAAAGAAGAAATCAAGGCGCATGAAGGACAAGTCGTGGAAATGACTTTAGAAAACGGTCGTAAACGCCAAAAGAATCGCTTGGGAAGACTTATTGAAGTTTATCCATCGCTCTTTATCGTTGAATTTGGGGATGTTGAAGGAGACAAACAGGCCAACGTCTACGTTGAATCCTTCACCTATTCTGATATTTTAACGGAAAAGAATTTGATTCACTATTTGGATTAAGGTTGAAAGTGGGAGTTTTCTCACTTTTTTCTTTTTCTTTCGAATGATATAAATGAGGTCAACCTCAAAAATTTATCTATTCGAAGGAGAATGAATGACATATAGTAAAAAGGGAACTTTTCTTAAGAGAACGACAGTGGGTACAGCTTCCCTACTGTTAGCAGGTACTTTTTTGTTTGGTGGAGGAGCTGTTCATGCCAATCAGGCAAACAATGGCTCACTGGCACGTGGAGATGATTATCCTTATTATTATAAAAATGGAAGTCAAGAAATCGATAAATGGCGTCTATACTCCAGACAGTGTACCTCTTTCGCTGCCTTTCGTTTAAGTAGTGTTAATGGATTTGAACTACCAGCTGCTTATGGGCATGCGAAGGAATGGGGATACCGTGCTCAAAAAGAAGGATATCGTGTAGATCAGAGACCAGCGATTGGAGCTATTGCTTGGAGTACGAGGGGAACACATGGCCACGTAGCTTGGGTTTCTAACGTGATTGGAGACATGGTTGAAATCGAGGAGTACAATTACGATTATACAGAAACGTATTATCGTAGGATAGTAAAAGCAAGTTCTATGACTGGTTTCATTCATTTTAAAGATGTGGGGAATGCTAGTGTAGGGGATCATCAATCTGTACTATCTTCTAGTGGAACTCATTACTTTACAGAAAAAGTAGCTATTATGAATCAGCCATCATTGACATCTACTATTATTGATTACTACGAACCTGGAATGAGTGTTCATTATGATCAAACTCTTGAAAAGGATGGCTATAGATGGATTAGTTATATTTCAAGAAGTGGGAACAGACGTTATATCCCCTTAATTAAAACGGTAACCTCGAAGAATGGATGGGAAAAACAGGGAACAGTCTGGTACTACTATGAAAATGGCAAAGTCGCACTTGGATGGAAAAAGATAAACGGCAGTTGGTACTATTTCCAAACTAATGGTTCAATGAGAACAGGTTGGCTAAAAGACGGTTCCAAGTGGTACTACTTGAAATCATCTGGAGAAATGCAGACAGGATGGTTGAAGGATAAGGGCATTTGGTATTATCTCGAAAGCTCGGGTGCTATGAAAGCTAGTCAGTGGTTCCAGGTTTCAGGGAAATATTATTACGTGAACGCATCTGGAGAATTGGCAGTAGATACGACTATCGATGGTTTCCAAGTTGATAGCAATGGTGCGCGAGTTGAAAAAAATCCCAATAAGCCTTGACCGATAATCTAACTCTTAGCAATGGTATTTTTCCCTGCTTTCCTTTATAATGGGTGTATGGACAAGAAAAAATTATTATTGATTGATGGATCTTCAGTTGCTTTCCGGGCATTTTTTGCACTTTACCAGCAACTGGATCGTTTTAAAAATGACAATGGACTACATACCAATGCAATCTACGGATTTCATCTGATGCTAAATCACCTACTGGAGCGTGTCCAACCGAGTCATATTTTGGTTGCTTTTGATGCGGGGAAAACGACTTTCCGTACAGAGATGTATGCAGATTATAAGGGTGGTCGTGCGAAGACTCCAGATGAGTTTCGTGAGCAATTTCCCTTCATTCGTGAGTTGCTAGACCATCTTGGGATTCGCCATTATGAGTTGACTCAGTATGAGGCGGATGATATCATTGGAACTCTTGGTCGCTTGGCTGAAAAGGAATCTTTTGATGTAACAATCGTTAGCGGGGACAAGGACTTGATTCAGCTGACGGATGAACGTACGGTGGTCGAGATTTCCAAGAAAGGTGTGGCTGAGTTTGAGGCCTTTACACCAGAATACCTCATGGAAAAGATGGGACTCACACCAGCTCAGTTTATAGACCTCAAGGCCCTGATGGGGGATAAGTCTGATAATATCCCTGGGGTGACCAAGATTGGTGAAAAGACTGGGATCAAGCTCTTGTTAGAATATGGCTCGCTGGAAGGTATTTATGAAAATATCGATGGCATGAAGGCTTCCAAGATGAAGGAAAATCTTGTCAATGACAAGGAACAAGCCTTTCTGTCTAAAACACTAGCGACCATCGACACGAAAGCGCCAATTGAGATAGGTCTAGATGATTTGGTCTATAGTGGACCAAATGTGGAAAACCTTGGGAAGTTCTACGATGAGATGGGCTTTAAGCAGCTCAAACAAGCCTTGAATGCTTCTCAGGCGAATCAAGCTGAGACTTTGAATTTCACCATGGTGGACAAAGTGACTGAAGATATGCTGAGTGCCGACTCTATCTTCCACTTTGAACTTTTTGGTGAAAACTACCATACAGATGAATTGATTGGTTTTGCTTGGTCATGCGGAGACAAACTCTATGCTACAGATAAGCTGGAACTTCTGCAGGATTCGATTCTTAAGGAATTTCTAGAAAAAACACCTCTGAAAGTATATGACTGTAAGAAAGCTAAAGTTCTCTTAAATCGCTTTGGTTTGGACTTGCAGGCTCCTGCTTTTGACAGTCGCTTGGCCAAATACCTTCTCTCTACTGTAGAGAATAATGAAATTTCAACCATTGCTAGTCTTTATGGTCAAACTTACCTAGTCGATGATGAAACCTTCTATGGTAAGGGTGTCAAGAAAGCTATCCCTGAGAGAGAAACCTTCTTGGAGCACTTGGCTCGTAAGGTTGCTGTATTAGTTGAGACAGAGCCTGTTTTACTTGAAAAATTAAGTGAAAACGGACAATTGGACCTCCTCTATGATATGGAGCAACCTCTGGCTTTTGTCCTTGCTAAGATGGAAATCGCTGGAATCAAGGTCAAAAAAGAAACCTTGCTTGAGATGCAAGCTGAAAATGAGCTTGTCATTGAAAAGCTAACTCAAGAGATTTATGAATTGGCTGGTGAGGAGTTTAACATCAACTCGCCTAAGCAGTTGGGCGAACTACTTTTTGAAAAGCTAGGTCTCCCTATAGAATACACCAAGAAAACCAAGACAGGTTATTCAACAGCAGTGGATGTGTTAGAGCGCCTAGCTCCTATTGCCCCAATCGTCAAGAAAATTTTAGATTATCGTCAAATTGCTAAGATTCAATCGACTTATGTGATTGGTTTACAGGATTGGATTTTAGCGGATGGCAAGATTCACACGCGCTATGTGCAGGATTTGACTCAGACAGGGCGTCTGTCTAGTGTGGATCCAAACTTGCAAAATATTCCTGTTCGCTTGGAACAAGGCCGCCTCATTCGTAAGGCTTTCGTGCCAGAGTGGGAGGATAGTGTCCTTCTCAGCTCGGACTATTCACAGATTGAGTTGCGAGTTTTGGCACATATCTCTAAAGATGAGCACTTAATCAAGGCCTTCCAAGAAGGAGCTGATATCCATACCTCGACAGCCATGCGTGTCTTTGGAATTGAACGTCCTGAGGATGTGACTCCAAACGACCGTCGCAATGCCAAGGCTGTCAACTTTGGAGTGGTTTACGGAATTTCAGACTTTGGTTTATCCAATAACCTAGGTATCAGCCGTAAAGAGGCTAAGGCATACATCGACACTTACTTTGAACGCTTCCCAGGTATTAAAAACTACATGGATGAAGTGGTTCGTGAGGCGCGTGATAAGGGTTATGTGGAGACTCTCTTCAAACGTCGTCGTGAGTTACCAGATATCAATTCGCGTAACTTTAACATTCGTGGTTTTGCAGAGCGTACAGCTATCAACTCACCTATTCAAGGATCGGCTGCAGATATTCTCAAAATTGCCATGATTCAGCTAGATAAAGCCTTGGTAGCAGGTCGTTATCAAACTAAGATGCTGTTACAAGTACACGATGAAATTGTTCTTGAAGTGCCTAAGTCAGAATTGGCATCTATTAAAAAACTTGTCAAACAAACCATGGAAGAAGCCATTCAACTCAGTGTGCCCCTGATTGCTGATGAAAATGAAGGCGTGACTTGGTATGAGGCTAAGTAGAGATAGCCTATCAGACAAAAAAGAAATCCCCTTGAACATTATGGTTCAAAGGGGATTTTTCTTTCAGGAAAAGACAAAAGTGATACTATCTAGCTAATAGTAGGATTTATTTGATTTGTTTCTTTTGTTCTTTTTTTGCAAGGATTGGTAGAATAACACCTAAACCAATCAGAATAATTGGGGTCAAGATGTTTGTAAGAAGAGAGAATTGCCAAGCAGTTGGATTCTCAGCATAGCTAATTTTTGGAACCATACCTAGGATACAAGCAAAGGCAGTGAAGAGGAAGCACCAAGTACCGATTACAAAGCCAAGCTTAGGATTGTTCACAAACTTGTATTCGGCATTTTTGTATGTTTTCCAAGCGCGATTAAGCATCATGTAGGCAAGGAATACCCAGAGATAACGCATTGGCATTACGATAGAATTGAGGTTGGTCATCCATTTTACAAGTCCATCAATTTCTTGGATACCAAAAATTGGAAGGATGATGATAAGGCTAACGAGGACACCTGTAAGGAGGTAACCGTTAATGAGGACACCTTTTTCAGTACGTTTACGAAGCCAGCTTGGGATGTAGTTTTCGTCAGCATTATTGAGTAGGATTTGTAATGGTGCGTCAATAGAAAAGGCAAGCGCAGCAATTTGTCCGACCATATTTGTAAGAGCGTAAATCACAACGAAAAGATTTCCAACTCCCCAAGAATTTCCTAACATTTGGAAGGCTTGATAAGCACCATTACGCATGAGGTCTTCAGGGATGTTATTACCATCAAATAGCATTCCCATGGCAACTGAACCAAGGATAGCAGAGAGTCCTACCATGATGGCCATGACAATCATACCTTTTGGAAATTCTTTTGCAGGATTGCGAGTTTGATTCACATAAGGGGAAATTTTTTCACAACCACCAACGGCAAAGACCAGTAGTGAGATGGTTGTAAAATAAGAAAAATCAAAGTTTGGAATGTAGGTACTCAGTTGATCCATATGTGGTGTCGCAAACTGGATGTCTGGCTTAATGAAAGGCAGACCGACAGCCAAAAGCACAAAGAGTATAGACATAATCAACATGGCACTTCCTGCCAAGCTACCGATGACTTTCAGTGTTGTCAATCCTTTTGTAGAAAGATAGAGGAAAAGTCCAAAGATTAGCAAGCAGAGAATAACAATCCAGTGGATATCGATTTGTTTTAGAAATTGTCCGTTACCCTGCAAGGCCCATCCAAGCGGAATCAGGATTCCTTGAGGTTTTTGTGCGAGATAAGGGATGTGCACAACCCAGTAGGTCCAAGCGGCAAAGTAGGCGAGGCGTTTGGTTGATGTTTTTTCAACCCAGTCGCTAACACCGCTTCCGCTTTCCTTGAAGGTAGAACCTAGTTGTCCGACGATGAGTGAATATGGGATAAAGTAGAGTGCGAGGATTAAAACCCAAGATACGACTACTGAAATTCCCTGTTGAGAGTAGTTGTTGACGACGTTTCCTAGCCCCCAAACCATGTTGAAAGCAATCAGAGAAACCATCAGCCAATTAAGTTGGTGTTGATCTTTTTTCATAATGTCTCCTTTTCTGATAATTTCAGTATATCATGATTTTTTGAAAGCGCCTAACAAAATTTGAAATTTACTATAAAAAAAGTAAAAGCTAGCTAACAGATAGGCACTAGGATTGCTTAGTTGAAAAAACTTATCCACAACTTGTGGATAAGTTGACACCATCCTATCAAAAATATTTTTATAGCTATCGTTTGTAAAGGGGACAAGAAATTTAGGAATTATAAGAGAGGAGAACCTGGGGTAAAGCCTGATTGGACAAGGATTCTAACAGCATTTCTATTGTAAATCCTATGAACTTGGATTGGAAAGACATTTTGGAAAAACTTGAAAATCTTTTCCGAAAAAAAGTTGAAGGTTATTCACAGTCTGTGGATAACTTTATATGGATAAGAAGACCCCTTTGTCATGCACAAAGGGGTCAGGTTATTAATGCTTTGGCAACCAGCTGAGGGTAAAGTCAAGAGTCTTAGCATTGAGCAATTCCTGATGGCTGATGCTTTGTTTTTCTTTCCCGTCCAGTCGACAGTCTTGTACAAAGTGGAAGTGTTCATAATTTTGCTGAGTACGAACATCCAACCACTGATTTTTTTCTGTCAGATAGACACGAAGGTGATTAAAGAGAGGAATTCCAAGATCATAGCTTGCTTTCCCTGGGCAAGTCGGGTAAAGTCCGAGAGCAGACCATATATACCAAGCCGATAGACTACCATTATCCTCATCGCCTGGATAAGCATCCCAGCTAGCTCGGAAGGCTTTTTGACGGAGGGTCTTGATTAAGAGACTGGTATATTGGGGATAATTACTGTAGCGGAAGAGATAAGGGATGTGGAAGCTTGGTTGGTTGGAAATGGCTAGTTGACCAAATGGTGCTGTTGCCATTTCGCTCATCTCATGTATTTCATAACCATAGCCCGTCGTTTCAAAAAGTGGGAGGCTTTGACAAGCTTTCAAAAGATAGTTGCTAAAGGCTTTTTTTCCACCCATTAGTTGGCTAAGTCCAGAAATATCGTGTAAGACACCGAGACTGGCTTGAATAGCTGAACACTCAGCGTAGTCACGACCCCAACTATAGGGAGAAAAGTCAGGACGGAAGTTGCCATCTACATCACGCGCCCTCATGTAACCCGTCTCAGAGTCAAAGAGGTTTTGATAGTTTTTAGAATATTGAGCATAGGTTTGAGCTAGCTCTTCTTGACCTAATTTTTCTGCACAAGTAGAGATACAAAAATCGCTGTAGGCATAATCTAGCGTATGACTGACACTTTCGTGGTAGTCTGTGGATAAATAGCCCAGTTCTTGGTATTGGCTTAGGCCGTGTCGCCCGTTGATAGCTTTTGGATCTTCCTTAGTAGCAGTTTCAATCATGGCTTTGAGGAATTCTTCTTCAAACTCAGGTGCCATATTCTTGCAGGCACTATCTGCAAGAAGGCCATCAATCAAAGTCCCAGGCATCATCCCTCTTTCGTCAGGAGCCAGCCACTTAGGGAGATATCCAGTATCTCTATAGCTATTGAGGAAACCTTCAAGAAACTGACGATAGTGCTCTGGAATAATCAAGGCAAAGAGTGGGAATGAAGTGCGGAAGGTATCCCAAAAACCATTGTTGGTATAGAGTAGACCAGACTTGATCGTTCCTGAAGCAAGGTCTATATGAATAGTCTCGCCTTGCTCATTTACCTCATAGAAGGTTTGTGGGAAGAGAAAGAGTCTATAAAGACAGTGATCAAAAAATGTTCGGTCTACAGAGCCAGTTTCCACGACATCAAAACGGCCTAGAAGATCTTCCCAACTTGCTTTAGCCTCTGATTTCGTTTCTTTAAAGTCTTTTCTAGGCAGATTAAAGATGGCCTGTTCTTTAGAAATAAAAGAAGTAGCCAGTTGAACTAGAGCTTCTGCTCCAGCCAAGTCGATACGCCAGTCTTGCCCCACTTGATTGATAGATAAAATATCCGTAGAGAATGCGAGAGCAGTAAACATGACGAGGGGGCTTTTGTTGGTTTCGGTTAATCCGCTTTGACCAAGGTTGACAGTACGCTCATCTACTTGCTCTAATGATAAATCATCAGCTGCATGCAGATAGAGTGAGATCTTCTTGCCTTGTATCTGTCTTAGTTGAATAGAAGCCCCATAGCAAGTAGGTGTGAGTTGAGTTTCAATCTGGTAACGCTCAGAAAAAATTCTGAGATAATGGGGATTGAAAATAGCACGATCAAGGTTATAAGAAGACTGACGATGGAAGAGGGTGTCTCCACTGATTTCTCCTGTAACAGGAGTCAGTAGTAACCAAGAATAATCGCCAATCCAAGGACTAGGCTGGTGGGTTAGTCGAACACCCTGAAATATGGGAAGATGGGGATCAAAAAACCAAGACCCTTCCTGGTCACTAGTTTGCGGAACAAAGTAATTCATCCCAAAAGGCACTCCAGCGTAAGGTAGGGTATTTCCTCGAGAAAAGGCATGCTTGCTCGCGGTGCCAAAGCGGGTATCAATGGTTTCAAGTATCGGTTCCATAGCGATTTCCTTCTGTAGTTTTCTACATTATATCAGAAAAAGGATACTTTTAGAAAATGACTTCTAAATATAACAATTTTGTAGAATAATGACTAACATTTGTGTATATATTTTCTGGACTAAAAGCTATATACTGAAAATGAAAATTTGTTTGAAAGAGGCAAAATAGTTTATGGTTTATTCTAAAGAAATCGTCAGAGAGTGGCTAGATGAGGTAGCGGAGAGTGCCAAGGAACATCCTGAATGGGTCGATGTTTTTGAGCGTTGCTATACAGACACTTTAGACAATACAGTTGAAATCTTAGAAGATGGCTCGACCTTTGTACTAACTGGGGATATCCCAGCTATGTGGCTTCGGGATTCAACTGCTCAGCTTAGACCATACCTTCATGTGGCAAAAAGAGACCCTCGTTTGCGCCAGACCATTGCTGGTTTGGTTAAACGCCAGATGACTTTGATTCTCAAGGATCCCTATGCCAACTCTTTCAATATTGAGGAGAACTGGAAGGGCCATCACGAGACAGACCATACAGACCTCAATGGCTGGATTTGGGAACGCAAGTATGAAGTAGATTCGCTTTGCTATCCCTTGCAATTGGCTTACCTTCTTTGGAAGGAAACTGGTGAGACTAGCCAGTTTGATGAGACTTTTGTTACAGCGACCAAGGAGATTCTTCATCTTTGGACGGTGGAGCAAGATCACAAGAACTCACCATACCGTTTCGTCCGTGATACCGATCGTAAGGAAGACACTTTGGTTAATGATGGTTTTGGACCTGATTTTGCCGTGACAGGGATGACCTGGTCAGCCTTCCGTCCAAGCGATGACTGCTGTCAGTATAGCTACTTGATTCCATCCAATATGTTTGCAGTCGTTGTCTTAGGTTATGTCCAAGAAATCTTTGCTACATTGAGTCTAGCTGATAGTGAAAGCATCATTGCTGACGCTAAACGTCTGCAAGCTGAAATCCAAGAAGGGATCGAAAATTACGCCTACACGACTAACAGCAAGGGCGAGAAGATCTATGCCTTTGAAGTAGACGGTTTAGGAAATGCTAGCATCATGGACGACCCTAACGTACCAAGTTTGTTAGCTGCTCCATATCTTGGTTATTGTGATGTCAATGACGAAGTGTATCAAGCAACTCGTCGCACCATTCTCAGCCCTGAAAATCCATACTTCTACCAAGGAGAATACGCTAGCGGTCTCGGAAGCTCTCATACCTTCTATCGTTATATCTGGCCGATTGCCCTATCAATTCAAGGCTTAACAGCTACAGATAAAGCTGAGAAAAAATACTTGCTAGACCAACTAGTTGCCTGCGATGGCGGAACAGGTGTTATGCATGAAAGCTTCCACGTAGATGATCCGACTCTCTACTCTCGTGAATGGTTCTCATGGGCCAACATGATGTTCTGCGAATTGGTCTTGGATTACCTAGATATTCGCTAATACTCTTCGAAAATCAAATTCAAACCACGTCAGCTTCACCTTGCCGTATATATGTTACTGACTTCGTCAGTTCTATCTACAACCTCAAAGCAGTGCTTTGAGCAACCTGCGGCTAGCTTCCTAGTTTGCTCTTTGATTTTCATTGAGTATAAGGAGTACGTTTTCGCTCAACTGATTCTTGGAAAGAATCACAAATTTACATTTAAAACGTTAACAATAAAAATTTAAATTTAGAATGAGGTTTTACTTCATGGAAAATGTTGTTGTACATATCATCTCTCACAGTCACTGGGATCGTGAGTGGTATCTACCTTTTGAAAGTCACCGTATGCAATTGGTGGAACTTTTTGACAATCTTTTTGATCTTTTTGAAAATGATCCTGAGTTCAAGAGCTTCCACCTAGATGGACAAACCATTGTCCTCGATGACTATTTAGAAATTCGCCCTGAAAACCGTGACAAGGTGCAGCGTTATATCGACGAAGGCAAATTGAAGATTGGGCCTTTCTATATCTTGCAGGATGATTACTTGATTTCCAGTGAAGCTAACGTCCGCAATACCTTGATTGGACAAGCGGAATGTGCCAAATGGGGCAAATCTACTCAAATTGGTTATTTCCCAGATACCTTTGGAAATATGGGGCAGGCTCCTCAAATCCTTCAAAAATCAGGTATTCACGTAGCAGCCTTTGGTCGCGGTGTCAAGCCAATCGGATTTGACAATCAAGTCCTTGAAGATGAACAGTTTACCTCTCAATTTTCTGAGATGTACTGGCAAGGGGCTGATGGTAGCCGTGTGCTGGGTATTCTCTTTGCCAACTGGTACAGTAACGGGAACGAAATTCCAGTGGATAAAGATGAAGCTTTGGATTTCTGGAAACAAAAATTGGCAGACGTTCGTGACTATGCATCAACTAACCAATGGTTGATGATGAACGGTTGCGACCACCAACCAGTTCAACGGAACTTGAGCGAAGCCATTCGTGTGGCAAACGAACTCTTCCCTGACGTGACCTTTATTCATAGCTCATTTGACGAATATGTCCAAGCACTGGAAAGTGCCCTTCCTGAACAATTATCAACGGTCACAGGTGAGTTGACTAGCCAGGAAACGGATGGCTGGTACACCCTTGCCAATACCTCTTCTTCACGTGTTTATCTCAAACAAGCCTTCCAAGAAAATAGCAACTTGTTAGAGCAGGTCGTGGAACCATTAACCATTATCACTGGAGGCCACAACCACAAGGATCAATTGACCTATGCTTGGAAAGTACTTCTGCAAAATGCACCGCACGATAGTATCTGTGGTTGTAGTATTGACGAAGTTCACCGTGAAATGGAAACTCGTTTTGCAAAGGTTAATCAAGTCGGGAATTTTGTTAAGAGTAATCTTCTTAACGAGTGGAAACATAAAATAGCAACTCAGGAAGCGCAAAGCGACCACCTCTTTACCGTTGTCAACACAGCCTTACATGACAAGGTTGATACAGTTAGTGTTGTAGTGGATGTTGTGACTTGTGATTTTAAAGAATTGCATCCGACTGAAGGTTACAAGAAGATGGCAGCCGTGACCTTGCCAGATTACCATGTTGAAGATTTGGATGGCCATGTCCTTGAAGCCAAGATTGAAGACTTGGGAGCAAATTTTGGCTATACTTTGCCTAAGGATAAATTCCGCCAACCATATATTGCACGCCAAGTGCGCGTGACAATCCCAGTCCACCTTGCTCCGCTTTCTTGGGCAAGCTTCCAATTGGTCGAAGGTCAAGTAAATCACCGTGATGGTATTTACCAAAATGGAGTAATTGATACACCATTCGTAACAGTCAGTGTGGATGAAGGAATCACAGTCTATGACAAGACTACTAACGAAGCTTACGAAGATTTCATCCAATTCGAGGACCGTGGAGATATTGGTAACGAGTACATTTACTTCCAGCCGAAAGGAACTGATCCAATTTATGCTCAACTGAAAGGTTATGAAGTCTTAGAAAACAATGCTCGCTATGCTAAGGTATTGCTCAAACATGACTTGACTATTCCAGTTAGCGCAGATGAAAGATTGGATGCAGAACAAAGAGGGATCATCGAGTTCATGAAACGAGATGCAGGTCGTTCAGAAGAGTTGACAACTATTCCTCTTGAAACTGAGATGACCGTCTTTGTGGACAATCCACAGATTCGCTTTAAAACTCGCTTTACCAACACAGCCAAGGATCACCGCATTCGTCTCTTGGTGAAAACTCATAACACTCGTCCAAGCAATGATTCTGAAAGCATCTATGAAGTTGTGACACGGCCAAATAAACCAGCAGCTTCTTGGGAAAATCCTGAAAATCCACAACACCAACAAGCCTTTGTAAGCTTGTATGATGACGTAAAAGGAGTAACCGTATCCAATAAAGGATTGCATGAATACGAAATCCTTGGAGACGACACCATGGCTGTAACCCTTCTTCGTGCTTCAGGCGAACTTGGTGACTGGGGTTACTTCCCAACGCCGGAAGCTCAGTGCTTGCGTGATATCGAAGTTGAATTTGCAGTAGAATGTCACCAAGCAGGGGAACGCTTCTCAGCTTTCCGTCGTGCCAAAGCCTTCCAGGTGTCATTTACAGCTCTTCAAGTTGCAAAACAAGAGGGTAGCGTTGCAGCAACGGGTAGCCTCTTTAACCATCCGGCTCTGAACTTGCCACAAGTATGCCCAACAGCCTTTAAGGTGGCTGAGAATGAAGAAGGTTATGTCCTTCGTTACTACAACATGAGTCAAGAAAATATCCGTGTGTCTGAAAAACAACAAACTATTCTTGACTTGTTGGAACGCCCATACCCAGTCCATTCAGGACTATTGGCACCACAGGAAATTCGTACAGAACTCATTCAAAAAGAAGAAATTTAATTTCAAAAAGTAAACATAAAAAGAAAGGAGGAGCGAAAAAGTAAGAACAAACTGCTGATTCGCTCCTTTTTGCAGGTGAAAGCAATGACCATTGCAACGATTGATATCGGAGGGACTGGCATTAAGTTTGCTAGTCTAACTCCTGATGGAAAGATTTTAGATAAAACCAGCACCCCAACTCCAGAAACTCTGGAAGATTTGCTAGCTTGGTTGGACCAACGCTTATCGGAACAAGACTACAGTGGAATCGCTATGAGTGTTCCAGGAGCGGTCAATCAAGAAACAGGTGTGATTGAGGGGATTAGTGCCATTCCTTATATCCATGGTTTTTCATGGTACCAGGCCCTTTCTCATCACCAGCTACCTATCCATCTAGAAAATGATGCCAACTGTGTTGGACTTAGTGAACTGCTAGCTCATCCTGAGATTGAAAATGCAGCCTGTGTTGTCATTGGCACAGGGATTGGCGGTGCTATGATTATCAATGGCAAAATTCACCGTGGTCGCCATGGCTTGGGTGGAGAGTTTGGTTACATGACAACTATCGAACCAGCAGAAAAACTCAATAACTGGTCACAACTAGCTTCTACAGGAAACATGGTTCGTTATGTCATTGAAAAATCAGGTCAGTCAGACTGGGATGGCCGTAAGGTTTACCAAGAGGCTGCAGCAGGTAATGCCCTTTGCCAAGAAGCCATTGAGCGTATGAATCGTAATCTAGCTCAAGGACTACTCAATATTCAGTACCTGATCGACCCAGATGTCATTAGCCTAGGTGGCTCTATCAGTCAGAACCCAGATTTTATCAAAGGGGTGCAAAAAGCGGTAGAGGTCTTTGTGGAAAGATATGAAGAATATACAATTGCGCCAGTAATCCAAGCTTGTACCTATCAGGCGGATGCCAATCTCTACGGTGCCCTTGTCAACTGGTTACAGGAGGAAAACCAATGGTAAATTTTACCGGAATTAGCAGTAAACAACAGCAAGCTATAGACTTACTTCAAAAGCATATTTCTCTACCAGATGTAGAAGTGGCAGTCGCTCAGTCTGACCAAGCTTCTATCTCTATCAAGGGTGAGGACGGAAGCTATCAATTGACTTATCGCAAACCTCACCAACTCTATCGCGCCTTGTCTGTGCTAGCAACAGCTTTGGTAGAAGGTGATAAGGTAGAGATTGAAGAACAAGCGGCTTATGAAGATTTAGCCTACATGGCTGACTGTTCGCGAAATGCGGTTCTAAATGTTGCATCAGCCAAGCAGATGATTGAAGTCTTGGCTCTGATGGGTTATTCAATCTTTGAGCTCTACATGGAAGACACCTATCAGATTGAAGGGCAACCTTATTTTGGCTATTTCCGCGGGGCTTATTCAGCTGAAGAATTACAGGAAATCGAAGCTTATGCCCAGCAGTTTGACATGACTTTTGTTCCTTGTATCCAGACCTTGGCTCACTTATCAGCCTTTGTCAAATGGGGTGTCAAAGAAGTTCAGCAACTTCGTGATGTAGAGGACATTCTCCTCATCGGTGAAGAAAAGGTTTATGATTTGATTGACGGGATGTTTGCCACTTTGTCTAAGCTACAAACACGCAAGGTCAATATCGGCATGGACGAAGCCCACTTGGTTGGTTTGGGACGCTATTTGATTCTCAATGGTGTTGTGGATCGTAGTCTCCTTATGTGCCAACACTTGGAGCGCGTGCTGGATATTGCAGACAAGTATGGTTTCCACTGCCAGATGTGGAGCGATATGTTCTTCAAACTCATGTCAGCAGATGGCCAGTACGACCGTGATGTCGAAATTCCAGAGGAAACACGCGTTTATCTTGACCGTCTAAAAGACCGTGTGACCTTGGTTTACTGGGATTATTATCAGGATAGCGAAGAAAAATACAACCGTAACTTCGGTAATCACCACAAGATTAGCCAGGATATTGCCTTTGCAGGTGGTGCTTGGAAGTGGATTGGTTTCACACCACACAACCATTTCAGTCGTCTCATCGCTGTCGAAGCAAACAAAGCCTGCCGTGCTAATCAGATCAAAGAAGTCATTGTGACTGGTTGGGGAGACAATGGTGGTGAAACAGCTCAGTTCTCTATTCTGCCAAGCTTGCAAATCTGGGCAGAACTCAGCTACCGCAATGATTTAGACCGTTTGTCAGCTCATTTCAAGACCAATACAGGTCTACCGGTTGAGGACTTCATGCAACTTGATCTTGCCAACCTCTTGCCAGATCTACCAGATAATCTCAGCGGGATCAACCCCAATCGCTATGTCTTTTATCAGGATGTTCTCTGTCCAATCCTTGATAAGCACATGACTCCTGAACAGGACAAGCCTCACTTTGCCCAGGCAGCGGAGACTCTTTCTGCTATTAAAGAAAAAGCAGGAAACTATGCTTATCTCTTTGAAACCCAGGCCCAGTTGAATGCTATTTTAAGTGGCAAGGTGGATGTGGGCCGACGCATTCGTCAAGCCTATCAAAAAGGTGATAAAGAGAGCTTGCAACAAATTGCTAGGGAAGAATTACCAAAATTAAGAAGCCAGATTGAAACCTTCCACAAGCTCTTTAGCCACCAATGGTTGAAAGAAAACAAGGTCTTTGGCTTGGATACAGTGGACATCCGTATGGGTGGCCTATTGCAACGAATCAAGCGAGCAGAAAGTCGCATTGAAAACTACCTAGCAGGCGAAATCTCTCGTATCGATGAGTTGGAAGTAGAGATTTTGCCATTCAACGATTTCTACGGAGATAAGGACTTCGCAGCCACAACGGCTAATCAATGGCATACCATTGCGACAGCTTCGACTATTTATACGACCTAGAAAAACTCTATTCAGAAAAGAAGTTTCCCGTGAAACCTATTCTTATATAAAAAGTTCTCCACATAAAATAATTTGTGGAGTTTTTTCTATAATTTGTAGTTTAAACTGTCCTAAAAATAAGAGTATACTATTTTTGTAAACGTTATCAAGTTTAAAAATGTGAGATTATGAAGTTTTAGAAAATAAAAAGGGAGGAAATTATGAACAAGTTTTCAAAAACTTTAAGAGATAATTGGATTTTTCTCTTAATGGTTCTACCAGGAACAATTTGGTTGATTTTATTCTTCTACATTCCAGTTTTTGGGAATGTGGTTGCCTTCAAAGACTACCATATGACTGGTGAAGGATTCGTCCACAGTATTATAAATAGTAGATGGGTCGGACTAGATAACTTTAAATTCTTGTTTAGTTCCAAGGATGCCTTTGTCATCACTCGAAACACAGTACTTTACAACCTTGGATTTATCTTTATCGGTTTGGTTGTGTCAGTTGGTATCGCCATTATCCTTAGTGAACTTCGCTCTAAGCAAATGGTTAAAATCTACCAAACATCTATGTTATTCCCTTACTTCCTATCTTGGGTTATCATCAGTTTCTTTACAGATGCATTCCTAAATATCGATAAAGGGCTTATCAACCATACCTTAGAAGCTCTAGGGATGAAGGGTATTAACTTCTACGCTGATGTCAGTATCTGGCCTTACCTCCTCCTCTTCCTAGGTATCTGGAAAGGCTTTGGATATAGTAGTGTGATGTACTACGCAACGATCATGGGTATTGACCCAACTTACTACGAAGCAGCGACAGTGGACGGTGCTAGCAAATGGCAACGTATCCGTAACGTAACCATCCCTCAGTTGACACCGCTTGTGACAGTATTGACCATCCTTGCAGTCGGAAACATCTTCCGTGCAGACTTCGGTCTCTTCTACCAAATCCCTCACAACGCAGGTCAGCTCTATAGTGTAACAAATGTATTGGACGTCTATGTCTTTAACGGATTGACTCAGACAGCAGATATCGGTATGGCTTCAGCAGCCGGTCTCTACCAGTCAGTCGTCGGTTTGATTCTCGTTATCCTATCAAACTTACTTGCAAGACGTGTTGATCCTAACTCAGCACTATTCTAGAAAGGAGGAGCATATGGCAAAAAAAATTCAAAAAGAAAAAATTGATAATGTTGGCATACACTCCTTCAGCAAAAAGGCAGATATCTTCTTTAGTATCATATCTGGTTTGCTGGCCTTCTCTTGTATCTTGCCTTTCATCTTCGTAATCATTATTTCAGTTACAGACGAAAAAAGTATTGTTCAATATGGATATAGTTTCTTCCCTTCCAAGTTTGGTGTAGATGGATTCCAATTCTTGGCTCAGTTTAAAGACAAAATTTTACAAGCGCTCTTTATCTCAGCTTTTGTAACAGTTGTTGGAACTTTGACAAACGTCTTCATCACAACAACATACGCTTATGCCATCTCACGTTCAACATTTAAGTATCGCAAATTTTTTACAATCTTTGCTCTTCTTAGTATGTTGTTCAATGCTGGTTTGGTACCAGGCTATATTGTGGTAACTCAGTTACTTCACTTGGGTGATACTATTTGGGCCTTGATTGTTCCGATGCTTCTATCGCCATTCAACATCATGTTGATGCGGTCTTTCTTCAAGAAAACCATTCCAGAAGCAATCCTCGAATCAGCTCGTATCGATGGTGCTAGCGAGGCGCGGATCTTCTTCCAAATCTGTTTACCACTCTCTCTTCCAGGGATCGCGACTATCACACTTTTGACAGCACTTGGATTCTGGAACGACTGGTTCAATGCCCTTCTTTACATCAAGAGTGACAACTTGTATCCATTGCAATATTTGCTCATGCAAATTCAAAACAACATGGATTACATTGCTAAGTCAGTTGGTATGTCAGGACAGCTTGCGGTTGCCCTACCAAAAGAAACAGGTCGTATGGCCATGGTCGTAGTTGCGACTGTCCCAATTGCGATTCTCTATCCTTTCTTCCAACGCTACTTTGTAAAAGGTTTGACTATCGGTGGTGTTAAAGAATAAGAGACACTGAGAAACAAGTTTTCTCTACCCTATCTAACTTTTCTTTGTTGAAAAGTAGATCACTAAAATTGTTTTAAATTTAAAAATAAAAAAGGAGTTTTTATCATGAAAAACTGGAAAAAATATGCTTTTGCATCTGCTAGCCTTGTAGCTTTGGCTGCTAGCCTCGCTGCTTGTGGAAACCTTAAAGGTAACAACCAAAAAGCTGCTGACTCAGCTTCAGGTGACAAAACTGTTATCAAGATGTACCAAATCGGTGACAAACCAGATAACTTGGATGAGTTGCTAGAAAATGCAAACAAAATCATCGGAGAAAAAGTTGGTGCTAAATTAGATATCCAATATCTTGGATGGGGTGACTACAGCAAGAAAATGTCAGTTATCACTTCATCAGGTGAAAACTATGATATCGCATTTGCAGATAACTACGTTGTAAACGCTCAAAAAGGTGCTTATGCTGACTTGACAGAATTGTACAAGAAAGAAGGAGCTGACCTTTACAAAGCGCTTGACCCAGCTTACATCAAAGGTAACACTGTAAACGGTAAGATTTATTCTGTTCCAGTTGCAGCTAACGTTGCATCTTCACAAAACTTTGCTTTCAACGGCCCACTTCTTGAAAAATATGGAATCGATATCTCAGGTGTAACTTCATACGAAACACTTGAACCAGTATTGAAACAAATCAAAGAAAAAGCTCCAGACGTAATGCCATTCGCTGTTGGTAAAAACTTTATCCCGTCAGAAAACTTTGACTACCCAGTTGCAAATGGTCTTCCATTCGTTATCGACCTTGAAGGCGACACTACTAAGATCGTAAACCGTTACGAAGTTCCTCGTTTCGTAGAACACTTGAAGACTCTTCACAAATACTATGAAGCAGGATACATTCCAAAAGACGTAGCAACAAGTGAAACTTCATATGACCTTACTCAAGATACTTGGCTTGTTCGTGAAGAAACAGTAGGACCAGCTGACTACGGTAGCAGCTTGCTTTCTCGTGTTGCTAACAGAGACATCCAAATCAAACCATTTACTAACTTCATCAAGAAAAACCAAACAACTCAAGTTGCAAACTTTGTAATCTCAAACAACTCTAAGAACAAAGAAAAAGCAATGGAAGTGTTGAACCTCTTGAACACTAACCCAGAACTCTTGAACGGCCTTGTTTACGGTCCAGAAGGCAAGAACTGGGAAAAAGTTGCAGGTAAAGAAAACCGTGTTAAAGTCCTTGATGGATACAAAGGAAACACTCACATGTCAGGATGGAACACTGGTAACAACTGGATCCTTTACATCAACGAAAACGTTACAGATGAGCAAATTGCACAATCTAAGAAAGACTTGGAAACTGCAAAAGAATCTCCAGCGCTTGGATTCATCTTCAACACTGACAACGTGAAATCTGAAATCTCAGCTATCACTAACACTATGCAACAATTCGATACAGCTATCAACACTGGTACTGTAGACCCAGAAAAAGCTATTCCAGAATTGATGGAAAAACTTAAATCTGAAGGTGCTTACCAAAAAGTATTGGATGAAATGCAAAAACAATACGACGAATTCTTGAAAAACAAAAAATCATAAGATAGATTGATTTCGTGTATTCATTCCTAAAAGATGCGATCACTGCCTTGTCTGGATTTTTCCAGACGGGGTGGTGATTCTTTTTTTGAGCAAATACATATAATTATCTGTGTTTGAAATCCAGACATTTGCCTTACAAGTAGCGTTGATAATAGGTACATGAAAAATACCATCTACTCCTAAAAATCAGTGCAATTTTTTCTGGATTCGAAATCTTATCAGTCTTGTTTTTTTAGATCATGATTAGTAATTTATTCAAGACAGGCCATGGATATCTTTTTGTTAATTTTTCTTCTTCAAATATTTAATTAAAACAAGATCTGAAAATGGGTCTTGTTTTTTATTTTTCGGTCAAATAAATTGCATTCGCTTTCTTGGGAGAGTATACTGGTATAGTTGAATGAAAATTTCTGATAATTTAATCTTAGAAAAGAGAAGCAAATGTCAAAAGATATTCGAGTTTTACTTTACTATAAATATGTTCCCATCGAAAACGCGGAACAATTTGCTGCAGACCACTTGGCTTTCTGTAAGTCTATTGGCCTCAAGGGCCGTATCCTAGTGGCTGACGAAGGGATCAACGGAACCGTTTCTGGTGACTACGAAACAACGCAAAAATACATGGACTACGTTCACAGCCTTCCAGGTATGGAAGACCTCTGGTTCAAGATTGATGAAGAAAGTGAGCAAGCCTTCAAGAAGATGTTTGTTCGCTACAAAAAGGAAATCGTTCACCTTGGTTTAGAGGATGATAACTTTGATAACGACATCAATCCTCTTGAAACAACAGGTGCTTACTTGTCACCAAAAGAATTCAAAGAAGCCCTTCTTGACGAAGATACAGTTGTCCTTGATACTCGTAATGACTATGAGTACGATCTTGGGCACTTCCGTGGGGCTATCCGTCCTGACATCCGCAACTTCCGTGAATTACCACAATGGGTCCGTGATAACAAGGAAAAGTTCATGGACAAGCGTGTCGTAGTTTATTGTACAGGTGGAGTCCGCTGTGAGAAATTCTCTGGCTGGATGGTCCGTGAAGGCTACAAAGATGTCGGTCAATTGCATGGAGGAATTGCGACTTACGGGAAAGATCCAGAAGTTCAAGGGGAACTTTGGGATGGGAAAATGTATGTCTTTGACGAACGTATTGCAGTCGATGTCAACCATGTAAATCCAACCATTGTAGGGAAAGACTGGTTTGATGGAACACCATGTGAACGCTATGTCAACTGTGGAAATCCATTCTGTAACCGCCGTATCTTGGCATCAGAAGACAACGAAGACAAATATCTTCGTGGTTGCTCACACGAGTGTCGTGTTCACCCACGTAATCGCTATGTTTTAGAACATGAATTGACACAAGATCAAGTCATCGAGCGTTTAGCAGCGATTGGTGAGAACCTAGATCATTCTGAAGTCGTATAATAGTATCAACAGTCCTAAAGGGCTGTTTTTCTATGCTTTTGACTAAAAAATCTTAAATTTGTTTCTGCATCTTTCAGGAAAATGGTGTATACTATATGTAAACGATTTCAAAGGAGACCATTATGGTGAAGACATTTTTTATTCCAAATAAACAAAGTATTTTAGGACAACAGGAGATTCTCACAGCTAAATCAATTTTAGGCTTAGTAGAAGGCCTAGAGTCGCATAGTTATGATGCTGTTTACCTCCGTCAACCTCTTAATCGCCTTGAGTATATCGAGTGTGGAATCGTAGGTAAGTCTCAATTTCTCTTTAAAGTTCGATATCTAGATGCTCAAAAAGGCTATCAAGTAATCATTCCTGACTTGATTACAAGAGCTGACTGGGAGATTGTAGAAGGGCTCTTGCGGGCTTTGTCTAGCAAGGTTGGTGAAGCAGTTGAGGGCTTGGCAGACTTTGATTTGGAAAACTATTTCCAAGAAACGGTTAAGAACTATCTGGCTGATAAAGCTGCTCGTTTAGGTTTCTGTCAGGGTATTCTATCACCTGTTTACTTTGATAAGAAGGATTTGGAAAGTTTCTTGGAAGAAGATGGCTTGGCACGTTTTGAAGAGTTAGTCAAGAAAGTTCAAGGGTCTGATGCCTATCCTTCCAGTGCTAAATTCTATCCAGATGGTGAAGGTAAGGTTCATGGGGTCTACCACCTAGCTCAGGGGGTAAAAACCATTTTGCCAAAAGAACCGGTGATTCCTGCTCCTTACGTTGAGCAATTGGTAGGCAAGGAACTTGTTTGGGAGATTGATTTGGTAAAAATCTCTGGAGATGGCTCAAAACCAGAAGACTATGAAGCGGTAGCTAGAGTTGATTATCAAGCCTTTTTAGGAGCTTTGCCAAAAGAACTTTATCAGGACTTAGATGCTAACCAAGTAGAGGTAGGACCAGTTTCAGGGGAAGATTTTGATAACTTAGTAAAAGGTAACTAGAGGCATAAATGAAAGATATTGGTTTTAAATAATGTGAAAAGGCAGATCGTTTGATCTGCTTTTTGTGTACACAAAAAAATCCTGTCAGAGTGACAGGATTTTATCTTATATAAAAGCAAGGATTCGAAGATAGTCAAAAACAAGAGCCATTTCTGCTAGAAAGAAGAGAAATAGAACACCACCGTTGACTAGGAAAGCTAAAAGAAGGCGATAGAAGGGATCGGTTTGACTATCCTTGCTAGGTCTTGAGATGAAGTAGAGATTGGCCAAGAGAGTCAGACCAATGCTAATCAAGCAAAGCAATGCTGCAAATCGTAGACCATTAAAAAGAGCGAAGAAACTAGCAATACCTGTCAAGAGAACTGGGATAGCCAAGAGTCTGCTATGTGCTTGAAAGGCTCTTTCTAATGTCCAATCACTGTCCTGGTCGACAAAACGTTTGACTACAAATCCACCCATGAGAATTGAAAAGAAGAAGAGACTTGTCGCTACTAGGATGGAGAAGACCGAGAAGAGATTGAGAGACGGGAATTGTTCCATGAAGTGAGCATCGATGCTTGCCATACGACCATAGTAGCCTTGTTTGGCGTGATAAACTGTAAAGAGGAAACTTGTGGCAGAAAAGATAGTTAGGAGCACAAAGGCATTATAACTATGTTTTTTATCTGTATCAATGCTTGCTGTTGGCTCTTTGAGAGCACCTTGTAACCAGACCCAAAAATCAGCCAATTCTTCTTTGAAGATTGTAGTTTTTGTAGGGACAGGATCTGGGACAAATGGACTTTCCAAAGATTTGCTAGGCTGAGCTGCTTCCTTAACTAGTTTTTCTGCTTGGTCTGTCTTTGTTGCCAGTTCTTCTTGTTCTTCAGTCTCTACAGGTTCTTCTGACTTGTCTGTATTTTCCACGATTTCTTCGTGTTCGTCACTCTCTACTTTCTCTAGGTCAGCTTCTTGTTCTTCAGGATTGGCTTGAAGGCTTTCTTCAACCACTGGCAATTCTTCTTTTTCTTTTAACTCTTCTTGGGGAATGACTGGGTCAGATGGATTATCTTTTTTCTCATTGTTGGCTGTTTTCTCGAAATCAGCACTTTCGAACCATTCTTGAGTCATGATGAGACCTCCTTTTTATTTCTTGTTTGAGTAGTAATGATTAACTATTATTCATGATCTCTCGAATTAGGTGAGCGATCCGGTTCGTCTGGAATGTTGATATCTTGACCTGCCTTTGCGACGAGGAGATCTTGCGTATCTTTTTTCTCTACTTTGTAAGGATTTGAGAATTCTTCGTCCCTATTTACATCATTTCCCTGGCCAGGCTTCACTCCTTCTCGAGTTCGATGATAAATAGCTCCGTATTCTGACGAGAGATTGAGATTGATTCGTTCAAGCTCTTTTCTTGATAACATGAGCGATATGTCATTTTCTGCCTCGAATTCTACCTTACCGTGCACTTGGATATCGTCAGCAGAGATATGTTCATGTTCTGCTTGGATACGGCTATCTGTTAGACTGGTTCCAAATACATTGACAATTCCAGTTGTGGTCAGTTGGCTATTTTTAATCTCGCTATTTGTGATACGAAGAAGAAAGCCATTTGACTGAATCTTGGCATTGCTGAGTTTTACATCGGCAATCGAAAGGACACCGTGGTCGACCTGGGCGGTTAGATCTTTTAATTCTCTTCCTTTTGGCAACGATAGAACGACTTCATCATTGCGGCTAGAAATTCCGCTTGCGATAAAGAGGATACCTTGGATACTAGAACCTACAGAACGACGTGTAGTTGACTTGGTGTCAGAAATCTCAAGAGTTTTTTCTTTGGTAGAATGTTGAAGATTTTCTTTTTCAGAGATAGTTGGATGATACTGAAGGCGAATCTTGTCATCGCTAGATTCTCTAATGACTAACGAATGTTCTGTCAGTGACATGTTAAGATTTTCAATATCTTGATCAAAAACGAGCTCTTCCATTCGGCTCTCAAAGACTGGTTTTTGTGACATTGCAAGGAGGTCTCTGATACCGTCTGTTTGGATGCCGATGATCATCATGGCAAAACCAATGATACTAGTAACAACACCAAAGATAAGAAATCCTTTTGTTAATTTACGCATGACTTTCACCTCTCTTTCCTCTATTAAGAATCCACTGAATAAGTCGAAGGATTAGTATTCCAAAGAAACGGGTCACATAGGAAGTCGCTAGCAAGACTAGGGATGAAGCTCCAATAGCTAGCAAACCTCCACCAAAAATCAGCATAAAGGCAGATGTCGATTCAGCCAGAACGTAGAAGCTTTCAAATAGGAGAACGCCTCCTAGGATTAGTCCAGCTGCTGATACAGCAAAGAAGGCTAAAAGTACACTAATCGCAGCGATAAAAATCCCGATGATAGCCATGAGAAGACCAATCCCGACTGGAATCCCAATAGGTGCAGCCAGAAGTGCGAGGATTGCGATTTGTAAAACCTGACGGTTGTTCTTATTGGAATTTTCTTCGTTGATTTTTTTATCAAGAAGTGTAGTCAGGATGTCGTGGGCAGCCTCTTTAGGACTTCCCAGACTAGTCATTAGCTCTTCCTCACCTTCTGGACCAGCATCATCAAAGAGTTCTTTGAAGTAGTCCATGGCTTCGATACGATCAGATTGAGGAAGCTTCATCAGATAGGCTTCAAGCTGATTCAAATATTCAGTTCTTGTCATGGCGAATGCTCCCTTCTATGATGCCATTGATAGTGTCAGTATAGAGTATCCACTCTTCGCTGAGTACAAATAGTTGCTCCTCTCCAATCTCTGTTAAGGAATAGTATTTCCGCATCCGACCTTGGTATTCGCGAGAGTATGTAGTCAGATAGCGGTTGGTATCCAGTTTTTTCAAGATGGGGTAGAGGGTAGATTCCTTGATTTTGGCAATGAGTTTAATGGTTTGACTAATTTCATAACCATAGGAATCCCCTTGTTCTAGGATGGCCAAGATGAGAAATTCAATCAAAGCCGCTGATGTCGGAAAATACATGGGGCACCTCCTTTTTAGTATATAAAAATTTTATATATAATTATTCTACACATACATCATACATCTAAATGGAAACGCTGTCAAGTAATATGTATAAAATTTTTACATATAAAAAATCTTCTAGTGAAAACTAGAAGATTAGAGGATTTTATCCGCTCGATCCACCATAAAGAGGGCGACCGTCATGATGATATCAATTACTAGAAGAATCAGTACCGCTGGAACCCAAGACTGGAACATGTTAAAACTGTAACCAAAGAGAGTTGGTCCAAAGGCCGCTAGAATGTAACCACCAGTCTGGGCAAGACCAGATAATTGGGCCGTCTTTTCAGGAGAGCTGGTTTTGATGGAGAAGCAAACCATGAGATAAGGGAAAAGAGCGCTACAAGCAGTACCAATCAAGAGATGCGCTACTAACCAGTAAAGGAAACTCTTGCTCGGGTATAGGAGCATAGCAATTCCAAGCATTCCAGCCAGAGAGATGACTGTCAGCATGATTTGACGGTGACGATTTGATAAACGAGTTGTGAGACTTGGAATGGTCATCGAGAAGGGGATACTAATCAGTGAAAAGATAGAAGCCAGAAGTCCAGCATCTGTATGAGATAGTCCTGCACTGATGGCCATGGTTGGTAGCCAGGTCATACTGGTATAGAAGAGTAGGGACTGCAACCCACCAAATACAATAATAGCCCAAACTTCCTTGTTTTTTAAGATATTCTCTTTCTTTTGTTTTTTCTCACTTCCTCTTAGAAAATGATTGTGACGATGATTGGGGAGCCAGGCAACTAAAGTTAGTAAGCAGACCAAGGATAAACAGAGAATCAAGCCTTTCCAGGATGTTGCCTGAGTAATGGGGACTGAGAGATAGGAAGCAAGAGCCGTTGTAATCCCCATAGAGGTCACATAGATGGTTGTCAGAAAGCCAATCTTTTGTGGGTGATTGGCCTGAATGGCGCTAGGAAGGAGCACGTTAAAGATCGCAATACTTGCTCCGATGAGTAAAGTCCCTAGATAGAGTAAAGGAAGATTAAAGATACGAATCACTGAACCGATGGTCAATACGATAAGACTATAGGTGAAAAGGTGCTCGAGTCCAATTTTTTGAGCCAAACGAGTCGCAAAAGAGGAGAAGAGGGCAAACATCAAGAGAGGGAGACTGGTCAAAACACCAAGTGAACTGACTTCCACGCCTAAACCTTGGGCAATATCTCCCAAAATAGTTGGTAAAGCTGTGAAAGGAGCTCTTAAGACCGCTCCAATTAAGATAATTCCTAGAATAAAAAAGAGTGATCGTTTTTTCATGTGAACCTCAATAAGCTGATTTTGATAACAGCTTATTTTAATTTTTTTCCTAAAGATGTCAAGTTGACCTGACGTGATTCGCTACGTAGTCGATAGAAATCATAGTAAAGAAGGACAATATATTTACTAGTTTTTTTCTGGGATTCAAATAAAAATAGGAAAGTCTGAAAAATTGTGATAAAATAGTGAAAGAAAATCTATATATTGGAGAACTACTGTGTCTGAAAATCGTAAATTTAGCGTCCTGATGTCAGTCTATGTTAAAGAAAATCCAGTCTTTCTAGAAGAGGCGGTAGAGAGTATCATACATCAAACGCTCAAACCTAGCGAAGTGGTAATCGTCGAAGATGGTCCGCTGACACCTGAACTGTATCAAGTTTTGGAGAAATTGGAAGCACAGTCAAGTATTCCAATCAAACGTTGTCCACTTGAGCAAAATCGCGGCTTAGGTTTAGCGCTTCAGTACGGTGTCTTACAGTGCCAATATGACGTCATTGCTCGTATGGATACAGATGATATTGCTGTTGAAGACCGTTTCGAACAGCAGTTCGAATTGATGGAAAAAGAAAACTTGGACCTACTAGGTGGTCATATCGCAGAGTTTATCGACCAACCTGACGAGATTGTGTCTTACCGTCGTGTACCGACTAAGCATGAGGATATCATTGCCTACCAACGTATGAGAAGTGCCTTTAATCATATGACTGTTATGTTCAAAAAAGAAATGGTTCTCAAGGCTGGTAACTACGAGGATGGTCTTTATATGGAAGATGATCTTCTCTGGCTCAATATGATTAGCGCTGGAGCTCGAACTGGAAATGTGGATCAAATTCTATGTAAGGTGCGCGTGGGAGCAGGGATGTTTGAACGCCGTGGAGGTCTTCGCTATCTCAAACTCTATCGCCAAGCACGTCAAAGAATGCACGCTCGTGGACAGATTTCTTATGGCGAATATCTGAAAAGTGTTTTAATCCAAGTTGTCGTTGCCCTATGTCCAGGATTTGTGCGACAGTTTATATTTTTGAAACTTCTAAGAAAAAGCAAGTAATTGAAGCTAATTAGATTTTAAAAATTTATCTGAAGATTACTAGAAAATGTGATTCTGTGTAGGAGGATACCATTCACATGAATAAAAAAATAACAGATTACGTAATTGATCTGGTTGAAGTATTAAATAAACAACAGAAACAAATTTTTTGGGGATTTTTTGATATTGCCAGTATGGTCTTATCAATTATTGTTTCCTATATTCTATTTTATGGCTTGATTAATCCAGCCCCGGTAGACTATGTCATTTACACAGGTCTAACCTTCCTTTTCTACCAACTGATGATTGGATTCTGGGGGCTTAATGCTAGTATTAGTCGATATAGCAAAATAACAGATTTCATGAAGATTTTCTTCGGAGTGACTATCAGTAGTATCTTATCTTATGTGATCTGCTATGCTTTCTTGCCGCTCTTTTCTATCCGCTTTATCGTACTCTTTATCCTATTAACAACATTCTTGATTCTACTTCCTCGTATCACTTGGCAGTTGATTTACTCAAGACGTAAAAAGGGAAATGGAGCTGGAGAACACCGTCGTACCTTCTTGATTGGTGCTGGTGATGGTGGCGCGCTCTTTATGAACAGCTACCAACATCCTACTAGTGACCTTGAACTAGTTGGGATTTTGGATAATGATGAAAAGAAAAAAGGACAAAAACTTGGGAAAATCCCAGTTTTGGGTTCTTATGATGATCTACCAGAATTGGCTAAACGCTACAGAGTTGAAAAAGTTATCGTTGCGATTCCGTCTCTAGATCCATCTGAATATGAACGAATCCTGCAAATGTGTAACAGTATCGGTGTAAAATGCTTTAAGATGCCGATGATTGAATCAGTTGTGCAAGGTATCCAGCCTCAAGCAGGTGGTTTCCAGAAAATTGATATCACGGACCTGTTGGGACGTAAAGAGATTCAGCTCGATGAATCACGTCTGGGTTCTGAAATCACTAATAAAACGATTTTGGTAACTGGTGCCGGAGGTTCGATTGGTTCAGAAATTTGCCGTCAAGTCAGTCGCTTCAATCCGGAACGTGTCGTTTTGCTCGGTCATGGAGAAAACTCTATTTATCTGATTTACCATGAATTGATTCGTAAATTCCAGGGAATTGACTTTGTTCCTGTCATTGCCGATATTCAAGATTACGATCGTTTGCTTCAAGTTTTTGAACAGTACGAACCAGCGATTGTTTACCATGCTGCAGCTCATAAACATGTTCCGATGATGGAGCGTAATCCAAAAGAAGCATTCAAGAATAACATCCTTGGAACCTATAATGTTGCTAAGGCAGTTGACGCTGCTCGAGTTCCAAAAATGGTCATGATTTCGACAGATAAGGCTGTTAATCCACCAAACGTAATGGGAGCAACTAAACGTGTGGCTGAGTTAATTGTTACAGGATTTAATCAACGTAGCCAATCTACCTACTGTGCGGTTCGTTTCGGTAACGTACTCGGTAGCCGTGGTAGTGTAATTCCTGTCTTTGAACGTCAGATTGCTGAAGGTGGGCCTGTAACGGTGACGGATTTCCGAATGACTCGTTACTTTATGACCATTCCAGAAGCTAGTCGCTTGGTGATTCATGCGGGTGCTTATGCAAAGGATGGAGAAGTCTTTATCCTTGATATGGGCAAACCAGTACGCATTTACGATTTGGCTAAGAAAATGGTTCTACTCAGTGGTCATACTGAAAATGAAATTCCAATCGTAGAAGTAGGTATTCGCCCAGGTGAAAAACTATACGAAGAGTTGCTTGTATCAACTGAACTAGTTGACAATCAAGTAATGGACAAAATCTTTGTTGGTAAAGTAAATGTAATGCCTCTTGAGATGATCAATCAGAAGATTGAAGAGTTCCGTACCTTGCAAGGTTCTGAATTGAAGAGAGCAATCATAGCTTTTGCTAATGAAACAACACATGTTGACTAAAAATAGATGAGATATTATCTGCAACTTCTGTTTATGAGAAAGAGCGGATAGTATCTTTTTTTCTAGATTTCGAGAGACTTTCAGAGTTTTTTGAACAAACTTGTTATTATTGAACAGATATGGTAAACTATAGTAAATAAAAAATTAGGGAGTAACTTATGATTAACGCAATTAAAAATTTCTTTAAAGGTTATGTAGATTTTTCAGGACGTTCAACTCGCGCAGATTACTGGTGGATTTGGTTGGCAAACATTATCCTTTCTATTCCTTTCTACATGGCATACGGTGCTGCAATGGCAAATCCAGATAGCGAAGCTGCTATTATGACTTTGGGCTTAATCGGATTTGTCTATCTCATTTTTGGACTAGCAGTTTTATTGCCTGGACTAGCACTGACAGTTCGTCGTCTACGTGATGCTGGTTTCCATTGGGCGCTCATCTTCGTTGCTTTTATTCCAATGGTTGGAGGTATCGCACTTTTGGTGCTCCTAGCTATGCCAACAAAGGACTAACACTAAGTTCAGCTATCTGAAAAAATGCTACAAGAACGAAGAAGTTTCAATCTTGTCGAATAATTTGCTAACACTCCCAGGTCTTTTACTAGATTTGGGAGTGTTCTATAACTGTACAGTATCTACTGATAAAATAAAAGTTGGGAGTATCATATGATTAACGCAATTAAAAATTTCTTTAAAGGTTATGTAGATTTCTCTGGACGTTCAACACGTCCTGATTACTGGTGGATTGGGTTGGCAAACATTATCCTTTCTATTCCTTTTGACATAGTCTACGGTAGTGCAATAGCAAATCCAGATAGCGAAGCTGCTATTACGACTTTGGGTCTTTTCATATTTATTTATTTCATTTTTGGTCTGGCACTTTTCTTGCCTCAACTTGCATTGACAGTTCGTCGTCTGCGTGATGCTGGTTTCCATTGGGCACTCATTTTCGTAGCATTTGTTCCATTTGTTGGAGGTATCGCTCTTATGATACTCCTAGCTATGCCGACAAAGGATTAAATATAAGTTCAACTATCTGAAGAATGCTACAAGGACGAAGAATTTTCAGTCTTGTCGAATAATTGGCTAACACTCCCAGGCCTTTTACTAGATTTGGGAGTGTTCTATAACTGTACAGTTTAGTATCTACTGATAAAATAAAAAATGGGAGTATCATATGATTAACGCGTATAAGAATTTTTTTAAGAATTATGCAGAGTTCACCGGTCGTTCGACGCGTCCAGATTTCTGGTGGGTTTGGCTAGGAAACCTCATCCTTTCTATTCCTTTCTGGATTATCTATTTCTACATTGTATATCTTAGTACTGTGATGGATTCAGTGAGCGATTCAGCCAGCGAGGCTATTTTCATGGTTTTTGGTTTAGTTGCTATTATTTATGCAGTTTTCTACCTAGCAATCTTAGTACCGACTTTGGCTATATCAGTTCGCCGTTTGCGTGATGCCGGATTCCACTGGGCCTTTATCTTCCTTCGCTTTGCCCCAATGGGAGGGCTAGCTCTTTTGATTCTTTTCGCTATGCCGACAAAAGAAACTGAAGTGGTAAACTATAGTGAATCTCAAGCAGTCAAAAATGAAGAAGCCATCGAAGATACACCGTTCGAAGAATCAGATAAGAACTAAGAGATTCTTGTTTTACGGTTGAATCTGTTTTGGACTTCTTGTATTTTATTATCAAAAAGTTAAAAAACACTCCAATTTAATTGGAGTGTTTTTTGTTTAGGGTTTCAATTATAGTTGACGTAAAATGTCTGCTGGTTGATGTGCGACCCAGTCAGGATGGTAGCTCATCAACTCTTCCTCTTCACCAAATCCCCAAGTAACCGCTAGTTTTTTAATGCCAGTTTCTTGGGCGCCAATCATATCAAATTTAGTATCTCCGATAAGGACCACTTTTTCTGGATCCAATTTATGAGTTGTCAAAGCTTGATGAATGACATCTGCCTTATGCACCGCTTGAGGACTTGAACCATAGATGCCGTCAAAGAAGTGATCGATTTCAAAATTAGCTGTCATATGGACTGCTGTCGGAGTATTTTTTGTTGTCGTGATATAGAGAGGATATTGTTGAGCTAGTTCAGTGAGTAGTTCCTTGATTTGTGGAAAGAGCTGAGCTTCGTAGACTCCTTTTTCCTTATAATAGGAGCGATAAAGCTGGATAGCTGACTCAATCTGCTCAGTTGGTAAGCAACTAGCGAAACTAGTTTCCAAAGGAGGTCCCATAAAACCACGGATGGTTTTTGCATCTGGACTAGGAATTCCCAGTTGTTCAAAAGTATAGGTGAAGCCATTGTGAATACCGATAGAGCTGTCCACAAGGGTTCCATCTAAGTCGAAAAAGATGGCTGATAGAGATGACATTGATTCTCCTAGTAATCTTGAAATTATTCGCCGAAGATTTCTTTTTGAAGGCGACGGCCTGTCGGTGTGGCTGCGAGACCACCTTCGGCAGTTTCACGAAAGGCAGTTGGGAGGCTAGAGCCTACTTGGTACATGGCATCAATGACTTCGTCAACCGGGATTTTTGATTCGATACCGGCTAGAGCCATATCAGCTGCGATGAAGGCGAAACTTGCCCCCATAGCATTACGCTTAACACAAGGGACTTCAACCAAACCTGCAACGGGATCGCAGATAAGACCGAGCATGTTTTTGATAACGAAGGCGATAGCCTGACTCGCTTGATAAGGAGTTCCACCTGCAGCTAGAGTTAGGGCAGCAGCGCTCATGGCAGAGGCAGATCCAACTTCGGCTTGACAGCCTCCTTCGGCTCCCGAGATAGAAGCGTTATTAGCAATGACGAGCCCAAAAGCACCGGCAGCAAAGAGAAAATCTAGTTGTTGTTCATGCGTTAAATCTAACTTTTGAATAGCAGATGTGAGAACTGCAGGAAGACAACCTGCGCTACCTGCAGTTGGTGTCGCACACACAAGGCCCATCTTGGCATTGTGCTCATTAACGGCAATGGCGTTACGGGCGGCAGACAAGACAGTGAAGTCTGATAAGGTCTTTCCTTTTTTGATGTAGTGGTCGAGCTTAGCTGCATCACCACCAGTCAAACCGCTACGAGATTTCTTTTCGCTGAGACCAAGCTCGACGGAAGCTTTCATGACTTCGAGGTTACGTTCCATGAGGAGGAGAACTTCTTCTCGCTCACGACCAGTTAGCTCATACTCAGTAGTAATCATGAGCTCAGCAACATTTCCTTGGAAATCAAGTTCGGCTTGTTCGACTAATTCTTTGATAGAGTAAAACATATTTTCTCCTATTGAAAGAAATTGACATTGTGCAAATGAGGAATTTTCCGAATTTCTTCGATAGATTCTTCACAGTTGCGACTATCAACTTCAATAATCATGATTGCTTTCTCGCCAGCTTTTTCTCGAGTTACATTCATCTGAGCGATATTGATACCAAAGCGAGAAAGAGCCTCAGTCACATGAGCAATCATACCTGGAACATCCTGATGAACGATGATGATGGTAGGGGTGTTCATGTTGAGAGATACGGCAAAACCATTTAATTCTGTCACCTGGATATTTCCACCGCCGATTGAAATTCCTGTTACGCTGATAGTCTTACGATCGTTCTTAACAGTGATTTTCGTAGTATTTGGGTGGGGAGCATTACTGTCCTTTTGGATGGTCCACACGATTTTAATGCCACGCTTATGGGCAATTTCTAAACTATTTGGAATTTCAGGATCATCCGTATCCATTCCCAAAATACCAGCTACAAGGGCAAGGTCTGTCCCGTGTCCACGATAGGTTTTTGCAAAAGAGTTAAAAAGCTGGAATTCAACCTCAGTTGGAGTATCATCAAAGATAGATGAAACGATTTTACCGATACGAACAGCTCCTGCAGTGTGACTACTAGATGGCCCAATCATTACTGGTCCAATGATATCAAAGACAGATTGAAAACGAAGTGATTGCATCTGTTTCCCCTTAAAAAGATTCTTACTTCTATTATAGCAAAGATTAGATGTAAGTGCTTAATTACTTTCTGAAATATATAAAAAGATTAAAAAGCTTTAATAACAAGGGTTTTGTAACAAAAAAGGGCTTTTTTAAGTAAATAAATCACAGTTTTGTAACATTTCTACACAAATTCGTTAACAAATAGTAACATTAGAAAGGTATCATGGTAGTATAAGAAAAAAGGAGAACTTTTTTAAATGAAATTAAACATTAAGACTAAACTTGCAGGATTTGCAGTTGTACTTGCTTTCCTTGCACCATCACTTACTTTTGCACAAGAATCAAAAACTTATACAGTTAAACCTGGAGATACTCTATCAGAAATTGCTGAGACTTACAACACAACAGTTGAAAAATTGGCTAAATTGAACAACATTAAAAACGTTGACCTCATCTATGTTGACCAAGTTTTAGTTATTGAAGGAGAAGCTCCAGTAGTAGCGGCGACTCCTGCAACGACAACTCCTGCACCATCTGCAAATACTGAAGCTCCGGTTTCAACACCAGCCCCAGCGACTGCAGAAGAAACTCCAGCAGTAGAAGAAACTTCTGCCCCAGCAGCTGCAACACCAGCCCCAGTAGCAGAAGAGAGCACAACACCAGCTGCGACTGTAAGCGGATCTGAAGCAGAAGCTAAAGAATGGATCGCCCAAAAAGAATCAGGCGGTAGCTATACAGCTACAAACGGACGTTACATCGGACGTTACCAATTGACAGATTCATACTTGAACGGTGACTATTCAGCAGAAAACCAAGAACGTGTAGCTGACGCTTATGTAGCAGGACGCTATGGTTCATGGACTGAAGCTAAGAACTTCTGGCTTAACAACGGTTGGTACTAAAAAATAAAAAAGAGCCTTGAATGGCTCTTTTTGTGTACCTTTTAATGAGAGACAATTTTTAAGTAATAGTGACGGAAGATTTGTTCAGGTTGATGATTTTACAGAATTTTTCCACCCGAATTAGTAAGTTAAACTGTTTAAATCGCGAATTCTAGTTTAATTATTATGTCTATTAGCCTCTGTCTGAGAACCGGAAGAATTAGAAGATTGATCTCGTGTATCAACGCCATGGTTCCCTTCGCTGCCAGCACTATCAGATGAATATTGCTCAGCTGCAGGTGTTTGAGAATTATTTATGCTTTCATATGATTCAGTGTAGGTTGGACTGTAGTTGCTATCTTCTGAATTGTAGGATTCTACTACCTGAGTCTTATTAGCTGTTTCTGTTTCGTTTTGGTTAGATTTTTGTTCTTCTTTTTTAGTCAAGAATTCAACTTGTTTTTGGAATTTAGAGATCAGTTCTTGAATTGGTTTTATTTTTTCTTCAATGGAAGTTTGTTCGTTAGTAGAGTTAATATCTTTAATGATTTCTAGTATTTTTTGTAAAGAAGTGATGCCTGCTTCAAGTGTTTGTTTATCTTGAAACTGGCTATCAGAGCCCTTTATATCTAATTTTAAAGCTTTTTCAGTATAATGCTTTGTGACTTTATCGGCAGTAGAAGTAAGAAAGTCTGTTAGTGTCTTTTTACCCGCATCAGTGGTTGGTTTCAATTCCTGAATCTTTTTCCAATCATCTATTATGCTTTCAGAATCGATGTTGAAGTCTTTAATAGCATTTTTTACTTGTTCAACATCTTGTTGATTTTTTTGTTGTTTGATGAGAGCAATGTTTCCTTTCTCTGCTTGAACATGTTCTTGATGAATGACTAAGGCTGTTAAAAGTCCAAAACCTGCAATAATTATAATAGTAAAAATGGTATTTTTTGATTTTAGTATATCTTTGTAGTTGTTCACAATAGTTCTACGCACGTGGATAAAGGTATATGTATGGAATCATGTGCGCATTCCTCCTCATTACAGTATATCATTTTTAGTTGATTTTAAAAATAAATTTTTAAAGTGAATAGAGGTTTAGGCATGAATTACTTTTTTAAGTTCTTAATTTTATGTATTTACAGAAGAGATTGCTAGATTTGTCTCCATCTTCCTTGTCATCTTTTTTAAAGCATGCTATAATGAATCTTGCTCAAGCGACCTTCAATCGTTGAAGCACACACGACCTTCAATCGTGAATAAACGAATAGATGGGAGACTTACCATGAGTGATAACTCTAAAACACGTGTTGTCGTGGGGATGAGTGGTGGTGTTGATTCGTCGGTGACGGCTCTCTTGCTCAAGGAGCAGGGCTACGATGTGATCGGCATCTTCATGAAGAACTGGGATGACACAGATGAAAACGGCGTCTGTACAGCGACCGAGGATTACAAGGATGTGGCTGCGGTGGCAGACCAACTTGGCATTCCTTACTACTCTGTCAATTTTGAAAAAGAGTACTGGGACCGCGTTTTTGAGTATTTCCTAGCGGAATACCGTGCAGGACGCACGCCAAATCCAGACGTTATGTGCAACAAAGAAATCAAGTTTAAGGCCTTTTTGGACTATGCCATGACCTTGGGAGCAGACTATGTAGCAACTGGGCACTATGCTCGAGTGGCGCGTGATGAGGATGGCATCGTTCACATGCTTCGTGGCGTGGACAATGGCAAAGATCAGACCTATTTCCTCAGTCAACTTTCTCAAGAACAACTCCAAAAAACCATGTTTCCTTTGGGGCATTTGGAAAAACCTGAAGTCCGAAAAATAGCTGAAGAAGCTGGACTTGCGACTGCCAAGAAGAAAGATTCGACAGGAATTTGCTTTATCGGAGAAAAGAACTTTAAAGAATTTCTCAGCAACTACTTACCAGCTCAACCTGGTCGCATGATGACTGTGGATGGTCGCGATATGGGCGAGCATGCAGGCCTTATGTACTATACAATTGGTCAGCGTGGGGGACTCGGTATCGGTGGTCAACACGGAGGGGACAATGCCCCTTGGTTCGTTGTCGGCAAAGACCTGAGCCAAAATATCCTCTATGTCGGACAAGGTTTCTATCATGAAGCGCTCATGTCAACTAGCTTAGAGGCTAGTCAAGTTCACTTTACTCGTGACATGCCAGAGGAGTTTACGCTAGAATGTACGGCTAAATTCCGCTACCGTCAGCCTGACTCTAAGGTAACTGTTCATGTTAAAGGAGACAAGGCCGAGGTCATCTTTGCGGAGCCGCAACGCGCCATTACACCAGGACAGGCAGTTGTCTTTTACGATGGTGAAGAGTGTCTCGGTGGTGGTTTGATTGACAATGCCTACCGTGATGGCAAGGTTTGTCAGTACATATAGATTGACAAATTTTCTCAATTTGCTACAATAATAAAAGCAATAGAAATGATGGTCAAAGCTCATGGATGTTGCAGGCTTTTTTGTCCTGCACTTCTTACGAGTTTTGACTGTTTTTGTGTCGTTTAAGGGAAAGGGCAAAAATGACTCAACAAGACTTTCGGACAAAAGAGGGAAATACTGTTTTTGGTATTCGGGCAACAGCCTTGATTCTCCAAAATCGCAAACTTCTAGCTACTAAAGACAAGGACAAGTATTACACCATCGGCGGTGCTATTCAAGTCAACGAAAGAACGGAAGATGCGGTAGTCCGCGAAGTGAGAGAAGAACTGGGTGTCAAAGCTCAAGTTGGGCAGCTAGCTTTCGTGGTTGAAAATCGTTTTGAAGAAGACGGTGTTCACTATCACAATATCGAGTTTCATTATCTGGTGAATTTGCTTGAAGAAGCTCCATTGACCATGCAGGAAGACGAAAAAATGCAGCCTTGTGAGTGGATTGACTTAGACAAGCTTAAGGGGCTCAATCTAGTTCCATCCTTTTTAAAAACAGCCCTACCAAATTGGAACGGCCAACTAAGACACATTCATCTTGAGGAATAGGAGAGAAAATGACTTATAATTTTACAGAAGAATACGATATTATTGTAATCGGTGCGGGACATGCGGGTGTCGAAGCTTCCCTAGCTGCGAGCCGTATGGGCTGCAAGGTCTTGCTTGCGACTATCAACATTGAAATGTTGGCTTTCATGCCATGTAATCCGTCTATTGGTGGTTCTGCCAAGGGGATTGTTGTGCGTGAAGTCGATGCTCTTGGTGGCGAAATGGCAAAAACTATTGACAAGACTTACATCCAGATGAAGATGCTCAACACTGGGAAAGGACCTGCTGTTCGTGCCCTTCGTGCGCAGGCTGACAAGGAGCTTTACTCTAAGGAAATGCGCAAAACGGTTGAAAATCAAGAGAATCTCACCCTTCGTCAAACCATGATTGATGAGATTTTGGTGGAAGATGGCAAGGTTGTCGGTGTTCGTACAGCGACCCATCAAGAGTATGCTGCAAAGGCTGTTATTGTGACTACAGGGACAGCCCTCCGTGGGGAAATCATCATCGGAGACCTCAAGTACTCGTCAGGTCCTAACCACAGCTTAGCTTCGATTAACCTAGCTGACAATCTCAAGGAATTGGGCCTCGAGATCGGTCGTTTCAAGACAGGAACACCTCCACGTGTCAAGGCTTCCTCTATCAACTATGATGTGACAGAAATCCAGCCAGGAGATGAAACACCAAATCACTTTTCTTATACTTCACGTGATGAGGATTATGTAAAGGACCAAGTACCATGTTGGTTGACTTATACCAATGGTACCAGTCATGAAATTATCCAAAACAATCTCCACCGTGCGCCTATGTTTACAGGTGTGGTTAAGGGAGTGGGACCTCGTTACTGTCCGTCGATTGAGGACAAAATTGTACGTTTTGCGGACAAGGAACGCCACCAACTCTTCCTAGAACCAGAAGGGCGCAATACGGAAGAAGTCTATGTCCAAGGTCTTTCAACCAGTCTACCTGAAGATGTACAGCGTGAGCTAGTTCATTCTATCAAAGGTTTGGAAAATGCAGAGATGATGCGAACGGGTTATGCTATCGAGTATGATATGGTCTTACCTCATCAATTGCGTGCAACGCTTGAAACCAAGAAAATATCAGGTCTCTTCACTGCTGGTCAGACAAATGGAACGTCAGGTTACGAAGAAGCTGCTGGACAAGGGATCATAGCGGGTATCAATGCGGCTCTGAAAATCCAAGGTAAGCCTGAGTTGATTCTGAAACGAAGCGACGGTTATATCGGAGTGATGATTGACGACTTGGTAACTAAGGGGACCATTGAACCCTATCGTCTCTTGACCAGCCGTGCCGAATACCGCCTCATCCTCCGTCATGACAATGCCGATATGCGTTTGACTGAGATGGGGCGCGAGATTGGGCTTGTTGACGATGAACGTTGGGCTCGTTTTGAAATCAAGAAAAATCAATTTGAAAATGAAATGAAGCGTTTGGATAGCATCAAACTCAAGCCAGTCAAGGAAACAAACGCTAAGGTTGAAGCAATGGGCTTCAAACCATTGACTGATGCAGTCACTGCCAAGGAGTTTCTCCGTCGTCCAGAAGTCTCTTACCAAGACGTGGTGGCCTTTATTGGACCTGCTGCCGAAGAATTGGATGACAAGATTATCGAATTGATTGAAACAGAAATCAAGTACGAAGGTTACATCTCAAAAGCTATGGATCAGGTTGCCAAGATGAAACGCATGGAAGAAAAACGTATTCCGGCCAACATCGATTGGGATGATATTGACTCTATCGCGACAGAAGCGCGCCAGAAGTTCAAACTCATTAATCCAGAAACCATTGGTCAGGCTAGCCGTATTTCTGGGGTAAACCCAGCAGATATCTCAATTTTGATGGTGTATCTGGAAGGTAAAAATCGTAGCATTTCAAAAAACTTAGAAAAGAAAGCTGATTAAAAAGTGCTGAATCCTCTTTTTGAGAATTCAGCTTTTTTAGATTTTTCTCCTTTTTTCGAATGAAGAGAAAAGGAGGGGTAACCATGCTGACAGTAGAGGAAAAAACTTTTTTAGACTACTATAAAAAAGCTTCTTATCATCGTTTTTATGAGATTGAACGCTTTGTTTTCTTATCTGAAAAGTTACGCAAACGTCCGCCGCAGGCTGACAAGAACTAGACTTTTTGATATACTAGAACAAATTAAAATATAGGAGAGAATGAATGAACGTATATGGCAGATTAGAAGATGAATCGAATCCATATTGGGTGGGAAGTCAGGAAGCTCCAGTAACAAATGAGGAGCAACTCGAGGTTGAAACTCGTCAGCCTACTCGCTTACCATTTTTTAATATCCTAATTTTGAGTACGCTAGTAGTACTTGTGTCTGTGGTCCTACCCTTTTTATTAGGCTTGCTAAGTCCAGAACAGGCTCAGGATTTCTATATCGGATGGGCCATGCATCAGAGAGGAGATATCTACTCTGACTACTTTGGAACTAGTGGTCTCCTTTATTACTTTTTACAGTATCTAACCAAAGGCAGTCTATTGTTTGCAGTCTTTAATTGGTTAGCCTTAATAGGTGCAGGATTCTTTCTTTTTCATTCGGCTTATAACTTGACGGGACAAAACAAACAATCTCAACAAGTGCTGACAGTCTTTTATATCCTCGCCAGTGCTCTTAGTTTTGGTGGTGGCTATGCGACTATTCTTGCCCTTCCGTTCTTATTCTATGCTCTCAGTTTAGCGATTGCTTACTTTGCAGAACCAGATCATGATAAAGGTTTCATACGTATTGGGATTAGTCTGGCCCTAGCATTTTTCTTTGCACCTTTGGTGACAACTTTATATGCATTTGTCTTATTTTTTGCAGTAACTGCTTTTAATGTTGGGCGCAACAACTTGACTCATGGCCTCTATCAATTCTTTGCGGCGGGTCTTGGTTTTTCAATCTTCTTTTATCCAATTGGCTACTATACAGCTTATAAAGGTAGCTTCGGAAATGCCATTAGTCAAATCCTCTATCCATTAGATAGTTTGAACTTCACCTCTAACTCGGGGTTACTCGACAACATCCTCTTCTATGGATTATTGGCAATTGCTCTTGGAGCATTGACGTTGGCTTTCACAGGTCTCTTCCAATCTAAACCATTGAAACAATCAGTCTTATCAATCTCTGCTGCAATAGCTGTTATTTTGGTATTAGTTTTAGAAATTTTCTCTACAGATCTTATCAATGGTAGTCGTATGGTTGAATTGTTACCCTTCTTGTCTATTCTATTGTTAACTCGAATTCGCACGTGGGAATTAGAGGGAGCCAGCCGTCGTAGAAGACGCAGAGAAGAAACGTCACCATGGGGCACTTTTGTGAAAGGAAATGCCTATCTGCCAATTTTAGCTCTCGTTTATCTATTTTTAGCTCCTGTAGTATCACGATATTTACTTCATGCGGAACAATATCAAGAACGTACAGGCATTGAAACTAAAGTCAAAGGGGAAACGCAAGCTACAGATCGTATCTATGTTTGGGATAATCTGACAAGTAGCTATAAAGCTAGCGAACGCTTGGCTGCTAGTCAGTTGTTATCTCCTAGATTGCATACAGGGCTTGATGAAAATCGTACCAAACTTGTAAATGATCTGCGAGATAATCAACCAAAGATAATTGTAGTAAATACAAAAACAACTCTTTGGACAGAAGTTGAGCAGCTTTTAGCTGAAAATTATCAAGCGGTTCAAAGTGAATTCAAAGATTTTAAACTCTATAAATTAAAATAAAATTATCAATATCTTGTGTAATTTTAAAAAAATTTTATTTTTTTACACAAGATATTGATTTTTATTTTTTTAGTGATATAATACTTTTTAGAATCAATATTATATTTAAGAAAAGGGTATGGATATGATTGTATTGGAAGAGAAGACTGTCCCTGATCCGACTTTATTCGTTGAAAAGCGTGACGGTAGACGTGTCATTTTTGATGTAGACAAGATTGACAAAGCGCTTCATAAGGCTGCTGAAAAGGTTATGGATGTAACCCCTTTGGTTGAAAAACGACTTAGTACTCTAGTTGAACGTATCGTCGAAGAGATTCATAGCCGTTTCCCACAAGGTGTAAAAATCTATGAAATCCAAAATATCGTAGAACACGAATTGCTGGAAGCCAAAGAATATGCCTTGGCTGAGGAGTATATCACTTATCGGACTCAAAGAGATTTTGAGCGCTCAAAAGCGACAGATATCAACTTTAGTATTCATAAACTTCTCAATAAAGATCAGGCAGTTGTCAATGAAAATGCCAATAAGGATAGTGATGTTTTTAATACCCAGCGTGATTTGACGGCAGGGATTGTTGGGAAATCCATCGGACTTCAAATGCTTCCTAAACATGTGGCTAATGCCCATCAAAAAGGAGATATCCACTATCATGATTTGGACTACAGTCCCTATACCCCTATGACCAACTGCTGTTTGATTGATTTCAAGGGCATGTTGGAAAATGGTTTTAAGATTGGGAATGCTGAGGTAGAGAGTCCCAAATCTATCCAGACTGCGACAGCGCAGATTTCACAAATCATCGCAAACGTTGCTTCTAGCCAGTATGGGGGCTGTTCAGCTGACCGTATCGATGAAGTATTGGCTCCTTATGCAGAGAAAAATTACCAAAAGCACCTCAAAGATGCGGAGGAATGGGTTCTGCCTGATAAGCGCCAAGAATATGCCTGGAAGAAAACCCAAAAAGACATCTACGATGCCATGCAATCTCTAGAGTACGAGATTAATACCCTCTTTACATCAAATGGGCAAACGCCATTTACCTCTCTTGGTTTCGGTCTAGGAACCAGTCGTTTTGAACGTGAAATTCAAAAGGCAATCCTGAACATTCGTATCAAGGGGCTTGGTTCGGAACATCGAACAGCCATCTTCCCTAAACTCATCTTTACGCTAAAAAGAGGACTCAACTTAGAGGAAGGCTCTCCTAACTACGACATCAAACAGTTGGCTCTTGAGTGTGCAACCAAGCGCATGTACCCAGATGTCTTGTCTTATGATAAGATTGTCGAGTTGACAGGTTCTTTCAAGGTTCCGATGGGATGTCGTTCATTCCTTCAAGGATGGAAGGATGAAAATGGAGTAGAAGTCAATTCGGGCCGTATGAATCTAGGGGTCGTGACGGTTAATCTTCCTCGTATCGCACTTGAATCCGAAGGCGACCTGAACAAGTTCTGGGAAATCTTCAATGAGCGTATGAATATCGCGGAAGATGCCTTGGTTTACCGTGTGGAAAGAACCAAGGAAGCCACTCCAGCTAATGCACCAATTCTTTATCAATATGGTGCCTTCGGACGTCGTCTTGGTAAAGAAGAAAGAGTTGACGAGCTCTTTAAGAACCGTCGTGCGACTGTTTCGCTTGGCTACATTGGACTTTATGAAGTAGCGACAGTATTCTTTGGCAACAATTGGGAAACTAATCCAGAAGCTAAAGAATTCACCCTTAATATCATTCGAGATATGAAACATCGAGTGGAAGAGTGGTCAGACCAATATGGGTATCATTTCTCTATTTATTCAACACCATCTGAAAGTCTGACAGACCGCTTCTGCCGCTTGGATACAGAGAAATTTGGCTCTATTCCAGACATTACTGATAAAGAATACTACACAAATTCCTTCCATTATGATGTGCGTAAAAATCCAACTCCTTTTGAAAAACTAGATTTTGAAAAGGTTTATCCAGAAGCAGGTGCATCAGGTGGCTTTATCCACTACTGCGAGTATCCTGTTCTCCAACAAAACCCAAAGGCCTTGGAAGCTGTGTGGGACTATGCTTATGACCGTGTAGGTTATCTAGGAACCAATACTCCGATTGACCGTTGCTACAAGTGTGATTTTGAAGGAGATTTTGAACCTACTGAGAGAGGATTTGCTTGTCCTAACTGTGGAAATAACGATCCTAAAACAGTAGATGTGGTTAAACGGACCTGTGGCTATCTTGGGAACCCACAAGCGCGTCCGATGGTTAATGGACGCCACAAGGAAATTGCTGCGCGTGTCAAACACATGAACGGTTCTACTATCAAAACAGCAGGACATGAAGTAAGAAATTAGAAAGAGATAGCATGGGAAAATATCAATTAGATGATAAAGGCAAGGCCTTGGTTCAACGATTCCACGAAAAACATTCAAAGGGTGGAGTCAATAAAAAAGACCGAGTAGCTAGCCTTAGAGAACAATTTTTAAACAAGAACAAGAAAAAGTGAGAGTTGCCTCTCGCTTTTCTTATAGCGGGGAGGGGAATATGGAACTACGCAGACCAAGATTGGCAGATAAAGAAACAGTTTTAGAGATGATGGCAGAGTTTGAACAGACTCAATCAGCCCACGATGGCGGATTTTGGGATGCTGAGAATTTTGTTTATGAAGAGTGGTTAGAAGAAAATCTTCAAGCGGAAGCGGGACTCAATATTCCTGAAAACTGGGTTCCTTCTATTCAATTTGTATCATTTGATGATGTAGGTTGTGCTTTAGGGTTTTTGAATCTGCGATTAAGACTGAATGAGGGCTTGCTGAATTATGCTGGCCACATTGGCTACTCTATTCGTCCATCTGAAAGAGGTAAGGATTATGCGAAAGAATCCCTCCGACAAGGTCTACAAGTTGCTAAGGGAAAAAATATTAAACGAGCTTTAGTGACTTGTAGCACAGAAAATCCAGCAAGCCGAGCTGTTATCTTAGCTAATGGTGGGGAGTTGGAGGATGTTCGAAATGGAACGGAGCGCTATTGGATAGACTTGGAGTAGAAAGCATGACATGGAATACACCAAAACCAGGCGAGTGGAAAAGTGAAGAACTCAGTCAGGGGCGCATCATTGACTATAAGGCTTTTAACTTTGTCGATGGAGAGGGGGTGCGCAATTCTCTCTATGTAGCAGGTTGCATGTTTCACTGTGAGGGCTGTTATAATGTTGCGACCTGGTCCTTTAATGCAGGCATACCTTATACCCCAGAGTTGGAAGAGCAAATCATAGTAGACCTAGCCCAACCCTATGTTCAAGGCTTGACTTTATTAGGAGGAGAACCCTTCCTAAATACAGGAATCCTCTTGCCGCTCGTGAAACGTATCCGGAAAGAATTGCCAGAAAAAGATATCTGGTCTTGGACGGGATACACATGGGAAGAGATGATGTTGGAGACACCTGATAAACTGGAGCTCTTGTCAATGATTGATATCTTGGTTGATGGACGGTATGATAAAAGCAAGCGTAATCTCATGCTTCAATTCCGTGGCTCTTCCAATCAACGAATTATCGATGTACAAAAATCTATGCAAAGTGGAAAAGTAGTTATTTGGGACAAGCTTAATGATGGGAAGCAAAGCTATGAACAGGTGAAGAGAGAATGAAGAAAAAAGACTTAATAGAAAGACTAGTATCAGAAATAGAGTCCGGAAAAGTAAAAACGCTGGGTATTTACGGTCATGGGGCTTCAGGGAAATCAACCTTCGCTCAGGAATTGTATCAAGCCCTAGATTCTACTACAGTAAATTTGCTAGAAACAGATCCCTATATCACCTCAGAACGTCACCTGGTAGTACCAAAGCAAGCACCTGATCAAAAGGTGACAGCCTGTCTGCCAGTGGCGCATGAACTGGCAAGTTTGCAGAGAGATATTCTCGCCCTGCAGGCGGGTATGGATGTCTTGACAATCGAAGAACCTTGGAAAGCTAGTGAAATCTTGTCTGGTTCTAAACCAATTCTGATAGTCGAAGGGATGTCTGTGGGTTTTCTACCCAAGGAACTCTTTGACAAAACTGTCTGTTTCTACACGAATGAAGAGACAGAATTAAAGAGGCGTCTAGCTCGAGATACGACTGTGAGAAATCGCGATGCGTCCTTTATATTGGCTAGTCAGCAAATGAGACGAGAACAGTATCTGCAATACTATAAAGAAACCGAGTCAAAAGCGGATATCTTGATAAATCAATCAAATGATAAATTTCAGATCAAAACGAATATTATATAGAAGAAAAAATAAAAATTCGCTCTTCATTTATGCTTATTTGAGATAAGGAGCGATAAGAAAACAGTTTCATTCGAAAAATTAAAAAAATCCTGTCAAATCCCTTGCAATCGCAGGGGCTTTGTGTTATTCTATTATGGTGCTGTAAATTACAGCCTTAGCTTTGATGCAAGAGGTTGCGACACGCTCGGTTGCATTGCCACGCAACGCGCGTCGGTTTTCTTGTGGAGCTAGCCTATTATCTTAAATAGACGAAAAGGAGAAAAAGATGGCAAACAAAAAAATCCGTATCCGTTTGAAAGCTTACGAACACCGTACGCTTGACACAGCGGCTGCTAAAATCGTAGAATCAGCTACTCGCACAGGTGCAGAAGTTGCAGGTCCAATCCCACTTCCAACTGAACGTAGCCTCTACACAATCATTCGTGCGACTCACAAATATAAAGACTCTCGCGAACAATTCGAAATGCGTACACACAAACGTTTGATCGATATCATCAACCCAACTCAAAAAACAGTTGACGCTTTGATGAAATTGGATCTTCCAAGTGGTGTAAACGTAGAAATCAAACTTTAATCTAAAGTTTGAAACCTTGAGCATAAAAAACGCTCGTTAAAAACTTTTTGAATAAAAAATATAGAAAAGGAACTATTTTCTCATGACAAAAGGAATCTTAGGGAAAAAAGTGGGAATGACTCAAATCTTCACTGAAGCTGGCGAATTGATCCCTGTAACAGTTATCGAAGCAACTCCAAACGTTGTCCTTCAAGTTAAAACTGTTGAAACAGATGGTTACAACGCTATCCAAGTTGGTTTCGATGACAAACGCGAAGTATTGAGCAACAAACCTGCTAAAGGACATGTAGCAAAAGCTAACACGGCTCCTAAGCGCTTCATTCGTGAATTCAAAAACGTTGAAGGCTTGGAAGTTGGTGCTGAAATCACAGTTGAAACTTTCGCAGCTGGAGACATTGTTGATGTAACTGGTACATCTAAAGGTAAAGGTTTCCAAGGTGTTATCAAACGCCACGGACAATCACGTGGACCTATGGCTCACGGTTCTCGTTACCACCGTCGTCCAGGTTCTATGGGACCTGTTGCACCTAACCGCGTATTCAAAGGTAAAAACCTTGCAGGACGTATGGGCGGCGACCGTGTAACAATTCAAAACCTTGAAGTTGTACAAGTTGTTCCAGAAAAGAACGTTATCCTTATCAAAGGTAACGTACCAGGTGCTAAGAAATCTCTTATCACTATCAAGTCAGCAGTTAAAGCTGGTAAATAATAAGGAAAGGGGAATACAGTCAAAATGGCAAATGTAACATTATTCGACCAAACTGGTAAACAAGCGGGCGAAGTTGTTCTTAACGATGCAATCTTTGGTATCGAACCAAACCAATCTGTTGTGTTTGATGTGATCATCAGCCAACGCGCTAGCCTTCGTCAAGGAACTCATGCAGTTAAAAACCGCTCAGCTGTTTCAGGTGGTGGACGCAAACCATGGCGTCAAAAAGGAACTGGACGTGCTCGTCAAGGTTCTATCCGCTCTCCACAATGGCGTGGTGGTGGAATCGTCTTCGGACCAACTCCACGTAGCTATGCGTACAAACTTCCTCAAAAAGTTCGTCGCCTTGCACTTAAATCTGTTTACTCAGAAAAAGTTGCTGAAAACAAATTTGTAGCCGTTGATTCTCTTGAATTTACAGCTCCAAAAACTGCTGAATTTGCAAAAGTTCTTGCAGCTTTGAGCATCGATTCTAAAGTCCTTGTTATTCTTGAAGAAGGAAACGAATTCGCAGCTCTCTCAGCTCGTAACCTTCCAAACGTGAAAGTTGCGACTGCTACCACTGCAAGTGTTCTTGACATCGCAAATAGTGACAAACTTCTTGTTACTCAAGCAGCTATCTCTAAAATCGAGGAGGTTCTTGCATAATGAATTTGTATGATGTTATCAAAAAACCTGTTATCACTGAAAGCTCAATGGCTCAACTTGAAGCAGGGAAATATGTATTTGAAGTTGACACTCGTGCACACAAACTTTTGATCAAGCAAGCTGTTGAAGCTGCTTTCGAAGGTGTTAAAGTTGCAAATGTTAACACAATCAACGTAAAACCTAAAGCTAAACGTGTTGGACGTTACACTGGTTTTACTAACAAAACTAAAAAAGCTATCATCACTCTTACAGCTGATTCAAAAGCAATCGAGTTGTTTGCAGCTGAAGCTGAATAATCTAAGGAGGAAATATCGTGGGAATTCGTGTTTATAAACCAACAACAAACGGTCGCCGTAATATGACTTCTTTGGATTTCGCTGAAATCACAACAAGCACTCCTGAAAAATCATTGCTTGTTGCATTGAAGAGCAAGGCTGGTCGTAACAACAACGGTCGTATCACAGTTCGTCACCAAGGTGGTGGACACAAACGTTTCTACCGTTTGGTTGACTTTAAACGTAACAAAGACAACGTTGAAGCAGTTGTTAAAACTATCGAGTACGATCCAAACCGTTCTGCAAACATCGCTCTTGTACACTACACTGACGGTGTGAAAGCATACATCATCGCTCCAAAAGGTCTTGAAGTAGGTCAACGTATCGTTTCAGGTCCAGAAGCAGATATCAAAGTCGGAAACGCTCTTCCGCTTGCTAACATCCCAGTTGGTACTTTGATCCACAACATCGAATTGAAACCAGGTCGTGGTGGAGAATTGGTACGTGCTGCTGGAGCTTCTGCTCAAGTATTGGGTCAAGAAGGTAAATACGTTCTTGTTCGTCTTCAATCAGGTGAAGTTCGTATGATTCTTGGAACTTGTCGTGCTACAGTTGGTGTTGTCGGAAACGAACAACATGGACTTGTAAACCTTGGTAAAGCAGGACGTAGCCGTTGGAAAGGTATCCGCCCAACAGTTCGTGGTTCTGTAATGAACCCTAACGATCACCCACACGGTGGTGGTGAAGGTAAAGCACCAGTTGGTCGTAAAGCACCATCAACTCCATGGGGCAAACCTGCTCTTGGTCTTAAAACTCGTAACAAGAAAGCGAAATCTGACAAACTTATCGTTCGTCGTCGCAACGAGAAATAATTTAAAACTAGTTGCTTAAGCGCTAGATAATCCGCCAGCTCGGTAGCGCTCGTTGAGAGCGCAAGCCGCTGTGGTACTATATTTAAAGGAGAAAATATAAAAATGGGACGCAGTCTTAAAAAAGGACCTTTCGTCGATGAGCATTTGATGAAAAAAGTTGAAGCTCAAGCTAACGACGAAAAGAAAAAAGTTATCAAAACTTGGTCACGTCGTTCAACGATCTTCCCAAGTTTCATTGGTTACACTATCGCAGTTTATGATGGACGTAAACACGTACCTGTTTACATCCAAGAAGACATGGTAGGTCACAAGCTTGGTGAATTTGCACCAACTCGTACTTACAAAGGTCACGCCGCAGACGACAAGAAGACACGTAGAAAATAAGGAGAACATAAATGGCAGAAATTACTTCAGCTAAAGCAATGGCTCGCACAGTACGTGTTTCACCTCGTAAATCACGTCTTGTTCTTGACAACATCCGTGGTAAAAGCGTAGCCGATGCAATCGCAATTTTGACATTCACTCCAAACAAAGCTGCTGAAATCATCTTGAAAGTTTTGAACTCAGCTGTAGCTAACGCTGAAAACAACTTTGGTTTGGATAAAGCTAACTTGGTAGTATCTGAAGCATTCGCAAACGAAGGACCAACTATGAAACGTTTCCGTCCACGTGCGAAAGGTTCAGCTTCACCAATCAACAAACGTACAGCTCACATCACTGTAGCTGTTGCAGAAAAATAAGGAGGTAAAATCGTGGGTCAAAAAGTACATCCAATTGGTATGCGTGTCGGCATCATCCGTGATTGGGATGCCAAATGGTATGCTGAAAAAGAATACGCGGATTACCTTCATGAAGATCTTGCAATCCGTAAATTCGTTCAAAAAGAACTTGCTGACGCAGCAGTTTCAACTATTGAAATCGAACGCGCAGTAAACAAAGTTAACGTTTCACTTCACACTGCTAAACCAGGTATGGTTATCGGTAAAGGTGGTGCTAACGTTGATGCACTCCGTGCTAAACTTAACAAATTGACTGGTAAACAAGTACACATCAACATCATCGAAATCAAACAACCTGATTTGGATGCTCACCTTGTTGGTGAAGGAATAGCTCGTCAATTGGAGCAACGTGTTGCTTTCCGTCGTGCACAAAAACAAGCAATCCAACGTGCTATGCGTGCTGGAGCTAAAGGAATTAAAACTCAAGTATCAGGTCGTTTGAACGGTGCAGATATCGCCCGTGCTGAAGGATACTCTGAAGGAACTGTTCCACTTCACACACTTCGTGCAGACATCGATTACGCTTGGGAAGAAGCAGACACTACATACGGTAAACTTGGTGTTAAAGTATGGATCTACCGTGGTGAAGTTCTTCCAGCTCGTAAAAACACTAAAGGAGGTAAATAACCAATGTTAGTACCTAAACGTGTTAAACACCGTCGTGAATTCCGTGGTAAAATGCGCGGTGAAGCTAAAGGTGGGAAAGAAGTAGCATTCGGTGAATACGGTCTTCAAGCTACAACTAGCCACTGGATCACTAACCGCCAAATCGAGGCTGCTCGTATCGCCATGACTCGTTACATGAAACGTGGTGGTAAAGTTTGGATTAAAATCTTCCCACACAAATCATACACAGCTAAAGCTATCGGGGTTCGTATGGGATCTGGTAAAGGGGCACCTGAAGGTTGGGTAGCACCAGTTAAACGTGGTAAAGTAATGTTTGAAGTTGCTGGTGTATCTGAAGAGATCGCTCGCGAAGCGCTTCGTCTTGCAAGCCACAAATTGCCAGTTAAATGTAAATTCGTAAAACGTGAAGCAGAATAAGGAGAAGGCATGAAACTTAATGAAGTAAAAGAATTTGTTAAAGAACTTCGTGGTCTTTCTCAAGAAGAACTCGCGAAGCGCGAAAACGAATTGAAAAAAGAATTGTTCGAACTTCGTTTCCAAGCTGCTACTGGTCAATTAGAACAAACAGCTCGCTTGAAAGAAGTTAAAAAACAAATCGCTCGTATTAAAACAGTTCAATCTGAAGCGAAATAATAGACTAGGGAAGGAGAAATTTCAATGGAACGCAATAATCGTAAAGTTCTTGTTGGACGTGTTGTATCTGACAAAATGGACAAGACAATCACAGTTGTAGTTGAAACAAAACGTAACCACCCAGTCTATGGTAAACGTATTAACTACTCTAAAAAATACAAAGCACATGATGAAAACAATGTTGCCAAAGAAGGCGATATCGTACGTATCATGGAAACTCGTCCGCTTTCAGCTACAAAACGTTTCCGTCTTGTAGAAGTTGTTGAAGAAGCGGTCATCATCTAATCAAACCTGAAAGGAGAAAACTGAAATGATTCAAACAGAAACTCGTTTGAAAGTCGCAGACAACAGCGGTGCTCGCGAAATCTTGACTATCAAAGTTCTTGGTGGTTCAGGACGTAAATTTGCAAACATCGGTGATGTTATTGTGGCATCTGTAAAACAAGCTACTCCTGGTGGTGCGGTTAAAAAAGGTGACGTTGTTAAAGCAGTTATCGTTCGTACTAAATCAGGTGCTCGTCGTGCTGATGGTTCATACATCAAATTTGACGAAAACGCAGCAGTTATCATCCGTGACGACAAAACTCCTCGCGGAACACGTATCTTTGGCCCAGTTGCACGTGAATTGCGTGAAGGTGGCTTCATGAAGATCGTGTCACTTGCTCCAGAAGTACTTTAATCAATAAAAACAAACACAGTCCCCTGGCCTAGCCAGGGTGCCCATTGGGCGTAAGAATAAAAGGAGAAAAAAATGTTTGTAAAAAAAGGCGACAAAGTTCGCGTAATCGCTGGTAAAGATAAGGGAACAGAAGCTGTTGTCCTTACTGCCCTTCCAAAAGTAAACAAAGTTATCGTTGAAGGTGTTAACATTGTTAAGAAACACCAACGTCCAACTAACGAACTTCCTCAAGGTGGTATCATCGAGAAGGAAGCAGCTATCCACGTATCAAACGTTCAAGTTTTGGACAAAAATGGTGTAGCTGGTCGTGTTGGTTACAAATTTGTAGACGGTAAAAAAGTTCGCTACAACAAAAAATCAGGCGAAGTGCTTGATTAATCACGAAGGAAAGGAGAAGTATAATGGCAAATCGTTTAAAAGAAAAATATCTTAATGAAGTAGTTCCTGCTTTGACAGAACAATTTAACTACTCATCAGTGATGGCTGTTCCTAAAGTGGATAAGATCGTTTTGAACATGGGTGTTGGTGAAGCAGTATCAAACGCTAAAAGCCTTGAAAAAGCTGCCGAAGAATTGGCCCTTATCTCAGGTCAAAAACCACTTATCACTAAAGCTAAAAAATCTATCGCCGGCTTCCGTCTTCGTGAAGGTGTTGCGATCGGTGCAAAAGTTACCCTTCGTGGTGAACGTATGTACGAATTCTTGGATAAATTGGTTTCAGTATCACTTCCACGTGTACGTGACTTCCACGGTGTTCCAACAAAATCATTTGACGGACGCGGAAACTACACACTTGGTGTGAAAGAGCAATTGATTTTCCCAGAAATCAACTTTGATGACGTTGACAAAACTCGTGGTCTTGACATCGTTATCGTTACTACTGCTAACACTGACGAAGAGTCACGTGCATTGCTTACAGGCCTTGGAATGCCTTTTGCAAAATAATATAGGAGGTATAACTAATGGCTAAAAAATCTATGATTGCTAAGAACAAACGCCCAGCGAAGTTCTCTACTCAAGCATACACTCGCTGTGAACGTTGTGGACGTCCACACTCAGTTTACCGCAAGTTTAAACTTTGCCGTGTTTGCTTCCGTGAATTGGCATATAAAGGTCAAATCCCTGGTGTAACAAAAGCATCTTGGTAATTTAAGATATCAAGGGCGTCAAAACTCTAAGTGAAAATAGGAAATTTGACGAAGAAACTTTAGTTTCTAGGAAAGTTTATCTTTTTCGCGCAGAGTTTAGCCCGGGTTCAGTTGGGCCCGCCAATTTGAACACGAGCTACAGCTTTGGCAAAAAAGACCAATTTTCTTTGGAGCATCGCTCCTGCATCAAATTGCCTATTTTTGCTCTAGCTGTTACGCTCTCTGTATCATGTATTAACTAGCAAGTGCAACTTGCAAACTACTAGTAAGAGGAGAAAAATAAAATGGTTATGACTGACCCAATCGCAGACTTCCTAACTCGTATTCGTAACGCTAACCAAGCAAAACACGAAGTACTTGAAGTACCTGCATCAAACATTAAAAAAGGGATTGCTGAAATCCTTAAACGCGAAGGTTTTGTTAAGAACGTAGAAATCATCGAAGATGACAAACAAGGCATCATCCGTGTATTCCTTAAATACGGAGCAAACGGTGAACGAGTTATCACTAACTTGAAACGCGTTTCTAAACCAGGACTTCGTGTCTACAAAAAACGTGAAGATCTTCCAAAAGTACTTAACGGTCTTGGAATTGCTATCCTTTCAACTTCAGAAGGTTTGCTTACTGATAAAGAAGCTCGCCAAAAGAATGTTGGTGGTGAGGTTATCGCTTACGTTTGGTAATATTTAGCTCCCAATTTCTTTGTGACTCTTCGTTATCGTCTCTAGCCTAACCAAAAGTTATGCCTGCGAGACGATGCCTAGATTCACTTTGAAATTGAAATCTAAATATTCCTTTAAATAGAGAAATCGATTTAACCCCGTGAAAACTGGCCTTTATGGCCTGACAATTTAACAGGAGAATAAAAACATGTCACGTATTGGTAATAAAGTTATCGTGTTGCCTGCTGGTGTTGAACTCACTAACAATGACAACGTTGTAACTGTAAAAGGACCTAAAGGAGAACTTACTCGTGAGTTCTCAAAAGATATTGAAATCCGTGTGGAAGGTACTGAAGTAACTCTTCACCGTCCAAACGATTCAAAAGAAATGAAAACTATCCACGGAACTACTCGTGCACTTTTGAACAACATGGTTATTGGTGTTTCAGAAGGATTCAAGAAAGAACTTGAAATGCGTGGGGTTGGGTACCGTGCTCAACTTCAAGGAAACAAACTTGTTTTGGCTGTTGGTAAATCACATCCAGATGAAGTTGAAGCTCCAGCAGGAATTACTTTTGAACTTCCAAACCCAACGACTATCGTTATCAGCGGAATTTCAAAAGAAAAAGTTGGTCAAACAGCTGCTTACGTACGTAGCCTTCGTTCACCAGAACCATACAAAGGTAAAGGTATCCGTTACGTTGGCGAATATGTTCGTCTTAAAGAAGGTAAAACTGGTAAATAATGTTGAGTGGTTGATTCTCAACCACCAACCTCATTACCAACTTTGTGCATAGCACACGATTTAAAATTAAAGAGGTGAAAACTGTGATTTCTAAACCAGATAAAAACAAACTCCGCCAAAAACGCCACCGTCGCGTTCGCGGAAAACTCTCTGGAACTGCTGATCGCCCACGTTTGAACGTATTCCGTTCTAATACAGGCATCTACGCTCAAGTGATTGATGACGTAGCGGGTGTAACGCTCGCAAGTGCTTCAACTCTTGACAAAGAAGTTTCAAAAGGAACTAAAACTGAACAAGCCGTTGCTGTCGGTAAACTCGTTGCAGAACGTGCAAGTGCTAAAGGTATTTCAGAAGTGGTGTTCGACCGCGGTGGATATCTATATCACGGACGTGTGAAAGCTTTGGCTGATGCAGCTCGTGAAAACGGATTGAAATTCTAATAGGAGGACACTAGAAAATGGCATTTAAAGACAATGCAGTAGAACTTGAAGAACGCGTAGTTGCTGTTAACCGTGTTACAAAAGTTGTTAAAGGTGGACGTCGTCTTCGTTTCGCAGCTCTTGTAGTTGTTGGTGACCGCAATGGTCGTGTAGGATTTGGTACTGGTAAAGCTCAAGAAGTTCCAGAAGCGATCCGCAAAGCAGTAGAAGATGCTAAGAAAAACTTGATCGAAGTTCCTATGGTTGGAACAACAATCCCACATGAAGTTCTTTCAGAATTCGGTGGAGCTAAAGTATTGTTGAAACCAGCTGTAGAAGGTTCTGGAGTTGCCGCAGGTGGTGCAGTTCGTGCCGTTGTGGAATTGGCAGGTGTGGCAGATATTACATCTAAATCACTTGGCTCTAACACTCCAATCAACATTGTTCGTGCAACTGTTGAAGGATTGAAACAATTGAAACGCGCTGAAGAAGTTGCTGCCCTTCGTGGTATTTCAGTTTCTGATTTGGCATAAGAAAGGGGATAAAATGGCTCAAATTAAAATTACTTTGACTAAGTCTCCAATCGGACGCATTCCATCACAACGTAAAACTGTTGTAGCACTTGGACTTGGCAAATTGAACAGCTCTGTTATTAAAGAAGATAACGCTGCTATCCGTGGTATGATCACTGCAGTATCTCACTTGGTAACAGTTGAAGAAGTAAACTAATAAAATTTTAGGGGATGTGCATAAGACCATCCCCTAAAACTAGATATAGTCATCTTAGATGACTCAGTATAGGCGAGTTGATAGGAGAGACAACCTTTTCTCTCTTATCGGCGCTAGCATTTTACAAAAGAGGAGAAAATATATAATGAAACTTCATGAATTGAAACCTGCAGAAGGTTCTCGTAAAACTCGTAACCGTGTTGGTCGTGGTACTTCATCAGGTAACGGTAAAACATCTGGTCGTGGTCAAAAAGGTCAAAAAGCTCGTAGCGGTGGTGGAGTACGCCTTGGTTTTGAAGGTGGACAAACTCCATTGTTCCGTCGTCTTCCAAAACGTGGATTTACTAACATCAACGCTAAAGAGTATGCGATTGTTAACCTTGACCAATTGAACGCCTTTGATGACGGTGCTGAAGTAACTCCAGTGGTACTTGTAGAATCAGGAATTGTTAAATCTGAAAAATCAGGTATCAAGATTCTTGGTAACGGTGAGTTGACTAAGAAGTTGACTGTTAAAGCTGCTAAATTCTCTAAATCAGCTGAAGAAGCTATCACTGCTAAAGGTGGTTCAGTTGAAGTCATCTAAGTGAGGTGACCTATGTTTTTTAAATTATTGAGAGAAGCACTCAAAGTTAAGCAAGTTCGATCAAAGATTTTATTTACAATTTTTATCGTATTTGTTTTTCGTATCGGTACTAGTATTACTGTACCGTGGGTAAATGCAAATAGCTTGAACGCTTTGAGTGGACTATCCTTCTTGAATATGTTGAGCTTGGTGTCAGGGAATGCCATGAAAAACTTTTCAGTTTTTGCTCTTGGAGTTAGTCCTTACATTACAGCCTCAATCGTCGTCCAACTCTTGCAAATGGATTTATTACCAAAGTTTGTGGAGTGGGGTAAACAAGGGGAAGTTGGTCGTAGAAAGTTAAACCAAGCGACTCGATACATTGCACTAGTGCTTGCATTTGTTCAATCAGTCGGTATTACTGCTGGTTTTAACGCTCTGTCTGGAGCTAAACTTTTGACTGTACCACTTACACCACAAGTTTTCCTTGTGATTGGAGGAATCTTAACAGCAGGTAGCATGATTGTAACCTGGCTGGGAGAGCAAATCACAGATAAGGGATATGGTAATGGTGTTTCAATGATTATCTTTGCAGGGATTGTTGCTTCAATTCCTGATATGGTTAAGGGCATCTACGTGGACTACTTTGTCAATGTACCAAGTAGTCGATTGACATCGTCTCTCATTTTCGTTGCCATCTTAATCATTGCTGTTTTGTTAATTGTATACTTTACAACTTACGTTGAACAAGCTAAATACAAGATTCCAATTCAGTATACAAAGGTAGCTCAAGGTGCGCCGTCAAGTTCCTATCTTCCATTGAAGATTAACCCTGCTGGGGTTATCCCAGTTATCTTTGCTAGCTCTATTACAGCAGCACCGGCAGCAATTTTACAATTTGTAAGTGCGTCTGGCCTTAATTGGGAATGGGTAAAAACAGCTCAAGAGTTGGTATCTACTTCAACCCCAACAGGTGTGGCTTTGTATGCTCTGTTGATTATTCTCTTTACATTCTTCTATACATTTGTACAGATCAATCCAGAGAAAGCAGCAGAAAATTTACAAAAGAGTGGAGCTTATATCCATGGTGTCCGTCCTGGTAAAGGGACAGAAGAATATATGTCAAAACTTCTTCGTCGTCTCGCAACAGTCGGATCAATCTTCCTAGGTGTGATTTCTATCCTACCTATTGTAGCTAAAGATTTATTTGGCCTTTCAGAAGTTGTCGCTTTTGGGGGAACAAGTTTGCTAATCATTATCTCTACAGGTATCGAAGGAATTAAACAATTGGAAGGTTATCTATTGAAACGTAAGTATGTTGGTTTCTTAGATACAACAGAATAATTGTAATAGAAAATAAAATTCACTATTGCTCAGAGAGTGGAGTGTAAAAATCAAAGACATTGTCAGATTTTTATCTCCTCTCTTCTATTTTGTTTTTAAATAGGAGTTGAAATGAATTTTTGCTTCTATTTAAATACAAAAAAGGAGTTTGAATCATGAATCTTTTGATTATGGGTTTACCTGGTGCAGGTAAAGGGACACAAGCAGCGAAAATTGTTGAACAGTTTCACGTTGCCCACATCTCAACAGGTGACATGTTCCGTGCAGCAATGGCTAACCAAACTGAAATGGGTGTACTAGCTAAGTCATATATTGACAAAGGCGAATTGGTTCCAGATGAAGTAACAAATGGAATTGTTAAAGAACGTCTTTCTCAAGATGATATTAAAGAAACTGGTTTCTTGTTGGATGGCTACCCACGTACAATTGAGCAAGCACATGCCTTAGATAAAACATTGGCTGAACTTGGAATTAAACTTGAAGGTGTTATCAACATCGAAGTAGATCCATCTTGCCTACTTGAACGTTTGAGTGGTCGTATCATTCATCGTGAAACTGGCGAAACTTTCCATAAAGTATTCAACCCACCAGTTGATTACAAAGAGGAAGATTACTACCAACGTGAAGATGATAAACCTGAGACAGTAAAACGTCGTTTGGATGTCAATATTGCTCAAGGTGAACCAATCATCGCTCACTATCGTGCTAAAGGTCTAGTACATGATATCGAAGGGAACCAAGATATCAATGATGTCTTTAAAGATATCGAAAAGGTATTGACAAATTTGAAATAAAAGCGTTTTTCAGGCTTGCAAAATGTCTTGACAAATGTTATACTGAGTTAGTCTGACTTATAATTGTTGTCTCTGTGTCTAGAGGCATCAAATCGAAATTTAGGGAGGTACTTTTGCGTGGCAAAAGACGATGTGATTGAAGTTGAAGGCAAAGTAGTCGATACGATGCCGAATGCAATGTTTACGGTTGAACTTGAAAATGGACATCAGATTTTAGCAACAGTTTCTGGTAAAATTCGTAAAAACTATATTCGTATTTTAGCGGGAGATCGTGTTACTGTTGAAATGAGTCCATATGACTTGACACGTGGACGTATCACTTACCGCTTTAAATAATCGAAAAACTTGGAGGGATAAGAAATGAAAGTAAGACCATCGGTCAAACCAATTTGCGAATACTGTAAAGTAATTCGTCGTAATGGTCGTGTTATGGTAATTTGCCCAGCAAATCCAAAACACAAACAACGTCAAGGATAAGATAGAAAGGAGAAAACATGGCTCGTATTGCTGGAGTTGATATTCCAAATGACAAACGCGTAGTTATCTCATTGACTTATGTCTATGGTATCGGACTTGCAACATCTCAAAAGATTTTGGCAGCTGCTGGAGTTTCAGAAGATATTCGTGTTCGTGACCTTACATCAGATCAAGAAGATGCTATCCGTCGTGAAGTGGATGCAATTAAAGTTGAAGGTGACCTTCGTCGTGAAGTGAACTTGAACATCAAACGTTTGATGGAAATCGGTTCATACCGTGGTATCCGTCACCGTCGTGGACTTCCTGTCCGTGGACAAAATACTAAAAACAACGCTCGCACTCGTAAAGGTAAAGCTGTTGCGATTGCTGGTAAGAAAAAATAATATAGGAGGTAAAAGTCTTGGCTAAACCAACACGTAAACGTCGTGTGAAAAAGAATATCGAATCTGGTATTGCTCATATTCACGCTACATTTAATAACACTATTGTTATGATTACTGATGTGCATGGTAATGCAATCGCTTGGTCATCAGCTGGTGCTCTTGGTTTCAAAGGTTCTCGTAAATCTACACCATTTGCTGCTCAAATGGCTTCAGAAGCTGCTGCTAAATCTGCACAAGAACACGGTCTTAAATCAGTTGAAGTTACTGTAAAAGGTCCAGGTTCTGGTCGTGAGTCAGCTATTCGTGCTCTTGCTGCCGCTGGTCTTGAAGTAACAGCAATTCGTGATGTGACTCCAGTGCCACACAATGGTGCTCGTCCTCCAAAACGTCGCCGTGTATAATCATTACCTTTACACTGCTTTTCGTTTAAGAGGGAGTAACTAAATGATCGAGTTTGAAAAACCAAATATAACAAAAATTGATGAAAATAAAGATTATGGCAAGTTTGTAATCGAACCACTAGAACGTGGATACGGTACAACACTTGGTAACTCTCTTCGTCGTGTACTTCTTGCTTCTCTTCCAGGAGCAGCTGTTACATCTATCGATATCGATGGAGTATTACATGAATTTGATACAATTCCTGGTGTTCGCGAAGACGTGATGCAAATCATTCTGAACATTAAAGGTATTGCAGTTAAATCATATGTAAAAGACGAAAAGACTATTGAACTTGATGTTGAAGGTCCTGCTGAGGTGACAGCCGGAGATATTTTAACTGATAGTGATATTGAAATCGTAAATCCAGATCATTATCTTTTTACAATCGGAGAAGGTGCTTCATTTAAAGCAACTATGACTGTAAACACTGGTCGTGGTTATGTACCTGCAGATGAAAATAAAAAAGATAATGCCCCAGTTGGAACACTTGCTGTAGATTCTATTTATACACCAGTTACAAAAGTTAACTATCAAGTTGAACCTGCTCGTGTAGGAAGCAATGATGGTTTCGACAAATTAACCCTTGAAATCTTGACAAATGGAACGATTATTCCAGAAGATGCTTTAGGGCTTTCAGCACGTATTTTGACAGAACATCTTGATTTGTTTACAAATCTTACAGAGATTGCTAAATCTGCAGAAGTGATGAAAGAAGCTGATACTGAATCGGACGACCGTATTTTGGAACGTACGATTGAGGAACTTGACTTGTCTGTACGCTCATATAACTGTTTGAAACGTGCTGGTATCAATACTGTGCATGATTTGACAGAAAAATCTGAAGCAGAGATGATGAAAGTAAGAAATCTTGGACGCAAGAGTTTGGAAGAAGTGAAACTCAAACTCATTGATTTGGGTCTTGGATTAAAAGATAAATAAAGGAGGAATACATGGCTTACCGTAAACTAGGACGCACTAGCTCACAACGTAAAGCAATGCTTCGCGATTTGACAACTGACCTTTTGATCAACGAATCAATCGTGACAACTGAAGCTCGTGCTAAAGAAATCCGTAAAACTGTTGAAAAAATGATTACTCTAGGTAAACGTGGTGATTTACATGCACGTCGTCAAGCTGCTGCTTTCGTACGTAATGAAATCGCATCTGAAAACTATGATGAAGCAACTGATAAGTACACTTCTACTACAGCACTTCAAAAATTGTTCTCAGAAATCGCACCTCGTTACGCAGACCGTAACGGTGGATACACTCGTATCCTTAAAACTGAACCACGTCGTGGTGATGCAGCGCCAATGGCGATCATCGAATTAGTATAAAATCATCAATTTTGTTGAGTGTTATGATGATGGAGCCCTGTGCTCTTAGTCTAGCTCTGGTCTACCGCTAGGACTTTTGTCCTAGCGGGAACACTCATCATAAGATGGTAAGGTAGACGCTTGTTTACGAAATTGTTTTTCTTTTAAGAACAATTTCGTAAGCAGGCGTTTTTTAGTTTTTTGAAATAAATGTGCTATACTGAGAAAAAAGAAAAATATAGATATGGTTATTTTTCTATGATTTCAAAGATGGAGGACAAATATGAAAGCTATTATAACTGTAGTTGGAAAAGATAAGGGTGGTATTGTTGCAGGTGTTGCGACTAAGATTGCTGAATTAGGATTAAATATTGATGATATTTCACAAACTGTCTTGGATGAGTTCTTTACCATGATGGCTGTAGTATCCAGTAATGAAAAACAAGATTTTACTCAACTAAGAAATGAGTTTGAAGCCTTTGGCCAGACCTTGAATGTTAAAATTAATATTCAAAGTGCAGCAATTTTCGATGCTATGTATAATATCTAGGAGGCGTTTATGGATATTAGACAAGTTACCGAAACAATTGCAATGATTGAAGAGCAGAATTTTGATATTCGTACCATTACCATGGGAATTTCTCTTCTTGATTGTATAGATCCGGATATTGATAGAGCTGCAGATAAAATATATGAAAAAGTTACGACTAAGGCGGCAAATTTAGTCGCTGTTGGTGATGAAATTGCTGCTGAGTTAGGTATACCTATTGTCAATAAACGTGTATCAGTAACACCGATTTCTCTAATTGGTGCTGCTACAGATACAAGGGACTATGTACCATTAGCCAAAGCTTTAGATAGAGCAGCAAAAGAAATTGGCGTAGATTTTATTGGTGGCTTTTCTGCTTTAGTTCAAAAAGGCTACCAAAAAGGAGATGAAATACTCATCAACTCAATTCCACGTGCTTTGGCCGAGACAGACAAAGTGTGCTCGTCTGTCAATATTGGCTCAACCAAGTCAGGAATTAACATGACTGCTGTAGCTGATATGGGTCGAATTATCAAGGAGACAGCTGAGCTTTCAGATATGGGTGCTGCAAAACTTGTCGTTTTTGCCAATGCAGTTGAGGACAATCCTTTTATGGCCGGAGCCTTTCATGGTGTTGGTGAAGCGGATGTTATTATCAATGTAGGTGTTTCAGGGCCTGGTGTTGTCAAACGTGCTTTAGAAAAAGTTCGCGGGCAAAGCTTTGATGTAGTTGCTGAAACTGTTAAAAAGACAGCCTTCAAGATTACTCGGATTGGTCAATTAGTTGGCCAGATGGCTAGTGAAAGACTAGGTGTTGATTTTGGGATTGTTGATTTGAGTTTAGCACCTACTCCTGCAGTGGGGGATTCAGTAGCTCGGGTCCTGGAAGAAATGGGACTGGAAACAGTTGGGACTCATGGGACGACTGCCGCTTTAGCTCTTTTAAATGACCAAGTAAAAAAAGGCGGAGTAATGGCTTGCAACCAAGTCGGTGGTTTGTCAGGTGCTTTCATCCCAGTTTCAGAGGATGAGGGTATGATAGCAGCAGTGCAAAATGGTTCCCTAAATCTTGAGAAATTAGAAGCCATGACTGCTATCTGTTCAGTTGGATTGGATATGATTGCCATTCCAGAAGATACCCCGGCAGAAACGATTGCGGCTATGATTGCGGATGAGGCAGCAATTGGTGTTATCAATATGAAAACCACAGCTGTTCGTATCATTCCAAAGGGTAAAGAAGGCGATATGATTGAGTTTGGTGGTTTGCTTGGTACAGCCCCAGTTATGAAAGTCAATGGAGCTTCTTCGGCTGATTTCATTGCTCGTGGAGGACAGATTCCAGCTCCAATTCATAGTTTTAAAAATTAATAAAAAAATAAAATGATTTAAGTTCAATTTAAGGATAGGTGTGTATACTCTAATCATTAAATAAAGACCTCCTAACTTTATTTAATAGAAATCCTAAACTTTTTCATAATAATCTCCTACAAAAGTCGCTCGTAAGAGTGGCTTTTGTTTTGTATTCTTTAAAAAACTAGTAAAATTTCATTGATTCTGGTCAAATTTTTTAAGAATGGCTACTTTTTCGAAGTGAAACCAGCCTAAAACCTTGCCATGATTGGCTTTTTGAAAAATTATGGTATAATAGTAGTAGTTTTATTAGATGGAGTAGAATTTTTGAGAAAAAGCTTTCGTGTAAAAAAAGAGAAAGATTTCGACGCCATATTTAAAAAGGGAGCAAGTGTAGCTAATCGAAAATTTGTTATTTATCGATTAGAAAATAATGAAACACATTTTCGAGTAGGTTTATCAGTCAGTAAAAAATTAGGAAATGCTGTGACAAGAAACCAAATCAAGAGAAGAATCCGGCATGTTCTCATTCAAAATAGTAATCAAATTGCTGATAATGTCGATTTTGTTGTGATTGCTCGAAAAGACGTTGAACTATTAGAATATGCAGAAATTGAAAAAAACTTACTTCATGTTTTGAGATTAGCAAAGATTTACCAGGAAGGAAATAAGAGTGAAGAAGAAATTACAATTGACTAGTTTGTTAGGTTTGTCCTTGTTGGTAATGACTGCTTGTGCAACTAGTGAAGTGTCTGCAGATTCTGCAGACTTTTGGAGTAAACTTGTTTATTTTTTTGCTGAAACTATTCGATTTTTGTCATTTGATGTCAGCATTGGTTTAGGGATTATTCTGTTCACAGTCTTGATTAGAACAATACTGTTACCGGTCTTTCAAACACAAATGGTGGCTTCCAGAAAAATGCAAGAGGCGCAACCTCTTATCAAAGAATTACGTGAACGTTATCCAGGTCGCGACATGGAAAGTCGTACTAAGCTAGATCAGGAAACACGTAAATTATTTAAAGAATTAGGCATTAAGCAATCCGCATCCTTCTGGCCGCTTTTGATTCAAATGCCAATTCTATTGGCTCTTTTCCAAGCTTTATCAAACGTAGATTTTTTGAAGACAGGCCACTTCTTATGGTTCAATCTAGGTGGAGCTGATACCACTTTCGTACTACCTATTTTAGCTGCCCTATTCACCTTCCTCAGTAGCTGGCTTTCAAATAAAGCTTTGCCTGAGAAAAATGGTGCAATGACAGGTATGATGTATGGGATGCCTGTTATAATCTTCTTTTTTGCAATATCTGCTCCAAGTGGTGTCGCTCTTTACTGGGCGGTTTCAAATGCTTATCAAGTATTGCAAACTTACCTTTTGAATAACCCCTTCAAAATTATTGCAGAGCGTGAAGCAGATGTGCAAGCTAAGAAGGATTTAGAAGTTAAGAAAAGAAAAGCTCTAAAGAAAGCACAGAAAAAGAAAAAGTAAGGAGAAATCTGATAATGGTATTATTTACAGGTTCAACAGTTGAAGAAGCAATCCAAAAGGGATTGAATGAATTAAATATTCCGAGAATGAAAGCTCATATCAAAGTTGTTTCGAGAGAGAAAAAAGGATTTTTTGGACTTTTTGGTAAAAAACCAGCTCAAGTTGATATCGAAGCAATCAGTGAAACAACGGTTGTAAAAGCAAATCAGCAAGCAATCAAAGGCGTTCCAAAAGAAATTAATGATCAAAATGATCCAGTTAAAACAGTCAGCGAAGCAACCGTTGATTTAGGACATGTAGTTGCTGCTATCAAGAAAATTGAAGAAGAAGGTCAAGAAATCTCCGAAGAAGTCAAAGCTGAAATTCTTAAGAATGATAAAGAAGCCAGCACGATTTTAGAAGAAACAGGCCATATTGAAGTTTTAAAAGAATTGCAACCTGAAGAAACTCAAGACGAGGTTGAGCCTGAAAAAGGTAGCGACTTAGAAAATCTTGGTTTGAAAGTCGAGCCAACATACGACACTGAAAAGGTTGTTGAAGAAGTAACCAATTATGTTCAAGCAATCATCGATGATATGGATGTTGAGGGGACTATTTCTAGCACCTCTAACCGTCGCTCTATTAACATGCAAATTGATACAAATGAGCCAGGCCGTATCATTGGTTACCATGGTAAGGTTTTGAAATCCCTTCAACTTTTGGCACAAAATTACCTCTACAATCGTTATTCAAAAACTTTCTACATTACTATCAACGTGAATGATTATGTTGAACATCGTGCAGAAGTGTTACAAAGTTATGCTCAAAAATTAGCTACACGTGTCTTGGAAGAAGGCCGTAGTCAGATGACAGATCCAATGTCAAGCAGCGAGCGTAAAATTATCCATCGTATCATCTCACGAATGGAAGGTGTTACTAGCTACTCTGAAGGTGACGAACCAAATCGTTACGTTGTAGTTGACACAGAATAAAAATGAAAAATCAGGGAAACCTGATTTTTTCTAACTGAAGAAGGAGTAAAATGAAAGAAATCAAGGACTATCTTGCTTATCAAGGGGAACAGTACCGGAATCCTGAAAAAGCAGGAGCTGAAAAAGATAAAATGCTAGACCTGCGTCAAAAAGGGCAGGAAGCGCGAAAGACATTTACTCACCTAGCGGAATGTTTTCAAGCTAGGCATTCCGATTGGAATTTACACCCAACCAGTCAATGGATGAATCAAGCGCAGAGATTACGACCACATTTCTGGGGTTATTTACAGAGAGAGGGGCATGTAACAGAGCCCATGATGGCTCTTCGTTTGTATGGAAATCAGAATAATTGGGGAATCTCTATAGAAGTTAGCTTTGTAGAGAGAAAGAAAGATGAGACTACCTTGTCAAAACAGGCTAAAGTTTTGGATGTGCCAGTGGTTGAGGGAATCTATTATTGGGTTCAGAAAAACGATGAAAGCTATAGAGTATAAGCTACTGAGGAGAATAGGCAACTTTTAAGACAACAATTATCCAATCAGGAGATTCGTAAGGTTTTAGTAAAAGTTGATATTCCAGTAGCCGATGAAGATACTATAGATAAGCTTCTAGATAAACTTGATAGAGGTTTTGAAAAACTATCACCTTACTATCAAGTGACTAGAGATTAGTATAATCGGCTGAGTCATTTTATAGTAAATTGTTTTATTGCTATTCTATCTGTTTTTTCATATAATAGTAGAATAGGATATGTGATAAACTTATCACCTTAAATAGAAAGGAAATTCTATGTCAAATCTATCTGTTAATGCTATTCGTTTCTTGGGTATTGACGCTATTAATAAAGCTAATTCAGGTCACCCAGGGGTGGTTATGGGTGCTGCTCCGATGGCTTACAGCCTTTTCACTAAAGAACTTCGTATCAATCCAGCTCAACCAAACTGGATCAACCGCGACCGTTTTATTCTTTCAGCGGGTCACGGATCAATGCTTCTCTATGCCCTTCTTCATCTTTCTGGATTTGAAGATGTGAGCATGGATGAAGTGAAGAGCTTCCGTCAATGGGGATCTAAAACTCCAGGTCACCCAGAATTTGGTCATACAGCAGGGGTTGATGCAACAACAGGTCCTCTAGGACAAGGGATTGCGACTGCGACAGGTTTTGCACAAGCAGAACGTTTCCTTGCAGCCAAGTATAACCGCGAAGGTTATAACATCTTTGATCACTACACATATGTTATTTGTGGAGATGGTGACTTGATGGAAGGTGTATCAAGTGAAGCTGCTTCTTATGCAGGTTTGCAGAAACTTGACAAATTGGTTGTTCTCTATGATTCAAATGATATCAACTTGGACGGTGAGACAAAAGATTCATTCACAGAGAGTGTTCGCGATCGTTACAATGCTTACGGTTGGCATACAGCCTTGGTTGGAGATGGGACAGACTTAGAAGCTATTCAAGCAGCTATTGAAGAAGCTAAGGCTTCAGGGAAACCATCTTTAATTGAAGTAAAAACTGTTATTGGTTATGGTTCGCCAAACAAACAAGGGACTAATGCCGTACACGGTGCCCCTCTTGGTACGGATGAAACTGCAGCAACACGTCAAGCACTTGGTTGGAACTATGAACCATTTGAAATCCCAGCAGAAGTTTATGCTGATTTCAAAGAAAATGTTGCGGACCGAGGTGCATCAGCATATGAAGCATGGACAAAACTAGTTGCAGATTATAAAGGAGCTTACCCAGAGCTTGCTGCAGAAGTGGAAGCAATCATCGACGGACGCGATCCAGTTGAATTGACTTCAGAAGACTTCCCAGCTTTAGAAAATGGCTTTTCTCAAGCAACTCGTAACTCAAGCCAGGATGCTTTAAATGTAGTGGCTGCTAAATTGCCAACCTTCCTTGGTGGATCAGCTGACCTTGCTCATTCAAATATGACTTACATCAAAACTGACGGACTTCAGGACGATGCAAATCGCTTGAACCGTAATATACAGTTTGGTGTCCGTGAATTTGCAATGGGTACTGTCTTGAACGGAATGGCTCTTCACGGTGGACTTCGAGTTTACGGTGGAACTTTCTTCGTATTCTCAGACTACCTTAAAGCAGCAGTTCGTTTATCAGCTCTACAAGGTCTTCCTGTAACCTATGTCTTCACCCACGATTCAATCGCAGTTGGTGAAGATGGACCAACTCATGAACCGATTGAGCACTTGGCAGGACTTCGCGCGATTCCAAACCTTAATGTTTTCCGTCCAGCAGATGCGCGTGAAACTCAAGCGGCTTGGTACCTTGCAGTGAAGAGTGAGAAAACACCAACTGCCCTTGTTTTGACTCGTCAAAACTTGACTGTTGAGGAAGGAACAGACTTTGATAAGGTTGCGAAAGGTGCTTATGTTGTCTATGAAAATGCTACAGACTTTGACACTATTTTGATTGCAACAGGTTCAGAAGTGAATCTGGCTGTTGCAGCTGCGAAGGAATTAGCAAGTCAAGGTGGAAAAGTTCGCGTAGTCAGCATGCCATCTACAGATGTATTTGATGCACAAGATGTAGCTTACAAAGAAGAAATCTTACCAAATGCAGTTCGTCGCCGTGTAGCGGTTGAAATGGGAGCGACTCAAAACTGGTACAAATACGTTGGTCTTGATGGAGCAGTTCTCGGTATTGATACCTTTGGAGCATCTGCCCCAGCTTCAAAAGTGTTGGCAGAGTATGGATTTACAGTTGAAAACCTAGTAGAACTTGTAAACAACTTGAAATAAGAAAAATCAGAGCTTTGCTCTGGTTTTTTATTGACTTAAAACTAAGGTGCAATCTTGTAAAAAATAGTGAAATTTGATATAGTAGTTTTATCTGAATTACAAAGGAGAAAATACAATGAATGCAAATTTAACATTTGTGATTATGCTTGTAGGGATGTTTGCCTTGATGTTCTTTATGCAACGTTCTCAAAAGAAACAAGCTGAAAAACGCATGGAGAGTCTCAATAAACTTCAAAAAGGCTATGAAGTCATTACTATCGGTGGTTTATACGGTACAGTTGATGAAGTTGATACCGAAAACAGAACGATTGTACTTGATGTAGACGGAGTTTACTTGACTTTTGAACTTGGAGCTATCAAATCTGTCTTGCCACTTAAAGAGGCTGTTACATCAGAAGGCACAGTTGTTGATGGTGAAAGCGCGATTGAAGAATAAAACGGGGTGGATCTCATACCCCTTTTTCTATGAAGATGGGGAATAATAATGAAGAAAGTTGTTTTTGTATGTCTTGGTAATATTTGCCGCAGTCCTATGGCAGAATTTGTTATGAAATCTTTAACCGATGATTATGAGATTGAAAGTAGAGCAACTTCTTCTTGGGAACATGGAAATCCAATTCACAAAGGAACTCAGAAAATTTTTAAAGCTCACGAGATTCCTTACGATTCATCAAAAACATCACAGCAAATTTCTAAGGGTGATTTTGAATATTTTGATTATGTCATTGGGATGGACGAGTCCAATCTTCTAGATTTGACTCGGATGTGTCCTCAAGATCAACAACACAAGCTAGAGGCATTTGCTTCTGAGGGTGTTCCTGATCCATGGTATACAGGTGATTTTGATGAAACTTACGATCGAGTTTTAACTGGTTGCCAAGCTTGGCTAACACGTTTAGAAAATGAGGCAAAAAATGGATATTTTAAAGAAATTCTATGATAAGTATAGTGTCTATATAACGCGTCCTCGTTTGGAAATTGCAACAGTAGTAGTCATAGCTCTTTGTGCTATATTTGTATTTGTAGGAAATATGCCTAAGCAAGGAGTTTTAAAACTGGATGGCGATTCACTTGTATATGATGGAAGTATTGTTCGTGGAAAGATGAATGGCAAAGGCACAATGACCTTCTCAAATGGCGACACTTATACTGGTGAATTTAAAAATGGAGCATTTAACGGTAAAGGGACCTACCAAGCTAAAGAAGGCTGGGTTTATGAAGGGGACTTTGTTAATGGCCAAGCTGAAGGAAAAGGAAAACTGACTACAGAGCAAGAAGTTGTCTATGAAGGCGACTTTAAACAAGGACTCTTCCAACAAGCACAATAACCTCCTCTTAGAGGGGGTAATATACCGTACCTATAGAAAGCGCTTACATGGAAATTGAGACGCCTTTCAATACCCTTTTACAATGAAGTTTGTGAAAAATAAAAGTTTTATGGGATTATTCACAAAGTATAAGTTAAAAAGTGTATGGGTAGGGCTGTGTAAAATTATTTTCACAAGCGAATAAAAAAAGTTTGTGAAATTTCTATGAAACTGTTTACAAATCTTGAAAAAAGAGTTATAATAAGATTGTGAAAAAATTAACAAAGGACTTACAATCCTTGAAAGCTATGGAGGAAAATATGGCTGATAAAAAAACTGTAACACCAGAGGAAAAGAAACTCGCTGCTGAAAAGCATGTCGATGGATTGGTGCAAAAAGCTTTGGTTGCCCTTGAAGAAATGCGTAAACTTGACCAAGATCAAGTCGATTATATTGTAGCAAAAGCTTCAGTTGCAGCTCTTGATGCCCACGGAGAATTGGCTCTACATGCCTTTGAAGAAACAGGACGTGGAGTATTTGAAGATAAAGCGACTAAGAACTTGTTTGCCTGTGAGCACGTAGTAAACAACATGCGCCACACTAAAACAGTTGGTGTTATTGAAGAAGACGATGTGACAGGATTGACTCTTATCGCTGAACCAGTTGGTGTTGTTTGTGGTATCACTCCAACAACTAACCCAACTTCAACAGCAATCTTTAAAGCTTTGATTTCATTGAAGACTCGTAATCCTATTGTCTTTGCATTCCACCCATCAGCTCAAGAATCATCTGCTCACGCTGCTCAAATCGTGCGTGATGCAGCGATTAAAGCAGGAGCTCCTGAAAATTGTGTACAGTGGATTACTGAACCATCTATGGAAGCAACTAGCGCATTGATGAACCACGAAGGTATTGCAACAATTCTTGCAACAGGTGGTAATGCCATGGTTAAAGCTGCATACTCATGTGGAAAACCAGCTCTTGGGGTAGGTGCCGGAAACGTTCCAGCTTATGTTGAAAAATCAGCTAATATTCGCCAAGCTGCTCACGATATCGTCATGTCTAAATCATTTGATAATGGTATGGTCTGTGCATCTGAACAAGCGGTTATTATTGATAAAGAAATTTATGATGAATTTGTAGCAGAGTTAAAATCTTACCACACTTACTTTGTAAACAAAAAAGAAAAAGCTCTTCTTGAAGAATTCTGCTTCGGCGTGAAAGCAAACAGCAAAAACTGCGCTGGTGCAAAATTGAACGCTGACATCGTTGGTAAACCAGCAACTTGGATCGCAGAACAAGCAGGATTTACTGTTCCAGAAGGAACAAACATTCTTGCTGCAGAATGTAAAGAAGTTGGTGAAAACGAGCCATTGACTCGTGAAAAATTGTCACCAGTTATCGCAGTTTTGAAATCTGAAAGCCGTGAAGATGGTATTGCTAAAGCTCGTCAAATGGTTGAATTTAACGGTCTTGGGCACTCAGCTGCTATCCATACAGCTGATGAAGAATTGACTAAAGAATTTGGTAAAGCTGTTAAAGCTATCCGTGTTATCTGTAACTCACCTTCTACTTTCGGTGGTATCGGGGATGTTTATAATGCCTTCTTGCCATCATTGACACTCGGATGTGGTTCTTACGGACGTAACTCAGTTGGGGATAACGTTAGCGCCATTAACCTCTTGAATATCAAAAAAGTCGGAAGACGGAGAAATAACATGCAATGGATGAAACTTCCTTCAAAAACATACTTTGAACGTGATTCAATTCAATACCTTCAAAAATGTCGTGACGTTGAGCGTGTCATGATCGTTACTGACCACGCTATGGTAGAGCTTGGCTTCCTTGATCGTATCATCGAGCAACTTGACCTTCGTCGCAATAAGGTTGTTTACCAAATCTTTGCAGATGTAGAGCCAGATCCAGATATCACTACAGTTGAACGTGGTACTGAGATTATGCGTTCCTTCAAACCAGATACAATCATTGCTCTTGGTGGTGGATCACCAATGGACGCTGCTAAAGTAATGTGGCTCTTCTATGAGCAACCAGAAGTGGACTTCCGTGACCTTGTACAAAAATTCATGGATATCCGTAAACGTGCCTTCAAATTCCCATTGCTTGGTAAGAAGACTAAATTCATCGCGATTCCAACTACATCTGGTACAGGATCTGAAGTAACTCCATTTGCCGTTATCTCTGATAAAGCAAACAACCGTAAATACCCAATCGCTGACTACTCATTGACACCAACTGTGGCAATCGTAGACCCTGCCTTGGTATTGACAGTTCCTGGATTTGTTGCTGCTGACACTGGTATGGACGTATTGACTCACGCAACTGAAGCTTACGTATCACAAATGGCTAGCGACTACACTGACGGTCTTGCTCTTCAAGCGATCAAACTCGTATTTGAAAACCTTGAAAGTTCAGTTAAGAATGCAGACTTCCATTCACGTGAGAAAATGCATAACGCTTCAACTATTGCTGGTATGGCCTTTGCTAATGCCTTCCTAGGTATTTCTCACTCAATGGCTCACAAGATTGGTGCACAATTCCACACAGTTCACGGACGTACAAATGCAATCTTGCTTCCATACGTTATCCGTTACAATGGTACACGCCCAGCTAAGACAGCTACATGGCCTAAGTACAACTACTACCGTGCAGATGAGAAATATCAAGATATCGCTCGTATGCTTGGACTTCCAGCTTCTACTCCAGAAGAAGGGGTTGCATCTTATGCTAAAGCTGTTTACGAACTCGGTGAGCGCGTAGGTATCGAAATGAACTTCAAAGCACAAGGTGTTGACGAGAAAGAATGGAAAGAACATTCACGTGAATTGGCCTTCCTTGCTTATGAAGATCAATGTTCACCTGCAAATCCACGTCTTCCAATGGTTGATCATATGCAAGAAATCATCGAAGATGCTTACTATGGTTACAAAGAAAGACCAGGACGTCTTAAATAATTGATTATCAGTCAGAGGCAGGAGTAATCCTGCCTCTTTTTATAGTTTTTCAAAATAGAAGAGGTTAAAAGTTTAACAAAAAGTTTTGTAAATAACTATAAAGATGTATATTGATAGACTTTTGACAAAGGGAATCTATATAAAATTGTGTATCTAGAAAATAGAAAACTGAAGTGAAAATCAACGTCAGCGCTTGCAATAAAACTAAAATAGTTATATAATAGGTTTGTTGAAAGGTGATTTGTAGTGATTCAAGTTACTCTTTTCACAATAAAATTTTCATGATTTTCATAAGGAGGAAATCACTAATGGTAGTTAAAGTTGGTATTAACGGTTTCGGTCGTATCGGTCGTCTTGCTTTCCGTCGTATCCAAAACGTAGAAGGTGTTGAAGTTACTCGCATCAACGACCTTACAGATCCAGTTATGCTTGCACACTTGTTGAAATACGACACAACTCAAGGTCGTTTCGACGGTACTGTGGAAGTTAAAGAAGGTGGATTCGAAGTTAACGGTAAATTCGTTAAAGTTTCTGCTGAACGTGATCCAGAACAAATCGACTGGGCTAACGACGGTGTAGAAATCGTTCTTGAAGCGACTGGTTTCTTTGCTAAGAAAGAAGCTGCTGAAAAACACTTGCATGCAGGTGGCGCTAAGAAAGTTGTTATCACTGCTCCTGGTGGAAATGACGTTAAAACAGTTGTATTTAACACTAACCACGACGTTCTTGATGGTACTGAAACAGTTATCTCAGGTGCTTCATGTACTACAAACTGCTTGGCTCCAATGGCTAAAGCTCTTCAAGATAACTTCGGTGTTGTAGAAGGATTGATGACTACTATCCACGCTTACACTGGTGACCAAATGATTCTTGACGGACCACACCGTGGTGGTGACCTTCGTCGTGCTCGCGCTGGTGCTGCAAACATCGTTCCTAACTCAACTGGTGCTGCTAAAGCTATCGGTCTTGTAATCCCAGAATTGAACGGTAAACTTGACGGATCTGCACAACGCGTTCCAACTCCAACTGGATCAGTTACTGAATTGGTAGCTGTTCTTGAAAAGAACGTTACTGTTGATGAAGTGAACGCAGCTATGAAAGCAGCTTCAAACGAATCATACGGTTACACAGAAGATCCAATCGTATCTTCAGATATCGTAGGTATGTCATACGGTTCATTGTTTGACGCAACTCAAACTAAAGTTCTTGACGTTGACGGTAAACAATTGGTTAAAGTTGTATCATGGTACGACAACGAAATGTCTTACACTGCACAACTTGTACGTACTCTTGAATACTTCGCAAAAATTGCTAAATAATTTCTGAGTCGAAAAAGCAAGACCAATCGGTCTTGCTTTTTGTATCTATAAAAATGGATGATAAAATCATCCATTTTGTTTTAATTCTCTTTCAAATGTATCTGAGAGTGTGGTAAAGCTTAATTGTTTTAAAGTCAGAGGGTGGATAAAGGATAGTTTAAATGCGTGAAGCATCAGTCTCTTGTTTTTTGAGTGTGGGTTGTAGAGAGGGTCCCCGAGGATTGGATGTCCATGGTGAGATAGGTGGACTCGGATCTGATGAGTACGTCCTGTTTTCAATCTACAGCGAACGAGACTGGTTTTGTTTTGAAATTGTTTTAACCGAGTTACATGAGTTTCGGCGTATTGACCATTTTTTTGATCCACAATTCTTTTTCTACGATCGTGGCGATTGCGACCAATTTTATCTCGGAAGATCAAGTCCTTAGCCTCTAATCTTCCATCAACCAGAGCCCAGTATTCTCGAGAAATCTCTTTCTTTTCTAATAAGCGATTAAGGATAGGAAGAATAAATGGATTCTTAGCAAACAGTACGAGACCACTTGTTTCCATATCTAGTCTATGGACAACATAGCAAGTTTGACCAACATAGGCGCTGACATGATTGAGAAGAGCTATCTCATCGGGCTGATTTCCATGTGTCTTCATGCCCTCGGGTTTATTGACGATAATTAAATGTTGATCTTGATAGACTTCTTCGACAAGTTTGGGGGTTCCCCAGAGAATTTCTTTTGTAGGATAATCTTCCTCGTCGAAAATCAATTGGCACTCATCTCCGGCCTTGACCATTTGATGCCAATGGACCTCTTCTTGATTAATGAGGATGTGTTTCTTGATTCTCAAAAAGTGCCTTATTTTTCGAGGTATTAACAGCTGTTCTTCTAGAAAATGTTTGACAGTCATTTCGGGTAGAGAGTTGGGGATCGTAAAGGTAAATTTCATACTGATATTGTAACAAAAATCAATTTATTTGGACAGGGGAACTAGCAAAATTCTTGTCTTCCTATGGGGAAGATGATAAAATATACGCATGAAATTAGATACCTTATTTGAAAAATTTCTTTCTTTATTTAAAAAAGAAGAATCTGAAATTGAAAAAACAGAAATGAATGGAATTGAACAAGAAGAAAGTGTGTCGAGCAATTTACGGCGTTCAAGAGCAGGACGAAAGAAAGCGGGAGCAATTGGCCCTGTTCGAAAATTTTGGCGTCGCTATCATCTGACAAAAATCTTTTTGATTCTTGGGCTTAGTGCCAGCTTGTTTGTTGGGGTCTATTTGTTTGCTCTAGCAAAATCGACAAATGTTACCGACTTACAAAACGCTTTAAAAACTCGCACTCTGATTTTTGACAGAGAGGAAAAAGAAGCAGGCGCCTTGTCAGGTCAAAAAGGCACCTATGTCGAACTTTCGGACATCAGTGAAGACTTACAAAATGCCGTCATTGCTACAGAAGATAGAAGTTTCTATAAAAATAGTGGAATTAACTATGGACGCTTTTTCCTGGCTATCCTAACAGCTGGTCGTTCGGGTGGTGGTTCTACAATTACCCAACAATTAGCGAAAAACGCTTATCTTTCTCAAGATCAGACTGTACAGAGAAAGGCGAAAGAATTCTTTTTAGCTTTGGAGCTAACAAAAAAATATAGTAAGAAAGAAATTCTGACTATGTACTTGAACAATGCCTACTTCGGAAATGGGGTTTGGGGTGTTGAAGATGCAAGTAAAAAATACTTCGGGGTCTCAGCTTCTCAACTGACACTTGATGAAGCTGCAACTTTAGCCGGAATGCTCAAAGGGCCAGAGTTGTATAACCCTTTGAATTCTATTGAAGATTCTACTAATCGTAGAGACACCGTTCTACAAAACATGGTCGCTGCTGGCTATATTGATAAAGACAAAGAAGCGGAAGCTTCGGGTGTTGATATGGCCTCTCAACTCCAGGATGCTTACGAAGGGAAAGTTTCAGACTACCGATATCCATCCTATTTTGATGCTGTTGTTAATGAAGCAATTGAAAAGTATAATTTAACTGAAGAAGAAATTGTGAACAACGGCTATCGTATATATACGGAATTAGATCAGAATTACCAGGCTAATATGCAGGTCATTTATGAAAACACAGCTCTCTTTCCAACCGCAGAAGATGGAACTCATGCTGAGTCGGGCAGTGTTGCTCTAGAGCCAAAAACAGGAGGAGTTCGAGGAGTTGTTGGTCGTGTAGCAGGAGATGATAAAGCCGGTTTCCGAAATTTCAACTATGCAACTCAATCAAAAAGAAGCCCAGGTTCAACTATTAAGCCCTTAGTTGTCTATACCCCAGCAGTCGAAGCTGGTTGGCCTCTAAATAAAGAGTTGGATAATCACACGATGGAGTATGGTGATTACAAGGTAGATAACTACGCAGGAATTAAAACATCTCCAGAAGTTCCAATGTACCAAGCTTTAGCTGAATCCCTAAACCTTCCTGCAGTAGCCACGGTTAAGGAACTTGGTATTGACAAGGCTTTTGAATCAGGCGAAAGATTCGGGCTTAACTTAACCAATGTAGATCGTGTGTTGGGTGTTGCACTGGGCGGTGGTGTGGAAACTAGTCCACTGCAAATGGCGCAAGCTTATGCAGCATTTGCGAACGAAGGTTTGATGCCTGAAGCACATTTCATTACACGTATTGAAAATGCAAGTGGTCAAGTCATTGCTACCCATAAGAATTCTCAAAAACGAGTGATAGATAAATCCGTAGCGGATAAAATGACTAGCATGATGCTAGGGACATTCACAAACGGTACAGGGATAAGTTCATCACCAGATGGTTATGTTATGGCCGGAAAAACAGGTACAACAGAAGCAGCCTTCAACCCGGTGTATACGAGTGACCAGTGGGTTATCGGCTATACGCCAGATGTAGTCATTAGTCACTGGCTTGGTTTCCCGACAACCGATGAAAATCATTATCTAGCAGGTTCGACATCAAATGGCGCCGCTCATATTTTTAGAAGTATGGCAGAAACAATTCTTCCTTATACACCAGGAAGCACATTTACAGTTGAAAATGCCTATAAAATAAATGGGATTGCTCCTGAAAATGTTCCGAATCAGTCAACTGACAATGGTGGTGGGCAGTCAAATGACTCTATAAATGATATCCAAAGTAGAGCTCAGAACCTTATTGATGAGGCAGAAAAAGCTATTTCAGATGCAAAAATTAAAGAAAAGGCAAAAACCGTCTGGGATACAATTGTAGATTTGTTCCAATAAATTTTTTAAAAGACAAGAGCATAACTCTTGTCTCTTTTTATATCCTAAAAAGTCTAAAAAGATATCCCAACGAAATATCAAAAATTCTAAAAAATATAATCAAGCAAGATAAATAACAAAATAGAAGAAATGTCATAATTCGTCTCTACCTTTGCTATACTATTGGCAGAAAAGGAGAACGACTATGTTAGACATGAATTATCACGAAGTAAAAGCTATTGTACATAAGTGTAGAAAAGAATACTACCTTCATTTATGGGAAAAAGAAGATTGGGATCAAGAGGGAATGATTTGCCTACATGACTTATTAGAAAATCACCCTGATTTTAAGGAAAATAAAAATAAGGAATTTTATACCTACTTCAAAACAAAGTTTCGAAATCGAATTTTGGATGCAGTTCGAAAACAAGAAAGTTATAAAAGAAGATTGGATCGACAAGCTTATGAAGAAGTGAGCGAGATTAGCCATCGATTAGGCGAAGGGGGGTTGTTGATAGATGAGTCTTACGCACTACAAGAATTGCTTAACGAGTATCGAGCAGGATTAGGGAAAGAAAAATTGGAGTTATTTGAACGATTGTTGGCTGATGAGCGATTCAAAGGAAGAAAAGCAATGTTGAAAGAACTAAAGCATGTACTAAGAGATTTTTCTCCAAAAAGATAAAAAAATAAGCTCAAGTTCTTGACAAGAATCTAAAAGTGGGTATAATAGAAAGAGTTGAAAAAGCTCAGGTCCGTTGGTCAAGGGGTTAAGACACCGCCTTTTCACGGCGGTAACACGGGTTCGAATCCCGTACGGACTATGGGTGTATCGCGGTTGATGGAAATAGGATTTAAAAAAAGTTAAAAAAACCTGTTGACAGAGAAAAGTGACTGTGATATACTAATATAGTTGTCGCAAGCGCGACAAAGACCTTTGAAAACTGAACAAGACGAACCAATGTGCAGGGCACTATAACTTAAGGTTATAGTACTGAACAATGAAAAAACAATAAATCTGTCAGTGACAGAAATGAGTGAGAACTCAAACTTTTAATGAGAGTTTGATCCTGGCTCAGGACGAACGCTGGCGGCGTGCCTAATACATGCAAGTAGAACGCTGAAGGAGGAGCTTGCTCTTTCCGGATGAGTTGCGAACGGGTGAGTAACGCGTAGGTAACCTGCCTGGTAGCGGGGGATAACTATTGGAAACGATAGCTAATACCGCATAACAGTAGATATCGCATGATAGCTGCTTGAAAGGTGCAATTGCACCACTACCAGATGGACCTGCGTTGTATTAGCTAGTTGGTGAGGTAACGGCTCACCAAGGCCACGATACATAGCCGACCTGAGAGGGTGATCGGCCACACTGGGACTGAGACACGGCCCAGACTCCTACGGGAGGCAGCAGTAGGGAATCTTCGGCAATGGACGGAAGTCTGACCGAGCAACGCCGCGTGAGTGAGGAAGGTTTTCGGATCGTAAAGCTCTGTTGTAAGAGAAGAACGAGTGTGAGAGTGGAAAGTTCACACTGTGACGGTATCTTACCAGAAAGGGACGGCTAACTACGTGCCAGCAGCCGCGGTAATACGTAGGTCCCGAGCGTTGTCCGGATTTATTGGGCGTAAAGCGAGCGCAGGCGGTTAGATAAGTCTGAAGTTAAAGGCTGTGGCTTAACCATAGTACGCTTTGGAAACTGTTTAACTTGAGTGCAAGAGGGGAGAGTGGAATTCCATGTGTAGCGGTGAAATGCGTAGATATATGGAGGAACACCGGTGGCGAAAGCGGCTCTCTGGCTTGTAACTGACGCTGAGGCTCGAAAGCGTGGGGAGCAAACAGGATTAGATACCCTGGTAGTCCACGCCGTAAACGATGAGTGCTAGGTGTTAGACCCTTTCCGGGGTTTAGTGCCGTAGCTAACGCATTAAGCACTCCGCCTGGGGAGTACGACCGCAAGGTTGAAACTCAAAGGAATTGACGGGGGCCCGCACAAGCGGTGGAGCATGTGGTTTAATTCGAAGCAACGCGAAGAACCTTACCAGGTCTTGACATCCCTCTGACCGCTCTAGAGATAGAGTTTTCCTTCGGGACAGAGGTGACAGGTGGTGCATGGTTGTCGTCAGCTCGTGTCGTGAGATGTTGGGTTAAGTCCCGCAACGAGCGCAACCCCTATTGTTAGTTGCCATCATTCAGTTGGGCACTCTAGCGAGACTGCCGGTAATAAACCGGAGGAAGGTGGGGATGACGTCAAATCATCATGCCCCTTATGACCTGGGCTACACACGTGCTACAATGGTTGGTACAACGAGTCGCAAGCCGGTGACGGCAAGCTAATCTCTTAAAGCCAATCTCAGTTCGGATTGTAGGCTGCAACTCGCCTACATGAAGTCGGAATCGCTAGTAATCGCGGATCAGCACGCCGCGGTGAATACGTTCCCGGGCCTTGTACACACCGCCCGTCACACCACGAGAGTTTGTAACACCCGAAGTCGGTGAGGTAACCTTTTAGGAGCCAGCCGCCTAAGGTGGGATAGATGATTGGGGTGAAGTCGTAACAAGGTAGCCGTATCGGAAGGTGCGGCTGGATCACCTCCTTTCTAAGGATAAGGAATGCACATTGGTCTTGTTTAGTCTTGAGAGGTCTTGTGGGGCCTTAGCTCAGCTGGGAGAGCGCCTGCTTTGCACGCAGGAGGTCAGCGGTTCGATCCCGCTAGGCTCCATTGGTGAGAGATCACCAAGTAATGCACATTGAAAATTGAATATCTATATCAAATAGTAACAAGAAAATAAACCGAAAACGCTGTAGTATTAATAAGAGTTTATGACTGAAAGGTCAAAAAAGTAAGGTTAAGTTAATAAGGGCGCACGGTGGATGCCTTGGCACTAGGAGCCGAAGAAGGACGTGACAAACGACGATATGCCTTGGGTAGCTGTAAGTAAGCGATGATCCAGGGATTTCCGAATGGGGGAACCCAACAGGTACTACCTGTTACCCATATCTGTTAAGGATATGAGGAGGAAGACGCAGTGAACTGAAACATCTAAGTAGCTGCAGGAAGAGAAAGCAAAAGCGATTGCCTTAGTAGCGGCGAGCGAAACGGCAGGAGGGCAAACCGAAGAGTTTACTCTTCGGGGTTGTAGGACTGCAATGTGGACTCAAAGACTATAGAAGAATGACATGGGAAGGTCAGCCAAAGAGAGTGAGAGCCTCGTATTTAAAATAGTCTTTGTACCTAGCAGTATCCTGAGTACGGCGAGACACGTGAAATCTCGTCGGAATCTGGGAGGACCATCTCCCAACCCTAAATACTCCCTAGTGACCGATAGTGAACCAGTACCGTGAGGGAAAAGGTGAAAAGCACCCCGGGAGGGGAGTGAAATAGAACCTGAAACCGTGTGCCTACAACAAGTTCGAGCCCGTTAATGGGTGAGAGCGTGCCTTTTGTAGAATGAACCGGCGAGTTACGATATGATGCGAGGTTAAGTTGAAGAGACGGAGCCGTAGGGAAACCGAGTCTGAATAGGGCGCTTTAGTATTATGTCGTAGACCCGAAACCATGTGACCTACCCATGAGCAGGTTGAAGGTGCGGTAAGACGCACTGGAGGACCGAACCAGGGCACGTTGAAAAGTGCTTGGATGACTTGTGGGTAGCGGAGAAATTCCAAACGAACTTGGAGATAGCTGGTTCTCTCCGAAATAGCTTTAGGGCTAGCGTCGACATTAGAGATTCTTGGAGGTAGAGCACTGTTTGGGTGAGGGGTCCATCCCGGATTACCAATCTCATATAAACTCCGAATGCCAATGAATTATG
>NZ_ALCH01000003.1:0-145000 GCF_000279535.1 Streptococcus infantis SPAR10
CATATATATAATTGTATTTAATGATGAATCAAAAAATTGATACTATAATTCCAATAAAAATCCAACAAGTAAAAATAATTGTCCAAAAACATTTTTGAGATAAAATTTTATCAATTATTTTTATTTCCATAGTATTCTCCTACCGATAACTATTTATTATCACTATACAAAGCTCCCAAATAAGTTTATAATAGCATGATTATTGATGAAGGAGATTTTCATGGATTATACACTTATTTCTACTTTCTTAGACCACTGCGAAACTCATAGACGCTTAAGTTCACATACGATTAGAGCTTACAAAAATGATATTTTGCAATTTTACAATTCAAATTACACCCGTGTGGAAACCTATGTTGAACATTTGATAAAATCCAATCTTAAATCTAATACATTACGTCGCAAAATCGCTAGTTTGAAGGTGTTTTACAACTACTTGAAATATCAGAATTTAGTTGATGAGAATCCTTTTAATCAATTACGTTTTCAATTTAGAACGGAAAAAATATTACCTAAAACAATTCCCTATGACATTTTGAAAAGTATTTTTTCACATTTAGAAGAGAAAGTTACCTATTCAAAATCTAAATATCAAAAACAAAAAGCTGAAAGAAATTTGCTAATCATTTCCTTATTACTTTCAACTGGTATTAGGGTTTCCGAACTTTGTCATATTCATCTCAAAAATATTAATCTTTCAAATAGGACTCTCCATATTATGGGAAAAGGTAAGAAAGAACGTATCCTATTTTTAGGAGATCAAATAACATTTAGCTTATTAGAAACATATATAAATAACTACTGCTTTCAAACCAGTGACTACCTATTCCCTGGAAAATATTCTCTCAAACCATTATCAGAGCAAAGTGTACGTTTAATTCTAAATAATCTTGTTGAACAACATAACTTAACTACACCTATTACCCCCCATATGTTTAGACATAGTTTCGCAACAATGCTTCTAGATAACGACGTAGATATTCGATACATTCAACAAATTCTTGGACATAGTTCTATCTCAGTCACACAAATCTATACTCATGTATCTCAGTCAAAGCAAAAAGAAATTCTAACTCTGTGTAATCCCATCGCTTCGATTCATTCACAGTCAAAAAAATAGGGCTACCTTCATGGAGGTAGCCCTATCCTGAATAATTAAGTCCAGTATCGTCGCGGGCTTCACCGTTATAGGCAAAGGGCTGACCTGTTGTATCTGTACTTGTCTTTCTTGCCCCATAGAGGTTATAGCTAGTTGATGCGACGGCTTGCCCATCTTTGGTCAGGCCTATCACAGAGCCTGACTGGTTGGTCAAGGGTGTTCTTAGCCGTTAAGAGACGACCAACCTTGTCATAGCTATAGCGATTGCTTCGATCGGATTGGTCTGTCTCTTTCACCAAGTTTCCAGACACATCATAGCTATAGGTTTTCGATAGTCCCTGTGGACCTGTTTGCTTGGTGAGACGTCCCAAGGCATCATAGGCGTAGGTGTATGCTACCTCATTTGGTAAGGTGCGTTTGGTCACACGACCATAAAGGTCATTGACATAGTTGTAGGTCGTTGTATGACCTTCGCTACTTTTTTCGCTCAAACGATTGCCCAAAGCATCATCGCTGAAGCTTTGCTTGCTTCCTGTCGGAGCTACTGTTTCGATGATTCGTCCTAATGGGTCGTACTTAAAGGCTGTCTCTTGACCATTTGGATCCCTATGTTGAGCCGTTGAGTTATAGGTCATCTTAGTGACATTGCCATTGGCATCGGTGACTTGGGTCGGATAGCCCAGTTCATTATAGGTGTACTGAGTCTTGCCACCATGATTATAGCTAATGGTGATAGTATAAAACTCTCGATGAAAGATTTCTTCGAGAGTTTTTAATGATTATCACAAAGTTCAAGCTACTCAGTTTCTTCTAATAAGGAAGGATTAATAATTAATTCTCTTTCAATTGCCATTCCGATTCCACTGATGGTTGTTATTCCATGTATCCCTAATAATTTAGGCTCTTTATCCAATAATTCTCCAGTCTCTTTACAGAAAAAGTTACCTTTAAAATGAATACTATAGAATCCAAAATCCAGCTTTTTCTCTTCCTCTGTTAAGGGAATATTAGCGATAGTATGGAAATATCCTTTTTTCCAATATTCATCACCTACAATAGCAGGTGGAATTAACAAGTTAGAATAATCTGGCTTGTATTTATCAATATTTTTTTCATGAGTATTTCCTTTAAAGATAAATACAACATGTTTCCCTTCCACAAAAGAATCCCGAACTTTTCTAACTATATTAGAAACCAGCACTTTACCATAAAAGTAGATTCCCTCCCTAGGAGACACAAGAAATACATCTCCCACTTTTGGAATTGACCTACTTTTTTTAATCACTTTTAGTTGATGAGTAGCTGCCTTTGTGTCATAAAAGTTATCTAACTCCTTCTGAATTTCTAAATTTAAACTTTCATAACGTTCTTTTCTTCTTAAAGCTATTAGATTTGTATTCATTATTAATTTCCTCCATTAAGATATTTTTCTGCCCACTTCATGGCATCATTATACATTTTATTTTTAGGGCTAATACTATTAATTTTATTCAATTGATTCGCATGGCCGTTTTCAATGAGATATTGCTCAACTGCTCTGGCTTGATTTCTTGTCAAATCACTATATTGTTCACTGAGTTCTTCAAAATTCTTACCTTGACGATTATGTTGAGATCGTCGTGAATTTAAGCCTTGTTTAGTTATCCCAGTATAGACCGCATCTCCAGTATTAGCATCAATGCCATAATAAACACTATTATTAGACGAACCTTTATTTAGCCAATTATTAAAATGATTATCTTTAGATGTTACTAAGTTGACCTTAGGCTTCTTCGCAAACATTTGGAGATTCTCTACTGTCATTGGTAGACATCCCCTGATTTCGGCTTCGTCGTCACCACATCAGCCTTAGGGGCCTTCTTAGGAGATACACTACCTGCTCCGTTGGTAAAGGTGTTAAAGGCAAAGTTCATGGCGACTGTTTGACCAGTAATCTTATTTCCTGTGGCCAAATCAATACCTGTGTCAATCGCAGTCTCAACCGCTGATTCTACTCCAATCTTGGCAACTTGTCGAACTGCTTGATTGCCAATATTTTGAGTCACATTTGTTGCTAGACTAGCTCCTGCTCCCACCAATTGACCGCCAATAAGACCTGAGATAGCACCTGTTCCTGCTCCTTTAGCGATCGAACCAACCAATTCCCAACCACGTTGGCCAGAACTATAGGCATCATATCCTGAGATGATTGCTCCAGAGGCTGCACCACCGATAGCCATCGCTACGGGGGCTCCAAGACCTCCAGTCGCTACGGTAAGAGCAATACCGACACCGATAGCTGCCGCAGTTACGGCAACCTTCTTCCAGTCGACATTTTTCACGAAATCAACGACTTGACTCTTGACTCGTTCAGCTGTTGTACAGACATGTTTTAAGGTGTTCTGCAAGGCTGTTCCCCAGTTTCGAAGGAGATTCATACCTTCTCGGATGGTAGGGGAAGAACTCCGACCTGTTGCCAGCGCATAGGCAGACCGAACCACTTGTTGGCGCTTAGCCTCTATCTGTGCTGCCGCTTGCTGGTATTTCGTTTGTACATAGTCACCGGCACTATTGTAGGCTGTTTGAACCTTATTCCACTGTCGACTACCCCAATTAACCGCACGGTTATATTGGGTGCTGACCCAGTTAGTCGCGTGGTTAAAGGCACTCTTGGTCACATTCCAAGCTTTGGAGGCGAAACTCTTCACACCATTCCAGGTGTTTGAGGCCACTCGTTTCACCGTATTCCAGGTATTAGAAGCGACTCGTTTTACACCATTCCAAGCATTAGAGGCCTTCTTTTTAACATAGTTCCAGCCTTTTTTGATATTGTTCCAGAAATGCCCACTCGGGTCTGTATAGTTGACGGGGTTGTTCTGCACATAGCTGTAGCGGTTCTGGCTGAGAGGATCTGTGTCCTCACCTGGATAGCTATCCTCAGTTAAGAAAGCACCTCCCTGACTATCATAATATCTTGCTCGTAAATAGTCAAGTCCAGTATCGTCACGAGCTTCGCCATTATAGGCGAATGGATTTCCTGTCGTGTCTGTGCTTGTCTTTCTTGCCCCATAGAGGTTATAGCTGCTTGATGCGACGGCTTGTCCATCCTTGGTCAAGCCTGTCACAGAACCTGACTGATTAGTCAAGTAGTTGTAGCTGTCGCCTGTTTGGTTGTTGAGGTAGCTAGCTCGACCCTTGCCATAGCTATAGGTCTCACGAGCCTTGCCATCATGGTCATAGGTTTCGAGGACTTCTGTATGTTCACGATTAACATCGTTGACATAGTTACGTTCCTCGTAGTAGTTGTAGGTATCCTCTCGTGTGGTATAAGGAATCAGGACATCCTGAACCTGACTGGCATAGGTTACTTCTCCCTGACCCGGTAAGTTACCAAGTTCTGGTGGGTTGACGACAATTCCCTCCTTGGTCGCTCGATCCTTAGCCACTTTCTGGTGATAGGCTCTAGACACATCGTCAAAGATGCTGTGCCAGATGCTTCCTATCGTCTGTGGTAGGGTGGATAGGGCTTGGAGGACATTCTGGCTAAAGCCATACCAGAAGAGAGAGTTTTCTTCCCCACTTGGGGCTGTATATGGTGACTTACGACCTGACTTGCTTTCCTTTGGCTTGCGTTGGAAGAGTTGATAGGTGTTCTTGCCTTCCTTGCGACTAGCAGTGAAGACACGATTATCATCCCCGTCGTAAAGTGCAGCCATGAGAAGGCCTTTCTTGTCCTTGATTGCAAGCAAGCGGTTCTCTGTATCATAGATATAGTCTAGCTTCTCTGAATTCTTCTCAGAAGCGATGCGATTGCCATTCTTGTCGTAGGTATAGGTGATGGTACCATCTGGCCCTTCTAGTTTGGTCAAGCGGTTATGATCATCGTAGGTAAAGCGTGTCTGGTTCTCCTTACCATCAACTGTCTCGGTGCTAGTCAGTTTATTGCCGGCTAGGTCGTAGGTATAGGAGAGTTTAGAGAGTTCCTTACCAGCTCCATCCGATACGGTCATATTTTCCACTTGACCCAGAGTATCGTAGGTGTAGGTATGGACTAGGGATTCGCCATCCTGCTTAATAGTTTCCTTAGCGATATAGCCACCATCATCATACTCATAGCCGTAGCTAGAGATGAGTTTGTCCTGCTTGTCCATATGACGGAGTTCGGTGAGACGGTGAGACTTGTCATAGGTCAAAGTTGAGCCATTAGGGATTTGAATCGCACCAATATAGCCATCTGTATTATAGGTGATACTATAAACCAAGCCTGTAGGAGATGTAATCTTGACCAGCTGGTAATTTTCATTATAATCAAAGCTTGTTTTATTGCCTTTTTCATCTGTCTGACTCGTTAAGAGACCATGATAGTTAAAGGTTTTCTCTTGATGATTGTGATCAACAATTCGGTATTCCTTAACATCGTAGTCTTCTTTTTTATCTCCTCCAAAGTCACCTTTCTTTGTTTCAACTGTTTTTACTTCGAGAGTGAGGTCATAGCCACTTGGAGCACGATATTTATCACCATCCTTTTTAAATTCCTTGAAACCATGCTATAATATAGTAAGTATAGCTCCAATAACCTAATGTTAAAGATTTCTTACATCATCCGTAAGTGTTATTCTACTCTGATTCATATTATAATGAAAGTAACAAAAGATGGAGGTGTTTCACATGGAAACAATTTTACGAGTAGAATCATTAAAAAAGCATTATGGAAAAGAACCGAATATCACCAAAGCCTTGAACGGTATATCTTTTCAGGTTGTCAAAGGTGAGTTCTTAGGGATTATGGGGAGCAGTGGTTCTGGGAAAACAACCCTTCTTAACTGTCTCGCTACTATCATCAAACCAACTGACGGCTCCATTCAAATGCAAGAAAAAGATTTAGGTCAGTTAAAAGGTAGTCAGTTAGCTGATTATCGTGGCAAGGAAATTGGTTACCTCTTTCAAAATTTTGAGCTTTTGGACAATCTGACAGCCAAAGAAAATATTTTACTCCCCTTGTCTTTGCACAAGGTCGATGCCAACGAAAGCAAGGTTCGGTTAGAATTGCTTTCCCAATATCTAGATATTTCTGAACTTCTGGATAAGTTCCCATCTCAATTATCAGGTGGTCAACGGCAAAGGGTAGCTGCTGCGCGTGCCTTGATTTTAGACCCTAAGATTGTATTTGCAGATGAGCCCACAGGAGCTTTGGATTCAAAAAATGCGACCATTTTGATGCAAAAATTATCCGAAATGAATCAAGTGGAAGAAACCACCATTCTCATGGTGACCCACGATTCAGTCGCTGCCAGCTTTTGCAACCGCATCTTGTTTATCCAAGACGGAAAACTATTCCATGAAATTCGACGCGATTATCCAAGAGAAAGTCAAGAAGATTTTTACCACAGAATACTAAAGGTCATGTCTGCACTGGCTGGAGGTGATGGCAATGTTTTCTAAATTAGTCTCAAGAAATAGCAAGAGGGATCGAAAGAATAATGGCTTGTATTTCAGTTCCATGGTTCTTTCTATTATCTCCTTTTACATCATCCTTTCTTTGTCCCATCAAGATGTGATGATCTTTCTAAAACAAATAGAAAGTGACGCTGTAAATAAACTCTTTAGCATGATTCCTATTCTTTACGTAGCAACGCTCTTTATTCTCTTTTTTCTAATCTACTTCGCAAGCAGTATGTATATGGAAAGGAGAAAACATGAATTTGGTGTGTATCTCACATTAGGCATGCGAAGAAGCAAACTGTTCTTGCTGCTCCTACTCGAGGATTTGAGAAACAGTGTCCTTGCTCTTGGAATAGGCCTTCCAATTTCTATCTTGATTTCAGAACTGATTAGCCTAATAACCGCTAAAATTGTTGGGCTAGGGATTATTGAACATCAATTTTCTCTATCTACTACAGCTCTACTGTATACAGTCATCGGCTTCCTAGCCGTAAAATTAGCTGTTTTTGTCCTTTTAAGTGCAAAAATAGCCAATAAGGAAATCGGAAACCTGCTTGCCTATTCTCCTTCTGGGATGAAGAAACTACTCCCCAAGGGGGTGTACCTTCTTGCTTCTGTCCTAGGGATTTTACTTCTTGGAACAGCCTATTACATGGGTATGAGTGGACGAGCTTGGGAGAGTGTCATAACCATGGGCATCACTGTTTTCTTGGGGACTCTCGGAACCATCCTACTCTTCTTTGGTATGCGTTTATTTATAGACTTTTTGGTCAAGCTTGGAAACAATCGAAAACTTCATGCCTATAATTTTAGACAGATTCAGGAATTAGTTATCCAGCGCTCAACTATACTGGCCATCTGCTCCCTCTTAATCTTCTCTGCCTTGTGCCTCTTTGGAGCAGGTGTTGCCATTGCAAGTGGCAATTCAGGCAATCAAACCCACGTTTTGGATTATACATTTAGAGATAGCAAGCAGGATACAGATGAAAATCTTGATGTAAATACAGTAAAAAAAGAGCTTGAAGCAGCTGGACTGGCATCACAGTTTTCAAAGATTCTACAAATCAAAGTCGGCAAACCGAAAGAACACGAGTCCGTGTCCTTCGAAGAGATCATCAAGGAGTTGAAAAAGCAAAAAGGCAACAATAACATGGAAATTTTGCTCCAAAGATTTAAACAGTCTACTACTTCCCACCTCATACCAGTTTCCGAATACAATGAACTTAGAAAGGCTGCCAATCTCCCTCCTCTAGAATTAACTAGCAAGGAAGCCTACTTGTATATGGGGAAAGATTTCCTGCCGGATGAGAGTCTCGTCAACTCTGTTCTGAAGACAAATCCTCAAATCAAAGTCATGGAAAATGATGTAAAATTGATTGGAGAGGTGGAGTCTTTACCGATTGTAACGGATCGTGAAATCACCCTCTCTGTTGCCCTCATAGTCCCAGATGAAGTCTTTATGAACTATACAGACGGTCACTACTCGAACTATGTCAGCGGCATCCTAGCTCCTGAGCTAGTCAAGGAAAAAGGCTTGATGAGAGCTATCTCAGATACCAATGAAAAGCTAAATCAAACCTCTCTTGGCTATGAAAGCTATATACAAAATATGGGAAGACAATTATTTTACATTATCTCTGCCAGCTATATCACCATCTATCTGGCTATCATCTTCCTTGTTGTCGCAAATACAATTATCGGCGTTCAGTTTTTGATGGGACAAAGACAATCCTACAGACGATACCAGACCTTAATCCATCTCGGAGCAAACTACGAAACTCTTTGTAAATCTTCGGAAAAGCAAATCAACTGGTATTTCGGTCTACCAATAGCCCTTGCACTTATCAGTAGTAGCTTCGGAGTGAGCTCCCTCCTCACAGGAATAATGCCTGCTAGCGCAAGAATGGTTATGGGGCAGAAATTCATCACAGCCATGCTGATAGTACTGCTCTTAGCTGGATTTGAAGTCATCTATATCAGAATTGTAAAGAAAAATAGCAACAAGTACTTATTGTCATTAATGGAACCCAAAAGAGATGAATAAGGTAGAATAAAATAGGAAAAGGAGGAACCGATATGAAGCATATTCTGGTTATTGAAGATGAAGCCTTGATTCGAGATGAAATTGTCATCTTGTTAGAGAAAGCGGGTTATCAAGTTGATAAGTTGACTGACTTCAAAGATACAAGCCAGCAAGTGCTGCAATACGATACGGATTTAATCATACTGGATTTGAATTTACCAGGAGAAACAGGTTTTCAAATTTGTAAAAATCTCAAGTCCAAACGCTCTGTGCCCATATTGGTTCTCACCTCCCGTGAACAACTAAAAGATGAGATTTACGCCCTAAAATTAGGGGCTGACGAGTACTTAACAAAACCTTTCAAGAAAGAAAGATTCTTGGCTCGTATAGAAAACATCTTGAAACGCTATGAAGGTAGACAAAATTTACTTGAAAAAGATAATTTCCTGCTGGATAGACAGACCTATACCCTTTATATCAATGGACACTCGATTTTACTCCCTCAAAATCAAGGGAAATTGTTAGAAACCTTATTAGTGGCAACTGATTCTGTCGTCACAAAAGAAGAACTAAGTATGAAACTGTGGAATACAACTGAGTTCATCGATGAAAATGCCCTACAAGTAAACATTGCAAGGCTGAAAAAGGTGATGAAACAGGCTGGCATTGCGCTTAAAGTCAAGTCCATCAGAGGTATTGGTTACAAGCTAGAAGAGGTAAGTCCAGATGAAACATAACCTAAAATATCTAGCTAGTTATCTGCCTTGGTTACTTGTTCTCTTAGCATTTGATCTATTCACAGCTGTCCTGCTTTGGCTTTCAGATGTGAGAATGTTTCAAGCTCTCATCCTTCTCTATATTTTAGCCACCGTCCTGCTTTTTTTCATCCTATCATTCTTACTTATAAGAAAAGAAAGAAAAAAATCCGCTGCTTATAAATCCTTCATAGCCAACCCTAAGATCGATACTGAGCTTGAATTATTGAATTTATCAAGTGCCTCAGAGAAAGAAAGCATTGAAAAAATAGCAGATACCCTTTATCAAAAGCAGGCTCAAATAGGAAAACTCAACTCATTACTAGCCGAGTACGAGGACTATGTTGAAAAATGGGCGCATGAGATTAAACTTCCTTTATCGCTTCTTTCCCTCCTTTTAGATAATCAAAGTGACCAACTACCTGAGGATACTGCTTTTAAATTGGACTATGTGAAAAATCAAATCCAAGGAAATGTATCACAGATCCTATTCTACTACAGGGTGAAAAGTGAGAAAAATGATTTTCTATTTGAAGACCTTGACCTAGAAGAGTGTATCCAAGATCTTTTGGAGAACTTTGATCCCTTGCTCAAAGAAAAGAATTTTACGATTAAGTTAGAGAACATACAAGGAATCTGCTACACTGATCAACGCAGTTTTGGATTTATCCTGTCTCAAATACTAGCCAACGCCCTTAAATATAGCTCTGACAAACCAGAACTCAAGATTTCTATGTCAAGTGACAAGGGGCGCAAAACCCTGATTATTAGGGATAATGGGTGTGGAGTTAAAGCTTGCGACCTCCCTCATATCTTTGAAAAAGGATTTACAGGTGATTCAGGAGAGACAAGGAAAAAATCAACAGGCATGGGTCTCTATCTTGTCAAACAATTAGCAGATGCTTTAAAAATCGAAATCACAGTAAAATCCGAATGGATGCAAGGCTTTGAAATCTCTCTTTCTATTTAGTCATTTTTCGATTCAGAAAATTGCCTAATCATAGGAAGCACATATTTTATACCAAAAAGGAAAGCTGTACTGCCCTCAAAAAGTTGGACAAATAATTATTGCAAGGATTTAGTTCTGTACTGCACAGGACTAAGTCCTTTTAGTTTGACTTTAATTCGTTTGTTGTTTTAGTTCTGAAGAATAATAACGATTCATCCCTTTCTTGACGATATCTATGCCATAACGGTCAATTAATTTCATCATGTACTTTAGACCAGAAACATCCACACCAAATCTTTTCGAAAGCTGTTTGAAGCTTTGTCCTTGCTTTCTTAGTTCATAAATCTGAACTTTATCTTCATAATTCAATTTCATAATAAAACACCCCAAAAGTTAGATTTTTTCTGTCTAACTTTTGGGGTGCAATTCAAATTTGTGATGGCATTTTAATATTTCATGATGATTCTTACCAGAAAAACTTTCGATAAATTTTAGCAATCGTTAAAAAGATAGCATAAAGTACGCCTAAGATAGTTAAAACTATTTTTCCAGTAGTCATTTCTGAACCAATAATCAATATATGAAAAAGAGGAGCGAGACCAGTACACACATATATCAAATAAACAATAACATTTATTTCACCAATTCCAGCAATAAAGTCTTTCATTTTTATTTTCATTTACCTTCTCCAATAATCTACTTTTAATTTAAGTATATTATAAATTTCAGAAAATTAAAAGAATGTTCTGATTAAATGATCATTTTCCCAATATCATATACTGATGAATTCTGTCAATCCCGATGTAGAACTATAAAAAAACAGTAAAACCAAGTGGTTTTACTGTCTGATGTTTAAAATGTTTGGCGTTTAGCTTTACGTTCTGCACGTCCACGGGCACGACTTTCAGCACGCTTGGTTTTACGGCGTTTTTCATCGACAGCCCATTGAATTTTCTTCTTATAGCCTGGTTTGACTTTTTTCTTTTTCTTTTTAACCAAGCCAATCATTTCGATATCCAGTTTTTCTTGTTTTTTCTCACGATTGACACGGCGGTCACGGTCATAAGTATCTTGGAATTCTCCGTCTTTAACCACCTTAGGTACAAACTTAATTCCTAATTTCTCTAACTCACGAATATCAGTGTCATCACTAGGCTGGTAAAGGGTAATAGCTGTACCTGGCAGACCATTACGTCCAGTTCGTCCGACACGGTGAACAAAGAAGGACAAGTCCTGTGGAATGGCATCGTTAATGACGTGACTGACCCCCTCAATGTCAATCCCACGCGCAGCTAGGTCAGTCGCAACGATGTACTCAAAATCAAGATTTTTCACCTTATTCATGATACGTTTGCGTTCACGAGGAGCAATATCTCCATGAATCTTAGCTACCTTCAAGCCTTGAGCTGTTAGGTATGCATGTAATTCATCCGCACGCGTTTTGGTATTGACAAAAATCATTGCTAAGTATGGCTGCATGACTTGAGTCAATTCATAAATCTGGGCATTCTTGTCACGACCCTTAGTCGAAATCAACCAGTTATCAATGGTATCAGAGATAACGGTTTTGGTCTTGATTTTCTCCATGACAGGATTTGACAAGTATTTTTTCAAGAATGGTTGCAGTTTTTGTGGGATGGTTGCTGAAAAGACCATAAACTGCAAGTCTTTTGGAAGGCTTCCTGCAATCTTATCGACTGTTTCCAAGAATCCCATATCCAAGGTCATGTCGGCTTCATCGACTACAAAGGTCTTAGCTTTGTGAATGGCTAGGTCACCAGACTTGACCAAATCATAGATACGACCTGGAGTTCCGATAACGATATGTGGTTGATTACTTGCTAATTTGTCAATCTGGCGAGCCTTATCTGTACCACCAACATAGTTGGCAACACGAATCTCAACATCTGAATGTGATGCGATCTGACGAGCCGCTTGATAAATCTGAGTCGCTAATTCACGACTTGGTGCTGTGATAACTGCTTGCACACTATCGCTCTCTTCATCCAACTGTTGGAAAATCGGTAACAAGAAAGTATGAGTCTTACCTGAACCTGTTTTTGATTCACCAACCAAGTCACGACCTGCTAGGACAATAGGAATCAACTTTTCCTGCACCTCGGTAGGAGTCGTAAACTTCAACTCCTCCAAAGCTTTTTCTATATATTTCTTAAATTTAAACTGTGTAAATGACATAATTTCCTCGATTCTATCTATCTACTCATTATACCATAATTTAGTCTATTACAGGGGATGGATTTCCGTCAAGAATAATACCATGAACATTTTAACAACCAAGCATACAAGAGAAACACTCCAAGTTAAAACGAACAAGGAGTGTTATAGAATTATTTGAGCTTCCACTCTTCTCTTAGCCAATCACAAAACTGATGATAGCGTTCCTTAAGAGCTTCATGATGCCCATAAGCATCAAATGTAGAATATGTTGTAGGAACTGCTTCTGAAATCAGGTTATGTAGTTCCCTTGCAAACATCGGAGCCTTAGACAGGCGATTGGAATGATTGGCACCCTCTATCTGACCATTTTGCAGATAAATAAGACTTTGACTCTGTATCAGGTCATGTTCCCTACAAAATTCTGTAAAGTCTGGATACCAGAAAGAACCACAGACAGAAAAGATACAGGTCACAGGAAGATAACTACTATAGAGACTATAGATAGCAGCTAGACCACCAAGTGAATAACCACCATATGCAATCCTATTTTCATCAATCAAGTAGTCTTTTTTTAGAGTTGTTAGAATTCCTTGAAAGAGCTTCTCATGATAGGCTTCTACCTTCCCACCAAAATCCAGAGCCCCTTCTTTTAAAGCACTAGCTTTCCAAGGTGTAAAGTCATTCAGACGGCTTTCAGGAATCAAACCCACCAAAATCACAGATTGGGACAGGTCTGACAAATAGTCCAATTGTCCATCATTTAAAAGAATCATTGGGTAGGCTTGTTTAGAGTCATAGTTTGAAGGAAGACTGACCCTAACCTGAATCCCTTCCCAGTTAAACTCCTTATTTCTTGATGAAGTCATTGATTTTTTCAAGGGAATCAATCACTGCAGGACCGTAGTCCATCAATTCATCGTAAGAGATGGTCATGATTTTTTGATTCTTGATTGCTGGTACATTTTCCAAAACAGTGTTTGCCTTCATCAAATCTACTGCTTTTTCATCCAACTTTTGATTACGATCGCTAGTTACATAGATAATCAACTCTGGATCCATTGATACTAGATTTTCCAAGGTCAAGCCAGATGTTCCTGTTGCAACATTGGTATAACCAAGTTGGTTAAGCAAGCTTTCTTGAAGGGCTGACTTGTAGGCACCAAAGGTTTCGTCATTGTAGGCAACCATAATTAAAGCTTTTTTCTTTTCACCCTGTGTTTCTGGGTTGGCTTTTTTAACCGCATCGATTTTAGCTTGCAATTGCTCTGCGTATTGGTTGGCCTTGTCTTGAACATTGAAAATAGTACCAAGATTTTTCACGTCTTCTACGATATTTCCCAAATCCTGTTGAACATTTGAAAGTGAAGCTTTTTGCGTATAAACAGGGATTTTATTTTCATTCCAAGCACTAATCGTTCCCATTGACTTTTCAGAGAACATCATGTTGCGCCCCATCAAGGCATCAGGTTCATAAGAAAGAACCGTTTCTTGTGAGACTGATTTCTTATCCCCAATATGAGGGATGGCTTCAATGGCATCCTTGTATTTACCAGTTACAGCATTATCAGGATTGAGCATGCCGGCAATTTTATCTTTCAAACCAAGTTCAAGTAGAATTTCAGTTGTTGAAAGGTTGTTGGTGATGACCTTCTCAGGGGCCTTTTCAAAGACTTGCTCGACTTCGTTTCCTTTGGCATCGTATGTTTTTATAGTTACAGGATAGCTTGTTTCTGTAGCAGATTTTTGACTAGCTTCTGTTGTAGCTGGTGCAGTTGCTGTTTCTTTAGATGTGTTGCTACAAGCCGCCAAAGTTAAGGTAGCTACTGTTACGAGCAAAATACTGAGTGATTTTTTCATGTTAATTTCCTTTAAATTTTATAAATAGTGAATCATAGCTTGCTGATCTTCTGTCCAAGTAACCTTACTTTGGACACCATAGACAGCCTGCAAAGACTCAGGAGTGATGGTCTCTTTTGGTGTACCTTGGTAAACTATCTCCCCCTCTTTCATCAGATAGAGATAGTCTGAATAGCGACAAGCTAGCTGAATATCATGCAAGACGGCTAACACATTGATCTGGAGATTTTTAACAATGGTCAACAAGTCCAGCTGGTATTTGATATCTAGATGATTGGTCGGTTCGTCTAAGAGCAAGAGTGAAGGTTCTTGAGCTAAGGCGCGTGCTAACAAAACTCGCTGTCTCTCTCCTCCTGATAGAGAAGAGTAAAGGCGATTTCTCTTTTCGAACATATCTACCTTGGCTAGAGCATCCTCAACCAAGGCAAAGTCTTTTTCTTTTCCTTTTGTAAGAAAGAGAGATGGGGTGTTCTGCCCAGCATAACGATTTCTTCAACCGTACAATCAAATTGGAGTTGATTGAACTGGGTGATGACTGCCATCTGTTTTGCCGTTTCCTTAACGCTCATTTGTTCCAAGGGTTTCCCATCAAGGAAAATCAAACCTTGATCAGGCTTTTCTTGTCGATAGAGGAGTTTCAACAAACTAGTCTTCCCACTTCCATTGGGTCCCAAAATCGTATGAAATTGGTTGCCCTCCAGTTTGAGTGAGACTCCTTTGAGAATCTTTTTTTCTCCGATTCCAAAGTGAATATCCTGACACATTAAGTCCATATCAGACCTTCACCTCCCTTCGTCTACTTGCAACCATGTAGATAAAGAAGGGGGCACCTACTAGGGCTGTGAAAATTCCAATCGGTAGTTCAGCATTTTGAATCAAAACTCGAGCAAAGACATCTGCCCAGACGACAAAAAGGGCACCCAGTAAGGTAGCAATTGGAAAAAGTCTTCTGTAGTTTGTACCAACCAAGCTTCTTGCCAAATGAGGTGTAATCAGGCCGACAAAACCAATAATCCCACAGGTCGATACTAATACTGCCGTCATCACAGCTACAATAGCCACATAGAGATACCAGTAAAAACGTAGGGGAATTCCCAAGGTCAAGGCTGCCTCATCACCCATCATCATGGCATTAAAAACACGATATTGGGTCGAGAAAAACAAAAAGGCTACTCCCACAACTACTGTTGGCAGGGTTAAGTGAGCCCAGGAGCTTCCTGCTAGAGAACCCATGGTCCAGAACTTGATAGTCATGACACTATCAGCATTGGCACCGATTGAGATAATAAAGTTTGAAAAAGCCAAAAAGAGTGCATTGACCACAGTACCTGATAAAATGAGGCTAGAAGTTGTCATTCTTCCTTGCATGGAAGCAATGACTAAGACTGCAACTGTTGCCACAAGCGCTCCAAGGAAAGAGCCGAGACCAATCATGACTTTAAACCCAAGAATGATACTCAAAGTCGCACCAAAGGTTGCCCCAGCAGAAATTCCTAACACATAAGGTTCAGCAATGGGGTTATTGACTGTTGACTGCATCACGCTTCCACACATAGAAAGACCCGCGCCAACTATCAAACCTAGAAAGACCCGTGGCAATCTCATATTCCAGACAATTGCAAGTGTCGACTTCGAAAGGTCTCCTATATCAAACGGAACTCCCATCTTACTTAATATAATCCGATAGGTATCGCTCAAACTAATTTGAACTGAACCCATAGAAACAGCTAGAAACATAGAAATTCCCAATGCTACAAGCAAAAAAGCTAGCAGAAAAAAATATCGCAGGTTTTGATGGCTTCCAGAAAATTTGGAAAGCATGAAACCCTCCCTTTATCAAAGATTAAAAATTTAGACAATTTTCATAATTAGTATACCACATTTCCAAATCAGGAACAAGACTAGAAAAATATAGAAAAAAGCCCTCTGAAGTCAGAGAGCTAATTTGAGCTCGGGCTAAAATCCTAGTGAAACAAAAAATCTCCCTGAAGGGAGACATGTCTGATTTATTTTACCTTACAGTGCTAGGAACCGTAACCAAAGATTATACTTGAGTATATCAAGATAAGATGACGAAAATAAAAAAACTACTCAAATAGAGTAGCCTTATTTTCAAGATGTGCTCAATTGAACACGACCTTAGTACTTGGCAAAAACAAAAAGCCCTCTGAAGTCAGAGAGCTTGATTCTTGCTGGATAAAACGTTTATAGACTAGGCGGCAAGCCGAAGATTGTACTGATGGTACATCGAGGCAAAGCCAACGAAGTATAGAAACGTTTTAGATGCAAGATTAGCGACGAAGTCCAAGAGAGTTGATTAACTCACGGTAACGGTTAACGTCGTTTTTACGCAAGTATGCAAGCAAGTTACGACGGCGACCGATTTTCTTCATCAATCCACGGTAAGTAGCGTGGTCTTTTTTGTGTTGTTTGATGTGTTCGTTAAGGTGGTTGATTTCCCAAGTAAGGACAGCAACTTGAACCTCTACTGAACCTGTATCACCTTCGTGACGTGCATATTGTGCGATGATTTCATTTTTTTCTCTTTTGAGATTGCCATGATGTTTCTCCTTTTTATTTGGCTTCATCCGAGTGACAGGTTGGCATGCCTGTAACCAAGAAGAAGTTATTTGTCTTTACGACATTTCCTATTCTATCAAGAAGAATCATCTTTGTCAACTGATTTACTATCCAGGTCTTAAATATGCTATAATAGTTATAGGAAGGACATCTAAGTTGATAGTTTTATAACGAGGTGATTGATTATGCGTAAATTCTTCAAATATCTCCCCTACTATCTGGTCGTATTTTTCTTTTATTGCCCACTTTATGGATTATTTATTCTACTATCATCGAATCCTGATTTAACAGGCCTCTATCTTCTAAATATATTCATCATTTCGCCCATTGTAGTTTTTATAGTTTCACTTCTTTATAGCTACCGTTTTGGTTTTTCACTGCATTGGCTTCTAGGTAGCTGCTTGCTCTATTGTTTTACTATTATTCCTTTCAGAGAATTTATTATTGTTTATTTCCTAGCCTATGAAATTCTTATTCTACTAGGTACAGTTATTGGTGTCGCTATCAGGTATCTAATGCAAAAACTGAAAAACAAAAAACTTTCACAAAAACCTTGAAAAATCTCACAATCATGCTATAATAATGCATAGAGACAAGTCACTTAGACCCTTTCTACCAGAGAGTGCGTGGTTGCTGTGAACGCATAGGAAGACTATACTGATACTACTCTACTGACTTTTATGCAAACATAAAACGGTGGCCACGTTAGAGCCAATCAGAGGTGTCCCTCTTTTTTGAGGAACATAAATGAAGGTGGAACCACGTTGCGACGTCCTTTTTAGGATGTCGCAATTTTTTATGAGGAGACTAACTATGGAGTTGCAAGAATTAGTGGAGCGCAGTTGGGCAATCCGACAAGCTTATCACGATCTGGAAGTTAAGCATCATGATTCCAAGTGGACAGTGGAAGAAGACCTCTTGGCTTTATCGAATGATATTGGAAATTTCCAACGATTAGTGATGACCAAGCAAGGACGCTACTATGATGAAACACCCTACACACTGGAGCATAAACTTTCAGAAAATATCTGGTGGCTAGTAGAACTTTCTCAACGTTTGGATATAGACATCCTGACGGAAATGGAAAACTTCCTCTCTGATAAAGAAAAGCAGTTGAACATTAAGACTAGGAAGTAGTCTCATAATAAAAAGTCAATGCTTAGAAACTATGAAATATAAAAAAGGAGAAAACCATGATTAAAATTACTTTCCCAGATGGCGCTGTTCGTGAATTCGAATCTGGCGTTACAACTTTTGAAATTGCCCAATCTATCAGCAATTCCCTAGCTAAAAAAGCTCTTGCTGGTAAATTTAACGGTAAACTCATCGATACTACTCGTGCTATTACTGAAGACGGAAGCATCGAAATCGTGACACCTGATCACGAAGATGCCCTTCCAATCTTGCGTCACTCAGCTGCTCACTTGTTTGCTCAAGCCGCTCGCCGCCTTTTCCCAGACATTCACTTGGGTGTCGGTCCAGCTATCGAAGATGGTTTCTACTACGATACAGACAACCAAGCTGGTCAAATCTCTAACGAAGACCTTCCTCGTATCGAAGAAGAAATGCAAAAAATCGTTAAAGAAAACTTCCCATCTATTCGTGAGGAAGTGACTAAAGATGAAGCGCGTGAAATTTTCAAAAACGACCCATACAAGTTAGAATTGATTGAAGAACACTCAGAAGACGAAGGTGGTTTGACCATCTACCGTCAAGGTGAATATGTGGATCTCTGCCGTGGCCCACACGTCCCTTCAACTGGTCGTATCCAAATCTTCCACCTTCTTAACGTAGCTGGTGCTTACTGGCGTGGAAATAGCGACAATGCTATGATGCAACGTATTTACGGTACAGCTTGGTTCGACAAGAAAGACTTGAAAAACTACCTTCAAATGCGTGAAGAAGCCAAAGAACGTGACCATCGTAAACTTGGTAAAGAGCTTGACCTCTTCATGATTTCTCAAGAGGTTGGTCAAGGGCTTCCATTCTGGTTGCCAAATGGGGCTACTATCCGTCGTGAATTGGAGCGCTACATCGTCGACAAGGAAATCGCTGCTGGTTACCAACACGTCTACACTCCACCAATTGCCTCAGTAGAACTTTACAAGACTTCTGGTCACTGGAATCACTACCGTGAAGATATGTTCCCAACTATGGATATGGGTGATGGGGAAGAATTCGTTCTTCGTCCAATGAACTGTCCTCACCATATCGAAGTCTTTAAACACCACGTTCACTCTTACCGTGAATTGCCAATCCGTATTGCTGAAATCGGTATGATGCACCGCTATGAAAAATCTGGTGCTCTCACAGGGCTTCAACGTGTACGTGAAATGTCACTTAATGACGGTCACACTTTCGTAACACCTGAACAAATTAAAGATGAGTTCCAACGTACGCTTCAATTGATTATAGATGTTTACGAAGATTTCAACTTGACTGACTATCGTTTCCGTTTATCATACCGCGACCCTAAAGATACTCACAAATATTTTGATAATGATGAAATGTGGGAAAATGCTCAACGTATGTTGAAATCAGCTATGGATGACATGGGACTTGACTACTTTGAAGCTGAAGGGGAAGCAGCCTTCTACGGACCAAAATTGGATATCCAGGTTAAGACAGCTCTTGGAAAAGAAGAAACCCTCTCTACTATCCAGCTTGACTTCTTGCTCCCAGAACGCTTCGACCTTAAATACATCGGAGCTGATGGTGAAGAACACCGTCCAGTTATGATTCACCGTGGGGTTATCTCAACTATGGAACGCTTCACAGCGATCTTGATTGAGAACTACAAAGGTGCCTTCCCAACATGGCTGGCACCACACCAAGTAACCCTCATCCCAGTATCTAACGAGAAACATGTGGACTACGCTTGGGAAGTGGCTAAGAAGCTCCGTGACCGTGGTGTCCGTGCAGACGTGGATGAGCGCAATGAAAAAATGCAGTTCAAGATTCGTGCGTCTCAAACTCAAAAGATTCCTTACCAATTAATCGTTGGAGACAAGGAAATGGAAGAGAAGGCTGTAAACGTTCGCCGTTATGGTCAAAAAGAAACTGAAACTATGCCGGTAGATGCATTTGTAGAATTGATTCTTACAGACATCGCTAACAAATCACGAGTTGAAAAATAAACGATAAAACCTGGGATAAAAATTCCAGCTAAATAAAGAAGCAACAACTGAAAACGTTGTTGCTTTTTATATTTTGTTTCACCTGAGTTAGTAATGATTGGTCAAGCCACCACAAATAGTATCCTCATCAACAATCCTTTTATCCATTAACTTTTGGATATAGGATATCCTCCCAGGATTTGCTTCCATGAGTTAGATAAGTTGACTATCCTCAGTCCTTGTCTGCCTCATTTTCTTTTATGAGGTCTTTTTGTGAATCTTTTTCAGAGAGTTTTTGATCGATATACTGGTTAATTGTTTCGTAAAATTCCTTGGTCGCCTCACTATCTAATTTTGTCGAATTATGGACTTGATTGACTTTTAATTGAACAGATTGAATACCGTAAGAGGCTTGTTTTTGGCGGATGGTTTCTAATTCTTCTTCTGAAATCGGATCTCCAACAACAGTCAAGACTAATTCATTGCTCCTTGACTTGTAGACTTGATTAATGACCGTATGATTAGCGAACTCTTTGCCTACAAACTGTTTAATCCCTTCTTTTCGTGCTTGATCCATCGTCAGAGTGACTGCTGAATAGCTGGCTGGAAGAACCAATAATACAATCAAGGAAATCAAACCAATTCTCATTTTAATGTTTAGCTCTTTAAATGAACTTAAGGGAGATTTTCTCATCATAATTCTTGTTCCAACAATGTTGATTAACATGATAAAGACACAGTTGATCAAGAAAAGATAAAGAGCCCCAAATAAAAATCGTACATTTCCATTAGCTAAACCATATCCTGCAGTGCAGATAGGTGGCATCAGAGCTGTTGCGATGGCTACTCCTGGTACGATATTGTTTGCTTCTTTTTTCCTTGAACCAATGAAACCTGCTATCCCACCAGCAATAGCAATGAGAACATCCCAAATGGTTGGAGAGGTTCGTGCGATCAACTCGCTACTTGCATAAGATAAAGGCGAAATCCAGAAATACAGAGTCGATACAAGCAAACTGACCAATACTTGAGTAAATAAAACCTCTAGAGATTGCTTGATTAAACGCGTATCAAAAATAGCTAAACCAAACCCCAGTCCAACAATCGGTGTCATAAGAGGGGAAATCAGCATGGCTCCAATAATGACAGCTGTTGAGTTCATATTTAGACCTATAGAGGCAATAAAAATCGCACACATCAAAATCAGTGTATCTCTTAATCGAACATGAAGGTCATCATATAGTTTCTCGCGGAATTCACGTGTTGAATAGTTTCCGGACATTGGTTACTCCTTTTATTTCATATAATCTTGTTTCTGCATGGATGATAGTAGAGAGACTTCTGTCCAATCTTACATATTTTTAATTCTCACCTGTCATTCTTTTGAAAATTATCCTTTATACTCAATGAAAATCAAAGAGCAAACTAGGAAGCTAGCCGCAGGCTGTACTTGAGTACGGTAAGGCGACGCTGACGTGGTTTGAATTTGATTTTCGAAGAGTATTAAATATCCATCAGTCCATCCTTGATATTATATCAAAAATTTTACAGTCTTTCTCTGAAGAAATCAATTAATTTAAAAGATAGAGAAAGGAAGAAATTTTTGTATCCTTATCCGAAGAAGAAAAACGATATCTCCTCTGAAAGTAGATACCGTTTTAATGTTTAAACATGATGAGTTTGTAGTAGCAATCCTAGCTGATATCGCCAACAAATCACGTGTTGAGAAATAAGATATAAAACCTGGTACAAAATCCCAGCTCTAGAAAAGAGGCTGGGACAAAAGTCCTAGCCTCTCAATTGTCTTTGGATTGTCGAGCAAGACGCAGTGGTTGAGTGGGCTCTACTACGCTGATTTCATCAGCTTTTACAGCCCTACTCAACTGTGCGGAGGTGGGACGACGAAATCGAATTCTAACGAATTAACGATTTCTGTCCCACTCTCTTTTTTGATGTTTCTGTTTTTACATTTGAACAATTTTGCGATAGCTTCTTGAAGTAATCATAAAGATTAGGACATAGACTAAAGCAAAGATACCACAAATGGAAAGAGTTACGCTTAACATCATGGCTGAATCAACAACACCAACGACCTTGAGAATCAGGCTCAACATGTGATAAGCAAAAGCCAGATGAAGGAAGGCAAAGGCCAGAGGTAGGAAGAAAACAGTCAAGACCTGCTTGTTAATGGTTTGCTTGATTTGTTTTTGATCCAAACCAACCTTTTGCAGAATGACAAAGCGTTCACGGTCTTCATAACCTTCTGAAATTTGTTTATAGTAGATAACGAGTACAGTACCTACCATAAAGATGATAGAGAGAAAAATACCGATAAAGAGGACTCCACCAAAGAGAGCGTTCATTTCGACAGTTGACTCACTCGCAATGTTTGCACCGTAAACCATACCATTCTCGTTCTTGAGATTGTGACTGAAATTATTCACATACGCATCGAAATCATCAGATAGCTTTAACTGTTCCTCTTTACTTGCTGTCACATCCATTCCACCATATAGCTGAGTGTATATAGCAGAATCCTGGTATTTATCTAAAAAGTCCTGCAAATTTGAGACAACAAGGTAGTTATAATCTGAGATCAAAAGTACATACTGGTTAGCAACATGGTCTCTGAGGAAATCTTGCTGGATTGCTTCCTTGATAGTATAGTTCTGATTGTTAAGACTGAATGCTTTTTGACCTTTAAGGCCATCGTTCTTAGCGAATAGTCCCACCTCATTATTCGTAAGGTTCAGCTTTTGTCCAGTCATTTTTTCATAATCTTTTTGATCAAAAACCAGGAAGACTGTCTTAGGCATGACATTGTTTTGCCCTTTTTCAAAGGCGGTTAATTTTGTCCCGTCTTGACTAGAAAGGCCGAAACTTGCATAGCTAAGAACATCCTTAGTGCTGATTGTTAGGTTCTTTTCCTTGGCATACTGAGTTAAAAGTTGGTCTAAATCCTCAACTTCTACATTTTGTCCTGAAATTGACATATCGTGAGGATACAGGAGTTTTTTAATATTTTCAGAACCATTGTAGATACTGGTTGCTGCCGACATGGTGACCAAAACCATGGTGGAAAGGATGGCGATAGTCGCTAAACCAACCGCATTTTTCTTCATACGGAAAATGAGGTTAGAAACAGAGATGAGATTGTTAGGTTTGTAGTAATATTTCTTGTTTTTCTTGAGCATTTTCAAGAAAACTGTAATCCCAGCATTGAACAAGAGATAGGTTCCTAAAATGACCAGTATTACAGCTAAAAAGAAGGTAGAAATAGCTAATAGAGCATTTGTTACGCTTTGAGCTAGATAATAGCCACTACCTAAAGAGAGTAGTCCCAAGATTGTCTGAAACACTAGGAAACGGCCCTTCTTCTCACCTTTTGCTTTCTCACGAGATAGTTGGAGAGCATCCATACGGATAATGCGGATAGCATTTAGGAAGACAATGACTAAAAAGATAAAACCAAATACCAGAAGGATGGAAAGGACTACGGACCATTGGAAGGTTGCGACTAGCTCCACCTTCATCTTTGAAAGTTTAAGTAGTAAAGCGAAAATCAGATTATCAAAGAGGGCACCAATTCCAATACCAGCAGTGACTGTTACTAACCCAAATATCAAGAGTTCCTTAAAGGTCATACTAATCAGATGACGCTTCTCCAAGCCCAACATACCATATATACCCAGTTCTTTGGAACGATTTTTCATGACAAAACTGTTGGCATAAAGGACGATAATGGCAGATGCAAGTGTTACTACGATGAGACCTAGTTGTAGGGTAAATTGAATAGAAGATCCACCCCGCATTTCTACCATTTTAGGATTAAAAGTTAATGAATAAAATAGGTAGCTGATAGTAACTGCAAGGAGAACTGCTAGTGCAAAAGGATAATAGAGTTTGCGGTTTTTGATTAAGTTGGAAATGGCCAACTTATTGGTTAATCGAAACATACTAGTTCACCTCACTTGCCATAACAGTCAAGGTGTCAGAGATTTCTTGGAACATCTGACGATCCGTCTTTTCACCACGGTAGATTTGATTATAGAGAATACCGTCCTTGATGAAAAGAACACGTTTTGCACGGCTAGCCGCAGCTGTCGAGTGGGTTACCATGAGAATGGTTTGTCCTTGTTCATTGATTTGATCAAAGATATCAAGGAGGGCTGCAGACGATTTAGAATCTAGAGCACCTGTTGGCTCGTCCGCAAGAAGAATTTCTGGTTCTGTGATGATAGCCCGTGCAACTGCTACCCTTTGTTTTTGCCCTCCAGAGATTTCATAAGGGTACTTCTCCTGCAATTGATTGATGCCAAGATTTTCAGCCGTTACGACCAATTTTTTCATCATTTCTGTAATAGGCTTTCTAGACAATACCAAAGGGAGTAAGATATTGTCTTTAACAGAAAGCGTATCTAACAAATTGAAGTCTTGGAAGACAAAGCCTAACTTTTCACGACGGAAGCTTGATGCTTCAGAATTTTTAATGGTAGCTGTGTCAGTTCCATTTAGGTAGACCTGCCCACGCGTTGGCTTGTCAAGCATAGCAAGAATATTCAGTAGAGTCGATTTACCAGATCCAGACTCACCCATGATAGCAACGTAGTCGCCTTTTTCAACGGTAAAGTGAATATCTTTCAGGGCCTCTACTTGGTTGCCTTGAAAGCGAGTTTTATAAATCTTTTGAACGTGTTTTACATCTAATAGTGTCATTTTAACTTCTCCTTTTTAATATCCCATTAATTGAAACTGAGCTTGCATCATTTCGATGCCGATTTGAACTCGCTCGATATCCTTTGGACTCGGCTTACTTGTATGTTTCTTTTGTAAAATTGTTTTCATGGTTCCTCTCCTTTTTCTTTATGCTCTAAGTTTACTCCAAAAAAAGAGGACTTGCCATAACATAACCTTACAAAAGAGGCCTTTAATCTTACATTTTTGTAAGATTACATTTTTTATCTAATTGAAGCCTTTTTCTCACTATATCAAGGTCTAAAGAAGAGCTTGAAAGGTTTCTTCCAAGCTCTTCACAATTCTTTTCATTCAATCAGTAAATTCACTTCAGAGAACTTAATCCTCACAGTTGTTCCTTGCCCAAGTTCGGATTCTATTTGAATCAGATGTCCTAATTCTTGGCTGATTTTCTGGGTTAGATAGAGCCCAAGTCCAGATGACTGTTGGGTCATTCGACCATTATATCCAGAAAATCCACGTTCAAAGACTCGCAACCGATCACTGTTTTTGATACCAATCCCAGTATCTTTGATGCAAAGGTCTGAACCTTCCATGTAGATTTCAACCCCGCCTTCATTTGTGTACTTGAGGCTATTTGACAGGATTTGTTCAATGACTACCAACAGCCATTTTTTATCCGTCACAATGCTTCTATCCAAGTCATGCAGATTGATACTAAGACCTTTCTGGATAAAGAAAATGGCATATTTGCGAATGACTTCCTTGACCAGATCTTCTATATTTTCTTTCTTCAAAACCAAATCATCATGGAAGCTTTCTAAGCGTAGATATTGGAGAACGAGGTTGGTATATGAATCAATCTTAAAAATTTCCTGTTCCAACTGTTGCTTCAGTTGGCGATCTGCCACCTCACTCACTAGGAGTTTACTGGCTGCAATTGGTGTTTTTATCTGATGAACCCAGAGTGTATAGTAGTCCACCAAATCATTATAGCGGTTTTCAGCATCTGATTTCTTTTGATAGAGTTCAGATTCGCTTTTCTCTAATTTTTCAGTTAGAAGGACTTCCATTGGTGACTTAGCTTTTCTTTCCCCATAGAGCAATTCCTTACGATAACGTTGCAATTCTATCAAGAAATCAAATACCAAAAACAAAAATGTCAAAAATGTAGATAGAAAGAAGAAATAGTTAAAGTAGGGCACTTGCTTATCAAACAAGATTTCAAAGAGAAAAAGCAAACCTGTAAGCGATAGAATAAAAGCAAAAAAACGGCTACGCGAACGGATATAAGCTAGAAAAAAACTTTTAATATCAAGCATGTTTCAATCCATACCCTATCCCTTTCTTGGTTTCGATAAAACCAATCAAACCTTCTTCCTCCAGTTTCTTGCGCAAGCGAGCGACATTAACAGACAATGTATTGTCGTCGATAAAAAAGTCGCTATTCCAGAGTTCCCGCATCAAATCATCACGCGCTACGATATTTCCCGCATGTTCAAATAAAACCCGCAAAATCTGAAATTCATTCTTTGTTAAACTGATAGGTTTTCCATTGACATGCACATCCATAGACTTGGTATTGAGAATAACTCCAGCATACTCTAGGAGACTTTCATCCCTTCCAAACTCATAGGAACGACGCAACAACCCCTGTACCTTAGCTAACAGTACCTGCTGGTCAAAAGGCTTGGTCACAAAATCATCTGCCCCCATATTAATAGCCATAACGATGTCCATAGCCTGGTCTCTTGATGACAGAAACATAATAGGAACTTTGGAAATCTTGCGAATCTCCTGGCACCAGTGATAACCATTAAAGAGAGGCAAGCCGATATCCATGAGAACCAGATGAGGTTGAGATTGAACAAATAGTGTCAGAACTTCCATAAAGTCTTCTACCATAACTACTTCAAAACCCCATTCGGAGAGCATTTTCCCAACTTGCTGACGAATAACTGGATCATCTTCTACTAGTAAAATCTTGTGCATCTGCTCCTCCTTTTTCTATATTATAGCAAAATTCTTCTCACTACTAGCGAAATTGATGTAAATCTGATATGATAAAAGTTAAGAAAGGAATTCTCATGGCCAATATTTTTGACTACCTAACTGACGTTCAATACGATTCTTTTTATGATATTCCCTTAAATGAACTAGATATACTTGCCTTGACAGAGCTGACCTATCTTTCTTTTGATAATCTATTGGACCAGCCTGTCAATCGTTTAAGCGATGTTGCAACACGTGTCCCTCGAGAAAGTACCATGTTGACCAATAAAGAACGACTTCAGCTCCTCGATCAGTTATCCCAACACAAACGTTTTAAAAATAGCAAACTTTCTAATTTTGTCAACGAGGTCGACACAGAACTTCAAAAGCAGTTCGCTGCTATGACCTATCGTCTGAACCTAGATACTTATCTCATTGTCTTTCGTGGCACAGACGACAGTATTATTGGCTGGAAGGAAGATTTCCATATGACTTACATGAAGGAAATCCCTGCCCAAAGGCACGCTCTTGAATACCTAGAGGATTTCTTTACCCAACATCCAAAACAAAAAGTCATGCTTGCTGGACATTCTAAAGGTGGGAATCTAGCCATCTATGCTGCTAGTCAAATCCAACCTGAATTGCAGGAAAAGATATCAGCAGTTTATACCTACGATGCTCCTGGTTTGCAGGCTCATCTGACAGAAACGACTGGTTATCAAGATGTTATCCCTAAATTTCACCGTTATGTCCCACAAGGTTCTGTCATCGGCATGATGCTAGAAGTTCCTGATACTCCTATTGTCGTCAAATCTACGGCTCTCGGTGGAATCGCTCAACACAATACTTTCAGCTGGCTAACTGAGGGACAGCACTTTGTCCAACTAGAGGAAATTAGTAGCGAAAGTCTCCAAATCAAAGACGCTCTTAAAGAATGGGTGGACAGTGTTCCCGATGAAGAACTCGAACTCTATTTTGATCTCTTCTTTGGAACCATCCTAGAATCTGGAATCACTTCCATCAATGATTTATCTTCTAGAAATGCTATTGAACATGTTCGACAACTTGTTTCTCAAGCCCAGACACTGGAGCCCGAGCAAGTCGAAATCTTAAAAAACCTGACACAACTCCTACTGGATGCACGCTTCCAAGCCTGGAAAAATCATTTTTAAAAAGTTAAAAGTCCCTTCTTTTATGGAGGGACTTTCTTGTTGATTCCTTATTTTGTGCTTCTGTGTTATACTAGAAACTGTAAATCTTTGAAAGAGGAAATCCTATGAAAATCCATAAAACTGTGAATCCTGTCGCCTATGAAAATACTTATTATCTTGAAGGGGAGCAACACCTGATTGTGGTTGACCCTGGTAGCAACTGGGAGGCCATTCGCAAGACTATCGAAACCATCAACAAACCGGTCTGTGCCATTCTTCTGACCCACACTCACTACGACCATATTATGAGTCTTGACTTGGTCAGAGATACTTATGGAAATCCTCCAGTCTATGTGGCAGAAAGTGAAGCTTCTTGGCTTTATACCCCTGTTGACAACCTTTCAGGTCTCCCTCGACATGACGATTTGGCAGATGTCGTCTGCAAACCAGCTGAACACACATTTGTCTTTCATGAAGAATACCAGATTGAAGAATTCCGCTTCACAGCCTTACCAACTCCAGGTCACTCTATTGGTGGAGTATCCTTTGTCTTTCCGGATGGGCGCTTAGTCTTAACAGGTGACGCTCTCTTCCGAGAAACCATTGGTCGAACAGACTTGCCAACTGGTAGTATGGAACAACTCCTCCATAGTATCCAAACCCAGCTCTTCACCCTTCCTAACTACGATGTCTATCCTGGACATGGTCCTGCTACGACCATCGCTCACGAAAAAACCTTTAATCCATTTTTCTAAAACATAAAAACCAAGGATTCCATCCTTGGTTTTTTGATTACCAAATAATCACACGGTCTTCTGGTGAACGCCACATACCGTCGCCTTCTTTGACATCATAGGTTGTAAAGAAGTCATCAAAGTTTGGCACTTGGACATTGACACGAAGTTTAGCTGGGGCGTGCACATCAACGCTAGCCATGAGTTTCATCAACTCTGGGCGGCCTTTCATACGCCAGATACGAGCAAAGTTGTTGAAGAATTCTTCAGCTGAAAAGTCTGGTTCTCTCTTAGCTGCTTCAAGGGCAGCAGCAATTCCTCCAAGGTCCGCAACGTTTTCGGATACAGTTAATTTCCCATTGATTTTTGCACCGTAAGATTCTTGGCCATCAAACTGGTCGATAACCTTCTGTGTTTTTTCTTTAAAGGCTGCATAATCGCTCTCTGTCCACCAGTCCTTGAGGCTACCATTTTCATCAAAGGAAGCTCCATTAGTATCAAAGGCGTGAGAAATTTCATGGGCGATAACCGCACCAATACCACCATAGTTGGCAGAAGATGACTGATGCAAGTCATAGAATGGTGCCTGCAAGATAGCAGCTGGGAAGACAATCAAGTTCTTTTGTGGATTGTAGTAGGCATTGACCATATGAGCAGGCATTCCCCACTCCTTGTAGTCAACCGGCTGATTCCACTTGCTCCAACTGTGCTTAATTTCCACACGCGCAAAGGCTAGGGCATTCTCAAAGAGGCTAGCAGATTCATCTACAACCTTGTCCTTATAGCGAGCTGGCAGTTCTTCTGGATAACCGATATAAGGCTTGATGACATTGAGTTTGACGATGGCTTTTTCTCGAGTTTCAGGAGTCAGCCAGTCGTTTTTAGCCAAACGTTCCTTATAAACGTCAATCATGGTTGCTACTTTTTTCTCTACATCTGCCTTGGCTTCTGGAGAGAATTTTTCGTGGGCATACCAAAGGCCGAGGGCTTGTTTGAATGGTCCTTGAGCTAAATGGTAAGCTGCCTTGCGCTTGTCTTGAGCCTCAGGAACTCCTGAAAGAGCTCGTCCGTAGGCACCTGACAAGATACGAATCTCATCTGTCAGATAGCTTGTTGAAAGATTAACTACACCTAAGATCAAGCTTGCCTTGAGTAAAGGCCAAGCTTCTTCACTATAGAATTGCTCTGCTGCTTGCCAGAAACGTTCTTCATCTACAATGACCTTATCTGGAGTTTGCCCAATCACTGCTTGGAAAAAGTCATCCAATGGAAGGGCAGGCGCAAACTTTTTGAAATCTTCATAAGAATACGGATGGTAAAGTTTGGCATATTCTGAACTCTCTTCGTTTGAAAGTACGACAGCTGCAATACGGCGGTCCAATTCCAATCGTTTCTCTAATAAATCTTCGATTTCTTCATCTGAGAAGTTATAGGCTTTGAGGAGATTAGAAGTACTTTCTTTCCAAAGGTTCAATAATTCCTCACGCTGAGGATGGTCTTCCGCATAGTAGGTTGTATCAGGCAAGATAGTTCCTGGTGCACTAGCCCAGAGAACATTGGTTCTAGCATCCATAAAGTCTGGTGAAACACCAAATGGAAGGAAGTTTGGTTTACCAGCCAATTCAAACTCTGCTAGTTTACCTGCGAAATCCGCAAAACTCTCTAAATTCTGGTATTCCTTCAATAAAGGAAGGACTGGCTCAATTCCATCTGCTTCTCGCTTATCAAAATCTCTCACCATGCTGTGGTACTTGACAAAGTTTGCTAAGATGGCATCTTCTGGCACATCTTCTCCTGCCAACCATTTGTCGGTTGTCGTTAGCATCAACTCTTCAATTTCTTCGTCAAGGTCGATAAAACCACCTGTTCTCGATTTATCTGCTGGAATAACAGCAGTCTTTTCCCACTCACCATTTATGGCATCATAAAAATCATCTTGATAACGTGTCATCTTGTTCTCGCTTTCCTAATTTCACTTATTCTTAGCTTAGCAAAAATCCCTGGGGAATGCAATTAAAAATGCCGTCTCCTCCTATTTGATTTCAACATTAATATTTTAAATTTTTATCAAAATTAACTTGACTTAAAAATAAAATTAAGGTATATTAAAACCCAGGAGGAATACAACTGTATGATACGTATCGAAAACCTCAGTGTCTCCTACAAAGAAACGTTGGCACTAAAGGATATTTCACTAGTGCTCCAAGGACCAACGATTACCGGGATTATTGGTCCAAATGGCGCTGGAAAATCAACCTTATTGAAAAGTATGTTGGGCATTATCCCGCATGAAGGACATGCTTTTATCGATGATAAAGAAATGAAAAAATCTCTTAAGAAAGTTGCCTATGTCGAACAAAAAATTCATATCGACTACAACTTCCCTATCAAGGTAAAAGAATGTGTCTCTCTGGGACTCTATCCATCCATTCCACTCTTTCACACTTTAAAAGCAAACCACTGGCAAAAGGTAGCTGAGGCACTTGAAATTGTCGGACTTTCCGACTATGCAGAACGTCAGATTAGTCAACTCTCTGGTGGTCAATTCCAGCGTGTCTTGATTGCGCGCTGTTTGGTTCAAGAGGCTGATTATATTCTCTTAGACGAGCCTTTTGTGGGGATTGACTCGGTCAGTGAAGAGATTATCATGAACACTCTGAGAGATCTTAAAAAAGCTGGCAAGACGGTCCTTATCGTCCACCATGACCTGGGCAAGGTTGCCCATTATTTTGACCAGGTACTCCTTCTCAATAAGGAGCTAATAGCCTTTGGTCCAACAAAGGAGACCTTCACCCAAGCCAATCTCAAACAAGCTTATGGTGACCGACTCTTTTTCAATGGAGGTGACCTATGATTGCAGAATTTATAGATGGATTGCAGAACTTCCACTTTCTCCAAAATGCCTTGATTACAGCTGTTGTGATTGGTATTGTTGCTGGAGCGGTCGGATGCTTTATCATTCTCCGTGGGATGTCCCTTATGGGAGATGCTATCTCGCACGCTGTCTTACCTGGTGTAGCTCTTTCTTTTATTTTAGGAATTGACTTCTTTATTGGTGCTATCATCTTTGGACTGCTTGCCTCTGTCATCATCACCTACATCAAGGGGAACTCTATTATCAAGAGTGACACTGCCATTGGGATTACCTTTTCATCTTTATTGGCTCTGGGCATTATCTTGATTAGTGTGGCTAAAAGCTCGACTGACCTCTTCCATATTCTCTTTGGGAATATCTTAGCTGTGCAAGACATAGACATGTATATTACCATCGGTATGGGAGCTCTCATTCTATTGATTATCGGGATTTTCTTCAAGCAACTCTTGATTACATCCTTTGATGAACTCCTAGCCAAAGCTATGGGCATGCCAGTTAATTTCTACCACTATCTACTCATGATACTCTTGACTTTGGTGTCAGTGACTGCTATGCAAAGTGTCGGAACCATCCTTATCGTAGCCATGCTGATTACTCCAGCCGCGACAGCTTATCTTTACGCCAATAGTCTAAAGACCATGATTTTTCTTTCATCAGGCTTGGGAGCTCTAGCTTCTGTCTTGGGACTTTTTATCGGTTATAGCTTTAACCTGGCTGCAGGTTCAAGTATCGTGCTGACATCTGCAAGTTTCTTTCTCATCAGTTTCTTTATCGCACCAAAACAACGTTATCTGAAGCTGAAAAATAAAAAAATCAAACAATAATGAGGGAGCCCCTCTGGAGGAATATAATGAAAAAATTAGGTACATTGCTTGTTCTTTTTCTTGCTATCATTGGATTAGCTGCCTGTGCTAGCGGAAAAAAAGACACAGCATCTACAAACCAAAAACTAAAGGTTGTAGCAACTAACTCTATCATCGCTGATATTACTAAAAATATCGCAGGAGACAAGATTGATCTTCATAGTATCGTGCCTGTAGGACAAGATCCACACGAGTACGAGCCTCTTCCTGAAGACGTCAAAAAAACGTCGCAGGCCGACTTAATCTTTTACAACGGCATCAACCTTGAAACAGGTGGAAATGCCTGGTTTACAAAATTAGTTGAGAATGCCAAGAAAACTGAAAACAAAGACTACTTTGCAGTTAGTGAAGGCGTTGATGTCATCTACCTAGAAGGGGAAAATGAAAAAGGGAAAGAAGACCCACACGCTTGGCTCAATCTTGAAAATGGGATCATCTATGCTCAAAATATTGCTAAGCAACTCATCGCCAAAGACCCTAGCAACAAGGAATTCTACGAAAAGAATCTCAAAGAATACACTGAAAAACTAGACAAGCTTGACAAGGAAGCCAAAGAGAAATTTAACGCTATTGATGCGGACAAGAAACTCATCGTAACCAGCGAGGGATGCTTCAAATACTTCTCTAAAGCTTACGGTGTCCCAAGTGCTTACATCTGGGAAATCAATACTGAAGAAGAAGGAACACCTGACCAAATCAAGACTTTGGTTGAAAAACTTCGCCAAATGAAAGTTCCATCACTCTTTGTTGAATCCAGTGTCGATGATCGTCCAATGAAGACTGTTTCTAAAGACACAAACATCCCAATCTATGCTCAAATCTTTACGGACTCAATCGCTGAAGAAGGTAAAGAAGGCGACAGCTACTACAACATGATGAAATACAACCTTGATAAAATTTCTGAAGGTTTAGCTAAATAATCATTTTAAAAACGTCAGTCACCATGAATTGGCGTTTTTTGTCTAATCAATTTTCGGTCAAACTATTGGAAAAGTCTGAACGTTTAATGTAAAATGAAAGAAAAAAGATTGGAGTAGCTTATGACTACATTCCTCGGAAACCCTGTTACGTTTACAGGAAAACAACTACAAGTAGGAGACAAAGCACTTGATTTCTCTCTCACAACGACTGACCTCTCTAAAAAAACACTGGCTGACTTTGAAGGCAAGAAAAAGATTTTGAGTGTCATCCCTTCTATCGATACAGGCATCTGCTCGCTTCAGACTCGTCGCTTTAACCAAGAATTAGCTAGCTTAGACAACACTGTTGTCCTAACGGTATCTATGGACCTTCCATTTGCACAAAAACGCTGGTGTGGTGCTGAGAGAATTGAGAATGCCATCATGCTTTCAGACTACTTCGACCACTCCTTTGGACGCGATTATGCCCTCTTAATCAATGAATGGCATCTGCTTGCACGCGCAGTTTTTGTTCTCGATACCGATAATACCATCCGCTACGTCGAATACGTGGATAATATCAACAGCGAGCCAGACTTTGAAGCCGCTATTGCAGCTGCAAAAAAACTCAACTAAGTCAAGCTCTTGTAGCAAGAAGCTAGAGAAATCTAGCTTTTTTTGGTATACTAGATGGAGATAATAAACAAGGAAATGCGAATGACACCAAATAAAGAAGACTACTTAAAATGTATTTATGAGATTGGCATGGATGTTCCTAAGATTACCAATAAGGAAATTGCTGCTCGAATGCAGGTATCTCCTCCCGCTGTAACTGAAATGATTAAGCGCATGCAGTCTGAAAATCTCATCTTAAAAGATAAGAAAAAAGGGTACTTGCTAACCGATATTGGGCTAACACTTGTATCAGAACTTTATCGTAAACATCGTTTGATTGAGGTTTTTCTGGTCCACCATCTAGACTATAGCAGTGACCAAATTCATGAGGAAGCTGAAGTATTAGAACATACCGTTTCAGACTTTTTTGTAGAGAGATTAGAAAGTATGCTAGGTTTCCCAAAAACTTGCCCTCACGGTGGTACCATTCCTGCTAAAGGAGAGCTGTTGGTTGAAATCAACAACCTACCACTATCAGAAACCAAAGAAGCTGGAACCTATCTCCTGACTCGGGTTCACGACAGTTTTGAACTCCTAAAATATCTGGAAAAACATGGCATCAATATCGGAGACAAACTCCAAGTTCAACAGTTTGATGATTTCTCTAATACCTTTACTTTAATTCACAACAATGAAGAACTCTTGGTAAGTCTAGAAATCGCCAAACAGCTCTATGTTGAAAAGATGAACTAAATCCGTCACAAAAAACCAAGCTAACAAGCTTGGTTTTTCTTATCTATTTTTTGTATCAAGGATGATGGTTACCGGCCCATCATTGACCAGTTCTACCTGCATATCTGCTCCGAAGACACCTGTTTCAACAGGAACCTCTTTAGCTAGTTCCTTGTTAAAATCTTGATAGAAGGCCTCAGCAATATCAGGTTTGGCAGCACCTGTAAATGCTGGTCGATTGCCTTTTTTGGTATCGGCAAACAGAGTAAATTGAGAGATGGAGAGAATTTCTCCTTGGATATCCTTGACAGATAGGTTCATCTTGCCTTCGTCATCCGAAAAGATCCGCATATTGACCAGTTTTCTGACTGCATACTCCAAATCCTCTTGCTGATCCTCAGGTCCAACACCCACTAAGAGCAAGAGTCCTTGTTTGATTTGACCATGAATCTGCCCCTCAATAGAAACCTGAGCTTGCTTGACTCGCTGAACGATGATTTTCATAGAAATCCTTTCTGACTGTATCGATCATACCTAACCATTGGTCCGTTTGACTGAGTAGACTTCTGGTACACTCTTAATCTTATCAACTACCGTTGTCAACATTGAAAGGTTAGAAATTCCAAAGGATACATGGATATTGGCAAATTTCATGTCCTTGGTTGGTTGAGCATTAACCGACGAGATATTCTTAGTTGTGTTTGATAGGACCTGCAAGATATCATTCAAAAGACCAGAACGGTTGAGTCCATAGATATCGATATGAGCCATATATTCCTTGGTTGAAAATTGGTCTTCCCATTCAACATCTAGCAGACGTTGCTCATAGTTTTCCTGTGAACGAAGGTTCATACAGTCCACACGGTGGATGGCAACTCCACGACCCTTGGTAATATAACCGACGATATCATCACCAGGAACAGGGTTACAACATTTGGCAATCCGGACCAAGAGCCCAGAAGCACCTTGGATGACAACTCCACCCTCATGCTTCACCTTAAGCGTGTCCTTGTTTTCTACTTTGACTTCGCCACCCTTGACCAGTTCTTCTGCTTCTGCCTTAGCCTTAGCACGCTCTTCTTCACGACGTTCTTTTTCCGTCAAACGGTTGAAGACGGTAATGGCTCCGATTTCTCCAAAACCAATGGCTGCAAAAAGGGCTTCTTCTGTCTTGTAGCTGGTTTTTTGAAGGACTTCATCCATGTGGCGCTTGTCCATAAATTTATTGGCCACATAGCCGTTTTCTTGGAGCTGACTAATCAGCATTTCACGGCCTTTATTGATGGACAATTCTTTATCTTGGTTTTTAAAGAACTGACGAATCTTGTTGCGGGCCTTGCTGGTCTTAACCATATTGAGCCAGTCGCGGCTTGGTCCAAATGAATTTGGATTGGTGATGATTTCAACCTGGTCACCCGTTTTCAGCTTGGTAGTCAAGGGTACCATACGGCCATTGACTTTGGCACCAGTCGCTTTTTCCCCGATCTTGGTATGAATCTCATAGGCAAAGTCAATCGGTCCAGAATCCTTTGGAAGAGAACGAACCGCCCCATCTGGAGTAAAGACATAAATCTCTTCAGCCAGATAGTTTTCTTTGACAGTATCTACAAATTCCTTGGCATCATCCGCCTGGTCTTGGAGCTCCATCATCTCCTTGATCCAGTTCATCCCAATCGCAGATTCCTTGCTATTAACTTGGCCTTTCATTCCTTTTTTGTAGGCCCAGTGAGCCGCAACCCCGTACTCAGCAACCTCGTGCATTTCCTTGGTACGAATCTGGAATTCGATTGGTCCTTTTGGTCCATAAACAGTCGTATGGATAGACTGGTACCCATTGGCCTTACGATTGGCAATATAATCCTTGAAACGGCCTGGCATTGGTTTCCATAGCTCATGAACGTAACCCAACATGGCATAGACATCACTCTGAGTATCTAGGATACAGCGAATGGCAATCAGGTCATAGATTTCCTCAAATCGTTTTTTCTTGTCCTGCATTTTACGGTAAATAGAGTAGATATGCTTAGGACGGCCATAGATTTTTCCTGTAAGATTGCGCTCAGATGAATACTCCTCAAGTTTTGTCACAACTTCATCGACCAAGGCTTCACGTTCTTGACGTTTCTCCTTCATCATGTGAGTTATCTTGTAAAACTCTGTCGGATTGAGGTAACGGAAGGAAAGATCCTCTAGTTCCCACTTAACACTTGAAATCCCCAGACGGTGAGCAAGTGGTGCGTATATTTCCATGGTTTCTCGGGAAATACGCTCTTGCTTGTCCTTACGAAGATGCGTGAGGGTACGCATATTGTGCAGGCGGTCAGAGAGTTTTACCAAGATAACGCGGATATCCTCTGACATGGCCATAAGCATCTTGCGGTGATTCTCAGCCAACTGCTCTTCTATAGACTTGTATTCGACCTTACCAAGCTTGGTAACACCGTCTACAATCACTCGAACATCATGGCCAAACTCGCGCTCTAAATCATCCAAAGTAGCATCTGTGTCTTCTACCACGTCATGCAAAAAACCACAGGCAACAGTGACAGCGTCCAACTTGAGCTTAGCCAAGATACCTGCTACCTGGATAGGGTGGATAATGTAAGGCTCGCCTGATTTACGATATTGGCCACTGTGGCACTCTACAGCATAAACCAAGGCCTTATGGACAAAAGCCACATCCTCTTTCGATAAATATTTTTGCGTTAAAGCGACGACTTCATCGCCAGAATAAATTACTTCTTTTGGCATGCATACTCTCCAGTTCTTCCTACCATTTTAACACTTTTTAGTCAATAAGAAAACTAGTAAAGTATCCTTCTATCCGAGTTTCTAAACTTTATAAAAAAACACTACTAGAAAAACTCTAGTAGTGTTGATTGATTCAAATCTATCTTAGTAAACTGTCTTTTCAGTTTCTACATCGAAGAAGTGAGCTTTGTTCAAGTCAAATCCAAGTTCCACAGTTGCACCAGCTTGCAAGTAGTCACGTGCGTCAACCTTAGCAACGAATTCATCTTTACCAACTTGGCAGTATAGGTGAGATTCTGAACCAAGCAATTCTGATACAGAGATAGTTGCTTTCACAACTGATTCTGGGAATGTTTCGAGGAAAGCAGGTTCTGCATTCACGTCTTCTGGACGGATACCGAAGATCAATTCTTTACCTTCGTAACCTTTATCGCGAAGAACTTTCAAAGCACCTTCTGGAACTTTCAAGTTAAAGGCGTCACCAACGATGTGGTCACCGATCAATTTTACGTTGATGAAGTTCATAGCTGGGCTTCCGATGAATCCTGCTACGAATTTGTTAACTGGGTTTTTGTAAACTTCTTGAGGAGTACCGATTTGTTCAACACGTCCGATAGTACCAGTACCAGCAGGGTTTTTAGTAGCTGACATGATAACGATACGGTCTGCAAGTGTCATCGCTTCTGTTTGGTCGTGAGTTACGTAGATAGTTGTAGCTCCGATACGACGGTGGATTTTAGCGATTTCAGCACGCATAGATACACGAAGTTTTGCATCCAAGTTTGACAAAGGTTCGTCCATCAAGAATACTTTTGCATCACGGACGATCGCACGACCCATGGCAACACGTTGACGTTGACCACCTGAAAGGTCAGCTGGTTTACGATCCAAGAATTCTTTCAATCCAAGAATTTCTGCTGCTTCTTGTACACGTTTGTCGATGTCTTCTTTGCTGTATTTACGCAATTTCAAACCGAAAGCCATGTTATCGTATACAGTCATGTGTGGGTAAAGAGCGTAGTTTTGGAATACCATGGCGATGTCACGGTCTTTTGGAGCTACGTCATTGACAACCACGCCGTCGATAGATGCAGTACCTTCTGTGATGTCTTCAAGACCTGCAATCATACGGAGAGTAGTTGATTTACCACATCCTGAAGGTCCTACGAAAACGATAAATTCTTTGTCTTTGATGTCCAAGTTGAAGTCTTCAACTGAGTAGTGTTCGCTGTTTGGATATTTTTTGTAAATGTTTTTAAGATTTAATTCTACCATTTCGGTGAACTCCTTTAATTTTTGATAGTTTTATTATAAATGAAAACGCTTTACATTTCTATGGCAAGGTGACCAAAAAAATAAAAAAGTTCTGTGCAACTTGCACAAAACTTTAAATAATATCTGGTAAAATCAATTGATAACACAAGGTCAAATCTGTCAATTCTTTCAACTGTAGTCCTGTCAACTCTTCCCATTTATCAATCTTGTATTGGAGAGAATTGCGGTGCAAATACAGTTGTTGTGCTGTTTTAGTTAGGACTGCACTATTTTCCCATAAGGAGAGAATGATTTCCTGAATTTGATCCTGATCCAAAATCATCTGGTGGAGATAATCTTTTATCAAATCAAGATCCACCATTTTTTCCCCCATACTCCAAAGGTAGAGCTGAGAAAACGTATGGAATCCTTGATGACCTTGACGCCACCAGTTTTTAAACAAGTCACGTTCTGCTTTGATGAGATCTGTCAAACTCTGATTTCCTGTTTGCGACCAGACCTGCCCCAGCATAATGGATAAGCGAACACCAAAATCGTATTCTACGGCTTCCAAGGTATCTGTTAAGATAGACCGAACAGAAGTGTATTTGTCCTGTTGAAGAACAAATAGGTAATCCTGAGCTCCCACCTGAAGCACTGTCTCGCAATTAGGAAAGAGGGTTCTCATCATATCCAACCAAGAAGTCAAGTTTTCCTGTTGGTAATAGGAAAGGTGACAATAGACAACTTGTAGCTTTTTAAAACTTTGCGGTGCTTGTCCCTTGCCCTCAATCAAATAACTATACCAAGGATTGAGCGAGATCGTTTGTTCCTGCTGGGTTAAGAGAGCTACCAACTGTTTCTCACGTTCACTTAGCCCAACTTCCTCCAGTAAAATCCACTGTTGCGAGGAAACTGGTAGCGTAAGAAAACCTTCCTTATCAATTGGCTGATCTACGATTTGAGCTTGTGGAAACCAATCTAGTAATTCTTTTGCAATCATTCCTAGCCCTCCACTTTTTGGATACACCAAGAAATCAAGGTTTCAAGGCGCTCCACATTTTCAGTCATATGAAGATAACCCATGACCGCTTCAAAACCTGTAGACATACGGTAGGTGACAACATCTGCGTTCTTTGCCTTGGTATGGCTATTGGTGTTACGGCCCCGTTTATAGATTTCTTCTTCCTTTTCCGTTAGGACTTCTTCTTCTAACATAAGGGAAATCAAGCGTGCCTGAGCCTTGGCCGACACATACTTGGTTGCCTCTTGGTGGAGTTTATTGGGCTTGGTCATGCCTTTAAGAATGAGATGGCGACGAATATACATTGAATACACCGCATCTCCTTCAAAGGCTAGAGCAATCCCGTTAATGAGATTGACATCAATCACGTGTCCACCTCACTCCATCCTTGGTATCCAGTAGCTTAATCCCTTGAGCAGCCAGTTGGTCACGGATTTGGTCAGCTGTCGCAAAATCACGATTGGCACGCGCTTCTTGACGTTTTTGAATCAAGGCTTCAATCTCTTCATCCAAAACTTCCTCGACAAAGACAATACCAAAGACCTCTAACATGGCTGCAAGAGCTTCCTTAACCGTTGCATCATAGTTGCCTGAGTTGATCCACTTGGCCATTTCAAAGACGACTGTGATTCCATTAGCCGTATTGAAATCCTCATCCATAGCAGCTACAAACTTATCTTTAAAAACTAGCAATTCCTCTGCATCTACAGTTGCAGTAAATGGTTGCTCGTAAGTGTTCTTGAGATACTTGAGATTGGTCTCGGCATCACGCACAGCCTTTTCCGTAAAGTTGATAGGTTTGCGGTAATGCTGAGTCGCAAAGAAGAAACGCAATACTTGACCGTCGATCGTTTCGAGGGCATCGTGTACCGTAATAAAGTTACCCAAAGACTTGGACATCTTGACATTGTCAATGTTGACAAAACCATTGTGCATCCAGTAGTTAGCAAAGGTCTTACCTGTCTTGGCTTCTGACTGGGCTATTTCGTTGGTGTGGTGTGGAAACTCAAGGTCAGCTCCACCACCGTGAATATCGATAGTGTCACCCAAAATCTCCGTTGACATAACCGAACATTCGATATGCCAGCCCGGACGACCAGGTCCCCAAGGACTGTCCCAAGAAATCTCACCTGGTTTGGCTGCTTTCCAGAGGGCAAAGTCCACAGGATTTTCCTTACGAGCCGTTTCTTCATCGGTGCGACCTGAAGCTCCTAGCTCCAAGTCTTCTAGGGTTTTATTGGCTAACTTAGCATAGTTGTGGGATTTTTCCACACGGAAATAGACATCCCCTTGACTTTCATAGGCATAGCCTTTTTCAATCAGGTCAGAGACAAAGCGGATGATATCAGCCATAAACTCCACTACACGCGGATTGCGAGTCGCAGGCTTAACACCAAGAGCCGTCACGTCTTCACGGAAGGCAGCGATGTACTTATCCGCTACTTCTTGAGGCGTGATGCCTTCTTCCTTGGCACGGTTGATAATCTTATCATCCACATCCGTAAAGTTAGAAATATAGGCAACCTCATAGCCACGATACTCAAAGTAGCGACGAATGGTATCGAAGGCTACTGTCGAACGGGCATTCCCCACGTGGATATAATTGTATACAGTTGGCCCACAGACATACATCTTAACCTTGCCGTCCTCGATTGGGACAAAATCTCGCAAATCACGAGACATGGTGTCATAGATTTTAATCACTCACTGACTCCTTTCTGTGTCTTGTTTATCGTAAAGAGTCGTTTCAATCCAACTCTCTAGCAATTACTAATGCTATCTCAAAGAAAGTCATAGCATCTGCTTTTCTTTCTTCGTATCTTGCATCCCACTCATGATTATGATGGTCAACATAATCAGCTGTATAAAAAAATTGATAAACTTTTGCTTGTCGAAATTGTGCCCAAGCCATGATTGCTGAGGCTTCCATATCTACAACAGTCGCACCTGCTGCAAGTCTACGTTTGACCTTATCAGCTGTTTCACGATAGAAAGCATCTGTGGTCCAAGCCTTTGTTCGAATGTGCTCAATATCAGATTTGTTTAAAGCTTCTTCTATGGTTAAGAGTAGAGTTTCATCATAAGCTATTTCATCACTTGCAGGAGCGTAATGGTAACTTGTACCTTCATCACGTAGAGCTGAACTTGGTAGGATAATCTTATCTGCCTGAATAGACTTATCTAGAACTCCGCAAGAACCCAAAACAATAAAGTTCTTAAATCCTCTTGCTTTGAGTTCTTCTAAGAGTCCAACAACCATCGGGGCTCCAATCGTAGCTATAGCAACTGCTACCTTACTCCCATCTTTTTCATAGATATACCATGGAAATCTACCATTTAGATTGGTTAGATAGCCACCTTCGTAAACATCTTCAAACTGCTTTACTCGTTCAACGATTTCTCCATTAAAAGATAAAATAATCGTATCACAGATTTCTCCACCACTAAGGAGGCTTCGATCAGTTGGCTCGATAACAGCAGGTACATTTTCAAATTCTTCTAATAGCATCGGCCTAACCTCCTAATTAAAGAGTCACTTCTCATTACAAACCAGACGACCTGTGACTGGCTTCTCTAGCATGCTCAAGTTTATTGACGTAGTATTCACGTTTTTCTTCGACTTCGTGAATGGTTGGTTCATCCTTTTGCCCGTGAACACGAACAATTTTAGCAGGAATACCGACAACCGTTACATCGCTAGGAACATCTGCCACAACGACCGCTGCAGCACCGACTTTGGCATTTTCACCGATTTCTACAGGTCCGATGACTTGGGCATGAGCAGAAATCAGAGCACCTTTGCGAACAGTCGGATGGCGTTTGCCACTATCCTTACCTGTCCCACCAAGAGTAACCCCATGGTAGAGAAGAACACCTTTTTCAACGATAGCTGTCTCCCCAATCACAAGTCCTGCCCCATGGTCAATAAAGACACCTGATTCGATCTGAGCACCAGGGTGAATCTCTATCTGCGTCCAAAAACGCCAAAACTGGCTGTGCATACGAGCTAAAAGCTTAAAGCCATGTTTCCAGAGAAAATGAGAGAGACGGTGAGCAGCCAAGGCTTTGACACCCGGATAGGTCAGCAAGACTTCCAAGGTAGTGCGAGCCGCTGGATCATTTTCTTTTACTATATCAATGGTTTCACGCCACCATCCCATACATTTCTCCTTTCTTATTCTGAGTCTTTTGGTGTTTCTGTAGTTTCTTTCTTAGGTTTGTGGTCCTTGTGGTGGTGACGAGGGCGATCGCCATGACGATGACCTTTATCCCCTTTTTCTTCTGAACGTTCAGGTTTTGGCGGACGTGGCAAGAGTGCCTTCATAGAAGCATCTACACGACCTTTTTCATCGATCTTAATAACCTTCACATCGACAAAATCACCAATTTGAACTAAATCTTCTACATTATTAGTACGAGTCCAAGCCATTTCAGAGATGTGAACGAGGGCGTCAGTCTTGTCAAAGAGATTGACAAAGGCTCCGAATTTCTCGATACGAACCACTTTAGCATGGTAGACTTCGTCCACTTTTGCTTCACGAACCAAACCAGCAATAATTTCTTTAGCGCGGTTAATGGCAGCTTGATCGCTAGAGTAGATAGACACGTTTCCTTCTTCGTCGATATCAATCTTAACGCCTGTTTCAGCGATGATTTTATCAATGGTTTCTCCACCTTTACCGATGACAATCTTAATCTTGTCCACATCAATCTTAATGGTATCAATTTTCGGAGCAGTTGGAGCCAATTCTGGACGAACTTCAGGAATCGTTGCTTCGATCACATCAAGGATTTCAAAACGAGCTTTCTTGGCTTGGGCAAGAGCTTCAGTCAAGATTTCTGCAGTAATCCCTTGGATCTTGATATCCATTTGAAGGGCTGTAATCCCGTCACGAGTACCTGCAACCTTAAAGTCCATGTCTCCAAAGTGGTCTTCCAAACCTTGGATATCTGTCAATACGGTATAGTTATTTCCATCAGAAATGAGACCCATAGCAATACCAGCTACTGGCGCCTTGATTGGCACACCACCAGCCATAAGGGCAAGCGTTCCCGCACAGATAGAGGCTTGAGAAGAAGAACCGTTTGATTCCAATACTTCTGCTACTAGACGGATAGCGTATGGGAATTCTTCCAAGCTTGGCAAGACTTGCTCAAGAGCACGCTCACCGAGAGCACCGTGACCAATTTCACGACGACCTGGTGCACCGTAGCGACCTGTTTCCCCTACAGAGTATTGAGGGAAGTTATAGTGGTGCATAAAGCGTTTCTTGTACTCTGGATCCAAACCATCGATGATTTGCGTTTCACCCATTGGCGCCAAAGTCAAGATAGAAAGGGCCTGAGTTTGTCCACGAGTAAAGAGACCTGAACCGTGCACGCGAGGTACGAAGTCAACAACCGCATCCAAAGGACGGATTTCATCGACCTTACGTCCATCAGGACGAACCTTGTCTTCTGTGATCAAACGACGCACTTCTGCGTGTTCCATTTGTTCCAAGATTTCAGCCACATCACGCATGATACGGTCAAATTCTTCGTGGTCTGCATATTTTTCTTCGTAAACTGCTGTGACTTGGTCTTTGACTGCTTGAGTTGCAGCCTCACGAGCCAATTTTTCTTCTACTTGGACCGCTTTTTGAAGGTCACTGTTGTAGGCTGCGATGATTTCAGCTTGCAAGTCAGCATCCACATGAAGCAATTCAACTTCTGCTTTTTCTTTACCAACTGCCGCAACGATTTCTTCTTGGAAGGCAATCAATTCTTTGACTGCTTCATGCCCTTTGAGAAGAGCTTCCAACATGATTTCTTCTGACAATTCTTTAGCACCAGACTCTACCATGTTGATAGCGTGCTTGGTACCAGCTACTGTCAATTCAAGAAGCGAGCGCTCTGCTTGTTCTTGAGTTGGGTTGATGATGATTTTCCCATCGACATAACCTACTTGTACCCCAGCGATTGGTCCGTCAAATGGAATATCTGAGATAGACAAGGCCAAGGATGAACCAAACATAGCTGCCATTGGTGCAGATGCATTTTCATCGTAAGAAAGGACCGTATTGATGACTTGCACTTCGTTACGGAAACCTTCCGCAAACATGGGACGGATTGGACGGTCAATCAAACGCGCTGTCAAAGTCGCGTCTGTTGAAGGACGTCCTTCCCGTTTCATAAAGCCACCAGGAAACTTACCAGCTGCATACATTTTTTCTTCGTAGTTGACTTGGAGTGGGAAGAAATCCCCAGTTGCCATTTTCTTAGACATAACGGCAGCAGTCAAGACAGTTGACTCACCGTAACGCACAACAACAGAGCCATTTGCTTGCTTAGCAACCTGACCAGTCTCTACGATCAACTCACGACCCGCAAAAGTCGTTTGAAACACATGTTTTGTCATTTTAATCCCCTTTGGATTGATAATATTATACGCCTTGCCTACAAAAATCAGGATACAAAGGGCGTGAAGAATCCCGTATGAAAATAGGAGATTTACGCAGTGTGCCACGCACACCAGGAAATCTATCTTTTTCACTAGGGATTTAGCCCGTGTTCAACTCCGAAATTATTTTAGATCTGATTCTTTAACTTACATCTCTTTGACATAAGATTAAGACTGCTGAAATATCGTTTATACCCTCATCTTTGTATCAAGTACGTACAGAGTCTATTTTATCATATTTTTCTTAAAAAGTACGGTCTTTTCTATAAAAAAGGAACCATTCTGCTATGAAAAGAAGAATGGTTTGCTTTTGTTTATTTTAAGATTGGTGATTGAACAAGGCATGGGTTGCTTGGTGGATGTACTGAGCAGTGTCTGCATTGTTCATAGTGTAGAGATGTACCCCTGCTACGTCTTGCGTTACCAAGTCTACGATTTGGTCTACGGCATAGGCAAGTCCTGCTGCTCTGAGTGACTCAGGGTCATTCTCATACTTGTCCAAGATAGCCTTAAACTTACGTGGGAGATGGATATTCTCACAAGTCTTCAAGAGACGAAGCGCTTGGTTACGATTCAGGATTGGCATGATTCCGGCATGAATCGGCACATCAATCCCTGCCAAGGTACATTTGTCTTGGAAGTCGTAGAAACGCTCATTGTCAAAGAAAAGCTGAGTGACAAGGCTTGAGCAGCCTGCATCCACTTTTTTCTTGAGATTTTGAATATCTGAGATTTGGTTTGGCGAATCAGGGTGACCTTCTGGGTAACAAGCTCCAATAACATCAAAATGTGGTGCCTGTTCATTGATAAACTCAATCAAGTCTGTGGCGTAACGAAAATCCTTTTGTGGCTCAACATCTGGAATGATATCCCCACGCAAAGCCAAGATTTTCTGAACCCCAACCTTATCCAAATCCGCAATAGTCTCAGCCACCTTATCCTTAGTCAAGTAGATAGCTGGCAAGTGAGCAATGGTTGGAATCTCCAAGTCATTTTGGATATAGTCAGCCAAACGAACCGTCGTCTCTTTGATATTAAATTTATTATTACTAGCAGTCACACTGATGAAGTGTGGTGCCAAGCCCTGCATGTCTTTCAGGGCTGCAATAATTTTATCATTGCCTACTGCTGGGTTTGGAGGGAAAACTTCAAATGAGAGGGACGGTGTTTGACGCGACATATGTATAACCTTTTCTAGTTGATTTCTTACTGATCAACCGTATAGAGAGAACTGTCTTTTCTTACAATTTCTCACGCGCAGCTTTCGCAGCTTCTACAAGGCGGATCAAGCTTTCTTTCGTTTCTGGAATACCACGTGTTTTCAAACCACAGTCAGGGTTGATCCATACTTTCTTGCTTGGTACTTTAGCAAGGATTGCTTCGATGGTGTGGTCGATTTCGCCTTCGTTAGGCACACGAGGTGAGTGGATATCGTAAACCCCAGGTCCAACTTCTGTTTGGAAGTTTTTCGCTTTAAGTTCGTCCAAGATTTCAAGGTTTGAACGGCTAGCTTCAAATGAGATAACGTCTGCATCCATGTTGTCGATAGCTGGGATGATATCTGTAAATTCTGAGTAACACATGTGAGTGTGGATTTGTGTGTCTGGCGCTACTGTTGAGTGTACCAAACGGAAGGCTGGAATAGCCCAGTCAAGGTAGTCTTCGTACCAGTCGCTACGACGAAGTGGCAATTTCTCACGAAGAGCAGCCTCGTCGATTTGGATGATTTTCACGCCTGCAGCTTCAAGGTCAAGTACTTCATCCTTGATTGCAAGAGCGATTTGAAGAGTAGAATCCTTGATAGAGATGTCTTCACGTGGGAATGACCAGTTAAGGATAGTAACAGGTCCAGTCAACATACCTTTGACAGGTTTGTCAGTACGGCTTTGTGCGTAGCTAGACCATTTCACAGTGATTGGGTTGAGACGAGTCACATCACCCCAGATGATTGGTGGTTTAACCCCACGCATACCATATGATTGTACCCAACCATTCTTAGAGAAGAGGTAACCTGACAAGTTTTGACCGAAGTACTCAACCATGTCATTACGCTCGAATTCACCGTGTACAAGCACGTCAAATCCAACTTCTTCTTGCCATTTGATCCATTCGTCGATGGTTTCAGCAAGGAAGGCATCGTATTCTTCTTGTGACAATTCACCCTTACGGAAAGCCAGACGTTTAGCACGAACTTCTTTTGTTTGAGGGAATGAACCGATGGTTGTTGTTGGAAGAGCTGGAAGTTTGAAGGCATCTTCTTGGATAGCTTCACGTTCTGCAAAGGCTGGCAAACGAGTGTAGTCTGCATCTGTCAATCCTGCGATACGAGCACGAAGTTCCGCATTTTCACCAACACGTTCAGTCGCAAAGAGTTCTTTGTTTGCTGCAAGAGCCTCTGCACCTTGACCGTTGCGGATAGCATCCAAGTCACGGATTTCATCCAATTTTTCAACTGCAAATGCAAAGTGGTTCAAGATAGCTGGTTCAAATTCTTCGTTAGCAGTTGTAAATGGCACATGAAGAAGTGAACATGAGCTTGTCAAAACGATGTTTTCAGCTGGGATTTGCTCAAGAACAGCCAAGCTCTTTTCGTAGTTGTTGCGCCAGATGTTCTTACCATTGACAATACCTGCATAAAGAGTCTTGTCAGCTGGGAATCCACCTTTAACAAGTTCAAGAGTTTTCTTACCTTCAACGAAGTCAAGACCGATCGCATCTACTGGCAATTTCACAAGGTCAGCGTAAACGTCACGCACGTCACCGAAGTAAGTTTGAAGCAAGACTTCAAGACCTTTCTTGTCAGCCAAGAGTTTGTTGTAGATGTTCAAGAAGAGTGCTTTTTCTTCTTCTGTCAAATCTTTGACAAGAGCTGCTTCGTCGAGTTGGATACGAGTTGCACCAAGTTCAGCCAATTTCGCAAAAACATCTTGGTAAGCAGCTACTAAGCTATCCACGAAATCTTCTGCTTTCACACCTTCTTCAAAGTCTGACAATTGAAGGAACGTGAATGGACCGACAAGGACAGGACGAGTGTTAAGACCCAATTCTTTAGCTTCTTGGAACTCATCGAAAATCTTGTGACCAGCCAATTTTACTTGAGTGTCTTTTTCAAATTTAGGAACGATGTAGTGGTAGTTAGTGTTAAACCATTTCTTCATCGGAAGGGCACGAACATCCCCTTTTTCTCCTTGGTATCCACGTCCCAAAGCAAAGTAGCGTTCAAGGTCAGACAATTCTAAGTTTTGAACAGATGCAGGAACTACGTTGAAAAGGAAGGCAGCATCAAGGAAGTTGTCATAGTGAGAAAAGTCATTTGATGGGATTTCAGTGATGCCTTTTTCTTTGACGATGTTCCAGTGTTTTGCACGCAATTCTTTAGCCGCAGCCAAGAGTTCTTCTTCTGAGATTTCTTTTCTAAAATATTTTTCAGTTGTAAATTTTAATTCGCGGAATTCACCCAAACGAGGGAAACCGATAATTGTAGTTGACATGTTTTGTCCTCCAAAAATTGTTGTTGAAACTATCTTAACAGAAAAGAAAGCGTCTGTATAATTGTAAAAAATTAGGCTTTGATATAGTTTGAAACTATATCGCTTTTTAAGTTACAAAAAAAGATTTGGAGAAGATTCCCCAAATCCTTTGATAGATATAGATTAGTAACCTTTCAAGGTTGCTATGTTCTTCACAAAAAATAATGAATTGAAAGCTGACTATGGCTTGTTATTAGAAAAGACTATAGGCACTGATTCTCAACTATTTTCCTGTTCAAGTGGGACGACTGCGAGTGTCTTGCCTAAACTGGCTAGAACTTTTAAGACGGTATCTAACTGAGGACTCGTCTTTCCTGTTTCCATCCTAGCTATGACCGGCTGGCTCACTCCACTGAGTTCTTCTAACTTTTTCTGGCTAATTCCTTGCTCATGTCTAGCTTCAATTAACTCACTCATAATAGCTACTCGCATATCACTTTCAAGAATTCCTTCCTTGGTAAAGAGTTGAGACCGAACATCCTTCCAATTACTCCCGATGGCACTATTTTTCATCACTTACTCCTCTTTCTTTTAAGTCCTTCAGTTCACGCTTGGCTTTTTCAATCTCTCTCCTAGGAGTTTTCTGAGTCTTTTTGACAAAATGATGTAAAAGAACAAAACTCTCATCAAGCCAAGCTACAAATAAAATTCTATCCCTAAGAGGTCTTAATTCCCATATCTCATCTTCCAAATGTTTCATATAGGGTTCACCAGCTCTAGTCCCATGCTGACTAAGCAACTCAATATAGTCGTTTAGTTTATTCAGTTTAATGCGACTATCTTTACTTTTACGACAGACTAATTCTCTCATATAATCCAAGACTGGCTCATTTCCATTTTTGTCCTTATAGAAGTAAATCGTGTGCACCAAGCAACCTCTTTTCAATTTAATTATAACTCAAAAGTTATTAAAAGTAAATCCAATACTTATAAAAAGAAGACCTTAGAATCATTCTAAAGGTCTCATTTTAATTATTCGAAAAAATTACGAAAAGAGTTCTAAATTAGAGGTTATACTGACTCTTACTCCAGCTCTATCCCTTTCTCACGGAGATTAGCCAGACACTCCTCATAGTAGGCTGTGTCATGCTCGCTATAGATCGGACTATTCAGCTTTTCCTCTGCTAAGTCTCGATAAGGAGGGCAAGTTTTCCCTCGGTAGTTCTTATCTAACCACTCTGGACTGACATTGTACCCACGACCAGCCATCTCCTCCATAATCAAACGATGATAGGCATAGAGACGATAGGGCGAGTGGCTAAAGACATAGTCAACCGTCGCATGCTTTCTGCCCCAACCATTGCCACGCAGAGCGCAACACTCTCGATGTTGCCCCAAGAGCTGAGGACGGGGAAGTTGTGGAATCAAAGCCTCATGCCAAAGTCTCATGGGAGTCTCCTTTCAACAAAGTCGATTCTTGCAGATAAGCATTTGGGTAACGTTCAAGTAAATCTCGAGTTCTAACAATCAAATCTTCCTTAGAAGCTTGACCAGAGCGATAGCGATCTAGTAAGAGCATATAGTCTTTGCGCTCGTCAAGACTGGCTTTCTTTTTAAAATAGCCCCAAATATGCTGGAAGGCATTGCAAACCTGACCCCTGTGTTCTGGAATCTGGCAGGCACGGTCAATCATCTCTTGAACCTGACTCAGCTCCACCACTTCTTGCTTGAGATACTGGCGAATGTCCTTGTAAATATTGCTGGAATGGCTCAAAACAAGGTATTTATTTTCCGCCCATAGTTGCTGACAGAGGGCACGTTGGTTGTTGTTTTCCATATTTCTCCTAACTTTCTACTAGTTCCCAGGAAATACGGAAACAAAGTTGTATTTTATAAAATGAGAGAATAAATTAAGCCCATCACCCTTTAAAGTTTTTCAAAAACTCTTTGAGCTCAGCATCAGCTTCTGGTGTGGTTCCGTGGAGTTGGTTGAGCATTTCAAGTAGAGAAGCTGTTTGGATTTCGATTGCTTGATTTGTCTGGTTAATCTTGCTGACGATGTCTGTCAGCGGCTCTACTTCTTCTTCCTCAAAGGTATCTACATAGCGAGGGATATTGAGGTTATAGTCATTTTCGACGATTTCTTCATAGCTAGCCAGATGGGCAAACTTATCCATCTCCTCACGAGACTTGTAGGCTTCCAGAATCTTTTCGATATGGGCATCCGTCATGATATTCTGGTTTTTCCCCTTATCAAACTCCTTAGAAGCATCGATAAAGTAAACATCACGATTGGTACGGTTCTTTTTGAGAATGATGACCGTTGTCGGAATACTGGTATTAAAGAAGATATTGGCAGGAAGACCGATAACCGTATCAATAGCCCCTTCTTCTAACAAGGCCTTACGAATGGTTCCTTCCGCATTTCCACGGAAAAGAACACCGTGGGGAAGGACGATAGCCATGACCCCATTATCCTGCTTGAGGTGGTAATATCCATGCAGGAGAAAGGCAAAATCAGCCTTGGACTGGGGTGCTAGTTTCCCAAAAGGAGAGAAACGAGGATCGGCCAGAAAGCCAGAACTTGCTGACCACTTGGCAGAGTATGGAGGATTCATGAGAACCCCATCAAAGTTGGTCGGTTCTTGTGTCGGCCAGTCTTCATCCAAGGTATCGGCATTGTGGAGAAATTGATTCTCAACTGGAACACCGTGTAGAATCATGTTCATACGAGCCAAGTTATAAGTCGAGGTATTGAGCTCCTGACCAAAGTAGACCACTGTCTGCGGCTTATGAGAGTATTTCTTGGCATTGAGCAAGAGAGAGCCTGATCCCATAGTCGCATCATAGATGGTAAAACCTTCCTGGTCTTCACGACCCAAAAAGGCAATCTGAGTCATGAGCTTGGCAACAGGCTGAGGTGTATAGAACTCACCAGCTTTCTTACCAGAGTCAGTCGCAAACTGACCGATCAGATACTCATAGGCATCCCCCAGCATATCACCAGCATGACCAGCCACATCCAGCACAGCCAACTCTTTCATGACTGCTGCCACCGTTTGGTTTTGCTTTTGCGGAGTTGCCCCTAGCTTTTTAGAATAGAGGTCGATATCTTCAAAGAGATTTTCATAGAGGTCATCACTCTGCTCGATATCACGAAAACCTTGAGCTAGATCTTCCAGCTGGAAAGTTCCCTCATTGATACGTGCTACCAGAGCCGTAAAGGTCAGGTCTGGTTTGATGATATAGTTAAGTTCATCGTTCATGACAGAGACCAGATCCTCATGGGTATCTGCGTCCTCATAGTAATTGTGATAGACCTCAAGGGCATCCTCCAGACTATCTGTCCCTTCTTCCATAGTCTCCGCCACGAAAAAGAGCATCTTATCAGATAGGTACTTGTAAAAGACCATGCCCAAGAGATAGGACTTATAGTCATTAGCATCCATCTTGGAGCGGAGAACATCCGCTGAGTTCCACAGGGCTTGGTAGAGCGACTGGGAAGTTTGTGTTGTTTCCATAATATTTCTTTCTTTTTTATAAATTCAAAAATCTATCTATTGCTTCAATAGTTTCATTTCTAATTCTTCAAAATATTTATGACGTAATTTTTTCTGTAAATCATTATCCAATGCAATACGTTTTAAAGCTTTATCTTTAAAGTTTGGAACTATTTCTGTGTTTCCTCTATAATCAATTATTTCTTTTTTTAAGTTACAAATCTTTAATATTCTTGAAAAATCAGATGAAGCCAAACTTTCTTCAACGATAAAAGTTATATTATCAACCGTTGAAGATGGATTAAATTCATTTACTAAATCTTTTAAAAATTCTTCAACATCTTCTTTTGTTGGTTTATTATTTTCAATACGATTACCTTCCAAAAATTCATCGAGTCTTTTTTTCAAGGCAATACTTATTATTTTCTCTTTCTTTTCTTCACAAGATTTAATGATACTCCGTTGAAGATTTTCAAATTTTCGTTGTTTTTCTTTGTCATCGTCAAATGGTAAGCATGACTTCACAACTGCTTCATCAACAAGCATCATCTCTACTTCATTAAATGGAAGAACAAAAATCCCCTCTTCTTTGTTCTCTTTAATACTACTTTCATCCATCCAATCATAATCAATAATTCCATATGCTTTATTTCCATGCATTTTGTTTAAATTATTATAAGCTTTTGTATGCTGGATGACCTGTTTATGTCCTTGAACTGGTTTGACAAAACAAAATTCACTGAATAATTTGGAATATATTTGATAGTCCAGACTATTTTTAGTTCCTTCGCAAAATAAAATTGGTTTCTTTGTACCTGATACTTCAGTTAATAAGTCCAAAGGTAAATTCAGAGAATCATCTAATTTCTGGTGTTCCAAGCTGTAAGGTGCTTCAAATTTCTTACACCATATATAAGTAGCATTTGTTCTTGATTGAACAAAGTCCATATTATGTGAAGCAAAAACAAATTGGCAATCAGATCGCTCTGATATTAGCAAATCCCACAATTCATTATAGACAGCAGCATTAAGGAATGTTTCTGGTTCATCAACCACAATATAGCTATTTTCTGGAGCAAGAAGAACACTGCCTATATAAAATAAAATACAACGTTCTCCATCACTTAGGCCATTTATACTATATTTAGAACCATTTTTTTCAACTTTAACAACTCTATCATCAGGTTCAAGCTCAAATTTTATTTCTGGGAAAATTTGGTTCCATATATATTCTACTCTATCCCATAAAGTTAAAGGTAAATCTTTTTCTTTTCTTGATTTACGAGTAACTATGTTTGTGTAGTCTTTTACCAACAATGTTATTAATTTAGTAAACTTATTTGAAAAATCGTTTTCAATCTTTGATTGATACAAATCAATTGTTTCATATTTAAGATCGACTTTTTTTAAATCTTGAATATATCTTTCTCTAGAAATTCCATTACGATCATGGATATTTGAAACAAAATATAACAATTTCTGAGCAGGTAAAACATACATCTCATCTATACTATTCTTTCTTAACTCATTAATAAGACTAGTTTTTCCTGCCCCATTAGCTCCTATGATAACTGTGGTAGAATCTATTTTAGCAATGAAAGAGAAAAGTTTAATTACTTTGAAATTATATATAATTTGAGGAAATATAGAATCATATGAATAAATATTGCCACCAAAACAATTGTAGATGCTTTCTAACAAATTATCACGTAATGTTTTGTACCTTACCGTTACATCATTAGACAAAACTTCTTCATTTAGCTCATCATTTATAAAAGAAATCAGTTCAGATAGATAATTATCTACTCTACTATATAGATCTTTATCATGATCAGCTATCTGACTCAAATTATCTTGAAATCTTTCCCTTTCAGATTCTAACTTTTCAATTAAATCTGTTTTAGAACTATACATAACTCCCCCTTATATAAACATATCCTGCAAAAGTTTCTTTTTCAAAGTCTTAAGCTGAGAAATTTTTTCTTGGTGAGAATTGATAAGGTCGTCGAGGTTGCGGAAAAGAGAACCTATGGCGGATTGTTCTTCAATTTCAGGATGATACACTTTGTAGTTCCCAAGTTGAGGAGCTGTTAGTTGAGGAACACCCGTAGACTCATTTAAAATTCTCATAGAATTAATCTGATTTTCAAGATAATCAACATCAATATTTTCCGATTGAAGAGTCAGAAGTCTAACAATTGGAGTGAAATTTTCATGTCGAGCTACTGCATATCCAACATCTCCGCGACCTGTAACGGTCACTGCAGGAGCTTTCACTTTATAATCGTCATAAAATCCAACGATTCCTTTGTTTGTCAAAGCATTTGCAATAACGGGATATTTTCCACTTTCCTTCAATCTTACTTTATCTACATCACCACCAGCAGATATTTTGACTATATCTGCTATTCTATTTTCTACCCAAAAAGCTTCAAAATTGTTAAACCTAATCTTGGGAATTTTTCTATTCTGATTTTTCATAATCATTTCTTTCTTACTATTTTAACGCTTTAGATTTACCCTTAAATTTCACTTGTGGAGTAACTGTTATATCTATTTCACCTGCTCCATCAACATCAACTTCAACAGGTATAGGATATAACTCACCTACTATAAATGCTGTTCCAGTAGGTAAATAAGAAAATCTAGTTAACTGATTTTTATTTATATAAGGTATAGTTTTCAAAAGATATTCTAAGTCAACATTATTTTTAATTCGATGAATTAAATAATTATTGCATTGAGAAAGAACAGTTGAAGATAACTCGCTCGGACGCTGGCTAGATAACATCAAGAAACAACCAAATTTTCTACCCTCACGAGCTATCTTTTTAAAAACTTCAACTTCACCAAACAGACTATTTTCATTTAATTTTGATATATATCTATGTGCTTCTTCAAAAATAAATAAATTTACATCCCTATTTTTTATATCTTTTTCAGAACTCTTTTGAAACTCTTTTTTTAACATATAAGTAGTGAAAAACAATAATAAATCATCGTCTAAACCAGAAACGTTATATACCGTAATTTTTAATTGCTTGGCGTCTTCATCGACAGTAGAATCTTTAGCGATGGTTGAGACGTCAGGGGAGGAAGAGTCGGGAGAGTCGGGAGAGTCGGGAGAGCCGGGAGAGTCGGGAGAGCCGGGAGAGCCGGGAGTAGTCTTATCTATGTTTGTTTCAAACAAGCTACCATATCTGAATTGAATATGCTTAATTCTAGTTTCAAGGGTTGCTGAATACCCTCTTGCTTGAGTATTCCCCTGACACTCTTCTAGGAGAAATACAAAATTTAAAGCTTCAAACAAAGCTTCAAAACTATTTATTGTATAATTAGCATTCTCAATCTCTTTTGTTATCTCTGAATGACTCTTGTACATATCAGTATACAAACTAGATTTGAAGTCTTGCTCATCTTTTTGACTAAAGTTCCCGAATTGAGAATTATACTTTTCAGTGCTAATGCCTGTTCCTTCTAAAATACCAATAATTTTTGATCTCTTAGCTACAGCATCAGATTGTTGATTATGATATAAATTATAAGCTATAAAACAACTCAATTTTTTTCTATCTAATTTGCTTTCTGATAGACAATAGGCCAATTTCAATGCTGTTTGAACTACAGGCAACTGTACAAGTTCTGATGGTTTTATCAAATTCAACCAATCTTGCAACTCTAATGACTCTATTTTTATCGAAAAATCTTTCAACACATCAATATTATTTACACCGTCTATCTGTGAGTATTCATTATGAACATCAAAAATATTTAAATATAAATTACTAGTTTCTTTAGTTGCTATTTCTTTAATTATTTTTCTAACTGTTGTCGATTTACCTGATCCGGTATTTCCTAAAACAGCAGAATGATGAGTAATCAATTTATTTAGATTAATTTGCGCATCATATTTATCTTGGATAGTTCCTAATAAAATTGATGCTTCTCTTTTCTCAATAGAAAATACCTTCTGCAAATCCTCATCACTTGATAAATAGACTCTATCTTGTAAAAAGGGATATTTCTTTAGATTAAAGTTAATTTTATCGTTTTCTAATATTCCTACAGGAACACATTCAAATCTCCCTACATAGTCAAACTTTGATTTTTCATCATTAACAATTTTAATTTCCTTGTCTTCTACTCTAACAACTTGGTAAACAAATTTATCCCCAAATTGACTTTTTATAGTTACATAATCTATGACTCCTTGGGTGATATAAATTTCCCCTTTAAAATTGTAAATTAATTTTTCAAAGTCGCTAACTTCAAAAATCAATCTGTCATATGAGACTGATACTACTCGCCCAATACTATTCATCTAAACCTTCTCCCTCTTGTTCTGATTCAACCTTTGGAGCATGATTTATTATTTCATCAACAATATAGTTAAAGTAGTGGGCTTTTACTCCATCACAAGACGTATCTCCTCCAATTAAATGAAATCCATCTTGAGTCTTAAATTCATCAAAAAATTTCTTCATATTGTCTTCTGATTTATTACCAAAAACAATCAAAGTAAAATCTTGATGTTTTAGATTTTGCGAAATGATGTTATTAATATGCTCGTCAGGAAACCCATATCCCATAACAATAAGGACTGTATTTGGAACTTGAAGTACATTTGCAAACTCTCTAAACAGTTCTGAATATGGAGCTTGTGCAGTTTGCCTATGTTTTAACATTGTTGGATAAATAATAATTTCTTCATCACTCTGTTTAAAAAAATCCTTTTGGATTAATTGCCCACTTTCATCAGAAGTCCAATTAATTGAACCATGTATTTTTAATAAGTTAGCTTCTTTAGAAGTGGGTTGCCATACATCCTTATATCTATTTGTATCATCTACTATCCTTTGCTTAAATGAATTCACATTAAAGTTTCTATATAAATTATTCTCAAAACCTGTTGAATAAACAATGCGGTTGCTTTCTAATGAATATTCATTAAACAAATCGTAGTTCGTTGTCACTATGTTGATTTTATTACTCAACTCAGTTCTATATTTAAAAACAGATTGATAAAATTTATTATAAGTATTTATTGTTTCACTATCTTTATATTTATCATCATCTAGAACTGGTATAGTTTTTAAGAACTCACTTTTCAAGGTGCTTATCACTTCTTTTAAGTTCTTATTATTTGGTTGGAAACTTAAACCACTCTGTAACCAGTTGAGTAAACTTTCAATATCTGAAAAAGATTTATAGATATGTTTTTCTATTAAATCCTGATGTTCTTTAGATAAGTCCTTTAAAAAATTAGCAATAGTATCATTACTTGATTTTACTTCCTTAAGTAAATCATCAACCTTTTTACTTTCATCCTCTTTTAGCGACTTCTTACATGATTCTAGACTCTTAGTTAGATAATCTAAATCTTTACAATCTATAAACTCTTTTACTTTTTCATAAACATTTATATGTTTCTCTAAAATATCACTCATCGTTTTTGACATAAGTGGAATTGCACCCGATGAACATCCCGAACCTATGAATATGACAAGATTTTTAGATACAAAATATTTATTGATGAATTCTTTGAGTTTAATGATTTGTTGATTTTCATCTAACCCTTTTAATATATCCTCATTATTTTCATAATGATAGATTTTACCATTTACACTACTATTACTCATTGTTCAACTCCATATTCTTCATTTTCAATACTTTTTCACAATAAGCATCAAAATGATTATCAATAATGTCATTTAAATCATTTGTTAAATCACTTAATCTCTTATCAATATCTGATTTCTCAAAATTATCTTTTCTAAAAACATCGTTAATGTAAAACATCGACTCACTTTCATCATTTAGGACTTTCTTTTTTCCATTAAAATCTTTATCTGAAATCTTTACATTTGTATCTCTATGTAATAAAGTTAAATTTCCTAATTTATTCTTGTCAGAATCTCCCGGTTCAAATTTACTTTGGGGTATGATATGTTCCAACTGCCAAATCAATTTACCTTTATGATCTAATTCTGTAAAGTCTATTGATCTCCCATTATTTTGAAACTTCTCAATACTAATAAGCAAAAAACGAGTAAAATGAACATGCTTCCTGCTATAATAATTAACTCGTTCTCTCTGTTCATCATCAACAAATTTCTCAATTACTTTTTTATAGTCATTCAATTTAAAGTAATTGTGCTTCTTTTCCTGTTCCTTAAAATATTTTAGAAATCCATTTCCAAAAACTGTTTCAAAACTATCTAATAATTTATCCACATTAACTCCTTTACCTTCCAACCCTCAACGGCTCAATCACCTCTTCAATCAGTTGGGTATAGGCTTCTTTGATTTGTTTTTTATATAGGAGTGGGTTGAGGGCATCTGACACCTCAACTTTATAGTCCTTGTAGCGCTGACTCTTGGTCAGTTGACTTTCTCCTAGTTGTTTTTTTGCACCCTTGCGGTAGTGATTGACATAGTAGCGAAGCTCGTCTTCACCCACATACCAGGTCTTACTAAAGTCTTGGATATGTTGCTGGATGACTGCTTCAATCATCTGGTCAAGGATATTGGCAATGGATTGACCTCTGTAGCGGTCTGGATTTGCCTGTACTTCTTGCCAAAGTTCTGAGATGATCTGTGCAAGGTTTGGATTGGTCTTCTTCAGACTTTGGATATAGGTATCCACTGCTTCTCTATCCTGTGCACTGAGACTCTTTTCCTGACTTTGCTCTTGCTCGATCAGACTTTGGATCAAGGTCAAGATATAGGCGTAGTTGATCTCATCTACTTGGATAGACTCTAGTTCATAGTGAATATCCAGTGGCTCCCCATCCTCATCACCATCTTCTGAACGACTTTTAAGTTCGGCAAGGATATTTTGATAGAAGCCTAGATAGGTTTCCAATTCTTCTGCGCTTAGTCCAGTCTCTGCATAGATTTCTTCCTCGTCATACTCTTTATAAACTCGGATAGAAGCCAAGTATTTATCAAAGGATTGATAAGCCTTGGCTAGTTTTCTCAATTCAGGTGTAGAGATTTGCTCGATTTGGAGTCCTTCTTCGGGATCATCGATGATGAGGTTTTGGAAGTCGCTACAACTTCTCAAAAAGTTTCTCTTTTCTTCTTCCCAGCTTGGTGCTAGGACATCATTTTCACCACCATTTGAGTAAAGCTTGAGGGCATTATCGACTGCTTCCTTAAAGGCTATAGGCTTTTGGAAGGTGATGATATGACCATAGGTCTTACTGGAGTCAAAGATCCGGTTGGTTCGGCTAAAGGCCTGAATCAAATCCTGCGGTTGCATTGGTTTACGATCGATAAAGAGGGTCGATAGACAAGGGGCATCAAATCCCGTTAAGAGACGATTGACCACGATAACCAAGTCCAACTGCTCATTACGGTAGAGATATTTATCTTGCTTACGGGCAAGGCGGTTATTGACATCGGTATTAAAACCACGAAGGTCCGCCATAGTAAAGTGAGTATCAAACTCTTGGTTATAGTCCTCTAGGACTTGCTTCATGTGGTCTTGGTTGGCTCTTGAGTCTTCTTCATTCTCCGTAACGGAGTAAGTGATGGTCGCCTTTGGAAAGTCTGGAAGTACCATCTTGACTCTCTCAGATACCTTGACTCGTGTCTGACCAGCCTTGACTTTTTTGAGGAGGTCATAGTAGGCTTGGGCTTGAGGGATAGACTTGACAGTGAGGATAGCATTGTAGGTATTGCCGACTCCTTTTTGGAAGCCTAGTTGTTGACGGGATTTATTGATAATAGCATCCAAGACTTCCAGCATGTGCTCCTCATTCTCATAGACACTATCAGGTAATTCATTTTCAGCCTGGTCTGTGATGAGGGTATTGCGATAGTCCACCTTAAAGCCTAGGACAGCTCCATCATGGATGGCTTCCTTGACCGTATACTCATGGAGACGGTCTCCATACTGTTGTTGGGTGGTTTGGGCGAGGTCGCCGACCTGCTGGCGTTTATTTTCCTTAAAGATGGGCGTGCCTGTAAATCCATACCAGAGAGACTGAGGGAAAAAGGTTTTAATGTCTTTTTGTGTTTGTGGTGTCACGGCACGGTGGCATTCATCCACGACAAAAGCCACTCGGAGACCCTTGATTTTGTCCGCATCTCGTTGGTAAAGTCCTTGATCAAACTTGCGCATCATGGTAGTGATTTTCTGGATGGTAGTTACCACGACACGCTTATCATTACTTCCTAAGCGCTTGATCAAATCATGTGTATTGTCTGTCTCATCGATATCAATGACATCATTGGTCGCATATGAGAGGAAGGATGAAGTGGTTTGTTGGTCCAAGTCCCTGCGGTCAACGACAAAAATCGTCTTTTGGATAGATGGAATTTGCAGGAGATTGCGAGCTACCTTATAAGAGGTCAAGGTCTTTCCTGAACCTGTCGTATGCCAAACATAGCCAGATGCTTGCTGGCGAGATGCTTCCTGCACCGCTTCGATGGCATGGATCTGATAGGGACGCAAAAGGATGAGAGATTTCTTGCTATCATCAATGACAGAATACTGCATGACCATCTGATGGGCACGAGGGATGGAAAGGACTTCGTGGGCAAAGCTGGTCAGATTTGTCACAGGGTGATTATTCTTATCCACCCACTTAGTTAGAAATTGCTTGTTAAGTTTATTTTCACGAGCTGCAGCAATATAGCGTGTGTCAACTTTATTGGTCACAACAAACATCTGCAAGCTAGAGTAGATACCACGGAATTTCCCTTCACGGTCATATTTTTTTATCTGATGAAAGGCATCGATGAAGGCTGCTTGGGAACTCTTGAGCTCGATCTGAATCATAGGCAAGCCATTGATAAGAAGAGTAACATCCAGTCTACGGTCTTGGTCCATAGGATTTACTTTTTCTCGTTGGACTTGATTGACAACTTCGTAGCTAGACTTTCCTGCTGCGATATTGTCACGCCAAATGACTGACAAACGGATGGTACCTAGACTTGCATCTTCTCTTTGAACCTCAACCTTGGCAATGCCATTTTCACCGACCAACCACTTAGCCGCATCATAGTAGCTGACAAAGTTTAGTTGGTTCTGAATCTGACGTTTTTCCTGTTCTGTCAAGGGATGGTCTGCCAGCAAAGCAACGTTGTTTTGGGCTAGTTTCTCAAAGAAATTGTCCCATAGTTGTTCTTCTGTTTTTAGGTCTTCTCTATAAGTCCATTGGCTTTCACCAGTTACCAGCTGGTTTATCAGTTGTTTTTCTATTTCCAGTTCTGGTTTTACCTGCATCTATATTTCTCCTTTTGGAAACCGCATTCTTCCTATCATTATATCATATTACAGGCAGAAAACGCCTTGCTGATCCTACTTCCCTCAGAAAAACCTTGTAGTCTTTCTCCCTAAAATATGGTATATTAGAATCATACTATACAAGAGGAGTTTACATGTCACACGATAAAGAACTGAAAGCTGTTTCTCCCCTTCTACAGCAAGCCATTCATATTTCCTCCATCATCGGTGGGGTTGGTACTCTAATATTCTGTATCTGGGCCTATCAGGCTGGTATCTTGCATTCTAAGGAAACCCTATCTGCCTTTATCCAACAGGCGGGTGTCTGGGGGCCACCACTCTTTATTTTTTTACAGATTTTGCAGACAGTTGTTCCTATCATTCCAGGTGCTTTAACCTCTGTTGCAGGTGTCTTTATCTATGGGCATGTCATCGGGACCATTTACAATTATATCGGTATTGTCATTGGTTGTGCCATTATCTTTTACTTGGTGCGTCTCTATGGAGCACCCTTTGTCCAGTCCATGGTCAGCAAGCGCACCTATGACAAGTATATCGGTTGGCTGGATGAGGGCAATCGCTTTGACCGATTCTTTATCTTTATGATGATTTGGCCAGTTAGTCCAGCAGATTTTCTCTGTATGTTGGCTGCTTTGACCAAGATGAGCTTCAAGCGGTATATGACCATTATCATCCTGACCAAACCCTTTACCCTGGTCGTTTACACTTATGGCTTGACCTACATCATCGATTACTTTTGGCATATGTTTGGCTAATAGACAAAAAACTCAAGGATTCGTCCTTGAGTTTTTCTTTGTTAGGCTTCTTTTTTCAATAAAAGGGAAACAAGCACTGATGTAGCAATCATCCATGCTCCTAGAATGATAAAGGTCATTCGACCATCTGTAGTTACCAAGCTAATCCCTGAAAGAACGAAGGGTGTTAATGATGCTCCAAAAGAACATCCCAAAACAGCATAGGAAGTTGCTTTGTTGAGGAGTTTTGCAGGAATTCGCTCAGATATCAACTGAAAGACTGTCGTCAGAGCGATACTGTAGGCAAATCCTCCCAGGATAGAACCTGCAACCACCACCCAGAGTGATGGGGAAAGAGCAATGATGATTTGCCCGATACCAAAAGTGACACCAGCGACCAATAGAAGTCTTTCCTTGAAGGTCGAAATCAGGAAAGAAAAGCTGATTCCAGCTAGAATCCCAATCAACTGCATGGCACTAAGTACCAAACTGGACAACTGAGCATCCCCAAACCCTGCCTCAATCATGAGACTAGGGATACGGAAGGTGATGGCCGTATTGGTACAAACAATCACTGCGGCTGCAATAGCAAGGAAGAAAATAAGCTTTTTCATAGAAGCAGTCAATCTTACTGCTTCTTCTGTCTGATGCTTGGACTCATGAACTTCTGCGTTTCCATAAGGGACAAAGAGAAGGAAGAGTACGAGAACTACTAGACCAGCTGCATAGGCTAGGAAGGTTGCTGTCCAGCCAAAGGCTAAGAGCTGACCGACTGCCAGTGTCAAGATGGATGCTCCTACGACTTCAGCCGATCCACGAAAACCAAGCATTTGGATACGAGTTTTGCCGTGGTAACGTTCACTGATGATCGAAATAGCCTTGGCATTGAGCATTCCTACTCCAAGCCCAAATAGCAAGCGGGTAGCAAAGACAAAGTAATAGCCCTGATACCAGAAAGGTGCCGTTCCACTGATGGATAAAATCAAGAGTCCCAAGGTCAACTGGAGACGTTCAGGAAAAATACGCTCTAAAACTCCGTTCAATAAAAGCATGGCCATAATCCCAAAGGATGGGAGGCTGACCAAGAGTTCGACCTGACCAGTCGAATAGCCCTGATAATAGTCAAACATAGCAGGCAGGGCACTCGAAATAGAAAACGATGTGATCAATACTAACGACAGGGAGAGTATGCTCACTTTTTCCAAAAATTGTTTCATCTTTTCCTCATTCATTGTTCATTTTTCATATTAGTAAAAAGGTCCTTCCCTATCATACACTCTTTAGCCAAAATTGGCAAGCGACTGAGCACCAAGACCAACAGAAAAAGCGGGGCATCAAGAGCTGTGAAGTCTTGATGACATCCCACTTTTTTATGTGTTTTATCCAGTTATGTGACTTAGATTTTCAAGAATCGACGCATTGAGATTCCTGAACCAAGTGAACCGATACAGATTCCGATGAGGAACAAGAGACCGATCATCAATGGAATAAAGGTATTCGGTGTAATCAAAGATAGGTTTTGACCAACCAAGGATGGGTTGACAGATTGGAACACTCGGTTATAGATAAAGTAAACCAATGCTGATGGAAGAGCTGCTCCCAACAATCCGATAAAGGCACCTTCTAGCAAGAATGGGCCACGGATATAACCGTTCTTGGCACCAACCAAACGCATGATTTGGATTTCACGGCTACGTGAAATGATGGTAATACGGATGGTATTTGAAATCAAGAAGACTGCGATGAAGATCAAGAGTCCAGCGATGACCAATCCCCATACACGGATGAAGGAAGCCAACTTGAAGAGACGTTCGGTATTGGCACCACCGTCTTGAACTTCAGAGACACCTTCGATTTTCTTAGCTTCTTCAGCGACTGGTTTTACATCACTTGGTGAATTGGTATCTACGATGTAGGCATCATGAAGAGGATTTGCATCTCCTTCAAACACCTTCCACTCGTCACCCATAGTTTCAGTCAGCTTTTGGTACTGCTCTTCTTTACTTGAGAAGGTTACATTTTTTACGGCTGGCAGAGCTTTAAGGGCGTTATAGACCTTGTGGTAGTCATTGTTCGTGACTGTTTGGCCTTCTTTTACAATGGTTTCACTGTTGTCTTCAACGTCTTTACGAACATAAACCATGACGCGGACGTTGTTCTCAATATCAGTTGCTAATTTCGCAGTATTGAAGATAACTGAAGCAAAGATAGCAACCAAGGTCAAGGTAATCATTACTGAACTGACAGCAGCAATGGTCATCCATCCATTACGCTTTAAACTTTTTAAAGCTTCGAACAGATGGCGGAAAAATCTACTAATCATCGTATCCGTACTCTCCTTTCGCTTCATCACGTACCACGCGACCATTCTCGATGGCAATAACGCGGTGGCGCAAGGTATTTACGATTTGGCTGTTGTGGGTCGCCATCAAAACAGTTGTCCCTTGAAGATTGATACGTTCCAAGAGGTTCATGATTTCCCATGAGTTATCTGGGTCCAAGTTTCCTGTTGGTTCGTCGGCAATCAAAACCTTAGGATTGTTTACGATAGCACGCGCAATGGCGATACGTTGTTGCTCACCACCTGAAAGTTCATTCGGGAATGAACGAACCTTGTGCTTCAAACCGACAAGGTCCAAGACTTCCATAACACGTTTTTTGATGTTACGACGACTTTCACCAACAACCTCCATGGCGTAAGCAATGTTCTCATAAACGGTTTTCTTTGGCAAAAGTTTGTAATCCTGAAAGACTACTCCAACGTTTCTACGCAAGAACGGAATATCTTTCTTTTTAATCTTAACGAGGTTATATCCCGCAACTTGCAAGCTTCCTTTGTCGATTTTGACCTCACGATACAAGGCACGGATAAAAGTTGATTTACCAGCACCTGAAGGTCCTACGATGTAGGCAAATTCTCCTGCATCGATATTTACAGTGATGCCACGTAGGGCTGTTGTCCCGTTGTCGTATTTTTTGACAACATCTCTCATTTCAATGATTGACATGTGACTTCCTTTCTTTTAACTGATACGCCATTTCAGATAAGCATCAATGAAACCATCTAGGTCTCCATCCATTACCTTATCTACTTGCGCTACTTCAAAGTTGGTACGATGGTCTTTTACCATTGTATAAGGCGTAAATACATAGGAGCGGATTTGGCTTCCCCATGTAATTTCCTTTTTCTCACCCTTGAGCGAGTCTACCTCAGCAGCTTTCTTTTCCTGCTCCATCTGATAGAGTTTTGCCTGAAGCATCTTCATAGCACGGTCACGGTTTCCGTACTGAGTACGGTCGACGGTTGATGCTACGACGATCCCTGTCGGAATGTGAGTCAAGCGGACACCTGTTGAAACCTTGTTGACGTTTTGTCCACCTGCTCCACCTGAACGGAAGGTATCCATCTTGATATCATCCTCACGGATGTCAACTTCGATGGTATCATCCAACTCTGGCATAACTTCTACAGAAGTAAATGAGGTGTGGCGACGTTTAGCAGAGTCAAATGGTGAGATACGGACCAAACGGTGAACTCCCATCTCTGACTTGAGAAGACCATAAGCATTTGGTCCTTCAAAAGACAAGGTTACTGACTTGATTCCTGCCTCATCACCTGCTTGGTAGTCTAAGACCTCAACTTTGAAGCCTTTGGCATTTCCATAGCGAGTATACATACGAAGGAGCATATCGCCCCAGTCTTGAGCCTCTGTCCCCCCTGAACCAGGATGGATTTCAAGGATGGCATTGTTGTGATCATAGGGTTCTGACAAGAGAAGGGTCATTTCGTAGCTAGTCATCATCTGATCTAACTCATCGAGTTTTTCAACCAACTCATCCTTAACGGATTCATCCTCTGCCAAAAAGTCCAGTAAAATTTCAACTTCATCCTGCAACTCATCCATCTTGTGGAAGGTATTATAGGTATTTTTGAGTTCGTTTAATTCTTGCGACGTTTTTTGGGCCGCAATATTATCGTTCCAAAAATCAGGTTCTGTCATTTTGTTTTCCAAAATGGCAATTTCTTCCTCTAAACCTTCGAGGTCAAAGAGACCCCCTGAAAGAAGCTAATTTTTCACGATTTGCGTCAATTTTTTGACGAATTTCTGAAATGTCCATACATACTCCTTTAATTGTATCGTTTTATTATACCATAATTTTTTTATTTATCTAATCGGTGTTTTTCTATTTTAGTATCAATATATTTTGCAAGACATCTACTGACCTTATTTCTAGCAAAAATCTAAAAACCTCACAAGAAATTTCCTATGAGATTTCGTAAATTTATACTACTTTTTACAAGTTAACAGTCAGCACTTGGCCGTCTTTCACGACTTGCTCACCAGCGATATAGACATCATTAACATCACTGGATTTGACGGCATAAACGAGGTGAGACAGCATGTTTTCTTGAGGTTGGAGATGGATTTTGCCTTGGGGTTGGATGACGAGGAAATCAGCTTGCTTGCCGACTTCCAAACTACCAATCTCATCTGCCATTCCTAACACCTTAGCACCCTCGATTGTCAAGGCCTTGAGGGCAGTTTCGATTGGAAATTGGCTGGCATCGCCATTCTTCATTTTCTGTAAGAGTGCTGCCGTCCGCCCTTCCTCAAACATATCCAGGTTATTGTTAGAAGCAACTGAATCTGTCGCAATACCAACTGCTACTCCTGCCTTTTGAAGTTGGACGACTGGTGCAATCCCTGAGGCTAATTTGAGGTTGCTGATAGGATTGTGGGCGATAGCAACTTGCGAATCTGCCAAGCGGGCAATCTCTGCTTCATTTAACTCCACACCATGAGCAAAGACAGCTTTATGATCTAAATATCCGAGTTCATCTAGAAAGGCTAATGGGCGTTTGCCATAGCGTTTCAGAATAATGCCTGACTCTTCCTGTGTTTCTGCAACATGGATATGAAGAGGAATGTTTTCTTCTTTTGCTAGCTCAAGACTTACCTCCAGCAAATCTCGGCTACAACTATAGGGCGAATGGGGAGCTACCATAACCTTGAACTTGGGATCCTGGTAGCCTTTGATTGTCTCGATAACAGCTCGAGTTCTAGCTATAGTTTCAGCCGTCGTCTCCACATCTGAAGAAAAGAGGGTTGGAGAAAAATAACAACGCATCTTGGATGCCTTGACTGCCTCATAAATCTCAGCTATATCCACTCCATTAGGATTGTACATGTCGTTGAAGGTTGTTGTTCCAGACTGGAGCATTTCTGTTAGCGCCTCTTTGACGGCCTTTGTAGTCATCTCTGGTGTGAATTCTGCTTCTGCTGGCCAGATATAGTCCTCTAGCCATTCGTGGAGATTGCTATCATCACGAATCCCTCTCAAGCCTGTCATGGCAGAGTGAGTATGGCAGTTAACCAAGCCAGGCATAATCCAGGCACCCTGATAGTCTATGATTTGATCTGCTTGTTTAAGAATCTCTTGATTTTCCTGACTGACATAGACGATTTGGGATTCTTTAATAGCCAAAATCCCATCCAAATAGACGTGGAAATCTTGGTCACAAGTCACGATATTTACATGCTGAAAGACTTTCATCCCTAGGCTCCTTTTCTATATAAGTGTTCATACTGGATAATTTTTCTAGCTATTGTAACAAAAAAGTCACCCGAAGGCAACTTTTCTTATTGTTTATGGGGTTTAAAGTAAGAAAGTAAGTGTTTCATGAGTCCCTTCTATTTCCAAAATGAAGAAGGTGGAAAAACCACCATCTTTTTACTTATTCAAATATGGAAGCAGGTAGCCGTAGCCGGCTTCCTCCATTTCATCCTTAGCAATGAATCGTAAAGAGGCAGAATTGATACAATAGCGTAAACCACCTAGTTCCTGAGGTCCGTCTGTAAAGACATGTCCCAAGTGAGCATTCCCTGAACGTGAACGGACTTCGATACGTTCCATACCATGACTCAAGTCCTGGTAGTAATGAATGAGTTCCTTGGAAATAGGACGGCTAAAGCTTGGCCAACCACAGCCTGAGGCAAACTTATCCTTGGCAAAGAAGAGAGGCTCACCAGTCGTGATATCGACATAAATTCCTTCCTCAAAAGTTTGATCATAAGCATTGCTAAAAGGAGCTTCCGTTGCTGCCTCTTGCGTTACTCTATAGGACTCTTCTGACAAATTTTCTCTTAAAACTGCCTGACTCGGTTTTTCATAGTTGACGGCATCTATCAGTGGTTTCTCAGCATCCCTCACATCGATATGGCAATAGCCACCAGGATTTTTCTTGAGATAGTCTTGGTGATAGTCTTCAGCCAAGATGTAGTGACGTAGTTTCTCCACTTCCACTGCAATTTTACGACCGATGAGGAGTTCTTGTTCGCGAACTACTGTATTGATCGTTGGTAGATCAGCTTCTTCTAGGTAATAAATCCCTGTGCGGTATTGACGACCACGGTCATTCCCTTGTTGGTTGACAGATAGTGGATCAATGACTCGGAAATAATAGAGCAAGATCTCACGAAGCGATACCACCTTTTCATCGTAGACGACTTGCACAGTCTCTGCGTGATCTGTTTCTTTGATCAGTTGATAATTGGTGGTTTCTACCTGACCATTGGCATAACCAACACTGGTTTGTAGCACTCCAGAAATACGTGAGAAGTACTCTTCTAAGCCCCAAAAACAACCACCTGCTAAATATATTTCTGCCATTTCAAATCCTCCTTGACCATCTGTCGGTCGACAAAACTGGGAATCATTTCATATCCCATGTTTCATTTTCAAAAAAAGGACAGGAAGCCCTCTAATAGAGAGTTTCCCCATCCTATTGTTCTGTTTATTTTTCTTCGACGCGAACGCCTTGTGTATCTACTTGCAACTCATGAAGCTTGCCTTTGAAAGGCTGCTTTTCAAGATCAGCCTTAATCTTAGGCATCTTGTCAAGATCAGCCAAGACCATAACAGTCGGACCAGCACCAGAGAGGTAGGTCGCATAAGCACCATTTCTCTTGGCAACTTTCTTGATCGACGCAAATTCTCTCACCAGTTCTTGACGGTAACGCTCATGGAAAAGGTCACTCTCAATCGCCTGACCTGCTTTGACCATATCTCCAGTCAGTAGGGCTGCGATAGCCACATTGGCAATAGAACTTGCCGCAACAGCTTCCTTGTAAGATAGTTTCTTGGGCAAGACACCACGACTATCTCGAGTTCGCAATTCATAGTTTGGAATATAAGCTAGAAAAGCACACTCTGGGAAAGGCGCCACAACAGCTGAAACCTGACCTTCTACCGAACTAGCAATTACGAGATTTCCATAGATAGCAGGTGCAACATTATCAGGATGTCCTTCAATCTTGGTTGCCAATTGTAACTTATCATGATCAGTTAATTTGAGATTTCCTAATTGATTTGCCAGTTCAATTCCAGCAACAATGACCGAGCTCGATGAACCTAGTCCACGCGCAAGAGGAATATCACTGACCATCTTCAGACGTCTAGGTTGGAGGTCTGGAGCAATTTGTAGAGCAATCTTCAGCAAAAGATTACGTTCATCACGTGGAATCCATTTACCTAATTGGTGCTCAATCATCCATTCTTCACGTTCCTCACAAACCTGAATTTCTAGATACTTAGTTACAGCTACACCAACAGAGTCAAAGCCAGGACCCACATTGGCACTTGTAGCAGGTACAATAATCTTCATCTTAGTCTCCTAAAACCTTGAAGGTGTTGAGAAGTTCAAACTCGGCTACCGCCTTCAAAGCGTCTGTAATATTTTCAAGCTGCGCCTTGTTGATCTTATGGCTGATGATGACAACACGAGCCTTGCCTTCTTGCTTACCATCTTGAAGGATTTGCTTGAAGGAAATATCTTCCGCATTAAAGAGCTCAGCCAATTTCAAAACTTGACCTTTTGAGTCTGGAGCCAAGATTGAGAAATAATAGTTAGCTTTGACATCTTCTGGCTTAGCCAAGACTACTGGACGGCTGTATTCATTAAAGGCTTTTCCAATTGTTCCATCATTCAAACGACGAACGATGCGGGCAATATCAGCCACAACACTTGTTGCAGTTGGTTTTTGACCAGCACCTGGTCCATAGTACATAGACTCGCCGATACCGATAGACTCTACAAAGACTGCATTCATAACACCATTAACACTTGCAAGTGGATGTACTTTAGGAAGGAAGGTTGGCGTAACCTCAGCAGCGATTCCTGAAGCTGTTTCTTCGATAGAACCAACCAGCTTGACTACATAACCAAGTTCTTGGGCTACTGCTACATCTTCTGGAGTGATGTTGCGAATTCCTTGGTGGGCAACATCTTCAAATTTAACATTCATTCCAAAGGCGAACTGACTGAGGATGACCATCTTGTAAGCCGCATCAATCCCATCAACGTCATTGGTAGGGTCGCTCTCAGCAAAGCCAAGTCGTTGAGCTTCTGCCAAAGCATCTTCATAAGACCAGCCTTCTGTTACCATTTTGGTCATCATAAAGTTAGATGTTCCGTTGACAACACCAAGAACACGTGTGATTTTGTCTGATGCTAGTGAGTTGACCAAGGTACGAAGGATTGGGATTCCTCCTGCAACAGCTGCTTCGTAGTAGAGGGCAACATTGTGAGCTTTGGCTACCTCAAGCAATTCTGCACCATGGACTGCCAAAAGGTCCTTGTTAGCTGTCACGACGTGTTTCCCTGCTTCTAAGGCACGAGTGATAAATGTTTTAGCAGGTTCGATACGCCCCATCAACTCAACAACGATCGTGATGTCTTTGTCTGACAAGATTTCATCGATATTTGTTACAAAATTAAAATCATTTCCTGCTTCAAGCAAGCGGGTTTTCTCTTGATCGTCTTTGACCAAAACTTTAGCTACTTCAATTTCTGACTGAGCCGCTTGAACAATTTTTTCTTTATTTTCCTTTAGCAAGAATGGTACGCCACTGGCAACTGTACCAAATCCAAGTAAAGCAATCTTAACTGACATGTTTGTCTCCTCGAAATTTTCTAATAGTCCTATTATACCAAAATTGTGTGAAAATTCCTACCATTCTAAACTAAAAATAGGATCATCAAATCACAAAAAAGGGCTGGGACAAAAGTCCTAGCCTCTCATTTGTCTATGGATTGTCGAGCAAGACGCAGTGGTTGAGTGGGCTCCACTACGCTGATTTCATCAGCTTTTACAGCCCTACTCAACTGTGCGGAGGTTGGACGACGAAATCGAATTCTAACGAATTACCGATTTCTGTCCCACTCTCTCTATTTCCTATCTATTTCACAAAAGCCAATTCCTTGTCACTAGACAAGTCTTCTCGATAATTGAAACCCGCAAAGCTGAGCTTTTTAATCTCTTCAACTGAGGTTACCTGATTTTCCGTCAAAGATGTTAAGAAGGCGCCTCTAGCTTTTTTCGAAATGGTTGAATGGATTTTTAGTTTCCCATCTCTATCTTCCATAAACTTAAAGGTCACCATTTTTTCACGGATTTCTTTAGGAAAAACATTCTCAAATTCTGATGACAAGAGAGAAAAGATTAACTCCTGGTCTTTCATTGACTCCTCATAGGCTGACTGCCAATGACTTTTCAAGCTTTTTCCAGCGACTTTTAGTTTCATCAAAAAGTCCAGTCTGTGAGGCGCAATCGGTTCAAAGGCTGGAATCACACCATAGAAAGCTGACGTTATCATGAGGTGTTTCTCGAGATATGTTTGCTCCTCCTTGGTGAGATCGTCCCGTTTGATGTTGCGATACATGAGTCCATCAAAGAGGTGCAAGGCTGGATAGTTTGTCGCAGTTTCATTTTTCAAGGCCTGGATATGGTCATACTCCTCTTGCGCTTTTTCGGCAGATATTTTGTAAAAACTCTCCAGCTCTTGGGCAGAATATCTGGCCAATTCATCCAGCACTGCCTGACTTTCAGGAGGCAATGGTTTAGCCTCTAAACTAGGGATTTCGGTATTCATTTCTTTTGCGGTTGGGATTAGAATTTTCATAGTGTTAGTGTAGCATATTTTTTTAGGACTACCAAGGATTTGCACCTAAATAATACGACCTTCTAAATGATCCAATTCATGCTGACAAATCTGAGCAGGAAATCCTGTCAGGGTAACGGTTTGCTCTTGCCAATGGATATCTCTGTAGCTTACTGTAATCTTCTCATACCTAGTTGTCGGTCTTACACCTGTCAAAGACAAACAACCTTCCTCTGTCTCGTATGCTCCTTCAAAAGATTGGAGAACTGGATTAAACATAACCATGGGAATCATTCCGATATTAAAAATAATGACGCGTTTTTGTACCCCAATCATATTGGCCGCTAGTCCAACACAGCTTTCTCGGTTAGCCAATAGGGTATCCTGCAAATCCTTTGCTAGGGGTAGATCTTCCTGACTTGCAGGCTGGGATACCTGCGACAAAAACAAGATATCTTTTACAATTTTCTTTTCCAAGACTCTTTCCTCCATACGATATCAGTCTACTTGATTATAGCACAAAATCTTTGGCAGTTTATCTTTATATATAAACAAAAAGCCATCCGAAGATGACTTTTCATGATTGTTTAAATAGCGTTTTTATCTTTTCCAAGCGCTCGTTGGACTGCTTTAACAATCTCAACAAGGACCACGATCATAAGTGCTCCTACGGCAACAACCATCCATTGAGTCAAGCTCAAGTTTGAAACGTGGAAGAGATTATTAAATCCAGGAACCAAAATTGTCACCACAAAGAGTACAAAGGCAACTGGGATAGACCAGTTAAAGGTCTTGTTGGTAAAGAGTCCCACTTTAAAGATTGATTGGTAAACCGACTTAACGTTAAAGGCATGGAGCAATTGGATCAAACCGAGAGTTGCAAAAGCCATGGTAAGGGCATCCGCATGGATTTCAGTATGACTTTGGTGCTCTGGGAAGAGAAGAGCCCAACCATAAACACCTAAAACTAGCATCGTTTGGAAGATCCCTTGATAAATGATTGCTCCGAAGACACCACCATCAAAGAAGTTAGACTTACGGCCACGCGGTTTGTGAGTCATAACGCCTGGCTCAGCTGGTTCCACACCAAGGGCGATGGCTGGTAGCGTATCTGTTACCAAGTTAATCCATAGCAAATGCACTGGTTGAAGCACATCCCAACCTAACAAGGTAGCAAAGAAGATGGTGAAGACTTCAGCCATATTAGCAGACAAGAGGTATTGGATTGATTTTTGGATATTGGAGAAGACTTTACGTCCTTCTTCTACCGCTACGATAATGGTTGCAAAGTTATCATCGGCGAGGACCATATCAGAAGCTCCCTTAGAAACCTCTGTACCTGTAATCCCCATACCGATACCGATGTCAGCTGTCTTAAGTGATGGTGCATCGTTGACCCCGTCACCTGTCATGGCAACAACCTTACCTTCTTTTTGCCATGCTTTCACGATACGAACCTTGTGTTCAGGAGATACACGCGCGTAGACAGAGTATTGCTTGAAGACTTTTTGGAATTCTTCATCCGTGAGTTCATTCAACTCAGCACCAGTGAAGACATGGTCTTCTGTGTCATTTGGATCGATGATTCCGAGACGTTTGGCAATAGCTTCCGCTGTATCTTGGTGGTCACCTGTGATCATGATTGGACGGATACCTGCTTCTTTAGCGACACGGACAGCTTCTGCTGCTTCAGGACGTTCAGGGTCAATCATGCCGACCAAACCAGAGAAGATGAGGTCAGACTCAACGATTTCAGATTCCAAGGTTGGGATTTCGTTGCTTGTCTTGTAAGCCATCATCAAGACACGAAGGGCTTGTTTAGCCAAGTCTTTATTGGTGGCAAGGATAGCATTTTTATCCTCTTCTGTGATTGGACGAACTTCCCCATTGACTTCAATACGAGTCACGCGCTTGAGCAATTGATCAGGCGCACCCTTCACAGCGATAAAGTAAGAACCGTCTGTTTCCTTATGAATGGTAGACATGAGTTTACGGTCTGAGTCAAATGGCAATTCAGCCACACGTGGCTCATCCTTCAAGACTTCACGAACATCAAAGTTGTGGTCCAAACCAAACTGTACAAGAGCTGTCTCAGTTGGGTCACCAATCAACTTACCAGATGGATCCACCTTGGTATCATTGGCAAAGTTCATGATACGTAGGGTATTGTTGCTAGCAGCAATTTCAGATGCCGAGCTTTGCAATTGACCGTTGGTATAAACTTTTTCAACCGTCATTTGGTTCATGGTCAAAGTACCTGTTTTATCAGATGCAATGATTTCTGTTGAACCAAGCGTTTCAACCGCTGGCAATTTACGGACGATTGAATTCCGTTTTGCAAGGGTTGTAGTCCCCAATGATAGAACGATGGTTACAATGGCAGGGAGACCTTCTGGAATCGCCGCAACCGCAAGGGCAACCGCCACCATCAAGCCTTCTAATGGATGTTCACCACGAACAAAGACACCAACCAAGAAGGTAATAACTGCAATCACAATGATTAAGTAAGTCAAGGCCTTAGATAATTGTTCCAAGCTTTGCTTCAATGGTGTTTCTGTCTCATCAGCATTGGCCAACATGTCCGCAATCTTACCAACTTCAGTATACATACCAGTGTTAGTCACGACACCAATACCACGACCGTAAGTTACGTTTGAGTTTTGGTAACCCATATTAACTCGGTCCCCAATACCAGCATCTGCTTCTACCATTTGAGTAATATCCTTTTCAACCGGTACAGACTCACCAGTAAGAGCAGCTTCTTCGATTTTAAGAGACGCCGCTTCAAGCAAACGCATATCGGCAGGCACCACATCTCCAGCTTCTAGCAAGACGATGTCCCCAGGCACCAATTCTTTTGAGTCAATCTCAATAACATGACCATCACGACGAACACGAGCCATCGGGCTAGACATATTTTTCAGAGCTTCAATGGCTGCTTCTGCTTGCCCTTCCTGGTAAACCCCAAAGGCAGCATTCAAGACAACAACGGCCAAGATGATAATGGCATCCGTTAGACCGTCCATTCCTTCTGTAATCACAGAAAGTGCCGCTGCCGCAAGCAAGATGATAATCATCAAATCCTTAAATTGATCAAGGAATTTAGCTAGTAGGCTACGTTTCTCTCCCTCTTCCAACTCATTACGACCATAAGTCGCTAGTCGTTCTTGAGCTTGAGCCGTTGACAAACCTTCGATAGATGAGTCCAAGTTCTTTAGGACTTCTTCTGAGGTTTGTGTGTAAAACAAGTCTTTATTTTGTTCTTTTGACAAAACAGTCTCCTCCTTTTTGGCCTCTTTTTACAAAAAAAGAGACCTGTTTTTTAAAAAAACAAGTCTCGCTGTTTAATATAGTGCCGGAAATAATTCGTAATGACGACACTATCGCGGTTAACCGCCAGCTACTCCCTTGAGTAGTTCTATTATATCAGAATTTCAAAAGTTTTCAAGTTTTGAGGTGTATTTAACTTACTTCCCACATTTGAATTTTCCTTGGAAAACCAGTATAATGAAAGAATACTAAAATGCTAGAAGGGGAGTTAGATGAATCAATCGGTTTCAAACTTAAAATTAGCTGAGCGTGGTGCCATTATCAGCATCTTGACCTATCTATTTTTGTCTGCAGCTAAGCTAGCGACCGGACACCTCCTCCATTCATCCAGTTTGGTAGCTGATGGCTTTAACAACGTTTCAGATATCGTTGGAAACGTGGCCCTTCTAATTGGGATTCGTTTGGCTCGCCAACCGGCAGATAGAGATCATCGCTTCGGCCACTGGAAAATCGAGGATTTGGCAAGTCTCATCACTTCCATCATCATGTTTTACGTTGGGTTTGATGTTCTACGGGACACCATTCAAAAGATACTCAGCCGAGAACAAACGGTCATTGACCCACTTGGTGCGACTCTGGGGGTCATCTCTGCCATTATCATGTTCGCCGTTTATCTCTACAATACCCATCTGAGTAAGCAAGCTAAATCAAAGGCCCTCAAGGCAGCTGCTAAGGATAATCTGTCAGATGCAGTGACATCTCTTGGAACTTCTATTGCTATCCTGGCTAGTAGCTTCAACTATCCAATCGTGGATAAGTTGGCCGCGATTATCATTACCTTCTTTATTCTAAAAACTGCTTATGATATCTTTATCGAGTCATCCTTCAGCCTTTCTGATGGTTTTGATGAGCACTTGCTAGAAGATTACCAAAAGGCAATCATGGAAATTCCTAAGATTAGCAAGGTCAAATCACAACGCGGTCGTACCTACGGAAGCAATATTTATCTGGACATCACACTTGAGATGAACCCAGATCTGTCTGTTTTTGAAAGTCACGAAATTGCGGACCAGGTCGAATCTATGCTGACAGAACAATTTGGTGTCTTTGATACAGACATTCATATCGAACCATCACCAATCCCTGAGGATGAAATTCTAGATAATGTCTATAAAAAATTGCTCATGAGAGAGCAACTAATCGACCAAGGAAATCAACTGGAGGAATTACTTGCAGAAGACTTCATTTATATCCGCCAGGACGGACAAGAACTGGACAAGGATGCCTATAAGGCTGAAAAAGAATTAACCTCTGCTATCAAGGAGCTTCATTTAACTTCTATCAGTCAGAAAACAAAGCTCATCCGCTACCAAGTCGGTGATACCATTCATACCAGCATCTGGCGTCGCCACGAAACTTGGCAAAATATTTTCCATCAGGAAACAAAAATAGAAAAAGACTAAAGCAAAACTCCCAACTTTCTCAGTTGGGAGTTTTTTATATTCTTATTTTGCAACGCTCTTAGCAAGAACGAAGTTTCCTAGTGTAGCTGAACCATTGCCAGCAACAGCTGGAGTCACGATATAGTCGCGCACATCTGGAACTGGTAGGTAGCCGTTGAGCAAGGATGTGAATTTCTCACGTACACGGTCAAGCATATGTTGTTGAGCCATAACCCCACCACCAAAGACGATGACATCTGGACGGAAAGTTACAGTCGCATTCACTGCAGCTTGAGCAATGTAGTAGGCTTGAACATCCCAGACAGAGTTGTTGGGTTCAATGTTTTCCCCACGAACACCTGTACGAGCTTCCAAACTTGGACCAGCTGCATAACCTTCCAAACATCCATTATGGAAAGGACAAACACCTTTAAATTCTTTTTCAATATCCATTGGGTGTCTAGCCACATAATAATGCCCCATCTCAGGGTGACCAACACCGCCAATAAACTCGCCACGTTGGATAACACCTGCACCGATACCTGTACCGATTGTGTAATAAACCAAGTTTTCGATACGACCGCCGGCATTATTACGAGCAACCACTTCACCGTATGCAGAACTGTTTACGTCTGTCGTGAAATACATAGGCACGTTTAGAGCGCGACGAAGAGCACCAAGCAAGTCTACATTTGCCCAGTTAGGTTTTGGAGTTGTTGTGATAAATCCGTAAGTTTTTGAGTTTTTATCGATATCGATTGGACCAAATGAACCAATGGCAAGTCCTGCAAGATTGTCGAATTTTGAGAAGAACTCGATGGTTTTATCGATTGTTTCAATAGGTGTTGTTGTAGGAAATTGTACTTTTTCTACAACGTTATAGTTTTCATCTCCGACAGCACAGACAAATTTTGTACCGCCCGCTTCCAAGCTTCCGTATAGTTTTGTCATGATTAACCTCTTGTATTTATTTTCTTTATTATAGCATATTTCCAGACTGAAAATTGCTCAATATTTTAGATTTTCCTCTGTAAATTTTACCATTCAATCAAAAACGAACAAACATGACATTTGTTCGTTTTTTGATTTATTAAGCTTTAACTTCAATGACTGCGTCACCCTTAGCAACTGATCCAGAAGCAACTGGATTTACTGAAGCAAAGTCTGCAGTGTTTGTTACGATAACCATAGTAGTGTTATCAAGCCCTGCAGCAGCAATCTTAGCTGAGTCAAATGTTCCAAGAACATCTCCAGCTTTAACCTTGTCACCTTGGGCAACTTTATGGTTAAATCCTTCACCGTTCATTGAAACAGTGTCGATACCAACGTGGATCAAGATTTCAGCTCCATTTGCTGTTCTAAGACCGTAAGCATGGCCAGTTGGGAAGACGATTGTTACTTCAGCATCAGCTGGTGCGTAAACGACATCTTCACTTGGTTTTACAGCGATACCTTGTCCCATAGCTCCACTTGAGAATACTGGGTCATTCACATTTGAAAGAGCAACAACATCACCAACGATTGGTGTTTGAATAACACCTTCGCTCGGTGCAACAACAGCACCAGTAACTGCTTCTTCAGTCAAACGATCTGTTTCAGCTTCAGTAATAGCACCTGCAGCTTCTTCTACTTCATCTTCATAACCAAACATGTAAGTAAGAGCGAAACCAAGTGCAAATGATACAGCTACCATAAGAAGGTATTGTAGAAGTTGTCCGTTACCAATGTAAAGCATTGTACCAGGGATGATTGTGATACCATTACCAGTACCAGCAAGTCCAAGGATAGATGCCAATCCACCACCGATTGCACCAGCAATCAATGAAAGGAAGAATGGTTTACGGAAACGCAAGTTAACCCCGAAGATAGCAGGCTCAGTAATACCTAGGAAGGCAGAAAGAGCAGCTGGGAAAGCAAGTGTTTTAAGTTTAGGATTTTTAGTTTTCACACCAACGGCTACTGTCGCAGCACCTTGAGCAGTCATGGCAGCTGTGATGATAGCGTTGAATGGGTTAGCATGGTCAGCAGCAAGCAATTGAACTTCAAGCAAGTTGAAGATGTGGTGAACACCTGATACGACGATTAATTGGTGAACTCCACCAATCAAGAAACCACCAAGTCCGAATGGCAAGTTAAGAATAGCTTTTGTTCCAATGAGAATGTAGTTTTCAACAACGTGGAAGACTGGTCCGATAACAAACAATCCAAGGATTGACATTACAAGGAGTGTTACAAACGGTGTTACCAAGAGGTCAAGTACATCTGGAACAACCTTACGAACTGCTTTTTCAAACTTAGCTCCGACAACCCCGATGATGAAGGCTGGAAGAACTGAACCTTGCAAACCTACAACTGGGATAAATCCGAAGAACTGCATTGCAGTTACTTCACCACCAGAAGCAACAGCCCAGGCATTTGGAAGTGAGCCAGATACGAGCATCATACCAAGAACGATACCAACGGCTGGATTACCACCGAATACGCGGAATGTTGACCAAACAACTAATCCTGGCAAGATAATAAAGGCTGTATCAGTCAAGATTTGAGTGTAAGTTGTCACATCTTCTGGAAGTGTCATCCCAAGAGCAGTCAAGAGACCACGAACACCCATGAAGAGACCAGTTGCTACGATAACTGGAATGATTGGTACGAATACGTCACCGAAAGTACGGATAGCACGTTGGAACCAATTTCCTTGTTTGGCAGCTTCTGCTTTCATTTCAGATTTTGTAGAAGTTGGCAAACCAAGAGCTACGACTTCATCGTACATCTTGTTTACTGTACCAGTACCAAAGATGATTTGGTATTGACCTGAGTTAAAGAAAGCACCTTGAACTTTTTCCAAGTTCTCGATAGCATCCTTATTGATTTTCGCTTCATCTTTTACCATCACACGGAGGCGAGTCGCACAGTGAGCTACACTGTTGACGTTCTCACGTCCACCCAAGGCTTCGATGACTTTTTTTGCAATTTCTGTATTGGTCATTTGCAAAAATCTCCTTATAAAAAAATTTGTTCTTGTTTGAAAGCGATTTTACTCGCCCTACGAGTATTATTTTATCACGTTTCTAAAATATGTCAAGCGTTTTGCAGAAAAATTTTTTGGTTGCCAAATTTTTTGATAGTTTTTGCTACTTTCTTAATAAATCTCTCTAAAAAGTGCCTATTCCTACGTGTTTTTATGTGCATTTTTTCAAAAACTTTCATATTTTCATTAATTTTCATAAAAATAGGTCCCTAATCATCTGTCAATCGTTTGACATTTTTTTCTTAAATTCGATATAAAAGACTTGCTTTTTTATAAGGAAACGTTTACTATAAAGATAGTAGAATTTATGGAGGGAATATAAATGGAATGGACTACTGAACGTCGTTACAGACGTTACGAAGATTGGACACAAGAAGAAAGAAAAGAAATCCAAGAAAAGATGGCACAATCCCCATGGCACGTCAGCTATCACATTGAGCCCAAACAGGGTCTTTTAAACGATCCAAATGGTTTTTCATATTTCGATGGTAAGTGGGTCGTCTTTTACCAAAATTTCCCCTTCGGAGCAGCTCATGGGTTAAAGTCTTGGGTACAACTTGAAAGTGACGATTTGGTGCACTTTAAAGAAACTGGTGTTAAGGTTCTACCTGATACTCCTTTAGATAGCCACGGTGCTTACTCAGGATCTGCTATGCAGTTTGGAGATCAATTATTCTTATTTTATACAGGTAATGTTCGTGATGAAAATTGGGTTCGCCACCCTTATCAGATTGGTGCCTTGATGGATAAGGATGGAAAGATTGATAAGATTGACAAAATCTTGATTGACCAACCTGCTGATGCCACTGACCACTTCCGCGATCCTCAAATTTTTAACTTTAAAGGTCAATACTATACTATCGTTGGTGGACAGGACTTGGAGAAAAAAGGTTTTGTTCGTCTCTATAAAGCTATCGATAATGATTATACAAACTGGCAAGAAGTTGGTGATTTGGACTTCAACAATGACCGCACTGCCTATATGATGGAGTGCCCAAACCTAGTCTTTATCAAGGAACAACCTGTCCTTCTTTACTGCCCACAAGGTTTGGATAAAAAGGTTCTTGACTATGACAATATCTATCCAAATATGTATAAAATCGGCGCTTCCTTTGACCCAGAAAATGCTCGTATGGTAGATGTGTCTGAACTTCACAATCTTGATTATGGATTTGAAGCCTATGCCACTCAGGCCTTCAATGCTCCTGATGGACGTGCCTTAGCAGTAAGTTGGCTTGGTTTACCAGATGTTTCTTATCCATCTGATCGCTTTGATCACCAAGGAACTTTCTCATTGGTCAAAGAATTAACTATTAAAGATGGAAAACTCTATCAGTATCCTGTAGCAGCCATCAAGGACCTCCGTGCTTCAAAAGAGGAATTTTCAAATCGTTCTGAAACTAAGAACACCTACGAACTTGAACTAAACTTAGAGGCTAATAGCCAAAGTGAAATCATCCTTCTTGCTGATAAAGACGGCAAGGGGCTCTCTATCAATTTCGATCTTGTCAATGGCCAAGTAACCGTTGACCGCAGTCAAGCAGGTGAGCAATATGCTCAAGAATTTGGAACTACTCGCTCATGTCCAATTGATAACCAAGCCGCTACTGTAAATATCTTCATCGATAATTCAGTCTTTGAAATTTTCATTAATAAAGGAGAAAAAGTATTTTCTGGTCGTGTCTTCCCACATGAGAACCAAAATGGAATCGTGATTAAATCTGGAAACCCAACTGGAACTTACTACGAATTAGAATATGGTCGCAAAACTAACTGATGTCGCAAAATTGGCTGGCGTCAGCCCTACTACTGTTTCACGTGTCATCAACAAAAAGGGGTATCTTTCAGAAAAAACCATTCAAAAAGTCAATGAAGCCATGCGTGAGCTGGGCTATAAACCCAACAACCTAGCTCGCAGTCTTCAAGGAAAATCAGCCAAGTTAATCGGTTTGATTTTCCCTAAAATCAGCCATGTTTTCTATGCTGAATTGATTGACAAATTGGAACACGAACTCTTCAAAAAAGGTTACAAGACCATCATCTGTAATAGTGAACACGATTCGGAAAAAGAACGCGAATACATCGAAATGTTAGAAGCCAACCAGGTGGACGGCATCATTTCAGGAAGTCATAACTTAGGTATCGAAGACTACAATCGTGTGACTGCTCCTATCATCTCCTTTGACCGTAACCTATCACCAGATATTCCTGTTGTTTCTTCTGACAACTATGCTGGTGGTGTCCTAGCCGCTCAGACATTGGCTAAAACTGGTGCCAAATCTATTATCATGATTACAGGAAATGACAATTCCAATTCACCAACTGGACTTCGTCATGCTGGTTTTGCTTCAATCTTGCCAAAGGCTCCTATTATCAATGTTTCCAGTGACTTTTCACCCCTTCGTAAAGAAATGGAAATTAAAAATATCCTGACCAAACAAAAACCAGATGCGATTTTCGCCTCTGATGATTTGACTGCTATTTTGGTTATTAAAATTGCTCAGGAGCTTGGTCTCTCTGTTCCTGAACAACTCAAGGTGATTGGCTATGACGGGACTTATTTCATTGAGAATTTCTACCCTCACCTCACTACCATTAAACAACCCTTGGAAGAGATTGCTCGCCTAACAGTTGATTTGCTCTTACAAAAGATTAAAGGCAAAGAGGTTGCTACTACTGGTTATTTCTTGCCGGTTAGTCTCTTGCCAGGTAAAAGTATTTAAACAAAAAACTCAGACTGAATCAGTCTGAGTTTTTCTTATAATCTTAATTTTTTCAAAAGAGTTTGTGCTTTTTCTAAATTAAAGGTTTTTTCAGCAATCAAGCTTTCTACCAACTTAGGCACTTCTGCCTCTGTGGCTCCTGCAAGGAGGGCTAGTGACTTCGCTTGAAGTTTCATGTGTCCATGCTGAATTCCTGTGCTGACAAGAGCTTTAAGAGCTGCAAAGTTTTGTGCAAGACCAATTGACACGATAATTTGAGCCAATTCCTTAGCTGATGGATGACCTAGCAACTCATGGCTGAAAACTACACGAGGATTAAGACCAATTGATCCACCCTTGGTAGCAACTGGCATCGGCATAGTAAGCTCTCCTATTAGCTCTTCTGTTTCCAAATCCATCGTCCAACAACTGAGACCTCGATAAGCACCATCATGACTGGCATAGGCATGAGCTCCTGCTTCGATAGCACGCCAATCATTTCCTGTCGCAATCAAGAGAGCATCGATTCCATTAAATATTCCCTTATTGTGAGTAGCCGCTCGATAAGGATCTGCTTGAGCAAACTGGCTGGCTAAAACCATTTTTTCAGCTAGTTCATGCGCTTCATCTTTTTGACGACTCAAATAACGAAAGGCAATCCGACAAGTTGCAGTTACTAGAGAATCTGTTGCGTAGTTGGATAGAATTCCCATTAAACTTTGCCCTTGACTTAGAGCCTCTAAGCTAGGTTTTAAAGCTTCAAGCATGGTATTGAGCATATTAGCTCCCATGGCTTCCTGAGTATCCACATGGAGATAAACCACTAAAAAGTCAACCTCACCAGAAATTTTCTCAACTGTTAGCTCTCTAACTCCACCACCACGTTTGACAATAGATGGATAGGCTTGGTTTGCTTGTTCGAGTAGCTCTGCTTTCTGACTCAAAATAGCCTGACATGCTTTATCCCTATCTGGAACCTGATAAAGAGCTACTTGACCAATCATTTGACGTTGATGAACCTGAGCAGTAAAACCACCCGCACGTTTGATAATCTTACTAGCAAAACTAGCTGCAGCAACGACAGATGGCTCTTCGGTCACATAAGGAACTGTGTATTCTTGACCGTTTACCAGTACTTCTGGCACTACTGAGTAGGGTAGTGAGAAGGTCCCCACTACATTTTCACTCAGTTGGTCCGCAACTGCTATACTAAGATTTTCATTTTGCTTAAGACTTTCTTGGGCTTCCATAGAAGTAAGCGCCTGAGACTTAACGAACTCAAGGCGCTCTTGAATTGATTTTTTAGCAAATCCATTCCAATTTTTTTTCATTATTTTTCAACCTTGCTGTAGCGACGTTGGTGTTCTACAATCTCAACCAGAGCATAGTCCTGTCCTTCATAGCTTGACATGGTTGCAGAACCTGACTCATCCAAGTTTGCTTCCTCAAAGAAGATTCGTTCATAATCAGCTACGCTCAATGCTTGACGCTGGTCTAGCAATTCTAAGCGATTTTTCTGCAATTGCTTTTCAAAGCCTTCAACCAATTCCACACTGAAGAACTCAGATACAGCACCACTTCCGTAGCTATAGAGAGCTAGCTTGTCCCCTGCTTTGAGACTATCAGAATTTTCAAGAAGAGACAAGAGACCTAAAAAGAGTGAACCTGTATAGATGTTTCCAACCTTTTGGCTGTAAATAATGGACTCATCAAAGTGTTTTTGAAGTAAATCCTTTTTCTCTTGAGGTAGAGATTTATCAAGAATTTTTTTCAATCCCTTGAGAGCTAGCTTTGGATATGGCAAGTGGAAACAAATAGCTTTAAAATCATCCAAAGTACAATCATAACGCTTTTGGTACTCTTCCCAAGTCGTTTTCAAGCTATCCAAATACTGCTGTGTTGAGTAGACTCCATTTACAAATGGTGTCGTTGAATAATTTGGACGCCAAAAGTCCATGATATCACGAGTCTGCGCAACGTTATCGTTGTTGAAGACCATAACACGTGGATTTTGACTAATCAACATGGCAACACATCCTGCTCCTTGGGTTGGTTCCCCAGGAGTTTCGACACCATATTTTGCAATATCACTAGCTAGTACCAAAACTTTTGATTTAGGAGAATTTTCTACGTGTAACTTAGCATAGTGAAGGGCCGCAGTTGCACCATAGCAAGCTTCTTTGATTTCAAAACTACGAGCAAAAGGTTGAATTCCAAGCAAACCGTGTACAAAAACCGCAGCCGCCTTACTTTGATCGACTCCAGATTCTGTCGCTACGATAACCATATCAATCTCTTGCTTCTCTTCTTCAGTCAGGATAGAATTTCCTGCACTGGCAGCCAAGGTAACAATATCCTCCGTTAAAGGAGCAATACTCAATTCTTTTAAAAGGAGTCCTTTACTCAATTTTTCAGGATCAGTCCCTCGAGCCTCTGCTAAATCTTGTAATTTCAAAACGTATTGACTGGTCGCAAAACCAATCTTATCAATACCGATTGTCATATTTACCTCTATTTTTATCATTCATTGTAAAAATTCGTTCACCTCTATTTTATCATAATTGAGGTCAAATGAGCGAAAAAAGACTTGATTCCCCAAATCAAGTTCATTTCTATCGTCGTACTCATGTTCTTTCAGCCACTCTACCCACGAAAAAATCGAGACTTAGCTAGCTCGATTCTTTTTGAGATAGTAATACAACTTCAGGACAACTGTCCCACTTGCCATTCCTATTGAAATAACAAGGGCCAACATCATCACCAACATTGCACTGGCAATGGCGTTTCTATAGTCGCCTGTCACAAAAAATGAAGTCGTTCGATAAGAGAGATACCCTGGTACCAGCGGAGCTAAAATCGCTAAAGCAAACACAACGGCTGGTGTTTTGTAGAGAATACTCATAATCTGGCTGATACAAGAACCAATTACAGCGGCAATAAAGGTCGCCAAAATAACATTAGTTGGCTCCTTGAGTATTAGATAGAGCAGCCAGATTGACATTCCCAAAACTCCACCAGGAATGAGCATAGAACGTTGGACGTTTAAAACGATTAAAAAAGTGATAATAGCTAGCAGACTAGCTAGAGCCTGCAATAAAAATGTTGTTAGAGTCATATTAGTTCATGAGTACGAGGGCGACAGAGGTGCCTGCCCCTAAAGCAAGGGTAACCAGCAAGGATTCAAACATCTTGCTCATACCAGAGTTAATGTGATTGGTCATAATATCTCTAACAGCATTGGTCAGAGCAATTCCCGGTACAAATGGCATGACCGCACCTGCAATGACCAAATCGGCTGTCGAAGGAAAGCCAGAATAGCGAGCCCAAAATTGTGCAATCAAACCAAAAACAAGAGCACCTGCAAAAGCTGTCATAAAGGGAATACGAATAAATTTTTCTACGTAAAGAGAAAAGGTGAAAGCAAATATGGTTGCTACTCCTGCACCAATGGCATCGTAGACATTCCCCCCGAACATGATAGAGAAGAAGGGAGCACTAAGGGTCGCTGCAGCAGTTAGCTGAACATTGGTGTAGGGAGATGCCTTGGCATTCAATTCCTTTAATTGGATAAAGGCTGTCTCCAAATCAAGCTGTCCCGATACAAGTTGCCGTGAAATCTGGTTGACATCACACACCTTCTCAATATTATAGGCAGAGGAGGTTACTCGTTTCATTCGAGAGATATTTGTATTTTCAATGGAGAAAAAAATAGCTGCAGGCATGGCCAAAACATTACAATCTATGATGCCTTGTGAATGAGCAATTCGAATCATGGTGTCTTCGACACGATAGATTTCAGAACCATTACGAAGCAGAATTGTACCTGCTAACATAATGACATCAATGACTGCATTCAGTTTTTTTGATTCGTCCATGCTCCCCTCCTTTTTAAACTCCTTTTATTTTATCATAAATTTTAAGGAAAAAAATCTTTGCCACAAAAACTGTGACAAAGATTGATTAGTTCTCACCTTGATGGATATCTGAAGTTGTGGTAGTTTGATTAGTCTGTGGTTCTCTAATCTGTGGAGATGTTTCTCCACGATAAGGGTTCCCTTGTGATGGATTTGTTGTTGTAGTTGTTTTCGGTTTATAGATAGAAATCTTGATACGAGTTGTATTCAAATCTACACCTTCACCTGGTTTTGGACTCTGACTGACAACAGTTTCCTCAGCAGTTCCTTCTGGAGCTGTAGAGACCTCTACCACTTCAATATTAGCTTCTTTTACACCAACTATCTGAATCAAGTTATTCTTAGTAAATTCAAGACTTGATCCAATATAACTTGGCATAGGAACGCTAGTTACCTTCTTGGCTACTGTCAAGGTAATCTCTGTCGCCTTACTAAGATCATAAGTGGTTCCTTCTGGCAGACTCTGTCTCATAACAAGTCCTGCCTCTGTTTCACTTGATTCTTCTTCTACAACCTTGATGAGATTTTCAGGAACTTTTTTCCCTTTCAACTCTGCAATGACGTCCGTAGATTTGCGTCCAATATAATTTCCAATCTTAAACGATTGCTGACCTGAAGAGATAATGAGATTAACTTTAGTACCTTCTTTACGAGACGAACCGGCATCTGGATCCGTTCGAATCACTCGGCCTTCTTCTACTGTATCACTAGCTTCAGACTTTTCCTCGCCAATTTCAAAATTAGCTTTTTTAAGTTTTTCCTTAGCTTCTGCTACAGTTTGTCCTACAACATTTGGAATTTCAACAGTTGCTGGTGTTTTGGATACTATCCAAAAGAGAGAAGCCAAAACAAGTATAAAGCTAGCTAAAAGCACCAAATACCTCGCTTTAAAACGACGTTTCTTGACTGGTTTTGCAACAGTTTCTTTACTAGTTGCCTTTTGAGTCGGCTTTTGGCTCTGAGGACTTTCTTCCTTTGGTTGCACTTTAGGAATCGCTGTTAAAGTAGACTGTGAAATTTTCGGTAAGGTTTTTGTGTCAACTTTACTTGTATCTTCAAATACCAGCTTTGGTTCATTTCGACGGTTATAAGAAAGACTGCTCAATAAGTCAACATACATCTCTGAGACAGTTTGATAACGGTCTGTCAACTTTTTAGCTGTCGCTTTTATAACTACGTTTTCCAAGGATTGTGGCACTGACGGGTTTTCTGCAATGACAGAAGGAAGCGGTTTTTGGAAATGCTGAAGTGCAATGGTAACAGCACTATCTCCATCATAAGGAATATGGCCTGTCAACATTTCGAAGAAAATAATTCCCATTGCATAAATATCACTCTGTATGGTCGCCTTAGAACCACGCGCCTGCTCAGGTGATAGATAGTGAACAGAACCCAACATGGAGTTGGTCTGTGTCAAACTGGTTTCTGCAAAGGCCACTGCAATCCCAAAGTCAGTAACTTTTGCAGTTCCATCAGGAGTCAAGAGTATATTTTGAGGTTTTAAATCACGGTGAATAATCCCCTTTGCATGCGCCAAACGCATAGCCAAGAGAATTTGACCCATGATACGAACAGCTTCCTCGTTTGATAGAGGGTAGTGTTCTTTGATATAACGTTTGAGGTCAAGCCCAGCTACATATTCCATAGCTAGATATTGTTGACCGTCTTCTTCACCGATATCCGTAATTCGAACGATATGAGGATGATCTAGGTCCGCCATCGCACGTGCTTCACGCTGAAAACGTGCAACAGCGATTGGATCCGTTTGGTAGTTTGTTCTTAGAACCTTTACAGCTACCTCTTCCCCATCCAGAATCAAATCCTTGGCCAGGTAGACATCTGCCATTCCTCCTCGACCAATTTGTTTGATAATCCGATATCGTCCGGCAAATATCTTGCCGATCTGGATCATTTTGATTCCTCCTCAATCGCAATCAAGGCAACAGTAATGTTATCAAGTCCTCCGGCATTGTTTGCAAAACGTACTAAGGTTGCTGCCTTGTCTTCAAGTGAAATATCACTTGTCACGATGTCATAGATTTCACTTCCTGAAATCATATTCGTGAGACCATCACTGTTCATAACGATATAGTCACCCGTTTCCAAGCTCACAATCCCTAAATCAGGTTGAATCTCATCTTTTTGCCCAATAGACTGGGTGATGATATTTTTTTGTGGATGCGCTTCAGCTTCTTCAGGTGTTAATTGACCTGCCTTGAGCAACTCATTGACTAATGAATGATCACTCGTTAATTGGTGATACTCTTCTCCACGAACCAAGCCGATACGAGAATCACCAATATGAGCATAGATGGCTTGGTTATCAATGATTGCAAGGGCTTCTAGAGTTGTACCCATCCCTTTATATGCTTCATCACGCCCCAATTGATAAATCTTTTGATTTTCAATTTCTAGGTGTTCTGCAAACCATTCACGAACTTCATTCACGGTATCGATCTGAGTATCTACCCAGGCAACACCTAAGTCCGTAACTGCCATCTCACTGGCAATATTACCTGCTCGGTGTCCTCCCATCCCGTCAGCCAAGATAATCATCGTACGACCGGCACGGTTGACAAAAAGATTGACATAGTCTTGATTATTTGTACGTTTCTGACCCACATCTGTTAATAATGAAATCTCCATTGTGTCAGTTCCTTCCTAATTGGATATCTTACGAAATTGGCTGATAAAGAATCCATCACTTCCGTACAATTCTGGAGTAATGAGGATACAGCCATCTTTTAGGATATCCTTGCATTCGTGTTCTAGTTTAACCTGCTCGAACTCTGGATGACTTTCTAAAAATGCTTGAACCACTTGAAAGTTCTCCTCAGAGACAATAGTGCAGGTACTATAAGTTATTATACCACCTTTACGTAGCGTTTGACAAACACTACCTAATATTTCCAACTGAATTTCCTGTAATGACGCGAAATCAGCAGTGTCTTTGTTGTATTTGATATCTGGTTTCCGACGCAATAGACCAATCCCTGAGCAAGGGGCATCAACAAGAATCTTATCAAATTGATCCTTACCAAAAAACTCGTGAACCTTTCGGGCATCCAATTTTTGTGTTTGAACACGGTCTGCTACGCCTAAACGCTGGGCATTCTCTTGAATCAAAGTGAGTTTGTGGTCGTAGAGATCCAGAGCTGTTACCTGACCTGTCGTGAGATAAGAGGCCATATGGGCTGTTTTCCCACCCGGAGCTGCACAGGCATCCAAAACCTGCTCCTCTCCTTGTAAATCAAGAGTTGGAGCAACCAGTTGACTAGACTCATCCTGGATAGTAATAGCCCCTTCAGCAAACAAGTCATGACCCGCAAAATGCCCCTGCTCCTTGACCAGACCAGAAGCTGATAAAGCAGAATCACTTGCATCAAGCAGAGCTTTAATTTCCTCTTTTAGGCTCAAATCTGTCACACGGATACTGGCTTTATTGCGTTGTAAAAGACTTTCAAAAATCGCTTGCGCTCGCTCTTCTCCATACTCTTCCTTGAGCTTAGAAACTAACCATACTGGCAAAGAGTAGGCGATAGAATCACGCTTGTTCTTACGTTTGATACTGGCAGTATCTGGCAAACCTTCTCGCAAGATACGGCGAAGGACTGCATTGACCAATTTTTCGCTACCTTTTTTACGAAGTTTTGCAATTTCTACCGCTTCATTGACCACTGCATGATCAGGAAGCTTATCCAAGTATTGGAGTTGATAGACGCTCATGAGAAGCAAAACATAGAGCCAGCTGTCTAGCTTGTCTCTATCTTCAATAAAGTGAGACAAATACCATTCTAAAGTCAGTTTACGAGCTACGGTTCCATAAACAAGCTCAGTCACCAAACCTTTGTCAGTTGCTGACAGCTGACTTCCCTTGAGGTGTTTATTTAAGGCGATATTGGAGTAGGCTTGATTGACAAAGACATCCTCTAGCACCTTTAAGGCTAAATTTCTAGCCGTTTCTACTTTAGTCACCAAATCGTTCTCCTACTGCCAAACTTCGTCCAACGCCGTTGAGGAAGGAAGCAATGTCCATTTTAGGTTTTCCTGCTGGTTGAACCTGTTTGAGAGATAGAGCTCCTTCTGCTGTTGCGACAATCAATTCTTTCTTACCAATGGAGAGTATCTCACCCGGATTCCCCTGACCTTCTACAGGCAAAGCTTCATAGATTTTGAAGCGTTCTCCCTTGAGGAAGGTATGAGCAACTGGCCATGGATTCATCCCACGGATTTGGTTGAAAAGTTGACGGTTGGTCTTGTTCCAGTCCAGTTTTTCCTCCTCTGGTTTAATATTTGGTGAGAAAGTTACTTGGCTTGGATCTTGCGGTTGAGGCTGAATTTCACCAGCTATATAAGCAGGTAGGGTATCCAAAAGCAAATCACGCCCAACAATGGCCAATTTTTCAAACAAAGTTCCAACATTGTCCTCATCAGTAATGGGAATACTGCGACGAGAAATCATGTCCCCTGCATCCATTTCCTTGACCATTTCCATAATGGTTACTCCTGCTTCTTCATCACCTTGAATCAAGGCATAATGGATAGGAGCTCCACCACGGTGCTTTGGAAGAAGCGAAGCATGAACATTGACTGCAAAATCCATGCTATCAAGGAGTTTACTTGGGAGAAACTGCCCAAAAGCTGCAGTCACAATCCCGTCAGCTCCCAAATTCATGATAGCTTCCATCTCTGGACTACCTGATAATTTTTCTGGTTGGTAGATAGGCAGACCTGCCTCTTTGGCAGCTTGTTTCACTGGGGTTTCCTGGATAACTTTTTTACGGCCGACAGCACGATCTGGCTGAGTTACAACCGCTACAATCTCGTAGCGTTCATCTGACAAAAGCCCCTTTAAAACAGTTGCTGAAAAATTGGGAGTTCCCATAAAGATTAGTTTTGTCATCTTTTCTCCTTCTATAAAAATTGTTGCGGTTCGTGGTCAATACTGAGACGAAGTTCGCTATTTTCACGTTCTTGAGTTAGGGCTAAGACCTGATTAAGGGTAGAAGCCAACTCATCTTCTAAACGGTATTTAATCAAAATTTGGTAGTGGTAGAGGTTATGAGTACGAGCGATAGGTTTTGGCGTCGGACCTAGAATTACACTAGCATCCGATAAACCTGACCGCAAAATCTCCATGACTTGATAAGCACGTCTAAGAACCTCTTCTTCTTTTTTATGAGATAAGGTGATTCCAATAGTAAAATAATAAGGTGGATAACCCAACTGATGTCTGATGCCCATTTCATAGGCATAGAAACCTTCGTAGTCTTGGTCCTTGGCAAATCGTATAGCATAGTGCTGAGGATTATAGGACTGAATCAAGACCTGACCTGCCTTTTCAGCACGACCGGCGCGACCTGCCACCTGGGTCAAGAGTTGGAAGGTTCTCTCAGAAGAACGGAAATCAGGCAGGTTCAAGGCTGTGTCCGCATTGAGAACACCAACCAAGGTCACATTTGGAAAATCCAAACCCTTGGCAATCATCTGGGTTCCTAGCAATATGTCCGCTTCACCATTGCCAAATTGTTCAAGTAAAGCTTGGTGACTGCCCTTTTTACGAGTTGTATCCACATCCATGCGTAGAATGCGTGCCTCTGGAAAGAGTTCCGCTAGCTCATCATAAGCCTTCTGTGTCCCCGTTCCATAATAGCGAATGCTACGACTCTGACAGTTTGGACAGACATGTGGAATTTCCTTCGTAAAACCACAATAATGACAGTTCATAGTCTTAGTATCCATATGCAGCGTCAAGGAAATATCGCAGTTTGGACAGGTATCCACGGTCCCACATTCCCGGCACATGACAAAGCTAGAATAACCACGACGATTGAGCATGAGAACAACCTGCTCTTTTTTATCCAGTCGATCTTGAATGGCCTCAATCAGTGGTGGTGTAAAGTTTGATGTTTCATTCTGCCCGATGTAATCACGGAAGTCAATCAGTTGAACCTCAGGAATACTTGCTAAAGGATTGGCACGTTGAGTCAGGCGCAGATGTTGATAAACGCCTTTTCCAGCACGCGCACGGCTTTCTAGACTTGGTGTTGCAGAACCAAGAACTAGGGCAGCTTGATTGTACTGGGCACGTAAAAGAGCCACATCTCTAGCATGATAACGAGGATTGCTGTCTTGCTTATAGCTAGCCTCATGCTCTTCATCGATAATGATAACACCTAGATTTTTCAAAGGTGCAAAAATAGCAGACCTAGCCCCAACAACTACCTGAGCATCTCCACGCTCCACCTTGCGCCATTCATCGTACTTTTCACCATTTGACAAGCCTGAGTGGAGGATGGCAACTTGCTCACCAAAACGAGCAATAAAGCGCTCGGTCATTTGAGGTGTCAGAGAGATCTCTGGAACTAGAACAATCGCTGTTTTTCCCATATCTAAGGCACCTTGGATAATCTGCAGGTAAACCTCGGTTTTCCCACTTCCTGTAATTCCTTGTAGAAGAAATGGAGGATGTTTCTTTCCAATCGCTCCAACAACCGCCTCACAGGCTAGTTTTTGCTCTGGGTTTAACTCTAAGGCTTGATTTGACTCGATTCCTTCAAAGTAGGCAGCTGAACGTTGAACTTCCTTTTGAAGAATCGTCAAAGCACCCTGTTCCACAAAGAAGTTGACTTGTTCACGAGAGTAATGTTCTAACAAAGTAGCCAAAGGAGTACTTTCTGGATGTGCTACTAAATAATCTCGCAGTTCCAATTTCTTCTTGGCACGGTTTGAGATTTCTAGCTTTTCTAATTTGTCAAGATTCACTTGAACCCAAGACTGTGTTTTGACTTTCTTCTGATCCACAGCCTGATACTCGAGTTTCAAAAGCCCTTTTCGAGTCAAGCGCATCATCTCGGCCTGCTTTTTCAAGTCAAGCGATGAAAAGGCTAGAGATTCTTGCGAACCGAATAAGCGCTCCTTATCCTCCTGACTCAAGCCTTCCAGAGGATAGAGGATTTTATCATAGCTAGAATTCAAAAATCCTGGAAGCATGGCTTTAAGAATAGAAATCTTGTATGAAAAAACTGACTTACGTAGTTCTTCAGCCAACCAGAGTTGTTCCTCCGTTAAGACAGGAGAAAAATCCAGCACCTCAGCAATTTCTTTCAAGTCTTCATCTGCCATTTCCGATTCTTGTTCCATTCCAAGAACAATCCCTTGAATCAAGCGATTGGCCTTCCCAAAAGGCACATGAACCCGCATACCAACTTCCAGCATGTCTACAAATTCCTCAGGGACCTTGTAACTGTATGGTTGGTCCGTCTGCATCAAGGGAACATCCACAATGATTTTCGCAATAGCCATATCCTCACCTCCCTCTCTTCTTAAATCGTTTCAATTGATTGAGTATTCTTGCAATAGAAAAAATAAGATTGAGTCCCCCCAACCTTAAATTTTTTCACCTTCTTCTTTTTCTTTCGCGATTTGCTCTTTGATTTTCTTTTCTTCTTCTTCTCTCAATCGTCTTTCTTCTTCGATACGACGACGAACAGCTTCGCGTTTTCCTTCTGGATCTGGGTGGATGGTTACATTCCCTGATTCAATTTCTTCCAAGGCACGAAGTGTAGATTTTTCAGATTTGAATTCTTGTGTTGGAGTTGCTCCAGCTTCTAATTCGTGAGCACGTTTTGCTTCCAAGATGACGAGTGAATATTTTGATGGTACCTTGTCAAGCAAGGTATCAATAGAGGGTTTAAGCATCATTTGTTTGTACCTGTTTTCTATAGTTTATCGAATAGTTGGAGACTTTGGTAGCATATCCTGGTAGTGACCGATGACACGATCGACGCGGAAATGTTCTGCTTCAATCACACGTTTGACACGTTCTGCGGCAAGAGGAACATGATCATTGACAATAGCATAGTCATATTCACGCATCAAAGCAATTTCTTCTTTGGCTTTTTCGATACGTTGGGCAATCACTTCTGCGCTATCGGTACCACGGCCTACGAGACGGTCTTGCAATTCTTCCAAATCTGGTGGTGTCAAAAAGATAAAGACTGCATCTGGAACTTTTTTCTTGACCTGAAGAGCTCCCTGCACTTCAATTTCAAGGAAAACGTCAATCCCTTTATCAAGGGTTTCATTGACATAGGTCAGAGGAGTTCCGTAGTAGTTGCCTACATACTCTGCATACTCTAACATCTGTCCTTGACGGATCAATTCTTCAAATTCTTCACGCGTACGGAAGAAATAGTCAACTCCGTCTACTTCACCTGGACGTTGCGCCCGCGTTGTCATAGATACAGAATATTGGAATTGGTTTTCAGAACTCTCAAAAATTTCTCGTCTAACCGTTCCTTTTCCAACTCCTGAAGGACCTGAAAAAACGATTAGTAAGCCACGGTCTGCCATGATGTCTCCTTTGGATAGTTTGTGAAATGCCTTGGAAATTCATTCAGAATTCTCTTTGTGAAGGCATTTCTGCTTACTACAATCTTTCTATCTAGTGTAACAAAAAAGCAGTAATTTTTCAACTGCTCTTTCTTATTTATTTTGCATAATCAACTGCACGAAGTTCACGAATCACGGTTACCTTGATATTTCCTGGGTAATCGAGGTTGCTTTCGATTTTCTCACGAACTTTGTGAGCTAAGATTGTGACCTTATCGTCCTTGATTTGACCTGGATTTACCATAATTCGGATTTCACGACCAGCTTGAAGGGCAAAGCTATTTTGAACTCCTTCAAAGCTATTAGCGATTTCTTCTAAATCATGGAGACGTTTGATGTAGCTTTCAAGTGATTCGCTACGAGCTCCTGGACGGGCTGCACTTAAGGCATCCGCTGCAGCAACGAGAACTGCAATCACACTTTCAGGCTCTACATCTCCGTGGTGACTAGCAATCGTGTTAATCACAACTGGATGCTCTTTGTACTTGCGAGCTAATTCAGTACCAATCTCAACGTGGCTGCCTTCTACTTCTCGGTCAATGGCTTTACCAATATCGTGAAGGAATCCTGCACGGCGGGCAAGAGCTGCATTTTCACCAAGTTCGCTAGCCATGATACCAGCTAACTTAGCCACTTCGATTGAGTGTCGCAAGACATTTTGTCCGTATGAAGTACGGAACTGCAGGCGACCCATGATCTTCATCAAGTCAGGGTGAAGGTTTGGTGCACCGATTTCGTAGGCTGCAGCTTCACCATATTCACGAATTCTGTTATCAATTTCTTGACGGTTTTTCTCAACCAACTCTTCGATACGAGCTGGGTGAATTCGCCCATCCTTAAGTAAGGTTTCCATCGTCATACGGGCAATCTCACGGCGGATAGGATCAAAACCTGACAAGGTTACCACTTCTGGCGTATCATCAATGATGACATCAACCCCTGTCAAACTTTCAAAGGTACGGATGTTACGACCTTCACGACCAATGATACGACCTTTCATAGTATCATCAGGCAGATGAACTGTCGAGTTGGTAGACTCAGCTACATACTCACCAGCAATTCTCTGCATGGCTTGGGATAAAATATCCTTAGCAAGCTTATCTGAACGTTCCTTGACTTCTTGCTCCGCCTCACGAATGCGGCTAGCAATTTCCTTGGTCAAGTCTTCTTCTGTTTGGGCTAAGATAATATCTTTTGCCTCTGACTGTGTCAGACTTCCGACACGCTCTAGTTCTGCTTGCTTTTGCTTTTCAATTTCCTCTAGTTGCTCTTCACGTGCATCAAGGTTTTTTGCTCTATCAGAAATACTTTGTTCTTTTTGTTCAAGTGTTTTTTCTTTGTTCGTCAAATTATCGTCTTTACGGTCAAGGCTCGTAGCTCTCTCCGTCAAACGACTTTCGATTTGCTTGAGTTCTTGACGCTCCGACTTAAATTCAGCGTCCACTTCTTCGCGGTATTTTCTGGCTTCCTCTTTAGCCTCCAATAGTGCTTCTTTTTTAAGGGATTTGCTTTCGCTCTTGGCTTCATTTAGTAATAAATCCGCTTCGCGCTCAGCTTGTCCTCGTAAATTAGTTGCTTCTTGTTCAGCATTTAAAAGCATCAACTCTGCAGCCTCTTGTGATGATTTCATCTTGACTGAGATGCTGACATATCCAATGACTAAACCAATGATGACGGCAAAAACAACTATAACAATTGTCATAATTTCCATGTTTTTACCTCAATTTATTTGTTTATCTGAATGACATGCATTCTTATACATTTTACCACAAAAAAATATTTTTAACAAACCTTAAATGGAAGTTGTTATAGTTATTTTTAGGAGCAATATCTTCATTTTCCTTAGTAAAATAAGCTTCTTAAACCTAACTATTTTTTAAAAGAATTTTTTTGCAAAAAATAAGAAAAAAGTCCACCTCACAGTAGACTTAGTTTGTTTCGATTCTGATTGGCACTCTGCCAAAATTTTGTTCTGCGATACTCGGGTATCCCAGTTGATAGATTTGGTCTGCCTTTTGGGTTATGGCATCCCAGGGTTCTTTACCGATTCGGCTAACTAGATTGACCTGCTCCTTGAGAGTTTTAAGGTGTTGTCTGCCTTTTTCGGTAAAACCTAGGACATGAATGGCTTCTGGCAAGTCACTTTCTCTAGCCTGCACCAAGATATAGGTCAAGAGGCGTCGCACACGCGCCTTGGTGTAGCGTTTGGTAGCCACTAACTCAACCAATTCCTCAATAGATTTTGCTATTTTGATGGCTTCCTTAATACGCACAGCCATTTCTTGATTGACCTGATAAATAGTACTTAAATCTGGATTTGACAAGATTTGATAGCGTAAAAGTGAAAAATAATTTCCCCAGCTCACCTTACTCGCCTGCTCAAAAATAGTAACAGAAGGCATAAAGCGTTCTAAGAAATCTGAGTCTGATTGGTGCTGACGGAGGGCTGTCGCCGAAGCAAAGTCCACATCCTTGTCCACAGAATGATATCCTGCTCCCTGACGTTGAATTGGATGAAGTTTGATGTTTCGTCCAGCAACTGCCTTGGCGTAGGCAAGAGCAAGAACATGATTGGGCGTATCACCCGAAAAATCAAGACCTGCAAATTCCTTCCACATAGCTTGCGTTTTCTGAGGGTAGGAGAGGGAATCAGGTAGATTTTCTACAAATTTCTCCATCTCTTGACCACACTCTGCGTATAAGTCAGCAATTTTCTGGTAATCTAGAACTTCCTCTGTCCCAAAAGCTAGGCTGTCAATTCCTAACTGCGCCAAGATATCTACTGCTCCTTGTCCAAAGAAATCTGCTGCCTGAACACTGACTAAAAAGGGCAATTCCACTACCAAGTCTGCTCCATTCTCCAGTGCCATTTGAGCCCTTGTCCACTTGTCCACGATAGCAGGCTCTCCACGCTGCATGAAATTCCCAGACATGGCAACGATTTTCAGCCCATCCGCCTGTTCTAGCAGGTATTTGTGGCCATTATGAAAAGGATTGAACTCTGCGATAATACCTGTAATGGTCATGATATTCTCCTACTTCTGCGCGACAAAAAACCAACGGGTGCTGGTTTCTGTAGGCTCCTTATCCTCAAAGTCAGCATAAAGCTTGAAGGATTTGAAACCAGCTTGTTCTAACAGAATATCATAGGTCAAGACCTCATAAGTCCGCTCCTCATGAACTTCGTCGTGACGACTAAAGGAACCATCCGCTTCCTTGATAAAAAAGGTCAACTCATGCACGATAGAATGTGGTGCTGCATCCTCGTAGGTATCCCAGAGCATGGCAAAGTCTTCTGCATTTTCATGATAGGAATAACCTGGGAAAACTTCATCAGTCTGGTAAGTCGAATGCACGTCAAAGATGAAAACTCCGTCTTCGTTTAGAGCATTGTAAACTTCTTTGAAGACGTCTCCCACTTCTACCTCGTCCTGCATGTAGCAGATAGAGTCCGAATAGCAGGTCACAAAGTCATATTTACCGGCCTTGGACAAATCCAGCATATTGCCTTCAATAAAATCAATCTTTTGCTTGGCTGAAGCCGCTCTCTTCTCAGCAATCTTCAACATGTCCGCGCTCAAGTCCAGTCCAGTCACTTCAAAACCAGCCTGAGAAAAGCGCACTGACTGGATGCCTGTTCCACAAGCCAATTCCAAGAGTTTCTTTCTCTCCTTAGTCTTTGGCAAATGACGGAGGGAAAAATCCGTCCATTTATCGTATAAACTATCATCCATCACAGCATCGTAAACAGCCGCAAAAGTCTCGTATGTTGCCATAATCATGATACCAAGAGCATCTCTGGAAATACCTCTCGCTCTCACCTTTCTAACGATTTTCTTCTAAATTAAGCAAAGAAACTCAGTTGACTGCAACTGAGTTCATCTCTTATGCCAAGGCTTCTGAAATATCTACAGAATTCGCTTCATGCCATAATTTTTCAAGGTTATAGTGGGCACGCATTTCTTCTGAGAAGATATGCACTACGACACCACCAAGGTCTAACAAGACCCAGCCACCAGCTGCATCGCCTTCAACGTGACTACCTTTAAAGCCAGCTTGGGCTACTTTTTCACGGATATTTTCAGCGATAGCATCCAACTGACGGCTATTCATTGAGCTCGTGATGACAAAGTAATCTGTCACACTGGTCAATTCTTGTACGTCAAGTGCGAGGATATCCTCCGCACGTTTCTCATCGGCCGCTTTCACGACTAGTTCTAATAATTCTTTTTCGTTCATTTAGTCCTCTTTCAAATAGTGCACATAGGCGTTATAGGTTTCAAGGGTTTGGGGATAGATGGGAAATCCCTGGTGAGCCAAATGTTCGACAGTGCGAGCTGTTTCATAAGCTACTGCCTTATTGAGTGACAAACTTGCAATCTCACGCGCCTGGTCCACACCTGGAAAGGCACGATTATGCTCGATGTAATCTGCGACGTAGATAACCTTATCAAGATCCATCATCTGACCAGCTCCAACTGTATGAATTTCAATAGCTCGTAGGATTTCAGAATCTTGTAAATCCAAATCTTCCTGAATCTTGTAGATACCGACCATGCCATGCCAGACATTATTGCCCCAGTTTTTAAGATCAGAGTCAAGTTGATAACGATCTATCAAGTCTAAAAATTCTTGATCTGATAACTTTTTAGCATAGTCATGAAGGAGACCAGCTAAACCAGCTTTCTCAACATCCACACCAAAGCGCTGAGCCAATTCTATGGCTGCACGCTCTACACCCAAACAATGGGTTAGGCGTTTCTCGGGTAGAAGCTCTGCCATTTTCCCCAACAATTCCTCTCGTGAACAGTTGATGTAGTCTTGATATGCCATTAGTAGAGACCTTCTTTCTCGATATAGTCTAGCACTGGTTTGGGTAGGAGAAAGTTAGGTGTTCGTCCTTGGGCGATGAAATCACGTACCATACTGGATGAAATATCCATAAGAGGCACATCTACCCAAATGACTGGATAAGAAGTCCCAGCCTTGTAGCGTGGTCGTTGAACTCCTACAAACTGAACGAGGTCGACCAATTCATCAATTCTGTACCACTTAGGCAGATAGTCTACCATGTCAGCACCGATGATAAAGTAATAATCTGTATCTGGATTCTTCTCTGTCAAAATCTTCATGGTGTCGTAGGTATAGGAAATACCCTTACGCTCCAGCTCGATGGTCTCAATAGCTAAACCTTCGATTCCGTCAATTGCCAATTCAAGCATCTTGAGGCGGTGGTGTTCAGAAATGGTTTCCTTTTTGTCTACGTGAGGTGGTTGGTATTCAGGCATAAGCAGCACTTGATCCAATCCCAACTGTTGGCGCACTTGGTCTGCGACGATAAGGTGGGCATTGTGAACAGGGTTAAAATTTCCCCCTAAGATTCCAACTTGCTTACGTTTTTTATCCTTGATTTCTGGCTCTAACTCCACTTTTGTAAAGGGAGTTAATAATTCGATTGCCATAGGCTAATCTCCTTTAGTCTTCTGTAAAAACAGTTTGGGAGTATATGCTTAGATTTCTTTGACTCTTTTAGAAATCTTGCGATTTTCTTTCTTACTTGATTGTTTATACAAAATCAAGATACGACCAATTTTTTGTACTGTATCCACACCGATTTCTTCTTCCAAGATTTCAGCTACTTCGTGGATGTTTTCATCTGTGTTTTGCAAGAGAGTAACCTTGATCAATTCGCGGGCGTCAAGTGCCTGACGAACGCTGGTTTTGATTTGGTCGTTGAGTCCATTTTTCCCGATTTGAATAATGGGTTTGAGGGTGTGTGCCTGGCTGTTGAGGAAGGCACGTTGTTTTGATGTTAATGACATAATTCATTTAAAAGAGTTTCTTTTTATACTTTTCTGAAGTGGTGACGGACGTCAGCAAAGTCCTCTGGACTTTCATGACTAAAATTTGAACCTAAGGTCTCAAATTTTCCGCAGTTGGTACAATCACTTGTACCAACTAACACCACGGCGAAAAGTATCTTCTATGGGCTCGTAATGCTCATCTTTATAAAGACAACTCTTTCCTTTCTGTGTTTAAATAATTGCTTTTCGTGTGACGACTGCGACGCCTTCTGGTGCCCAGACGGCTACTTTGGCAGTTCCTGTTACACGGATCCAGCCTAGTCCTGAGATAACGAGGTCAGTCTTATCCTTGATAGTAAAGACATGCTGGACCAGTTTTGGAAAGTCTTCTTTTTCCTTGTTATTTGGTGGTGTAAGGAGGGTTCCAAGGTGCTTATCGTAAAAATCACTCGCTCCTTCAAGCTTGGTACGATGAAGTTTGAGTTCATTATCAAAGAAAGCTGTGAAACCTTGTTTTTCTCCTGCAATGAAATCAAAACGTCCCAAACCACCTAAAAAGAGAGTTTGCTCAGGATTGAGCTGGTAGGTTTTAGGTTTGATTTCCTTTTTAGGACTGACATACTTGAGGTTTTTGGCCGTCAAGTAGTGGGCCATCTGATGACGATGGATAATTCCTGGTGTATCATAGATATAAGAACCATCATCAAGTGGGATCTCAATCTTATCTAAGGTTGTCCCTGGGAAACGTGATGTTGTAATGACGTTCTGGTCACCCGTAATTTCCTGGATAATGGCGTTGATAAGAGTTGATTTCCCAACATTGGTAACCCCAACTACATAGACGTCACGCCCCTTACGGTAGTGCTCAATTTTATCAATGACTTCCTTGATAGCATGCTTATTTTGTGCTGAAGTCAGGACGACATCGACTGGACGAAGACCCTCCTCATGGGCACGTTCCATGAGCCATTGACTAATCTTACCTGGTTTAACAGACTTAGGTAGGATGTCTTTTTTATTTCCAACCAAGATCACATCATTGCCTGATACAAAGCGAGGCAAGCCTGGGATAACAGAGCCATTAAAGTCAAAGATATCAATAACATTGACCACCAAGGCATCACTGTCTCCCACCTCGTGCAAGAGTTTTAGGAAATCATCATCCGTCAGTTGCACATCTGTGATTTCATTGTAATGACGAAGACGAAAACAACGTTGGCAATAAACTTCACCAGTCTCCAAACCTTTTTCGAGTGCTGACTGAGGCGTAAAACCAAGACCAGTCTTATCTGTCGTCTGAATGGTTGATCCACAGCCAATACAGAGAATTTCTTCCATAGTTAGATTCCTTTTTTATATGTGATAGGCCCGTACTTTTCAGTGATATGTTTCATGACACGGCGCTCACGAGCGCGGTTAAACTTCGTTTTGATAGAGTCGTGCTGAACTAAGGGCTTGACCAAAATCGAACGAATACCAGCACGGTGAGCCGCTCGAATATCCGTCATGAGCTGATCCCCAACCATGACCACTTCGTTTTTCTCATAGTGGAATTCCTTCATGGCACGATCAATCCCGAAAGTAAAGGGCTTCAAAGCCCAATAAACATAGTCAATCCCAAATTTTTCAACCGCACGTTGAACTCTTTTTTTAGAGTTGTTAGAAACCACGATGATACGAATACCAGCATCACGAAGGTCATGTAACCATTGCTTCATCTCTGGAGTCCCATCAGGGTTATTCCAAGCAATCAGAGTGTTGTCCAAATCCACCAAAACAGCTTTGATCCCTTGGTTTTTCAGGCTTTGGACTGTCAAATCATAAACTGCTTCTACAGCAAAGTCTGGCATGTAATTTTCAATCGCCATTCTGGCTCCTTCTCTTTTATTTTCTAGTAATTTTCTTCAGCCATTGAGATAAGGCTGCCCATAAAATCAAGCTAGCCATTAAGATATAAATCCAAGCATTTGGCTCTTCTGTAAATGGTAGAGGAACATTCATTCCGAAGAAACCTGTAATAACCGCAAGTACTGCTAGTAAGACGGAGATAATAGTCAAAACTGTCAAACTATCATTCAGGTTATTGTTTAGGATGTTGTTGTAAGAAGATGAGAGTTGTTGCAAGACTTGAGAAATCAAGTCTGTCATAGACACCAACTGATGGGCTTCAATCATTGCATCATCAAACTGCTCTCGTTCGACTTCATTAAATCTCCGATAAAGAGCATGGCCCTGGATATGTTCTAAGAGGAGTCGATTTTGTTTTGCCGCTGCTGTTAAGTAAACCATACCAGTCTCCAAGTCAGAGAGGGCGAAGAGATTTTTCTTTGTTGTTCTCTGACGAAGTAAGCTGTTGACTTCATCTTTACTCTTATCCATCTTTTCAATGATTGGATAATAGGCGTTACTAATGATTTCTAGACTAGCAAAAAGAAATTTGTAAATAGAAAGCAACTCATGGCTATCCAGATAAGCTAACATCTGATCAATGACATAAGCATTCTTATGGTTGCTGATGGTAATCATTCGTTTGTTTTCAACGATAAAGGTCATGGGAATCGCTTCATAGTAATCCTTGTCCTTTTCTAAGTCCAGAACATTGTAGATAAAGGTCACAGTCCCATTCTCACGGTTGTAATCCATATGGGCACGTTCATTTTTATCCAGCGCATATTCGATGGTTTCCTTATCCAATCCGTAGATTTCAGATAAATCTTCAAGATTTTTAATTTTTTCTACATCTAGATTGATCCAAACACAACCATTTCCTAATTGCTCATCTAAAAACATCGTTTCTCCTTTACCAAACTCTTTCTATTGTACCATAAAAGAGGTAAAATTTCAGTTCTCTTCTTTCCTTGAAAAATTGCTGACAACAGTAATATTACGGTTGGGAACAAAGTGGAGAGCCTGGTCTTCACCTCTTAGTTGAGTGGTTCGAATTCCGACACTAACTACTTTTCCCGATACAGTAATGGGACCATTTGTCAAAATAACTTCATCCCCTACATCCAACTGGCGTTCAAAGAGAATAAAGAAGCCATTGATAACATCTGATAAGAAGCCCTGCGCCCCCATACCAATTGCAACCCCAGCAATCCCAGCACCAGCTAGTAAACTAGATACAGGTAATCCTAGGATAGACAAAATGCAGTAAACTAAAAAGAAATAAAGGGTGTAATTAAAAATATTTTCTAATAAACGCGAGATTGTCTTTTGTCGACCTGCATCACGCTTTGAATACTTAAGTGAAGGCTTCACAATTCTCTTGACAGCTGCATGGAGAAGCTGTTTAGCTATGTAAAATAGCACAAATAAAATTAAAAGAGAAATCACTTTCGTTAAAAGATTCTCAAATACCGTTGTTAAATCTAGCTTATTAAAATAACTTTTAAAAAATTCTTGCATGTAAAACTCCTTTTATCAATTATACCATAAAACGACAGAGCTATGACGTTTATAAATATGCGCTTTTATTATATAATTTTGCATTATCGCTTGATTTTTAAGTATATTTATACTATAATCGTTACTACTACTCAAAAAAGAGAAGTGTATGAGAAGAATCATTAACGCCTGGAATAAATCAAGCCTTATCAAACGAATCCTGATTGGAATGCTTCTTGGAACTCTACTTGGTTTACTTTTCCCCAATTTACCAGGAATTGGACTCCTAGGTGAGCTTTTTGTTGGTGGACTCAAGGCAATCGCGCCAATTTTAGTATTTTTCCTTGTTGCTAATGCTATTTCTCAACACCGAAAAGGAAAAACTACAAATATAAAAACTGTTATTCTTTTGTATTTACTTGGAACCTTTGCAGCAGCTCTGGTAGCAGTTTTCATGAGCTTCCTCTTTCCTATTCAGATTAACTTAACAACTGCCACAACAACTGAGGTGACTTCACCAGATGGAATTGGACAGGTTCTAAGCAACCTTCTATTAAAATTGGTTGACAATCCTCTAAACGCTATCATCCAAGCTAACTACATCGGCATCCTCTCTTGGGCTATTGTCTTTGGAATTGCTATGAGAGAAGCTAGTAGTCACAGCAAAGATCTTTTGAAAACCATGTCAGATGTCGTTTCTAAGATTGTTGGCTGGATTATTAATTTAGCACCTTTTGGTATCCTTGGATTAGTCTTTCAAACCATTTCAGACCAGGGGATTGCTAGCCTAACTAACTATGGTGTCTTACTGGGACTTTTAATTACCACTATGCTTTTAGTAGCTCTAGTCATTAATCCACTGATTGCCTTTCTGTTTATGAAGAGAAATCCCTATCCACTAGTGTTGAAATGTCTACGTATCAGCGGTGTTACAGCATTTTTCACGCGTAGCTCTGCTGCAAATATCCCTGTTAATATGAAACTCTGTGAAGATCTCGGCCTTAATCCAGATACTTATACAGTTTCTATTCCACTAGGTTCAACCATTAATATGGCTGGTGCGGCAGTTACCATTAACGTTTTGACCTTAGCCGCTGTTAATACTTTAGGAATTTCAGTTGATTTTGCAACTGCTTTTGTACTTAGTATCGTAGCAGCTATCTCCGCCTGTGGAGCCTCTGGAATTGCTGGCGGTTCCCTTCTACTCATCCCTGTCGCCTGCAGTCTCTTTGGTATTAGCAACGATATTGCCATGCAGGTTGTTGCAGTCGGTTTTGTCATTGGTGTTGTCCAAGACTCTTGTGAAACAGCCCTCAACTCTTCGACAGATGTTATCTTTACTGCCGTTGCAGAATATGCAAGTCGGAAGGCTTGACCTATTTCAAATTCCTTTTATAATTAGTAGTATAACTATTATTCATCTGGAAAGTATTCTATGTCTATCACTCAACGTACTTTAAAACTAGTCCTAGCAACTTGTTTTGCTTGTTTACTAGCCTACTTTTTTGATTTGTCATCAGCTGTATCAGCTGGTATCATTGCTATCTTGAGTCTTTCTGATACTCGAAGAAGCACGATCAAGCTAGCCCGCAATCGTCTTTTTTCAACTCTTCTAGCTCTCCTAGTTGGCGTCATTGCTTTTCAACTAACTGGCTATCATATCTGGAGCTTTGGACTTTACTTAGCAATCTATGTTCCTCTAGCCTATAAACTCGGATGGGAAATTGGAATCACTCCTAGTAGCGTTCTGGTTAGCCATCTCTTAATCCAACAATCAACAGCACCAGCACTTTTACTGAATGAGCTCTTACTCTTCCTAATCGGTACTGGCTTTGCACTTCTGGTCAATCTCTATATGCCTTCACGTGAAAAAGAAATTCAACATTATCATACTCTTGTTGAAGAAAAACTCAAAGATGTTCTTCTACGGCTTTCTTACTATCTGAAAAGAGGAGATGGCCGTAATCAGGCTCAACTTGTAAATGAACTTGATCAACTACTTGAGGATGCTCTTAAGTTAGTTTACCTCGATCATTCTGACCATCTCTTTCACCAGACAGATTATCATATCCACTACTTTGAGATGCGACAAAGACAAACGCGTATCTTAAGAAATATGGCTCAACAGATTAACACATGCCAACTAGCCGCTAGTGAGAGTTTGATTGTCGCTCAACTCTTTTCAAAAACAGCTAGCCAATTGAGTCAAACAAATCCAGCCTACGACTTATTGAATGATATTGAGAGCTACCTAGAGGTGTTTCGCAATCGCTCTCTCCCTAAAACTAGAGAAGAGTTTGAGACACGGGCTACGCTTCTACAACTCTTTCGTGAATTAGAGCATTTTATCCAGATAAAAGTAGATTTCTACAACCGTTATTCTGACAAAAACAGTAACAAATAAAAACTTCTATCGGCAACTCAGTTGCTGATAGAAGTTTTTTGTTATGAATAGATTTAATTTTCGCGCTTCTTTCGAATTGACATGAGACTGATATCTCTCAAACTAAAGTAAGTAAGAGCCAGCATTCCCAATGTAATAAAGATTTCTGCTGGAAGTTGGAAAATCTGCAGGGCAGATAAGAGCAACAAGATTACGAGGGCAACAAGTCCAAAGACTAATATTACAACATTGACCGTTCCCTTGATACTTTGAGGTGTCGCAAATACATAGAGTAGTAATAAGAGTATCCCTATGATTAAATAGACCATCTTTATCTCTTTCTAGCTCTTATTCAGCTGATTTTTTCTTTTTGTTTGCTTTCTCACGCTCTGCCTTGTTAAGGATTTGTTTACGCAAACGAATAGATTCAGGCGTTACTTCCATGTACTCATCGTCGTTCAAGAACTCAAGTGATTCTTCAAGTGTCAAGATACGAGGAGTTTTGATAACCGCTGTTTGGTCCTTAGTAGCAGAACGAACGTTGGTCATTTGTTTTGCCTTCGTGATATTAACAGTCAAGTCATTCTCACGAGAGTTTTCACCGATGATCATTCCTTCGTAAACCTCAGTACCTGGGTTAACAAAGATAGTACCACGTTCTTCGATAGACATGATAGAGTAGGTTGTAGCCTTACCAGCATCGATCGAAACAAGGGCACCACGGTGACGTCCACCAATTTCCCCTGGAATCAATGGCAAGTATTGATCGAAGGTATGGTTCATGATCCCGTAACCACGAGTCATTGACAAGAACTCAGTTGAGTATCCGATCAAACCACGCGCAGGAACTAGGAAGACCAAACGAGTTTGACCATTACCAGTTGAAATCATATCCAACATTTCACCCTTACGTTCAGAAAGGCTTTGGATAACAGATCCTTGGTATTCTTCTGGTGTGTCGATTTGCACGCGCTCAAATGGCTCACACTTCACACCATCGATTTCTTTGACGATAACTTCTGGACGAGATACTTGAAGCTCATAACCTTCACGACGCATAGTCTCGATGAGGATTGACAAGTGCAATTCCCCACGTCCTGAAACTGTCCACTTATCTGGTGAGTCTGTTGGATCTACACGAAGAGATACGTCTGTTTGCAACTCAGCTTGAAGACGTTCTTCAACCTTACGAGAAGTAACCCATTTACCTTCGCGACCAGCAAATGGTGAGTTGTTAACCAAAAAGGTCATTTGAAGAGTAGGTTCGTCGATGTGAAGAACTGGAAGAGCTTCAACTGCATCTGTTGGAGTGATTGTTTCCCCAACGAAGATGTCTTCCATACCTGATACGGCAATCAAGTCACCAGCCTTAGCTTCTTGGATTTCACGACGTTCCAAACCAAAGAAACCAAAGAGTTTTGTAACACGGAAGTTCTTGGTTGTACCATCCAATTTAGAAAGAGTAACTTGGTCTCCGACCTTAACAGTACCACGGAAGACACGTCCGATACCGATACGACCAACGAAGTCATTGTAGTCAAGAAGAGACACTTGGAATTGAAGTGGCTCATCTGAGTTATCGATTGGAGCTGGAATGTGGTCAATAATGGTATCAAAGATTGGCGCCATAGTCTTTTCTTGGTCGGCTGGATCATCTGACAATGAAGATGTTCCGTTGATTGCTGAAGCATAGACTACTGGGAAGTCAAGCTGATCATCATCTGCACCAAGTTCGATGAAAAGTTCTAAAACTTCATCCACTACTTCTGCTGGACGAGCTGATGGTTTGTCAATTTTATTGATAACAACGATTGGGACAAGGTCTTGTTCCAATGCTTTTTTCAATACGAAACGAGTTTGAGGCATAGTACCTTCGTAGGAATCCACTACCAAGACTACACCGTCAACCATTTTCATGATACGTTCAACTTCTCCACCGAAGTCCGCGTGTCCTGGTGTGTCCATGATATTGATACGAGTTCCATTGTAGGCAACGGCTGTATTTTTCGCAAGAATCGTGATTCCACGCTCTTTTTCAATATCATTTGAGTCCATTGCACGCTCAGCTAATTCTGTACGTGCGTCAAGAGTTTCAGATTGTTTCAACAATTCGTCAACGAGGGTTGTTTTACCGTGGTCGACGTGGGCGATAATCGCGATATTACGGATATCTTCTCTTAATTTTGTCATGATTTCCTCTATTATATTCAAAAATTTATTTTCTAACTGAACGATTATACCACAATTTTCAGCAAATGACTTAACTCAAGTAAGTGTAAATGTTTTCAAAAGAAAATTCATTCCTTCTCTTTTCTTTTCAAAAATATCGACTTGTGATAAGATAGGCTGGTATGCGTTTAGATAATTTATTAGCCCAGGAAAAAATCAGTCGAAAAGCTATGAAACAGGCTCTCCTAAAAAAAGAAATCTTAGTAGATGGAGTCCCTGCTACTTCCCTTTCACAGAATGTTGATACGGGATTACAAGAGTTGATTTTTCAGGACAGAAAAATCCAAGGATATGAGCACATCTATCTCATGCTTCACAAACCAAATGGTGTCGTGACAGCAAGCAAGGACAAGAAGCTCCCAACGGTTATGGACTTACTACCTCAACACCTCCAATCAGACCAACTCTATGCTATCGGTCGGCTAGATCGAGATACGACAGGGCTCCTCCTCTTAACAAACAATGGCCCTCTAGGTTTTCAACTTCTCCACCCTCAATATCATGTCGATAAAACTTATCAAGTTGAGGTGAACGGCTTGCTCACACCAGATCACATCCAGCAGTTCAAAAACGGGATTGTCTTTCTTGATGGAACTATTTGTAAACCTGCTCAGCTTGAGATTCTATCTTCAAGCCCTAGTCTCAGCCGAGCCACCATCACCATCTCTGAAGGGAAATTTCATCAGGTCAAGAAAATGTTCCTCTCAGTTGGTGTCAAGGTCACTGCCCTCAAACGAGTTCAGTTCGGAGATTTTCTATTAGATTCTGATCTAGCAGAAGGTCAATACAGACACTTGAATAAAGAGGAATTGAAAATTATTAAAAACTACTTAGAGAAAAGTGGATAAAACAAAAAAGCTTTAAATATAAAGCTTTTTAAAATCTTCTTTAGCGTATGAATAGCATGACACCTAAAATAAAGTGAAGAACAGAAATGACAATACCTACGATATTGAGAGTTCGTTCTTTTTTATAGTCTAGTTCAGGTTCTTTTTGAAGTGAGATAGCCAAGACTAGACCAACGATACCCAAAAACAGGCCTACGAATGGATTTAATAATCCGAAGACAATAGATAGGATACCTGAAATGCGTGAGTGTTTTTTCTTTTGCTGCGCATTCATTTTATAAAAACTCCTTAATTTTGATACTCATTAATAATACCATAAAAATTGGATTTATTTATTTGGTAGCATTTTTGTACTATGTTAACCAATTTTTTGAAACAAGAAGAACTAGAAATGATTAAAATCCACTTAACAAAAAGTGGATCAAACAAAAAAAGCTTTAAACATAAAGCTTTTTTTGTTTTTGATTAGCCAAAAATCATTACGAGGGCTGCAATCCAGTTAAGTACAGAAATGACAATACCTACGATATTGAGAATTTTTTCTGTTTTATACACTAGTCCAGATTGTTTTTCGTGCGAATTAGCCAAAACAAGTCCAATGATACCCAAAATAAGACCTACGATTGGAGATAACAAACCAAGGACGATAGATAGGATACCTAAAACAAGTGATGCTTTTTTCTTTTCTTGCATAATAAAAACTCCTTAAATTTAACACAAATTAATTATATCATAAAAAGCTAGATTTATCTACAATTCAATAACTTTTTACAGAATATTAGCTAGTCTTAACCTTCCCTGTCCAAGAATCCAATCCGTAAGAAAGGATATAAATTTCTGAGAAACCTTGTTTTTTCAAGAAAAGTGCTGCATTGGTTACACGTTGCGCTCGTTGGTTTTCATATAGAAGGACAGGTTTATCCTTGCGAAGAGCTGCAAGACTTGTCTTCAATTGATTTGAAGGAATATTACGAGCTCCGAGGATATGTTTTCTGTGGAAGTCAGCTGGCTCACGCAAGTCAATTAGCTGACCTGTACGAATCAAAGACTCAAACTCTGCATTGTCTACAATTTTTGCTGCACGGCGAATACGAAGATAGTTGTATCCCATCCATGCCAACATCGCCACTACAAGTCCCCATAATACCCAAGTTACCATAATATCTAATCTCCATTTTTTCTAAATAGTCTAATTCTAGTTTGTGCTCTCTGCGAAGAACAGCCTCCGCTTCTAGATAATCCAGTTTATCCATCAAACCAGCATCATAGATTCGAGATAGTTCAATCTTCATTAATTCAATGTCATAAAGACGTTTGCCCATATAGACAAGAATGCCGAACTGTTTGAGAAATTGTTGCACATCGTAGAGTGTTTTCATAGCTTTCATTTTAGCAAAAAATCAGAGTTTTTTCAATAGTTCCCATGGAGGATTGCTCTTTTTACTATTATCTAGCTTTCTTCACACTATGACAAAGAAGAAAGCCTACTGTCATACCAACGATATTTTGCACAAGATTTGGGACGATTTCTGGTAGGGCTGCTCCCCAACCATTCATCCAAGCCGATGCAAAAGCGTAACCTGCCACCATGATGATGGTTGCCAAGACTAATCCTAGCCACTGCCATTTCCCTTTAATACCTGCCAAATATCCCTGCGAACCATGGAAAATCAAGCTGAAGAACATCCACTGGGGGTAACCTGAAATCAGGTCAATTAGAAATCCCGCTAATCCTCCGACAACTGCTCCTTCGCGACTCCCAAAGTAAAAGGCCGTAAAGAATATTCCTGCATCCAAAAGTGTTAGAAATCCTGTTGGTGTTGGGATTTTTACGAAATAGCCCAAAACTACGGATAGAGCTGCTAGGATGGATACTAGGGCGATTTTACTTGTTTTTGTTTGCTTCATATTGTCTTACTCCATACTGATCTGCTTGTGCAATGGCACGGTAAACAAAGGCTTTAGAACTCTCAACCGCTGGTAATAGCTCCTCTCCCTTGACTAACTGACTAGCAATGCTTGAGGCAAAGGTACAACCAGCACCTGCATTTTGTCCTTCTAAGACTGGATTCTCAAAAATGGTAAAATTCACTCCATCATAAAAGACATCCACAGCCTTATCCTGACTAAGGCGATTCCCACCTTTAATAATGACTGCTGGTGCACCCAAGTCATGTAATTTTTGAGCTGCAGCCTTCATATCGTCCAAGGTTTCAATCTTTTGACCTGCTAGCAATTCTGCCTCAGGTAGATTGGGTGTAATTACAGTCACATAAGGGAAAAAGCGAATCAACTCTTGGCAAAGCTCGCTAACAGCAACATCATGAGTCTCCTTACAAACGAGAACAGGGTCCAATACCACTGGAACTCCTGAACGCTCCTTGATAAAGTTAAGAGCTTTCTCAGCAACACCAACAGTCGGTAAGAGACCAATCTTAATCCCTCCAAAATCTACACTCTTGAGGCTATCCAACTGTTGTTGGAAAATAGTCTCATCTGTCGGGAAGACATCAAAACCATTTTCTGTCAAGGCAGTCAAGCAAGTCATAGCTACAAAACCATGCAAACCATTTAAGGTATAGGTCGCAAGGTCAGCAGCTAGTCCCCCACCACTAAAAATATCATTTCCTGAAAGTGCTAAAATACGATTATTCTTCATAACGAATCTCCTTCAAATACAAACCATTGGGTGCTGCAGTCGGGCCTGCCAACTGTCTGTCTTTTTTCTCCAAAATCAGGTCAATCTGCTCAATTGGCATACGATTGTTGCCAATTTTCAGCAAGGTCCCAACCATATTTCGAATCTGCTTATAGAGGAAGCCATTGCCAGAGAAAGTAAAGGTCAAAAATTGACCGGTCTCGTCAATCCTAAGACTGGCTTTCGTGATCGTTCTTACCTTGTCCTCCACACTGGTTCCGGCAGCAGTAAAACCGGTGAAATCATGGGTTCCTTCTAATTTCTTCACAGCCTTTTGCATGCGTTCCACATCTAGTGGATAGGGATAGTGGGTGGCATAATGACGTCTCATAGGATTTTTAGGACGCCCTCTATCCACGATAAACTCGTAGGTCTTGCTATGCTTGGCATAACGGCAATGAAAAGCATCAGCCACAATCTCAATCGAAATCACATCGATATCTTCAGGGCTTTGAGTATCAAGAGCAAAGCGAAGCTTCTCCTCATCCATCTGATAGGGAAGGTCAAAGTGGATAACCTGCCCTAGAGCATGAACACCACTATCCGTTCGCCCTGCACCATGGATGGTAATGGCCTGCCCTTTATTTAATTTGGTTAAAGTTTTTTCAATTTCCTCTTGGACACTACGCGCGTGTGGTTGCCTCTGGAAACCAGCAAAGGCGTAACCATCATAGGAAATTACAGCTTTATATCTAGTCATGTATCTATTTTATCAAGAAAATTTCTCTGCAACAAGTTTGAAAACCAAAAATTGTACGGGTGCAGTTTTAGATATAAACTAGTCCTTACCTCGATTTTCTCATTATATATTTTCGTACAGGTACTTCAACCATTTGAACGATTTCAAATCCTTCTTTTTGGTAAAGATTGTAAGCTGTTTGATTTGCCTCGTAAACATTTAGAGAAATAGTATCTATGTCTTCATTTTCAAAGGCCAAACTAACAAATTCCCTTAAAGCCTGGCTACCTAATCCCTGCCCCTGTTTCTGGGGATTGATAAAAAATCTCCCGATATGAAGATTTCTGTCATCTAGCCTGATTCTCTGGATAAGCCCCACAAACTCTTGTCCATCAAAGATTGAAAAGATTCCTTCCAAATCTTGCAAGACTTGAATTGTCAAGGGAAAAGGAATCATTGGTCCCATCCATTGCTTCTGAAAACTTTCTCCCAAAGCATTAGACCAGCGACAAATGAGTTGGGCATTTTCTATCTGAAGTCCTTTTTCAAAGTGAATTTTCATATTTGCTCCTAAAATTTCTCCTTTATCCAACTATTATACTCTTTCTCTTATTTTTTCCGAATTAATAAGTATGATTCACCTTTACTTTTTTCTTGTTGGAGCTATTTTTGCTTCCTTTCTTGGATTGGTCATTGATCGTTTCCCTGAGCAATCCATTGTTTCCCCTGCTAGTCACTGTGATTCTTGTCAGACTCGCTTGAGACCACTGGATTTGATTCCAATTGTCTCTCAAGTAGTACATCGCTTTCGTTGTCGCTATTGCAAGTCAAGCTATCCCTTTTGGTATGCTCTCTTTGAGTTTGGATTGGGGCTTCTCTTTCTAGCTTTCTCCTGGGAATTTCTAACCTTAGGACAACTTATTCTGATAACTGCTGGCTTGACCTTAGGAATCTATGATTTCCAGCATCAAGAATATCCCTTGCTAGTCTGGCTGACCTTTCACCTAATTCTCATGGTTTGCTGTGGTTGGAATCTAGTCATGATTTTCTTTCTTATTCTGGGAATTTTAGCTCACTTTATCGATATCCGCATGGGTGCAGGGGATTTTCTCTTTCTAGCCTCTTGTGCACTTATTTTTAGCCTAACTGAAATGCTGATTTTAATTCAATTTTCTTCCACAACTGGCATTCTAGCCTTTCTCCTACTAAAGAAAAAGGAAAGACTACCTTTTGTACCTTTCCTCTTGCTTGCTGCTTGTATGATTATTTTTGGTAAGCTACTGCTTGTCTGATAAAGTCAGCGATTTCTGCTACTTGTCCTTCATGTAAAGCCTTAACAATCTTGGAACCGACGATAACGCCGTCCGATACCTCATTGAAACGTTCTACATCAGCCTGTGTGGATACACCAAAACCTGTCAATACTGGAATGTTGGCTACTTGATGCAGTTGAGCCAAGTGCTTGTCCAAGTCATCTCGGTAATTACCTGCTTTCCCTGTCACCCCGTTAATGGCAACAGCATAAACAAAACCTTCTGCCCCTTCAATGAGTTCCTTTTGACGCTCCATTCCTGTCGTCAAGCTGACAAGTGGAATCAAAGCAATGTCTGTACCTGCCAAAAAGGGCTCTACAAAGTTAGCGTGCTCATGAGGCAGGTCTGGAATAATCAATCCCTTAACCGCTGTATCAGAAAGGTCTTTGACAAATTTCTCCACACCGTACTGAAAGAGGGGGTTAAAGTAGGTCATGATAACAAGTGGAACTTCTGTTTCAATGGTTTTCAAGGTTTCAACCAAAGCCTGGGTAGAGGTTCCGCGAGCTAGACTGCGCAAGCCTGCTTCTTCGATAACTGGACCGTCTGCAACAGGGTCTGAGAAAGGAACTCCCACTTCAATAGCAGACACACCCAAATCTTCTAAAAAGTGAATTGTTTCAGCAAGACCATCCAAACCTTTTTCATGGTCTCCAGCCATGATATAGGGAACGAAAATTCCTTTTCCAGTCGCTTTTATAGCGTTCAATTTTTCTGTTAGTGCCTTAGACATGAGCTTCTCCCTTCTTTGCTGCGTCTGCTTCCAAGCGGTCTTTAACTTGAACTACATCCTTGTCCCCACGACCTGATAGGCAGACAATCATAGACTTGTCTGGGCCAAGTTCTTTGGCCAATTTCACCGCAAAGGCGATGGCATGGCTAGATTCCAAAGCTGGGATAATTCCTTCCACACGAGACAAAAGTTGAAATCCTTCCAAGGCTTCCTCATCTGTCACTGGCACATAAGTCGCACGCTTGATATCGTGGTAATGGGAATGCTCTGGACCGATACCTGGATAGTCCAAACCTGCTGAAATTGAGAAAGCTTCTAAGATTTGACCATGAGCATCTTGGAGCACATCCATAAGCGAACCGTGAAGAACACCTGGACGACCCTTGGTCAAGGTAGCTGCGTGATGCTCTGTATCCACACCTAGTCCTGCTGCTTCAGCTCCATACATAGCCACTGACTCATCTTCCACAAATGGATGGAAGAGCCCGATGGCATTAGAGCCACCACCAACACAGGCTACTAGAGCATCTGGTAAATTTTCACCTGTCAAATCACGGTACTGTTGCTTGGCTTCTCGTCCGATAACACTTTGGAAATCACGAACAATTTCTGGGAAAGGATGGGGCCCCAAGGCAGAACCAAGGATATAGTGGGTATCATCGATATTTGCCACCCAAGAACGAAGGGCTGCATTGACTGCATCCTTGAGCACTCGCGAACCATCTGTCACTGCCTCTACCTTAGCTCCTAAAAGCTCCATGCGGAAAACATTGAGGGCTTGGCGTTTGACATCTTCCTCGCCCATGTAGATGGTACATTCCATGTTGAAGAGAGCTGCAGCTGTTGCAGTTGCCACACCGTGTTGACCAGCACCTGTCTCAGCGATAATTTTCTTCTTACCCATGCGTTTAGCCAGTAAAACTTGTCCTAAGGCATTGTTAATCTTGTGGGCACCTGTATGGTTGAGGTCTTCACGTTTAAGATAAATCTTGGCTCCGCCGATATGCTGGGTCAAGTTTTTTGCGTAGTAAAGAGGAGTTTCACGACCTACATATTGGCGCAAAAGTTGGTTTAACTCCTCTTGGAAACTTGGATCTGCCTGACTTTCACGATAAGCCTCTTCTAATTCCAATACTGCTGTCATCAATGTTTCTGGGACAAAACGTCCACCGAATTTCCCGTAAAATCCATCTTTATTTGGTTCTTGATATGCCATTCTTTACCCTCTCTATAAATCTTCTAATCTTTTCATGATCTTTTTGTCCATCTGTCTCCACTCCGCTTGATACATCTACTGCATAGGGAGTAAAGTGTTGAATAGCTTCTTCTACATTGTCTTCATTAAGCCCACCTGCGATAAAGAAAGGCTGAGCTAGTCCAGTCGTATCCAGTTGGCCCCAGTCAAAGGTCTGACCACTCCCTGCTACAGGGGCATCAAAGAGTAGATAGTTTGCCCGAGAATTGGGGACATGACCATCTCCATCCACCTGCACCGCCTGAATGCTGGCACAAGGCAAATCCTCAAACAAATCATCCGCCACCTGACCGTGAACTTGAATCAAGTCCAAGCCAACCTTTTCAATCGCTACCAGCAGTTCTGCTCGACTTGGTGAAACGAATACACCAACCTTTTTAATACCTACAGGAATGAGCTCAGCTAACTCAGCAGCCTGATCCAAGGTCACCTGTCTTTTGCTAGGTGCAAAGACAAAACCGATATAGTCTGCTCCAGCTGACACAGCTGTTTTTACGGCTTCTTTGGTCGATAGTCCACAAATCTTAACTTTTGTCAATTTGCAACTCCCTGATTCTCTGGGCTACATCTTCAGCTTGCATGAGAGCTGTTCCCACCAAAATTCCGTTAAAGTATGGTGCTACTCGTTTTGCATCCTCCTCTGCAAAAATAGCAGATTCGGAAATATAGAAGCAATCATCCTTGAAGTGTTTGGCCAAGTCTACACTAGTCTGCAAGTCGACTTCAAAGGTTGTTAAATTGCGATTGTTGACACCAATAATTTGAGCTCCAAGTCTATGAGCCACTTCCAGTTCAACAAGATTATGAGTTTCCACCAAAACTTCTAGACTCAGTTCTGTCGCGTAGTCATACAGTTCCTTGAGGCGTTCTTCTGATAAGGCCGCTACGATGAGTAAGATAACTGTCGCACCTGCATTGCGAGCACGGATGATTTGCTTTTCATCGATGATAAAGTCCTTGTTGAGCGTCGGAATCTCTACCTGACTAGAAATTTCCCGCAAATAATCCAAATGCCCTTTAAAGAAAACCTCATCTGTCAGAACAGAAATCATAACCGCGCCGTTAGCCTCGTAAGTCTGGGCCTGTTGTACGATATCCACATCGAGATTGATATCACCTAGACTTGGGCTTGCCTTTTTGACCTCAGCAATGATTTGCAAACGGTCTTGGTGATTCTTCAAAAATTCTGCCAAACGATAGGTCTGACGCAAGGATTGAAGCTCCTCTCGCTCCATCTTTTCAACTTCACGCGCCTTTTGCTCTAGGATACGTGATAAAAATTCCTGACTCATCTTTGATACTCCTGTAATAGTCTGAGTTTTTCAAGGGCCTTACCACTGGCAATCACTTGACGTGCCAATTCAACTCCGTCCTTGATACTGTCTGCTTTACCATTGGCGTAGAATCCGAGACCTGCATTTAAGACTGTTGTTTCCAAGAATGGACTTGGTTCGTTATTAAGAACACTGACAAGAATGGCTGCATTCTCATGAGCATTTCCTCCACGAATGTCTTCAATAGCAATGCGTTCCATTCCCAAATCTTCTGGAGTAAAGGTTGATAAAGTAATTTCACCATTTTCAAGAAGGGCAATGCTGGTAGTTCCATTCAAACCAGCTTCATCCAACCCTTCTGGACCAGCTACTACAATGGCACGTTTGCGACCCATGTTTTTCAAAACCTGAGCAGTACTTTCCAGAAGCTCTGGACGACTAATTCCTAGAAGCTGTGTTTCCAAAACCATTGGATGGATGAGCGGTCCTGTCAAATTCATGATGGTTGGAATTCCCAACTCCAAACGAGCTGGCATGATGTATTTCATGGCTGGGTGCATGTTTTTGGCAAAGAGAAAGACGATTCCTGTTTGGTCAAATACCTTACCCAATTGTGATGGTTTGAGATCAATATTGATTCCCAAAGCTTGCAAGACATCTGCTGACCCAGATTTAGAAGAGATAGAACGATTGCCATGTTTGGCCATGTTAATACCACCACCTGCCAAGACAAAGGCTGCAGTTGTTGAGATGTTAAAGCTAAATGACTTATCTCCACCTGTACCACAGTTATCCATAGCATCTTGAATGTTTGTTGGAATGTGTTGAGCATGTCCTCTCATGACTTGAGCGAGGGCTGTTCTTTCTTCAGGTGTTTCTCCCTTCATCTTAAGGGCTAACAGTAGTGAAGCGATTTGCGCTTCTGTCACACGCCCTGTCACGATGCGTTCAATCACATCTGTCATTTCAACACTTGATAGATCTTCAAAGTTGGCTAATTTTTCAATAATTTCTTTCATTTTGTGTTCCTCACTTTACAACTTTCTCGATAAAATTCTGAATAGAAGATAGGCCATCTGGCGTTCCAATACTTTCTGGATGATACTGCAAGCCATAAATCGGAAGAGTTTTGTGTTGAATCCCCATAATAGCTTGGTCATCTGTCGAACGAGCTGTCACTTCAAACTCTTCTGGCATCTCTTCGATTAAAATACTGTGGTAACGCATCACTGGACGACCATCCTCAATACCTTGATAGAGAACTGATGGAGTCTCAAATCGAATTTGACTTTGTTTCCCGTGCATAACTTTAGGAGCCAAACCCAACTTACCACCAAAGACTTCTGCGATGGCTTGGTGTCCCAAACAAATCCCTAGAATAGGTTTCTTACCTGCAAAATCACGAATCATTTCTTCCATTTTCCCAGCATCATCTGGCCAACCTGGACCAGGAGAAAAGACCAGTCCATCTGCCTTTTCAGCATGTTCATAAAGATGTGGATCATCATTTCTCAAAACCTGAACTTCTGCGAAATTCCCGATATATTGAGCTAGGTTATAGGTAAATGAATCATAATTATCAATCAATAAAATCATGGTCTTAGTTCTCCCATTCTTGTCATAGATTTAGCTTTGTTAATCGTTTCTTGGTATTCGTTCTGGGCGATGGAATCATAAACAATTCCTGCACCAGCCTGTACATAGGCTCTTTTATTTTTAAGAATCATGGTTCGAATTGCAATAGCAAAATCCATGTCTCCAGTTGCTGATAAGTAACCGATAGCTCCTGCATAGACACCTCGCTTCTCTGTTTCTAGTTCATAGATGCGTTTCATGGCCCGAATCTTTGGTGCTCCCGATACTGTTCCTGCCGGAAGTGTCGCCTTCAAGGCATCCATGGCAGTCAGTTCTGGTAATAAATGTCCCTTAACCACGCTGGTCAAATGCATGACATAGCGGAAAAGTTCCACTTCCATATACTTGGTTACTTGGACACTTGCTGTTTCAGCAATTCTACCGATATCATTTCGTCCCAAGTCCACCAACATTCGGTGTTCTGCCGTTTCCTTTTCATCAGAAAGTAGATCACTTGCAAGTGCTGCATCTTCCTCGTCATTGGCACCTCTAGGTCGCGTACCTGCAATTGGATTGGTTGTCACGATACCATTCTTGACGGAAACCAAGCTCTCTGGACTGGCACCGATAATTTGATAATTTCCAAAATCATAAAAGTAAAGATAATTTGATGGATTGGTCACTCGGAGATTTCTGTAGAAGTCAAAAGGATTTCCAGTTACCTCTGCGGAGAAGCGCTGACTGAGCACACATTGGAACATATCTCCGTTGCGAATCAAGTCGCGAGCTGTTTCTACCATTTCTTCAAATTTCTGAGGTGCAATGTGTGGTCTAAACTGAAGTGAAGAAACGTCCAAATCTTCAAATTCATTTGGAGCAGGGATTTTCAACTCTTCTAAAACCTGATCTAAAGCCACTTCTAGTTCTTCATTACTACGTTCACTATAGAGAGCATCCTCTATGATATGAATTTTTTCTTTCTTATGGTCAAAAACTATATAACTCTCATAAACGAAGAAATGCATATCTGGTGTCCCAATCGTATCCTCAGGGAGCTGGCCAATTTCTTCATAGAGAGAAATCATATCGTAGCCAACAAAGCCAATAGCTCCACCACCAAAAGGTAGGTCTGAATGGTGCTGACTCTTATGAGTCACCTCATAAAGGAAATCCAAGGGATCCCGATCAATCACTTGGCCATTTTGATAAAGGACTCCATTTTCGAACTTAATTTCAAAAACTGGATTATAGGCCAAGATAGAAAAACGAGCATTTTCCTTTTCTCTTGGGATACTTTCAAGTATGACCTTGTGTTGTCCGTTCAAACGCATATAAGCCAAGATTGGTGATAAAACATCTCCATGAATGATTCCTTCCATTGTAATTTCCCTTTCAGTTCTTCTTAAATCCCGTGTTGATTCTACAAAAAATCCCCACGCAAAATAACTTGCGTGAGGACGAAATTCGCGGTGCCACCTCAATTATAGGATTTCTCCTATCTCTCATTCCTGTCTCAGATAGCTCCTGTAACAGGCTGTGCGATAAAGGGCACTCCCTTGAGAATTATGTTTTCTTCTCTCATTTTCAGATAGACCCAATCTTACAGTTTTCTCTGCTTGTTTTCAGCAACCACAAGCTCTCTGTGAGAGAAATCTCTGTATCTTTTCCATCTTTTATTTTTTAGCTTCAAGGTAGTCTGCAATGGCAGCTACGTCCTTGTCTCCACGACCAGAGACATTGATGATGATAATCTCATCTTTACTTAGTTTTGGTGCGCGTTTGACTGCTTCAGCGATAGCATGTGAGCTTTCAATTGCAGGGATGATTCCTTCTGTTTTGCTTAATAAAAGCAAGGCTTGGACAGCTTCTTCGTCGGTCGCTGCTACATATTCTACTCGACCAGAGTCTTTAAAGAAGGCATGTTCTGGACCAACCCCTGGATAGTCCAAACCTGCTGAGATAGAGTAAACTGGCGCGAGCTCTCCATCTTCCTTAAAGACTGCATAGGTCTTCATTCCATCGACAATTCCGACACTACCCTTAGTCATAGTTGCCGCGTGTTTATCGGTATCTAAACCGTGACCAGCAGCTTCTACCCCAACCAATTTTACTTCTTCATCAGCTACATACTGTGAAAAAGCTCCGATAGCATTGGAACCACCGCCCACACAGGCAATGACGTAGTCTGGTAGACGTCCTTCTTTTTCCAAGATTTGACGACGTGATTCTTCACTGATGACTTTTTGGAATTCATGAACAATAGTTGGATAAGGGTGAGGACCTACAGCAGAACCTAAAACGTAGAAAGCTTCAAGGTCATTCATCCATGCTCCAAAGGCTGCATCGACCGCATCCTTCAGAGTACGTGTTCCTGTTTCAACTGCATGAACAGTTGCTCCCATCATCTCCATACGGAAGACATTGAGACGTTGACGCTCCACATCTTCTGCTCCCATATAGACATCACATGCCATACCAAATTTGGCCGCAGCTGCAGCTGTCGCAACACCGTGCTGGCCAGCTCCTGTCTCAGCAATGACACGCTTTTTACCCATGCGTTTTGCTAGAAGGATTTGTCCCAAAACATTGTTCAGTTTGTGAGAACCCAAGTGGTTAAGGTCTTCACGCTTGAGATAAATCTTAGCTCCGCCTAGGTGCTCTGTCAAACTTTCTGCAAAATAGAGCGGTGTTTCGCGACCTGAATAATCCTTCAAGTAATGACGAAACTCAGCTAAAAACTCTGGATCATCCTTGTATTTTTCAAAAGTCACTTCTAATTCATCTAGTAAAACCTGAATTGGTTCTGGTACAAAACTACCACCAAATTGTCCAAAATATCCTTTAGTTGTCATAAATTTTTCCTCCTTCTGTATGAATCCGGCTTTTTGTTTGCTTTTGGTAGTGAAATGGTCTGGGGGACCATTTCAGCCTTTACTTAAAGAACAAGTAAAACTTGAATATTACTCTAAGTTCATGCCCTAATAAAAGATATACAAAATGACGGATAGAAAAAGCCCACACACGGAATATATTTCCATGTGAGGGCGTTCGTAACGCGGTACCACCTCAATTGTAAAGAGAATATCCCCTTTACATCTCTGCCTTGTCTAACAACAAGTTGCACTGTAAGGTGTGCCTACCGAATTTTCATTGTTTCAAATTCATTTTTTCAAATCAGCCCAATTTCACTACTTTCAACCACCTGTTCACAGTAACCACAGGCTCCCTGAAGATCAAAAATAACTACTTTTCTGATTTGTTGAGTTAATTATATGTTATTGTTTTTTCTTTGTCAATCGTTTTCATTCATTTTTTACTAATTTTTTTAATTATTTTTGTGAAGCACCTAGAATTTCTTCAGAAACTCTGACAAAAGTCTCAATGATATAATCTACTTCTTCGTCCGTTAATTTCGTGTGAAGTGGTAGTGTAATCTCGTTTACAAAGAAGGCATAAGCTCGCGGATAATCTGCCATATCAAAGCCAAGATTCTTATAGGCTGTCAAAAGCGGAAGCGGTTTGTAATGAACATTACTTGCAATTCCTGCCTTGGCCAATTCTTGAATGATTTGATTACGTTGTTCGAGACTAGCACCTTCTACATGGGTGATGTAAAGGTGACGACAAGATTCAACAGTATCTGTCTCATGAGCCAATGGATGGATAGGAGTCCCTGCAAATCCACGGTCATAGCGATCCACGATGTCCTTACGACGTTGTAATAAAGCAGGATAACGATCTAGCTGAACTAGACCAAGTGAAGCCATGATATCTGTCATGTTGCACTTGTAGGCTGGTGTTACGATATCGTATTCCCATGAACCCAGTTGCATCTTGGCAAGAGCATCTTTTGTTTGACCATGAAGGGAAAGGATTTGGAATTCCTTGTACATTTCTTCATCGTCAATCGCTGGATTGGCTTTCCAAGTGGCACTTCCTCCTTCTGCAGTTGTAAAATTCTTAACTGCGTGGAAAGAGAATGAAGTAAAGTCAGCAATTGAACCGGCTGGTTGTCCCTTATAGGTTGAACCTAAAGCATGGGCACTATCAGAGACAATCACAATACGGTTAAAAGCCTTCTGCCACTTGCTAGCAGCTGTAAAGAGGTCGCGTTTCTTTTCTACAACTTGGAACAAACGGTCATAGTCACAGATAATCCCTGCTAGTTCTACCGGGATGATGACTTTAGTCTTCTCAGTAATAGCTTGCTCAAGCTTATCATAGTCCATTTCAAAGGTATCATCTTGGATATCAACCATCACTGGTGTCGCACCTACGTGAGTGATGACGCTACATGATGCTGTATAAGTCATAGCTGGAACGATGACTTCGTCACCAGGCCCTACTTCAAGTACGCGCAAGATCAATTCAAGAGCTGCTGTTGCAGAGTTGAGGCAGACTGTCTTAGGCGTTTGAGTATAGACGGACAGACGACGCTCTAGTTCTTTTGTCTTTGGACCTGTTGTGATCCAACCAGAACGAAGGGTATCGGCTACTTCAGCAATTTCAGCTTCGGTAATATCGGGTGGTGAAAATGGAATATTATACTTTGTCATTGATTTACTCCTTTTACTGTATTCACTCTTATGACTACTTTATTTTAAAACTTCAACTACGGTCTGGAACATGATTTTGATATCTCCGAAGAAATTAAAATCACGTAGGTAGGCTAGGTTAAAGTGCATTTTCTCTGGAAGGACTCTTTCCACATAAGCCTGGTCAACCGTCATACCTTTTGCAGTCATTTGACTGATGATGGCATCCTCATCCTTATAGTTAATGCTGGCAAGGGATGTAATCCCCGCTGGCAAAAGCAAGGTAGCCATCATTTCAGGGCTATACTGCTCTGTGTAGCGTGGTACTTCTGGGCGTGTTCCTACAAAAGACATCTCTCCTTTGAGGACATTGACCAATTGCGGCAATTCATCCAAACGAACACGTCGAATGAAATTTCCAACTTTTGTGATACGACTGTCATTTGCAGAAGTTACTAGACTTCCTTTTTTATCAGCATCCGTCACCATGGTCCGGAATTTCCAAATCTTGAAATGACGGTTGTACTGGGTTACCCGCACTTGCTTGTAAATAACTGGACCCTTGCTATCTAGCTTGATCCAGATGCTTAGAATCAGAAATAAGGGGGAGGTCAAGATTAACAAGACTACGGCTAGAAACAAATCTAGACAACGCTTGAAAATCAGTGAGCCTTTTCTTCTAGACACAAGCTGGTAGTATGGTTTTACCTCGCTCAATTGCATTTCTTGAGGTAGTTCATCCCATTTCAGCATGCACATTCTCCTCTGTTTTTATATAATCTTTATTAACATTCTACATTATACCACAAAATGAAAGAGGCAGTGCAAGAAATCTATGTTTTAAAGGAATTCTTCCTTAGGAAAGAGCACCTGCTTGCAAACTATACATCTTGTGATAGGTTCCACCCAATGCTAGGAGTTCCTCGTGGGTCCCACTTTCAATGATACGTCCCTTATCAAGAACATAGATACAATTAGCATCTTGAATGGTAGAAAGGCGATGGGCGATGGCAATGGTTGTCCGACCTTGTCTCATCTTAGCTAGGGAATTTTGGACCAGAGCTTCTGTTTCAGAGTCGATATTGGCTGTTGCTTCATCCAAAATCAGGATTTTAGGTTGACTGGCAACAGTTCTAGCAAAGGCAAGAAGCTGACGTTGACCGGTTGAAAAACTCGAACCACGCTCAGATACAGGAGCATCATAACCTAAAGGAAGATCTTGAATGAAGGAATCTGCATCGACAAATTCTGCTGCAGCCTTGACTTGGTCATCGCTGATATCTTGGTACATGGCGATATTGGACTTAATGGTCCCATGATAGAGGAAGGGGTCCTGTAGAACCAAACCGATGTTTTTTCTCAGCTCCTCTTGACTATACTCTCGAATATCCACACCATCTAGTAGAACCCGTCCTGACTGAAATTCGTAAAAACGCATGAGGACATTGATGATAGAAGATTTTCCCGATCCTGTATGTCCGACAAAGGCAATGGTTTCACCTTTATTGACGGTAAAGGAAATATCATCGAGAATTTGGTGTTTTCCATCATAAGAGAAGGACACGTGTTCAAAGCGGAGATTCCCTTCTCTAATCTCGGCTTGTCCATTTTCTTGGACCGGTTCATAGTTGGTCTCATCGATCAGTGCAAAGACACGACCTGCTGACACCATGGATGTCTGAAGAGTAGAAAAGTTTTGCGTTACCTCGATGAGCGGATCAAAGAGGCGGTTGATGTACTGGATAAAGGCATACATAGTTCCTGCCGTTATTCCTAGATAAAGTCCACGATAGCCAAAGTAAGCCATCAAAACCGCATATCCCAACAGCTTCAACAAACTCATAACTGGACGTAAAAAGAGAGAATCCAAGGCTACTGAACGGTTAGCGTAGACTAAGTGTTCCTGGTTTATCTCATCAAACTCTTCTTGCAGGCGTTTTTCTTGGTTAAAGGCTTGAATAATACGAATTCCTTCTATATTTTCTGCCAGCTTACTGTTAATATCTGACAGTAGACTTCTGGTTTTTTCAATGACCTTGACCGATTTTTTACGGTAGAGATTAACCAAAAGGAAAATCAAAGGCAGAAAGAGCAAGACTAAAGCAGTCAGACGATAGTCCAAAACTAACATGGTATAAAGGGTCGTCACGAATATAAAGACTGCCGAGATAAAGCTAGATAAGATTCCCGAAAACATATCACTGATAGTCTCGGTGTCATTTGTCAAACGAGAGACAATAGAACCTGCAGGCGTTTTATCAAAGTAAGACATGCCTAGCTTCTCCATATTGGCAAAGGCATCACGTCGAATATCTCTAACGATACTGTAGGACACGCGCGCAAAAAGGAGATTCCCCACATATTGGACAATGGTTTGAAGAATGTAGAGACCATAGTAAACTAGCAAAACTGTAACAGCAAGCTGATTAAGGTTGTTTAGATACTGGTCGATAAAGTGAGAAGCTACCAGGGGGATAATACTCTTAACAACAGTTGTCGCAAGGAGAAAAGCTAAGGCTAAAAAGGTGAGGAGCCCATAAGGCTTAAGATAAGACAACAAACGCTTTAATACAGCCCATTGTTCTTGTTTATTCCGCATCTTCTTCTCCTTTCATTTCTAACTGTTGAGACTGGTAGGTTTGGGCATACCAACCATCCAAGGCTAGTAAGTCCTCATGAGTCCCACGTTCGATAATCTGTCCATTTTGCATAACCAAGATCAAATCAGCATGAACAACTGCACTGAGACGATGGGCAGTGATGATAGTCGTTTTATCTTTGCGAGTTTCCTTGAGATTATCGATGATCGCGAACTCTGTCTTAGCATCCACAGCTGACAAGGAATCATCTAAAATCAAGATATCAGGATTTAAAATCATAGCCCGACTCATAGCCAGACGTTGCTTTTGTCCACCAGATAGACTGACACCTTTTTCCCCGATAACTGTATCAAATCCCTCAGGCATGGCTTGAATGTCTTGATAGACTTGAGCCAACTGAGTCGCTTCTTCTACTGCAGAGAAAGGTAGGTCGGGATTTCCAAAACAAATATTCTCTAAGATGGAACTAGCAAAGAGAAATTGGTCCTGTGGGACGTATCCCATCAAACTACGTAAGTCAGCTAGTCGATAGTCACGAATATCATGACCATTTAGATAAATAGCTCCTTGGTCAACATCATACTCACGTAGGAGCAATTTAATCAAAGCAGTTTTCCCTGAACCAGTTTGCCCAACCAAACCCAAGGTTTGCCCTTTTTCGAGACTAAAATGTATATCTCTCAGCGTCTCTTCGTCTTCAAAGGCAAAACGATCAATGGCATAGTCCAAGCGCCCATTTTCAATCCCGTCAAGTGGAGATTCTGGATCTTTGACAGGTGATTCTTGAGACAAAAGACTCTCAATTCGTTGATAAGAAACCTTCCCTCTTTGAGTAATATTAAAGAGGAATCCAATAGCCATTAAGGGCCAGACCAACATATCCAAGTAAGAGATAAAGGTGACAAGATTACCAACGGTTACTTGTCCTGCTTGCACAATAAAAGCACCGACTAAGAGAGTTAAGGCATAGGAAGAACCAACAAAGAGTAGAACCATAGGGTCAAAGAGGCTATCATATTTCATGGTTTGCAGATTCTTTTGGAAGGTCAAATCATTGACTTCCTGGAAAGATGCCAACTCATCAGATTGATAACCAAAGGACTTGGTTACCTTGATACCTGATACAGATTCTTGAACCTTATTGTTGAGTTCAGAAAAGGCTGCTTGCGATTCTCCAAAAGCCTTATGGGTCTTTCTCCCCAGACGACTAGTCGCATAGGCCATAAATGGCAAAGGTAGAATGGCAACCAAGGTCATCTGCCAAGAAATGCTAAAGAGCATAGTCAGCAGAGTCACCAAGGCCGTGATAGAGGCATCCACCGCCGACATGACACCACCACCTGCTAGACGAGTCAGGGCATTGATATCATTGGTTGCGTGAGCCATCAGGTCCCCGGTTCGATAATTCTGATAAAAAGCGGGAGACATCTTTGTAAAGTGCTCAAATAGTCTTGAACGCATGATTTGTCCAAGTCGGTAGGAGGTCCCTAGGATATACATGCGCCAAACATAACGCAGGTAATACATACCGAAAGCTGCCAGCAGGAGATAAAAGAGATGAAGCAGGAGCTCATCTTGTGTTAATCGTCCCGAAGTGATGGCATCGATCACGCGCCCCATGATCATAGGTGGGATAAGGTTTAGTACAGAAACCAAAACCAAAGCTACAATTCCAACTAGGTAACGGCGTTTTTCTAATTTAAAAAACCACCAGAGTTTTTGGATGATGGACATAAAATTCCTTTCTAATGACAAATGGAAACCTGAGGCGACTGCCTCAGGTTTTTCCTATTCATAGGTGATGACACTAACTTAAACTTTGTCATATTCAGCGATAAAGATACTCAAAGGAGTAACATTTCATTTATTTTCAATCTTTTACATAAATCATTCTTTATTATATAGGAATGACCTGGATTTTTCAAACTATACGCTGGGGAATTGCTTCTTTTTCTGGTATAATATTGTCTATAATCTGAATGAAAAGGTAAACATTATGAAACTGATCTCATGGAATATTGATTCCCTAAACGCTGCACTCACGAGCGATTCTGCGCGTGCGAAATTATCACAAGACGTCCTCCAAACCTTGGTTGCTGAAAACGCTGATATCATCGCCATCCAAGAAACCAAGCTTTCAGCTACAGGGCCTACTAAAAAACATCTTGAGGTGTTAGAAGAACTCTTCCCTGGATATGAAAATACTTGGCGTTCCTCTCAAGAACCTGCTCGTAAAGGCTATGCTGGAACCATGTTCCTCTATAAGAAAGAACTGACTCCAACTATCAGTTTCCCAGAAATCGGTGCTCCTTCTACCATGGACTCTGAAGGTCGCATCATCACTTTAGAATTTGATACATTTTTCGTGACCCAAGTTTACACACCAAACGCTGGTGATGGACTCAAACGCTTGGAAGAACGTCAAGTCTGGGATGTCAAATATGCAGAGTACTTGGCTCAACTAGACAAGCAAAAACCTGTCCTAGCAACAGGAGACTACAATGTTGCCCACAAGGAAATTGACCTTGCCAACCCAGCCAGCAACCGTCGTTCACCAGGATTTACAGACGAAGAACGTGAAGGATTTACAAACCTTTTAGCCAAAGGATTTACAGATACCTTCCGCCATATACATGGCGATGTGCCAGAACGCTATACTTGGTGGGCACAACGTAGCAAAACTTCAAAAATCAACAATACAGGCTGGAGAATCGACTACTGGCTCACAAGTAACCGTGTAGCAGACAAGGTTACCAAGTCAGACATGATTGACTCAGGCGCACGCCAAGACCATACACCGATTGTCTTGGAGATTGATTTCTAAGGAGAAAACGAATGGACTATCAAGCTGTCATCCCTGAATTTGTCGTATCGGATATCGAGAAATCGCGTCACTTTTACTGCGACTTATTGGGATTCTCTGTCGAATACGAGCGTCCAGAGGAAAAATTTCTCTTCCTTTCGCTTGAAGACTGCCAACTTATGCTAGAAGAAGGCAACGCAGAAGAATTATCCCAACTGACTTATCCTTTCGGGCGTGGTGTCAATATTTCCTTTGGTATCAAGGATGTCCCTCAGCTCCACCAAAAACTGCTGGAAGCCAACTATCCCATCTATCGTCCTTTGACTAAAAGAGAATTTCGAGTTGGTGAACAATATATCTACCCTCATGAATTTGCAGTTCTAGACCCAGATGGCTATTTTTTAAGATTTAGTGAATAGAATAATAAATCATTAGAGTGGAAAAGTAATAAAAAAGAGTCATCTGCCTCTTTTTTTGTTTCCTATATCCTCACCTGTCTATCTTCAGATCGATGTCCTGTGACAAACATGGTGAAGGTTGCTTTGCAGACATTTCGGCCATCTTGGTTGATGATGTCAACATCGACGACACAAGTGGTACGTCCTTGGTGGACACATTCTCCTTTGATAGTGAGAACATCTCCTAGATTTCCGGCTTTCAGATAATTGATGGAAGACTGGAGTGTCACCCCGTCTAATCCTAGCGAAATCACCACAAGGCCACTAATTTGGTCACAAAGGGTAAATAGATAACCTCCATGGGCATTTCCATAGTAGTTGAGTGAGGAGTCCACTACTTTTGTCGTCACCACAACGTGGCCATCTCTCATTTTTTCAATTTCGTAATTTTCAAAGGCAGATATAGCGTCAAAGTGAAAATCTTTCATACGTTCCTCCTGATATTTCAAACGACACTATGATACTACTTTTCAAGACTCTACGCAAGAGACAAGTACTTATTCGGGCAAAATACCAACCAGCTCCACAAAGCGCATAAAGGCAGCTTGTCCTTCTTCTGTTTGCTTGTAAACTCCTGCATCTTCCAAAACTCGAGCAAAGATTTTTCCAACAGATTCTTGGACGATATTAAGAGCTTGGTCTTTGTCAGTCAATCCAGGATGGGATTCTTTCAACTCATTTGCCCATTCTTGGTGATAATCTGCTACTGAAACATCCTTTCCGACTAGGTAAGCTGCTACTTGCTCCACTTCTTCCTTCAAGCGTGGTGGCAAGATTGCCAAACCCATGACCTCTATCAAGCCGATATTTTCCTTCTTGATATGTTGGACATCCTTGTGGGGATGATAGATACCATCTGGATGCTCTGGAGATGTTTGGTTATCCCGTAAAACCAAGTCTAACTCAAACTGCCCATCTCGTTTACGGGCTATCGGTGTAATGGTATGGTGCGGTGTTCCATTGCTTTCCGCCAAGACCTGAACACTTGGATCAGAATACTGACGCCAAGCCAGCAAGATTTTATCCGCAAGGTTAGTCAGCTCGTCTTTTGAATCCGACGTCAATCGAATCACAGACATAGGCCACTGGACAATTCCTGCTTTGACAGTTTCAAAACCTGCAAAGGTAAAGCTTTTCTGAATAGGAGCCACTTCCATTGGGAAAACATGACGACCACCTTGGTAATGATCATGGGTCAGGATGGAACCACCCACGATTGGTAAGTCTGCATTCGAACCAGCAAAGTAGCCTGGAAACTGCTCCACAATCGCTAACAAACGTTCAAAGTTTTGACGACTAATGGCCATAGGACGATGCTTGCTATCTAGGAAAATACAGTGCTCATTAAAGTAAGCGTAAGGCGAATACTGGAAGCCCCACTCCTGCCCAGAAATATCAAAACGTATAATACGGTGATTGCTTCTAGCTGGATGATTGACACGACCATGGTAGCCTTCATTTTCCATACAGAGCTGACATTGAGGATAGTTACTCGACTTGACCAACTTAGCTGCCGCTATCTCTTTTGGATCCTTTTCAGGCTTAGAGAGATTGATGGTAATCTCAAGTTCACCGTAGTCAGATGGTACATGATAAGCAATATTCTTTGCGATAGCCTTCAGTTTGATGTAGTCATTCTTCTGACTGAGTTGGTAGAAATCTGAAATTGCCTGCTCTGGTGACTGGGCATAGGTATCCCAAAAGTCACGATTAACTTGACTTGGACAAGGGGTTACCAAGTCCATGAGGTCAGCACCGAGAATCTCACGCGCAGTCTGACTATCTTCAATTGTTTCCAATCGAACGGCTTCCTCGACAAGCTGATCTTTTAGTTCAATCAAGTTATCCTGGTCAGTCTCAATTTCAAGAACTCCATCTCCCACTAGTGCTAAAACACGATTGGTTAGATAGATCCGATCCAACTCTTCAAAACTACTTTCTGCAATGACTTTGGTCACAAAATTTTCTACTAAGGTCACTTAATAACCTCCTTCTGACTATTCAAGGATGCGAGTTCCACCTGCCACTTCAGCGATATAGAAACTTGGAGCGTAGCCAACGATTTCTTCATAGTGCTTGCCTACAGCTTCTTTAAAGGACTCAACAGCATCCTTTTGAACCAAGGCAATTGCACAACCACCAAAACCTGCTCCTGTCATACGAGCACCGAGAACACCTTCTTGAGCCCAAGCTGTATGAACAAGGGTATCTAATTCCAAGCCAGTTACTTCGTAGTCATGCTCCAGTGAAACATGAGATGCATTCATCAAACGACCAAACTTGTCTAAATCTCCTGCTTGAAGAGCCGCTTGTGCTTTAAGGGTACGTTGATTCTCAAGAACGGCATGGCGCGCACGTTTCAAGCGATTTTCGTCTTTGATGAGGTAGCTATATTCATCAAAAGCCCATTCATCCAATTCACCCAAGGTTTGAATATTTAAGGCCACTTGGAGTTCTTCTACTGCTTTTTCACATTCAGCACGACGTTCATTGTACTTAGAATCCGCAAGTTCACGGCGTTTGTTAGTGTTCATGATAACAACAACATTGTCCTTCAAATCAAGGGGGACCAAGTCATATTCTAAACTATTTGTATCCAGATAAATAGCACGTTGGTCTGCCCCCATACCGATAGCAAATTGGTCCATGATACCAGAGTTAACCCCAATAAAGTTGTTCTCTGTCAATTTCCCGATTTTTACTAAATCTAGACGATCCAATTTTAGGTCAAAGAGGTATTCTGCCACGACACCTGTCAATAGCTCCAAAGAAGCTGAAGATGACAAACCAGCACCATTTGGGATATTCCCATAGACATAGAAATCAAATCCTTTATCAATCACATGTCCAGCTTCTTGCAAGAAATGAAGGACACCTTTTGGATAGTTGGTCCAGTTGTGCTCTTTCTCAAACTTAAGGTCAGCCAGAGGAACTTCGATAATGCCTTTGTCCTCAAAGTTTGCTGAGTAGAAACGCAAAACTTGGTCATCACGCTTGCGTGCAGCTCCGTAAGTTCCTAATGAAATAGCCGCTGGGAAAACATGCCCACCGTTGTAGTCAGTATGTTCCCCAATCAAGTTGATACGGCCTGGTGAGAAGAAGGTTTGATCTGCTTCTTGACCAAAAACAGCAAGAAAGTCCTTGCGAAGTGCATCAGCAGTAAGATGTTGTGTCATATGAATTCTCCTTTGACAATTTGTTAGGTAAAAAAGTTTACCTTGTAATCGTTTTCTTCTATTGTACCCAAGGGTTTTGCTTTGGTCAACATTTTTACCGATATTTTACTAAACTATGAGTAAAAAGATAGAAAAATATGATATAATAACCTAAAAAGGAGGGGAATTATGGCTACACTCAAAGATATTGCTCAGTTAGCCTCTGTCTCAATCGCAACTGTATCCCGTGTCCTCAATCGCGATCAGAGTCTATCTGTCACAGAAGAAACCCGACATCGTATTTTAACTGTCGCCGAAGAACTAGGTTATACCAAACATCTCAAAACAGGCGAAAGTCACAAACTGAAACAAAAGATTGCCATTATCCAGTGGGTCAGCGAACAAGGTGAGTTGGAAGACCTCTACTACTACCAGATTCGACTAGGAATCGAAAATAGGGCACAAGAATTAGATTACGAAATCTTACGCTATTTCAATGATCAACCTTTTACGCTTAGCGAAGAAGTCATTGGAATTCTTTGTATTGGAAAATTTAGCCAAGCACAGATTGCATCATTTGAAGAATATCAAAAACCTCTAGTTTTTCTAGATAGTGACACCATAGCCTTGGGACACACCTGTGTCATTACAGATTTTAATAATGCTGTTAGACAGGTAGTCGATTACTTTACAGACCACGGGATTAAGAAGATTGGTATCTTATCCGGTCTTGAAACGACTACTGACCAAGAAGAAGTCATCGCAGACAAACGCTTAGGTTACTTTAAATCCTATACACAAGAAAAGGGAATCTATAACGAGAAATTCGTTTTTCAAGGACTATTTACTGCCCAATCTGGATACGACTTGATGAAAGAGGCTATCGAAAAATTAGGAGATAAACTTCCACAAGCCTTTTTTGCAGCTAGTGATAGCCTGGCCATTGGTGCCCTTCGCGCCCTTCAAGAAGCCAGCATCAGCATACCGGAGCGCGTCAGTATTATTTCCTTTAATGATACTATTCTAACCAAGCAAGTGTTCCCACCCCTTTCCAGTATCTCAGTCTACACCGAAGAAATGGGACGTACAGGAATGGATATTTTAAACAGAGAAGTTCTTCATGGGCGTAAAATTCCAAGCCTCACCATGCTTGGAACCAAATTGACGTTAAGAGAAAGCACCTTGCATTAAGCACAACACTTGAACATAAAAAAACCTAATAGAGATTCTCAAATCCTATTAGGTTTTTCTTTTTATACTCAATGAAAACCAAAGAGCAAACTAGGAAGCTAGCCGCAGGTTGCTCAAAGCACTGCTTTGAGGTTGTGGATAAGACTGACGAAGTCAGCTCAAAACACTGTTTTGAGGTTGCAGATAGAGCTGACGTGGTTTGAAGAGATTTTCGAAGAGTATTAATCCATCACAATCATAGACTTAATAGTCTTGCGTTCATCCATAGCCTTGTAAGCTTGGTCGATATCTTCCAATTTATAACTTGTGGTAAAGACACGACCTGGATTGATATCACCATCAAGAACATCTTTGAGCAAGAATTGCTTATCGTATGTTGTTGCAGAAGCCGCTCCACCTGCAACAGATATATTTTGCATAAATGTTGAACCAAGAGCACGATTCTTATAATGTGGAACTCCTACAAATCCCATGCGACCGCCATTATAAAGGACACCCAGTGCTTGCTCAACAGCCGCCTCAGTACCAACACACTCAAGTGCTGCATCTGCTCCACCGCCAAGAATTTCACGCACCTTGGCAATTCCTTCTTCTCCTCGCTCAGCTACAACAGTTGTCGCTCCTGACTCCAAGGCCATTTGTTGTCGATCTTCGTGACGACTCATAAGGATAATTTGTGAAGCTCCACGCATCTTAGCTGCGATGACAGCACATTGGCCAACAGCCCCATCCCCAATAACGACAACCTTGTCGCCTTTTTGAACATTAGCCACACGCGCTGCATGATAGCCAGTCGGCATGACATCAGCCAGAGTCAAGAGGGATTTAAGCATCCCTTCTGTATAATCGGACGGTTGTCCAGGGATTTTAACAAGTGCCCAATTGGCATAGTGGAAGCGGAGATATTCAGCTTGGAAATTCCCTCCTAGGTTATTTCCGATATGATTGTCACAGGAACCATCAAATCCAGCACGACAGGCATCACACTCCCCACAACCATGAGTAAATGGCACAATCACAAAATCACCGGGCTTGACCGTTGTAATAGCTTCTCCAGTTTCTTCAACGATTCCGATCGCTTCGTGTCCACTATTTTTATGTCCCGCTTTAATATCTGGATTTTGGTAACTCCATAGGTCTGAACCACATACGCAAGCACGAACCACACGGATAATCACATCATCCGCTTCTTGAATGCTTGGACGTTTAACCTCTTCAATACCAACCTGACCTGCTTTTTTATAGACTGCTGATTTCATAAACATTTACCTCTCTGTATCTAACTTATTTCAAGTATACACTTTTTATGAAGCTTTCGCTCACTTATACTACGCCTCATCAATGATGATCGAGATCATGGTTTGCTTCTAGCTCTGCCATATTACGCTTATGGACCTGGTGGCTTGCTAAGTCTGCATCCACTTCAATGGTAATATTTTGAAAACCACAATCTTTGAGTATGTCTCGAATGGATTCTTTACAAACTTCCATATGCTTGACATGCTCGAGACAAACATGGATAATGGCATTTTTCTCCAAACCATCCATAGTCCAGAGATTGAGCTGATTGACACTAGCAACATAGTCCAATTGCTCTAAGCGACTCTTGACTTGCTTGATATCTACTCCTTCTGGCACAGCATCCAAGAAAATCTTGAGAGTAGACCAAAAACGTGGAATGGCTTTTGATAGAATAAAGAAAGAAATGACAAGAGATAAGAGCGGATCCAAAATATACCAGTCTGTAAATCGGAGAATAATTGCCATCAGGATAACAGCCAGCCAGCCCAGAGTATCTTCTAGAAAATGCAGGCTAAGAATAGATTCATTCTTTGTTTTTCCTTTACAAACCACTAAACTTGCTAACACATTTATAGTAACCGCAATGATTCCAAGCCAGAGGATGCCCTTATCATTAACAGGTTGTGGATGAAACATTTTTGTGATATTTTCCAAAATGACAAGTACAGATCCTGTCATAAGAATCACAGCCGTTATCAAAGCTCCTAGGAGGCTAAATCGTTTGTAGCCCAAAGTGTAATGACTATCCTCTTCACGATTGGAGATTGTTTCTAGAAAGGCTGATAGCCCAATTGCGATTGCATCTCCCAAGTCATGAACAGAGTCAGCAAGAACAGCACTCGAACCAAATACTCCACCTGCGATAAATTCAACAATGGCAAAGCTTAGATTTAAGAAAAAAGCCAGCCAAACAGCACGATTTGTTGTCATTTTTTATTCTCCTTTGGTATAATAGTAGTAGTATAATTATTATCTTTACTAGTATTATATCTCATTCCAAAAAGAAAGGATAGGGGCTAACTGTTCGCTATGTACGTTACTGAACAGTTTGTTCAAATTGTTCATATGAGTACTCAAGATCGTCGCATTACCAAGACTCGAAAAGCCATCTATGCTGCTTTTTTGCAATTACTAAATCAAAAAAACTTTGAAACAATCACCGTTCAGGAGATAATAGACCTAGCAGATGTTGGTCGTTCCACCTTTTATAGCCATTATGAAAGTAAAGAATTACTCCTAGACCAGCTTTGCCTCTATCTCTTTCACCACCTTTTTGAACGCGAGGAAAATATTAGCATCGAAGCATATTTGACACATATTTTTTTGCATTTTAAGAAAAATCAAGACCACGTGACCAGTCTTCTTTTCTCAAAAAATGACTACTTCCTCCGTCAATTACAGAAAGAACTGGAACACCATGTTTATCCTATGGTAGCAGAGGACTTGCAAGTTTCCTATCCTAACATTCCCGCTTCCTACCTCAAGCATTTTGTAGTAATTAACTTTATCGAGACATTGACCTGGTGGCTGAAAAAGGGGAAATCTTATAAAGAAGACCAAGTAGTGAGATTTTACTTAGACGTCATGGAAATGAAGACTGAAAAAAAACTACTCTAGTTCTTACACTTTTAATTCTATTAGATTAGCTAATTGTATTTATTTCTTGACTTAAACTTACACAAAAACCCATCCTGCACAAAAGCAAGATGGGTTTATCATTCTAACTTATTTGAACAAGTTCGTAGCTAAAGCTAACTAGAGTTTACTTCTTCAGCAATCCTTCCTGGACTAGAAAATCACGCGCCACTTCTTCAGCTGATTGGCCTTCCACACCAACCTGATAGTTCATCTGACTCATCTGGCTCTCGGTGATTTTACCAGCTAGTTTATTGAGTACTGCTTCCAACTCAGGATGTTTTTCGAGTAATTCAGCTTTCATGAGTGGAGCGCCTTGGTATGGAGGGAAGAGTTGTTTATCATCCTCCAAAACCACTAAATCATAGCGAGCAATTTCAGCATCTGTTGAGTAAGCATCTGTAATTTGAATGTCCCCTGACTGGATGGCTTGGTAGCGAAGAGCTGGCTCCATGGTTGCCACATTGAGATTCAATCCATAAACAGACTGCAAACCCTTGTTTCCATCCTCACGGTCATTAAACTCCAGAGTGAATCCCGCCTTGAGCTGTCCTTCTACTTTTTTCAAGTCTGAAATCGTCTTAAGCCCATATTCTTGCGCAATTTTTTTAGGAACTGCTATAGCATAAGTATTTTGATAAGCCATGGGTTTAAGAAAGGCTAGTTGATCCTGTTTGGCAATACCATCACGAGCCACCTCGTAAACCTTTTCCGGGTCATGCCCAATTTGTGGAGATGATTGGAGGAGACTCTCTGTCACTGTCCCAGAAAATTCTGGATAGATATCAATGTCCCCTTTTTTCAGCGCTTGGTAAAGAAAGTCTGTCTTCCCAAAATTGGGTTTAACCGTCACCGTCATATCCGTATTTTCCTCGATGAGAAGTTTATACATATTCATGAGAATCTCAGGTTCAGGTCCTAACTTCCCAGCAATGACGAGATTGTCTTTCTCATTATGTGGAATGATGCTTGGAACATAACTAACTCCCAAACCAAGGACCATGACAGCAAAGGTCGAAACAATCGTACGCAATTTTGCCTTTTCCAAGTATTTGAGAATGACATTAAAGAGAATGGCCAAGATGGCTGATGAGATTGCTCCGATTAAAATGAGACTAGCATTCCGACGATCAATTCCCAAAAGGATAAAGGAGCCCAATCCACCAGCTCCCACAAGAGCTGCTAGAGTCGCTGTCCCAATGATCATAACGGTCGCTGTTCGAACCCCCGATACAATGACAGGCATGGCAAGTGGAATTTCAAACTTCTTGAGTCGCTCCCACTTGGTCATCCCAAAAGCAATCCCTGCCTCCTCAAGACTAGGATCAATGCCATTCAGGGCTGTGATTGTATTTTCTAAAATCGGGAAAATAGCGTAAATGACAAGGGCTGTGAGTGCTGGTAAGGTTCCAATCCCCATGAAAGGAATAAAGAGCCCCAACAAAGCCATTGAAGGAATGGTCTGGAAGATACCTGCAACTTGTAGCACCCAGGTCGCTACTTTTTTGTGACCATTTAGATAAACCGCAAGTGGGATGGTCAGAAAAATAGCGACCAATAAGGTCAAAAGAGATAATTGTAGGTGTTGACCCAGAGCTGTTACCCATTCACTAAATCGCTCCTGAAAGATTGAAATGAAATTAGACATGAAGGACACCTCCAAACAAGTTTGCTACAAAGTCTGTCGCAGGTGCTTGTAAAATTGTTTCAGGGTCAGCGACCTGGCAAATCTCCCCATCCTGTAAAACAGCAATTCGATCGCCTAATTTTAAGGCCTCGTCCGTATCATGAGTCACGAAGATAGTGGTCATACCAAACTCTTTGTGCAATTTTTTTGTCAGAGCCTGCAACTGCTTGCGAGAAATGGCATCGAGAGCAGAGAAAGGCTCATCCATCAGTAAGATTTTTGGCTCCGCAATGATGGCCCGCACAATCCCAATCCGTTGTTGCTCCCCACCTGATAACTCACTAGGCATGCGCTCTGCATACTCTGCAGCAGGCAGACCCACCTTGTCCAAGAGTTCTTCTGTTTTAGTGGCTATTTGTTCCTTACTCCAGCCCTTCATCTCAGGAATCAGTGCAATATTTTCAGCAACCGTTAAATTTGGAAAAAGAGCAATGGCTTGAAGGACATAGCCGGTAGAAAGACGTAATTCCCGTTCATCATAGTCCTTGATCCGTTTTCCGTCCATATAGATATTGCCATCAGTCGGCTCCAAGAGACGGTTCACCATCTTGATCATGGTGGTCTTTCCAGATCCTGAAGGACCCACTAGCACCATGAATTCTCCATTTTCAATGCGGAGATTGACATCTTTTAAAATGTCCTTATCCGTGTAGCGCAAGGCTACATGTTTGTATTCAATCATATTCTTCCTCACCATCTCCTTAAAAGCTAAGATCCTTATCTCACTTTTTATAAGAGTGTAATCATTAATATAATATTGTAATGCTAGAAATTACATCTGTCAACAATTTTGACTTGAAATCATATATAAGAAAAAGAGTTTGGCTAAGGCCAAACTCTCCATTATGATTGATTATTCTTCTTCTACCAAACGTTTAAACTCTGCTTGGATCTCTGTATTTTCTGTCGGTTTTAAGTACATGATTCCACCATTTGTCGTTGGTGAATGAAAAACAATCGTTTCTCCTGTGTTAGTTATCGCAAAAAAGTAACTATGCACATTCGGGTACTTATCCCAATTGCTATAACGCTCTACAATTCGGTACTGAGCATTTCCTAGACCTGTATCCGTATACTCAGCATTCATTTTCTCACTTGGTCCATCATCCCTAAGTGTATAGAGGTGGTCAGCCCCCACATCTCCTCCTGAGATTCCCTTTTGGTAATTGGGTTGTCCTAGTCTTTCTCCCCACCCTTTTATGAAGGCTTCTAATTTAGCAGACTTGCTAGCATTCCAAGGAGCTTTTTGTTCTTCACTCGAAATAGTCTTGCTGCTAGTAGAGCTTTCAAATTTCTTCCAATCTAGTTGCTTGAAGTTCATTAATTCGGCTTCTGTCTTACCAAAGTCAGAGTGCAAACTTTTATTCCCAGGAACTCGAATATCCTGTTCTTGTAGTTTACTTGCAGCTTGCTGGTTTAAATTCAGATGATAGAGTACTCCTCTACCTTCTCCTGTTCCAGAGGACCAACTTAATTCCAGGATATCGCCACCCTTATAGATATTCATAGAATTTCTGGCACCACCATGGCCGGCTAAAAAACCTTCTGCTAAAAGAACCGGTTTCTCATTTACAAGATAATAAAGACCCGAAATAAAATAATCACCATTAGATTGCTCAACGCCTACTAATAATTCCTCTACACCATCTTGATTAAGATCCGCATAGGTATAACGCATCTTATCTGATTGAAAAACTGCATTTTCAACAGACCAACTATTGATAGGGCGTTCAGTGCCTTGTAAACTCTTATAGAGACCAGAGATTGCATTTACATCCTTCGGTGTAGAAAGTATTTTTTGGTAATTATCAAAAACTGGCTTGTAAAATTCTTTAAAATTTTTCTTAGACTCTACGGAAGTTTGTTCATTAGTATTTGATTGACTAACAGTTGTTGATAGACTAAGCCCCTGATTAGAATTTTCGGAACTATGATTACTACAGCCAAACATAAAAAGACTCATAAATAGAACTAGCAAAACTCCTAAAATACCCTTTTCTTCCATAACAAACTCCTTTATAGTTATTTAATTATTGTAGTGACTTCACTTACATTATATCAAATGTTTAAGAGTTATAAAAAGAATAATATAAGACTAAGGCAATAAAAAAAGAGCTATAAAGCTCTTTAATTACGGAGAATAAGGGATTCGAACCCTTGCGCCAGTTACCCGACCTAACGATTTAGCAAACCGTCCTCTTCAGCCTCTTGAGTAATTCTCCTATTAATGGGCACGAGTGGACTCGAACCACCGACCTCACGCTTATCAGGCGTGCGCTCTAACCACCTGAGCTACGCGCCCAAGTTAAAAACTTGGTACTTGAACAAAGTTCAAAGCGGGTGACGAGAATCGAACTCGCGACAACAGCTTGGAAGGCTGTAGTTTTACCACTAAACTACACCCGCATAGTATCATATTAAAAAATGGCGCGAGACGGAATCGAACCGCCGACACATGGAGCTTCAATCCATTGCTCTACCAACTGAGCTACCGAGCCTAATATTGCGGGAGCAGGATTTGAACCTACGACCTTCGGGTTATGAGCCCGACGAGCTACCGAGCTGCTCCATCCCGCGTTAATAATAAATAAAGGAGGATGTGGGATTCGAACCCACGCACGCTTTTACACGCCTGACGGTTTTCAAGACCGTTCCCTTCAGCCGGACTTGGGTAATCCTCCATCATTTCAATGGACCTTGTAGGACTTGAACCTACGACCACTCGGTTATGAGCCGAGAGCTCTAACCAGCTGAGCTAAAGGTCCAACAAGATCATTATAGCGGCGAAGGGGATCGAACCCCCGACCTCCCGGGTATGAACCGGACGCTCTAGCCAGCTGAGCTACACCGCCATCAATCGGGAAGACAGGATTCGAACCTGCGACACCTTGGTCCCAAACCAAGTACTCTACCAAGCTGAGCTACTTCCCGAGTTAAATGTTTAATGCACCCTAGAGGAGTCGAACCTCTAACCGCCTGATTCGTAGTCAGGTACTCTATCCAGTTGAGCTAAGGGTGCTCTTCAATATATGCCGAGGACCGGAATCGAACCGGTACGATCGTTACCAATCGCAGGATTTTAAGTCCTGTGCGTCTGCCAGTTCCGCCACCCCGGCCTCTATAAGCGAACGACGGGATTCGAACCCGCGACCCCCACCTTGGCAAGGTGGTGTTCTACCACTGAACTACGTTCGCATCGACTCTGGTTTATATTAAAAAAAATGCCGGCTACATGACTTGAACACGCGACCCTCTGATTACAAATCAGATGCTCTACCAACTGAGCTAAGCCGGCTGATTTCTATTATGCGGGTTAAGGGACTTGAACCCCCACGCCGTTAAGCGCCAGATCCTAAATCTGGTGCGTCTGCCAATTCCGCCAAACCCGCAAATATGACCCGTACTGGGCTCGAACCAGTGACCCATTGATTAAAAGTCAATTGCTCTACCAACTGAGCTAACGAGTCAAATAACTTTCGTTATTACGGTCCCGACGGGAATCGAACCCGCGATCTTCGCCGTGACAGGGCGACGTGATAACCGCTACACTACGGGACCTATGGGAGTTAACGGGATCGAACCGCTGACCCTCTGCTTGTAAGGCAGATGCTCTCCCAGCTGAGCTAAACTCCCTCGAGCTAAGCGACTTCCATATCTCACAGGGGGCAACCCCCAACTACTTCCGGCGTTCTAGGGCTTAACTTCTGTGTTCGGCATGGGTACAGGTGTATCTCCTAGGCTATCGTCACTTAACTCTGAGTAATACCTACTCAAAATTGAATATCTATCAAATATCAAGAAAACCTTACGCTTTCGTATTCTCAGTTACTTTGGATAAGTCCTCGAGCTATTAGTATTAGTCCGCTACATGTGTCGCCACACTTCCACTTCTAACCTATCTACCTGATCATCTCTCAGGGCTCTTACTGATATAAAATCATGGGAAATCTCATCTTGAGGTGGGTTTCACACTTAGATGCTTTCAGCGTTTATCCCTTCCCTACATAGCTACCCAGCGATGCCTTTGGCAAGACAACTGGTACACCAGCGGTAAGTCCACTCTGGTCCTCTCGTACTAGGAGCAGATCCTCTCAAATTTCCTACGCCCGCGACGGATAGGGACCGAACTGTCTCACGACGTTCTGAACCCAGCTCGCGTGCCGCTTAATGGGCGAACAGCCCAACCCTTGGGACCGACTACAGCCCCAGGATGCGACGAGCCGACATCGAGGTGCCAAACCTCCCCGTCGATGTGAACTCTTGGGGGAGATAAGCCTGTTATCCCCAGGGTAGCTTTTATCCGTTGAGCGATGGCCCTTCCATACGGAACCACCGGATCACTAAGCCCGACTTTCGTCCCTGCTCGAGTTGTAGCTCTCGCAGTCAAGCTCCCTTATACCTTTACACTCTGCGAATGATTTCCAACCATTCTGAGGGAACCTTTGGGCGCCTCCGTTACCTTTTAGGAGGCGACCGCCCCAGTCAAACTGCCCGTCAGACACTGTCTCCGATAGGGATCACCTATCCGGGTTAGAGTGGCCATAACACAAGGGTAGTATCCCAACATCGTCTCCTTCGAAACTGGCGTCCCGATCTCATAGACTCCTACCTATCCTGTACATGTGGTACAGACACTCAATATCAAACTGCAGTAAAGCTCCATGGGGTCTTTCCGTCCTGTCGCGGGTAACCTGCATCTTCACAGGTACTAAAATTTCACCGAGTCTCTCGTTGAGACAGTGCCCAAATCATTACGCCTTTCGTGCGGGTCGGAACTTACCCGACAAGGAATTTCGCTACCTTAGGACCGTTATAGTTACGGCCGCCGTTTACTGGGGCTTCAATTCATACCTTCGCTTACGCTAAGCACTCCTCTTAACCTTCCAGCACCGGGCAGGCGTCACCCCCTACTACATCATCTTACGATTTAGCAGAGAGCTGTGTTTTTGATAAACAGTTGCTTGGGCCTATTCACTGCGGCTGACGTAAAGTCAGCACCCCTTCTCCCGAAGTTACGGGGTCATTTTGCCGAGTTCCTTAACGAGAGTTCTCTCGCTCACCTGAGGCTACTCGCCTCGACTACCTGTGTCGGTTTGCGGTACGGGTAGAGTATGTTAAACGCTAGAAGCTTTTCTTGGCAGTGTGACGTCACTAACTTCGCTACTAAACTTCGCTCCCCATCACAGCTCAATGTTATAGAATTAAGCATTTAACTCAATTCACACCTCACTGCTTAGACAGACACTTCCAATCGTCTGCTTTAGTTAGCCTACTGCGTCCCTCCATCACTACATACTCTAGTACAGGAATATCAACCTGTTGTCCATCGGATACACCTTTCGGTCTCTCCTTAGGTCCCGACTAACCCAGGGCGGACGAGCCTTCCCCTGGAAACCTTAGTCTTACGGTGGACAGGATTCTCACCTGTCTTTCGCTACTCATACCGGCATTCTCACTTCTATGCGTTCCAGCGCTCCTCACGGTACACCTTCTCCACACATAGAACGCTCTCCTACCATACCTATAAAGGTATCCACAGCTTCGGTAAATTGTTTTAGCCCCGGTACATTTTCGGCGCAGGGTCACTCGACTAGTGAGCTATTACGCACTCTTTGAATGAATAGCTGCTTCTAAGCTAACATCCTAGTTGTCTGTGCAACCCCACATCCTTTTCCACTTAACAATTATTTTGGGACCTTAGCTGGTGGTCTGGGCTGTTCCCTTTCGACTACGGATCTTAGCACTCGCAGTCTGACTGCCGACCATAATTCATTGGCATTCGGAGTTTATCTGAGATTGGTAATCCGGGATGGACCCCTCACCCAAACAGTGCTCTACCTCCAAGAATCTTAATGTCGACGCTAGCCCTAAAGCTATTTCGGAGAGAACCAGCTATCTCCAAGTTCGTTTGGAATTTCTCCGCTACCCACAAGTCATCCAAGCACTTTTCAACGTGCCCTGGTTCGGTCCTCCAGTGCGTCTTACCGCACCTTCAACCTGCTCATGGGTAGGTCACATGGTTTCGGGTCTACGACATAATACTAAAGCGCCCTATTCAGACTCGGTTTCCCTACGGCTCCGTCTCTTCAACTTAACCTCGCATCATATCGTAACTCGCCGGTTCATTCTACAAAAGGCACGCTCTCACCCATTAACGGGCTCGAACTTGTTGTAGGCACACGGTTTCAGGTTCTATTTCACTCCCCTCCCGGGGTGCTTTTCACCTTTCCCTCACGGTACTGGTTCACTATCGGTCACTAGGGAGTATTTAGGGTTGGGAGATGGTCCTCCCAGATTCCGACGAGATTTCACGTGTCTCGCCGTACTCAGGATACTGCTAGGTACAAAGACTATTTTAAATACGAGGCTCTCACTCTCTTTGGCTGACCTTCCCATGTCATTCTTCTATAGTCTTTGAGTCCACATTGCAGTCCTACAACCCCGAAGAGTAAACTCTTCGGTTTGCCCTCCTGCCGTTTCGCTCGCCGCTACTAAGGCAATCGCTTTTGCTTTCTCTTCCTGCAGCTACTTAGATGTTTCAGTTCACTGCGTCTTCCTCCTCATATCCTTAACAGATATGGGTAACAGGTAGTACCTGTTGGGTTCCCCCATTCGGAAATCCCTGGATCATCGCTTACTTACAGCTACCCAAGGCATATCGTCGTTTGTCACGTCCTTCTTCGGCTCCTAGTGCCAAGGCATCCACCGTGCGCCCTTATTAACTTAACCTTACTTTTTTGACCTTTCAGTCATAAACTCTTATTAATACTACAGCGTTTTCGGTTTATTTTCTTGTTACTA
>NZ_ALCH01000004.1:0-2500 GCF_000279535.1 Streptococcus infantis SPAR10
TTCTAAAAGTAGGTATAATAGAAAGAGTTGAAAAAGCTCAAGGTCCGTTGGTCAAGGGGTTAAGACACCGCCTTTTCACGGCGGTAACACGGGTTCGAATCCCGTACGGACTATGGGTGTATCGCGGTTGATGGAAATAGGATTTAAAAAAGTTAAAAAAACCTGTTGACAGAGAAAAGTGACTGTGATATACTAATATAGTTGTCGCAAGCGCGACAAAGACCTTTGAAAACTGAACAAGACGAACCAATGTGCAGGGCACTATAACTTAAGGTTGTAGTACTGAACAATGAAAAAACAATAAATCTGTCAGTGACAGAAATGAGTGAGAACTCAAACTTTTAATGAGAGTTTGATCCTGGCTCAGGACGAACGCTGGCGGCGTGCCTAATACATGCAAGTAGAACGCTGAAGGAGGAGCTTGCTCTTCGGATGAGTTGCGAACGGGTGAGTAACGCGTAGGTAACCTGCCTGGTAGCGGGGGATAACTATTGGAAACGATAGCTAATACCGCATAAAGTAGATATCGCATGATAGCTGCTTGAAAGGTGCAATTGCACCACTACCAGATGGACCTGCGTTGTATTAGCTAGTTGGTGAGGTAACGGCTCACCAAGGCAACGATACATAGCCGACCTGAGAGGGTGATCGGCCACACTGGGACTGAGACACGGCCCAGACTCCTACGGGAGGCAGCAGTAGGGAATCTTCGGCAATGGACGGAAGTCTGACCGAGCAACGCCGCGTGAGTGAAGAAGGTTTTCGGATCGTAAAGCTCTGTTGTAAGAGAAGAACGAGTGTGAGAGTGGAAAGTTCACACTGTGACGGTATCTTACCAGAAAGGGACGGCTAACTACGTGCCAGCAGCCGCGGTAATACGTAGGTCCCGAGCGTTGTCCGGATTTATTGGGCGTAAAGCGAGCGCAGGCGGTTAGATAAGTCTGAAGTTAAAGGCTGTGGCTTAACCATAGTACGCTTTGGAAACTGTTTAACTTGAGTGCAAGAGGGGAGAGTGGAATTCCATGTGTAGCGGTGAAATGCGTAGATATATGGAGGAACACCGGTGGCGAAAGCGGCTCTCTGGCTTGTAACTGACGCTGAGGCTCGAAAGCGTGGGGAGCAAACAGGATTAGATACCCTGGTAGTCCACGCCGTAAACGATGAGTGCTAGGTGTTAGACCCTTTCCGGGGTTTAGTGCCGTAGCTAACGCATTAAGCACTCCGCCTGGGGAGTACGACCGCAAGGTTGAAACTCAAAGGAATTGACGGGGGCCCGCACAAGCGGTGGAGCATGTGGTTTAATTCGAAGCAACGCGAAGAACCTTACCAGGTCTTGACATCCCTCTGACCGCTCTAGAGATAGAGTTTTCCTTCGGGACAGAGGTGACAGGTGGTGCATGGTTGTCGTCAGCTCGTGTCGTGAGATGTTGGGTTAAGTCCCGCAACGAGCGCAACCCCTATTGTTAGTTGCCATCATTCAGTTGGGCACTCTAGCGAGACTGCCGGTAATAAACCGGAGGAAGGTGGGGATGACGTCAAATCATCATGCCCCTTATGACCTGGGCTACACACGTGCTACAATGGTTGGTACAACGAGTCGCAAGCCGGTGACGGCAAGCTAATCTCTTAAAGCCAATCTCAGTTCGGATTGTAGGCTGCAACTCGCCTACATGAAGTCGGAATCGCTAGTAATCGCGGATCAGCACGCCGCGGTGAATACGTTCCCGGGCCTTGTACACACCGCCCGTCACACCACGAGAGTTTGTAACACCCGAAGTCGGTGAGGTAACCTTTTAGGAGCCAGCCGCCTAAGGTGGGATAGATGATTGGGGTGAAGTCGTAACAAGGTAGCCGTATCGGAAGGTGCGGCTGGATCACCTCCTTTCTAAGGATAAGGAATGCACATTGGTCTTGTTTAGTCTTGAGAGGTCTTGTGGGGCCTTAGCTCAGCTGGGAGAGCGCCTGCTTTGCACGCAGGAGGTCAGCGGTTCGATCCCGCTAGGCTCCATTGGTGAGAGATCACCAAGTAATGCACATTGAAAATTGAATATCTATATCAAATAGTAACAAGAAAATAAACCGAAAACGCTGTAGTATTAATAAGAGTTTATGACTGAAAGGTCAAAAAAGTAGGTTAAGTTAATAAGGGCGCACGGTGGATGCCTTGGCACTAGGAGCCGAAGAAGGACGTGACAAACGACGATATGCCTTGGGTAGCTGTAAGTAAGCGATGATCCAGGGATTTCCGAATGGGGGAACCCAACAGGTACTACCTGTTACCCATATCTGTTAAGGATATGAGGAGGAAGACGCAGTGAACTGAAACATCTAAGTAGCTGCAGGAAGAGAAAGCAAAAGCGATTGCCTTAGTAGCGGCGAGCGAAACGGCAGGAGGGCAAACCGAAGAGTTTACTCTTCGGGGTTGTAGGACTGCAATGTGGACTCAAAGACTATAGAAGAATGACATGGGAAGGTCAGCCAAAGAGAGTGAGAGCCTCGT
>NZ_ALCH01000004.1:7500-710905 GCF_000279535.1 Streptococcus infantis SPAR10
AATGTTGTTGAATGGGGCATTGCAAATCCACATGAAGCAGTTATGATGGCCAGTCTCAACCCAGCAAAATCAGTTCATATTGATGACGTTTGTGGACAAATCCGTGAAGGCTACGATGCTGACTTTATCGTTCTTGATAAGGATTTGGAATTGGTAGCAACTTACCTTGATGGTGAAAAACGTTATCAAGCATAATCTCTAAAGTAGAAACTAGTTTAGTTTCTACTTTTTTTAATTTAGTTTGTTAATTTCTTCACATATTACTTGATTTTCTTTATGGAAAGGCTTACAATTATGATATAAACAATACAAATAAAAAAACGGAGGTAAGCTTTATGAAAGCCTATACTTATGTTAAACCAGGACTTGCTTCATTTGTTGATGTTGACAAACCAGTTATTCGCAAGCCAACTGACGCTATTGTGCGTATTGTAAAAACTACTATTTGTGGAACAGATCTTCATATTATCAAAGGAGATGTCCCTGCATGTAAGAGTGGAACTATCCTTGGCCATGAAGGAATCGGGATTGTAGAGGAAGTTGGAGCAGGCGTTTCAAACTTCAAAAAAGGCGATAAGGTTTTGATTTCTTGTGTTTGTGCCTGTGGTAAATGCTACTACTGTAAAAAGGGTATCTATGCCCACTGTGAAGACGAAGGCGGTTGGATTTTTGGACATTTGATCGACGGTATGCAAGCCGAATATCTTCGTGTTCCTCATGCTGATAATACTCTCTATCACACTCCAGCTGATTTGTCTGATGAAGCCTTGGTTATGTTATCTGATATCCTACCAACTGGTTATGAAATTGGTGTCTTAAAAGGGAAAGTAGAGCCTGGTTGTAGTGTGGCAATCGTTGGTTCAGGTCCAGTAGGCTTAGCAGCTCTATTGACTGCTCAATTCTATTCACCTGCTAAATTGATCATGGTAGACCTAGACGATAACCGTTTGGATACTGCAGTTTCTTTCGGTGCTACTCATAAGATTAATTCTTCAGACCCTGAAAAAGCAATTCAAGAAATTTATGATTTAACAGATGGTAGAGGTGTGGATGTTGCTATAGAAGCTGTTGGTATTCCTGAAACGTTTGATCTCTGCCAAAAGATTATCGGTGTAGATGGAACAGTAGCCAACTGTGGTGTGCATGGTAAACCAGTTCAGTTTGATTTGGATACTCTATGGATTCGTAACATTAACGTAACTACCGGCTTGGTTTCTACCAACACAACTCCTCAGCTTTTGAAAGCTTTAGAAAGTCATAAAATTGAACCAGAAAAATTGGTAACTCATTACTTCAAACTAAGTGAAATTGAAAAGGCCTATGAAGTATTTGGTAAGGCTGCAGATCATCATGCGATTAAGGTTATCATTGAAAACGATATTTCAGAAGGTTAATCGAATTTTGAATCCAGTTATTCTTTTTAGAATAGCTGGATTTTTTGAAAATATTAGATAATTCGTGAAAGCAAGCAAATTTCTTTCATTGTTCTTAAAATTTCGCTATAATATACGATACAAAGGAAATGAAACTATGTATCGAGTTATAGAAATGTACGGGGATTTTGAACCTTGGTGGTTCATAGAAGGATGGGAAGAAGACGTCATTAGTAGTAAGAAATTTGAAAATTACTATGATGCCTTGAAGTATTATAAATCTTGCTGGTTTGAACTGGAAAAGAAAATTCCACTATATAAAAGTCGAGGAGACTTAATGACCATATTTTGGAATCCGGAGGATAAGCGTTGGTGTGAGGAATGTGATGAATTTCTGCAGCAATATCATTCCTTGGCTTTACTGGAAGATGGTCAAGTTATACCAGATGAAAAATTCAGACCGGGTTATGAAAAACAAACTGGTTTAGAAATCCACCGGACGTGTCGCATCAAAAATGATGGAACAACTTTTTAATAAAGTTGTTCTTTTTTTTGTATTTTCTTCGAATAATTAACTGAGGAGGGAATATGGTACAAGCACTTGCACAAGAATTGATTAGTCTCGCAAAAAAGGATGGAGCTCAGGATATCTATTTTATTCCCAAGGACAAGGGTTATGAGTTGCATATGCGAATAGGTGATGAAAGGCGTTTGATTAATAGCTATGACTTTGAAAAGTTGGGCGCAGTGATTAGTCACTTTAAATTTATTGCGGGGATGAATGTTGGAGAAAAGCGTCGTAGTCAACTGGGTTCCTGTGATTATCAGCATGATGGCAAGGTTTCTTCACTACGCTTATCGACGGTAGGAGATTATCGTGGTCATGAGAGTTTAGTTATTCGCCTTTTGCACGATGAAGAACAAGAGTTGCACTTCTGGTTTCAAGACCTTAAGGAACTGGAAAAGGGCTTTAGGCAACGCGGCCTTTATCTATTTGCAGGACCTGTAGGAAGTGGTAAAACTACCTTAATGCATGAATTAGCTAAGTCATTGTTTAAGGGACAACAAGTCATGTCCATTGAGGACCCAGTCGAGATTAAGCAAGAAGAGATGCTGCAATTACAACTCAATGAAGCTATTGGACTGAGTTATGAAAACTTGATAAAACTTTCTTTGCGGCACCGCCCAGATCTTTTAATCATTGGGGAAATTCGAGATAGCGAAACAGCCCGTGCTGTTGTAAGAGCTAGCTTAACGGGAGCTACAGTGTTTTCGACCATACATGCAAAGAGTATTCGTGGGGTCTATGAGCGTCTTTTAGAACTGGGTGTCAGTGAAGATGAACTCGCAGTTGTTTTACAAGGTGTTTGCTACCAGAGACTAATCGGGGGAGGAGGAATTATTGATTTTGCAAACCAAAAATATTCAGAACACCAGGCAGAAAAGTGGAATGAGCACATTGATCAGCTTCTTAAAGACGGACATATCACTGCCCTTCAAGCTGAAACGGAGAAAATTAGCTACCAGTAAGCAGAAGAAAATTATCACTCTCTTTAACAATTTGTTTTCTAGTGGTTTTCACTTGGTAGAAATCATTTCCTTTCTTGATAGAAGTCTTTTGTTGGAGAAGGAATATGTTTCACAGATGCGCCTAGGACTATCGAAAGGAAAATCTTTCTCGGAAATGATGGGGAATTTAGGTTTTTCGAGTGCGATTGTCACTCAACTTTCATTGGCTGAAGTTCATGGAAATCTCCATTTGAGTTTGGGGAAAATTGAAGAATATTTGGATAATCTTGCTAAGGTCAAGAAGAAGTTAATTGAAGTTGCGACCTACCCACTTATTTTGCTAGCTTTCTTACTGCTCATAATGTTGGGGTTGCGAAATTATCTCTTGCCCCAACTGGATAGTAGTAACATAGCTACCTTAGTGATTAGTAACCTGCCACAGATTTTTCTTGGGCTTACTCTGGCACTAAGTTTTGCATCTTTAACAGGGCTGATTTTCTACAGGAAATCTAAGAAGATACAAGTCTTTTCTTTTCTAGCTAGAATCCCCTTTTTAGGTGTGTTTGTTCAGTATTATCTAACTGCCTATTATGCTCGGGAATGGGGAAATATGATTGGACAAGGTTTAGAGTTGGCACAGATTTTTCAGATGATGCAGGAGCAAGGGAATCCTCTTTTTAAGGAAATTGGATACGATTTAGATCAATCTTTGCAAAATGGGCAGGAATTTTCTAAGGTTGTTCAGACCTATCCCTTCTTTAGAAAGGAGTTGGGATTAATCATTGAATATGGAGAGGTTAAATCCAAGTTGGGAAGCGAATTGGAAATCTATGCGGAAAAAACTTGGGAATCCTTCTTTACTCGAGTCAATCGGACCATGAACCTTGTTCAACCACTGGTCTTTATTTTTGTAGCCCTGCTAATCGTTTTATTGTATGCAGCTATGTTGCTGCCAATGTATCAAAATATGGAGGTAAATTTTTAGATGAAAAAAATGATGATGAAATTAAAAGAAACGAAGGTAAAAGCTTTTACACTGGTAGAAATGTTGGTGGTGTTGCTTATCATTAGCGTCCTACTTTTGCTTTTTGTGCCAAATCTTACTAAGCAAAAGGATGCAGTCAATGATAAGGGGAAAGCAGCTGTCGTCAAGGTGGTAGAAAGCCAAGCAGAACTCTATAGTCTGGATAAAAATGAAGATGCTAGTCTAGGTAAATTACAGGCAGATGGGCGTATCACTGCTGAGCAAGCAAAAGCCTATAAGGAATATCATGCAAAACAAAAGACAAGTCAAACAGTTTCAGATTAGGGCTTTTACTATGCTAGAAAGTTTATTGGTCTTAGGAATAGTCAGCCTGTTAGCCTTGGGTTTGTCAAGTTCAGTTCAATCAACTTTTGCAGCTGTGGAAGAACAGATTTTCTTTATGGAGTTTGAGGAACTTTATCGAGAAACCCAGAAGCGAAGTCTGGCTAGTCAGCAGAAGATGAACTTAATGCTAGAAGAGACAAGTATTGGGAATGGCTACCAGAAATTAGCCATCCCTAAAGGTATTCAATTGCAGTCTAATCAGTCAATTACCTTTGATAAGGCAGGAGGGAATTCGTCTCTAGCTAGCGTGAGATTTCAAACAAGGAAAGAAGTGGTTCGCTACCAACTATATCTAGGAAATGGAAAGATTAAACGTATTCAAGAAGCAAAAAATTAAGGCGGTTATTTTACTGGAAGCAGTGATTTCGCTAGCCATTTTTGCAAGTATTGCAACCCTCTTGCTGGGACAAATTCAAGAAAGTAGAAAAAGAGAAGTAGAACTTCTAAAACAGGAAGAAGTTTTGCGAGTGGCTCGTATGGCGTTGCAGTCTGGACAAAAGGAGTTAACTGTCAATGGCCTTACGGTTCATGTTGTCTCGAATGAGCGAGGTTTGGAGGTATACCATGGAACGGAGAAATTACTGGCGATTCAAGACAAGTAGGGTCAGAGCTTTTACACTTTTAGAATCCTTGGTTGCCCTCATCGTTATTAGTGGTAGCTTGCTTCTTTTTCAATCTATGAGCCGACTCTTGGTTTCAGAAGTTCGCTACCAGCAGAAAAGTGAGCAGAAGGAATGGCTACTATTTGTGGATCAGCTGGAAGCAGAGTTGAATCGAGCCCAATTTGAAAAAGTGGAGAATGATAGACTTTACCTCAAACAGGAAGGGAAGCCCATTTCCATGGGTAAATCAAAGTCAAATGATTTCCGGAAAACAGATGCTAGTGGACGTGGTTATCAACCCATGGTCTACGGTCTAAAATCAGCTCGAATTCAAGAAAAAGGGCAGGAGCTGCACTTTCATTTTCAGTTTGAAAAGGGACTAGAGAGGGAATTTATCTATCGTGTTGAAAAAGAAAAAAGTTAGAGCAGGAGTTCTCCTATACGCTATCACTATTGCTGGAATTTTTAGTCTTTTGTTGCAGTTTTATCTAAATCGGCAAGTAGCACATCATCAGGATTATGCCTTAAATAAAGAAAAATTGGTGGCTTATGCGATGGCAAAGAGAACCTATGAGAAAGCTAGTTCTGAGAGTGGCCAGCAGTCATTTAATGTAGGAAAGTCAACTTATCGTAGTGACGAAAAGGGCTTTACAACAACTGTCAATACTGGAAAAAATCAATTTGAATTTCACTTTCCATATTTGAAAAAACCTGACCAAAAGTCTAAGAAAACAGAAAACAAGCCCAAAGAAGGAAATGAGGAGAAAAAAGAAGAAGGGCGCAAAAAAGAGACTGCTAGGTCTTCCAAATGAGCACCTTCAAAGAAGGGCACAGAGTAGTTTGGACGAGGTTTTTACCTGAAATCATGCTATAATAGATACATATGGAGGACAGAATATGTCAAGTGTAAAATTGTATCTAGTGCGTCATGGGAAAACAATGTTTAATACGATTGGGCGTGCTCAAGGTTGGAGTGATACTCCTTTAACAGCTGAAGGTGAGCGAGGTATTCACGAATTGGGAATTGGTTTGCGTGAGTCAGGCTTAACCTTCGAGCGTGCTTATTCAAGTGACTCAGGACGTACCATCCAGACTATGGGAATTATCCTTGAGGAGCTTGGTTTGACAGGTCAAATTCCTTATCGTATGGATAAGAGAATCCGTGAGTGGTGCTTTGGTAGCTTTGATGGTGCTTATGATGGAGACCTATTTATGGGCATCATTCCTCGTATCTTTAATGTCGATCATGTGCATCGTTTGTCCTATGCGGAGCTAGCTGAAGGTTTGGTAGAAGTGGATACAGCAGGCTGGGCTGAAGGATGGGAAAAACTAAGTGGTCGTATCTGGGAAGGCTTTGAAGCCATTGCCAAGGAAATGGAAACCAATGGTGGAGGAAATGCTCTCGTTGTCAGTCATGGAATGACTATTGGAACTATTGTTTACCTCATTAACGGCATGCATCCACATGGTCTTGATAACGGAAGTGTGACGATTCTAGAGTACGAAGATGGTCAGTTCTCAGTCCAGATTGTTGGGGACTGTAGCTACCGTGAAATTGGACGAATTAAGCTAGACGAGCAAGCTAGTTCAGAACAATAAAATTCAGCACTAAATTTAGAAGAATTTTTAAAGGATTGATAGAATGCTAATGTCGTGCTTGCACAAGCTTCTGAGAGCTGAGTGCTTTGACAATAGCATTCTTTTTTGTTAGAATAGTATCAACATGAAAGCATAAGAAGGGACTGACAGAACTGTCGTCCCCTTTTGTCTATCTTATAAGGGGGAAATATGCTGTTTCAGAAAATAAAAGCCTATAAATGGCAGGCCCTGACTTCCTTGGTTATGACAGGTCTAATGGTAACGAGTTCACTCTTGCAACCACGTTATTTGCAGGAGGTTTTAGAGGCCCTACTAACAGGTGATAATGAAGCTATTTATACTATCGGTTTTTGGTTAATTCTTGTTGCCTTGATTGGTTTGGTTGCAGGTGGGATCAATGTAGTGTTAGCAGCTTACATTGCTCAAGGAGTTTCGTCTGACTTACGTGAAGATGCCTTTCGTAAGATTCAAACTTTTTCATACGCCAATATTGAGAAGTTTAATGCAGGGAACCTTGTCGTTCGTATGACCAACGATATCAACCAGATTCAAAACGTCGTTATGATGACCTTCCAAATCCTCTTTCGACTACCACTTTTGTTTATCGGTTCCTTTATTCTAGCAGTTGTCACCCTACCTTCACTGTGGTGGGTGCTAGTTCTTATGGTCATTCTGATTGTTGCCATAATGGGTTTTATGATGGGAGTTGTGGGACCACGCTTTGCAAAATTCCAGACCTTACTAGAGCGTATCAATGCCATTGCTAAAGAAAATTTGCGTGGTGTGCGCGTGGTTAAGTCTTTTGTCCGAGAAAAAGATCAGTTTGATAAATTTACGCAGGTGTCAGATGAATTGTTGGGAGAAAACCTTTATATCGGCTACGCCTTTTCTATCGTTCAACCTGTAATGATGATGATTTCATACGGTGCTGTCTTTCTTTCAATCTGGCTTGTAGCAGGTATGGCAGAGTCAGATCCGTCAGTAGTTGGTTCCATTGCTTCCTTTGTAAACTACCTGAGTCAGATTATCTTTACCATCGTCATGGTTGGATTTTTGGGGAACTCAGTTACTCGTGCCATGATCTCCCTTCGTCGTATTCGTGAAATCCTTGATACAGAACCAGCTATGACTTTCAATGATGTGGAAGATGAAGAATTGGAAGGAAGTCTCAGTTTTGAAAATGTTACCTTTACCTATCCAAATGATGAAGAACCTATCCTAAAAGATGTATCCTTCGATATCGCAGCTGGTGAAATGGTTGGGGTTGTCGGAGCAACTGGTGCAGGGAAGTCAACCTTGGCTCAATTGATTCCACGATTATTTGATCCTCAGCAAGGTTCGATCAAGATTGGTGGAAAGGACATTCGGACAGTTAGTGAAGGGACGCTTCGTAAGACAGTTTCTATCGTCCTACAAAGAGCCATTCTCTTTAGTGGAACCATTGCAGATAATCTCAGACAAGGTAAGGGAGATGCGACAGTTTCAGAAATGGAACGCGCGGCTCGCATCGCCCAGGCCAGTGAATTTATTAGTCGTATGGACTTGGCCTTTGAAAGTCCAGTTGAGGAACGTGGGACTAACTTTTCTGGTGGACAAAAACAAAGAATGTCTATTGCGCGTGGGATTGTAAGCAATCCTCGTATCTTGATTTTTGATGATTCAACCTCTGCCCTTGATGCCAAATCGGAACGTTTGGTTCAAGAAGCTCTCAACAAGGATTTGAAGGGGACGACTACGATTATCATCGCACAAAAGATTAGCTCTGTTGTGCATGCTGATAAAATTTTAGTGCTTGACCAAGGTCGCTTGATTGGTCAAGGCAAACACACTGACTTGGTTGCATCAAACCCGGTCTATCGTGAAATTTACGAGACGCAAAAAGGAAAGGAGGAGTAGGATGAAGACATTTGAATTCTTTTGGAACTATTTTAGAGTTTATAAGATATCCTTTGTCGTTGTTATTGCTATGATTATCATTGCAACGATTGCACAAGCCCTCTTTCCAGTATTTGCAGGTCAAACAGTCACGGAACTAGCTAATTTAGTTATAGCTTATCAAAATGGAAATCCTGATATAGTTTGGCAAAGTCTATTAGGACTCTTGATTAATCTTGCTTATATTTTGATTGTGCTCGTGGTGTCGAGTCTTATCTATATGGTTTTGATGAGCCGTATTATTGCCGAATCGACAAATGAGATGCGTAAGGGACTTTTTGGCAAGCTTTCTCGCTTGACTGTTTCCTTCTTTGACCGCCATCAAGATGGTGATATCCTGTCACGTTTTACCAGTGATTTGGATAACATCCTACAGGCTTTCAACGAAAGTCTGGTGTCTGTTATGACCAATATTGCCCTTTATATTGGCTTGCTGATTGTCATGTTCGCAAAAAATGTGACCTTGGCCTTGATTACGATTGCTAGCACTCCGATAGCTGTCATCATGTTGATTGTCATTTTGAAATTGGCAAGAAAATACACCAACCTCCAACAAAAGGAAGTTGGGAAGCTCAATGCTTATATGGATGAGAGTATTTCGGGTCAGAAAGCCGTTATTGTTCAAGGTATTCAAGATGATGTGATTGCAGGTTTTGTTGAGCAAAACGAGCGTGTCCGTAAAGCAACCTTTAAGGGCAGAATGTTTTCAGGAATTCTCTTTCCTGTCATGAACGGAATGAGCTTGGTCAATACAGCTATTGTTATTTTTGTCGGTTCAGCTGTTTTACTGAATGATCAGAATATCGAGACAGCGACAGCTCTGGGTTTGATTGTCATGTTTACCCAGTTTTCTCAGCAATATTACCAACCCATTATCCAATTGGCGGCGAGCTGGGGAAGTTTGCAATTGGCCTTTACAGGTGCAGAACGTATCCAAGAAATGTTTGATGCAGAAGAAGAAATTCGTCCTCAAAATGCTCCAGTCTTTAACGAATTAAAAGAAGGTGTGGAGATTCGTAACGTGGACTTCTCCTACCTGCCAGGGAAACCGATTCTAAAAGATGTTAGCATTTCAGCTCCAAAAGGGAAAATGATTGCGGTTGTTGGTCCGACAGGGTCGGGGAAAACAACCATCATGAACTTAATCAATCGTTTTTATGATGTGGATGTAGGTAGTATCAGCTTTGATGGAACAGATATTCGCGAGTTTGATTTAGACAGTTTACGAAGTAAGGTAGGAATTGTCCTACAGGATTCTGTTTTGTTCAGTGGAACTATTCGGGACAATATTCGATTTGGTGTCCCTGATGCTAGTCAAGAAATGGTAGAAGCGGCAGCTAAGGCTACACACATCCATGACTACATCGAAAGCCTGCCAGATAAGTATGATACTTTGATTAATGATGACCAGAGCGTATTCTCAACCGGTCAGAAGCAGTTGATTTCCATTGCTCGAACCCTGATGACAGATCCCCAGGTCTTAATTTTGGATGAGGCAACATCAAACGTGGATACTGTAACAGAGAGCAAGATTCAAAATGCTATGGAGGCGATTGTAGCAGGAAGAACTAGTTTTGTGATTGCCCATCGCTTGAAAACCATTCTTAATGCCGATCAGATTATTGTCCTTAAGGATGGTGAGGTTATCGAACAAGGAAATCACCATGAATTACTCAAGCTTGGAGGCTTTTACTCCGAACTGTACCATAATCAATTTGTTTTTGAATAATACTCTTTGAAAATCTCTTCAAACCACGTCAGCGTCCCCTTGCCGTATATGTGTTACTGACTTCGTCAGTTCTATCCACAACCTCAAAACTGTGTTTTGAGCAACCTGCGGCTAGCTTCCTAGTTTGCTCTTTGATTTTCATTGAGTATAAGCAAAAAAGTTGTCCTAATTTTGGGCAACTTTTTCTGATAAAAAAATTTTATCACGGACTTAAAAAATACATATTAGACAGGAGTGGGGAAGGATGATAAGATAAGATTATCAATGGACAAGGAAAGGAAATCAGTGATGGCAAGAACAGTTGTTGGAGTGGCGGCAAACCTATGTCCTGTGGACGCAGAAGGAAAAAATATTCATTCATCAGTCTCTTGTAAATTTGCTGAGAGTATTCGTCAGGTTGGCGGACTTCCTTTGGTCATTCCGGTTGGTGATGAGTCGGTGGTCCATGACTATGTAGAAATGATTGATAAACTCATCTTGACTGGGGGACAAAATGTTCATCCTCAGTTTTATGGTGAGGAAAAAACAATTGATAGCGACGACTATAACCTAACTCGCGACGAGTTTGAGCTAGCTCTTCTACAAGAAGCCTTGCGTCAGAACAAGCCAATCTTAGCCATTTGCCGTGGTGTTCAGCTTGTCAACGTTGCCTTTGGTGGGACACTCAATCAGGATATTGAAGGTCATTGGCAAGGCCTACCTTTTGGGACTTCACATTCTATTGAGACAGTGGATGGCAGTGTTGTATCTAAATTGTTTGGCAAAGAAAGTCAGGTTAATTCAGTGCATCGTCAGAGCATTAAAGATCTGGCACCCAATTTCCGTGTGACGGCTGTGGATCCACGTGATCAAACTGTTGAAGCAATCGAATCTATCGACGAACACCGTATTATTGGTCTCCAGTGGCATCCAGAATTCTTGGTCAATGAAGAAGATGGCAACTTAGAATTATTTGAGTATTTATTGAATGAATTATAACGACTAGAATCTTAGTCGTTTTTTTATTCATTATTTACGAATCTTTATAGAATCGTGTTTTTACGCAAACGTTTGAATTGTGATAAAAATTGGAAATTTTTAGTATAAAAACTTGAAAAAATTGTTAGTAAGCGTTATGATAGAAAAGAAGAAATTTTGGAGGAATACTATGTCACATATTAAATTTGATTATTCAAAAGTATTAGACAAATTTGTTGCACCACATGAAGTGGAATACATGCAAGCACAAGTTACAGCAGCAGACGAATTGATCCGTAAAGGAACTGGTGCTGGTAGCGACTTCTTGGGTTGGTTGGACCTTCCTGAAAACTATGACCGCGAAGAATTTGACCGCATCTTGAAAGCTGCTGAGCAAATCAAAGCAGACAGCGATGTTTTGGTGGTTATCGGTATCGGTGGATCTTACCTTGGAGCGAAAGCTGCCATTGACTTCTTGAACCACCACTTTGCAAACTTGCAAACAAAAGAAGAACGTAAAGCACCACAAATCCTTTACGCTGGGAACTCAATCTCATCTACTTACCTTGCTGACTTGGTAGAGTACGTTTCAGATAAAGATTTCTCAGTAAACGTGATTTCTAAATCAGGTACAACAACTGAACCAGCGATTGCTTTCCGTGTCTTCAAAGAACTTTTGGTTAAGAAATACGGACAAGAAGAAGCTAACAAACGTATCTACGCAACAACTGACCGCCAAAAAGGTGCTGTTAAGGTTGAAGCAGATGCTAACGGTTGGGAAACATTTGTTGTTCCAGATGATATCGGTGGACGCTTCTCAGTATTGACAGCAGTTGGATTGCTTCCAATCGCTGCGTCAGGTGCAGACATCAAAGCCCTTATGGAAGGTGCTAACGCAGCTCGTAAAGACTATACTTCAGATAAAATCTCTGAAAACGAAGCTTACCAATATGCAGCTGTTCGTAACATCCTTTACCGTAAAGGTTATGCAACTGAAATCTTGGTAAACTACGAGCCATCCCTTCAATACTTCTCAGAATGGTGGAAACAATTGGCTGGTGAGTCAGAAGGGAAAGACCAAAAAGGGATTTACCCAACTTCAGCTAACTTCTCAACAGACTTGCACTCATTGGGTCAATTTATCCAAGAAGGAACTCGTATCATGTTTGAAACAGTTGTCCGTGTTGACAAACCTCGTAAGAACGTGATCATCCCTACTTTGGAAGAAGACCTTGACGGACTTGGCTACCTTCAAGGGAAAGACGTTGACTTTGTAAACAAAAAAGCAACTGACGGTGTTCTTCTTGCCCACACTGACGGTGACGTACCAAACATGTACGTGACTCTTCCTGAGCAAGATGCCTTCACTCTTGGTTACACGATCTACTTCTTCGAATTGGCCATCGCCCTTTCAGGTTACTTGAATGCCATCAACCCATTTGACCAACCAGGTGTTGAAGCTTACAAACGTAACATGTTTGCCCTTCTTGGTAAACCAGGATTTGAAGAATTGAGCAAAGAACTTAACGCTCGTCTATAATAGAATAAAAAAGAGTGGTTTTACCACTCTTTTTGCTTTTTCTCGAAAAGAGAAATTGGACTCTGGCGAGACTTGTGATATAATATAGAGAGCAAAAAGGCAGACGCCTAGAGACTTTATAGGAGAAGATATGTCAAAAGATATTCGTGTGCGTTACGCACCAAGTCCAACAGGACTATTACACATCGGTAATGCCCGTACAGCATTGTTTAACTATTTGTATGCACGCCACCATGGTGGAACTTTTATCATCCGTATCGAAGATACTGACCGCAAACGTCATGTCGAAGACGGAGAACGTTCACAGCTTGAAAACCTTCGTTGGTTAGGCATGGACTGGGATGAAAGTCCAGAGACTCATGAAAACTACCGCCAGTCTGAGCGTTTGGAACTCTATCAAAAATATATCGACCAACTCTTAGCTGAAGGAAAAGCCTACAAATCTTACGTTACAGAAGAAGAACTAGCAGCAGAACGTGAACGTCAAGAAGCAGCAGGTGAAACACCTCGCTACATTAACGAATACCTTGGTATGAGCCAAGAAGAAAAAGCAGTTTACGTTGCAGAACGTGAAGCAGCGGGGATTATCCCGACGGTTCGTTTGGCAGTGAATGAGTCTGGTATTTACAAGTGGCATGATATGGTTAAAGGCGATATCGAATTTGAAGGTGGCAATATCGGTGGGGACTGGGTTATCCAAAAGAAAGATGGTTACCCAACATACAACTTTGCCGTTGTCATTGATGACCATGATATGCAAATTTCTCACGTCATCCGTGGAGATGACCACATTGCCAATACACCAAAACAACTCATGGTCTATGAAGCGCTTGGTTGGGATGCACCTGAATTTGGTCACATGACCTTGATTATCAACTCTGAAACTGGTAAGAAGTTATCTAAACGTGATACGAACACCCTTCAGTTTATCGAAGATTACCGTAAGAAAGGGTACCTTCCAGAAGCAGTCTTTAACTTCATCGCTCTTCTTGGCTGGAATCCTGGTGGGGAAGATGAAATCTTCTCTCGTCAAGAACTCATTAACCTCTTTGATGAAAACCGTCTCAGCAAGTCTCCAGCAGCCTTCGATCAGAAGAAAATGGACTGGATGAGCAATGAGTACATTAAGAATGCGGATCTTGAGACTATCTTTGAAATGGCAAAACCATTCCTTGAAGAAGCAGGACGTTTGACAGACAAGGCTGAGAAATTGGTGGAACTCTACAAACCACAAATGAAGTCAGTGGACGAAATTGTTCCATTGACAGACCTTTTCTTCTCAGATTTCCCAGAATTGACAGAAGCAGAGAAAGAAGTCATGGCTGGTGAAACCGTTCCGACTGTACTTGAAGCCTTTAAAGCCAAACTCGAAGCCATGTCAGACGATGAGTTTGTGGTAGAAAATATCTTCCCACAAATCAAAGCAGTCCAAAAGGAAACTGGTATCAAAGGGAAAAATCTCTTCATGCCAATCCGTATCGCCGTTTCAGGTGAAATGCATGGTCCTGAATTGCCAGATACCATCTACTTGCTTGGACGTGAAAAATCAATCCAACACATTGAGAAAATGTTGGCAGAAATTGCAAAATAGCATACAAAAAGAGCTCAAATATTGAGTTCTTTTTATATGTATACTTGTTTGAAAATGCAAAGATTTTAGTGTATAATATGAATTGACAGGGCAAGGAAATAAGTTAGTGAGATGGTATTTTTACAGCTAGACTCGGCATAGTCTAACATTATTCCTAATGTTGGTTAGTCTACTTATTTTTTCTTTGCGTTTTGCTGGATAGAAGTAGAAATTCTTTTGTTCATGCAATTACCATCCCTTACAATGACTTTGTTTTCGATCACCAGAGTTTCTCTACAAAGATTTTGGTCCAATTTGTCCAGCTTTTTAGAGAAGTATATCTACTCTTTCTTCTCCAAAAATAGAAAGAAATCGGATTTGTCCTGTTACCTTGCGTTAAGCAAGGTTTTTTTGTGGAATAGTACTGGGAGATTTACGATTTCTTTTTGGAGTGGTATAATATTAACTATCCTGATGAATAGAGGAACTCAAATGAAAGAATTTAACAAATCAATAAAATTAGAGCATGTGGCTTATGATATCCGTGGTCCAGTTTTGGAAGAAGCGATGCGCATGCGCGCAAATGGTGAAAAGATTTTGCGTCTAAATACAGGAAACCCAGCTGAGTTTGGCTTTACGGCTCCAGATGAGGTTATCCACGACTTGATTATGAATGCGCGTGATAGTGAGGGATATTCTGACTCCAAAGGGATTTTCTCAGCTCGCAAGGCCATCATGCAGTATTGTCAACTGAAGAAATTCCCCAATGTGGATATTGATGATATCTACCTTGGAAATGGGGTTAGTGAGCTAATCGTTATGTCTATGCAAGGGCTTTTGGATAATGGCGATGAGGTCTTGGTTCCTATGCCTGACTATCCTCTTTGGACTGCTGCTGTCAGCTTGGCTGGGGGAAATGCCGTTCACTACGTCTGTGATGAAGAAGCGGAATGGTATCCAGACCTAGATGATATCAAGTCTAAGATTAGTTCAAATACCAAGGCCATTGTTTTGATCAATCCGAATAACCCAACGGGGGCTCTCTATCCTAAAGAACTCTTACTAGATATCATCGAGATTGCTCGTCAAAATGACTTGATTATCTTTGCGGATGAAATTTACGACCGTATGGTGATGGATGGCAATGTCCACACACCAGTCGCTAGTTTGGCTCCAGACCTTTTCTGTGTCAGCATGAATGGTTTGTCTAAATCTCACCGTATCGCTGGTTTCCGTGTTGGTTGGATGGTCTTGTCTGGACCTAAACATCATGTAAAGGGCTACATTGAAGGTCTCAACATGCTCTCAAACATGCGTCTCTGTTCGAACGTCCTTGCTCAACAGGTGGTTCAAACGTCACTAGGTGGTCACCAGTCAGTGGATGAGTTGCTTCTTCCTGGTGGTCGTATCTATGAGCAAAGAAACTTTATTTATAATGCCATTCAAGATATCCCTGGTTTATCAGCTGTTAAGCCAAAAGCAGGTCTTTATATCTTCCCTAAAATCGACCGCAATATGTACCGTATCGATGACGATGAACAATTTGTCCTTAATTTCTTGAAACAAGAAAAAGTGCTTTTGGTACATGGACGTGGCTTTAACTGGAAAGAACCAGATCACTTCCGTATCGTTTATCTACCACGTGTCGATGAGTTGGCCCAAATACAGGAAAAGATGACTCGCTTCTTGAAGCAGTATCGTAGATAAGGCTTTCATAGCAAAAAAGCTGGAAACATTTGTCAGAGCTATTGACAAATACGTAAGAATCAGATAGAATAGTAAAGTATGTTTAGTAACTGATCACTTTATAGCCGGCTAAACGAATACAAAATCTATGAGGAGGTATTCATCGTGAAACGTACTTATCAACCAAGTAAACTTCGTCGTGCGCGCAAACACGGATTCCGTAACCGTATGTCAACTAAAAACGGTCGTCGCGTATTGGCAGCTCGTCGTCGTAAAGGACGCAAAGTTTTGGCTGCATAATCCAAACAAATGAAACAAAGAAGTCAGTAGGAACTCGAGCCTACTGATTTTTCTTTTATTTAAAAAGATTGTTTTCTAAAGTTATTGATTGAGAATAAACATTTTAGAAGACGTCTTGAAAAAATCACATATAGAAAAAGCTCAAGATCAGAAGATAATTTCTCTGATTTTGAGCTTTTCTTTATTCTTTCAAATGATAAGAGTAGCTAGCAACGACGACATCTTCGTGCCATCTGAGAGCATATTTTAATTTAAGGCTCATTTGATTGTGGAGGATATTTTGCCAAGGTTTGTTAGGGATAAATTGGGGTACAAGAACTGTAACCGTGTAGTTCTTTTTCTTGGCTTCTTGAGAAATCTTTCGAACATATCGAACTGTAGGTGTGATAATATCGCGATAGCTGGTATTAATGTTTTTAAGAGTAATATTTGGGAAGTAGTCGGCAAATTCTTGGAGGATTTCTTGGTCTTTTTCCTCAGTTTCCTTGGTGGAAATGTGCATAGCCAAAACTTCATCTCCTATGCTTTGAGCGTAATTAATCGCTCCAACACTGACTCGAGTAACATTTCCTACTAAGACAAGGACGACATTGCCATCGTAGCTTTGTTTTTGAATCCCTTCATAAAGTCGAAGTTGCTTGGCCACTTTTTGGTAATGACTGTGGATGGACAGAAATAGGAAGGTTAGGACCAGGATAATTGGGAAGAATGGCCAGATATCTCCAAGTCTGAAGAGGAGTAGAATAAGAACGATAGCGTAACAAATGATGGCACCGAGGATATTTGCAAAGGCAGATTTTAAGAAATGAGAGCCTTTTTCTTTTTTCCAATGGCGAATCATCCCTGTTTGAGAAAGTGCAAAAGGAACGAAAACTCCGATAGTATAGAGAGGAATCAAGCGTTCCGTATTTCCGTTAAAAATGAGCAGAAGAATCATAGCGCCAAAGGCTAGTGTTAAGATACCGTTTGAGTAACCTAGGCGATCTCCCTTCTCCATAAAGAGATGGGGCATGTACTTGTTTTTAGCCATATTGTAAGCCAACATCGGAAAGGCAGAAAAACCAGTATTTGCAGCTACGGCAAGGATGAGAGCTGTTGAAAATTGGAAGAGATAATAAACAACCTGACCGAGAGCTGAATCCCCTAAAATTCCTTTAGCCATTTGTGAGAGGATTGTTTCTCCGTGTTGAGGTGTAATCCCCATCCAGTAGTTTAGGAAAGTAATTCCTGCAAAGAGAAATCCAAGAATCAGAGACATGATGGTCAGTGTCTGAGCTGCGTTCTTTTCTTTAGGGGTCTTGAAAAATGGAACAGCATTTGAGATGGCTTCAACCCCAGTTAATGAAGCTGAACCGCTGGTAAAGGCTCTTAAAATCAGGACAATTGAGAGACTTGGGACAGTTTGACCAATTGCAGAAGTTGCATGATAGCTTAGAGAACCTGTCAATAGTTGGAAGATACCAAACAATAAGAGGAAGACTGTGCTAAAGATAAAGAGGTAGACCGGAATCATCAGAGAACTAGCAGATTCCCTCAAGCCTCGCAGATTCAAAAGCATGAGCAAACAGACCAGAAAAATGGAGATGTGGAGGTTGTAAGGATGGAGTGCGGGAAGTGCAGCAGTGATTGCATCCGCACCTGCAGCCACTGATACGGCTACTGTTAGCATATAGTCGACAAGCAGACTTCCCCCAGCAATCAAACCTAACTCAGGAGAGAGGTTTTCTCGAGTAACCATATAGGCACCTCCACCTTGAGGGTAGGCATGGATGATTTGTCTATAAGAAATGGTCAGGCTAGCTAATAGTAAGAGGACAAAAATGCCAATAGGGAGACTCCACCAGATAGCAAGCGGAGAAAGACTAGCCAATACGAGAACGACCTGTTCAGGTCCATAAGCGATAGAAGATAGGGCATCACTTGATAGCATTGCGAGTGCCTGCGTTTTTCCAAGTAGTCCTCCCTCGCCTTCAGTTAAGGATTTAAGGGGACGACCGATAAAGGTATATTTTAGTTTTGTAAACATTTTCTTTCCTTTTCTGAAAATTTCAACAAGAGTTATTATACTGCTATGAAAAAAAGTCGTCAAGAAAAAATGAATGATTTCAAAATATTTTTTCCTATAAGGATGAGGCTAGTTTTTTTGGTATAATAGAAGGTAGAAAAAACGAGGAAATATAAATGATTTTTGATACTCATACCCACTTGAATGTGGAAGAATTTTTGGGACGCGAAGAAGAAGAACTTGCCTTAGCGGCTGAAATGGGCGTAACTCGGATGAATATTGTTGGTTTTGACAAACCGACTATTGAGCGTGCTCTTGAACTAGTGGATAAGTATGGCCAACTCTATGCGACGATTGGCTGGCATCCAACGGAAGCAGGAACCTATACAACGGATGTTGAGAATTACTTGCTAGAAAAACTAAAACATCCAAAAGTTGTTGCCTTGGGCGAGATTGGTTTGGACTACCACTGGATGACGGCATCTAAGGAAGTTCAAGAAAAGGTTTTTCGTCGTCAGATTCAGCTATCTAAGGAATTAGATTTACCTTTTGTGGTTCACACCCGTGATGCGCTCGAAGATACCTATGAAATTATTAAGAGTGAGGGAGTCGGTCCACGTGGTGGGATTATGCACTCCTTTTCAGGTTCTTTGGATTGGGCGGAGAAGTTTGTGGAGCTTGGCATGACCATTTCCTTTTCTGGAGTAGTAACCTTTAAAAAAGCGACTGACATACAGGAGGCAGCTAAAGGTTTACCTTTGGATAAGATTTTGGTAGAGACAGATGCCCCTTATTTAGCCCCAGTACCCAAGCGTGGTCGTGAAAACAAGACAGCTTACACGCGCTATGTAGTAGACTTTATTGCAGACTTGCGTGGTATGACGACAGAAGAATTGGCAGAAGTGACAAGTGCTAATGCAGAAGGCATCTTTGGATTGGAACGTGAATCATGAAAGAGAAAATTTCCCAAGTCATCGTGGTAGAAGGACGCGATGATACGGCCAATCTCAAACGTTATTTTGATGTGGAGACCTATGAGACTCGTGGCTCGGCTATCAATGAACAGGACCTTGAACGAATCCAACGTCTACACCAACGTTATGGGGTGATTGTCTTTACGGATCCTGATTTTAACGGGGAACGCATTCGTCGGATGATTATGACGGCCATTCCGACAGTTCAGCACGCCTTTCTCAAACGTGATGAGGCAGTGCCAAAATCTAAGACCAAGGGACGTTCTCTAGGAATTGAGCATGCTAGCTACGAAGACTTGAGAACAGCGCTGGAACAAGTAACTGAGCAGTTTGAAGTAGAAAGCGACTTTGATATTAGCCGTAGTGACTTGATTCGCCTTGGTTTTCTAGCTGGAGCAGATAGCCGAAAACGCAGAGAATATTTAGGAGAGAATCTTCGCATCGGTTATTCCAATGGGAAACAACTTCTTAAACGTTTAGAGTTATTTGGTATCAGTTTGGCAGAAATTGAAGAGGCCATGAAATATTATGATAATTGAGAAACTCCCCCAAAATGTGGAGGGAATGTGATACAATAGAAGTAATCATATACGGTTTAATCAGGCTTGGTAGCAAGCATTAGAAAAGTGACTCCATAGGAATTGAGTTAAGTGGAGATGATGAGGAAAAGTTATGGGAATCTTTGATTTTTTAAAAAAGACAGAAGCAACAAAACCTACTGAAACAAATGAATCCAATAAGGAAGTAGAAGAGGCGAAAGGCAATGCTTGCGTGGGTGTTCTAGATCTGTTCCCGATGAAGGAAACGAACCAATTATTGATTGTTGGGAGTCTAGAAGGTAGTATCAAGGTTGGAGATCAGTTGCAGTTTTGCAATCCCGACCAAGGAATGGAAAGTCTTGGTACTGTAGAGGTTAAAAAACTCAGCAGTCAAAACAAAGATGCAGATAGTCTAACTGATGAAGTTCTTGCCCATCTAGTGGTTGATAGGAATCCTTCTTTGGATAAATTGAAAAAAGGAAGTGTACTTTATAGCCCAGGTGTGGATGAAGAGACTCGCTTGTCTGCTTATTCAGATGCTCTTTATCGTGCTTTTGTAGCCATCCAAGAGGGTCAGTTAACAAATGAAGACTATTTGGCAGCTAGCCTTGATGACAGTGTAGAGATTTTACGTCTCTTTTTATGGAAATGCCGTCAAAATCAGGAAACTGAAAGTGAAGAAAGCTATCAAGCCAACACTCGCAAGTTGGAACGTCTCGCGGAAATCGTCAAAGACAAGTTGTTAGTAGCAGATTCTATTTATGCAGTTTATTCTGAAAAAACAGGCGAACCTTATCTCTTTTCAACTACTTATGACAGAGGTGAGGAAGGTTATCTGTGTACTGATCCCATGATCATGCTTTTGACCCCATCTTGGTATCGCCAATTCAAGGAAACCATTGATAGTCGACCAAATTCAGTCGTAAAACTGATTGAAAATACGGAAGATAAAAAAGGGATTGAAAATTTCCTAGGGACAGCCTTTTACCTAAATGGTGCCTTGGGAGCAATCTTTAATTCCAAGGAAGTCAGCATCAGTGCCTCTGCCTTGGTTCAAAAACCAGATTTTTCTGATTTACCAGAAATACAAGTGCCTGTCATGAATCCTGACCTGGTAAGATGGATGCTGTTGATGGGGCAACTAGATTATCCGATTACGGAAGAGCAAGAATTACTTTATAAACTCTATTATAAGTTCTTCTCAGAAGCTATGCCTAAAGCAAAATTCCTATTGCCTTTAGATGCAGCTTCGGAATTTAAGGGAGAGAGTCAGGAAGGAAACTCCTTTGTCTTGGAAAAAGATTCCAGTTTTAACATTCCAGTCAAAGAAGGAAAAAATGGCAGAAATTCTGTTCCAGTATTTACTGATTGGAAACGTCTGAGAATGGTCTTTGATGAAAAGTGGAATGGCATGATAGAAGAAGCAGGAGGCATGATTGAAGTTTTTGACTATGCCATTAACCCAACGGAATACTATGAAGCGGGTGCCTATGTTAGCCTAACAGCTTTTAGAGACATGCAAAAGCTTAGTGAGGAACAAGAAGGAAGAGCTCAAGATTAGAAAGTTCTTTAATATTAGAAAAGAGAATAAATGAGAATTGCAGATTATAGCGTGACCAAGGCAGTGCTGGAGCGTCACGGTTTTACCTTTAAAAAATCCTTCGGACAAAATTTCTTGACCGATACCAATATCCTTCAAAAAATTGTGGATACGGCTGAAATTGATGACCAGGTCAATGTCATCGAGATCGGTCCAGGGATTGGTGCTTTGACGGAATTTTTAGCTGAGCGTGCAGCTCAAGTCATGGCCTTTGAGATTGACCACCGTTTGGTGCCAATTCTAGCGGATACTCTGCGTGATTTTGATAATGTGACCGTAGTCAACGAGGACATTCTAAAAGTTGACCTAGCGCAACATATCCAAAATTTTAAAAATCCTGACCTGCCTATTAAGGTAGTAGCCAACTTGCCTTACTATATCACGACGCCTATTCTCATGCACTTGATTGAAAGTGGTATTCCTTTTAGTGAGTTTGTGGTCATGATGCAAAAAGAAGTGGCAGATCGTATCTCTGCTAAGCCAAATACCAAGGCATACGGTAGCTTGTCAATTGCAGTTCAGTATTACATGACGGCCAAGGTTGCCTTTATCGTGCCTCGTACAGTATTTGTGCCAGCGCCCAACGTAGATTCAGCTATCTTAAAAATGGTACGCCGTCCAGAACCTGCTGTAGCAGTAAAAGATGAGAACTTCTTCTTTAAAGTTTCCAAGGCTAGTTTTACTCATCGTCGTAAGACCTTGTGGAACAACTTGACAGGTTACTTTGGGAAGTCTGAAGAAGTCAAGGATAAATTGACCAAGGCTTTGGACCAAGCAGGCTTGTCACCATCTGTACGTGGTGAAGCTCTCAGCTTGGCAGAATTTGCTAGTCTAGCAGATGCGCTTAAAGGACAAGGGCTCTAAGATGCAGGGACAAATCATTAAAGCCTTAGCGGGTTTCTACTATGTGGAAAGTGATGGTCAGGTTTATCAAACACGCGCGCGTGGGAATTTTCGTAAAAAAGGCCACACACCCTATGTTGGAGATTGGGTAGATTTTTCTGCGGAGGAAAATTCTGAAGGTTATATTCTCAAGATTCATGAACGAAAAAATAGTCTGGTTCGTCCACCCATTGTCAATATTGACCAAGCCGTTGTCATTATGTCCGTTAAAGAACCTGACTTTAATAGCAACTTGTTGGATCGTTTTTTGGTTCTTTTAGAGCACAAGGACATTCATCCTATCGTCTATATTTCCAAAATGGACTTACTAGAGGATAGGAGAGAACTGGATTTCTACGAGAAAACCTATCGTGCTATTGGTTACGATTTTGTGACGAGTAAAGAAGAACTTTTACCCTTGTTGACAGACAAAGTGACAGTCTTTATGGGGCAGACAGGTGTTGGGAAGTCAACCCTGCTTAATAAAATTGCTCCTGACCTCAATCTAGAGACGGGAGAAATCTCTGATAGTCTAGGCCGTGGTCGTCATACCACTCGAGCTGTTAGTTTTTACAACCTAAATGGAGGCAAAATCGCAGATACACCAGGTTTTTCGTCGCTAGATTATGAAGTATCAAGTGCTGAAGAGCTGAACCAGGCCTTTCCAGAGATTGCTAGTGTCAGTCGCGACTGTAAGTTCCGTACTTGTACGCATACTCATGAACCATCTTGTGCAGTGAAACCAGCAGTAGAAGAGGGCATCATTGCAAACTTCCGTTTCGACAACTATCTACAATTCCTCAGTGAGATTGAAAATCGCAGAGAAACCTATAAAAAAGTCAGCAAAAAAATTCCAAAATAAGGAGAAACCTATGTCTCAATACAAGATTGCTCCGTCAATTCTGGCAGCAGATTATGCCAACTTTGAACGTGAAATTAAACGCCTTGAAGCAACTGGGGCAGAATACGCCCATATCGATATCATGGATGGTCACTTTGTACCTCAGATCAGCTTTGGTGCAGGTGTAGTCGAAAGTCTTCGACCTCATAGTAAGATGGTCTTTGACTGTCACTTGATGGTCTCTAACCCAGAACATCATTTAGAGGATTTTGCGCGTGCAGGAGCTGACATCATCAGCATCCATGTTGAAGCGACACCTCATATTCATGGCGCTCTTCAAAAGATTCGTTCTCTCGGTGTTAAACCTTCGGTTGTCATTAATCCTGGAACGCCCGTTGAGGCTATCAAGTACGTTCTTCACTTAGTTGATCAAGTTTTGGTCATGACGGTTAACCCTGGTTTTGGTGGTCAAGCCTTTCTACCTGAAACCATGGATAAGATTCGTGAGTTAGTTGCCCTTCGTGAAGAAAAAGGACTGAACTTTGAGATTGAAGTGGATGGCGGGATTGATGATAAAACGATTGCTCAAGCCAAAGAAGCTGGTGCTACAGTCTTTGTAGCAGGATCCTATGTTTTTAAGGGAGATGTCAATGAACGAGTGCAAGCTCTCAGAAATCAACTGGACTAAAGCTGCAGTTTTTGCAGGGGGAGACCGCGGTCACTACCGGACAGATTTTGACTGTTTTGTCGGTGTGGATCGAGGCTCACTCTGGGTATTGGAAGAAGAACTTCCTCTTGCTTTAGCAGTTGGGGATTTTGATTCTGTGACTGTAGAAGAAGGTCAGTTGATTCAAGAACGTGCCCAGCACTTTGTCCAAGCTCAGCCAGAGAAGGATGATACCGATCTGGAACTAGCACTTTTAACGATTTTTGAAAAAAATCCTCAGGCTCAGGTGACCATTTTTGGTGCCCTAGGTGGTCGCATCGATCATATGCTGGCTAATGTCTTTCTACCCAGCAATCCCAAATTGGCGCCCTATATGCGCCAAATAGAGATTGAGGATGGGCAAAACTTGATTAGCTATTGCCCAGAAGGGACCAGTCAACTAGAGCCACGTTCGGACTACGATTATCTGGCCTTTATGCCGGTTCGGGATAGTCAGTTGACTATTATCGGAGCCAAGTATGAACTGACGGAGGCGAATTTTTTCTTTAAGAAAGTTTACGCTTCTAACGAATATATAGATAGGGGAGTTTCGGTGACTTGCCCAGATGGCTATGTGGTTGTACTGCATAGCAAGGACAGGAGATAGGATGGAGATTATATTACTACTGTTACTAATTGCTAACCTAGCCGGCCTCTTTCTTATTTGGCAAAGGCAGGATAGGCAGGAGAAATACCTGACCAAAAGTTTAGAAGACCAGGCAGATAACCTTTCAGATCAGTTAGATTATAGATTTGAGCAAGCCAGACAGTCTAGTCAGCTTGACCAAAAAAATCTTGAAGTGGTTGTTAGCGACCGTTTGCAGGAGGTGCGAATCGAGTTGCACCAAGGTCTGACTCAGGTTCGACAGGAGATGAATGAAAACCTCCTCCAAACCAGAGATAAGACTGACCAAAGACTACAGGCCTTGCAGGAGTCAAATGAGCAACGTTTAGAGCAGATGCGCCAAACGGTCGAGGAAAAGTTAGAAAAGACCTTGCAGACACGCTTGCAAGCGTCTTTCGAGACAGTTTCAAAACAACTGGAATCTGTCAATCGCGGCCTTGGAGAAATGCAGACGGTTGCCCGTGATGTCGGCGCTCTTAATAAGGTCTTATCTGGTACAAAAACTCGAGGAATTCTAGGAGAATTACAACTGGGACAGATTATTGAAGATATCATGACACCTGCCCAGTATGAACGAGAATTTGCAACGGTTGAAAACTCTAGTGAACGTGTGGAATACGCCATCAAGTTACCTGGACAAGGTGACCAGGAATATGTCTATCTACCGATTGATTCTAAGTTTCCACTGGCAGATTATTACCGTCTGGAAGAAGCCTATGAAGCAGGTGATAAGGATGAAATCGAAAGTTGTCGCAAATCCCTCCAAACAAGCTTTAAGCGTTTTGCCAAAGATATCAAGAGCAAGTACATAGCACCGCCAAGGACGACCAATTTTGGAGTTCTGTTTGTTCCGACAGAAGGTCTTTACTCAGAAATCGTTAGAAATCCGATTTTCTTTGATGGTTTGAGACGGGAGGAGCAGATTATCGTTGCGGGACCAAGTACCTTGTCAGCCCTTCTGAACTCCCTATCGGTCGGCTTCAAGACTCTGAATATCCAAAAGAGTGCTGACCATATTAGCCAAACTCTAGCCAACGTCAAAACCGAATTTGGCAAGTTTGGTGGCATTTTGGTTAAAGCGCAAAAACACCTCCAACATGCCACTGGTAATATTGATGAATTGTTAAACCGACGTACTTCAGCTATTGAGCGAACTCTCCGACATATTGAATTGTCAGAAGGTGAGCCTATGCTTGATTTGCTCCAGTTCCAAGAAGATGAGGAAGAATATGAAGATTAGTCACATGAAAAAAGATGAACTGTTCGAAGGCTTTTACCTAATCAAATCAGCCGATCTGAGACAGACGCGTGCTGGGAAAAACTACCTAGCTTTCACCTTCCAAGATGATAGTGGGGAAATCGAAGGAAAGCTCTGGGATGCCCAACCTCATAACGTTGAGGCCTTTACTGTAGGAAAGGTTGTCCACATGCAAGGGCGTCGTGAAGTTTACAACAACACTCCACAGGTAAATCAAATTACCCTTCGCTTACCTCAGCCTGGCGAACCCAATGACCCAGCAGACTTCAAGGTCAAATCACCAGTGGATGTTAAAGAAATCCGTGAGTACATGGCACAGATGATTTTCAAGATTGAAAATCCCATCTGGCAACGAATCGTTCGGGCCCTCTATACCAAATATGATAAAGAATTTTATTCTTATCCAGCTGCAAAAACCAACCACCATGCCTTTGAAACAGGGCTTGCTTATCATACAGCGACTATGGTTCGTTTAGCAGAGGCAATTGCAGATGTCTACCCACAACTCAATAAGAGCTTGCTCTATGCAGGAATTATGCTTCATGACCTGGCTAAGGTTATTGAGTTAACAGGTCCGGATCAGACAGAGTATACAGTGAGAGGGAATCTTATCGGACATATCGCCTTGATTGATAGCGAGATTACCAAAGCGGTTATGGAACTTGGCATTGATGATACTCGAGAAGAAGTGGTGCTTCTGCGCCATGTGATTCTCAGCCACCATGGATTACTCGAGTATGGTAGTCCTGTTCGTCCTCGTGTGATGGAAGCTGAAATTATTCATATGATTGATAATTTGGATGCGAGTATGATGATGATGTCAACAGCTCTGGCTCTTGTTGATGAGGGTGAAATGACCAATAAAGTCTTTGCTATGGACAATCGTTCCTTCTACAAGCCAAAATTAGACTAGAAACTAAAAAAATGAGCTTTATTTAGACAATAAAGTTCGTTTTTTTGCTTTAGTGTGTTATAATGAGAAAAAGACTAATTAAAAAGAATGGTGAATAACTAATGAAATTAAGAAGAAGTGATCGGATGGTTGTTATTTCCAATTATTTGATTAACAATCCATACAAATTAACCAGTCTCAATACCTTTGCGGAAAAGTATGAATCTGCCAAATCTTCTATTTCAGAAGATATTGTCATTATTAAGCGCGCCTTTGAAGAAATTGAAATCGGCCATATTCAAACGGTGACAGGTGCTGGTGGTGGGGTTATTTTCACACCTTCTATCTCTACCCTTGAATCTAAAACAATCATCCAAGAGCTTCGCGATAAACTTTCAGAGAGCGACCGCATTCTGCCAGGAGGCTACATTTATTTGTCTGATCTCCTTAGCACTCCAGCTATTTTGAAAAATATTGGACGTATTATTGCTAAGAGCTTTATGGACCAAAAGATTGATGCTGTTATGACGGTAGCGACCAAAGGGGTTCCACTTGCAAATGCAGTAGCAAATGTTCTCAACGTACCTTTTGTCATTGTCCGTCGTGACTTGAAAATCACAGAAGGTTCAACTGTGAGTGTTAACTACGTCTCAGGTTCTAGTGACCGTATTGAAAAAATGTTCCTTTCAAAACGTAGCCTTAAAGCAGGAAGTCGTGTCTTGATTGTTGATGACTTCTTGAAAGGCGGAGGAACGATTAACGGTATGATTAGCCTTTTAACAGAGTTTGATTCTGAGCTAGCTGGTGTAGCTGTCTTTGCTGATAATGCGCAGGAAGATCGTGAACAGCAGTTCGACTATAAATCGCTCTTAAAAGTTACCAATATTGATGTGAAGAACCAACAAATTGAAGTTGAAGTTGGGAACATCTTCGAAACAGAAAAATAAGAGAGAATAAGATGCTTAAAGGTTGGAACTTTCGTCCCAGCCTTTCTTTGATAATGAATATGAAGGAGCCCTATGAAGACGCCATTTATTAAACGTGAAGACTTAGAAAAGATTGTTGAAGAGTTTCCAACTCCATTCCATCTCTACGATGAAAAAGGTATTCGCGAGAAAGCACGCGCAGTTAATGAGGCTTTCTCTTGGAATAAAGGCTTTAAAGAATACTTCGCAGTTAAGGCAACCCCAACTCCAGCTATCTTGAAGATTTTGCAAGAAGAAGGATGTGGAGTGGATTGTTCTAGTTATGTAGAACTCTTGATGAGTCATAAGCTTGGGTTTACAGGGGCGGAGATGATGTTTTCATCTAACAATACACCAGACCAGGAGTACGCTTATGCCCGTGAATTAGGGGCGACTATCAACTTGGATGCCTTTGAAGATATCGACCATTTAGAGCGCGCTGCGGGGATTCCTGAGATCATCTCTTGCCGTTACAATCCCGGTGGCGTATTTGAACTCGGAACGGATATTATGGATAATCCTGGTGAAGCTAAGTTCGGGATGACTAAGGAACAGCTCTTTGAAGCCTTTGCTATCTTGAAAGAAAAGGGAGCAAAAACTTTTGGGATTCATTCCTTCCTAGCTTCTAATACTGTGACTCATCTCTATTATCCAGAATTGGCGCGCCAGCTTTTTGAACTGGCTGTAGAAATCAAGGAAAAGTTAGGTATTTCGCTGGACTTCATCAATCTTTCGGGAGGAATCGGGGTCAACTATCGTCCGGACCAGGAGCCAAATGATATTGCTTTAATTGGTGAGGGGGTTCGTCAGGTTTATGAAGAAGTTCTTACGCCAGCAAGTCTCGGTCAAGTTAAGATTTTTACAGAACTAGGTCGCTTTATGTTAGCGCCTCATGGAATTCTAGTGACTAAAGTAACCCATAAAAAGAAAACCTACCGAACTTATCTCGGAGTAGATGCATCAGCTGTCAATCTTATGAGACCGGCTATGTATGGAGCCTATCACCACATCACCAATATGATGAATCCTGACGGTCAGACGGAAGTCGTTGATGTTGTTGGTTCACTTTGTGAAAACAACGACAAGTTTGCAGTTAATCGTGAACTACCTCAAACAGAAATTGGTGATCTGTTAGTCATTCATGATACAGGTGCGCATGGATTCTCTATGGGTTACCAGTACAATGCGAAACTTCGTTCAGCAGAGATTCTCTACACAGAGGACGGTGGTGCACGACTAATCCGCAGAGCAGAGCGACCTGAGGACTATTTTGCGACTCTCTATGGATTCGACTTTGACAAGGATTAGAAGAATTTTTGAAAATCATGAAAGTTGAAAGTGAAAAACAGTTTGTTTTCTAAAAAATAGACAAAATCTGTGGTTTTTCTTTTCAGGCATGATATAATAAAGCTATAAAACGGTTTCAAGGAAGGTGACGTGATGTCTGAAGAAACAATTGACTATGGACAAGTGACAGGAATGGTGCATTCGACAGAGAGTTTTGGGGCGGTAGATGGCCCTGGAATTCGTTTCATTGTCTTTTTGCAGGGCTGTCAGATGCGTTGCCAGTATTGCCATAACCCTGACACATGGGCGATGGAAACCAATAAATCTCGTGTACGAACAGTAGATGATGTTCTAGAAGAAGCGCTTCGTTATCGTGGTTTCTGGGGAGACAAGGGAGGTATCACAGTCAGTGGAGGAGAAGCTCTCTTGCAGATTGATTTCTTGATTGCTCTCTTTACAAAAGCAAAAGAAAAAGGAATCCACTGTACCTTGGATACTTGTGCCCTTCCATTCCGTAATAAACCACGTTATTTAGAGAAATTCAACAAACTAATGGCCGTGACAGACTTGGTTCTTCTTGATATCAAGGAAATCAACGAAGCACAACACAAGATTGTAACCAGTCAAACCAATAAAAACATCTTGGCTTGTGCTCAGTACTTGTCAGATATTGGGAAACCTGTTTGGATTCGTCACGTTCTTGTGCCTGGATTGACAGACCGTGATGAAGATTTGATTGAACTTGGGAAGTTCGTAAAAACTCTTAAAAACGTTGATAAGTTTGAAATCCTACCCTACCACACTATGGGAGAATTCAAATGGCGTGAACTTGGGATTCCGTATTCACTTGAAGGGGTTAAACCTCCAACAGCAGATCGTGTGAAGAACGCTAAGGAATTGATGGATACAGAAAGCTATCAAGATTACATGAAACGTGTACATGGATAAAAAGAAGCCTGATGGAAACATCGGGCTTTTAAGTTTACACAAATAAATACAAATAAGATTAAATTAAACAAAATTTTTATGATTTATATGACAATACAGATTTTATAAAGATTTAAAATTCTGAAAAAAATCCGAAAATTATTGGTTAATATATACTTGTTTAAAACGATAAAACAAAAAATTGAACAGGAGACATCTATGGAACAAAGTATTACCATTAAAAATCTATGTAAGTCATATGGTCACACTCAAATTTTAAAAGATATTTCTTTTGAAGCAAAAGCAGGTAGAGTGACTGCTTTCCTTGGTCCAAATGGAGCTGGTAAAAGTTCAACCTTACGTATCTTATTAGGATTAGACAAAGCAACATCTGGTCTTACCAAAATTGGAAATCAAACTTATAAGGAATTAAAATTTCCTCTAAAGACTGTAGGAGCTTCATTTGACAGTGTCGGAGCTCCTGATGATCGGACTGTTTATCAACATTTGAAAATTGTTGCTGCTAGTAATGGAATATCCAGCCAGCGAATTGAGCAAGTCTTGGATATGGTGGATATTAGCCATAAGAAAAAATCTAAAATAGGAAAATTATCATTAGGAGAAGGACAACGCTTGGGAATTGCAACAGCTCTATTAGGGGATCCTCAGTATTTGATATTGGATGAACCGACAAATGGGTTGGATCCAAGAGGAATTCGGTGGTTTAGAGAGTTTATAAAAAAACAAGCTCAAGAAGGAAAGACCGTCTTGCTATCATCTCATATATTATCGGAAGTGGAAGCAGTGACAGATGATGTGGTCATCATAAATAAAGGCAAAGTTCTTATAAAAGGGACTTTACAAGAAGTGATGAAAAATCTTTCTTCACTGGAGGAAGTCTTCTTTAGATTAACAGAGGGAGGAAAGTGACATGGCACTTATTTACTCTCTTCATTCTGAAATATTGAAATTACTTTATAAGAGAGCTACTCATGTTGTACTATTCTTGATACTAGTATTTCAAACGTTTTTAGCAAATATTGGTGCATCTCAAATTGTTTCAGTTGGTATCCATGCTACCCCAGAGACAACCCCAGAGTTAGTAGAAGCTATTCCCCCTATTGAATTTTTAGGTTTTGATGTTACTTTAGTTGGCGTTTTTTTTATGATTATCTTAGGCTCAATCTACGGAGCTGAAGAGTATAAAGGCTCTGCTATTCGCACAAGCCTCCTTTCTAATACGAGTAGAAGTACTTTCCTAGTTTCAAAAACATTAGTTTGGCTGGTATTTTCTTTTGTCATTTCCTTCCTATCAATATTTCTGACGATTAACATGACACATTATGTTTTAGGACAAGATGGTTTATTACTTTTTTCACTAAATGGGACAGTTTGGTTCTATATGTTTTTGGACAGTATAGCTTGGACGTTGTTGGGGCTTTTAGCCTATATTCTGGCTTTAACATTTAAAAAAGCCCTTGTTCCCCTATTGTTTTTGCTTCCTCAAGTCTACAATTTAGGAACATTCTTAGCCGATCATATATCAATTGCGAAATTTCTTCCAGTTTCATTGAGCTATGGACTGATTGCTACATCTCCTCAAATGTTAGAACAGAATAGTTTACAAAATATTTTGCTTTTACTTTGTTGGAATTTGTCATTCTTGGTTTTGGCAATTTACCGGTTACTTAAGTCAGATGTTGGAGGAGGGGAATGAGTTGAAAGAGCAATTTAAAAGTGAGTATCTCAAGTTTATTATGAATCCTTGGCATTGGTTGATTATAGGTGCTCTATTACTTTGTGTTCCGCCGATGGTTATTTTTTTAAATAGTAAACCAGATCAGTTGACCCTACACTTTGTTTTGGAACAGCTACTGCAAAGTCTCTATTTAGGACAGGCAGGTTTTATTAGTCTAGCTATACTATTTATAGGTCAAGAATTTACAGGTTCTAGCCTTCGTACAAGTTTTCTTACATGTCCAAATCGTTTAAAATTTATAATATGTAAACTAGCTATTGTGTTATGTGTGGAAATTGTATTATTGCTAGCTTTAATATCAGTATGTATACTAATTGCCCAAGGATACTACAATATCAATCTTTTGAGCAATATTAAAAATGTTCTAACAATCCTATTTCCAGTTTGTATTTCTATTTTAACCTTCTCTCTTTTAAGTGGTATTTTTGTATTTATTTTCCGATCTTTTACCTTAATTTTGGGAATAAGTTTATCTCTTTTATTGGGCTTGGGACAAATGCTACTACAATTCAGTTCTTTTTTTAGAAATTTACCATTACTAGCTAGTATGAACTGTTACTATATCCATCCTTTATCACTTTATTACCCAGTTTGGCAAGGTCTGGGGATACAAATAGTTTGGTTATTAATTGTTTTTGTAGTTGCTACACTGATACTTATAGGAAGAAATGTACGCTAAAGACAGGGGCTATCCTGTCTTTTTCTCAGTTAATGATATAATATAACTTAGGAGCGTGAGTTATGGCTTATAAAATTTTAGTTGTAGATGATGATCTTGCTATTCTTCGCCTAATAAAGAAGGTACTAGAGTATGAAAAGTATGAAGTAGTCATACGAGATAACATAGAAGAGATTGATCTTTGTGATTTTACAGGATTTGACTTGATTTTATTAGATATTATGATGCCTGTTAGTGGTTTAGAAGTCTGTCAGATGATTCGCGAGCAGATATCTGTTCCTATCTGTTTTATAACTGCTAAGGATATGGATGAAGATTTGGTGGCTGGAATCAATGCAGGAGCTGATGATTATATTATCAAGCCCTTTAGTATGCCAGAGCTTTTAGCACGTGTTAAAATGCACTTACGTCGTGAAGAACGGACTAAAGGAAATGTTCATCAAATAAAGATTGGGAAGCTTATACTATATACGGATAGTAAGGAACTATTTGTAAACGAAGATAAGATTGCCTTGACAAGGAGGGAATTTGATATAGTGAATCTTTTAGCAAGTAACCCAAGTAAAATATATTCTATAGAGGAAATCTATAATTATTTATATCCACAAAGTTCAGAAGCTCTTTTACGTTCGGTTTCAGAGTACATTTATCAAATTCGTCAAAAGCTGAAACCTTATCAATTAAATCCAATTAAAACCTTGTACGGTGGAGGATATCAATGGGTAGAATCAAAAGTTTTAGACAATTAATTCGAGAAACCTGCTGGAGAATTATTTGGCAGTTTAGTCTTGGCTTACTAATGGCCTATCTTATTCCCTTAGCTTCAGTATCTATACAAATAAATGAAGATGGGAAGCCTCTTAAAAATAATGATGTTCAATCAATTTTTTTAATGTGTCATCATGGATATATATTTGTGTTTTATTGATTATTCTAATAAGTTATCACATTGGTAAATTGTTGAAAAAACTAAGTTATGAAATGAATTTGATTTATGAAAATAGTATGTGGCTTGAAAGCGAATGTACAGAAAGATTAACGGTTAAGGAGTTTCGTGAGACTGGTAATCGCATTATTGTGATGCAAAATCGTATTCGACAGCTATTAGATGATGAGAAGCAACAGAAAGAAGATTTGATGTTTCAGGTTTCAGCAGCTTCTCATGATTTAAAGACACCTCTAACTATCATCAAAGGGAATGCAGAATTTTTGCACATTTCCACTAAAGATGAGCAGTCTAAAGAATGTTTAGCGGATATAGTTCATGCTAGTCAACGCTTGCTTGATTATTTTAATCAGTTGATTCATTATTCTAAAACTTACTATGATGATGAGACAGGTTGGACGGAGTATTCTTCTTCAGATTTTATCAATGAATTAGAGAAAGAAGTCTCTTTTTTGATAAAAAATCAGATGAAGTTTTCTTTTGAACAAAATTTGAAAGGAACTGAAAGCTATTATATAAATCCATCTCTTCTGATTCGTGCAATACAAAATATTTTAACAAATGCTTTGGAGTATGCAGATAAACAGAATCCTAAAATTAAAATTAGGGTAGAGCAAGAGGGGAAGGAATTGAAAATAGGGATATGGAATAATGGCTCTGAATTTCCAGATGAAGTTTTAACTAATTTTGGGAAGCTCTTTTATCGTATGGATAAAGCTAGAACGGTTAAAGAGCAACATTTTGGTATTGGACTTAGTTTTGTATGTAGAGTTGCAAAACTGCACAAAGGCCGAGTTGAGCTTAGAAATAGAGACGAGGGAGCAGAAGTTTTAATGGCTCTTAATTGTATTAAATCAAAGTGATTTACTTACTAATTTGTTGTCATAGGATTTAAATAAATTAAGATGTGAAAGTAGATAATAAAAACGAATGAATGATACCTAGTTCATGAAAACTAATTGTCATTCATTCGTTTTTTTAATTATTGGATAGCACACGTAGCTTTATCTAGAATGTTGTTTTCCAGAATTGCGTTTTTTATTTTTCTTCTTAGCAGAAGTTGAGATAACTGCAGCTGATTCAGGAGTTACATCTTTACGAGTAGCTGAAGTTTTGCTTGCTTGTGGTGGGTTCTTGGCATATTCTTCGCGTACTTTTTTACGAAGTTTTGGACGAATGATGTAGTTGACGATGAATTGTTGAAGGATCATCATGAAACCACCGACAACCCAGTAAAGCGTAACGCTGGCTGGTGAGAAAATTGAGAACATGACAATCATCATTGGACTCATGTAAATCATCTTCTTAAGTTGTTCTCTTTGAGTCTCGTCTTCAACTCCGTGTAGTGAAAGGAGCGATTGGACGTAGTAGAGAACACCTGCACAGGCGATAAGAATCCAACTTGGAGAACCAAGTGCGATTCCTAAGAAGCTAGCTTCAGAAACACCTTCTGTATGTTGAGCAGCAAAGTAGATCGCTGAGAAGAAAGGCATTTGGATGAGGAGAGGGAAACATCCTACTCCGCCAAACATGCTGATACCGTGCTCTTTTTGAGCAGCAAAGAGAGCTTGTTGGGCTTCAAGTTTTTCTTCTTGAGTCGTTGCTTCTTTCAGACGAGTTTGATGTGGCTCAAGAACATGCTTGAGGGCGTTCATCTTTTCAGAATGAAGCGTTGCCTTCCATGATTGGTAGATACCAAGTGGCAAAATAATCAAGCGGACGATAATGGTTACGATAATAATAGCGACCCCGAAGCCTAGCCCTTTATCAGTAGCAAAGTACTTGATAGCTTCAGCCATAGGTGCTCCAATTGTATTCCAAATAAATCCTGTTGGTTGTCCAGTTGCTTTATCAACCTGGACACAGCCTGTCAAGACTAATAGCATAGCCACTCCCATGATAGAGAGGGCGATTCGTTTAATTGATTTCACTGTTTTTATTCCTTCTTTAAAAATTATACCTTTCTATTCTACTTTTTTTTTGAAAATATACAATAGTTCTAGAGACCTAATTTGCTACTTTGAAATCTGAATAGGATGGGAAGTTGCTCAATTGAACATCTAGATAAGTTACTTTTGAGAAGGGAGTAGGTCCTTTTCGGATTTCTTGGATGAACTTAGCCATGATAGCTGAAGACTCTGCTTGGGCAAGAATTTCAACGGTTCCGTCATCGTTGTTCCAGACACGACCAGTGATTCCACCTATTTCGAGGGCAAGGGTATAGACGCCCCAGCGGAAACCAACGCCTTGAACGCGACCCTGTGCGATCATTTTGACCTTTTGCATACCAAACCTCCTTGATTGTGTTATAATACTCCTATGACTATTATAACCTCTAAAGCCAATTCTGTGGTAAAAAATGCCAAGAAATTGCATCAAAAAAAATATCGAAAATCTTCTTATTTAATTGAAGGATGGCATTTGTTTGAAGAGGCTGTTCAAGCAGGTGCAATTATAGAGAAAATATTTGCCCTGTCAGAGTATGGTGAAAAATTAACGGACTATCCTCAGACCGTCTTTGTGGCCGAAGAAATCTTGCTTGATTTAGCAGATTCACAAACTCCTCAGGGCATTGTAGCCATTGTTCAAAAGGAAGAAGAGCAGTTGCCGGATTTCACCTCTGGAAAATATCTTTTCTTGGAAGACGTGCAGGATCCTGGAAATGTTGGCACAATGATCCGAACGGCAGATGCGGCAGGTTTTTCTGGAGTCATTGTTTCAAGCAAGTCAGCAGATATTTATAGCTTGAAGACTCTCCGATCCATGCAGGGCAGCCATTTTCATTTGCCGATTTATCGGATGCCTGTTGAAACTTTTGTTGAAGAGGCTAAAAAGAGCAATTTACCAATTCTGGCAACTACTTTGTCCCAAAACTCTAAAGATTATCGTGAGCTTGCTCAGCTAGAAGATTTCGCCTTGGTCATGGGAAATGAAGGTCAAGGAATCAGTCAATTCATGACAGACCAGGCAGACCAACTGGTTCATATTACCATGAAAGGGCAAGCGGAAAGTCTCAACGTTGCCATTGCTGCAGGCATACTCATGTTTTATTTGAGTTAAAATAGTTTATTTTTGTTATAATCAGTAAAAAGATTTCATAAGGAGAAAAAGATATGAATCAAACAATTATTCAAGAACGTTCTGGTCTGAATCAATTTTATGCAAAAGTATATGCTTTTGTAGGGATCGGGATTGCTTTATCTGCAATCGTTTCAGCCTTGATGTTAACAACCTTCCAAGATCTTCTGGTTCAGTTAATGCTTAACGCCCGCATATGGTTAATTGTCACAGGAATTGTAGAAGTAGCTCTAGTGATTTTTGCGAGTGGTTTAGCGATAAAGAATAGTCCAGCAACCTTTCCAATATTCCTGCTCTATTCAGCGGTCAATGGTTTTTCACTAAGCTTCATTGTGTCGCTCTATCTTCCTGGGACAGTTTTGACAGCCTTTATCTCCAGTGCAGCCCTCTTCTTCGTGATGGCTATCATAGGAGTAGTCATTAAAAAGGATTTGAGTGGAATCGGTCGTGCTTTGATTGCAGCCCTATTTGGTTTGATACTAGCTATGGTTGTCAATATCTTCTTAAATAGTGACCTAATGGATTACATTATTAGTATTGTTATGGTGCTTGTTTTTGCAGGTCTCATTGCTTGGGATAATCAAAAAATTCGTTATGTTTACGAAGAGTCAGATGGTCAGGTCGCTACAGGTTGGGCAATTTCTTTAGCACTTAGCCTCTACCTCGACTTTATCAACCTCTTCCTTAGCTTCCTACGAATCTTTGGACGTGACGATTAATACTTTTAGAGCTCAAATGAGCTCTTTTTTAATTTTTACTTTCATTTTTAATAACAAAAAGGTATAATCTTTTTATTATTCAAAAGGAGGAACGTATGAAGAAAAGTTTTATCCATCAGCAAGAAGAGATTTCCTTTGTAAAAAATACCTTTACCCAATATTTAAAAGATAAGTTAGAAGTAGTAGAAGTGCAAGGACCAATCTTGAGTAAGGTTGGTGATGGAATGCAGGACAACCTTTCAGGTATTGAACATCCAGTTTCAGTTAAGGTTTTGCAGATTCCTAATGAGACCTATGAAGTGGTGCATTCACTTGCTAAGTGGAAACGCCATACCTTGGCTCGTTTTGGTTTTGGTGAGGGAGAAGGTCTCTTCGTTCACATGAAGGCTCTTCGTCCAGATGAAGACTCACTAGATGCGACTCACTCAGTTTATGTTGACCAGTGGGACTGGGAAAAGGTCATTCCAAACGGACATCGCAATCTTGCATATCTTAAAGAGACAGTTGAAAAGATTTATAAGGCCATTCGTTTGACAGAGTTGGCAGTCGAAGCCCGCTATGATATTGAGTCAATCTTGCCGAAGCAAATTACCTTTATCCATACTGAAGAGTTGGTTGAACGCTATCCAGACTTAACACCTAAAGAACGTGAAAATGCTATCTGTAAGGAATTCGGTGCAGTCTTCTTGATTGGTATCGGTGGTGTATTGTCAGATGGAAAACCTCATGACGGACGTGCACCGGACTATGATGACTGGACAACAGAATCTGAAAATGGCTATAAGGGTCTGAACGGGGACATTCTAGTTTGGAATGAGAATCTTGGTGCAGCCTTTGAGTTGTCTTCAATGGGGATTCGTGTCGATGAAGACACTCTTCGTCGTCAGGTAGCTATTACAGGAGATGAAGACCGCTTATCTCTTGAATGGCATAAGGCTCTCTTGAATGGACTCTTCCCATTGACAATTGGTGGAGGAATTGGACAGTCTCGTATGGCCATGTTCTTACTTCGTAAGAAGCACATCGGTGAAGTTCAAACCAGTGTTTGGCCACAAGAAGTTAGAGATACTTACGAGAATATTCTTTAATCAATCGAACCGAGAGGTTCGATTTTCTTATTTCATCAGAATTTGGTATAATATACCTTATGAAAATCGTATCAGGAATCTACGGAGGACGTCCTTTAAAGACCTTGGACGGGAAAACAACGAGGCCGACATCGGACAAGGTCCGAGGGGCTATTTTCAATATGATTGGTCCCTACTTTGAAGGAGGACGTGTACTAGATCTCTATGCTGGCAGTGGTGGTTTATCCATCGAAGCAGTTTCAAGGGGAATGTCAAGTGCTGTTCTGGTCGAGAGGGATAGACGGGCCCAGAATATTGTGGCAGAAAATATCCGGATGACCAAGGAAACCTCAAAGTTTCAATTATTGAAAATGGAGTCCAGTCGTGCGTTGGAGCAGGTGGATGGCGTTTTTGATCTCATCTTTTTGGACCCTCCCTATGCAAAGGAACAAATCGTGTCTGATATTGAAAAAATGGCTGAGAGAAATCTTTTTTCAGAAGATGTCATGGTGGTCTGCGAGACCGATAAATCAGTAGAGCTTCCAGAAGAAATCGCCTGTTTAGGCATCTGGAAGGAAAAAATATATGGGATTAGTAAGGTGACGGTTTATGTCAGATAAAATTGGGCTATTTACAGGTTCGTTTGATCCAATTACCAATGGTCATTTGGACCTTATTGAACGCGCAAGTAAGCTCTTTGATAGATTGTATGTGGGAATTTTTTATAATCCACACAAAAATGGATTTTTACCGATAGAAAGTCGGCTAGAGACGGTTGAAAAAGCGGTGGGACACCTTAAAAATGTCCAAGTCATTGCCTCTCATGATGAATTAGTCGTTGATGTTGCTAGAAAACTGGGTGTCCATGTTCTTGTTCGTGGTTTGCGTAACGCTGCGGATCTTCAGTATGAAGCCAGTTTTGATTTTTACAACCATCAATTAGCAGGAGAGATTGAGACAGTCTATCTCCATAGTCGCCCAGAGCATGTTTACATCAGCTCTTCAGCTGTGAGAGAACTATTGAAGTTTGGTCAAGATATTAGCAAGTATGTACCAAATGCTGTCTTAGAGGAGTTAAAGAATGAAGAAAAAAACTAGATGGCCCATATATTTAATCATCGGGCTCATTATCACTTTTATATCTTTTACGGTACCACTTCCTTATTACATTGAGGTGCCAGGGACTTCAGAAGATATTCGAAAGGTTTTACAAGTAAATAACCAATCTGACCAAGAAGAAGGTTCCTACCAATTTGTAACAGTTGGAGTTAAGCACGCTAGACTGGTTGACTTGGTTTATGCTTGGCTAACACCTTTTACGGACATACATAGTGCTAAAGAGATGACTGGTGGTTCGTCAGATGCGGAATTTATGCGAATCAACCAGTTTTACATGGAAACTTCGCAGAACATGGCCAAATATCAAGGTCTGAAGGCAGCGGGCAAGGAGATAGAACTCAAATACCTGGGAGTCTATGTTTTGACCGTAACAGATAACTCAACCTTCAAGGGTATTCTCAATATCGCTGACACAGTAACGGCTGTCAATGATAAGACTTTTGAGAGTTCTAAGGAGATGGTCGACTACGTTAATTCTCAAACGCTAGGTGACAAGGTTAAGGTTACTTACCAAGAAGACGGGAAAGTCAAAACCGCTGAAGGAAAAATCATTACTCTGGAAAATGGGAAAAACGGTATTGGAATCGGTTTGATTGACCGCACAGAAGTGTCAAGTGACGTGCCAATCAAGTTTTCAACTGCTGGCATTGGTGGTCCGAGTGCTGGAATGATGTTTAGTTTATCCATCTATACGCAAATTGCAGATCCAACTCTTCGAAATGGACGTATCATTGCTGGTACAGGAAGTATCGACAGAGATGGAAATGTTGGTGATATTGGTGGAATTGACAAAAAAGTTGTTGCTGCTGCAAAAAAAGGAGCTACTGTATTCTTTGCTCCTAACAATCCAGTAACTGAAGAAGCTAAAAAGGCCAATCCTAATGCTAAAAGTAATTATGACACGGCTGTAGAAGCGGCTGAAATGATTAAAACAGACATGAAGATTGTTCCTGTAAAAACACTTCAGGATGCAATTGATTACTTGAAAAACAACCCATAGAATATAGTGCAAGTCCATAGACTAGCGTAGAAAAAAAGAAGATGGTATAATAGGCAGATGATTCAATTGTTTTTTACTCTCAGTAGTCATATGTTTTTTGTCTACCTAGTTTTTCAACTTTTGAAAGATTTAGTCAAATGGGATCAAATTTTGAAGGTGACCAAGGACAATGCGAGGAAGGTACGACTTTTGGTAGTATTGTGTAGTATCGGTTTAGGATATCTAATCAGTTCTTTTTTCCTAAATCTCTACCAATTATGGCAAGAAGCTGTACGGACATTATTCTAAACTCGAAAGTAAAGGAAAATATTTATGGAAAAAATTGTAGTTCGAGGTGGCGATAATCGCCTTGTCGGAAGTGTTACCATTGAGGGCGCGAAAAATGCAGTTTTGCCACTACTTGCAGCGACAATTTTAGCAAGCGAAGGAAAAACAGTTTTAAAAAATGTTCCTATCCTATCGGATGTCTTTACCATGAACCAAGTAGTTCGTGGATTAAATGCGAAAGTTAATTTTGATCAAGATGCACACATTGTTGAAGTGGATGCAACAGATGATATCACAGAAGAAGCTCCCTATAAGTATGTCAGCAAGATGCGTGCTTCTATTGTAGTCTTGGGTCCAATCCTGGCTAGGGTTGGTCACGCTAAAGTTTCGATGCCAGGTGGTTGTACAATTGGTAGTCGTCCGATTGACCTTCACCTTAAAGGTTTGGAAGCAATGGGGGCTAAGATTACCCAAACAGCTGGCTATATCGAAGCTAAGGCAGAACGCTTGCATGGAGCCCATATCTATATGGACTTTCCTAGTGTAGGGGCAACCCAAAACTTGATGATGGCTGCAACGCTAGCTGATGGCGTAACTGTTATCGAAAATGCTGCGCGTGAACCTGAAATTGTAGACTTGGCTGTCCTCTTGAATAAAATGGGAGCTAAAGTCAAAGGTGCGGGAACAGAGAGCATTACCATCACTGGTGTTGAAAACTTGCATGGTGCAACTCATAACGTTGTTCAAGACCGCATCGAAGCAGGGACATTCATGGTTGCTGCTGCAATGACAGGTGGAGATGTCCTGATTCAAGATGCTATCTGGGAACACAACCGTCCCTTGTTGGCGAAATTACAGGAAATGGGTGTTGAAGTCATCGACGAAGATGAAGGAATCCGCATCCGTTCTCAACGAGACAAACTAAAAGCAGTTCATGTCAAGACCTTACCACATCCAGGGTTTCCTACGGACATGCAGGCGCAGTTTACTGCTCTTATGACGGTTGCTCAAGGAGAATCAACTATGGTTGAGACAGTCTTTGAGAATCGTTTCCAACATCTAGAGGAAATGCGTCGCATGGGCTTGCATTCTGAGATTATCCGTGATACAGCTCGTATCGTTGGCGGGCAACCTCTCCAAGGGGCAGAAGTGCTGTCTACGGATCTCCGTGCCAGTGCAGCCTTGATCCTGACAGGTTTAATAGCTGAAGGTGAGACTGTTGTTGGGAAACTTGTCCATTTGGATAGAGGTTATTATCGTTTTCATGAAAAGTTAGCTCAGTTAGGGGCTAATATTGAACGGGTAAGTGTGGAAGCTGATGAAGATGAATAAACAAACCTCTTATGTATTACGTAGATTCCTACTAGTTATTATTGTCCTGCTTCTAGGGGTCTTAGCACTTGGAATTGGCTTGATGATTGGCTACGGTATCTTAGGCAAGGGCCAAGATCCATGGGCGATTTTAGCTCCAGAAAAGTGGCATGAGTTAATTTCGAAATTTACAGGGAAATAGGCTGGGAGACCAGCCTTTTTCTAAGAACAAAACTAAGGAGAAAAGATGAACAAAAAAACAAGGCAGGCACTCATAGGTCTTCTGCTTTTCCTACTTTTGTCGGCAGGAAGTTACTACATAAAAGAAATGCAGGCTTCCAATGCTACACCGCAAACACAGGTCAACCAGAAATCCCAGTCGCTTGATACTCCAAGTCAAAAATTGGCCGAGAGTGTACTGACTGATTCGGTAAAAAAACAAATAAAGGGTACTCTTGAGTGGAATGGAGCAGGTGCCTTTATCGTAAATGGAAACAAAACGAACTTAGATGCAAAGGTTTCAAGTAAACCCTATGCTGATAACAAGACAAAAACTGTAGGTGGGGAGACGGTTCCAACTGTGGCTAACGCCCTCATGTCAAAAGCAACAAGACAGTACAAAGACCGTGAAGAAACCGGGAATGGTTCGACTTCTTGGACCCCAGCAGGATGGCATCAAGTCAAAAACCTAAAAGGGACTTATAATCACGCAGTAGATAGAGGGCATTTATTAGGCTATGCCTTGATTGGTGGTTTAGATGGTTTTGATGCATCTACTAGCAATCCCAAAAATATCGCTGTACAAACAGCCTGGGCCAACCAAGCACGCGCAGAAGATTCGACTGGACAAAACTACTATGAAAGTTTAGTTCGAAAGGCTCTGGATCAAAATAAGCGCGTGCGTTACCGTGTCACATTGCTCTACGCTACAGAAGAAGATTTGGTTCCTTCTGCATCTCAGATTGAAGCCAAATCATCTGATGGTGAATTGGAGTTTAACGTCGTAGTTCCTAACGTTCAAAAGGGAATTCAGTTAGATTACCGAACAGGAAAAGTAACTGTTACAAAGAACTAATAGATAGTCGGTCCCTTATTGTTTCGGTAGGGGATTTACTATAGAAATCACAATTTAATGTGTAGAAGTTGAAAAATATGGTATAATAGTCACAATTATACTTTTTAGGAGAAGGAAAATGGAAGACCCGAGCAGTCAGGATTTGTTACTGCAATTTGTATTATTAGTTGTTTTGACCTTTTTAAATGCTTTTTTCTCAGCAACAGAGATGGCTATGGTTTCTCTTAGTCGCTCACGCGTTGAACAAAAGGCTGAAGAGGGTGATAAACGCTATATCCGTTTGCTAAAGGTACTTGAAAATCCAAATCACTTTTTATCAACCATTCAAGTTGGTATTACTTTAATTACAATCTTGTCAGGGGCTAAACTAGCAGACTCTCTAGGACAATTGATAGCCTCATGGATGGGAAATAGCGAAACTGCGCACGCAATCGCAAGCTTCCTGTCACTTGCTTTCTTGACCTATATCTCTATCGTTTTTGGTGAACTTTATCCTAAACGCATTGCTCTAAATCTTAAGGATGCTTTGGCAATCCGAACTGTACCATTTATTATTGCTATCGGTAAGATTGTGAGTCCCTTTGTTTGGTTGCTATCAGCATCAACCAATCTCTTGAGTCGTTTGACGCCGATGACATTTGACGATGCAGATGAAAAAATGACTCGTGATGAGATTGAGTATATGCTTACCAATAGTGAAGAAACCTTGGATGCAGATGAAATCGAAATGTTGCAAGGAATATTCTCGCTAGATGAGCTCATGGCTCGTGAAGTCATGGTTCCTCGGACCGATGCCTTTATGGTAGATATTCAAGATGACACTCAGACGATTATCGAAAGTATCTTAAAACAAAACTTTTCTCGAATCCCTGTCTATGATGATGACAAGGACAACGTGATTGGTTTGATCCACACCAAGAGTCTGCTAAAAGTAGGATTTACTGATGGTTTTGACAACATCGTGTTGAGAAAGATATTACAGGAACCCCTCTTTGTACCTGAAACTATTTTTGTGGATGATCTGTTAAAAGAATTGAGAAATTCACAAAGACAGATGGCTATTCTTCTTGATGAATACGGAGGAATGGCTGGTTTGGTAACACTTGAGGATCTCCTTGAAGAGATTGTTGGTGAGATTGATGATGAAACTGACCGTGCTGAAGTATATGTTCATACTATCGGCGAGGACACTCATATTGTCCAAGGGACAATGAATTTGAACGATTTCAATGATTATTTTGATGTCGAGCTTGAAAGTGATGATGTAGATACCATTGCGGGTTATTATTTGACTGGTGTGGGAACTATTCCAACCTCAGAGAAGCTTAGTTACGAGGTGGAAAGTGGCAACAAGCATATCACACTAACAAATGACAAAGTGAAAAACGGACGTGTAACCAAGCTTAAGGTTCAAATCCAAGAACTTGAATCAGAAGAAGAAACTGAATAAAACAAAAGCTTTATCAGAGAAAACTGATAAAGCTTTTTTGAGCGGTCTTTTTTGTTTACCCTGAAAGCTTGGATTTAAAATCCAAGCTCTAAAAAATACCCTCGCCCCAAACTCACCCCAAATAATTTTTAAAGTTATCCTTTTTTATCCTAAAAGAAAAACAAAAAAGCCCGTAAAATCGGGCTTTCTTTTCGGATAAATTCCTATAAAATAGTATAAAAAAGGCGGTAGACGGATTTGAACCGACGATCAAGCTTTTGCAGAGCCGTGCCTTACCACTTGGCTATACCGCCTTAACTTTTATTATTATACCTTGAAAATTGTTTCTCGTCAATAGTTTTCTTTTCTGAAAACATAAGATTCAAATGTGTAAAAAAACATGCGACAAAATATTCTGAAAATTCGTTTACTTTTTAAAAAAACTGTGGTATAATCTTCAATATCCACTATTTAAAACGAGGAGTTTAAAAAATGAAAAAAAGTCGGATTCTTGCGGTAGCGGGAGTATCCTTGCTTGCAGTCGGAGTACTTGCTGCATGTTCAAATTCAAATTCAAATGCAGGCTCAAGCAATACAAAATTAGCATCAGATTATAAATACGTTTATTCAGTTGATCCTGAAACATTGGATTACGTTGTTAACAACGTTGATTCTACTTCTTTTGTGACGACAAATGCGGTAGATGGTTTGCTTGCTAACGATAAATATGGAAACCTTGTACCATCGATTGCTGAATCATGGACAGTTTCACAAGACGGTTTGACTTATACTTATAAAATCCGTAAGGATGCTAAGTGGGTTACTGCTGAAGGAGAAGAATATGCTCCAGTTAAAGCCCAAGACTTTGTGACAGGTTTGAAACACGCGGTAGAAGGCAAATCAAAAGGTTTGTCAGTTATTAGTTCTTCAATCAAAGGACTTAGTGCTTACATTAACGGTGAAACAAACGATTTTTCAACTGTTGGTATAAAAGCAGTTGACGATAACACTCTTGAGTATACATTGAATCAGCCAGAGACTTTCTGGAATGACAAAACAACAAATGGCGTGATGATGCCAATCAACGAAGATTTCCTTAAATCAAAAGGGGAAGGCTTTGGTGCACCTACAGATCCATCATCTATTTTGTATAATGGACCGTTTGTTTTGAAATCAATCACTGCTAAGTCTTCGATTGAGATGGCTAAGAACGATGCTTATTGGGATAAAGACGCTGTTAAAATTCAAAACATCAAATTTACTTACTGGGATGGGAAAGACCAAGATATCGTTGCTAAAGGATTCTCAGAAGGACAATACAGTAAAGCTCGGATCTATCCTACTAGCTCAACGTATGAAAAATATGCTTCTGAGTTCAAAGATAATATCTTCTTTAACGAACCAGGATCAGCTATCGCTACTGTAAGTGTGAACTATGGTCGTACAACTTATAACCATACCTCAAAAACAACAGATAGCCAAAAAGAATCTACAAGAAAAGCTTTGCTAAACAAAGAATTCCGTCAAGCCCTTAACTTTGCGGTAGACCGTAATTCTTACTCAGCTCAGACAAATGGTACAGATGGTGCTGCAGTTGCAATCCGTAATACATTCTCACCATATAATCTTCAAGTTGGAGACAAACAGTTTGGTAAACTTGTAGAAGAAAGTCTTGCGAAGACAAACTCAAGCACATGGTCAAACGTATCGCTTGCTGATTCGCAAAATGGTCTTTACAACGAAGAAAAAGCTAAAGCTGCCTTTGCTAAAGCAAAAGAAAGCTTGAAAGCAGAAGGGGTAGAATTCCCAATTCACTTGGATGCTCTAACAATCCAAGAGTCTACAGCAGTTGTAAACCGTGTTCAATCACTTAAACAGTCTATTGAAAACGTACTTGGAGCTGACAATGTTGTCATCGATCTTCAACAAATGACCCAAGCAGAAGCTTTACCACTTTCATTTAGTGCTCCAACAGCTAAAGAACAAGACTGGGATATTCATACCTTGACTGGATGGAATCCTGATTACCAAGATCCATCAACTTTCTTAGACCAGTTCACGATTAAAGGTGGTAATACTCGTTTGATTATGGGTATCGATAAAGATACTGATGCATCAGTTATCCAAAAACTTGGTTTGTCTGACTATGAAAAATTACTTGATGAAGCAAACAAAGAAAATCAAGACGTTCAAAAACGTTATGAAAAATATGCCCTTGCACAAGCTTGGTTAACAGACAACGGTTTGACAATTCCTGTAATGGCAGGTCCGAAAGAAACTGCTGTATCATTTGTATCTAAAGTTATTCCATTTACTTCTTCATACTCAGTTGCGGGTCTTAAAGGAGAAACCTCAGGTTACTTGAAGTACACTGAAGTTGGTGAAAAACCTATTACAAAAGAAGAATACCAAAAAGCTCGTGAAAAATGGCTCAAAGAAAAAGCTGAATCAAATGAAAAAGCTCAAAAAGAATTAGCGAGCCACGTGAAATAAATAATGCTCATCAGAACTTTCTCTCCAAAAGGAGAAGGTTCTTTTGGGATTTTAAAGGAAATAATATGAAAAAATATGTTTTTATGCGTATCTTGCGGTCGTTAGTTTCTATCTTTTTAGTAACGACCTTGATTTACACAATCATCTATACGATGGTTCCACGGAAGTTGATCTTCAAACAAGATACTAACTACAATAAAATTGCAACAACAGCTGATAAACGTGATAACTATGAAAATACCGTTTTTGAGCGTATGGGTTATATCGAATATTACGATACGAAAGAGTTGCAGGAAAAAGCTAGTAGCATTGACCCTTCTGTAACCGTTGATGCAAACGATACAAATAAAGCTATCTACGAAAAATATATCCAACAACTTGGTAACGGTTGGACTTTGGGTGTATTCACAGAGAGCGGACAATTCTATGCGACTCGTGAAATTCCTATTTTTGAGCGTGTGTTCAAATTCTATGCAAACTTGCTTGATATTGACCATACAAACAAGATTCAAGATCCAGAAAATCCTAATTTAGAGCGTTATTTGCGATTTGAAAACGATCCAGCTATTGGATGGTCTTTGGTAGGTTCAGGGACTAAACATAAATACCTCTTGTACTTCAACAGTCAATTCCCATTTGTTCATCAAAACTTTGTGAACTTAAACTTAGGAGATTCTTATCCAACTTATGCCAATACTCCTGTGCTTCAAGTTATCACACAAGGACAAGGACAAACCAAGACTTCTGAAGTTCAATTCCCAACTGGTAAGAAAACATCATCAGTCAATATCTACTCAAGAACTTATAAATCTCCAAGTCAAGCAGATGCACGTGAAGTAGCAAACTATGGTAAGGATGATCCATACACAGCTACTGAAAGTAACTATCAGTATCCATCAATGATTGCAAGTTCTGCTATCACAGGTTTGATTGGTCTTGCTATTTCATACGCGATTGCAATTCCACTTGGTTCTGCAATGGCTCGTTACAAAAATACTTGGATTGATAGTTTCTCTACAGGAATTTTGACTTTCTTGCTTGCCCTTCCAACCATTGCCTTGGTTTATATCATTCGTTTGATTGGTTCATCTATCGGATTTCCTGATTCATTCCCAATTTTGGGTGCTGGAGATTGGCGTTCTTATGTCCTTCCTGCAGTGATTTTGGGCTTGTTGGGTGCACCTGGTATGGCAATTTGGATTCGTCGTTACATGATTGACTTACAATCTCAAGACTTTGTTCGTTTTGCACGTGCAAAAGGTCTATCTGAGAAAGAAATTTCAAATAAACACATCTTTAAGAACGCTATGGTACCGCTCGTTTCAGGTATTCCAGGTTCTATTATTGGTGTTATCGGTGGAGCAACTCTTACAGAAACAGTCTTCGCTTTCCCTGGTATGGGTAAAATGCTGATTGACTCTGTAAAAGCATCAAACAACAATATGGTTGTTGGTCTTGTCTTTATCTTTACATGTATCTCTATCTTCTCATTATTTGTAGGGGATATTTGGATGACTATGATTGACCCACGTATTAAATTGACAGAGAAAGGAGGCAAATAATGTCTACAATTAGTAATGATAAATTTCAATTTGTAAAACGTGATGATTATGCCTCTGAAGCAATTGATACTCCTGCCTATTCATACTGGGGTTCTGTCTTTAGACAGTTTTTGAAGAAAAAATCAACAGTCATCATGCTCGGTATCTTGATTGCCATCGTTTTGATGAGTTTCATCTATCCAATGTTCTCAGATTTTGACTTTAACGATGTAAGTAAGGTAAATGATTTTAGTGCTCGCTATATCAAACCGAATGGTGAACATTGGTTTGGTACAGATAGTAACGGGAAATCTCTCTTTGATGGTGTCTGGTTTGGAGCTCGTAACTCTATCTTGATTTCTGTAATTGCGACCTTTATAAACCTTGTTATCGGTGTGATTGTAGGTGGAATTTGGGGTATTTCAAAATCAGTAGACCGTATCATGATGGAAGTCTACAACGTTATCAACAATATTCCATCGTTATTGATCGTTATCGTTTTGACTTACTCTATCGGTGCAGGTTTCTGGAACTTGATTTTCGCCATGAGTGTAACTACATGGATTGGTATTGCTTATTCTATCCGTATTCAAATCATGCGTTATCGTGATTTGGAATATAACCTTGCTTCTCAGACACTGGGGACACCGACATATAAAATTATAGTAAAAAATATTATGCCTCAGTTGGTATCTGTTATCGTAACGACTTTGACGCAAATGCTTCCAGCCTTTATCTCATATGAAGCTTTCCTTTCATTCTTTGGACTCGGATTGCCGATTACAGTTCCAAGTTTGGGACGTTTGATCTCAGATTATTCTCAGAACGTAACTACAAATGCCTACCTCTTCTGGATTCCATTGACAACTTTGGTTTTGGTTTCCTTATCACTTTTCATTGTTGGACAAAATTTAGCCGATGCTAGTGATCCACGTACACACAGATAGGAGTAGAAATGACAAATAATAAAAATGTAATTTTATCTGCTCAAGATATTGTCGTGGAATTTGATGTTCGTGACAAAGTTTTGACCGCTATCCGCGGAGTTTCTCTTGAGTTGATTGAAGGAGAAGTTCTTGCCTTGGTTGGAGAATCTGGTTCGGGTAAATCAGTTTTGACAAAAACTTTTACAGGAATGTTAGAAGAAAACGGGCGTATTGCTCAGGGGAGCATCGATTACCGTGGACAAGACCTAACAGCACTTTCGTCTCACAAAGATTGGGAACAAATTCGTGGGGCCAAGATTGCAACTATCTTCCAAGATCCTATGACTAGTTTGGACCCAATCAAAACAATCGGAAGCCAAATTACTGAAGTTATCATTAAACACCAAGGTAAAACAGCAAAAGAAGCAAAAGAAATGGCTATCGACTACATGAATAAGGTTGGTATTCCTGATGCTGAAAAGCGTTTTGAGGAGTATCCATTCCAATATTCTGGAGGGATGCGTCAACGTATCGTTATCGCTATTGCTCTTGCGTGTCGTCCAGATGTTCTTATCTGTGATGAGCCAACAACTGCCCTTGATGTGACGATTCAGGCTCAGATTATTGACTTGTTGAAGTCTCTACAAAATGAATACCACTTTACAACAATCTTTATCACACACGACCTTGGTGTGGTAGCAAGTATTGCTGACAAAGTTGCGGTTATGTATGCTGGTGAAATCGTTGAGTATGGTACAGTTGAGGAAATCTTCTACGATCCACGTCACCCATACACATGGAGCCTCTTATCAAGTTTGCCACAGTTGGCTGACGATAAAGGGGAATTGTATTCAATTCCGGGAACACCTCCATCACTTTATACAGAATTGAAGGGAGATGCTTTTGCTCTTCGTTCAGATTACGCAATGAAAATTGATTTCGAAGAAAAAGCACCCCAATTTGCTGTTTCAGATACTCATTGGGCTAAAACATGGTTACTTCATGAGCAAGCACCAAAAGTTGCAAAACCAGCAGTAATTGCAAATTTACATGACAAGATTCGTGAGAGAATGGGTCTTGTTCATCTGGAAAACTAGGAGGAAGGAAATGTCTGAAAAATTAGTAGAAATTAAAGACTTAGAGATTTCCTTCGGTGAAGGAAGTAAAAAGTTTGTAGCTGTTAAAAATGCTAACTTCTTTATCAACAAAGGTGAAACATTCTCACTTGTTGGAGAATCAGGTAGTGGTAAAACAACAATTGGTCGTGCAATTATCGGTTTGAATAATACCAGCAAAGGTGATATCATCTTTGATGGTCAAAAAATTAATGGTAAAAAATCACGTACTCAAGCGTCAGAATTAGTCCGCCGAATCCAAATGATTTTCCAAGACCCTGCTGCTAGTTTGAATGAACGTGCAACAGTTGACTATATTATTTCTGAAGGTCTTTATAACTATCACCTATTTAAGGATGAGGAAGAAAGACAAGAAAAAGTTAAAAAGATTATCAGTGAAGTTGGACTTTTGTCTGAGCATTTGACGCGTTATCCTCATGAGTTTTCAGGTGGACAACGTCAACGTATCGGGATTGCCCGCGCTTTGGTTATGGAACCTGATTTCGTTATCGCGGATGAGCCAATTTCAGCCTTGGACGTTTCTGTTCGTGCCCAAGTTTTGAACTTGCTCAAGAAATTCCAAAAAGAATTGGGCTTGACCTATCTCTTTATCGCCCACGATTTGTCAGTAGTTCGTTTTATCTCTGATCGTATCGCGGTAATTTATAAGGGTGTCATTGTTGAAGTGGCTGAAACTGAAGAATTGTTTAACAATCCAGTTCATCCATATACACAAGCACTTTTATCAGCTGTACCGATTCCAGATCCAATCTTGGAACGTAAGAAAGTTTTGAAAGTCTATGATCCAGACCAACACGACTACGAAACTGATAAACCGTCTATGGTTGAAATTCGTCCAGGACATTATGTTTGGGCTAACCAAGCAGAATTGGAACGCTATAAAAAAGATATGAACTAATGAAAAGTTTTATAATCTTCCTAGTATTATTCTAGAAAGGTTATGAAACTTTTTTATTTTGCAGATAAAAACTTGATAAACTATATAAATTTGATATACTGAATACAATAAGAACTAATCTGTTAGAAATGATATGAACTACGGGAGAATCATATGGACAACCAACCAAATTTTTTTACAGGAATGGCTAGAATTATTGGAACATGCCTCTGGGTAAGAGGAATGGGAGTACTGACTGAGAAGAAGGAATCTGAGCCAAAAGCCCTAGAGGTTGCTAAATTTCTTGCGGCTTATAAAATGTTATCTGCTCTGCCTTGGATTGCGGGACTTCCTAGAAAGGAAGATAAAAAATGAAATTTATTTGGGATATTTTATTTTATATCCTAGTCAAGCCACTGATTACGATTGTAGAATTTATTTGGTATCACATTTGTTTATTTTTTTATGAATTCCTTTTGAATTTGTTATATTCGATTTTTAACTGGATTTATAACTGGCTTTTTAGTTTATTTTAGAGACTAGAAATTGGAAGTACGTACATATATATACTCATATATAACTTTATTATCACAAAAAAGATGGAAGATATTCCATCTTTTTTGTTTATAGCAATAAGATTAAGGCGAAGTTTTAAAAAGCTGATGCAAATAATAGATTCGTAGAGAGTCTATGATATAGATTAGATTTAGTCTAATCAAATTCAGACGGTATAGGCACAGGAAAGTTCTCAAAGGTAATGACATCTCCCTTTTGAGTAGCAAGCTGGATACGGTTATCTTTGAGGCGACTAGCTTGAACTTCCTTGCCATTAATCTTGACAATACTCGATTCGATGTCTGGATAATCGACCACTAAATCTCCCCCAGCATGGGAAAGGAAAGCTAATGACTCAAGATTTTTTTCTTTCCATTTCATGCTGACTTCGAAGTTGCCACGAGCGACTAGACCTGAAATTTGCCCATCTTTCCAGGCATCCGGAAGAGCTGGTAATGGAGCAATGTAGCCTGTGTGAGATTGAAGGAGCATTTCTGCCATCCCGCTAGTGGCACCAAAGTTCCCATCGATTTGGAAAGGCGCGTGTGTATCCCAGAGGTTTTCTAGAGTTGAAGATTTAAGCTGTTCAGCCAACAAACGATGGGCACGATTTCCATCTAGGAGACGAGCCCAGAGGTTGATTTTATTGGCCTTGGACCAACCAGTCCCCCCATCTCCACGATGGTTTAAGGTTGCGCGTGCAGCCTCCAGGTATTCCGGATGATCCTTGCTAAATAGAGTTCCTGGGAAGAGCCCAACTAGATGGGAAACGTGACGGTGATAGTTTTCAATTCCTTCATTAGTGAATTGAGGACTGTCTTCTTCGTACCATTCCTTGATTCGGCCATCTTGGTTGATATGAAGTGGTTTGAGCTTGTCAAATTTAGCCTTTACTTCGGTTACCAAGTCTTGGTCGACATTGAGATGATTAGCTGCTTCCATATAGTCATGGAAGAGTTGCCAAACTAGAGATTGGTCAAAGGTGTTCCCAATCGTGATGGTTCCATGCTCTGGCGAGTAAGATGGAGAAGAAACCCAACGGTCACTAGCCTTGTCGTAGTGCAAGAAGGAATTCCAGAACTTGGCTGTTTCCTTGAGCATTGGATAAATCTTTTCTTTAAGATAAGTTTCATCCTTGGTGAATTTGTAGTAGTCATAGACGTTCTGCATCATCCAAGCATTGGCAGCCGGAGACCAGCCCCAATAGTAGTTCCAACCAGGAGTAGTCCAGCCAAATGGTGTCGCCTGGGTATGAACCAGCCAACCGTTTTCTTGGCCTTCTTTGGACTCGATACCTGCATATTCTTTAGCAGCGATACGACCATAGTAGCGCATGTCATCGATATAATTGATCATTGGCTTAGCCGTTTCTGCAAGATTGTTCATGTAGGCAGGCCAGTAGTTCATTTGTAGATTGACATTGAGGTGGTAGTCTGAGTTCCAAGTTGGATTGTCTACAGCATTCCAGACTCCTTGCAAGTTGGCAGGAAGGGCATCTGTCCGGTCACGAGAAGAACTGATGAGTAGATAACGTCCGTATTGGAAGAAGAGCTCTTCTAGTTTTTGCCCTTTTTCTGGGTTATAGGTATGTAGCGCTTCTTTTGTGGTTTGATTAGACCTGCTACCGCCAAGATTTAGTTGAACACGATTAAAGAGACTTTGGTAATCCTTGATGTGATTATTTTTTAGAGTTTCATAATCTTTTGCCTTAGAAGCTTCGACAATCGATTTGACAGTTTTTTCTAGATCAATATCCTTACGATAGTTGGTTTTTGGATTTTGAGCAAAATTGGTCTTGGCACTCAGTAAAAGAGTTGCATAGCTGGCTCCAGTGACAGTCAAGTAGCCATCTTGGGCAGTAACTTGTCCGTCTGTCTTGATTCCAAGATAGGAAGCAAATTTCAGACCATTGTCTTTGACAGTTCCTTTGAGCAAAATACCATTAGAATCAGTCGTAACTGCTCCTTGTTTATAATTCGAATATTCCCAGGAGTAGTCGCCATTCGCAATCAAATCTTCAGTCAAGCTATTCCAAAGTGTAAAATCAAGAGTCTTATCACCTTTTTTACTCAAGTGGGTCACAGTAACATCGTCAGGATAGCTAGAGAAGGTTTCGCGTTTAAAGTTTGTACCGTCTTGGGTATAAGAAGTGGTCGAGATGGCCTCAGAAATATCTAAGCCACGATGATAGTCGGTAACATTCTCCAAACCTTTCTTTTGGTTGTTAAAGACCATAAAGATATCACCAAAAGATAAGTAACGACCATACTGAGCATTGTTTGGTCCGACTAGGTTGCGCTCCGCTAATTGCTTTGCCTTTTGACGGTTTCCTTCTTCTAATGCCTTACGAATTTCTGATAAGACCTTATAGCGGTCTTGATAGTTTCCTCCATTGTAATCGGTGCTATCCGGTTGCGGTCCACCAGACCAGAGAGTTTTTTCATTGTATTGGATTCTTTCTTCACCGATGAGCCCAAAAACTTTTGCCCCCATTTCTCCATTTCCGACTGGCAGGGCTTGTTTTTCCCAGCCGTCATAAGAAGGGGCAGTTGGTTGGTCGTAATGAAGTTGATAGTTTTCTTGCTTAGTCATAGGAAGTTCTGGTTTTTCACTCTCCTTATTTTCAGAAGGTTCAACTACAGCGTTAGTCTCTGATTGATGATGTATTTGAGGTGTTTCTTTTTCAGGTTTTACCTCTTTGGCAGCTAATTCAGTAGAAGTTTGATTTTCTGTGCTTGGTTGATTTTCCTTATCCTCTTGAGTGGGTTCCTCTACTTTTGTATTCACTTGAACCGTAGTCTCACTGACACTTGCTTGATTTTCTTTCACTTCGATGCCATCGGAAGCTACATTCTGTGTCGCTATAAAAACAGAAGCAGTTCCAACGGTCAATTTTCGGATGCTATACTTACAGGATTTTCCCAATAGCTCTTCTCCATAAAAACTCCTTTCTCGATTCTGTAAGCGCATACATTTTTTGTAAAAAAAATAAGCCTTGCAGAAAGATGTTTCCTTTGTTTTGTATAATCTTAATATAGCAAATAAATCAATCCAATGCAAGTTTTTTTAGGAAAAACTGAATTATTTTACCAAATTTTAGTTCTTTTTTTAATTTTATTGAATTAAAAAAGATTAGAGCAGAAAAAGAATCTGAGTAATGCCCTACCCTTTTGAAAGCGTAAATCAAACTAGTCAGGCGTGGGACTTTATGGTATAATATAGAAGATTCAAAAAGAAACAGGAGAAATATTATGGACCTTATTTTAGCAATTGTCTTGATTGTTTTAGCTTTTCTTGGTGGAGCTCTTGGAGGAATGTACTTGGTGCGCAAGCAAATTGAAAAAGAATTTGCTGATAACCCACGTTTGAATGCAGAAGCAGTTCGTACTCTGTTGAGTGCAAATGGTCAAAAGCCAAGCGAAGCTAAGGTACAACAAGTTTACCACCAAATCATTCGCCAACAAAAAGCAGCCCTTGCTAACAATAAAAAGAAATAAATAGGAAAAGTCTGGGATGAAAATTCCAGACTTCTCACTATGTTCAACTGATATTTAAGGATAAGACTTTTTCCTTGCATTCTATTGATATTTGATTATGATTAAGAGGGAGATAGTCTGGAGTTTACCAGTCTGTCAGAAATTTCAGCGAGAAATGTAATGATAATGAACTATTAATCAGAAAAATAAGACTAGAAAGAAGACTGTATGGATAATCGACCAATTGGTTTTTTGGATTCGGGCGTTGGAGGTTTGACCGTTGTACGTGAGCTCATGCGCCAGCTTCCTCATGAAGAAATCGTCTATATTGGAGATTCGGCACGGGCACCCTATGGTCCTCGTCCTGCTGAGCAAATTCGTGAATACACTTGGCAACTGGTCAACTTTCTTTTGACTAAGGATGTCAAGATGATTGTCATCGCTTGTAATACTGCAACAGCAGTTGTTTGGGAAGAAATTAAATCCAAACTCGATATTCCTGTTCTTGGAGTGATTTTACCGGGCGCTTCAGCTGCTATCAAAGCAAGTCAGGGTGGGAGAATCGGTGTGATTGGAACACCGATGACAGTGCAATCAGATATCTATCGTCAAAAAATTCATGACCTAGATCCAAATTTGCAAGTTGAAAGTTTGGCCTGCCCTAAGTTTGCTCCCTTGGTTGAGTCTGGGGCCCTTTCAACCAGTGTGACCAAGAAAGTAGTTTATGAAACCTTGCGTCCTTTGGTCGGCAAGGTAGACAGCTTGATTTTGGGCTGTACCCACTATCCGCTACTCAGACCCATTATCCAAAATGTGATGGGACCAGAGGTAAAACTGATTGATAGTGGAGCAGAGTGTGTACGGGATATTTCTGTATTACTTAATTATTTCGAGATTAATCGTAGCCGGGATGCCGGCCCTCTACAACACCGTTTTTATACGACTGCAAATAGCCATAGTTTTGCTCAGATTGGAGCGGAATGGCTAGAAAAAGAGATTCATGTGGAGCATGTAACATTATGACAAACAAAATTTATGAATACAAGGATGACCAGGACTGGTATGTAGGTGTCTGGGACGTCTACGGTGGAATCTATAGCCTCATAAAAGATCCTCTTGATCTCGATTTTATGGATTTGGCTCGCATTTTCAGTGATGAGGAAAATGGTTTTCCAATCACGATTACGGTAATGCGTTGGTCTTCCAACTTCCGTTTACTCTCTTTTATCGTTGAGATTTTAAATGCAGAAGCCGGTCGAAACTTGGAAGTCATTCAACGCCAAGGTGCCTTGCTCTTAGTTGAAAATGGACAACTCTTGCATGTGGAATTACCTAAAGAAGGAGTAGATGTTGAAGCCTTCTTTGAAACTAGCAAAGTCAGAGAAACCTTGTTGATAGCGACTCGTAATGAAGGGAAGACCAAGGAATTTCGTGCTATATTTGATAAACTTGGATATGATGTGGAGAATCTCAATGATTACCCAGATCTGCCTGAAGTTGCTGAAACTGGTATGACCTTTGAAGAAAATGCTCGCCTTAAGGCTGAAACCATCTCCAAATTGACAGGCAAGATGGTTCTAGCAGATGATTCAGGTCTTAAAGTCGATGTCCTCGGTGGATTGCCAGGCGTTTGGTCAGCTCGATTTGCAGGAGTGGGAGCCACTGACCAGGAAAACAATGCTAAACTCTTGCACGAATTAGCCATGGTCTTTGAACTCAAGGACCGTTCGGCACAATTCCACACCACTTTGGTTGTGGCTAGCCCAGGTAAGGAAAGCTTGGTGGTCGAAGCCGATTGGCCAGGCTACATTAACTTTGAACCTAAGGGTGAAAATGGTTTTGGCTATGACCCTCTTTTCCTAGTAGGAGAAACAGGCAAGTCATCAGCTGAATTAACTCTTGAAGAAAAAAATAGTCAATCTCACCGTGCCTTAGCCGTTAAGAAACTTTTGGAGGTATTTCCATCATGGCAAAGCAAACCATCATTGTAATGAGCGACTCCCATGGAGATAGCTTGATTGTAGAAGAAATACGTGATCGCTATCTTGGGAAAGTTGATGCCATTTTTCACGATGGTGACTCGGAGCTTCGCCCAGATTCACCACTCTGGGAAGGAATTCAGGTAGTTAGAGGAAACATGGATTTCTATTCAGATTATCCAGAACGCTTAGTGACTCAACTGGGTCCTACCAAGATTATCCAGACTCACGGACACTTATTTGACATTAACTTCAATTTCCAAAAACTAGATTTCTGGGCCCAAGAGGAAGATGCTGATATCTGTCTCTATGGTCACTTGCATGTGCCAAATGCTTGGATGGAAGGGAAGACCCTCTTTCTAAATCCAGGTTCTATCAGCCAACCACGTGGAACCATCAGAGAATGTCTTTACGCTCGTGTAGAGATTGATGACAGCTATTTCAAAGTGGACTTTTTGACACGTAATCATGAGGTTTATCCTGGCTTATCCAAGGAGTTTGCTCGATGATTGCCAAAGAATTTGAACTCTTTTTGCTGGAGCAAGAGGAAACCTTTTTGACTCCTGCTGAAAATTTGGCTGTGCTCATTGATACTCACAATGCAGATCATGCAATTCTCCTCCTTAGCCAGATGACTTATACACGAGTTCCAGTAGTGACTGCTGAGAAAAAATTTGTTGGGACCATAGGGCTTAGAGATATCTTTGCATATCAAATGGAGCAGGGTTTGAGTCAGGAAGTCATGGCGGATATGGATATTGTTCACATGACAAAGAAGGATGTCGCGGTAGTTAATCCAGACTATACATTGACGGATGTTTTACATAAGCTAGTGGATGAGTCTTTCCTGCCAGTCGTTGGTAAGGATGGCCTTTTCCAAGGGATTATCACGCGGAAGTCAATTCTCAAGGCTGTCAATGCCCTCCTGCATGACTTTAGTAAGGAATATGAGATTCGAAGCAAATGAGAGAATGGATTTTAACATTTTTAGAAGAAAAGCAAAATCTATCTAGTAATTCTAAACAGTCTTATAAATATGACTTGGAGCAGTTTTTAGATCTTATTGGAGAACGAATTTCTGAGACAAGTTTAAAAATTTACCAAGCCCAGCTATCAAATTTTAAAATCAGTGCCCAAAAGCGTAAAGTTTCTGCCTGCAATCAATTTCTTTACTTTTTATACCAGAAAGGAAAGATTGGCGCCTTTTATCGTTTGGAATTGCCGAAACAGGCTGAGAAAAAACAAGTCAAGTCAGAGCTTTTAGACTTGAGTTCTTTCTGGCAAGAAAGTACCTATCCAGAAGGGCGTTTAATAGCCTTATTGATAGTTGAATTGGGCCTCTTGCCTAGTGAAATTCTAGCCATAAAAATAAGTGATGTGAATCTAGATTTTCAAGTGTTGAGAATCAATAAAGCTTCTCAAAAAAGAATCTTGAGTCTTCCCACAAAATTACTTGCAGAGTTAGAACCCTTGATGGGACAGACCTACCTCTTTGAAAAAGCTGGTAGGTCATACTCTCGTCAATGGGCCTTTCGTCAGTTAGAAGCCTTTCTAAAGGAAAAAGGTTTTGCAGATTTATCGGCTCAAGGATTGAGAGAACAGTTTATACTGAGACAAATTGAAGAGAAGGTTGACTTATATGAAATCGCCAAAAAATTGGGATTAAAAACAGTCATGACCTTAGAAAAATATAGATAATGGATATTAAATTAAAAGATTTTGAAGGGCCTTTGGACTTGCTCTTACACTTGGTTTCAAAGTATCAGATGGATATCTATGATGTACCGATTACAGAAGTTATTGAGCAGTATCTAGCCTACATATCAACCTTACAAGCCATGCGTTTAGAAGTGGCAGGTGAATATATGGTGATGGCTAGCCAACTGATGCTGATTAAGAGTCGCAAGCTCTTGCCAAAGGTTGCAGAAGTGACGGATTTAGAGGATGACCTAGAGCAGGATCTCCTTTCTCAGATTGAGGAATACCGTAAATTTAAACTTCTGGGAGAGCAGTTGGAAGTGAAGCACCAGGAACGAGCTCAATATTACTCAAAAGCACCTACAGAGTTAATTTACGAAGATGCAGAACTTGTGCATGATAAGACGACGATTGATCTTTTCTTAGCCTTTTCAACCTTACTGACCAAGAAAAAGGAAGAATTCTCGAAAAGTCACACAACAATCTTACGAGATGAGTATAAGATTGAAGATATGATGGTCATCGTTCGAGAAGCCTTGGTTGAAGGTCAACAATTATGCTTGCAGGATTTGTTTAAAGAAACCAAGGATTTACACGAGGTCATTACACTCTTTTTAGCAACCTTGGAGTTGATTAAAACCCAAGAAATTCTCTTGATTCAAAAAGAGAGTTTTGGAGATATTTATCTCATGAAAAAGAATGAAGAAAATCAAGTAGAGCAGAGTCAAGCTTGATAGAGAGGAAATATGAGTACTTTAGCAGAAATAGAAGCACTCCTGTTTGTAGCGGGGGAGGATGGCATTAGAGTCCGTCAGCTAGCTGAGGTCCTATCGCTTCCACCGACTGGGATCCAGCAAAGCTTAGAAAAGTTAACCCACAAGTATGAAAAAGACCAGGATTCCAGTTTAGCACTGATTGAGACAGGAGGGGCTTACAAATTGGTAACCAAGCCTCAATTTGCTGATGTTTTGAAGGAATATTCTAAGGCGCCCATTAACCAGAGTCTATCTCGAGCTGCCCTTGAAACCTTGTCCATTATTGCTTATAAGCAACCTATCACACGTATAGAAATCGATGCTATTCGTGGGGTTAATTCGAGTGGAGCTTTGGCAAAGTTACAGGCCTTTGACTTGATACGAGAAGATGGAAAGAAAGAAGTTCTTGGTCGTCCTAATCTCTATGTAACGACGGATTATTTCCTAGATTACATGGGTATTAACCATTTGGAAGAATTGCCTGTGATTGACGAGCTTGAAATTCAAGCACAAGAAAGCCAATTATTTGGTGAAAGGATAGAAGAAGATGAGAATCAATAAATATATTGCCCACGCAGGTGTGGCCAGTAGGAGAAAAGCAGAAGAGTTGATCAAGCAAGGCTTGGTGACTGTTAACGGTCAGGTAGTACGTGAACTTGCGACAACTATCAAGTCTGGTGATAAGGTCGAAGTTGAAGGCCAACCCATCTATAACGAAGAAAAAGTCTACTATCTACTTAACAAACCACGCGGTGTGATTTCAAGTGTAACAGATGATAAGGGACGTAAGACGGTTGTTGATCTTTTGCCTAATGTGAAAGAGCGTATCTATCCTGTAGGACGTTTGGACTGGGATACATCAGGTGTCTTGATTTTGACCAATGATGGTGACTTTACAGACGAGATGATTCACCCTCGAAATGAGATTGACAAGGTCTATGTGGCGCGTGTGAAAGGAATTGCTAACAAAGAAAATCTCCGCCCCTTGACCCGTGGTCTTGAGATTGATGGTAAGAAGACTAAGCCGGCCGTCTACGAAATTCTCAAAGTAGATCCTGTTAAAAACCGTTCTGTTGTACAGTTGACCATCCATGAAGGACGTAACCACCAGGTTAAAAAGATGTTTGAAGCAGTTGGGCTTCAAGTGGATAAGTTGTCTCGGACACGTTTTGGACACTTAGACTTGACAGGTCTCCGTCCAGGAGAATCCCGTCGTCTTAACAAAAAAGAAATCAGCCAACTACACACCATGGCTGTAACAACTAATAAATAATGAAACGAATTTTAATTGCGCCTGTGCGCTTTTACCAACGCTTTATATCCCCTGCATTCCCACCTTCTTGTAGATTTGAGCCTACTTGTTCAAATTACATGATTCAGGCTATTGAAAAGCATGGATTTAAGGGGGTTCTGATGGGATTGGCACGGATTTTACGATGTCATCCTTGGTCTGAAATAGGTAAAGACCCCGTACCAGATCACTTTTCTTTAAAGAGAAATTCAAAATAAAAAGAATCACAGTCGTGATTCTTTTTTGGTGTAGATAGATCTATAGATTGATGATTTTCACTACACTTCTCCTATAAAAAGTGGTAAAATGGTTGAAAGAAAGAAGGGATAGAAATGACAACATTATTTTCTAAAATCAAAGAAGTAACAGAACTTTCTGCTATCTCAGGTCATGAAGCACCTGTACGCGCTTATCTTCGTGAGAAGATAACTCCTCACGTGGATGAAGTAGTGACTGATGGCCTAGGTGGTATTTTTGGTATCAAACACTCAGAAGCAGTCGATGCACCTCGTGTTTTGGTAGCATCTCACATGGATGAAGTTGGTTTTATGGTGAGTGAAATCAAACCAGATGGAACCTTCCGAGTAGTTGAAATCGGTGGTTGGAACCCGATGGTTGTCAGCAGCCAACGATTTAAACTCTTTACGCGCCAAGGACGTGAAATTCCAGTCATCTCAGGTTCAGTACCTCCACATTTGACTCGTGGGACAGGCGGGCCAACCATGCCAGCTATTTCAGATATCGTCTTTGATGGTGGTTTTGCGGATAAGGCTGAGGCCGAAAGTTTTGGTATCCGCCCTGGAGACACAATCGTTCCAGATAGTAGCGCAATCCTAACAGCTAACGAAAAAAATATCATCTCCAAAGCTTGGGACAACCGCTACGGAGTTCTCATGGTGAGTGAATTGGCAGAAAACTTGTCAGGCCAAAAACTAGGCAATGAACTTTATCTTGGGGCTAATGTCCAAGAAGAAGTTGGACTTCGTGGTGCTCATACCTCAACAACCAAATTTGATCCAGAAGTATTTTTGGCAGTTGACTGTTCACCTGCTGGTGATGTTTATGGTGGTCAGGGTAAAATTGGTGATGGAACCTTGATTCGTTTCTACGATCCAGGTCACTTGCTCCTCCCAGGCATGAAAGATTTTCTTTTGACAACTGCCGAAGAAGCTGGTATCAAATACCAATACTATTGTGGAAAAGGTGGAACTGACGCAGGTGCAGCTCATCTGAAAAATGGTGGTGTCCCATCAACAACAATCGGTGTTTGTGCCCGTTATATCCACTCTCACCAAACCCTTTATGCTATGGACGATTTCCTTGAAGCTCAAGCTTTCTTACAAGCCTTGGTTAAAAAATTGGATCGTTCTACAGTAGATTTAATCAAAAATTATTAAACATAAAAGATGGAGGTGATAGGTATGGAAGAACCAAACCTAGAAACCTTGATACGGGATCTTTACAATCATGCCCGTCAAAACCTGAGTGAAGATCTAGTGCTTGCACTGGTAGAGACTGCTAAGAAATTACCCAGTACCAATGAGCGATTGCTAGCAGTCCGACTTTCAGGGCTAGTCACACTTGAACTACTCAAGAATCCTAGAACACCTTCACCTGAGTTAGTCAATCTGGCCCGCTTTATCAAAAAGGAAGAAGCTAGGTACAAGGGCGCAGCCGCATCTTCCATTATGATTGGAGAGCTATTTAAAATGCTTTGATTCGAAAGAATCAAAGCATTTTTTTCGTTTTAAATTTGTTCTGCCAAAACCTTTTCAGCAAGGTTCATAGCGTGGTCTGATACACGAGTGTAATGTGAAATAATATCGATAAAGTTGACACCTGCTTGGGTAGAACATTCTCCGTTATTTAGACGTTTGATGTGAGTCTTACGAAGGACACGTTCCATGTTGTTGATGTCTTCGTGTCGCTCGATAAGAGCTTGAGCTTTCTCGAGGTCGTTGTTTTCCACACTCTCAAGAGCATCTTTGACGAAATCACTAGTTTTAAGATAAATCTCTGCTAGTTCTTCTAAGGCAGCCTCAGAGAATTGAACATTCTTGCGTTGCAAATAATCGTTAAGATTGAGCAGGGCTTCTGCGTGGTCTCCGATACGTTCCAAGTCTCGTGAAGAGTCAAGGATATTTGTTAAGACTTCACTCTCTTTTTGGCTCAAAGCTTCACCAGATAAACTAATGAGGTAACGAGTCAATTTTTCATCAATGGTATTGATAGCTTCTTCAGTCTTATGTCCCTTTTCTGCAACTTTTTCATTAGAATTGATGATATAGTCGTAAGAGAGGTCAAAGGCTTTCGCAGCATAATTACCCAAGTGTAGAAGTTCTTTTTTAGCATTTCCAAGAGCGATAGATGGAGCTTGTTTGATCAGTTGCTCATCAAGGTAAAGTGGCTCGTATTTGACAACTTCGTCTTCTCCAGGGATAAGTTTGGTTACCAAGAAGGCAAGAGCTCCGATGAATGGAAACTGAATGATTGTATTGGTAATGTTGAAGGTTCCGTGGGCGAAGGCAATGGTCATTTCTGGAGCTAGATTTAAGAAGCTCTCAAACCATTGGATTAAGCCTGTAAATGGAACGAGGAAGATAATACAGATAACAGTCCCGATAACGTTAAAGGCCACATGGGCTGCCGCCACACGTTTGGCAGCAATATTAGCACCCAAGGAAGCGATAATAGCAGTGATGGTTGTTCCAATGTTATCTCCAAAGAGAACTGGTAGGGCACCCTGAAGGTCAATCAGATTGCTAGCGTATAGATTCTGTAGAATCCCGATGGTCGCTGAGGAGGCTTGAATCAGAAGGGTTAAACCTGTTCCGACAAGAACACCCAAGATTGGATTTTTACTAAGTTCTACCATGTAGTCTTTAAAGACTTGTAAATCCTTAAGGGGTTCCATGGCGCCACTCATAAGATTGAGGGCAAAGAAGATACCACCGACACCAAAGACAATCCGTCCGATGTTATTGATGGTTCTATTTTTTGTGAAGAAGAGACAGACTGCTCCGAGAAAGAGCATAGGTAATGCGTAGTCTCCCAATTTAAAACCAATGATAAAGGATGTGACAGTTGTTCCAATATTGGCTCCCATAACAATCCCAATGGCCTGACGTAAGGTCAATAGTCCAGCGCTAACCAGACCAACTGTAATAACCGTAACACCTGAACTCGATTGAATCAGGGCAGTCATCCCAATTCCAACTAAAATTCCAAAGAAAGGATTGCTAGTATATTTGTCAATGTAATATCGAAGACGATCTCCAGCTGCTTGTTGCAAACCGTCCCCCATGGTTTTGATACTATATAAGAATAGTCCCAGGCCACCTAAAAAGTGAAATGCAATTTCCTGCCAATTAATGGACATTTTATTTTCCCTCCGAAAACTAATCGCGGAATTTCTCCCATTCTATTTTAAAGGATTCTAAGCAATCTAACAAGTAGTAAATAGTAAATTTTAATAAAAATGTAATGAATCTTTTATTAAAAAGTATCATTTAGTTGGGATATCATTATTCCAACTAGTAAGCATTTAATGATTTTTTGGATGAAAATTTAAAATTAGTGAGAGTTCCGATTATCTAATAATCACTAGTTTTATACTCTTATTTTTAAAGTAACAGACTAATCGAGAAAGAGAAAAGTTTAAGGTTTTGCTATCTCTTTTATTGATTTTGTGATATAATTAACACGTAAAAAAAAGAAGGAGTCATATCTAATGGCAAAATTGACTGTTAAAGACGTTGACTTGAAAGGGAAAAAAGTTCTCGTTCGTGTTGACTTCAACGTACCTGTAAAAGATGGCGTGATCACTAACGATAACCGTATCACTGCAGCTCTTCCAACTATCAAGTACATCCTTGAACAAGGTGGACGTGCAATCCTCTTCTCTCACCTTGGACGTGTAAAAGAAGAAGCAGATAAAGAAGGTAAATCACTTGCTCCTGTAGCGGCTGACTTGGCTGCTAAATTGGGTCAAGAAGTTAAATTTATCCCAGGTGTTACTCGTGGTGCTGAATTGGAAGCAGCTGTTAACGCTCTTGAAGATGGACAAGTTCTCTTGGTTGAAAACACTCGTTACGAAGATGTTGACGGCAAGAAAGAATCTAAAAACGATCCTGAACTTGGTAAATACTGGGCATCACTTGGAGATGGTATCTTCGTAAACGATGCATTCGGTACAGCTCACCGTGCACACGCATCGAACGTTGGTATCTCAGCAAACGTTGATAAAGCTGTTGCTGGTTTCCTTCTTGAAAACGAAATTGCTTACATCAAAGAAGCAGTTGAAGCTCCAGAACGTCCATTCGTAGCTATCCTTGGTGGATCTAAAGTATCTGACAAGATCGGTGTTATCGAAAACTTGCTTGAAAAAGCTGATAAAGTTCTTATCGGTGGTGGGATGACTTACACATTCTACAAAGCACAAGGTATCGAAATCGGGAACTCACTTGTAGAAGAAGACAAATTGGATGTTGCTAAATCTCTTCTTGAAAAATCAAATGGTAAATTGATCTTGCCAGTTGACTCAAAAGAAGCGAACGCATTTGCTGACTACACTGAAGTGAAAGATACTGAAGGTGAAGCAGTAGACCCAGGATTCCTTGGTCTTGATATCGGTCCTAAATCAATCGCTAAATTCGACCAAGAATTGACTGGTGCGAAAACAGTTGTATGGAACGGACCAATGGGTGTATTTGAAAACCCTGACTTCCAAGCTGGTACAATCGGTGTGATGGACGCTATCGTGAAACAACCAGGCGTTAAATCAATCATCGGTGGTGGTGACTCAGCTGCTGCAGCGATCAACCTTGGACGTGCAGACAAATTCTCATGGATCTCTACTGGTGGTGGTGCTTCAATGGAACTCCTCGAAGGTAAAGAACTTCCAGGTCTTGCAGCTTTGACTGAAAAATAAGAATATAAAAAAGAGGCTGGGACAAAAGTTCTAGCCTCTCAATTGTCTTTGGGTTGTCGAGCAGGACGCAGTAGTTGAGTGGGCTCTACTACGCTGATTTCATCAGCTTTTACAACCCTACTCAACTGTGCGGAGGTGGGACGATGAAATCGAATTCTAACGAATTACCGATTTCTGTCCCACTCTCTTTTTTGCGCTCTTTTAAAGTTTGAGAGTAGCGAGGGATAATTGGACAGAATCCAAAAAAATAGTAAAATAGAGGAATACCAATCTAAATGAAATTTGAGTGATAATCGTGGAAAAAAAAGACAATCATACAAAAACAGCTATTTGCGGTATTATCAATGTCACCCCAGATTCTTTCTCTGACGGGGGTCAATTTTTTGCTATTGAAGAAGCCTTAAAACAAGCTCGAAAATTGATTGCTGAAGGTGCCACTATTTTAGATATCGGTGGAGAGTCTACTCGGCCTGGAAGTAGCTATGGCTATGTTGAGATAGAAGAGGAAATCCAACGTGTCGTTCCAGTGATTAAAGCTATCCGTCAAGAAAGTGATGTTCTGATTTCGGTAGACACTTGGAAAAGTCAAGTTGCAGAAGCAGCTCTAAAGGCTGGGGCCCATATAGTCAATGACATTACAGGTCTTATGGGGGATGAGAAGATGGCGGAAGTGGTTGCCAAAGCTGGAGCTCAGGTAGTCATCATGTTTAATCCAGTAATGGCACGCCCTCAGCACCCTAGTTCACTTATCTTCCCTCATTTTGGCTTTGGAGAGCCTTTTACAAAGGAAGACTTAGAAGAGTTTGAACAACTATCAGTAGAAGAATTGATGACAGTTTTCTTTGATCGTGCACTGGCAAGAGCGGAAAAAGCAGGAATTTCGAAAGAAAAGATCATGCTAGATTCTGGGATTGGCTTTGGCTTGACCAAAAAGGAAAATCTCATACTTCTACGTGACCTTGATAAATTACACGAGATGGGCTATCCTATCTTTTTAGGAGTCTCTCGCAAGCGCTTTGTCATCAATATTCTGGAAGAAAATGGTTTTGAAGTAAACCCAGAAACTGAAGCAGGCTTCCGAAATCGTGATACTGCTTCAGCTCATGTGACCAGTATCGCTGCTAGACAGGGTGTAGAAGTGGTGCGTGTACACGATGTAGCCAGCCACAAGATGGCAGTCGAGATCGCGTCTGCTATTCGTCTGGCAGATGATGCGGAAAATTTAAACTTGAAACAATATAAATAAGATGAATAAAAACGAAACGAATCAGTGGATAGCTAACTATCGGACAGACCAACCGCATTTTGGTTTGGAGAGGATGGTGGAGCTATTAGCCCTACGTGGCAATCCCCATCTGAAACTCAAGGTTATCCATATCGGAGGAACCAATGGTAAGGGGTCTACTATAGCCTTTTTGAAGAATATATTGGGAAAGATGGGGCTAAGAGTTGGAGTCTTTAGCTCACCCTATCTGATTCATTATACCGATCAGATTGCCATTAATGAGGAATCTATCCCAGAAGCAAGATTAGAGGCCTTGATGGTAGACTATCGCTCACTACTTGAAGGGGAGCATGCTCATGATTTGCAGGGGACGACAGAGTTTGAGATTATCACTGCTATAGCCTATGACTATTTTGCTTCTGAGCAAGTCGATGTGGCCATTATGGAAGTAGGTATGGGTGGACTTTTGGATAGTACCAATGTTTGTCAGCCTATCTTAACAGGTATTACGACCATTGGCCTGGATCACGTAGCTTTACTAGGGGATAGCTTGGAAGCTATCGCGGAGCAGAAAGCTGGAATTATCAAACAAGGAGTTCCCCTGGTAACGGGGAATATTGTCCCAGAAGGCTTAGCAGTTATCAACCAAATCGCGAAAGCGAAAGAGGCTCCTAGGCTTGTTTATGGGGAAGATTATCAAGTTAGCCATCATGAGAGTGTGGAGACGGGTGAAATCTTTGATTATTCAAGCCCGCTTAGACAAGGTCGCTTTCAGACAGGATTGCTGGGTTTGCACCAGATAGAGAATGCTGGGATGGCCATAGCTTTACTTGATACTTTTTGTAAAGAAGATGGTCGAGAATTAGCTAGTAATAACATAGTGGCTCAAGCCTTAGAAGAAACAAGTTGGCCAGGACGCTTTGAAGTTGTTTGTAGAGAACCCTTAATGATCTTGGATGGGGCCCACAATCCTCATGCCATAAAGGCTTTAGTAGCAACCTTGCAAGAACGATTTGCTGATTATCACAAGGAAATACTTTTTACATGTATCAAAACCAAGGCCTTGGAGGATATGTTAGACTTGTTAGGAACTTTGCCAGATACTGAGCTGACATTGACTCACTTTGATGATGGTCGAGCGACAGACGAAAAAGTACTAAAAAAAGTAGCTTATTCTAGAAATCTCAACTATCAAAGTTGGCAGGAATTTCTAGACCAAAAAATGACAGAAAATGAAGAGAAAAAAACAGTTAGGATAGTAACGGGCTCCTTGTATTTCTTGAGCCAGGTGAGAGCCTATCTAATGGAGAGGAAAAACTAGAAAATGGATACACAAAAAATTGAGACGGCTGTAAAAATGATTATAGAAGCGGTCGGTGAAGATGTTAACCGCGAAGGCTTGCAGGAAACTCCTGCACGTGTAGCTCGCATGTACCAGGAGATTTTTTCAGGACTTGGTCAAACTGCGGAGGAGCATTTGTCAAAATCCTTTGAAATTATTGACGATAATATGGTAGTGGAAAAGGATATCTTTTTCCATACCATGTGTGAACACCACTTTTTACCATTTTATGGTCGAGCTCATATTGCCTACATTCCAGATGGCCGTGTAGCAGGCTTATCAAAGTTAGCTCGTACGGTGGAAGTCTACTCTAAAAAGCCACAGATTCAAGAACGCTTGAATATCGAAGTGGCAGATGCTTTGATGGACTATCTAGGTGCCAAAGGTGCTTTCGTTGTTATTGAAGCAGAGCATATGTGTATGAGCATGCGTGGTGTTCGAAAACCAGGAACTGCAACCTTGACAACAGTAGCTCGTGGAGTGTTTGAAACGGATAAAGATCTTCGAGATCAAGCATACCGTCTTATGGGATTATAAAAATCGATTCAAACGATTTTTCTAGAAAGGACTAGTTATGGATCAATTGCGCATTAAGGATTTGGAAATTTTTGCCTATCATGGTCTTTTCCCGAGTGAGAAGGAACTGGGCCAAAAATTTATCATTGATGCAAGCTTATCCTATGATATGACCAAGGCTGCTACGGACCTAGATTTAGAAGCTTCTGTCCATTATGGCGAGCTCTGTCAGCAATGGACGACTTGGTTTCAGGAAACCACTGAAGACTTGGTTGAAACAGTTGCCTACAAACTAGTAGAGCGCACTTTTGAAACCTATCCAAAAGTTCAAGAAATTAAACTGGAACTCAAAAAACCATGGGCGCCTATTCATCTACCACTGGACACCTGTTCAGTAACCATCCATCGCCGCAAACAAAGAGCCTTTATTGCTCTAGGTAGCAATATGGGGGATAAGACGGCTAATCTCGAACTAGCTCTTGACAAGATGCGTACTCGAGGGATTCGTATTCTTAAAGAATCTAGTGTGATTACAACTGAGCCATGGGGTGGTGTAGAACAAGAAAGTTTCGCCAATCAGGTGGTTGAAGTAGAAACTTGGCTGCCGGCTCCAATATTGTTAGATACCTTGTTAAGCATTGAGGCAGAAATGGGTCGGGTTAGAGAAGTGCATTGGGGACCTCGTTTGATTGATTTGGACTTGCTTTTTATGGAGGATCAAGTTATTTATACAGATGACCTCATCTTGCCGCATCCTTATCTTGCTGAGCGACTCTTTGTCTTAGAGTCTCTGCAGGAAATTGCGCCTCATTTCATCCATCCAGTCCTAGGACAACCGATTCGTCACTTATATCGTCAATTGGAGAAAGAAAATGGGCAAGGTTTCTGAAACTTATAGTAAATGGAAAAGTATAGGGGAAGGTCTTGTAGCTATTGTCTTAGGCCTCCTCTTGATTTGTTTTGGGCAGGTAGTTCCGATACTGGGTTACCAACTCCTGATGGCCTACTTTTTCTTGTCGGCAGTTTGGCAACTATTGACGCGATGGTTTCAAGAAAAGTCCCGTAGAGAAAATATATTTGTAACTCTAGCCAAACTCTTTCTTGCAGTCATCCTATTTGATTCAGTCATCTTGCAGGACATCGCTCTCTATCTCTTGGTTATTATCATTGGAAGTTATCAGCTTTTTACAGGCCTAATCAGTCTGATTACCTGGTTGCTATACCGAAAAAATCATATTCATCCAAGGATTAATTACTTATTTGATGCTGTATGGATGATGGGATTTGGTCTCTATAGTATTTCCCCTTTTCATGATGCGACAAATTTTGAATTACTCTTACTTGGTTTTTACTTGATTATGTTGGGGGCAAGCAGCCTCAGAGATGGATTCTTTTTTGAAAAAGGGAAAAGCAATCCTAAGCTCAAGCGTAGAATGAGAATGACCCTGCCTATATTCATGACAGCCTTGATTCCCATCGGCACCTTACGACGATGGAATGAAAGGTTATCTAGTCATCAAGTAGAAGAGAATGAAGTGCATTTGGAGAGAAAAAATGAAAAATCTGTTGATTTAGAAATTTTCATCCATACTTCAGAATCATCTTTCTTCTTGGCCATGGGTCATGAAGATATCTGCTATCAAGGTCAGGTTATTTCCTACGGCTCTTATGACCCTCATTCAGAACGCTTGTTTGGTACAATTGGCGACGGGGTTTTATTTAAGGCCAATCGTGAAAAATATATTGAACTTTGTAAGAGAGAAAGCCAGAAAACCTTATTCGCCTATGGTTTAAGCCTGTCTCAACAACAGAAAAAGGCCATCGAAGAACGATTGAGAGAGATAGAAAGTCTCTTGATACCTTGGGAACCAAGTTCACAACTGTTGAAAAGAAGGGAAGGAGAGGTCAAACATACCTACTCTTATCAGCTGAAACACGAGGCTGATGCATCCCTCTATAAGTTCACATCATCTAAATTTAAAACCTACTTTGTTCTCAGTACAAACTGTGTTCTATTGGCCGACTCTATTGTTGGAGAGGCTGGAACTGATATCCTTAGTCCCCAAGGTTTTATCGTCCCTGGGACTTATCAGGACTATCTTGATTTAGAATTTAAAAAACCGAGTGGTATCGTGGTCAGTCGTTCTATTTATTAAAAAAAGAAAACTCTAGTCAGAAGGCTAGAGTTTTTAAAATAGGTCATTTTCTTCAGGTAGGAGGATGGTTTCCTTACCGTCCATATCCATAACAAGTACTTTCGGTGGGTACAAGGGGTCAAAGGGATGATTAAAATCGAAGTCAATCGTAGTCGGTAGGTGCTCACTTGAAAAACGGAAGGTGATGGAACCGTTACTGTTTAAGAGCTGAAATTCCAACTCATCTTCTAATTCAAAAACATGCTTTAAGAAATGATCAATAATGTACCAGATTGAGTCAATCACATCGTCTGGGAGATTGGTTACCACACCAAAGCTGGCACAACGTCTATGAGAATCCGTAAAAGCCATCCATGCCTCCTACTTAATTTTTTATTATCATACTGCAAACTGGCCTAAAAATCAAGAAAAGTAAACTGATTTCAGAAAATATGATTTTTGATACATTTTTTTCAAAGAAAGTTTATATATCCCTTGAAAATGCTTACAATTAGTGGTAAACTAGTAGTGGTGTAAACATGAAAACAAAATTTTCAACATTAGAAAGGAAACGGTATGAACACAGATGATACAGTAACAATTTATGACGTTGCCCGAGAAGCAGGAGTTTCAATGGCAACTGTCAGTCGTGTAGTCAATGGCAACAAGAATGTCAAAGAAAACACTCGTAAGAAAGTTCTAGAGGTGATTGATCGCCTAGACTATCGTCCAAATGCAGTAGCTCGTGGCTTGGCAAGCAAACGAACAACAACTGTTGGGGTTGTCATCCCAGATATCACTAACACGTATTTTGCTGCGCTAGCAAAAGGAATTGATGATATTGCAGAGATGTACAAATATAACATCGTCCTTGCCAATAGTGATGAGGATGATGAAAAAGAAGTGGCAGTTGTAAATACACTCTTTTCAAAACAAGTTGATGGTATTATCTTTATGGGCTATCACTTAACAGAGAAAATTCGCTCAGAGTTTTCACGTTCACGTACCCCTGTAGTTCTTGCAGGAACAGTGGATGTAGAACACCAGCTTCCAAGTGTTAATATTGACTATAAGAATGCTACTGCGGATGCTGTTCGCCATTTGTTGAAGCGTAACAAAAAAATTGCCTTTGTGAGTGGCCCGTTGGTAGATGATATTAACGGTAAAATTCGCTTGGTTGGCTACAAAGAAGCTTTGAAAGCAGCAGGAGTCAACTATAGTGAAGGACTTGTATTTGAATCTAAATATCGCTATGATGATGGTTATGCTCTGGCAGAGCGCTTAGTTTCTTCAAAAGCAACTGCAGCGATTGTGACTGGTGATGAATTGGCAGCTGGTCTCTTGAACGGCTTGGCTGATCATGGAGTTTCAGTACCAGAAGACTTTGAAATCATTACGAGTGATGATTCTCAAATCGCACGCTTTACTCGACCAAGCCTTACAACTATCGCACAACCCTTGTATGACTTAGGTGCGATTAGTATGCGTATGTTGACTAAAATTATGCATAAAGAGGAATTAGAAGAACGTGAAGTCCTCCTACCTCATGGTTTGACAGAGCGCAAATCAACTCGCAAAAAGTAATAAAAAAACCAGGAATCTAGCTGATTTCCTGGTTTTTTATTATCCTTCCATATATGTTTGGAGTTGTTCGCCCTTAAGTCCAGCATTGATTGCGATAAGAAGCTTCAGTCGTGCTTTTTGAGCGTTTAGTTCTTTAACAAAATATACACCATCATTCTGAAGACAAACACCACCGCCTTCGTAGGCGTAAACAGGTTCTGCAATCCCATTGAAACAACGTGAGACTAGTGCAATAGGAAGTCCTGCTTGACTGAGAGACTTTAATTTTTCAGCTGTTTCCTTTGGTACATTTCCAGCGCCAAAAGCCTGAATAATTAATCCATCTAGTTGGTCAACAGGAAGTAAATCGAGAAGTTCATCGGTCATGCCCGCATAAACAGGGATAATAGGGACCAACCCTTGAATGCTCTCAAGGTCAAAACGAACACGAGGTTCTGCCGTTTTGAAGTAGAGAATTTCCTGCTTCATAATGAGCCCGAGTGGTCCATGAGTTGGTGTTTGAAAGGTACTAACGTTAGTAGTATGCGTTTTTGTGACATATTTGGCGGCGTGAATTTCATCGTTCATAACGACCAACACACCCTTATCTGCAGCCTTGTCATCACTCGCAACGCGTAAGGCGCTAAGATAGTTGTAGACGCCATCGCTTCCCAGTTCATTGGAGCTTCTCATGGCACCTGTCAGGACGATGGGTATATGAGGTACTTCCATGGTGTCGAGGAAATAAGCCGTTTCTTCTAGTGTATCTGTCCCATGTGTAATGACAACACCATCATAGGACGATGCCTCTTGTTTAATCTTTTTGTAGAGAGCCAACATATGCTTAGGCTTGATGTATGGGCTGGGCAAATTTAAAAAATCCAAGGAATGGACTTCGATACCTTCGAGAGGATTAGAGATATGATTCATAGGGTTATCAGCACTAGTCCTTACAGCTCCAGATTCATCTGCCTGCATGGAGATAGTGCCACCAGTATGTAAAACAAGGATTTTCTTAGTCATGATTCACTCACTTTTTCTGAAATGTGGTATAATCATTGTATCATAAAAGAAAGGAATGAGATAGAATGGAAGTCAAAGCTGTGTTTTTTGATATTGATGGAACGCTTGTAAATGACAGTAAGAGTGTTTTGAAGTCCACAAAGGAAGCTATCAAGATTGTGAAAGAACAAGGGGTGCTTGTTGGGGTAGCAACAGGGCGAGGACCTTTTTTTGTTAAGGATTTGATGGATGATTTGGACCTGGATTTTGCAGTGACCTACAATGGCCAATATATCTTTAACAAAGATCGTGTTCTTTTTGCAAGCCCTATTGATAAGAGAAGCCTCAGACAAATCATCTCTTATGCTAAGAAAAATCGAAAAGAGATTGCCATGGGAACGCGACAAGACGTTGTCGGTTCTCGGATTATGTCTTTTGGGCTCAGTCCTCTTTCACAGCTAGTTAGTCGATTTGTACCTAAATTTTTGACTCGTACTGTTAGTCATTCCTTTAATCGTATGGTCAGTAAGGCCCTTCCTCAGAAGGAAGATGATTTGTTGGACTTAATCAACCAACCAATCTATCAGGTGCTTATGTTGATGACGCCTGAGGAGACAAACCATGCTGCTGAAGCGTTAAATCATTTGAAATTTACCAGAAGTAATCCATTTGCGGCCGATATTATCAATCAAGAAAATTCTAAGTTAGAGGGTATCCGTCGTGTCGGGAAAGAGTATGGTTTTGAACTCAATCAAGTCATGGCCTTTGGGGACTCGGATAATGACTTGGAAATGTTGGCTGGTGTTGGTATGTCTGTTGCCATGGGAAATGGTAGTAGCAGTGTAAAAGAAGTTGCTAAGCATATTACTGCCAGCAACCAAAATGATGGGATTCACAAGGCTTTGGAATATTTTGGAGTCTTGGCTTCTGAAAAAGTCTTTGTCAGTCGTGACTATCATTTCAACAAGGTTAAGACCTTCCATCGTATGATGGATGAGCGAACTCAAGAAGAACCTATAGCTTGGGATTTAGAAGGGGCGACCCACCGTGCTGGCTTTAAGATTGAAGAGTTAGTTGAATTTGTCCGTGCTGCAAGCACTTCTGAAGAGGAATTCCAACAAGCTGTGCATGATTTACACCAAGCACTTGATATAGCTGCCGAAAAAGTATCTCAGTCAACACCAGCTGAGAAAACCCTCGTTGGTCAAGTGGATGCTTTGATTGACACGCTCTACTTTACTTATGGAAGTTTCGTTTTAATGGGGGTAGACCCAGAGAGAATCTTTGAGATTGTCCATCAAGCAAACATGGGTAAAATCTTCCCAGATGGTAAGGCTCATTTTGATCCAGTAACCCACAAAATCTTGAAACCAGATAACTGGAAAGAAAAGTACGCTCCAGAGCCTGCAATAAAAAAGGAAATAGAGCGCCAAATCAAGGCTTATGAACGTCATAAGGAAAGAGAAAACCAAAAATAAAAGGAGCAGATGCTCCTTTTATTTTTGGTTTATAAAGTTTTATCCTTGTCTCGAACGACGAGAAGGTCAACGCTTGTATGGCGTAGGATATATTCTGATGAAGATCCGACAAGCAAACGTTCGAAGGCGTTAAGCCCTGTTGCACCAACCAAAATCAAATCAACATGTTCTTGTTCAGGAATTGTTTTGGCCAAAAGAGTTTTAGGATTTCCCATTTCGATGACAACTTGAATATCTGTAAGACCAGCATCTCGTGCACGTTTTTCATATTCTGCCATCAAGTCTTGGGCTTCAACTTGTAACTCTTCATAAACTTCAGCATCGAAAGTTGAAATGCTTTGAAGAGCACGAGTGTCAATGACATGCGCAATGGTTAATTTAGCCTGGTTACGCACTGCTGATTGAACTCCTTTGACAAAAGCCAAATCAGCTTCTTTAGAACCGTCGACTGCTACCATGATGTTTTCGTAACGTTGTGTCATAGCAAAAACCTCCTCATTTCTTATCACCTTCATTGTAATCCTTTTCACTAAAAAAGTAAAGTAAAACATGATAGCAAAAAAAGAGACTTTTTGACTTTGGTTTTGAGAGTGTTATAATTAAATGTGAGAAACAAGAGGGGATCATATGACAAAAATTGCGGTACTTTCAGATATCCATGGAAATACAAGAGCGCTGGAAGCTGTTTTAGCAGATGCAAAGAAGGCAGATGCTGAGGAATATTGGCTTTTGGGAGATATTCTCATGCCTGGGACAGGACGAAAAAATATTCTCAGACGATTAGAGGACTTGCCGATTACGGTTCGAGTTCTGGGAAATTGGGAAGAGAGTTTATGGCGAGCTGCTCATCGAAAATTAGATACAAGTAGACCTAGCCATCGTTACCTCTTGCGCCAATGTCAGTATATTATGGAAGAAATCAGTCTAGATGATATTGAAGCTCTACAGGCATTTCCCCTGCACACACACCGCCAGTTTGGAAATCTGAAGTTAGGGATAAGCCATCATTTGCCGGATAAAAATTGGGGAAGAGAACTGATCCATCTTGGCAAGCAGGAGGATTTTGACCGTTTGGTAACCAATCCTGACTGTGATATTGCGATTTATGGGCATATTCACCAGCAATTTCTTCGCTATGGGAGCGAGGGACAACTCATTTTAAATCCAGGCTCAATTGGACAACCCTTCTTTTTATCTGCAAGTCTACGTGAGGATTTGCGGGCGCAATATATGATTTTGGATTTTGATAACAAAGGTTTGAAGGATATAGATTTTCGTCGTGTTGATTACGATGTTGAGTCAGAATTACAATTGGCTAGAGATTTGAAATTGCCCTACTATGAGGTATACTATGAAAGCTTAGTCAATGGAATTCACCATACCCATAATCAGGACTTGTTGCACGAAATCGCTCAGAGTCAAGGACATGATGTTGAATTGGATGACTGGCTTAGTAGTAACCTTTGACATTACAACTCTAGGAGATATAATAAATATAAGAGAAGAATGAGCATTGTTGATAACAAAGGAGGACTGCATGCAAATTTCAAGCCGATTTACCATTGCGACACATATGTTGGTAATCATTGCCCTAAAAGGGAAGGAGAGCAAGGTGACTAGTGATTTTCTAGCTAGTAGTGTTGGAGTCAATCCAGTTATTATCCGTAAAACCTTGTCCCAACTGAAAAAAGCAGAATTGATTTCCGTCGCGCGTGGAACTGGAGGGGCAGAGATTATCAAAAATCTTGAGGATATTAGTCTTTTGGATATTTATCAAGCGGTGGAATGCCTTGGAAAGACTGGACAACTCTTTAGTTTCCATGATAATCCTAATCCTGACTGTCCAGTAGGAGCCAATATCCATGGGGTTTTAGATGAAAAGTTAGATAAAATTCAAGAAGCCATGGAAGAAGAATTAAGCCAAACTAGTCTGGCCCGAGTAGTGGCGGATGCAGAAGCAAGAATAAAAGAATAAATTTTAAAATAAGGTACACCTGAATTGCTAAGCTGAAAAGCTTGGTTGTTTAGGTGCTTTTTTCGTAATTAAATATGCTGGGTGTTAGCTGAAGTAGCCTGAGAATTTAGCCAGGAATGTGGTTAGATTAGCAAGAGAAAAACTAAAAATCGTGTTATAATAAATGAATAGAATCGTAAGAAAGAGTGGATGAATTTTGATTATTCCGACTTATAATTGGCAATTTGCACCTCAAGTTGAGGATGCAGATTTTACAAAAATCGCCAAGAAAGCTGGGCTAGGGCCTGAAGCTGCTCGTCTATTATTTAGCCGTGGTATTAAGGATGAAGATAGTTTGTCTCGTTTTTTGGCACCAAGTCTAGATGATTTACACGATCCCTATCTTCTCCACGATATGGACAAGGCAGTGAATCGTATTCGTCGTGCTATAGAGCGGGGTGAATTTATTCTTGTTTATGGAGACTACGATGCAGATGGGATGACATCAGCTTCTATCCTTAAAGAAACATTAGAACAATTAGGAGCCGAGTGTTTAGTCTATCTTCCTAATCGTTTTACAGATGGTTATGGTCCTAATGCCAGTGTCTACAAGTACTTCATTGAGCAACAAGGGATATCCTTGATTGTAACCGTAGATAATGGAGTTGCAGGGCATGAAGCTATTGACTTGGCTCAATCTATGGGAGTAGATGTTATTGTAACGGATCACCATTCTCTACCAGAGGTCTTACCAGATGCTCATGCAATCGTTCATCCGGAGCATCCTGAATCAGACTATCCTTTTAAACATTTGGCGGGTTGTGGAGTCGCTTTTAAACTAGCTTGTGCACTCTTGGAGGAAGTGCAGGTTGAATTACTAGACTTGGTTGCTATTGGGACAATTGCTGATATGGTCAGCTTGACAGATGAAAATCGTATCATGGTTCAATATGGTCTAGAAGTTTTACGCAACACCCAACGAATAGGGCTTCAAGAACTATTTGAAATTGCAGGGATTTCTAGTAGTGACCTTACAGAAGAGACAGTTGGTTTTCAACTAGCTCCTCGTTTGAATGCGCTAGGACGCTTGGATGATCCCAATCCAGCTATTGAGTTACTAACTGGCTTTGATGATGAAGAGGTGCGTGAGATTGCCCTCATGATTCAAGATAAAAATGAAGAACGTAAGGAAATCGTTCAAGCCATTTATGAAGAAGCTAAAAGCTTGGTAGACCCTAACAAAAGTGTTCAAGTTTTAGCCAAAGAAGGTTGGAATCCAGGAGTGCTTGGGATTGTAGCTGGGCGCTTGTTGGAAGAATTAGGGCAGACAGTTATTGTTCTGAATATTGAAGATGGCCGTGCCAAGGGAAGTGCTCGAAGTATTGAAGCAGTCGATATCTTTGAAGCCTTGAATCCGCATCGGGAACTTTTTATCGCCTTTGGTGGGCATGCAGGCGCTGCAGGTATGACACTTGAAGCGGAACAGCTAGACGCCTTATCGGAAATTTTAGAAACCTATGTAAAAGACAAAGGGATAGATGCCAAGGGCAAGAATACATTATATCTAGATGAAGAATTAGATTTGGAAAGCCTAAGTTTAGAGACGGTTAAAAGCTTTGAACGATTAGCTCCTTTTGGAATGGATAACCAAAAACCTGTTTTTTATATTCGAGATTTTCAAGTTGAAATTGCTCGTTCTATGGGAGCGGGAGACAGTCATCTGAAATTGAAGATTTCCAAAGGGATCGCGAGCTTTGAGGTAGTAGCTTTTGGTCAAGGATCAAAGGCTACAGAGTTTTCTCAGGTAAAACAACTGGAATTGGCAGTTACCCTTTCTGTTAACCAATGGAATGGGCAAACAACCCTCCAGTTGATGATGGTAGATGCCCGTGTGGACGGTGTTCAACTTTTTAACATCCGTAGTAAGAGTGTAGAGCTACCAGAGGGAGTGCCTGTCCTAGATTTTACCAGTGATTTACCAGAAATGCTTTCTAGCCCAGCAATCGTTGTAAAAAATATTCCCGAGGATCTCAGTCTTCTCAAACAAGTGTTGCAAGAACAGGATTTCTCTGCTATTTACTTTAAAAATGATATCGCTAAAGCATACTATTTGACAGGTTATGGTACAAGAGAGCAATTCGCTAAGCTTTACAAGACAATCTACCAGTTCCCAGAATTTGATATTCGTTATAAGCTCAAGGACTTATCAGCTTATTTGAAGATAGAACAGATCTTGCTAGTCAAAATGATTCAGATTTTTGAAGAACTTGGTTTTGTCACCATTGAAAATGGTGTGATGAGGGTTAATAAAGATGCGGCTAAACGGGACATCGCTGAAAGTCAGATTTATCAAAATCTCAAACTAACTGTTAAAGATCAAGAAATGATGGCACTTGGAACAGTACAGGAAATATATGATTTCTTGATGAAAAAATAAATACAAAGAGGCTGAAGTAACCTATTTCAGTCTCTTTTTGTAAGTGATTTTTAACTTTATGTAGTAAAAGTATACAGATTTGTAACATGACTACAACATAAATCTAAAACAACTGACATGTAAATCAGGTATGATTCTCTTATCAACATAAAAATTAAAAATTATCAATAAAATTTTAGGAGAAAATTGTTATGAAAAAAACAGTTGCTAAACTGACTCTTGGTTTAACATCTACAGCTATTTTGGCTACAGTTGGTGCTCAGACTGTTAGCGCAGACTCTTACGTTGTTCGAGATGGTGATTCATTTTTTGGTATTGCTGCTGCAAGTGGTATGGATCCTTATGTGTTGGCGGCAAATAATGGAAAAAGCATTTTTGACACCATCCACCCAGGTGATGTGCTAGAAGTGAGTGGTCTAACTCAAGCTAGCTATTCATACAATGCTCCGGCTTATGAAGCAACTAGTACTGTGAATGGGGTAGCAACTGCTGATGTTGTCGTAAATACTCCTACAAACTACGGAAACTCATATCCTGTTGGTCAGTGTACATGGGGCGTGAAAGAAATGGCTCCTTGGGCTAGCAACTGGTGGGGAAATGCCAACACTTGGGCAATCTATGCTAGTGCACAAGGTTTTAGGACAGGAACTGTGCCTGTAGTAGGCGCAATCGCCGTTTGGGACGGTGGTGAATATGGACACGTTGCTTATGTGACAGATGTACAAAGTGAAAATTCTATCCAGGTATTGGAAGCAAACTATGATGGTAGTGGTACTCAACCAATCGGAAATTACCGTGGATGGTTTAATCCAACAGCTTCAAAAGGTACTGTAAGATACATTTATCCAAACTAAAAATAAAAAAGATTTAGAATTTCTAAATCTTTTTTTATTTCTGAGTAACTTCCTTTATCAGTGGTGAATGAACTCTAGCTAAAATCCTATCTTCATTTTGAAAATTAGTAAAAAAATGGTATAATGAGAGGAAAAGATTCGGATAAAAGTAAATTGAACTTTTAAAAAAAGAGAGTTGTGAAGACTCTACAAACACGTTATAGTAATGCTTCGGAGGGAAAATGACCAATATTAAATTAACAACTTTGGGCGGTGTTCGTGAAAACGGGAAGAACATGTACATCGCAGAAATTAACGACTCTATCTTCGTTTTAGACGCAGGCTTGAAATATCCTGAAAATGAGCAGTTGGGTGTCGATGTCGTTATTCCAAATATGGAATATCTGTTTGAAAATAGCGACCGTATTGCAGGTGTCTTTTTAACGCACGGACATGCGGATGCGATTGGAGCTCTTCCTTATCTTTTGTCAGAAGTGAAAGTTCCTGTTTTTGGTTCAGAGTTGACAATTGAACTTGCTAAGCTTTTTGTTAAAGGAAATGATAGTGCTAAAAAATTCGATGATTTCCATGTTATTGATGAAAATACAGAAATCGACTTTGGCGGTACGGAGGTTTCCTTCTTCCGCACAACTCACTCTATCCCAGAGAGTCTGGGTGTCGTTTTGAAAACATCTGAAGGAAGTATCGTTTATACAGGGGACTTCAAATTTGACCAAACGGCTAGCGAATCATATGCGACTGACTTTGGTCGTTTAGCAGAAATTGGTCGCGAAGGAGTTTTAGCTCTTCTAAGCGACTCAGCAAACGCAGACAGTAATATTCAAGTAGCCAGCGAAAGTGAAGTTGGTGATGAAATTACGCAAACCATTTCTGACTGGGATGGACGTATCATTGTAGCTGCTGTTGCAAGTAACCTTTCTCGCATTCAGCAAGTCTTTGATGCTGCTGCAGAGACAGGACGTCGCGTTGTTTTGACTGGATTTGATATTGAAAATATCGTTCGTACAGCTATTCGCTTGAAAAAATTGTCATTGGCTAACGAAAGTCTCTTGATTAAACCTAAAGATATGTCTCGTTTTGAAGACCACGAGTTAATTATCCTTGAAACCGGTCGTATGGGTGAACCAATTAATGGACTCCGTAAAATGTCAATCGGTCGTCACCGCTATGTTGAAATCAAGGATGGAGACTTGGTTTATATCGTTACAACGCCATCAATCGCTAAAGAAGCTGTTATGGCACGTGTAGAAAATATGGTCTACCAAGCAGGTGGTGTCGTTAAACCGATCACTCAAAGCTTGCGTGTATCAGGACATGGGAATGCGCGTGATCTTCAATTGATGATCAATCTCTTGCAACCTCAGTATCTCTTCCCAATCCAGGGTGAATACCGTGAGTTGGACGCTCATGCCAAGGCTGCTATGGCTGTTGGGTTGTTGCCAGAACGCATTTTTATCCCGAAAAAGGGCACAACCATGTCTTATGAACATGGGGACTTTGTCCCGTCTGGTGCAGTTGCTGCAGGTGATGTCTTGATTGACGGAAATGCTATTGGGGATGTTGGAAATGTTGTTCTTCGTGACCGTAAGGTCTTGTCAGAAGATGGTATTTTCATCGTGGCTATCACTGTTAACCGTCGCGAGAAGAAAATCATTGCCAAAGCACGAGTGCATACACGTGGCTTTGTCTACCTCAAGAAGAGTCGAGATATTCTGCGCGAAAGTACAGAGTTGGTGAACCAAACAGTTGAAGACTATCTCCAAGGGGAGGACTTTGACTGGGCTGATCTAAAAGGTAAGGTTCGTGACAATTTAGCTAAATTCCTTTTTGAACAAACGAAACGTCGTCCAGCCATTTTACCAGTAGTCATGGAAGCAAAATAAGGATTAAATAGCAAGAGAGAAAGTCGAGTTTCGGCTTTTTCTTATCTCAAACGAATAAGGAGCAAGTTATGGCAGTAATGAAGATTGAGTATTACTCAGAAGTTTTAGATATGGAGTGGGGAGTAAATGTTCTCTATCCTGATGCATCTCGGGTGACAGATCCAAACAGTAAAGATATTCCAGTTCTCTATCTCCTTCATGGAATGTCAGGGAACCACAACAGTTGGCTCAAGCGGACCAATGTAGAGCGCTTGTTGCGAGGGACTAATCTGATTGTTGTCATGCCAAATACAAACAATGGCTGGTATACAGATACTCAATATGGCTATAACTATTACACAGCTCTAGCAGAAGAATTGCCTAAGGTGCTCAAACGCTTCTTCCCCAATATGACCAACGAGCGAGATAAAACCTTCATTGCTGGTTTATCAATGGGTGGCTACGGTTCCTTTAAGTTAGCACTGTCAACTGACCGTTTCTCCCATGCCGCTAGCTTTTCTGGGGCGCTTAGCTTCGAGGAGTTTTCTCCTGAGAGTCAAGATTTAGGAACGCGTGCCTACTGGCGAGGTGTTTTTGGCAAAGTTAATGATTGGGTGAATAGCCCTTACTCGCTTGAGACCCTTGCCAAAAAGTCAGACAAGGAGACCAAACTCTGGGTTTGGTGTGGCGAACAAGATTATCTCTATTCTGCCAATAATCTAGCAGTTAAAAATCTTAAGAAACTTGGTTTCGATGTGACCTATAGCCATAGTGCAGGAACTCATGAGTGGTATTATTGGGAAAAGCAATTGGAACGTTTTTTAACTACCTTGCCAATCGATTTTGTGTTGGAAGAACGCTTGTCTTAATTTTAGCTTTCTTTCAGTTTGTTTTAGTAGAATTAAGAATCTATCTTTAGAATGGGAATCCATGGCTTAAAGATGGGTTCTTATTTTTTAGAAAGGTGGGCAATTATGGGCTGGATTATTCGTGTGTTATGTCGGTTTTTACTAGGGATTTTGCGTATGTTTTGGCGCCTTGTATGGACGCTTATCTTCTTCATTCTCATCACTTTTGGGATTCTCTGGTATGTGACAGGTAATTTATCTGCTACTTTAAATCAAGTTAGCAAAGTGGTCCAAGTCGGCCAAGCAGGTTGGGATCAATGGCAAGAAACTGGCAAGCTGCAAGGTTTGTCTCAGACAGATCATCATCAAGATTCAGGAGCAAAATGGTCAAAGGCGCAAGCAACTATCTATATTGATCCTCAAATGGATGCCACTTTCCAAAAGGCCTACCGTGAAGCAATTGCTAACTGGAACCAGACAGGGGCATTTAACTTTGAGCTTGTAACAGAAGCGGATCAGGCCGATATTTTCGCTACCGAAATGAATGATGGTTCGACAGCTGTAGCAGGTGAGGCGGAGAGTCAGACAAATATCCTAACCAAACAATTCATTTCAGTGACCGTTCGCTTGAATCATTATTATCTATCCAATCCAAACTATGGATATACCGATGATCGTATCATGCATACAGCAGAGCATGAACTAGGTCATGCGATTGGTTTGGAACACACCAATGAAGTTTCGGTTATGCAACCAGCAGGCTCTTATTATGGAATCCAAGCTCAAGATGTAAAAGAAGTTCAAGAACTATATGAGTCTGGGGAATAAGTGATTTTCTAAGGAAACTGGAGCTCTCTGATTTAAGCAATACAGGGGGCTTTTTGCTATAATGGAACTATGAATAACTTGATTAAATCAAAACTGGAGCTCTTGCCTACTAGCCCTGGTTGTTACATTCACAAAGATAAAAACGGCACTATCATTTATGTAGGAAAGGCTAAAAATCTGCGCAATCGGGTGCGCTCCTACTTCCGTGGGAGCCATGATACCAAGACAGAAGCTCTGGTATCTGAGATTGTAGATTTTGAGTTTATTGTTACGGAGTCTAATATTGAAGCCTTGCTTCTTGAAATCAACCTCATCAAGGAGAACAAGCCCAAGTACAATATTATGCTCAAGGATGATAAGTCTTATCCCTTTATCAAAATCACAAATGAGCGCTATCCTCGCTTGATTATCACCCGTCAGGTTAAAAAAGACGGAGGTCTCTACTTTGGTCCCTATCCGGATGTGGGTGCAGCCAATGAAATCAAACGGCTATTGGATCGGATTTTCCCTTTTCGCAAGTGTACCAATCCACCATCAAAGGTTTGTTTTTATTACCATATCGGCCAGTGTATGGCTCATACGGTTTGTCGCAAGGATGAAGCTTATTTTAAAGCTAAGTCCCAAGAAGTCTCTGATTTTCTCAAGGGACAAGACGATAAAATCATTGATGACCTCAAGGAGAAGATGGCTGTGGCAGCCCAAAGTATGGAGTTTGAACGTGCCGCGGAATACCGTGATTTGATTCAGGCTATTGGCACCCTTCGGACTAAGCAACGAGTCATGGCTAAAGACCTCCAAAACCGTGATGTCTTTGGTTACTACGTGGATAAGGGTTGGATGTGTGTTCAGGTTTTCTTTGTCCGTCAAGGTAAACTGATTGAACGTGACGTCAATCTCTTCCCTTACTACAATGATCCAGACGAGGATTTCCTGACCTATGTAGGGCAGTTTTACCAGGAGAAATCTCACCTGATACCCAATGAAATCCTGATCCCTCAAGATATTGACGAAGAAGCTATCAAGGCTTTGGTGGATACAAAGGTTCTCAAGCCCCAACGAGGGGAGAAGAAGCAACTGGTTAATCTGGCTATCAAAAACGCTCGTGTTAGTTTAGAGCAGAAGTTTAATCTGTTAGAGAAATCAGTTGAAAAGACTCAAGGAGCTATTGAAAATCTTGGACGACTTCTACAAATTCCAACCCCAGTCCGTATCGAGTCTTTTGATAACTCTAATATTATGGGGACTAGTCCAGTCTCTGCCATGGTTGTTTTTGTTAACGGAAAACCGAGCAAGAAGGATTACCGTAAGTATAAAATCAAGACTGTGGTCGGACCAGATGACTATGCAAGTATGCGAGAGGTTATTCGTAGACGTTATGGACGAGTCCAGCGTGACGGTTTGACACCACCAGATTTAATCGTCATCGATGGTGGTCAGGGTCAGGTCAATATCGCTAAACAGGTCATTCAAGAAGAGTTGGGGTTAGATATTCCGATCGCAGGCCTGCAAAAGAATGACAAGCACCAAACCCATGAATTGCTCTTTGGCGATCCTCTCCAAGTCATCGAACTCTCACGGACCTCACAGGAATTTTTCCTCCTGCAACGCATTCAGGATGAAGTCCACCGCTTTGCAATCACCTTCCACCGTCAACTACGTTCTAAAAATTCCTTCTCCTCTCAATTAGATGGGATTGAGGGCTTGGGTCCAAAACGCAAGCAGAATTTGATGAAATATTTCAAATCTCTGGCAAAAATTAAGGAAGCCAGCATAGATGAGATTGTCGCAGTTGGTATCCCAAGAGCAGTGGCAGAGGCAGTTCATCATCACCTGAATCCAGAAGTAGACTCAGCGTTAGCTCAAGTAGCTGAGAAGCCAGTTGAATATAAGGAATAAACCAGCAGAGGAATGTTTTAGCTTTAGTGGGTGCAAGCTAGTCAGATTTGTGGTAAAATAGATAAGATATGACAAAAGAATTTCATCATGTAACGGTCATGCTCCATGAGACTATTGATATGCTAGATGTGAAACCTGATGGTATTTACGTTGATGCGACCTTGGGAGGAGCAGGGCACAGCGAGTATTTATTAAGTAAGTTAAGCGAGAAAGGGCATCTCTATGCCTTTGACCAAGACCAAAACGCTATTGATAATGCACAAAAACGCTTGGCTCCCTATATCGAAAAGGGCATGGTCACCTTCATCAAGGATAATTTCCGTCATTTGAAGGACCGCTTACATGACTTAGGTGTGACTGAAATTGATGGAATTTGTTATGACTTAGGTGTGTCAAGTCCGCAGTTAGATCAACGTGAACGTGGTTTTTCTTATAAAAAAGATGCCCCACTTGATATGCGAATGAATCAAGAAGCTAGCTTGACTGCTTATGAGGTGGTTAATCACTACGACTATCATGATTTGGTAAGAATCTTTTTCAAATATGGAGAAGACAAGTTTTCCAAACAGATTGCTCGAAAAATTGAACAGGCGCGTGAGCTTAAACCAATCGAGACAACGACCGAGTTGGCAGAGATTATCAAATCTGCCAAACCGGCTAAGGAGCTCAAGAAAAAAGGTCACCCAGCCAAACAAATTTTCCAAGCCATTCGTATTGAGGTCAATGATGAGTTGGGTGCTGCAGATGAGTCCATCCAACAAGCTATGGAATTACTAGCAGTGGATGGGAGAATCTCAGTTATCACTTTCCATTCACTTGAAGACCGTTTGACCAAACAGTTATTTAAGGAAGCTTCCACAGTTGAAGTTCCTAAAGGTTTGCCTTTCATCCCAGACGATCTCAAGCCAAAGATGGAATTAGTATCTCGAAAACCGATTTTACCAAGCAAAGAAGAATTGGAAGCCAATAATCGTTCCCACTCGGCCAAACTTCGAGTGGCAAGAAAAATTCACAAGTAAGAGGAAACCATGGTAGAAAACAGAGGAACAACGAGCCAATTGCTACAAGCTCGTATAAAAAAATTTTCACGTGTTGAAAAGGCCTTTTACCTTTCAATTGCCATCACAGCCCTTGTCTTAGCGACCAGTGTAGTCTATATGCAGACAAAACTTTTTCAGGTTCAGAGTGATTTGACAAGAGTCAATGCACAAATCGAGGAAAAAAAGACAGAGCTGGATGATGCTAAACAAGAAGTTAATGAATTGATCCGATCAGAACGTTTGACCGAAATTGCAAATTCACAAGACTTGCAATTGAATAATGAAAATATTCGATCGGCGGAGTAGTAGATGAAAACTATGAAAGAAAGAATCATACGCTTTGCCATTAAGAATCGTAAATCTCCAATGGAAAACCGCAGACGAGTGGGGAAGAGTCTGAGCCTCTTGGCCGTCTTTCTCTTTGCTGTTTTTTTGGTTAATTTTGCGGTGATTATTGGTACAGGCACAAAATTTGGGGTCAATCTGGTTAAAGAAGCAAATAAAGTTCATCAAACGACTCTGACTGTTCCTGCAAAACGAGGAACTATTTATGATCGTAATGGAACTCCCATAGCAGAAGATGCGACCTCTTATAATGTTTATGCTGTAATAGATAAAGAATATAAGTCCGCTAATGGTGATGTTCTTTATGTAGAAGAATCTCAGTACAACAAAGTGGCAGAAATTTTTCATAAATACTTAGATATGGAGGAGACTTACGTCAAAAATCAACTCTCTCAACCAAATCTCAAACAGGTTTCTTTTGGTGCTAAAGGGAATGGGATTACCTATGCTAATATGATGTCCATTAAACAGGACTTAGAATCTGCTAAGGTTGAGGGTATTAATTTTACGACTAGTCCAAATCGAAGTTATCCAAATGGAAAATTTGCCTCATCCTTTATTGGTTTAGCACAGTTACATGAAAATGAAGATGGCACGAAAAGTCTAATTGGGACATCGGGTATCGAGAGTTCCTTAAATAGTTTATTGGCAGGGACAGATGGTATTATTACTTATGAAAAAGACCGTCTAGGTAATATTGTTCCTGGTACAGAACAAGTCACCCAACAGACCGTAAACGGGAAAGACGTCTATACGACCCTATCTAGTCCTTTGCAGTCCTTTATGGAAAGTCAAATGGATGCCTTCCAAGAAAAACTAAAAGGCAAGTATATGACTGCGACCTTGGTTAGTGCCAAGACAGGAGAGATTCTCGCTACAACTCAAAGACCAACCTTTGATGCTGATACCAAAGAAGGGATTACAGAGGACTTTGTCTGGCGTGATATCCTTTACCAAAGTAACTATGAACCAGGTTCGACCATGAAGGTGATGACTTTGGCGGCAGCCATTGATAACAATACCTTCCCTGGAGGAGAATACTTTAATAGTAGTGAATTAAAAATTGCGGACGCCACTATTAAAGACTGGGATGTTAATGATGGCTTATCAGCTGGAAGTATCATGACTTACTTACAAGGGTTTGCTCACTCAAGTAATGTGGGTATGACCTTGCTCCAACAAAAGATGGGGGATGCTACTTGGTTAGAATACCTTAATCGATTCAAGTTTGGAGTTCCAACCCGTTTTGGTATGCCTGATGAGTATGCTGGACAACTGCCTGCAGATAATATTGTCGATATTGCCATGAGTGCTTTTGGTCAGGGGATTTCTGTAACGCAGACCCAGATGCTACGTGCTTTTACAGCCATTGCGAATGACGGAGTTATGTTAGAACCAAAGTTTATTAGCGCCCTTTATGATCCAAATGATCAGTCAGTTCGGAAGTCGCAAAAAGAAGTTGTGGGTAATCCTGTTTCTAAAGAAGCGGCTAGTTTGACTAGGGAAAACATGATTTTGGTTGGTACAGACCCTATTTATGGGACCATGTATAATCGTAATGATAATAAACCAGTAATTACTGTTCCTGGTCAGAATGTTTCTGTCAAATCTGGAACAGCTCAAATTGCCGATGAGCAAAACGGAGGATATTTAGTTGGGAAAACCAATTATATCTTTTCTGTAGTAACCATGCATCCTTCTGAAAATCCTGATTTTATTCTTTACGTGACAGTTCAACAACCAGAACACTTTTCTAACCCTTGGTTTGGAGAGTTTGCTAATCCTATTCTTGAACGAGCTTCTGCCATGAAAGAATCTCTTAATCTTCAGTCTACAGCTAAAAATCTGGATCAAGTTACAACAACAACTAGTTATGCAATGCCAGCGACCAAGGACTATAGTCCGGGAGATATGGCAGAGGAACTGAGACGCAATCTTGTTCAACCAATCGTTATCGGTTCAGGAACAAAAATCAAGGACAGTTCAGTGGCAGAAGGAACAAATCTAGACGCTAATGAGCAAATCTTACTCCTTTCAGACAAGGTAGAAGAGATGCCTGACTTATATGGCTGGTCTAAGAAAAATGTTGAAACCTTTGCCAAATGGTTGAATCTTGAAGTTGAATTTGAAGGTACAGGAGAAATTGTTAAAAAACAAAGTGTTCGTTCTAATACAGCTTTAAAAGATTTACAGAAAATAAAAATAACATTAGGAGATTAGAATGCTAGTTTCTATCTTTCCTGGGATCCTTACTTTTGTTCTTACAGTGGTAGGAATTCCAGCTTTTATCCGTTTTTACCGTAAAGCACAAATTACTGGTCAACAGATGCATGAGGATGTTAAACAGCACCAAGCAAAAGCTGGGACGCCAACAATGGGAGGAATAGTCTTCCTCGTAACAAGTGTTTTAGTTAGTTTAGTTCTTGCACTTTTGACTAATCAACTAACCAACAATGTCGGAATGATCCTCTTTATTCTCGTTTTGTATGGTTTGGTTGGCTTCTTAGATGATTTCCTCAAGGTTTTTCGTAAAATCAATGAAGGGCTCAATCCTAAACAAAAGCTCTTGCTTCAATTAGTAGGAGGAGTTATCTTCTATCTCTTTTATGAAAGAGGAGGGGATGTCTTAAATGTATTTGGTTATCCATTGCACTTAGGCGTTCTTTACATTTTCTTTGCTCTCTTCTGGTTGGTTGGTTTTTCGAATGCTGTTAACTTGACTGACGGAATTGATGGCTTGGCAAGTATCTCAGTAGTGATTAGCCTATCTGCCTATGGAGTCATTGCTTATGTACAAAACCAATTGGATATTCTCCTAGTGATTCTTGCCATGATTGGTGGTCTTCTTGGTTTCTTTGTCTTTAACCATAAGCCTGCTAAAGTTTTTATGGGAGATGTCGGAAGTCTTGCTCTTGGAGGGATGTTGGCCGCTATTTCTATGGCGTTGCACCAAGAATGGACGCTACTCCTGATTGGTATAGTGTATGTTTTTGAAACAACATCTGTCATGATGCAAGTTACCTACTTTAAGTTGAGTGGCGGAAAACGTATCTTCCGGATGACACCAGTTCATCACCATTTTGAGTTGGGTGGATTTTCAGGTAAAGGTCAATCCTGGAGTGAGTGGAAGGTCGATTTCTTCTTCTGGGGAGTGGGCTTGCTTGCTAGTCTCGTCACCTTGGCTTTCATGTATTTATTCTAAAATAGAATATTGGAATATAAAAGAGAAGGATTTATACCCTTCTCTTTTTAGTTCCTATTTTCTTCAGTTGAGGAATCCTTTTCTCAAAAAAGTAAAATTATGATAAAATGGAAAAAAAGAAAGATGAAATGATGAGTTATTTTAAAAAGTATAGATTTGATAAATCTAAGTTTAAGTTGGGGATGCGCACCTTTAAAACAGGAATCGCTGTTTTTTTGGTCCTCATGATTTTTGGTTTTTTTGGATGGAAGGGACTTCAGATTGGAGCTCTTACAGCCGTTTTTAGCTTGAGAGAAGACTTTGATAAGAGTGTCCATTTTGGGACATCTCGTATCTTAGGGAATAGTATCGGTGGTTTTTATGCGCTGATTTTCTTTCTCTTGAACAACTTTTTTCATGGAGACTTTTGGGTAACTCTCCTTGTGGTTCCGATATGTACCATGTTAACCATCATGACAAATGTTGCCATGAACAATAAGGCAGGTGTCATAGGCGGAGTTGCAGCCATGCTGATTATTACCCTATCAATTCCGAGCGGAGAGACTGTTTTGTACGTGTTTGCTCGAGTTTTTGAGACTTTTATGGGAGTTTTTGTAGCAATTCTAGTAAATTATGATATTGATCGCTTGCGGAGTCTCATACAGAAAAAATAAAATAATGTCACAAGATATGACATTAACAATTGACGATTGATTTTTTTTAGACTATAATAGACAGAAAGAAGAGGAAGTGCACATGAAGGAAAAAGAATTTCGTCGCAATATGGCAGTTTTCCCCATTGGTAGTGTTATGAAGCTGACCGATCTTTCGGCGCGTCAAATTCGTTATTACGAAGATCAAGAGTTGATAAAACCTGATCGAAACGAAGGTAATCGCCGGATGTATTCTTTAAATGACATGGATCGGTTGCTTGAGATTAAGGACTATATCTCTGAAGGTCTGAACATTGCTGCTATCAAGAAAAAATATGCCGAACGTGAGGCGAAAGCCAAGAAACCAGTTAGTCAAACTGAGGTTCGTCGTGCCCTTCGGAATGAAGTTCTTCAACAAAGTCGCTTCGCTTCTCAACAATCACCTTTTGGTCGCGGTTAGGCAACCGCTAGTCGTCATATATAAGGAGAAAAACCATGCCAATCACAGCTGCAGATATTCGTCGTGAAGTTAAGGAAAAAAATGTAACCTTTATCCGTCTCATGTTTTCAGATATTTTGGGAACCATGAAAAACGTCGAAATTCCTGCTACAGATGAACAACTAGACAAGGTCTTGTCAAACAAGGCTATGTTTGATGGATCTTCTATTGAAGGGTTTGTTCGTATCAATGAATCAGATATGTACTTGTACCCTGACCTGGACACATGGACTGTCTTCCCTTGGGGAGATGAGAACGGTAGTGTCGCAGGATTGATTTGTGATGTCTATACAACAGAAGGAGAGCCATTTGCTGGAGATCCTCGAAGCAACCTTAAACGAGCTCTTCATCACATGGAGAAAGTTGGATTCAAATCATTCAACCTTGGTCCGGAACCAGAATTCTTCCTATTCAAGCTTGATGAAAATGGAGACCCAACTCTTGAGGTGAATGACAAGGGTGGTTACTTTGATTTGGCGCCTACAGACCTTGCCGATAATACCCGTCGTGAGATTGTAAATGTCCTGACTAAAATGGGATTTGAGGTAGAGGCTAGTCACCACGAAGTTGCCGTAGGTCAACATGAGATTGACTTTAAGTATGATGAAGTTCTTCGTGCTTGTGACAAGATTCAAATCTTTAAACTTGTTGTAAAGACAATTGCGCGTAAACATGGTTTGTATGCAACCTTTATGGCTAAACCTAAATTTGGTATCGCTGGTTCAGGAATGCACTGCAATATGTCCTTGTTTGATGATGAAGGGAACAACGCTTTCTTTGATCCAAATGATCCAAAAGGAATGCAATTGTCAGAAACAGCCTATCATTTCCTTGGTGGTTTGATCAAGCATGCCTACAACTACACAGCTATCATGAACCCGACCGTTAACTCATACAAACGTTTGGTTCCAGGGTATGAAGCACCTGTTTACATCGCTTGGGCTGGTCGTAACCGTTCACCGTTGGTGCGCGTTCCTGCTACTCGTGGGATGGGAACACGTTTGGAATTGCGCTCAGTAGACCCAATGGCAAATCCATATATCGCAATGGCTGTTCTTTTGGAAGTTGGTTTGCACGGTATTGAAAACAAAATCGAAGCACCAGCGCCAATCGAAGAAAACATCTATATCATGACTGCAGAAGAGCGTAAAGAGGCTGGTATCACAGACCTTCCGTCAACTCTTCACAACGCTTTGAAGGCTATGACAGAAGACGAAGTGGTTAAAGCAGCTCTAGGTGAACACATCTACACTAGCTTCCTTGAAGCCAAACGAATTGAGTGGGCAAGCTATGCAACCTTCGTTTCACAATGGGAAATTGATAACTACCTAGATCTATACTAATGATAAATCAGAAAGATTGTCCGTTAGGACGATCTTTTTTTCTTGCATTTTATATCGAGGTGTGATATATTTTATATAACGAGGTGCGATACATCGAACTAAATAGGAGGTCTGATTAAATGGAATTAACAGATAAGATTAGGCGTGTCTACCTTCCCATGACTGAAACGGGTTTTTATATTCTATTCTGTCTGCAAAAGGAGAATCATGGCTATGGTATTACACAAAAGGTCAAAGAGATGACAGATTCACAGGTTTCCATTAGTCCTGGAACTATGTATGGAACCCTATCGAAGATGGAAAAGGATGGTTTGGTTTCCTTTGTCCGAGAAGAGGAGAAACGTAAAATCTACCAGATAACAGACTTGGGCCGAAAAGTTTTAGAGATTGAGTTGAAACGTATTGAACGGCTTTATAGAAACAGTCGGGAGGAACTCTGATGGAAAAGAAAGTTGTTTATAGAATTGCTACCATTGCGGATTATGATAGAGAGGCTCTCTATCTCGGAGAAATGCATGCTCAGGGCTGGAAACTTAAGGAAGTAAGCTACTCTATCTTAGTAGTTGCGGTTAAGTATACTTTTGAAAAGTGCCAACCGGAGCAGGTGGTTTATCAGTTGGACTTTTATCCTATGAAAAGGTCAGAGAGAGCTTCCTATTTACAACTATTTAAAGATTGTGGGTGGGAGCATATTACAGACTTTAATGGTTTTTCCTACTTTAGAAAGCTTTATTCTGGAGTTGAGTCGGATGCCGAGTTTGAAATTTATAATGACGCAGCAGGGAAGTTAGCAATGGTCAAGAAGATTTTAACAATGCGGATGCTTCCTATTTTGCTTCTCTTTTTAGCGCTACTACCGGTTTTCTCAAAGTTTGTCAGTGGAGGTAGTTCTTTCAGTTGGGGAATGTTTTTGATTGTTATCATAGACTGTACTTTATTGATAGTTTTCACGATTCAGATTTCTTATATTTTTTTGAGATTGTTTCAAAAGTGGAGAGAATTATCTGATAAATAAAACCATTTTGGAGGTTAGACAATGAATAGCAAAGTACAATTTCGAATGTTTACCATTTTTGATTTGGATAAGGTAGAAGATTATTTGCATGAGATGCATTTGAAAGGTTGGAAATTTAAATCGAATCGTTTTGGCTTTTTCTATTTTGAACCATGCCGACCAGATGATGTGATTTACCGTGTGTGGAATACTAGCTACCTTAGAAAAAATGAGGTAGGTTTACAAAGTATTAAGGATAGAGGATGGGAATTTGTGGGAAATTGTTCTTATACTGTTTTTAGAAAAGCAACTTGTGATGTAGATTCAAATGATCAATCTTTCATGGACGATCGTCTTCGATGGGCTGATGTGAAATCTAGACTTCGTACATCTACAGTTTCTATCTCTGGCGGTCTAGTTGTTTGTATGAGCTTGTTTCGCGAAAGTCTATCTCAGTCTTTCTTCCTTATTTTTGCCCTTTATGCCCTCATGATTTCCTATCTAATCTATAGTTTTTATAGACTTAAAAAGAAATATCTTGTGAATGTAAGATGATTTTCTAGGTCCTCAGACTGATTTTTAGCACTCTTAGTAAAAGAGTGCTAATTTTTTGAGTTTTTGTCTTGACATTCTTTTCTAAGGGTGTATAATAGAATCATAAGTTAGCACTTGGGTGCGTCGAGTGCTAAAAAGATCTATCAGAGAGGAGTAGCGAGATGGTTACAGAACGTCAGCAGAATATTTTAAATCTGATTATTGACATCTTTACCAAAACGCACGAACCTGTTGGATCCAAAGCCTTGCAAGAGTCTATCAACTCTAGTAGTGCTACCATTCGAAATGACATGGCAGCTTTAGAAAAGCAAGGTTTGCTTGAAAAGGCACATACTTCCAGTGGTCGGATGCCAAGTGTAGCTGGTTTTCAATACTATGTCAAACACTCCCTATCCTTTGACCGTTTAGCTGAAAATCAAGTTTATGAGATTGTAAAAGCCTTTGATCAAGAATTCTTCAACCTTGAGGATGTTCTTCAAGAGGCAACGAAAATTTTGTCAGACTTGAGTGGTTGTACGGTTGTAGCGCTGGATGTTGAACCAAGTAGGCAGAAGCTGACAGCTTTTGATATTGTTGTCCTCGGGCAACATATAGCTCTTGCTGTTTTTACGCTTGATGAGTCTAGAACAGTTACCAGTCAGTTTTTGATTCCGAGAAATTTCTTGCAGGAGGATTTGAACCGCCTCAAGACCATGATTCAAGAACGTTTCCTGGATCAGACTGTTTTGGATATTCACTATAAGATTCGGACAGAGATTCCGCAGATTATCCAACGTTACTTCACAACAACGGACAATGTTATGGACCTCGTTGAACATATCTTCAAAGAAATGTTCAATGAAAATATCGTGGTTTCTGGGAAAGTTAATCTTCTGAATTTCGCTAATCTAGCTGCCTATCAATTCTTTGATCAACCACAAAAGGTTGCTTTGGAAATTCGAGAAAATCTGATTGGCGACCAGATGCAAAATGTCCGAGTTGCGGATAGCCAAGAATCTTGTCTTGCTGACTTAGCAGTGATTAGCAGTAAGTTCCTGATTCCCTATCGTGGGTTTGGAATTCTTGCGATTATAGGTCCGGTCAATCTGGATTATCAACAATTGGTTAATCAACTCAACGTTGTCAATCGAGTTTTGACCATGAAGTTGACGGATTTTTACCGCTATCTCAGTAGCAATCACTATGAAGTGAATTAAGATTGAAATCATTAAAGGAGGCGAAAATGGCCCAAGATATAAAAAATAAAGAAGTAAAAGAAGAGGAAGTTGTGGAAACAGCTGAAGAAACAACTCCCGAGAAGTTGGAATTGGACTTGGCTAATGAACGTGCCGAGGAGTTTGAAAACAAATATCTTCGTGCCCACGCAGAAATGCAAAACATTCAGCGTCGTGCCAATGAAGAGCGTCAACTCTTGCAACGCTATCGCAGCCAAGATTTGGCAAAAGCAATTTTGCCATCGCTTGATAACCTTGAACGCGCTCTTGCCGTTGAAGGCTTGACAGATGATGTGAAGAAGGGCTTGGAAATGGTCCAAGAAAGTTTGATTCATGCTCTGAAAGAAGAAGGAATCGAGGAAATCGCAGCTGATGGAGAGTTTGACCATAACTACCATATGGCTATTCAAACAGTCCCAGCTGATGATGAGCATCCAGCTGACACCATCGCACAAGTCTTTCAAAAAGGCTACAAACTCCATGACCGCATCCTAAGACCGGCTATGGTAGTTGTCTATAACTAGGTAATTCTGACGGTAGCTAAAGCAACTCGTCAGAAAACGGCAATCGCTATGGCGTTTGCCTAGCCTCCTTACTAACTCGTCGTCGAAATAAAATCGATTTCGACTTCTCGTGTCGCAATTTACATAATAGAAAACTTGTCCGAAACGACACTAAACTATGAAAGAAAGATAAACAATGGTTCAGCTTTACCAATAGTGAGCGAAGCGAACCAAAGGCGGTACTCTTCGCCGTGGCGCTATTTGCGCAAACTTTGAGACCTTAGGCTCAAAGTTTAGTCAAAGAGATTAACGAAGTTAAGCTCTGACGGCGCCGCCACCTAAGGAGAGTATCAAAAAGAAAAATAGAATATAAAATTTAAGGAGAAAAACATATGTCTAAAATTATTGGTATTGACTTAGGTACAACAAACTCAGCAGTGGCAGTTCTTGAAGGAACTGAATCAAAAATCATCGCAAACCCAGAAGGAAACCGTACAACTCCATCTGTAGTGTCATTCAAAAACGGTGAAATCATCGTTGGTGACGCTGCAAAACGTCAAGCAGTTACAAACCCAGATACAGTTATCTCTATCAAATCTAAGATGGGTACTTCTGAAAAAGTTTCTGCTAACGGCAAAGAATACACTCCACAAGAAATCTCAGCGATGATCCTTCAATATTTGAAAGGTTATGCGGAAGAATACCTTGGTGAAAAAGTAACCAAGGCTGTTATCACAGTTCCAGCTTACTTTAACGATGCTCAACGTCAAGCAACTAAAGACGCTGGTAAAATCGCTGGCCTTGAAGTAGAACGTATCGTCAACGAACCAACTGCAGCAGCTCTTGCTTACGGTTTGGACAAGACTGACAAAGAAGAAAAAATCTTGGTATTCGACCTTGGTGGTGGTACATTTGACGTATCTATCCTCGAACTCGGTGATGGTGTCTTTGATGTATTGGCAACTGCGGGGGATAACAAACTCGGTGGTGATGACTTTGACCAAAAAATCATCGACTACTTAGTAGCAGAATTCAAGAAAGAAAATGGTATCGACTTGTCAAACGACAAGATGGCTCTTCAACGTTTGAAAGATGCAGCAGAAAAAGCTAAGAAAGACCTTTCTGGAGTGACTTCAACTCAAATCAGCTTGCCATTTATTACTGCTGGTGAGGCTGGACCTCTTCACTTGGAAATGACTTTGACTCGTGCTAAATTCGACGATTTGACTCGTGACCTTGTAGAACGTACAAAAGTTCCAGTTCGTCAAGCCCTTTCAGATGCAGGTTTGAGCTTGTCAGAAATCGACGAAGTCATCCTTGTCGGTGGTTCAACTCGTATTCCTGCCGTTGTTGAAGCTGTTAAAGCTGAAACTGGTAAAGAACCAAACAAATCAGTGAACCCTGATGAAGTAGTTGCTATGGGAGCTGCCATCCAAGGTGGTGTCATCACTGGTGATGTGAAAGACGTTGTCCTTCTTGACGTAACGCCATTGTCACTTGGTATTGAAACAATGGGTGGAGTCTTCACAAAACTCATCGACCGCAACACTACAATTCCAACTTCTAAATCACAAGTCTTCTCAACTGCAGCAGACAACCAACCAGCTGTTGATATCCACGTTCTTCAAGGGGAACGCCCAATGGCAGCAGATAACAAGACTCTTGGACGTTTCCAATTGACAGATATCCCAGCTGCACCTCGTGGTATCCCTCAAATCGAAGTAACATTTGACATCGATAAGAACGGTATCGTATCTGTTAAGGCCAAAGACCTTGGAACTCAAAAAGAACAAACAATCGTTATCCAATCTAACTCAGGTTTGACAGACGAAGAAATCGACCGCATGATGAAAGATGCAGAAGCAAACGCTGAAGCAGATAAGAAACGTAAAGAAGAAGTTGACCTTCGTAACGAAGTAGACCAAGCTATCTTTGCGACTGAAAAGACAATCAAGGAAACTGAAGGCAAAGGCTTCGATGCAGAACGTGATGCTGCACAAGCTGCCCTTGATGATCTTAAGAAAGCTCAAGAAGACAACAACTTGGACGAAATGAAAGCAAAACTTGAAGCATTGAACGAAAAAGCTCAAGGACTTGCTGTTAAACTCTACGAACAAGCCGCAGCAGCGCAACAAGCTCAAGCAGGAGCAGAAGGCGCACAAGCAACAGGAAACGCAGGCGATGACGTCGTAGACGGAGAGTTTACTGAAAAGTAAGATGTTGAGGCGTTAAGAAAACGAAAGAAAAATAGGAAGCCATCGCCTTGTGCGATGCACAAAAGATGGCTTATCTTTTTTCCGAAGTTTTTAGCCGAAACTCAATTCAGCCTTACTAGTTCAAAAACAAAGTATAATCGACTTTGCTTTAGAATGTCGTAATGATAAGAAGAAATCCAGAGGTTGCAACCCAGCCTCTGTTTTTCGGTAAAAGGGGACTGAATCTCATTTATTTGGGAATATAAAAGAAAGGAATTGAACCCGACCTAAATCGTGGTTTGATTCACAATATCAATAGAAAGGAACAAAGAGTGTTCGAGAAATTGAACTCGAACTCTTAAGTTTCTTACTCAATATGAAAGAAAGGAACTGAACCCGACCGATATTCTCGGAAAAAAGATAAATCTGTCTAGGAGCATCGCTCCTGCGTCAGATTTCCTATTTTTCAGTCGAATTTTTCGGTCTTGGTATCTTAAATGAACAATACTGAATTTTATGACCGTTTGGGCGTTTCAAAGAATGCATCTCAAGATGAGATCAAGAAAGCCTATCGGAAATTATCTAAAAAATATCACCCAGATATCAACAAAGAACCTGGTGCTGAGGAAAAGTACAAGGAAGTTCAAGAAGCCTATGAGACTTTAAGTGACGAACAAAAGCGGGCAGCTTATGACCAATATGGTGCGGCTGGAGCCAACGGTGGCTTTGGTGGTGCAGGCGGTTTCGGTGGCTTCGATGGTGCAGGCGGTTTTGGTGGATTTGAAGATATCTTCTCAAGTTTTTTCGGCGGAGGCGGTTCTTCTCGCAATCCAAACGCTCCTCGTCAAGGTGATGACCTCCAGTATCGCGTCAATTTGACTTTTGAAGAAGCCATCTTTGGTACTGAAAAAGAAGTCAAATACAATCGTGAATCAAGCTGTCGTACTTGTAACGGATCAGGTGCTAAGCCTGGAACAAGTCCAGTTACTTGTGGACGCTGTCACGGTTCTGGTGTTATCAACGTCGATACTCAAACACCGCTTGGTATGATGCGTCGCCAAGTAACCTGTGATGTCTGTCATGGTCGCGGAAAAGAAATCAAAGATCCATGTACAACATGTCATGGAACAGGTCATGAAAAACAAGCCCACAGTGTCCATGTGAAAATTCCAGCAGGTGTCGAAACTGGTCAACAAATTCGTCTAGCTGGTCAAGGGGAGGCAGGCTTTAACGGTGGTCCTTATGGAGATTTGTATGTAGTCGTTTCTGTAGAAGCAAGCGATAAATTTGAACGTGAAGGAACAACTATTTTCTACAAGTTAAACCTCAATATCGTCCAAGCAACTCTTGGTGATACTGTCGATATTCCAACCGTTCACGGTGATGTTGAATTGGTGATTCCAGAGGGAACTCAAACCGGTAAACGATTCCGTCTACGTGGTAAGGGAGCTCCAAGTCTACGTGGCGGTGCTGTTGGTGACCAATATGTCACTGTTAATGTCGTGACGCCTACAGGCTTGAACGATCGCCAAAAAGCAGCCTTGAAAGAATTTGCAGCTGCAGGTGACTTGAAAGTCAATCCAAAGAAAAAAGGCTTCTTTGACCATATAAAAGATGCCTTTGAGGGTGAATAAAACAAAAAGAGCCGATTGGCTCTTTTTGTGTTGTCTTGAAAAATTTAGCTTCAGAAAATCATTTTCCAGTTAGTCTACTATTTATACTTTTGAGTGAGCAAGCCGGCTTCATCCATTTCCTGAATGAGTTGCTTGATTTCCGCTTCTTTACCAGGTTTCACGGTGACAGTATCAATATGCTTAATCGCCGAATTATCCTGAATATCTACCAAGATTAACGCTTTTTCATAGAATGCGACACCCTTTTTTAGGCTCTCCTGATCCTTCCAATATAAAATTGAGTAATTAGGATTTGGTTTCTTTCCGATTTCTTGTAAATAATTCCTACTTTCTTTCTCTAAAAATTGCAATAAACCGTGATTGAACAAGTTATCCCCTACTTTATAGTAAGAAATATCTCCTGTCTGTAGGACATAGACTTTGAGTCGATTTTTAGTGAGGTTTGGACTTTCTTTAAGGACAGGGTGGCTATTGATGACCTCATCTGAGAAAGTCACATAAAAATCCAATCCTCCCCCTTCGAATTGATAGCTACCATTTGATTCTACTTTTTCAGGAGGGAGGTCAATGGAGATAAAGATTTGTTTTAAGGCTTCCTTCCCCTCTCGGATGTCACTCGGTGAAGCCTTGAAAAGATTGGCCACTAGTAGAAATGCTAGGGTTACAAAAAGACAGAAGCAACCGGAAATAATCAAGATGACTTTTAAAAACTGTTTCATGTTTAGTCCCTCCCTTTTCTGTTCGAATCTAGTAACCCAAAATGGATTTAAGGAAAGTTGGATGCTTTCTTTTTTAGTTTTCTTCAGTTTCTCGTAGTTCTTTTATGACAGCAAGTCTTGCTTGGAGGTCTTTCTCTAAGACTTTAAATTTGTAAGTGAGGTCTTCTTGATACTCTTTGATGACTTCTTTTTGTTGATTGATAATTTGTAAGCTATTTTGGATAACATCTAAATCACCTTTGATTGCTTCAACGCGATCAGTTGTATCTAAAACTTCTTCAGTGATAACTTCACGATTTTTAACGAGGAGGTAAGATCCGACTGCTGATCCAGCAAAAAGTAGTAAATTTGATAGTTTCATAGGAACTCCTTAAGCGTTTTTGATCGTTTCAGCGACTTGGGCAAGTTTGTCAAAGTCAGGTTCATGGGCAACAAAGTCAATTTTTAGGTCATCATCTGCACCATAACGAGGAACGAGGTGGACATGGGTATGGAAAACGGTTTGTCCAGCTACCTCTTCGCAGTTGGCGATGATATTCATACCTTCAGCTTGGGTAGCTTTCATAACCTTTTGAGAAATGACTGGAACCTTAGCAAAGAGTTGGCTAGCGCTCGCAGCATCCATTTCTAAAAGATTGCGATAGTGTTCTTTTGGTACGACCAAAGTATGACCAGGTGTTACTTGAGAAATATCAAGAAAGGCAAGAACTTGCTCATCCTCATAAACCTTGGCTGCAGGGATTTCTCCTGCTAAAATCTTACAAAAAATACAATCTGACATAAAAACCACCTCTAGTGTATTGAATTTTGATATAATATAGCTACATTATACCAGATTCGGAGAAAATATGTTAGAAATTAAAAACCTGACAGGAGGCTATGTTCATGTCCCTGTCTTGAAAGATGTTTCCTTTACAGTTGAAAGCGGACAGTTAGTTGGTTTGATTGGTTTGAATGGTGCAGGAAAATCAACGACTATCAATGAAATTATTGGTCTTTTGACGCCATATAGTGGGGAGATCAAGATTGACGGATTGACTTTAGGAGAGGATGCTACGAGCTATCGCAAGAAAATTGGTTATATCCCTGAAACTCCTAGCTTGTACGAGGAATTGACTCTCAGAGAACATATTGAGACAGTTGCTATGGCCTATGGTATCGAGCAAAATCTAGCTTTTGAACGTGTAGAGCCGCTTTTAAAAATGTTCCGTTTGGATCAAAAATTGGATTGGTTTCCAGTTCATTTTTCCAAAGGGATGAAGCAAAAGGTTATGATTATCTGTGCCTTTGTCGTGGATCCTAGTCTCTTTATCGTAGATGAACCTTTCCTTGGTCTTGATCCTTTAGCGATTTCAGATTTGATTCAACTTCTAGAAGCGGAAAAGAAAAAAGGAAAGTCTATCCTTATGAGTACCCACGTTCTTGATTCTGCTGAAAAGATGTGTAACTCTTTTGTCATTCTTCACAAAGGTCAAGTAAGAGCCAAAGGAAATCTCCAACAACTCCGAGAAGCCTTTGATATGCCAGAAGCAAGCCTCAATGATATCTATTTGGCTCTGACCAAAGAGGAGGAACTATGAAGGACTTGTTTTTAAAACGAAAGCAGGAATTTCGCAAGGAATGCTTGGGCTATCTCCGTTATGTGCTCAATGATCATTTTGTCTTATTTTTGTTGGTGTTGTTAGGATTTTTGGCCTACCAGTACAACCAGTTGCTCCAACACTTTCCTGAGAATCATTTCCCAATCCTAATTTTGATTGGGATGATGTCTATTTTGCTTTTGCTTTGGGGTGGTATTGCGACCTATCTAGAAGCGCCTGACAAACTATTTCTTTTAGTTGCTGAAGAAGAAGTGAGAGAACACATACAGAAGCAAAGTATGATTTCTTTCATCTTTTGGGTCAGTGTACAGACTCTCTTTTTGCTCCTGTTTGCGCCTTTATTCTTAGCCATGGGTCTTGGTTTGCCGATTTTTGGAGTCTATCTCCTTGTCTTGGGGATAGTAAAATATGTGATTTTTCGCCAAAAGTCTAGCAACTTTTTCCTTGGAAATGGACTAGACTGGGATTATGTCATTGCACAGGAAAGCAAACGTAAGCAGTTCTTGCTTCGATTCTTTGCCCTCTTTACACAGGTCAAGGGGATTTCAAATAGTGTTAAGCGCCGAGCTTATCTGGACTTTATTCTCAAGGGAGTTCAGAAAGTACCAGGAAAAATCTGGCAGAATCTTTATCTCCGCTCCTACCTGAGAAATGGAGATTTATTCGCCCTTAGTATGCGACTCATAATCCTATCTTTGACCGCTCTCGTCTTCATTGAGCAATCTTGGATTGCAGTCGCAATTGTAATTTTATTCAATTATCTTTTGTTATTCCAGCTTCTAGCCCTCTATCATGCCTTCGACTATCAATATTTGACGCAATTATTCCCAGTAGGTAAGGGGCAAAAAGAGAAAGGCTTGAAGGAAATTTTGAGAGCGATTGGGTTCTTTGTATTAATCTTGGAAAGTCTTATAGGATTGCTTGTTTTTAAGGACAAAATTCTTGTTCTAGCACTTGTGGGAGCAAGTCTTGTCTTGCAATTTCTTTATTTGCCGTATCAACTGAGAAGATTGGTTGACGAATAGCATAAAAATTAGTAGAATAATAAGGAAACTTTATTCGGAGGAAAGAAATGGACTTGGGTGATATTGAGCTAACGCTAACCCCGATATCTGGGAAGAGCGGAAAAGCTTATATGGGAAGTTATCCTGATGGAAAACGTGTTTTTATAAAAATGAATACTTCTCCAATCCTGCCTGGTTTAGCTAGAGAGCAAATTGCACCACAATTGCTCTGGAGTCGTCGTTTACCAGACGGCCGTGATATGTCCGCTCAGGAATGGTTGACAGGAAAAATTTTGACGCCAAGCGATATGAACCGTAAACAAATTATCGATATTTTGACACGTTTACACTGTTCACGTCCCTTAATGACCCAGTTGACACGATTGGGATATGCAATGGAAACACCTTCGGATTTACTTCAGTCATGGGTAAACAAGGCTCCGGATGCTTTAAAAAACAACCAGTATCTACGTATGGTTTTAGGTGATTTGCGTGAGAATCTTCCTAGCTTTAGGGAAGACTATGCAACCATAGTCCATGGAGATGTTCGTCATAGCAACTGGTTTGAGACAGAGAGTGGCTTGATTTATTTAGTAGATTGGGATTCTGTTCGCTTGACTGATCGTATGTTTGATGTGGCCTATCTGCTCTGTCACTATATTCCAGAGTATCAGTGGCAAGAATGGCTAACTAATTATGGCTATAAGTATAATCAAACTGTCTTGAATAAGTTATATTGGTATGCTCAACTGTCATTTTTGAGCCTCATTACCAAATACTATGAAAATCAAGATTTGGATAATGTAAATCGGGAAATCTATGCTTTGCGTAGCTTCCGAGATAAGTATGGAAAGAAAAAATGAGAGTTAGAAATCGTAAAGGGGCAACAGAACTGTTAGAGGCTAATCCGCAGTATGTTGTCTTAAACCCCGCAGAAGCTAAAGGTAAGTGGCGAGATTTGTTTGGCAATGACAATCCAATCCATGTAGAGGTTGGTAGTGGCAAAGGTGCTTTCGTAACAGGAATGGCCAAACAAAACCCTGGCATCAACTATATCGGGATTGATATTCAGAAATCTGTATTAAGCTATGCTTTGGACAAGGTATTAGAAGTTGGAGTTCCCAACATCAAACTTCTATGGGTTGATGGTTCAGAATTGACCAATTATTTTGAAGATGGTGAAATTGATCGCTTGTATTTGAATTTCTCGGATCCATGGCCTAAAAAACGCCATGCGAAGCGTCGTTTGACTTATAAGAGCTTCTTGGATACTTTCAAACGAATCTTGCCTGAACATGGTGAAATTCATTTCAAGACAGATAATCGTGGCTTGTTTGAATATAGCTTGGTGAGCTTTTCACAATATGGCATGAAACTCAATGGTGTTTGGTTAGATTTACATGCCAGTGGCTTTGAGGGAAATGTCATGACTGAGTATGAGCAAAAGTTCTCAAGCAAGGGTCAAGTCATCTACCGAGTTGAAGCAGAATTTTAAGAAAAAGCTTGAAGTCAGGCTATTTGAGTGCTTATGCTTTACATTATTACTAAAAAGTGCTATACTTAATAATAAGAATATAAGAAAGAGAGGCGGGGAGATATCTTCGCCTCTTGCTTATGAGGAGGTGGACGCAATCGCAACTATCGTTGAATTAGTCAGAGAAGTCGTAGAACCTGTTATTGAAGCTCCTTTTGAACTCGTAGATATCGAGTACGGAAAGATTGGCAGTGACATGATTCTTAGTATTTTTGTAGACAAGCCTGAAGGAATCACCTTGAATGATACGGCAGACTTGACTGAAATTATCAGTCCGGTCCTAGATACTATCAAGCCGGATCCCTTCCCAGAACAATATTTCCTAGAAATTACAAGTCCAGGATTGGAGCGTCCTTTGAAAACCAAGGAAGCAGTCGCTGGAGCGGTTGGGAAATACATCCATGTCGGGCTCTATCAAGCCATCGATAAGCAAAAGGTTTTTGAAGGAACCTTGTTGTCCTTTGAAGAGGATGAGTTGACTATGGAATATATGGATAAAACTCGCAAGAAAACAGTCCAAATTCCATATAACTTGGTATCAAAAGCACGTTTAGCAGTAAAATTATAGAAAGAAAGGATAGCTTTTGAGAATTCAAAAGTAAAAAGAACATGAGTAAAGAAATGCTAGAGGCCTTCCGCATTTTGGAAGAAGACAAGGGAATCAAGAAAGAAGATATCATCGACGCAGTAGTAGAATCACTTCGTTCTGCTTACCGTAGACGCTATGGTCAATCTGATAGTGTAGCTATTGATTTTAACGAAAAGACAGGGGACTTTACTGTCTATACTGTCCGTGAAGTTGTTGATGAAGTATTTGATAGCCGTTTGGAAATCAGTTTAAAAGATGCCCTTGCTATTAATTCAGCCTATGAGCTTGGTGACAAAATCAAATTTGAAGAAGCACCAGGAGAGTTTGGTCGTGTAGCAGCCCAATCTGCTAAACAAACAATCATGGAAAAAATGCGTAAGCAAACACGTGCCATTACCTATAATACTTACAAAGAGCATGAACAAGAAATCATGTCAGGTACAGTTGAACGTTTTGATAACCGCTTCATTTATGTCAATCTTGGCAGCATTGAAGCCCAATTGTCAAAACAAGACCAAATTCCTGGAGAAGTGTTTGCTTCCCACGATCGTATCGAAGTTTATGTCTACAAAGTGGAAGACAACCCTCGTGGAGTTAACGTTTTTGTCAGCCGTAGCCACCCAGAGATGATCAAACGTTTGATGGAACAAGAGATTCCTGAAGTATATGATGGAACTGTTGAAATCATGAGCGTAGCCCGTGAAGCAGGTGATCGTACGAAAGTTGCTGTTCGTAGCCACAATCCTAACGTGGATGCTATCGGAACAATCGTTGGACGTGGTGGTGCAAACATCAAGAAAATCACTAGCAAATTCCACCCAGCTCGCTACGATGCTAAGAGCGACCGCATGATTCCGGTAGAAGAAAACATCGACGTTATCGAATGGGTAGCAGATCCAGCTGAGTTTATCTACAATGCCATTGCTCCTGCCGAAGTTGACCAAGTTATCTTTGATGAAAATGATAGCAAACGTGCCTTGGTGGTTGTTCCAGATAACAAGCTATCTCTTGCAATCGGTCGTCGTGGACAAAATGTTCGTTTAGCAGCACATTTGACTGGTTACCGTATTGATATCAAGTCTGCAAGTGAATTTGAAGCTATGGAAGAAGCAGGTCAAGTGGATTACGCTGAAACAGACGAATTGACTGAAGAATAAGATCTGCTAGAGGAGGGAAAGATGAAAACAAGAAAAATCCCTTTGCGCAAGTCTGTTGTTTCCAACGATGTGATTGACAAGCGAGATTTACTTCGTATTGTCAAGAACAAAGAAGGTGAGGTCTTTATCGACCCGACAGGCAAGGCTAATGGCCGGGGCGCTTATATCAAGCTAGACAATGCAGAAGCCCTAGAGGCTAAAAAGAAAAAAGTCTTTAACCGTAGCTTTAATATGGAAGTTGAAGAAAGCTTTTATGACGAGTTGATCGCCTATGTTGATCACAAAGTAAAAAGAAGAGAGTTAGGACTTGAATAAGCAAAAAGTAAGTAATCTCTTGGGATTGGCTCAGCGAGCGGGGAAAATCATCTCGGGTGAGGAAATGGTTGTCAAAGCCATTCAAGACCGGAAAGTTAAATTGGTATTTCTAGCTCATGATGCTAGCCCAAATCTAACCAAGAAGATTCAGGATAAAAGCCACTATTATCAAGTAGAAGTTATTACCGTGTTTTCAACACTGGAATTAAGCATAGCAGTCGGAAAATCGAGAAAGGTTCTGGCTGTAACAGATGCTGGATTTACAAAGAAAATGAGGTCTCTTATGGAATAGAAGAGGAGGACATGATTTGTCTAAGAAAAGATTGTACGAAATCGCAAAAGAACTTGGAAAAGAAAGTAAGGAAGTTGTCGCGCGTGCAAAAGAGTTGGGCTTGGAAGTAAAGAGCCACTCGTCAAGCGTTGAAGCAGATGCTGCTGAAAAAATTATAGCTAGCTTTAAGCCTGCTGCTCCTAAGGCAGAGGCAAAAGCAAGTGTAGAAAAGAAAGTTGAAAAGCCTGCATCAGCTAAACCAGTTGTCGCTAAGGAAGAAAGCAAACCAGCTACACCTGCAGCTTCTAAGGAAGAAAAAGTTGTAGCTGCAAGACCGCAGAGTCGAAACTTTAAGGCGGAACGTGAAGCGCGTGCCAAAGAGCAAGCGGAAAGACGCAAGCAAAACAAGGGTAACAACCGCGATCAACAACAAAACGGTAACCGTCAAAAGAACGATAACCGTAATGGTGGGAAACCTGGTCAAGGGAACCGTGACAATCGTCGTTTTAACGACCAAGGGAAGAAACCACAAGGCCAAGGAAATCGTGGCAATGATTATCGCCAACAAGCTGATAATCGTCCCAACCAAGCTGGTCCTCGTATTGACTTTAAAGCCCGAGCAGCAGCTCTGAAGGCTGAGCAAAATGCAGAATACGCACGCTCAAGCGAGGAACGCTTCAAGCAGTCTCAAGTTGCCAAAGAAGCCTTGGCTCAAGCTAATAAACGTAAGGAGCCAGAGGAAATCTTTGAGGAAGCTGCTAAACTAGCTGAACAAACTCAGCCTGTAGTTGAAGTAGCTCCTGTAGCCAAAGAGGCTGTAGTGGATACACGTCGTAAAAAGCAAGCTCGACCAGACAAAGATCGTGATGATTACGATCACGAGGAAGATGGTCCTAGAAAACAACAAAAGAATCGAAGTAGTCAGAATCAAGTGAGAAATCAAAGAAATAGTAACTGGAATAACAATAAGAAAAATAAAAAAGGCAATAAACAAAATAACCGTAATCAGGCTCCAAAACCTATTACAGAGCGTAAATTCCATGAATTGCCAACAGAATTTGAATATACAGATGGTATGACTGTTGCGGAAATCGCAAAACGTATCAAACGTGAACCAGCTGAGATTGTTAAGAAACTATTTATGATGGGCGTTATGGCCACTCAAAACCAATCTTTGGATGGAGAAACAATCGAACTCCTCATGGTTGATTATGGAATTGAAGCTAAACAAAAGGTAGAAGTGGACAATGCGGATATCGAACGTTTCTTCGTAGAAGATGGATATCTAAATGAAGACAAGTTGGTTGAACGTCCACCAGTTGTAACTATCATGGGACACGTTGACCATGGTAAAACAACCCTTTTGGATACCCTACGTAATTCTCGTGTCGCTACAGGAGAAGCAGGTGGGATCACTCAGCATATTGGTGCCTACCAGATTGAGGAAAATGGTAAGAAGATTACCTTCCTTGATACACCAGGACACGCGGCCTTTACTTCTATGCGTGCACGTGGTGCCTCTGTTACCGATATTACGATCTTGGTCGTAGCGGCAGATGACGGGGTTATGCCTCAAACTATCGAAGCCATCAACCACTCAAAAGCAGCTAATGTTCCAATCATCGTTGCTATTAACAAGATTGATAAGCCAGGTGCAAACCCAGAACGCGTTATCGGCGAATTGGCTGAACACGGTGTTATGTCAACAGCTTGGGGTGGAGATTCTGAGTTTGTAGAAATCTCAGCTAAGTTCAACCAGAATATCGATGAACTCTTGGAAACGGTTCTTCTTGTAGCTGAAATTCAAGAGCTCAAAGCAGACCCAACCGTTCGTGCCATCGGTACTGTTATCGAAGCTCGTTTGGATAAGGGTAAAGGTGCGGTTGCAACTCTCCTTGTTCAACAAGGTACCTTGAACGTTCAAGACCCAATCGTTGTTGGTAATACTTTCGGACGTGTCCGTGCCATGACCAATGACCTTGGACGTCGTGTTAAGGTTGCAGGACCATCAACACCAGTATCCATTACAGGTCTAAACGAAGCACCGATGGCAGGTGACCACTTTGCTGTTTACGAAGATGAAAAATCTGCTCGTGCAGCTGGTGAAGAACGTGCCAAACGTGCTCTAATGAAACAACGTCAAGCAACTCAACGTGTCAGCCTAGAAAACCTCTTTGACACTCTTAAAGCTGGTGAACTTAAGTCTGTTAACGTCATCATCAAAGCCGACGTACAAGGTTCAGTTGAAGCCCTTTCTGCCTCACTACAAAAGATTGACGTGGAAGGTGTAAAAGTTACCATCGTCCACTCAGCAGTTGGTGCTATCAACGAATCTGACGTGACTCTTGCTGAAGCTTCAAATGCCTTTATCGTTGGTTTCAACGTACGTCCTACACCACAAGCCCGCCAACAAGCAGAAGCAGATGATGTAGAAATCCGTCTCCACAGCATTATCTACAAGGTTATCGAAGAGATGGAAGAAGCCATGAAAGGTATGCTTGATCCAGAATTTGAAGAAAAAGTTATCGGTGAAGCAATTATCCGTGAAACCTTCAAAGTGTCTAAAGTCGGAACAATCGGTGGATTTATGGTTACTAGCGGTAAAGTTACCCGTGACTCTAAAGTCCGCGTTATTCGTGACGGTGTCGTTATTTACGATGGTGAACTTGCAAGCTTGAAACACTATAAAGATGACGTCAAAGAAGTTACAAACAGCCGTGAAGGTGGTCTCATGATTGATGGCTACAATGATATCAAGATGGATGATGTGATTGAAGCATATGTCATGGAAGAAATCAAACGCTAAGATTCTTGCTCCTTCCTTAGGTGATGTGGGACGCAAGCAAACCGATGGTTTCATTGCTTATTTTTGAGCCTAGAGTCTCAAAAATCCCCAGTGATTGAACTAAATGATCAGCCCAATCACTTTCACCACGGCGAAAGAAGCAGATGATTTCAAATTGAACTTCGTTTCAATTTGAATTGAAAATCAATAAGTTTAAAAATAGCTAGGTCTGCTGGCCTAGCTTTTGATTCAATAGAGAGGAAGGAATAGCATGGGAAATCATTTCCGTACGGATCGTGTAGGCATGGAAATCAAACGCGAAGTCAATGAGATTTTGCAAAAGAAAGTCCGTGATCCTCGTGTCCAAGGAGTGACCATCACAGATGTTCAGATGCTAGGTGACTTGTCTGTAGCTAAGGTTTACTACACCATTTTGAGTAATCTTGCTTCAGATAATCAAAAGGCCCAAATTGGCCTTGAAAAAGCAACCGGAACTATCAAACGTGAGCTTGGTCACAATTTGAAATTGTATAAAATTCCAGACTTGACCTTCGTCAAAGACGAATCCATCGAGTATGGAAACAAGATTGACGAAATGTTACGCAATCTGGATAAAAAATAAGAAAGAGGGGTAACCCTCTTTTTTGTTTAGAAGAAGGAGGGTATTCTAGACTTAAAGGCTAATCAGAAAGAAAAAATAAGTTCTTAAAATTTCTTTTATGGAGCAAATATGATATGATATAGTTCAAATTGAAAGAAAAAGAGAAGAAACTAGATGTCTAAACAAGATTTAGCTATGCAAGTATTGCAACAAGTCGTGAAACTCCCTGTTGTTAAAGTTGATCGTTCAAAATTTTTAGTAGATAAATTTTCCAAACTATTAGACCCAAAAGATATTCCTCGATTACTAGAAGAGGGACCAACAGCCTTGTTATCCCAGGATATTTTAGATAAAGTTGCCGATTCTTGTATTAAGGATAATGTTCTATTGGCGAGTGGAACTTCTGTTCTTGCAGGTATTCCTGGTGGTCTAGCCCTTGCAATCACCATTCCAACTGATGTTGCTCAGTTTTATGCTTTCTCCTTAAAACTAGCGCAAGAATTGGGATATATTTATGGCTATGATGATCTTTGGGCTTCACGAAATGAATTGAGTGAAGAAGCCAAAAATACGCTCTTGCTCTATCTCGGGGTCATGCTTGGGGTCAATAGTGCTGGAGCCCTCCTTCGAGCTGGGGGAGTATCAGTTGCTAAACATGTCATGAAGACAGTTCCCCAGAAGGCTTTGGCTAAGACTTTGTGGTATCCCATTTTAGAAAAAGTTTTGAAAATTTTTGGGGTGAATCTGACAAAGGGAGGCTTTGCAAAAGGAATGGGCAAATTTATCCCAATCCTAGGAGGTGTCGTTTCAGGTGGTTTAACCTATACGACTATGAAACCTATGGGTAAAAGTTTGCAAAGAGAATTATCCAAACTAGTCAATTATAGTGAAGCTCAGTATCAAAGAGATGTGGAAACAATCCAAAAAGAAGCAGAAATCATAGAAGCAGAGTAATAGGAAGAAACTAGTAGGCTTGTACTGCTAGTTTTTTTATCCTAGCCCTTGTGGTATAATAAAAAAAGAAAATCCAGTGAGAAAAAATGGAGGTTGTGATGGATAATATTATTGACGTATCTATTCCTGTTGCGGAAGTGGTGGATAAACATCCAGAAGTTTTAGATATTTTGGTTGAGCTTGGTTTTAAACCTCTTGCAAATCCCTTGATGCGTAATACTGTAGGGCGAAAAGTTTCGCTCAAACAAGGTTCCAAGCTTGAAGGGACTCCTATGGATAAGATTGTGCGTACGCTTGAAGCAAATGGTTACGAAGTGATCGGGTTAGACTAATGACAGATGAACGTATTCATATCCTGCGGGATATTTTATTAGAATTGCATAATGGAGCCTCTCCAGAGTCCGTTCAGGAACGCTTTGATACGACCTTTACTGGTGTATCAGCTATCGAGATTTCTCTTATGGAGCATGAGTTGATGAACTCTGACTCAGGCGTTACCTTTGAAGATGTCATGGAGCTATGTGATGTGCATGCTAATCTCTTTAAAAATGCTGTTAAAGGCGTAGAAGTTGAGGATACCGAGCATCCTGGTCACCCTGTGCGTGTCTTTAAGGATGAAAATTTAGCCCTCCGAGCTGCTTTGATTCGGGTCCGTAGATTGCTCTCGACTTATGAATCTGTGGACGATGAGGAGATGCTGGTAGAAATGCGCAAAGGCTTGGTACGTCAGATGGGGCTTGTTGGTCAATTTGATATCCACTACCAGCGCAAGGAAGAGCTCTTCTTTCCTATCATGGAACGTTATGGCCATGATTCACCTCCCAAAGTCATGTGGGGAGTGGATGATCAGATTAGGGATCTCTTTCAAACAGCCTTAGTAGCAACTAAGTCGCTCCCAGAAGTGACAATTTCCGCTGTAAAGGAAGTTTTTGAAGCTTTTGCGACAGAGTTTGAAAGTATGATTTTTAAGGAGGAATCAATCCTTCTCATGATTCTGCTTGAATCCTTTACCCAGGATGACTGGATTCAGATTGCTGAGGAAAGTGATGCCTATGGATATGCTATTATCCGTCCGTCTGAGAAATGGGTTCCTGAACGTCAAAGTTTTGTTGAGGAAAAAAGTGTAGAAGAACCAACTCAGCCAGAAACTGTAGATGGACAAGTTCAGCAAGTGATCGATACACCAGAAGGTCAGTTTACTATCACCTTTACACCAAAGGAAAAGGAAACGGTGCTAGATCGCAATAGCCAGCAGGCTTTTGGCAATGGCTATCTCTCAGTTGAACAGGCGAATCTTATCCTTAATCATTTGCCGATGGAGATTACCTTTGTTAATAAGGATGATATTTTCCAGTATTATAATGACAATACTCCAGCGGATGAAATGATTTTCAAGCGGACACCGTCTCAAGTTGGACGTAATGTCGAACTATGTCATCCACCAAAATATTTGGAGAAGGTCAAAGCCATTATGCAAGGTCTTCGTGAAGGGAAAAAAGACAAGTACGAGATGTGGTTCAAGTCAGAATCACGTGGAAAGTTTGTCCATGTCACCTACGCTGCAGTACATGATGAAAACGGGGAATTTCAAGGTGTGTTGGAGTATGTTCAGGACATCCAACCCTACCGTGAGATTGATACAGACTTTTTCCGTGGATTAGAATAAGGAGAAAAAATGAGTTACGAGCAAGAATTTATGAAGGAATTTGAAGCCTGGGTTAATACCCAGATTATGATCAATGATATGGCTCTTAAGGAAAGTCAAAAGGTTTATGAAGAAGATCAAGATGAGCGCGCTAAAGATGCCATGATTCGCTACGAGAGTCGCTTGGATGCCTACCAGTTCTTACTAGGTAAATTTGAAAACTTCAAGGCAGGCAAGGGATTCCATGATTTACCAGAAGGTTTGTTTGGTGAGAGAAATTATTAATTTTTAGAAATTAGAAAGGAGGCTGGGACAAAAGTCCTAGCCTCTCAATTGTCTTTGGATTGTCGAGCAAGACGCAGTGGTTGAGTGGGCTCTACTACGCTGATTTCATCAGCTTTTACAGCCCTACTCAACTGTGCGGAGGTGGGACAACGAAATCGAATTCTATCGAATTACCGATTTCTGTCCCACTCTCTTTTTCATTGTTCCTTGAGCCTTTTTGTGTTACAATGTTAGCATGAAAACGAAAAATATTATTAAAACAGGTTTAGTCGTGGCAGGGCTTGGAGCACTTGCCTTTGGTGCTAAGAAAGTAGCTGATGATCATAAACTCATGAAGACACAGGAAGAGTTAACGGATATTGTGCGTGACTATTTCTCAGAAATGGGTGAGATTGGGACTCTCTATGTCCAAGTATACGAAAGTAGCCTAGAACGTCTTGTTGGTGGTGTCATTTTTGAAGATGGTCGTCACTATACCTTTGTCTATGAAGATGAAGATCTCATCTACGAGGAGGAAGTCTTATGATTTCTCCTAATAGTTTAGAAGAATTAGCAAATCTAGTAGAGCAGGATGGCAAGAAGGTCTTCCTTTTTGTTGCGGATTGGTGTGGCGATTGCCGTTATATCTATCCTTCCTTGCCAGAGATTGAAGAGGCAAATCCAGAGTTCACTTTTATACGGGTAGACCGTGATGAGTACATGGAACTTGCTAAACTTTGGGATGTATACGGGATTCCAAGTCTTGTTGTTTTAGACAAGGACAAGGAAATTGGACGTTTTGTCAATCGTGACCGTAAAACCAAGGGGCAAATCAATGACTTTTTAGCAAGTTTGAAATAGGAGAAAAGAATGATTTTTACATACAATAAAGAATATGTCGGCGATGTCCTTATGGTCATCGTGAAAAACAGTGGTGACGCCAAGCTAGATGCTGAGCGTAAAGGCAATATTGCCCGTGTTTTTCTAAAGGAAACTGGTGAAACTGTCGCTTGGAACATTTTTGAAGTTTCTAGCATGTTTGAGATCGCTGAGCGCGGGCAAGTCTTTTTAACTGACGACCAAGTAACTCGTTTGAACCAAGAATTGCAGGCTCAAGGGTTTACTGAAGAAATCATTAACGACAAGGAACCAAAATTTGTGGTTGGTGAGATTGTAGAAATGGTTGCACATCCAGATAGTGACCACTTGAATATCTGTCAAGTTGCTGTTGGGAATGACAAAACAGTACAAATCGTGGCAGGTGCTCCCAATGCACGTGTCGGTTTGAAAACCATTGTTGCTCTTCCTGGAGCCATGATGCCAAAAGGCAATCTCATTTTCCCAGGGGAACTTCGTGGGGAAAAGAGTTTTGGGATGATGTGTAGTCCTCGTGAACTTGCCTTGCCAAATGCTCCCCAAAAACGTGGTGTCATTGAATTATCAGAAGACCAAGTTGTAGGAACTCCATTCGATCCGGCTAAACACTGGACAGCTTAATCACTAAAAGTGATTTATAATCTTTGCTTGAGGGAAATAAGATGGCAAAAAATGTAGTGATTACAGGTGCAACATCAGGTATCGGTGAAGCTATTGCGCGTGCTTATCTAGAAAAAGGTGAGAATATCGTTCTCACAGGTCGCCGAACAGAAAGACTCAAAGCTCTAAAAACAGAGTTCGCAGAAGCCTTTCCAAATCAAAAAATCTGGACCTTTTCGCTAGATGTAACAGACATGACAATGGTTAAAACGGTTTGTTCAGAAATTTTAGAAACTGTAGGTCAGATTGATATTTTAGTCAATAATGCTGGACTGGCTCTCGGCTTAGCACCTTATCAGGAATATGAAGAGTTGGATATGTTGACCATGCTGGATACCAATGTCAAGGGCTTAATGGCGGTTACGCGTTGCCTCTTACCTTCCATGGTAGCAGTTAATCAAGGCCATATCATCAATATGGGATCTACTGCAGGTATTTACGCCTATGCTGGTGCAGCAGTCTATTCAGCAACCAAGGCTGCAGTCAAAACCTTTTCAGATGGCTTAAGGATTGATACCATTGCCACAGATATCAAGGTGACCACTATTCAACCTGGAATTGTAGAGACGGATTTTTCTAAGGTACGTTTTCATGGAGATGAGGCACGGGCTGCGACTGTTTACCAGGGGCTTGAAGCCTTACAGGCACAAGATATCGCTGATGCAGTGGTTTATGTGACCAGTCAACCTCGTCGTGTGCAAATCACAGATATGACCATCATGGCTAATCAACAAGCAACTGGGTTTATGATTCATCGAGATTAATATTATTTTTAAAAAAGTTACAAATCTTGTAACTTTTTTTGATTTCCTTCGAATAGATAAGTAGGAGGATGAAAAATGTATAATAAAGTGATTATGATTGGACGCTTGACGTCTACACCCGAATTGCACAAAACCAACAATGATAAGTCTGTAGCTCGTGCGACGATTGCTATTAACCGTCGTTTTAAGGACCAAAATGGGGAACGTGAAGCGGACTTCATCAATATTGTTGTCTGGGGGAAATTGGCTGAAACCTTGGCTAGCTACGCGACTAAAGGCAGTCTCATTTCTATCGATGGGGAACTTCGTACCCGTAAGTTCGAGAAGAATGGTCAGACCAACTACGTGACCGAAGTTCTTGCTACAGGATTTCAACTTTTGGAAAGTCGCGCCCAACGTGCTATGCGTGAAAATAATGCTGGTCAAGACTTAGCAGATCTGGTTTTGGAAGAGGAGGAACTTCCCTTCTAGGATTGATTATAGAAAAAGCTGGTTCGTTTATAGACCAGCTTTTTCTATTGTTTCTAGTTTTATTGTTCGGAAATTACTTCTTAAAATAGGTCAAATAAATGTACTTGTACAATAAAATCAAGCATTTTTTTGAAAAAGTAGTAGAATAAAGTATTATATATTCAGAGTTTTCAGAAAAGGAATGAAATTTGAAGGAAAATAAAGAGAAAAAAGAATTGTTGAAATGGCTGATAAAGCGTATATTACTGCTGATTCCAGTGGTCTGTATTCTCTTTTGGATTTTTGGCCGTTGTCAAACAAGTGGCATCAAGGATCAGACTAAAATTGGTGTAACCTATATGACCATGAACAATGAGTTCTATAAAAGTATTCATTCGGAAATTAGTCGAATTTCCGATGAAAGAGGAGCTCTTGTTTGCGTCCGAGATCCAGAATTGGATGAAGAAAGGCAGAGCCAGCAGATTGATGATTTTTGTGCTCAAAAAGTTGATGTGATTGTGATCAATCCGGTCAAGGGGGATAGCCAGTCCATTTTAACTGCTCTTGAAAAAGCTAGAAAACAAGGAATTAAAATCATTGCAGTCGATACCCAATTGAAAAATTTTAAGCCCGATGCAAGTATTGTATCTGATAACTACCAAGCGGGAGTAATGATTGCTAAAGAGCTCATGAAACGTTCTTCTAGCGCTCGAGTCCTCCTTTTGGAGCATAAAGGGACTGTCTCAGCAGATACGCGGATTCAGGGGTTTAAAGACACTATAGAGGGGCACAGTTCTTATCAGATTGTATCGGAACTAGAAACCAAGGGGCAAACGGAGATCGCCATGCCGGCTGTCCAGAATTTTTTACAATCAGGGATTGAAATTGATACCTTGGTTGCCTTAAATGACCGCTCGGCTATAGGAGCTTTAGCTGCAATTAAGGAGCAAGGAAATAGCCAGTCCATTGCAATTTATGGAATCGATGGCTCACCAGATATGAAATCCTTGTTGCACTCGACGGATGATGTAGTGGGAACCGTTGCTCAATCTCCCTTGAAGATGGGAGACCGTGTTATGGAAGTTATCCAAGATATTTCTGAAGGGAAGAGCTATACCAAAGAGGTGATCATTCCAGTTGAAATGATGACAAAGGAAAACATTGATCAGTTTGATGTGAATGGGTGGCAGTAATGAGAAAGTTTAGAGGTGTTCGATACAGTTTGGCCATTCTTATGGTCGTGAATTTTATTGCTGTTATGCTCAACAGCATCATCTATCTTCAAGCAACCAACTATATCATTGCTCAACGCCAAGCCTCTCTATTATTGGAGCGCCTAGAGCGTATTCCTTTTGCTCCATCTACGACTTTTTGGTTGTCAGCAATCTTATTTGCTGGGATTGCCTTAATCTCAATGAGTCGTTATAGACCTCAAACAAGTCGATGGTCCATTTTTGATAAGAGGAATCTTCTAGAGATTCTCCTGATGTTACTGTTGATGTGGGTTCAGAACATAGCTTATAACGGGCTTATTCTCTTGGTTTTTGCAGATATCTTCTATGGCTCCAAAGAGTTGAATACCAAGAGAGATCGGAAGTATTGGTTTGCCTTTATCCTAGTGAGCTTCTTGATGCTCCTTGTAACCAATTCAGACGTCTTTTCGCTTTTCTTCCCAATTCCTTCTCTTGATACCTATATTCATTTTTATCCTGAATCTATCCGTATTTTGGCCTTTTTCTTAAAGAATTCCCTCTACGCCTTGAATATGGTACTCTTCATTATTTCACTTTTATTTTATATCATGAATGTCCTTGCGGAAAACCATGAAGTTGAACAAGAGCTGGCCATGGTGTCCAAGGTTAATACCGAGTTGAACAACTATATGGCCTTATCTGAGAAGATTGCAGAGGATCGGGAGCGCAAGCGGATTGCTCGGGAGATTCACGATACCTTGGGACACGCGTTAACAGGGATTTCAGCAGGTTTAGATGCTGTCGGGGTCTTGATTGATATCAATCCAAGTCGTGCCAAAGAGCAGGTAAAAAACGTATCAGAAGTCGTCCGTGAAGGAATCCAGGATGTGAGAGGCTCTCTCAATCGCCTTCGTCCAGGAGCCCTTGAGGAGCGAACTCTCAAAGATGCTTTAGAAAAGACAATCCGCGAGTACCAAATTCTTTCAAACTTGCAAGTTGATCTCAACTATGAATGGATCGATGTCGATATGGACGTCATGATTGAAGATACAATCTTTCGTGTGATACAAGAGTCTATGACTAATGCGGTTCGCCACGGTCATGCCAGCCACATGGACCTCCATTTTTTTGAGGACGAAGAAGATTACATGATTGAGTTGCAGGATAATGGAGTTGGGTTTGAAACCTTGACCTATGGCTACGGACTCAAACAGATGATGGAGCGTATTTCAATTCTAGGAGGCCAGCTTCAATTTGAAAGTCGCGATGGATTTTTCACACGTGTTAGTTTACCAAAATATAAAGAAGGGAGATAATAGATGATGATAAAAGTAATGGTGGCGGATGACCAGTCCTTGATTCGAGAATCTCTGAAAATTATTTTGTCGGCCTACTCAGATATTGAAGTGGTAGCCACAGTGGAAGATGGGAATCATGTCTTGTCTAGCATTCCACACTCGCATCCGGATTTAATCTTAATGGATATTCGGATGCCAGGCATGGATGGGGTTTTGGCTACAAAAGAAGTAAAAGAGCACTATCCGGATATCAAAATTATTATTTTAACAACCTTTGACGATGATGAATTTATCTATAGTGCGCTCAAGTATGGTGCTTCAGGGTATCTCTTAAAAGGAGCCTCGACAGAGGAGCTTTATGAAGCTATTAAGGTGGTGCATCAGGGAGGAGCAATGATCAACCCTGATATCGCAAGCAAGGTCTTTCAAATTTTCTCGCAAATGGCCAAATCAAATTTCTCTATTGCTGTGGATGAGGATAACGTTAAGGATTTGAGCACGACGGAATGGCGCATTATCCAAGAGATTGGCTATGGTGAGTCAAATAAAGAGATTGCGGCTAAACTCTTTTTATCAGAAGGAACTGTTCGTAATTACTTATCAACGATTTTGTCGAAATTAAACCTAAGAGATCGAACGCAATTAGCGATTTGGTCAGTCCAAACAGGAGTGACCCGACGTGATTTTTCAAAAGGAAATACGGAATGAAATTGAAGCGAAAGCAACTTTGTTTAGGGATTTGTCTCCTTTTTATGCTCTCTTTGAGTGCTGGTTTTTATTGGTGGAAACAGCAACCGACCGTCCTTCATATAGGAGTTTATGCAGGCTCTAGTTGGGATGTACCGACCAGTCAACGTTCTCATGCATTGGATCTTGCGATCCAAAAATTTGAAAAGTCCCATCCTAATGTCCGTGTGGAATATGAAAATGGAATTCCGCAGTCGGAATATTCAAACTGGCTCTCAGAAAAAATTGTATCAGGAAAGACCCCTGATGTGTTTATGGTTTCTGAGAAAGATTTGTCCTTATTGGCGGCACGTGGCGTTTTAGAAAAGTTAAACGGCTATATGAATAAAGAAGACCAAGTTGCTTTTTATCCTGTTGCATTTGAATCAGGTGTTTATCAGGGGCAAACCTATGCCTTGCCATATGAAAGTAATCCTATTTTGATGTGTGTCAATAAAGATTTGCTGGATAAAGAAGGCATTGAGGTTCCCAAAGAAGGTTGGAGCTTGGAAGAGTTCTATACAATTTGTAAAAAACTAACCAAAGATACCAATGGAGATGGTCAATTGGATCAGTTTGGGAGTACAGAATACACCTGGAAAGAAGCTTTGGCAGCAAATGGGGGTAGTCTCTTTCAAGGTGGGATGCTCAAACTTACGGCTCCAGAAGTCAAAGAATCTTTGACTTTTCTGCAAAAATTGGAAGAGTTAAATAAAAATTATAAGGTGAGTTCCAAAGATTTTGACCAGGGGAAAGTAGCGTTTTACCCCATGACTTTGGCTCAATATAGGACTTATAAACCTTATCCCTATCATGTTTCCAAATATTCAAACTTCACCTGGACCTGTATTCCTATGCCTGCTAAGTCAAAAACCACTAAGGCGACCTTGGTTACGACGACTTCTTTTGCCATGTCTGCTCGGACTCCTCATTCAAAGTTGGCTTGGGAGTTGATGCAAGTGTTGACAGAGGATCCAGAAATCCAACAAACTCTTTTTGCTGAATCTCAAGGGATTTCTGTCATTCCTGATGTAGTCAAGAGTCGTTCTAGTAAAGACCTTCTGCAAGTGGATGATTTTGGGGCAGATTCCTTAACCAATCAGACCTTGAACCGAATCATGGAACAAGCTGTAGAAAGTAGTCCCAAGAATGTCTCGAAAGAAGTGTTAGAAAAACTGGACTACTTGATTGGCAATGCCTTGCGCAATCAAGATGTTGAGAACCGCCTGCCGCAAATTCAAAGGGAGATTGAAAGTAGTCTCCAGGTAGGATTTTAAAGAAAAAAAGATGACATCGTGTCAAGTGACAGATGTCATTTTTTTATTGCTAAATGTCATGTTTATAATGTGACATTTGACAATGTAAAAACGCTTTCAAATAATCTACAATAGAGTCAAATAAAGGAGGCGTAGCAAAATGAAATACCTCATTTTAGTCAGTCATGGAGGATTGGCAGAAGGCCTAAAAACATCACTAGCTATGTTTGCTGGTGATAAGATGAACCAGGTCATTGCAGTTGGACTCAAAGAAGGAAAGTCGGTCGATGATTTTGCAGTTGATTTTAGAGAAAGCATTTCAGAATTGACAGCAGATGATTCTGTACTGGTCTTGGCAGATATTGTAGGCGGTAGTCCACTAACCACAGCAGCAACTGTCCTAGAAGAAGTTGGGAAGCTAGATGAAGCTTTGATCCTTGGTGGAATGAATCTTACCATGGCTTTAACAGCAGTAGTGATGAAGGATGTGTTGGATGGAGACGATTTGTCAGCCACCATCTTATCAGAAGCACGATCTGCACTACAGCCTTTTGAAGTTTCAGCCACTAGTGCTGAAGAAGATGATGACGATATTTAATAGGGAGGTACCTTATGGTAGTAACATTTGTACGGATTGATGACCGCATGATTCACGGTCAAACAGTCACACGCTGGGCAAAAGAAAAACCATGTGATGGTTTGATTGCCGTAAACGATGCAGCAGCATCAAACAAGGTTTTGATCCAAGCTTACAAAGGCGCATCAGACAAAAAAACCTTTGTATGGACAAAAGAAGCATTTAAAGAAAAATCAGCAAAAGTAACAGAATCAGATAGTCGTTACTTCTTGATCACCAAAAATCCAATCGATATGAAGGAAATTTTGGTGGACCAAGGTTTTGTTCCAGGGGATGTTAAAGAAATCATCGTAGGCCCTGCAAATGATCGTCCTGGTGCAGTGAAATTGGGTAATAACCAATCCATCACACAGGAAGAAGCAGAAGCCTTCCAAGCCATTCAAGCAGCAGGCTATAAGGTGAAATTCCAGTTGTTGCCTGATGTTTCGATTGGTTACTGGGATGATTTCAAATCTAAATTTGGTTTTTAAACCTAACAATTTTATTAATTAGGTAAATAAATTTACAAACAAAAAGGAGCGTTTGTTATGACAATTTCATGGATTCAAGCAATCTTGCTTGCAGTTTTCGCCAGCTTGTCTTCAATGCCTGGTATGGGAGGTTCCAGTATCGGGAACTATACACTCGGTCGTCCCTTGATTGGTGGGTTGATCTCAGGTTTAATTCTTGGAGATGTGACAACCGGTATTATGGTAGGGGTTGCCCTTCAAGTCGTTTATATCGCCTTGGTAACACCTGGTGGAACCGTATCTGCGGATGTTCGTGCCATTTCTTATATCGGTGTTCCTCTTGCTATCTTGTTTGTGCATGCAAATCACATCACAGATGAAGCTGGAATTGCAGCAGCTGCAGCCCCAATCGGTGCGGCCGTTGGGACAATCGGTACTGTTCTTTTCTACGGAACAGCTACCATGAACTTGCTTTGGCAACACATTGGTTGGAAAGCCGTTGAAGAAGGAAACTTCAAAAAACTCTACGCAGTTGACTGGGTTTACCCATGGATCTCTCACTTCCTCTTCTCTTTCCTTCCAACTATGATTATCACTAAATATGGTGAAAACATGGTTGATTTGATGAAACTTTACCTTCCTATGGATGGTTTCTGGATGAAAGCTCTCTTTACAGTCGGAGCTCTTCTCCCATGTGTCGGTATTGCTATCTTGTTGAAACAAATTGTTACAAAAGCAACTGACTTCATTCCATTCTTTGTTGGATTTACCTTGGCTAAATCTCTCGGCTTGAACTTGGTAGCGAGTGCGGTTGTTTCATTGATCTTTGCAGTAATCTACTATGAACTTGAAGTAATCAAATCTATGAAAGCTGTTCCAGCTGGGGCTGTTTACGTAGACGATGATGAGGAGGATATTTAAAATGGCTGATAGAAAGAAAATTTCAAAGAAAACATTAGCAAAAGCATTTCATCATTGGTATTATGGTCATTTGACTTGTTTCTCTCAAGAACACATGCAAACCTTTGGGTACTTGACTTCTATGCTTCCAATCGTAGAAGAAATGTATGATACAAAAGAAGAACAAAAAGATGCTATGCAAACCTATACTGCTTTCTTCAATACTGAACCGCAACTTGGATCTCTTGTTGTAGGGATTACAGCTGGTTTGGAAGAAGCACGTGCAAATGGAGATGCAGTAGATGGTGAAACCATCAATGGGATGCGTGCCGGTTTGATGGGACCAATCGCTGGTATTGGTGACTCTTTGATCGTTGGTACCTTGATTCCAGTTCTTTTGGGGATTGCACTTGGTCTTTCTAAAGGTGGTAACGTCGCTGGTGCTATCTTCTACATCGTCGTATGGAACTTCCTAGTCTACTTTGGTATGCGCTTTGCCTTCTTCAAAGGATATCAATTAGGGGATAAAGCCGTTGAATTCCTAGTAGGACCAAAAGGACAAGCTCTTCGTAAAGCAATCAGCGTTGTCGGTGGTATGGTTATTGGTGCCGTAGCAGCGACTTGGGTCTCTGTTACAACAGCACTCGAATTCAAAAATGCTAATGGAGAAGCCTTCCTTAAAATTCAAGAAAAGATTGATGGTGTTTATCCAGGTCTCTTGACAGCAACCTTCATCACTATTTGCTGGTGGTTGATGTCTAAGAAAAAAGTTTCACCAAACAAAGTCATGTTAATTCTAGTTGTTGTTGCCTTAATTGGTGTTGCTCTAGGTATCTTTGACCCACATCTTAATTACTAAGGTCAAGAGAACCCAATATTTACTAGTAAAAATTTTGAGAATGAAGTAGACTAATCTCCTTCTCTTACACTTCATTCTCAATTTTTATCAGGAGGATTTTCATGGTTACAAAACAAGAACTTGTTAATGGATATGAAACAGAAATTAAGTATCAACGCCACATGCTTGAAAATTTGGGTCGTTGGTTCAGTTTGCTCTTTATCACTGCTAGTATTGGTGTGGTATTGATTTATCTTTTTCATAAAACCTTCCTCCCACTCTTAATTTTCGGAATTTTACTTGCCTTGATTGGAATATTGGGAATGGTGGTTATTGGATATGGTATCTATCGAGGGCGGATCAATCTACAAAAAGTAGTCGATGATTTTAATCGAAAATTGACAATTCTCAATTAATATTAAAGGAACATCTCTTTCATTTTTTGAGGTGTTTTTTTCTTGACTATTTCTGACTAAGTGATACAATAGAACTATGGTTTAGCACTCGAACTTCAAGAGTGCTAATAATATGATTGTCTTATGGAGGAAAGCAGATGTTGAAACCATTAGGAGACCGCGTGGTCTTGAAAATTGAAGAAAAAGAACAAACTGTTGGAGGCTTTGTCCTTGCAGGATCAGCCCAAGAAAAACAAAAACAGCTAAAGTTGTAGCTACTGGGGAAGGTGTTCGCACCTTGAACGGTGATTTGGTTGCTCCTAGTGTAAAGGTTGGAGATCAAGTTTTAGTGGAAGCTCATGCAGGTATTGATGTCAAAGATGGGGATGAAAAATATATCATCGTAGGTGAAGCTAACATCTTGGCAATTATCGAAGAATAGAAGGAGAAAGTAAGTATGGCAAAAGAAATTAAATTTTCATCTGATGCACGTTCAGCTATGGTTCGCGGTGTTGATATCCTAGCTGACACTGTTAAAGTAACCTTGGGACCTAAAGGTCGTAACGTTGTTCTTGAGAAATCATTCGGTTCACCATTGATTACCAATGATGGTGTAACAATCGCTAAAGAAATCGAACTAGAAGACCACTTTGAAAATATGGGTGCCAAATTGGTATCAGAAGTAGCTTCTAAAACCAATGATATTGCGGGTGACGGGACAACAACTGCAACTGTCTTGACTCAAGCAATTGTTCGTGAAGGGATCAAGAACGTTACCGCAGGTGCGAACCCAATTGGTATCCGCCGAGGGATTGAAGCAGCGGTTGCAACTGCTGTGGAAGCCTTGAAGAACAATGCCATTCCTGTTGCTAACAAAGAAGCGATTGCGCAGGTAGCTGCCGTTTCATCTCGTTCTGAAAAAGTCGGTGAGTACATCTCTGAAGCTATGGAAAAAGTTGGTAAAGATGGTGTTATCACTATTGAAGAATCACGTGGTATGGAAACAGAGCTTGAAGTTGTAGAAGGAATGCAATTCGATCGTGGTTATCTATCACAGTACATGGTCACTGACAATGAAAAAATGGTTGCAGACCTTGAAAATCCATACATTTTAATCACTGATAAGAAAATCTCAAATATCCAAGAAATTTTGCCACTTCTAGAAAGTATTCTTCAAAGTAGCCGTCCACTCTTGATTATTGCAGATGATGTTGATGGTGAAGCTCTGCCAACCCTTGTTTTGAACAAGATTCGTGGGACTTTCAACGTAGTTGCTGTTAAGGCACCAGGATTTGGTGACCGACGTAAAGCTATGCTTGAAGATATCGCAATCTTGACAGGTGGTACCGTTATTACTGAAGACCTTGGACTTGAGTTGAAAGATGCTACCATCGAAGCTTTAGGGCAAGCAGCTAAAGTGTCTGTAGATAAAGATAGCACAGTCATTGTTGAAGGTGCAGGAAATCCTGAAGCGATTGCTAACCGTGTAGCTGTCATCAAGTCTCAAATCGAAACAACAACTTCAGAATTCGACCGAGAAAAACTCCAAGAACGCTTGGCTAAATTATCAGGTGGAGTAGCAGTTATCAAGGTCGGTGCTGCAACTGAAACTGAATTGAAAGAAATGAAACTCCGCATCGAAGATGCCCTTAACGCTACCCGTGCAGCAGTGGAAGAAGGTATTGTTGCAGGTGGTGGTACTGCCTTAGTGAATGTCATTCCAGCTGTTGAAGCTTTAGAATTGACAGGTGACGAAGCAACAGGACGTAGCATTGTTCTTCGTGCCTTAGAAGAGCCGGTTCGCCAAATTGCCTACAATGCAGGCTATGAAGGTTCAATCGTTATCGATCGTTTGAAAAATGCAGAAGCTGGTACAGGCTTCAACGCTGCAACAGGTGAATGGGTCAACATGATTGAAGCAGGTATTATCGACCCTGTTAAGGTTAGCCGTTCAGCCCTTCAAAACGCAGCTTCAGTAGCAAGTCTTATATTGACAACAGAAGCAGTTGTGGCTAACAAACCAGAACCTGTAGCACCAGCTCCAGCTATGGATCCATCAATGATGGGTGGTTACTAATAAATAAAAACAGGTAGAAATCATGATTTCTACCTGTTTCTTTTGAATCACTTAAAAAGAGGGAGCTCAGCTTCCTCTTTTTTTATCTTAAATTGTTATGGTTTGATAACTTCAGCTCCACCCATGTATGGACGAAGTACTTCTGGAATAGTGACAGAACCATCTTCATTTTGATAGTTTTCAAGAATTGCAGCAACGGTACGTCCAACAGCAAGTCCAGAACCGTTCAAGGTGTGGAGAAGTTTAACCTTACCATCTGCTTCGTCACGGTAACGGATTTGGGCACGACGTGCTTGGAAATCTTCTGTATTTGAACAGCTTGAAATTTCACGGTAGGTATTTTGTGCTGGGATCCAAACTTCCAAGTCGTAAGTCTTAGCAGCTGAGAAGCCCATATCTCCTGTAGAAAGAGCAACTACACGGTATGGCAAGTTGAGTTTTTGAAGGATGTTTTCAGCGTTAGCTGTCATCTTTTCTAGTTCTTCGTATGATTCTTCAGGTTTAGCAAATTTAACCATTTCAACTTTGTGGAATTGGTGCAAACGAATCAAACCGCGAGTATCGCGACCAGCAGAACCAGCTTCAGAACGGAATGATGGACTCATAGCAGTAAAGTAGATTGGCAAGTCTTTTCCGTCAAGAATTTCATCACGGTAGTAGTTAGTTAGAGGAACTTCAGCTGTAGGAATGAGGACATAATTAGTGTCTTTCAATTCAAAAGTATCTTCCTTGAATTTTGGATATTGACCAGTACCAAACATAGAATCATGGTTAACCATGTAAGGGGTGATGACTTCAGTATAACCTTCCTTACCATGCTCATCTAGCATAAAGTTGTAGATGGCACGTTCTAAGCGAGCTCCGAGGCCTTTATAGAAGAGGAAACGAGCTCCAGTGACTTTTCCACCACGTTCCCAGTCAAGAATACCAAGATCTTCTCCGAGATCCCAGTGGGCTTTTGGTTCAAAGTCAAACTCACGAGGAGTTCCCCAACGGCGAACTTCTACGTTATCATCTTCATCGGCACCAATTGGAACGCTATCAGCAGGGATGTTTGGAAGAGTAGTGGTAAATTCTGTCAATTTAGCATCGATTTCCGCTAATTCCGCATCTAGTGCTTTGACTTCAGCAGATAGGGTTTGCATGGCAGCAATCTTGTCGTCGGCATTTTCCTTGTTGCGTTTAGCTTGGGCGATTTCAGCAGAGACAGTGTTACGCTCAGCCTTGAGAGTTTCAACCTTAACCAAGATGTCACGACGTTTAGCATCGATTTCTTTCATCTCGTTCAAGATAGCAGCATCTACACCACGTGTAGCCAATTTTTCTGCGACAGCATCAAAGTCTGTACGAATACGTTTGATATCTAGCATATAAACTCCTTTATGAAAAAGCACACCTGACAAAGCGTTGGAGTGGCAGAGCCACGGTTCCATCCAACTTCACAGGTGTGCACTTGATTCTGTATTTGATTTAAAACAACGGTAGAATTTCACCTATCTCTCCTATCTGCTCGCAGCATCCGCAGACTTTCTGGAAGAAGAGGATAACCTACTTATCCGTTTCTATGATTATACTAAACTTTCTATTTTTTTGCAAATAGATTTTTGATTTTACGACCGATGATTTGGAGTAAGGTCGGAAGCTTCACAACCTTTTCATTTCCGATTTTTTCCCGAGCAATTTTAAGAATTTTTCCGGAGTCTTTTGAGGCAAAGAGGAATTTTCCTTGGTCTGTAAAAACTTCAAAATGACGACTAACCTTACGGCCTGAAACATTGGCTCCGATTTGATTAACGCTAGACCATGGGATTTGAATATAATCCTCAATATTGCGATCCGAGTAAAACTCCAAGGCTTGGTCTCCTACCAGAAATTTTCCAACTTTTCCTTGTATAGAGAGGTAAGAAGTTCCAGTAGTTTGTAAGTCAACGACTTTATTGAGAGATTGTGCCATGTTTAGTCTTCCTTACTTTCGCCGAAAAATGCTTGGTAGAGAGCCTTAAGAGCCGCTTTTTCTTGGTCTTTGTGGACAACGAACATGATAGAAACTTCACTAGAACCTTGTGACATCATTTGAATGTTGATATTGTTTTCAGATAAGGCACGAGTGGCTGTAGCAGTTACCCCGATATGGCGCTTCATTTTTTCGCCAACTATCATTATGATAGACAGGTCATGTTCGATTTCAGCATGGTCAACTTCAGCTTTTTGAACTAATTGACGGAGGATTTCTTCCTCTTTGATTGGTGTAAGCTCACGCTCTCGAAGGATGATAGAAAGGTCATCGATACCTGTAGGCATGTGTTCCCAACCAATATTCAGGTCTTCTAGAATTTGAAGTACTTTACGACCAAAACCAACTTCGCGGTTCATGAGGTACTTAGACATATTGATGCTGACAAAACCAGAATCACCAGCAATCCCCACTACTGGGAATTCATCACTACTGTGTTTCAGAACGATGCGAGTACCTGGATGGTCAGGATTATTGGTATTTTTGATAACAAGAGGAATTTTTCCGCGGTAGGCTGGAAGGAGTGCTTCGTCATGTAGTACAGAGAAACCTGCATAGGCCAATTCCCGCATTTCACGGTAAGTCAATTCAGGGATTGAGTGTGGCTTGTGAATGATACCAGGGTGGGCAGCAAAAATTCCGTCAACATCAGTAAAGTTCTCATAAAGGTCAGCTTTAACTCCAGCTGCGATAATTGAACCAGTAATATCTGATCCACCACGTGAGAAGGTACAGATTTGATTCTCTTTAGTCACACCGAAGAATCCCGGAATAACCAGGACTTCCGTTCCATTATTGAGCTCTTCGATTTTATCATAACTTGAAGGAATGATGCGAGCATTTCCAGGTTCGCTTGTAACAACAATACCAGCCTCTCGTGGATGAACATAGCGAGATTCTAATCCATTTTGGTTAAAGTAAGCTGCAATGAGTTTAGCGTTGTTATTTTCCCCTGCAGCAAGGAAGGTATCGTAAAGAAATTCATTGTTTTCAATTGGAAGGGTAGCGAGAGTTCGGATGCTTTTAGAGATTCGTTCTAAAACAGCTGGTTTAAGTCCTAGTTCGCTAACCATTGCAGCGTAACGATCGATAATCCAATTTTGACTAGCACTGATATCATTTCCTGCTACATAATCACGATAATATTTAATCAAAGCATCCGTAACCTTGGTATCTTTAGCATCGCGCTTTCCTGGTGCAGATACAACTACAAAACGACGTTCAGGGTCACTTTTTACAATGTTTAAAACCTTTTTCAATTGGCTTGCAGAGGCGAGTGAACTTCCCCCAAATTTTACAACCTTCATAAAAACTCCTCAGTTTGTATTTTATACGATTATAGCAGAAAGAAGGGCTTTTTTCAATCTACAATAGGAAAGGCTACATCTTATTAGAGGTCTGGACCTGATTAGCTTAACTTAGTTATTTTTAGTATAGAAAAGACTCTTTAAAAATCGGCTGATACACTTTTATACAATTTTTACTTGTATAACTAAAAAGAAAAAGATATACTTTGAAGATAAAATAATTTAATCAGCTTTTTAAATTAAAGGAGTGGCTATGAATCATATTATCTTTCAAATTCAAGACGATTTAGCGGTGATTACTTTAAATCGTCCCGAGGTGGCAAATGGTTTCCATATTCCTATGTGTGAAGAAATTTTAGAAGCACTGGAATTAGCTGAAAAAGACGATTCTGTTTCATTTATTCTCATCAATGCTGCTGGTAAGGTGTTTTCTGTCGGTGGTGATTTAGTTGAAATGAAACGTGCTGTCGATGAGGATGATATTGATTCCTTAACTCGAATTGCTGAATTGGTCAATACTATTTCTTATAAGATTAAACAGATTCCTAAGCCTGTTATCATGGAGGTGGATGGAGCAGTTGCTGGAGCTGCAGCCAATATGGCCTTGGCAGTTGATTTCTGTATCGCATCTGACAAGTCTAAATTTATCCAGGCTTTTGTAGGTGTAGGATTGGCTCCTGACGCAGGTGGCTTATTCTTGTTGACAAGATCGCTCGGTGCAACTATAGCAACTCAATTAGCTATGACTGGAGAAGCTTTCACCGCTGAAAAGGCAATGGAGGCAGGAGCTCTATATCGTCTATGTACTAGTGAACAATTAGAAAAAACTAGAGAACAATTGTTGAAGAAGTTGAGACGTGGCTCTTCAAATTCCTATGCTGCGATTAAGAAACTTGTTTGGGAAAGTGAGTTCAAGCAATGGCATGAATATGCTCAACTTGAATTGGAACTACAAAAATCACTATCCTATACGGAAGATTTTAAAGAAGGTGTTCGTGCACATTCTGAAAGAAGACGTCCAAAATTTATCGGGAAATAAAAAATACTTGCACTATTCTTTGAAGTTTGATATACTTTTTTTGTCAAATGTTTTGATTATTAAACTTTTTTTGATAAAGGAGGGAAGAGAAATGGACTACCAACAAGTCAATGACTATTTAACATCAATTTTTAACAACGTCCTAGTGATCGAGGAAGTAAGTTTGCGAGGTAGTCGTTTCAAAGACATCTCTATCAAAGAAATGCACACGATTGATGTTATCGGTAAGTATCCAGAAGTGACTCCAAGTCAAGTGTCCAAAGAGTTGATGGTAACTCTAGGGACTGTGACAACGAGTTTAAATAATTTGGAGAGAAAAGGATACATCGAACGTATCCGCTCAGATCAAGATCGTCGTGTAGTACATCTGCATTTGACAAAGAAAGGTCGTCTCGTTCACCGTCTTCATAAACGTTTCCATAAGGCCATGGTCGAAAGAATTATCGAGGGCATGAGTCCTGAAGAGATTGAAGTTATGGGAAAAGGCTTGACTAATCTTTATCACTTTTTGGAGGATTTGAAGTAATGGCTTTTGCAAAAATAAGCCAGGTCGCTCATTATGCTCCAGAGCAGATTATCACTAACGAAGACTTGGCTCAGGTCATGGATACGAGTGATGAATGGATCTCAAGTCGGACAGGGATTAAAGAACGCCATATTTCTAAGACGAAATCAACAGGAGATTTGGCTACAGAGGTTGCAAGACAACTTATAGAGAAGGCAGGGATTTCTGCTGAAGAGCTAGACTTCATCATTATAGCGACGATGACACCTGACTCGATGATGCCTTCAACCGCAGCTCGTGTTCAGGCAAAGATTGGCGCTCATAAGGCTTTTGCCTATGATTTAACAGCTGCTTGTAGTGGATTTGTTTTTGCCCTATCGACTGCAGAAAAGTTCATTTCTTCAGGAACATATCGAAAGGGTCTTGTTATCGGTAGTGAGACCATGTCAAAATCTTTGGATTGGTCTGACCGTTCAACAGCTGTCTTGTTCGGAGATGGAGCTGGTGGTGTACTACTTGAGGCAAGTGACCAAAAACATTTCTTAGCTGAAAGTCTCAATAGCGATGGTTCTCGTGGTGAGTGTCTCACTTATGGACAGACAGGATTGATTTCACCATTTTCGATTCAAGAAGAACCAGATATTTTCTTGAAAATGGATGGGAGAGCAGTTTTTGACTTTGCAATTCGAGACGTGGCTAAATCTATTAAACAGACCATCGAAAAAAGTCCAATATCAGCAGATGAACTCGATTATCTCTTGCTTCATCAAGCTAATATTCGAATTTTAGATAAGATGGCTAGAAAAATCGGTGTCGATCGTGACAAGCTTCCTGCTAATATGATGAAGTATGGAAATACTAGTGCGGCAAGTATCCCGATTTTACTTTCTGAGTGTGTAGAAGAAGGGCTCATCCATTTGAATGGTAGCCAAAAAATTCTCTTGTCAGGTTTCGGTGGAGGTTTGACATGGGGCACACTTATTGTTACAATTTAGGTAATCATGTGGTGATCACATTGTTATAAAAAAACTATTTATTTTAAAGGAGTCTATCATGGCAGTATTTGAAAAAGTACAAGAAATTATCGTTGAAGAACTTGGAAAAGATGCATCAGAAGTAACACTTGAATCTACTTTTGATGATTTGGATGCAGATTCATTGGACTTGTTCCAAGTAATCTCAGAAATCGAAGACGCTTTTGATATCCAAATCGAAGCTGAAGACAACTTGAAAACAGTTGGCGACTTGGTTGCTTACGTTGAAGAGCAAACTAAATAATTAGAATAAATAAAGAAGGAGTAGGGGAGACCCGCTCCCTCTTGTTTAGGTAATAGTTTGACCGTCAAATTATAATAAAGTCGAACTATTACGTAAGCAAGACTTATGGAGGCAATATGAAAACACGTATCACTGAATTATTAAATATTAAATATCCTATCTTCCAAGGTGGAATGGCCTGGGTAGCAGATGGCGATTTGGCTGGAGCTGTTTCAAAAGCTGGTGGTCTCGGTATCATTGGTGGAGGAAACGCACCTAAAGAAGTGGTTAAAGCCAACATCGATAAGATTAAATCTTTAACAGACAAGCCTTTTGGTGTCAATATCATGCTCTTGTCTCCATTTGTTGATGATATTGTGGACCTTGTGATTGAAGAAGGGGTTAAGGTAGTCACAACTGGTGCAGGAAACCCAAGTAAATATATGGAGCGATTTCATGAAGCAGGAATCACCGTTATTCCTGTAGTTCCTAGCGTAGCTTTGGCTAAACGTATGGAAAAAATCGGTGCAGATGCTGTCATTTGTGAAGGTATGGAAGCCGGTGGACACATTGGTAAATTAACAACCATGACCTTGGTTCGTCAAGTTGCAGCGGCTGTTTCAATTCCTGTTATCGCTGCTGGTGGTATTGCAGATGGTGAGGGAGCTGCTGCTGGATTTATGCTTGGTGCGGAAGCTGTGCAAGTAGGAACTCGTTTTGTAGTTGCTAAAGAATCAAACGCCCATCCAAACTATAAAGCTAAAATTTTAAAAGCTCGTGATATTGATACAACGATTTCAGCACAACACTTTGGACACGCAGTTCGTGCCATCAAAAATCAATTGACTCGTGATTTCGAACAAGCTGAAAAAGATGCCTTCAAACAAGAAAATCCAGATTTGGAAATCTTTGAGCAAATGGGGGCGGGAGCTCTAGCTAAAGCTGTTGTCCATGGTGATGTGGATGGTGGTTCAGTTATGGCCGGCCAGATTGCAGGTTTGGTTTCTAAAGAAGAAACTGTTGAAGAAATCTTAAAAGATATCTACTATGGTGCAGCTGAGAAAATTCAAAAAGAAGCCGCTCGTTGGGCAGGAGTTACAAGAAATGACTAAAACAGCCTTTCTATTTGCAGGTCAAGGAGCCCAGTACCTTGGAATGGGTCGTGAACTATACGACCAATATGCTATCGTCAAGGAAACAATCGACCAAGCTAGCCAAGTCTTAGGTTATAATCTTCGTGACTTGATTGATAACGATGAAACGAAGCTAAATCAGACTCGTTACACACAACCAGCTATTTTGGCTACATCCGTTGCCATTTACCGACTACTAAAGGAGAAAGGTTACCAACCAGATATAGTGGCAGGTCTGTCTCTTGGTGAATATTCTGCCCTTGTAGCTAGTGGCGCCTTGGATTTTGAAGATGCGGTGGCTCTAGTTGCTAAACGTGGTGCTTATATGGAAGAAGCGGCACCTGCTGGATCTGGTAAAATGGTAGCCGTACTCAATACTCCAGTTGAAGTTATTGAACAAGCTTGTCAAGAAGCTTCTCAACTTGGTGTTGTGACTCCAGCTAACTACAATACCCCAAGCCAAATTGTTATTGGTGGTGAGGTGGTTGCTGTGGATCGTGCAGTTGAACTCTTGCAAGAAGCAGGAGCAAAACGCTTAATTCCGCTAAATGTTTCTGGACCTTTCCATACAGCTTTATTGGAATCTGCTAGTCAAAAATTAGCTCAAGTCCTAGAAGATGTTGAGTTTAATGACTTTGCTTATCCACTTGTTGGTAATACAGAAGCAAAAGTCATGGAAAAAGAACGAATTGCAGAACTCTTGACTCGTCAAGTCAAGGAACCTGTTCGTTTCTATGAAAGCATTGCTCTTATGCAAGAAGCTGGTGTGACACGTTTTATCGAGATTGGTCCTGGGAAAGTCTTGTCTGGATTCGTCAAAAAGATTGATAAAACTGCTCAACTTGCAAATGTGGAAGATCAAGCAAGTTTACAAGCACTCTTAGAAAATTAGATCAGGATGATAGAAGTTCTGAAAGGAGAAAAATGAAACTAGAACAGAAAAATGTCTTTATTACAGGCTCAAGTCGAGGAATTGGTCTTGCCATTGCTCATAAATTTGCCAGCTTGGGAGCCAACGTTGTCTTGAATAGTCGTGGTGAGATCTCCGAGGAGCTTCTAGACGAGTTTAAACCATACGGGGTGAAGGTCCTTGCTATTTCTGGTGATGTTTCTGATTTTACGGATGCAAAACGAATGGTGGACCAAGCTATTGAAGAGCTAGGTTCGGTTGACGTCCTAGTGAATAACGCCGGGATTACTCAAGACACTCTCATGCTGAAGATGACAGAAGATGATTTTGAGAAGGTCTTGAAAGTCAATCTAACGGGAGCGTTCAATATGACGCAAGCAGTCTTGAAGCAGATGATAAAAGCTCGTGAAGGGGCCATTATCAATATGTCCAGTGTCGTTGGTTTGATGGGAAATATCGGTCAAGCGAACTACGCTGCATCTAAGGCTGGTCTAATTGGATTTACCAAATCAGTAGCACGTGAGGTAGCCAATCGTAATGTGCGTGTCAATGCCATTGCTCCAGGAATGATTGAATCAGATATGACTGCAGTCCTATCTGATAAGGTAAAAGATGCTATGTTGGCACAAATTCCGATGAAACAATTTGGTCAAGCTGAGCAAGTGGCAGAGGTCACAGCCTTTCTTGCAAGCCAAGATTATCTAACGGGACAAGTCATTGCAATTGATGGTGGACTTACCATGCAATAAGAGTTAAAATAGAGGTATGAAAATGAAACTAAATCGTGTAGTAGTAACAGGTTATGGATTAACATCTCCAATTGGGAATACGCCAGAAGAATTTTGGAACAGTTTAAAGAATGGAAAGATTGGAATTTGTGAAATCACCAAGTTTGATCACAGCGCTTTTGACGTCCATAATGCAGCAGAGATTAATGATTTTCCTTTTGACAAATATTTTGTAAAAAAAGATACCAATCGTTTCGATGATTATTCTTTGTATGCCTTGTATGCTGCTCAAGAAGCAGTGAACAATGCAAATCTTGACGTAGAAGCGCTTGATAAGGACCGTTTTGGTGTCATCGTTGCATCAGGTATCGGTGGAATCAGAGAAATCGAAGACCAAGTCCTTCGACTTCACGAAAAAGGACCAAAACGTGTTAAACCATTAACACTTCCAAAAGCCTTGCCAAATATGGCTGCAGGAAATGTAGCTATGCGCTTTGGTGCCAATGGTATCTGTAAATCTATCAACACAGCTTGCGCTTCATCAAATGATGCGATCGGAGATGCCTTCCGTTCTATCAAATTTGGTTTCCAAGATATCATGTTAGTTGGTGGATCAGAATCTTCAATTACTCCATTTGCAATCGCTGGTTTCCAAGCCTTAACAGCTCTTTCAACAACAGAGGATCCAACTCGTGCTTCTATTCCATTTGACAAAGACCGTAATGGATTTGTTATGGGTGAAGGATCAGGTATGTTAGTCCTTGAAAGTTTAGAGCATGCTGAAAAACGCGGTGCAACTATCCTAGCTGAAGTTGTCGGTTACGGGAATACTTGTGATGCCTACCATATGACTTCACCACATCCAGAAGGCCAAGGTGCTATTAAAGCTATCAAACTTGCTTTGGAGGAAGCTGAAATCACACCAGACCAAGTAGCTTATGTCAATGCTCACGGTACATCAACTCCTGCTAATGAAAAGGGAGAAAGTGGTGCTATCGTAGCGGTTCTTGGTAAGGAAGTACCTGTATCTTCAACCAAGTCATTTACAGGACACTTGCTCGGTGCAGCAGGTGCTGTTGAGGCTATTGCAACAATCGAAGCAATCCGTAACAACTATGTTCCAATGACAGCTGGAACAACAGAAGTGTCAGACTACATTGAAGCAAACGTTATTTATGGACAAGGCTTGGAACATGAAATTCCTTATGCTATCTCAAATACTTTTGGATTTGGTGGGCATAATGCAGTTCTTGCTTTCAAACGTTGGGAGAATAAGTAAAAATGAATTTAAATGAAATCAAAGACTTGATGGCACAATTTGACCAGTCGAGCTTGAAAGAATTTTCTTATAAGAATGGAACGGACGAGTTGGTATTCAGTAAGAATGAAGCAAAACTTGTTGCAGAAACAATTCCAGCACCTCAACCAGTAGTTCCAGCAGCTGTACCTACAGTTGCACCACAAGCTCCAACTACACCAGCTGTAGAAGCAGTTTCAGAAACAAGCGCTAGTGAATCTGTAGCTGAGGGGGACCTTGTAGAAAGTCCACTTGTCGGTGTTGCTTACTTGGCTGCCGGACCAGACAAACCTAATTTTGTTTCAGTCGGTGATACTGTTAAAAAAGGTCAAACCTTGGTCATCATTGAAGCTATGAAAGTTATGAATGAAATTCCAGCACCTAAAGACGGTGTCGTAACAGAAATTCTTGTTGAAAATGAAGAAATGGTTGAGTTTGGGAAAGGCTTGGTACGTATCAAATGATTGATATTCAAGGAATTAAAGAAGCTTTGCCACACCGTTATCCCATGCTCTTAGTAGATCGTGTCTTAGAAGTTAGTGAAGATACAATTGTTGCCATTAAAAATGTGACGATTAACGAACCTTTCTTCAATGGTCATTTTCCTCAATACCCAGTTATGCCTGGAGTCCTCATTATGGAAGCCTTGGCTCAGACAGCAGGTGTTTTGGAATTGTCTAAACCTGAAAACAAAGGGAAACTTGTCTTCTATGCTGGCATGGATAAGGTTAAGTTTAAGAAACAAGTTGTTCCTGGTGACCAGCTTGTCATGACAGCAACTTTTGTCAAACGTCGTGGCACAATCGCCGTAGTAGAAGCGAAGGCAGAAGTAGATGGTAAGCTTGCAGCAAGCGGTACTCTGACCTTTGCTATTGGAAACTAGGGAGGTTTTCCATGTTTCGTAAGATTTTAATTGCCAATCGTGGTGAGATTGCTGTTCGTATTATTCGTGCGGCACGAGAGTTAGGAATCGCAACAGTCGCTGTCTATTCGACTGCTGACAAGGAAGCTCTCCACACGCTTTTGGCTGATGAGGCTATCTGTATCGGCCCTGGAAAGGCTACAGAATCTTATCTGAACATCAATGCCATCCTATCAGCTGCGGTCTTGACTGAAGCTGAAGCTATTCACCCTGGATTTGGTTTTTTAAGTGAAAATTCCAAATTTGCAACTATGTGTGAAGAAGTCGGTATCAAATTTATCGGGCCATCAGCTCGAGTAATGGATGTCATGGGAGATAAAATTAACGCCCGTGCTCAAATGATTAAGGCTAATGTGCCTGTCATTCCAGGATCAGATGGAGAAGTCCATACTGCAGAAGAGGCTCTGGCTATTGCCGAAAAAATTGGTTATCCAGTTATGCTGAAAGCTTCAGCTGGAGGTGGTGGTAAAGGAATTCGTAAGGTTGAAAAGGCAGAAGACCTTGTATCAGCCTTTGAAACAGCCTCTAGTGAAGCCAAAGCAAACTTTGGAAATGGGGCTATGTACCTCGAGCGTGTGATTTATCCTGCTCGCCACATTGAGGTACAGATTCTTGCTGACCAGATGGGACATGTGATTCACCTAGGTGAGCGCGACTGTTCGCTTCAGCGGAATAACCAAAAGGTTTTAGAAGAAAGTCCTTCGATTGCTATTGGGAAAACACTGCGTAATGAAATTGGTGCTGCAGCAGTCCGTGCAGCGGAATCTGTTGGTTATGAAAATGCTGGGACCATCGAATTTCTACTAGATGAAGCAACTGGGAAATTCTACTTTATGGAGATGAATACTCGTGTCCAAGTAGAACATCCAGTAACCGAATTTGTTTCTGGTGTGGATATTGTCAAGGAACAAATCCGTATTGCGTCAGGTCAACCTTTGACTCTGAAGCAAGAAGACATTGTTCTAAAAGGACATGCTATTGAGTGCCGTATCAACGCAGAAAACCCAGCCTTTAATTTTGCACCGAGTCCAGGTAAGATCACTAATCTTTATCTACCAAGCGGTGGTGTTGGCTTGCGTGTTGACTCTGCAGTTTATCCAGGGTATACCATTCCACCATACTATGATAGTATGATTGCTAAAATTATTGTTCATGGTGAAAATCGTTTTGATGCACTCATGAAAATGCAAAGAGCTCTTTATGAACTCGAAATTGAAGGGGTCGTCACCAATGCTGATTTTCAACTCGATTTGATTTCAGATCGTCGTGTGATAGCAGGGGACTACGATACTTCATTCTTGATGGAAACTTTCTTACCACAATATCAAGAAAAAGAATAATATAAAAAGTATGAGACTGAAAAGGGGGATGTATGGCTCTATTTAGTAAAAAAGATAAATATATACGAATTAATCCCAATCGTTCACTTAGAGAAAAGCCCCAAGCCAAGCCTGAGGTTCCAGACGAACTCTTCTCAAAATGTCCAGGTTGTAAACATACCATTTACCAAAAGGATTTGGGGAGTGACCGTATTTGTCCTCACTGTGGCTATACCTTCCGTATTTCAGCTCAAGAGCGTCTTGCTTTAACCATTGACATGGGAAGCTTCCTAGAGATGTTTACAGGAATTGAGACACAAGATCCATTGGAATTTCCAGGCTACCAGAAAAAATTAGCCTCTATGCGTGAAAAAACAGGTCTTGATGAGGCTGTTGTTACAGGAACTGCTTTGATTAAGGGTGAAAAAGTTGCTCTTGGAATCATGGATTCTAACTTTATCATGGCGTCTATGGGAACAGTAGTTGGTGAAAAAATCACTCGTTTGTTTGAATACGCGACAGCTGAAAAATTACCAGTCGTCTTGTTTACAGCATCTGGTGGAGCACGTATGCAAGAAGGAATCATGAGTTTGATGCAGATGGCTAAAATCTCTGCAGCAGTCAAACGTCATTCCAATGCAGGTCTCTTTTACCTAACAATCCTTACTGATCCAACAACTGGTGGTGTTACAGCTTCCTTTGCTATGGAAGGGGATATTATCTTGGCAGAGCCTCAAAGTTTAGTAGGATTTGCTGGACGTCGTGTCATTGAAAATACCGTAAGGGAAGATTTGCCAGAGGATTTCCAGAAGGCAGAGTTTTTGTTAGAACATGGATTTGTGGATGCGATTGTTAAACGGAGAGAATTGCCAGATATGATTGCTCGATTAGTAAGGTTACATAAGGGGGATTGTTGATGAATATTGCAAAAATCGTCAGAGAAGCACGTGAACAAACCCGCTTAACTGCCTTGGACTTCGCAACAGGAATATTTGATGACTTTGTAGAGCTACATGGTGATCGCTCTTTCCGAGATGATGGTGCTGTTATTGGTGGTATCGGTTGGTTGGGAGACCAAGCAGTAACTGTTGTTGGAATTCAAAAAGGTAAAAGCTTACAGGATAATCTTAACCGTAACTTTGGACAACCTCATCCTGAAGGTTATCGAAAAGCCCTTCGCTTGATGAAGCAGGCTGAAAAATTTGGCCGTCCTGTTGTAACTTTTATCAACACGGCTGGTGCCTATCCTGGTGTCGGAGCAGAAGAGCGTGGGCAAGGTGAAGCTATTGCCCGTAACCTCATGGAGATGAGCGATCTTAAGGTGCCAATTATTGCCATTATTATCGGTGAAGGTGGCTCAGGAGGGGCTTTAGCTCTTGCAGTAGCTGACCGTGTTTGGATGTTAGAAAACTCGATCTATGCAGTTCTCAGTCCTGAAGGCTTTGCGTCTATTCTATGGAAGGATGGCAGTCGTGCTATGGAAGCTGCTGAGTTGATGAAAATTACTTCATTCGAATTGCTAGATATGAAAATTGTTGATAAGGTTATCTCTGAGGTAGGTCTATCAAGTAAAGATCTGATCAAGCAAGTCAAAGAACAACTCCGAGCAGAACTTGATGAACTTGGTAAACTGCCACTAGAGCAGCTCATTGAGGAACGTTACCAACGCTTTAGAAAATATTAAAAAGTAAGCTAGGACTAAGATATAGTTCTAGCTTTTTCGATTCTATAAAATACATTTCAGTATGAAAAATTGACTCTTGTAAAAATATCTGTTAATATAACAAGGGATGCGTGTGCTATAAAAATAAGTCAACAAACATTTTTGGGAGTGAGTATGAAAAAACTAGGGCATTTGGGAATCTATACATTACTGGTATTCCTATCAATTTATCTACTAGATTTCAGTAGTCTTTATCTGGCTAAGATGTTTGTCTGGGGTATGGATGGCTATTCTATTATTGTAGCAGTAGAGCAACTAGCTCTTTTAGGGCTATTTATCTATTGGCTTAAAAAGAAAAAAATGCTCTATATTTTTGAGAAAAGGGGCTCGAAAAAATCCAGATTCTTTTACCTTGTAGTTAGTCTAGTGGCTACTTATTTTGTCCGTCAGTTGTTAAGTGCTTTTTACTTACAGTTTAGTCGCTTCATTAATAACAACTATATCTTTGAAGACCTTCTTTCGGTCCTATCCTTCAGTGAGCAATCTACTATTTTAACGACTTGCTTCTCTTTTATCTCCGTTGTCATTTTGGGGCCTATATTGGAGGAGATTGTTCATAGGGGATATTTTATGAACACCTTCTTTCCCCAGTCCAAATACTACTTGGATGTCATCTTATCAGCTCTTATATTTGGGCTCAGTCATTTGGTATTGTCCCATCGCGACCCCATCAGTTTGATGGTTTATAGTTTTTCCGGTCTTTTCTTTGCTTTAGTTTACCGATGGACAAAGAATCTAAAAATCACCATCCTGTGCCATAGTTTTATTAACTTTCTCATTCATGCAGATTTCATCTGGTTGTTGCTTTCTAATTTAATCTATAATCGTTTTTTTAGATAGCATTTGAGGAGACAAATAAAAAGTGTTTGATATCTATCAAACACTTTTTATATTTAATTTTCTTCAGTTACAAATTGACTGAGCAGTCCGTTAATGAAACGGGCTGATTTTTGATCTGAAAAGCTTTTTGCAAGTTCAATAGCTTCATTCACAGCTACAAGTTGAGGAGTATCAAAGGAAGTGATTTCGAAAACTCCTAAACGCAATAAATTCTTTTCAACTAAGGTTAAACGTTCAATCGTCCAACCAGACTTTAAATGCTGAGTGATTTGTTTGTCTAGTTCCTCTTTTTGAGCTTGAACACCAGATACAAGATCGATTAGGAAGCTAGGGAGTTTTACCTCGTCGTCTTCTCGATCATGAGTATAAGCGAAGCGACAAGCAGTTTCAATATCAGAACCATATTCAAGACTCATCAGTGCTTGGAAAGCACATTTTCGTAGTTCGCGTCTAGATTCTAATAATGGACTAGTCATTGAGGAAGTCCTCATCAAACAAATCTTTTAATGCTGGTTTTGGTGTTTTATCTGGTGCAATACCAGCAACGTGAATATTCACAGCATTGAGTTCAACATCAGCCATATTACGAACGGCATCTTTGACAGCTTTTTGAATAGCCATTGCAACCTTAGGAACCTTGACACCATACTCAAGATAGAGATAGATATCAGCTATTAGTTCTTCTTCAGATTCTTTTAGATAGACGCCACGGCCGAGTGAAAGTTTTGAAAGGGTGTCAGACACTGATTTGTTTGAAAAAGAGTGGACACCATCAACTTTAGCTGTAGCGATTGCAATGATTTTTTCAAGTACACGTGGGGCGATAACGATTTCGCCTAATTGTTCTTCAATTCCCATAGAATGACCTCTTTCTAGAGATTAGGCACGAGAAACGTAAGTTCCTTCTGCGGTGTTGATAACGAGTTTTTGTCCTGCTTCGATGAAGTCTGGAACGTTAACGACAAGTCCAGTTTCCATTGTAGCTGGTTTACCAGAACCGGTAACAGTAGCACCTTTAATAGATGGTTGAGTTTCAGCAACTGTCAATTCAACAGTTGTAGGTACTGTTACACCGATTACTTCAGTTCCATAAAATTGAATTTTAACTTCAGAATTTTCAAGGATGTAAAGCAATTCGTTTTCAACATTTACAACAGGAATTTCGTATTGGTCGTAAGTTTCAGTGTTCATGAAATAAGCTGTATCGTCCATTTTGTACAAGTATTGTGCTGGCACAGTTTCGATAATCGCTTGTTCAAATTTTTCCTCTGGACGGTAGCTAGTTTCAAATGTTGAACCAGTACGGACATCACGCAATTTCATACGCATGATAGTGTTTCCTTTACCTGGTTTGTGGTGGCTAGCTTCCAAAACGCGGATCAATTTTCCGTCAGCTGTTTCAAAGGTCATACCAGCCTTTAATTTACTTGCTTCGATCATGTTTTTACCTCTTTAATAAAATAATTTACTCTTTATTGTATCATAAGTCGTAAGATTTCTCAAATATCAGGGAAGTGAAATTAGTTGACAGGAACGATGTTTCCTTCTTCGTCTTTGGTTACCAATACGTACTTACCATCGACTTCGATGTAGAAGTTTTTATTAGCGGTTTGTTTAGAGTTGGTAGTTTGTTCAGGACTAGTAGATTCCTGTGCAGAACTTGTTGCTTCTTGAGTTGTAGATTCTTGTGCAGGAGTTGTCATTTCTGGATTAGTAGATTCTACTGAGTTAGCGGTTTGTTCAGGGCTAACAGTCTCTACTGGGCTAGCAACTTGCTCAGGACTTGCAGTTTGTACCGGAGTAAATGCTTGGTTTGGATCAGCGGGTTGTACTGGGGGAACAGTTTGATTTGGGTTAACAGGTTGAGCTTGTTGGGTGAGTTGGCCACCGAGAGTTTGACCGAGATTCATACCCATAAACATGTTCATACCATTGCCATTACCTTCGTTATTAGCTGCAGCAATAAGAGCTTCGTTACGAGCACGACGTTCTTCAATTTCGATGGTATTGTATTTCATAGCAACGAGTTCGCTATCAAGTTTACGAACAAGTTCCAAGCTTTCTTGGTCGTAGCTCAAATCCTCAAGAAGGATATTGGTTGCTTCAATACCGTAAAGACCAGTCCATACCTTGTTGACTTCTTGTTTAGCGATTTCATTGAAGGTATCTTGATTAGCATTTAGGCTATAGATATCAACTCGGTACTCATTAGTAAATTTGGCAATTGCGATCGCAATTTTAGGAGAAATATTTTGTCGAAGAGTTCCTTGAGCAATATCTTGGAGTGTAAATGGTTTATGTTCGTCAATTTGTTGACTGATCGAGCTAACGTAGAAAAGTACTGGGTCAGAAATCTTGATATCAAACAAACCATAGAAACGGATATTGAGCAATTGTTGGTAACGTTCACTGAAGTATTCTACAGCGTTTTGTGTACCAAATTTATTACCCGCAATCGGTTGGACACGGACAAAGATGATTTCTTGTTGAGTAACGACTTGACCAGCGAATGAAAAGCGGTGCTTGAAGTTTTCCCAAGTTCCTCTTATTCCACCTTTTTCTAGAAGCCAAGCGTTGTCGCCAGAGCGCCATTCATGGCTACCAGCTTCTAAGACATCACCAAGGAAAGTACCATTATTTACAAGGATAGCAACATAACCTTGTGGCACAATTACGACAGAACCATCTGTTAAAAGTCCTGTATGTTGATTACCTTGTCTAGAAACTCCGTCAGGGTCTTTTGTAAGAAGAATTCCTTTAACAGCTAATGCTTCTGATGATACGTGTTCGGGAAGTACAACGGCTTCCTTAAATTTACTGTCATTAAAACTATTAATACCAGCAGTTTTGGCAACATCAACAACTCCCTTAATTTGCTCTTTGGCCATACGAATAAATCCCATAATTTCCTCCTAATTATATAGTTCGTCTTCATCCACAACGTCATAGGTGTCAAGAACCCATTGGTTAGGACTACGGGTGATATCAGATCCGCAATAGTCACATTTGCTGATAGCTGATATTTTCAGTGGAGCACCACAGTTTGGACAGCGGTCGCTAACGGCTTCATCTTGGACAGAGCTTTCAGTTTGACTGCCATGTTTACGGATGAAGTTCATTTGATAAACTGTAAATAGATCTTTTTGAGGGTCTCCCTCAATAACCTTACGAGTCTTGTCGTCGATGACATAGTCTCTCAAGGTAGATGATAAGATGACGACTAAAGTATCATTTCCATCTGGATTACTATTGAAATCTTTGATTCGGACATTTTCAACGTAAACGCGTTCCAAAACATTCGTTGTTTGAGATTGGATATAGTCTTCCAGTTGAGCACTGTGTTGAGTATAGAGACTAACACTTTCAAGAGAACGCACCAAGTTCCAATCCTTTTTAGTCCAAGCAGCCTGCAACTGGATATAAACTTCTTTAGCCCATGAAGTGAAAGCAGAGGCATCAAAGTTTGGATCATAGTATCTAAGTCGATCAATGGCTTGTATATTATTTTCAACTCGACGATGGATAGTTGGTTGTGGTTGGTAGCTAGTAGAACTTCCATAAGATTTACCAGATGATGAATTCTGGTCATTCAGATATTTGATAAGCATGAAGAGTATGAAACCTCCGACACCAAACATAATCAGAATGTTCATGCCAGTGCTTAAAGAATCTCCCAAATTCGAGTAACTACCACCAGAACGATAGCTGCTTCTAGAAGAAGAACTACCACTTGAACGGCTTCGGCTAGAGCTACTACTTCGAGAACTGCTACTGCTTCGTGAGCTACTGCGACTAGAGCTACCACTTCGAGAATGTCCAACACCTGCATCGATGGATTGTAGGGGTGTCACAAATAGAAGAAGCAAGCAAGTAGTGATAAGAGTATATAACTTTTTCATATGTCTCCTAACTATGTGAGTACAAAAATAGTTTTTGCTAAATTTATGTCTATAAAGAGTTTTGGAGTTTTATAGTTTTATTTTCAATAAACCACCCTATAATCCAACCAAATACGAGTATATAATTCTCGATAGCACCAATCGCATTAACAGGAGAATGAAATTCAATAAAATTTAACAAATGATTTGTTCCTATTCCTATACCACCAATAATGAGGGCAAGAAGGGCAATTCTCAGGTAAAACCAATCGTACTTAATATTAACGGCAAGAATAATAATTAAGACAGCTAGATTCCAAATTCCAATTTCTCTTTGCCATCCTGCAGAAACACCGTAACCAGAATGCTCTCCCATATATGATGGGAGAAAGATTTGTAGAATAGAAGCACCCAACATGGCGACGATAACTAAAATAAATAGTACTCGTAAAAATTTGTTCATTTATTCTCCTTTCTATTTTTTAGTAGAAAAGTCTATTAGCGAAAGTATATTTACTCGTTCTCTTTCAACTTAGCCAATTCTTGGGCAAGTAGTTTGAGGGCTACTTGTGGGTTGGCTTGTCCTTTAGTCGCTTTCATGAGGAATCCTGTGAAGGCCTTGTCGGCGTTACGTTTTCCTGACTTGAAGTCAGCAACAGCTGCTTCGTTATCGGCAAAGACTTGGTGGATAATTGGAATCAAGATATCTGGATCTGAGATTTGAACCAAACCAGCTTTTTCCACGTATTCACGAGCGCCTCCACCATTTTTAGCTAGGTGAACAAAGACTTTTTTTGCAATCTTAGATGAGATAGTGCCGTCTTCGATGATGGCAATCATTTCAACCAAGTTTTCTGGTGTCAATTCGATTTGTTCCAGTGTCTTGCCTTCAGCGTTCAAGAATTGAGCGACTTCACCTTGGAGCCAGTTAGAGACTTGCTTAGCATCACCACCAAGTGAAACTGCTTTCTCAAAGAAGTCAGAAGTGACTTTGTTGGCAGTCAACTGGCTAGCATCGTAGTCTGATAATCCGAGTTGAGAGACATAGCGTGCACGGCGCTCTTTTGGAAACTCTGGCAACTCAGTGCGCATTTCATCAATCCACTCTTCTGAGATTTCAAAGAGTGGTAGATCTGGCTCTGGGAAGTAGCGGTAGTCTGCAGCCCCTTCCTTAACACGCATGAGGATAGTTGCCTTGTTGGCTTCATCATAACGGCGTGTTTCTTGGCGGATTTGACCACCTGAGCGAAGGATTTCAGCTTGACGTTGGACTTCATATTCAAGACCCTTGCGAACGTTTGAGAAGGAATTGAGGTTTTTTAACTCAGTCTTGGTACCGAATTTCTCTTGACCATAAGGACGAAGCGAGATGTTGGCATCCACACGCATAGAACCTTCTTCCATTTTAACGTCAGAAATGCCAGCGTATTGGATAACCTCTTTGAGGGCTGTTAGATAAGCATAAGCTTCTTCTGGTGAACGCATGTCTGCTTCAGATACAATCTCAATCAAAGGCACCCCTTGACGGTTGAGGTCAACATAAGAGTAACCATCTGTACCATGCGTGTTTTTACCGGCGTCTTCTTCCAAGTGAGCACGTTCAATACCGATTTTCTTAGTTGTACCGTCTTCTAGCTCCACTTCAATCCATCCATTGTAACCGATTGGTTCATCAAACTGAGAAATTTGGTAGGCTTTAGGATTATCTGGATAGAAGTAGTTCTTACGGTCAAAGTGCATCTTCTTGTGGATGTCCATGTTGAGGGCAAGAGCTGCCTTGATACCAGCATCGACAACACCTTTATTGAGAACTGGTAGTACGCCTGGGAAAGACCAGTCAATCACGTTAGTGTTGGCATTTTGGTCATTCCCAAAGTGGGCAGAAGTAGGTGAGAAGATTTTTGAATTGGTGTTGAGCTCTACGTGGACTTCAAGTCCAATGACTGTTTCAAAGTTCATTAGTTATCACCTCCAAAAATCACGGGTTGTTGTTTGTGGTAGTCTGTTGTTGCTTCAAAAGCAGCAGCAGCTTGGTAGATAGTCTCTTCTGAGTATTTAGGACCAATCAATTGTAGACCGACAGGTAGACCTTGAGCAAATCCTGCAGGAATTGAAATTCCTGGGAGACCTGCCAAGTTGACTGGGATGGTCAAGAGATCCGCCAAGTACATAGCAACTGGATCGTGGTTGAGCGAATCCAAGTCAAAGGCCACGCTTGGAGCTGTTGGGCCAAGGATGAGGTCGTAATCCGCAAAGACTTTTTCAAAATCTTGGATGATGAGGGTACGAACTTGACCAGCCTTCTTATAATAAGCATCGTAGTAACCTGATGAAAGACTGAAAGTACCAAGCATGATCCGACGTTTGACTTCGTCACCGAATCCTTGGCTACGAGTGTTAACGTAAATCTCGTCCAAGTTCTTAGCGTCTTCAGCACGGAAACCATAGCGGATACCGTCAAAACGTTGCAAGTTTGATGAAGCTTCAGATGAAGCGATGATGTAGTAGACTGCCACACCGTATTTAGAGTGAGGAAGGCTAACTTCTTCAACGATAGCACCAAGTTTTTCAAAGTGTTTAGCAGCATTCAGAATGGTTTCCTTAACCTCTGGGTCAATCCCTTCACCAAGGTATTCCTTAGGCAAAGCAATTTTCATTCCCTTGATGTCTTGACCGATTTTTGAAGTAAAGTCGGCAATGCGGACAGGAGCAGAAGTAGAGTCTTTTGCATCTTCGCTAGCAATAGCATTGAGCAAGAGCGCATTTTCCTTAACAGTTGGTGCAAAAGGACCAATTTGGTCTAATGAGCTACCAAAGGCAATGAGACCGAAACGTGAAACTGTTCCGTAAGTTGGTTTGAGACCAACAATCCCGTTAAAGGCAGCAGGTTGGCGGATAGAACCACCAGTATCAGAACCAAGTGATAAACGGACTTGTCCAGAAGCTACAGCTGCAGCTGAACCACTTGATGATCCACCAGGAACCTTGCTGTGGTCCCAAGCATTTTTAGTAGCACCGTAGTAAGAAGTCTCACCTGATCCACCCATGGCAAACTCGTCCATGTTAGTTTTTCCAACAACGATCATGCCCTTAGATTTTGCATTGGCAACAGCTGTCGCATCAAAGATTGGTTCGTAGTTATAAAGCATTTTTGAGGCTGCAGTTGTTAGGATACCGTCTGTAGAGATATTATCCTTAACAGCTAGCGGAATTCCTGAAAGGACATTGTCAGCGTCAATTCCAGTTTCGTCAATAGCTTTAGCTTGAGCAAGAGCTTGATCTTCAGCGATAGTGACAAAGGCATTGATAGCCTCTTCACGCGCCTTGATATCTTCAATCGTTGCTTGCGTTAGTTCGGTTGCAGAAATTTCCTTAGATACAAGGAGGTTGTGCAACTCTTCAATCGTTTTATTGTTAAAAGTCATTAGGCATCTCCTCCATCATCCAGGATAGCTGGTACCTTGATATAGTAGTTATCTTTTTCAGGTACATTTTTAAATAAGCGATCACGGTCAGTTCCTTCTTCGGCTACGTCTGGTCGAAGAACGGTCTTGCGATCTGCCATGGTAGTCGTTGGTTCAACACCAGTAGTGTCGACTTCGCCGAGCAATTCGACCATATCAACAATCTTAGACAAGGTTGTCGCAAACTCAGCAGTTTCTTCTTCTGAGAATTTTAATTTTGAAAGATTGGCAACGTGAGTTACCTCTTCTTGCGTAATTTTCATCTGGTATCCTTTCGTGAAATGATGATTATTTATCTGTTCTATTTTACCATATTTTCCTATAAATAAGGTGAGCTAAGTTGAAAAGAAGTAGAAATTGAAAAAAGGTTTTTAATTCGATATAATGGTTGAAAATAGAAGCAAGAACAGCATTGGTTTTTAGTCGGTAAACAAGATGGTGACATTGACCGATTCGAACAAGTTAAGGAGGACATATGAAAATTTGGGATTTACTTTTTACCAGTAAAAAAACAGTCCCTCCTCATTTGGGGATGTGGTACTTCTTATTACCCACTTCTTTGGTAATCATAGCTGTTTTATCGATTCGTTTCGCATCATCTAAAGGTTACAGAAAATTTTGGTATTGGGGTCAATTGATTCAGTTGCTCATTATCAACGCTTGGTATATTTCGGCACGCCTGCCCTTGTCAGAGGCTCTCCCTTTTTACCATAGTCGCATGGCTATGTGGATGATTCTTTTTGCTCCTAACAAGACCTTTTTCAAACAATATTTTGCCCTGGTTGGAGTATTTGGTTCTATTATGGCTTTAGTTTATCCAGTCTTCTATCCTTTTCCTTTTCCTCATGTTTCCTCGGTTAACAATGTTTTCGGCCACTGGGCCCTCTTAGCAAATTGCTTGATTTATCTTGTTAGATATTATAAAGTTGAAAAAGGGGATACTTGGAAAATATGCCAGATTACCTTTGGTGTCAATGCTATTATCTTTCTAGCTAATCTTGCAACAGGAGGGAATTATGGCTTTATGAGCAAGCCCCCTGTGATTGGGGATCATGGTAGTTTGCTTAACTATTTGATAGTAACCAGTTTGATGACAGGTATTCTCGTCCTTATCAATCAACTCGTCAAATATAAACATAAGAATAGTTAGCGAACAAATGAATTAATTATTCTAAGGAGATTTTATGCATCATTTTATTACAAGAACCCAAACCACACCACCGCCTATTCCGATTTTTTGGTACGGTGTCATGATAGGCCTTCTTGCCTTGTCTATTTATGCTTCTCTTACTTACTACAAAAATCCCAAATTTGTTCGATTATTTAAGTGGATTCAAATAGCGCAACTGCTAGCGCTCTATACTTGGTATATTGGATTTGGGATTCCGTTTTCGAACAGCCTGCCTCTTTACCATTGCCGTTTGGCCATGTTTGCAGTAGTTTTCTTGCCAGATAAATGGAAAACCAAGCAGTATTTTGCCCTTATGGGGGCTAGTGGGGCAGTATTTGCTTTGGGCTATCCGGTTTTTGATCCCTATGACTTTCCGCATATTACCAGTTTTTCATTCCTGATTGGGCATTATGCTCTCTTGGTCAATTCCTTGGTCTATCTTATGAACCACTACGATAAGACCTTGCTGAAAAAGTATCGCATTATCGCCTACACTTTTGTTCTCAAACTTTTCCTAGTTGGAGTTAATCAAGTAACAGGTGGGAATTACGGGCTTTTGAATACCACGCCTTTTATCCCAGATGCTCCTATATGGATAAAGTATCTTCTGGTTTCAATCATTCTATCTGCAGCTCTAGTACTCTTTGATATCTTATTTAAGAAACGTTGGCAAAAGAAAATTGCTCTAGAAACGATTCATCTGTGAAGCGATATTAAGAGTGATAGATATAAATAATCAACAAAAGAATCTGAAGAGCAGGTCTACTATCTTGACCTGCTTTTTCTTGTGTAAGCAATTGAAAAACTCTCTAAAATCCGATATAATGGAGTGTTGAAAGGAATTTTAGAGTCCGATGTAACAAAGAATGCTTATAAATTGAAATTATTAAAAAAGTAGAAAGAAAGAGAACTTATGAACATTCAAGAAGAAATTAAAAAACGCCGTACCTTTGCCATCATCTCTCACCCGGACGCGGGGAAAACAACCATCACTGAGCAATTGCTCTATTTTGGGGGAGAGATTCGTGAGGCAGGTACTGTAAAAGGGAAGAAAACAGGAAACTTTGCCAAGTCTGACTGGATGGATATCGAGAAACAACGTGGGATTTCGGTAACGTCATCTGTGATGCAATTTGACTACGATGGTAAGCGTGTCAATATCCTCGACACTCCAGGGCACGAGGATTTCTCAGAAGATACCTATCGTACATTGATGGCGGTGGATGCGGCTGTCATGGTTGTGGACTCTGCCAAGGGTATCGAGGCCCAAACCAAAAAGTTATTTGAGGTTGTTAAACACCGTGGCATTCCAGTCTTTACCTTCATGAACAAGCTAGACCGTGACGGTCGTGAACCACTAGATCTCTTGCAAGAATTGGAAGAAGTCTTGGGTATTGCAAGTTATCCAATGAACTGGCCAATCGGAATGGGGAAAGCCTTTGAGGGGCTCTATGACCTCTATAACCAACGTTTGGAACTCTACAAAGGGGATGAACGTTTTGCTAGTCTGGAAGATGGGGACAAGCTATTTGCTAGCAACCCATTCTACGAGCAAGTCAAGGATGACATCGAGCTCTTGCAAGAAGCTGGAAATGAATTCTCAGAAGAAGCCATCCTTGCGGGTGAATTGACTCCGGTATTCTTTGGATCAGCCTTGACTAATTTTGGTGTGCAGACTTTCTTAGAAACCTTCCTCAAGTTTGCTCCAGAACCACACGGTCACAAGAAGACAGACGGAGAAATTGTCGATCCTTACGACAAGGATTTCTCAGGCTTTGTCTTTAAAATCCAAGCCAACATGGACCCTCGTCACCGTGACCGTATCGCCTTTGTTCGAATCGTATCGGGTGAATTTGAGCGTGGTATGAGTGTTAATCTCCCTCGTACTGGTAAGGGAGCTAAGCTGTCAAATGTTACTCAGTTTATGGCAGAAAGTCGTGAGAATGTCACTAATGCCGTAGCTGGAGATATCATCGGGGTTTACGATACAGGTACTTATCAGGTTGGGGATACATTAACTGTTGGAAAAAATAAGTTTGAGTTTGAACCACTGCCAACCTTTACACCTGAGATTTTCATGAAAGTTTCTGCTAAGAACGTCATGAAACAAAAATCTTTCCACAAGGGAATTGAGCAATTGGTGCAAGAAGGAGCTATTCAGCTTTATACCAACTACCAAACAGGTGAATATATGTTGGGTGCCGTTGGTCAATTGCAGTTTGAAGTCTTCAAACATCGTATGGAAAATGAGTACAATGCAGAAGTGGTTATGAGCCCAATGGGTAAAAAGACCGTTCGCTGGATCAAACCTGAAGATCTGGATGAGCGTATGTCTTCAAGCCGAAACATCCTTGCCAAAGACCGCTTTGACCAGCCTGTTTTCCTCTTTGAAAACGACTTTGCCCTCCGTTGGTTTGCAGATAAGTATCCGGATGTGGAGTTGGAAGAAAAAATGTAACTCAGTACCAACAATTGGAACTAAAGTTCCTAATTGTTGGACGCTAGTCGCTATTCGGCGAACTAGCTAACTGCCTTACTAACTACGTTTGGCAAATATAATCGATTTGCCAAACTCTGTGTCGTAATCTAATAAACGGTAACAGTTAAAAAGTGGATTAGCTACCTGCCTCATTAACTTAGTTTGGAATCACTCAAAGAATAAACAAAAAGACTAGAAATTAGATATATTTCTAGTCTTTTTATTTTAAATTATATTAGTAGTGGAACTTCTATTTATTGAAAAGCATCTATACCAACAACTTTGATAAGGAATGTAAGGAGGATAAGCAATAGAATGCTGACTCCATTATTCACTAGGTGCAGTAAGATAGACATCTCTAGACGTTTGGTGCGATAAGCAGTCCAAGTTAAGACTGCAGACATCCAGCCATAGATCAAGAAAGAAGGAAGATTATTTGGGATATGGGCTATAGTGAAGAGAAACCAACCTAAAATATATCCAATTTTCTCGTATCCTTCGAAGAGTTTAGTAGGGATGATACCTCGACAGATAACTTCCTCACAAATAGGTGCCACTAGGGCAACCACGAAAATGCTGGAAATTAGAGAGCTTTCTGACATGATGCTATTGATAGCCTCTTGATTCGAAGTAGTTGTTTGCTTCAGAAGTTGTAACCAAATCGCACCAATCAGATTTCCTGTGACAATGGCTACATAACTAAGAGCAATTCGAGGGGCGTCATTAATAGTAAAGAGTTTTGATTTTAGATTTAATAACTTACTTTTGTGAGCACCATATAAAAAGAGTGTAACAACAGCAGTAGAGACAAGTCCCACTATTAGAGATGACCAGATAGATCCAAGTTGCGTTTTTTGAAGTAACATTAAAGTCACGATAGGAACTTGCGATAGGCACATAGCGACAAGAAAGATTCCTAGCCAAATCAATCGTTTACGATAATCTTTAAAAAAATTCATTCATATATCTCCTAAAAAATTTATTTCATTATAGCATACTTCTGACAGGAATTCTATTAACTACCAGAACATAAGCGTAGATAAAACAAGTAAGATGTTTCGAATTAAATGACTATAGAAGGATAAATCTTGTCTTAAGGTTTTAGGAAATAAAAAGTTTAGAAAGCTGACTCCCAAAAGGATATAAAAACTGACAGAAAATATGGTTAAAGGATTGTGCAGAAAAAATAAACTAAGAAAGATAAGGGTTGTTAGCCTGCCTGTCTTTTTATGAGTTGGTAATTTTCTCCATTTGTTTAACGGCAGAAAGGTAGCAATATCAAGTCCGAAAAGGAAAAAGAAAGAGATGAGTAACAAGTCAACGATTTCTTTTTGTAGTAGAGTGTCAGTGCTTATGCTTTCAAACAAAATAAAACATACTCCAGCAAGGTTAATGATAACCATGCTGCTATACAATAAAAAGAAGGATCGACTACGATTGTGTAGCTGACTATTCACATAATCATGTCCTGAAAGATAGTGGATAAATGTACAGATACCTGCTAAAAACAGTAAGAGAAGTAAAAAGTAAAAGCAGGATTGTTTGAGTGTTAAAGCAATACCAGGCCAAACTAAGCAACTACAGCAGCCTAAATATACCAAGGAAATCAATAAAAGAAGTTGGATTGATTTGTTCATTTTTTCCATATAAAACCCCTACGTTTTTTTAAAATTATAACTAAAATGATTCATGAAAAATCATCATTTTCTCAAGTGTTATTTTTTGACTCTCAACTGTCTTTTAAAAATCTTATCAACAGAAAAAAACATCCCTCATTTTTTGAGGGATGTGCTTTTTGATAATAACATTGCTAACGCTTAGACCAGGTTCGCTTCATAAAGAGTAATATGATTGGATAAATTTCAAGACGTCCTGCAATCATTGCAAAGGATAGGAGGAGTTTTGAAAATGGACTAAAAATTGAGAAACTTGCAGTTGTTCCGAGAATTGGGCCGATGTTGTTAAAGCAACTGAAAACGGCACTCGTAACAATCATTAAATTGTCAGCATCTAAACTGATAATGAATATTAAGCTGAGTAGAATCATGACGTAAACTACAAAGTACTTGAGAATCTTGTGCTGGGTATCCTTATCAATGACCGTTTGGTTAACATGGAGAGTTAAAACACGGTGAGGGGATATAGTAGACAAAAATTGATTTTTAGCAATTTTAGCTAGAATAACTCCACGCATCACTTTGAGACCACCAGCAGTAGATCCAGCAGAACCACCAATCGCCATCAACATCAGTAGGATATACTGAGAAAACAAAGGCCAATTGGTTATGTTTCCGTAACCGAAACCAGTTGTAGTGATGATATTAGAAACTTGGAAGAAGGCCATCTCAAAACTTTGTGAAACGCCACTATAAAGGTGGAGTGTATTGAGAGTAATTAAGCCGGTAGAAACGACGACAATCAAGAGATAAGCACGAAGCTCCTCATCGAAAAAGAATTCCTTGACTCGACGAAGCATGAGATAGTAGTAGAGGTTGAAGTTGACACCAAACATCAAGACCCCAACACTCGTCAGATAGGTAATGAGAGAACTATTATAGTGGGCGATTCCATCATTGTAAACAGTGAAACCACCAGTCCCAGCAGTTCCCATAGCGATGACAAAACTATCGTAGAGTGGCATCCCAGCAAGGTAATAAATAATTACAAAGAGGGCAAACATAGCCAGGTAGAGGATATAAAGAATTTGAGCTGTATTTTTTAGCTTAGATACAACCTTACCAAATACTGGTCCAGGAACCTCTGCCTTCATAACCTCTAAGTGACTGTTTTTTGCATTGTCCATGATAGCTAGGGCAAAAACCAGCACCCCCATCCCTCCGATAAGGTGAGTAAAACTCCTCCAAAATAGAAGGGAACGGCTTAAGACAGAAACATCATTTAAAATGGTTGCTCCCGTTGTTGTGAAGCCAGAACTAATCTCAAAGAAGGCGTCTATCATATTGGGAATTTGTCCTGAAAAGACAAATGGAAGGGCACCAAAGAATGACCAGAGAATCCAACAGAGAGCTACAATTAAGACCCCTTCTTTTGCATAGATTCGCTGTTTTTTAGGCTTACTGATAATTCCCAGAAGACCTAGAACAACAAGGATTCCGATGGTAGAGAAAAGAGCTGTAAAAACTTGACTCGATTCTCGATAATAAAGAGCAATGCTAACTGGAACTAAGAGTAGACCAGCCTCGATCAAGAGTAGCTTTGCAAGAAGAAATCGTACCATACTTCTATTCATAGCTTACCTCTCTAACAGATCATAGATCTTGGTGATATTTGATAATAGTGTGATGACAACTAACTTATCACCGACTTGAAGGCTATCTTCACCTGTGGGGAAGATTGTTTTTCCATTGCGAATAATAGCAGCAATTAAAATATCTTTTTTGAGTTTCAATTGAGACAAAGGTTTACCAGTCATCTTGTTAGCTTCCTTGATAAGGAATTGAAGAGTCTCAACCTGTCCATTTGCTAGGTGGTGCATCGCTTGAAGATCTGAATATTGGGCATTGGCACGACCATGGATAAAGTGCATAATCGTATCAACAGCGATGGTTTTTGGTGTGATGATACTAGAAAACTCAGGCGCATGGATAATCTCTAAGAGACTAGTTCGATTGACCTTAGTGATGTTTTTCTGAACACCCACACTATCCAAGAACATAGATGTAATAATGTTTTCTTCGTCAACTCCAGTAAGGGTTGCGACCGCATCGTAGTGTTGGGCACTTTCTTCTAGGAGAATATCTTTTGCAGTTCCGTCCCCTTGTACAATATAGAGTTTTGGATATTTTTGACTGAAAAAGGCAGCTCTTTCAGGATTGACCTCAATAACCTTGGTATCGATACGACTGTCTTTTAACATACCTAAGAGATAGTAAGCAATTTTCCCAGCTCCTATGATGAGTAAACTCTTAACAACTCTGGACTTAATATAGTTGTGGAAGAGCATCATATCGACACGATGTCCTGTCACAAAGATACGGTCTTTATCTTCTAAAATCATATCTCCACTAGGAATCATGAGTTTGTGGTCGCGTTCGATAGCACAGACAATAACATTGCCAAACTTTTTACGGAAATCAGCAATAGACATCTGACAAATATTACTGAAATTTCGTACCTTGAATTCCATTAAGCTGACTAATCCACCTGCAAAACGCTCAACAGAAAGAGCATTGGGGAAGTCTATAATATTAGCGATAGCACGAGCTGCTAGGAGTTCAGGGTTTACAATGAGTGAAAATCCAAGAATATTTTTTTCTTTAAAGTAAGGGTTGGAATATTCAGGATTTCGTACACGAACAATGGTTTCCTTTGCTCCCATTTTTTTGGCTAAAACAGCCGAAACCATATTGACTTCGTCGTATTGAGTCATGGCAATGAAAATATCACAATCTTGAACATTGGCTGCTTCTAACATAGCAAAGTCAGCTCCGTTACCTGCGATTCCCATAATATCAAAACGGCTGGTCAAGTATTTTAGAACAGTTTCGTTCTGTTCAATTAAGACAACATCATGGTTGTCAGCAACCAGTGAACGACAGAGGGCAGAACCTACTTTTCCCCCTCCGACAAGAATAATCTTCATAGTTAGTTAACCTACTTTTTCAATATGTCTCTATCATACCTTTTTTTAGAAAAAAATGCACTCAACAACCGACTGTTTCCTTCTTTAATAAAGGGATTAGGGGAATTCGAATAAATATTTTGCTTTAAACATCATATGCTTATGAAAAAAACTTGTTCAGAAAATTCTTAATCTATGTAAATTCTATGATATTGCTTGCTGAAAGTTGAAATTTTAACTTTTGTAAATATGCTTGTAAAAAAAATGAAAAAATCAAGTCATTTCTATTGACAATCAGGCTGAAAGTGTTATACTAAAAAAGTAGTTTCGCTGATTTACTTCAAACCTGTTGTGAGGTAAGTTAACGATGCCTTAACCACGCTGTTTGCTGAGCTTGACTCCGGGCAGTGTGGCTATTTTTTTGCACTAGTGAGAGGAAGCAAGGCATGGCCAATCATATTGTATTGTTTGAACCACAAATTCCACAAAATACGGGAAATATTGCACGAACCTGTGCGGCGACGAATGCGCCCCTTCATATTATCAAACCGATGGGCTTTCCGATTGATGATCGTAAAATGAAGCGAGCCGGGCTAGACTATTGGGACAAACTTGAGATCTATTTTTATGATAGTTTAGATGAATTTATGAAAAAAATGGATGGTCAAGTCTACTTGATTTCCAAGTTTGCAGAAAAGGTCTATTCAGATGCTGACTTCACGATAAAAGGAAACCATTATTTTCTTTTTGGACGTGAAGATAAAGGTTTGCCTGAGGAATTTATGCGGGAACATCCTGAAAAAGCTCTCAGAATTCCTATGAATGATGAACATGTTCGTAGCCTCAATGTATCCAATACAGTATGTATGATTGTCTATGAGGCCCTTCGTCAACAAAATTTTGCGGGTCTCGAACTGGTTCATACTTACGAAACGGATAAGTTGAAATAAACACTGATAAGAGATAAAATGCTTGCGCTTGCAAGCTTTTTTTGTTATCATTAGAAGGTCTTCAGGGCAGGGTGTGATTCCCGACCGGCGGTAAATTTGACTAGCTATTTTAGCATTCTCTTCGTTGTCTTGTCTCGATATACTTTAAGTATTATCTTCGACTGCGACGTCTAGATAAATCTAAAATATCTTAGCCAAATAAGTCCGCGAGCGCAAGCTGATGTGGTGAGATTCCACAACCGACAGTATAGTCTGGATGGGAGAAGACGAAAGGATAGCTTTGTCTATTCTGCTTCATTATAATAGAAATAAAACCAGTTTCTTTGTAAGCTTAGGTTGTTTTTTGAGATAGTTAAGAGAGTAGATAGAGAGAAACTTTCCAACTTCTTCTGATTTTATAGAAAATTGGAGGAACCTGTTATGACAAACACACGTCGACTTTCGACCATTGCAATTTTATCAGCACTTTCATTTGTGTTGATGTACTTTGACTTTCCGCTTCTACCGGCGGCACCCTTCTTAAGGATTGAGTTCAGTATCTTACCAGTTCTTGTAGGTTTGGTAGTCTTGGATTTACCAGCGGCTTTAGGAGTACTATTCCTTCGGTCTTTGTTGAAAATCCTTTTGAACAATCAAGGAGTTAGTACCTACATTGGTTTGCCGATGAATATCGTAGCCTTAGGAGTCTTTGTTCTTGCTTTTGGTCTGATTTGGAAAAAAGAGCGTACAACCATGCGTTTTGTCCTAGCTTCATTAGCAGGGACGATTGGTCTTACTTTAGCCATGTTAGTTCTAAACTACGTTTATGCTGTACCTTTGTACGCAAAATTTGCTAACTTCGATATAGAGAATAATCTAGGACTTAGTAATTACTTGTTGGCAATGGTCTTACCATTTAATTTGATTGAAGGAGTCATCTTTGCCATCTCATTCTGGTTATTATTTGTCCTCTTGAAACCAACTTTGAAATACTATGAAAGATAAACAAACATATTTAACAAAGGGCTCTTTTGCCCTTTTACTATTTGTAATTCTGGGTTATGTCGTTAAGTTTTATCCAGAACAATTGATACCATTTGATTCGTCTATCCAGACAGCAATCCGTGGAGATTTACCAGCTATATTAACAACTATCTTTCGGGGAATTACTCGTCTGATTGACTTACCAATCGTTATTTCTTGGACAATTCTATTGACTGTTATTTTTTATCTGAAAAAGTGGAAGTCAGAAAGCCTTTTAGTAGCTGGCAATCTTAGTTTGGCTGGAATTTTAATTGTGTCCTTAAAACACCTCTATCAGCGTCCCCGACCTGAAATTTTACACTTGGTTGAAGAAAAAGGATTTTCTTTCCCTAGTGGTCACTCGCTAGCAGTAACCCTCTTAATCGGTTCTCTAATTATCATTGTGGGACAGAGAGTGAAAGATAGGACTGTAAAGCTCATTCTCCAGATTTTACTGGGAATCTATCTAGTAAGTGTAATCATTTCCAGAGTCTATCTGGGAGTTCATTACCCATCAGATGTTCTTGCCAGTCTCTGTCTGGGTCTTGGAATTCTATTCATTGAATTTCCATTTTATGACAAACTTCGCTTTCAATGGCGCTTTACAGGCAAACAAAAGTAGTTATTAACTCTTCTTGAGGAGAAAAATGGAAGTCAAGATAAAAAATCTTCATCCAACTCAACTATACTTATCAGAAAAGAAGTTGCAAGATATCCAGATGCTTTATCAGTCGGCTGAAATCATCAATATGGATCCAATCAGTGTTCTTGCATTTGGAGATCGCTTGCTAATTACAGATGGGCATCACAGAGCTTACCAAGCTTTGTTAGCAGGTAAAAATACGATTTCTGCTGAGTGGGATAAAGATGGTGGTGATGAAATCTATCATCTCTATGCGCAAGCTTGCGAGGAAAGAAAGATATACTCTATTCTGGATTTAAAAAATCGTATCTTAGCCCAAGATGAGTATGAAGCAAAATGGTACAACTGGTGTGATGGTTTTAATCAGGCAGCGGAGCTAGTATTAGGAGTAGAAAATGATGACAAAAATCATTCAGATAGATGATTCCCTACGTCTAGTTCCTTATTTTTAGCAGATCATCAGGATGCAGCTTTGGCCTGGTATCAAGATGTGGATTTGGTTGAATTTGTAGATGGAGTCAGAAGCCCCTATAATGTAGAAAAATTGAATGCTATGTATTCCTATTTAGAAAAACACGGGGATTTGTTTTGGATTGAGTTTAGAGAAAAGGGAGAGTGGTTTCCAATTGGGGATGTAACCTTATCTCAGGAGAATCTTCCTATTGTGATTGGCAATCCGACTTATCAACATCAAGGAATTGGACGCAAGGTATTGAAGACTTTGATTGATCTAGCTCGGAAAAAGGGTTGGAAACAATTGAAAGTTCAAGAAATCTATGATTTCAATTATGCCTCCAGACGATGTTTTGAGTCCCTTGGATTTGTGGAAAGTGGAAGTACTGAAAAAGGGAAAAGCCTGCTCTTAAAACTGGATTCCTACTAAACTTTATTATTTCTTATAATCGCTCAAAACAGAGCGGTTTTTTGTTTGTAGTTCAGAACTCTTTCACGAAAGAAATAATAGCCAAATTCAGTAATAAAATTTCTCTAAAAATAGAATTTTTCTCTTGCATTTGAGATAGATTAGTGTATAATAGTAGGGTATGTGTAAAACATACTTGTGGGAGGTAAAAATCTCTAAATTACCGCCAAAACCACAAAGGAGGATTTAAAAATGGCTAAAAAAGTCGAAAAACTTGTAAAATTGCAAATCCCTGCTGGTAAAGCTACACCAGCTCCACCGGTTGGACCTGCTCTTGGTCAAGCTGGTATCAACATCATGGGATTCACAAAAGAGTTCAACGCTCGTACAGCTGATCAAGCTGGTATGATCATTCCAGTTGTTATCTCAGTATACGAAGATAAATCATTTACTTTCGTTACTAAAACACCACCAGCTGCTGTTCTTTTGAAAAAAGCTGCAGGTGTTGAAAAAGGATCAGGTACACCTAACAAAACTAAAGTTGCTACAGTTACTCGTGCACAAGTACAAGAAATTGCAGAAACTAAGATGCCAGATTTGAACGCTGCAAACATTGAGTCTGCAATGCGTATGATCGAAGGTACTGCTCGTTCTATGGGATTCACTGTTGTTGACTAATCAATAACTTCCCTATATAACCCGCAAGACTTCATCATTTCGAGAAGTGACGTGGGAGATGAAAATCGATTGAACCACTTACAAGGAGAATAGAAAATGGCTAAAAAAAGCAAACAACTTCGTGCTGCTCTTGAGAAAATCGACAGCACAAAAGCATACAGCGTAGAAGAAGCTGTAGCTCTTGCAAAAGAAACTAACTTTGCAAAATTTGACGCAACTGTAGAAGTTGCATACAACCTGAACATCGACGTGAAAAAAGCTGACCAACAAATCCGTGGAGCAATGGTATTGCCAAACGGTACTGGTAAAACAGCTCGCGTTCTTGTATTTGCACGTGGTGCAAAAGCTGAAGAAGCTAAAGCTGCTGGTGCAGACTTCGTTGGTGAAGACGACCTTGTTGCTAAAATCAACGACGGTTGGTTGGACTTCGACGTAGTTATCGCTACACCTGACATGATGGCTCTTGTTGGACGTCTTGGACGTGTCCTTGGACCACGTAACTTGATGCCAAACCCTAAAACTGGTACTGTAACAATGGATGTTGCTAAAGCAGTTGAAGAGTCTAAAGGTGGTAAAATTACTTACCGTGCTGACCGTGCAGGTATCGTACAAGCTATCATCGGTAAAGTTTCATTTGAAGCTGACAAGTTAGTAGAAAACTTCAAAGCATTCAACGAAACAATCCAAAAAGCTAAACCAGCTACTGCTAAAGGAACTTACGTAACAAGCTTGACAATCACAACTACTCAAGGTGTTGGTATCAAGGTTGACGTTAACTCACTTTAATTAGTAAATAATCAAAAGGTTGGGACAATTTGTCTCAACCTTTTTTCTATTAAAAGGTAAAAATACATATAAACTTTCTAATCTATTTGATAGTGTAAAGTATCTAGATAGAAAATTCAGAAAATTGTTTCTTTTGTCTTGAAAATTTTTGAAAAAATGGTATTATAGAAACAAGTCATTTTAAGAGAAGAGAAAGGGGAACGATGGAGAAACTCATTTTAGACTCACCAAAGTCAGGTTCGAAACTCGTTTTGGAAACGCTCCGTGACCTAGGAATCGATACGATTTTTGGTTATCCAGGCGGGGCTGTATTGCCTTTATATGATGCTATTTATAATTTTAAAGGCATCCGCCATATTCTAGGTCGCCATGAACAGGGATGTCTTCATGAAGCAGAAGGTTATGCTAAGTCAACAGGGAAACTTGGTGTCGCAGTCGTCACAAGTGGACCAGGAGCTACAAATGCCATTACGGGTATTGCAGATGCTATGAGCGACAGCGTTCCTCTTTTGGTTTTTACAGGTCAAGTGGCAAGAGCGGGTATCGGTAAAGATGCTTTCCAGGAAGCAGATATCGTCGGTATTACCATGCCAATTACCAAATACAACTATCAGGTTCGTGAGACAGCAGATATTCCACGTGTGATTACAGAGGCTGTACATATTGCGACTACGGGTCGCCCAGGGCCAGTTGTTATTGACTTGCCAAAAGACGTTTCTGCTCTTGAAACGGATTTTGTCTATTCTTCAGAGATAGATTTACCAAGTTATCAACCAACTTTAGAGCCTAATGAGATGCAAATCAAGAAGATCTTGAAGCAACTCTCTAAGGCTAAGAAGCCAGTTTTGTTAGCTGGTGGTGGGATTAGCTATGCAGAGGCTGCAACAGAGTTGAATGAATTTGCAGAACGTTATCAAATTCCAGTTGTTACCAGTCTTTTGGGACAGGGAACAATTGCAACTAGTCATCCACTATTTTTGGGAATGGGTGGAATGCATGGTTCCTTTGCGGCTAATATTGCGATGACAGAAGCTGATTTTATGATTTCAATTGGTTGTCGTTTTGATGACCGTTTGACTGGTAATCCTAAGACATTTGCGAAGAATGCCAAAGTAGCGCATATTGATATCGATCCAGCAGAGATTGGTAAGATTATCGCTGTTGATATCCCAGTTGTTGGAGATGCTAAAAAGGCCTTGCAACAGTTACTAGCGGAGCCAATCGTTCGTAACAATACTGAAAAATGGATTGAAAAAGTTACCAAAGATAAGAATCGTGTTCGTTCTTATGATAAGAAGGAACGTGTCGTCCAACCACAAGCAGTTATTGAACGTATAGGCGAATTGACTAAGGGTGATGCCATTGTCGTAACTGACGTCGGACAACACCAAATGTGGACAGCTCAATACTATCCATACCAAAACGAGCGTCAACTCGTAACTTCAGGTGGACTAGGAACCATGGGATTTGGAGTTCCTGCAGCCATTGGAGCAAAAATTGCTAATCCAGATAAGGAGGTCGTGCTCTTTGTCGGTGATGGTGGTTTCCAAATGACCAATCAGGAATTGGCAATCTTGAACATCTACAAGATTCCAATCAAGGTCATCATGCTTAATAACCATTCACTTGGGATGGTTCGTCAGTGGCAAGAAGCCTTCTACGATGGTCGAACATCAGAGTCAGTCTTTGACAGCCTCCCAGATTTCCAATTGATGGCTCAAGCCTATGGAGTTAAGAATTATAAATTTGATAATCCTGAAACTTTAGAAAAGGATTTGGAAGTCATCTTGGAAGATGTACCAATGTTTATCGAAGTAGATATTTCTCGTAAAGAGCATGTTTTACCGATGGTACCAGCTGGTAAGAGTAATCATGAGATGTTGGGGGTGAAGTTTAATGCGTAGAATGTTAACAGCCAAACTTCAAAACCGGTCAGGAGTTCTCAATCGCTTTACCGGTGTCTTGTCTAGACGCCAAGTCAATATTGAGAGTATCTCGGTAGGGGCGACAGAAAATCCTAATGTGTCACGGATTACCATTATCATTGATGTTGCATCTCACGATGAAGTGGAGCAAATCATCAAACAACTCAACCGTCAGGTCGACGTTATCCGTGTCCGCGATATCACAGATAAACCGCACCTCGAGCGTGAAGTGATTCTGATCAAGGTCTCAGCGCCTGCGGAGAAGCGAGCAGAAATTTTAGCTATTATCCAGCCTTTCCGTGCAACTGTTGTTGATGTCGCTCCGAGCTCCATTACTGTTCAGATGACTGGGAATGCGGAAAAGAGTGAAGCTTTGATTCGGGTTATTCGACCATACGGTATCAAGAATATCGCTCGGACGGGAGCAACTGGATTTACCCGCGATTAAAAATCCAACCTAAATTTGTTAATCTAGCCTATCAGGCAATAAATAATAGAAAAGAGAGAAAAACTATGGCAGTTCAAATGGAATACGAAAAAGATGTAAAAGTAGCAGCACTTGATGGTAAAAAAATCGCTGTTATCGGTTATGGTTCACAAGGTCATGCTCACGCTCAAAACTTGCGTGATTCAGGTCACGATGTGATCATCGGTGTTCGTCCAGGTAAATCTTTTGATAAGGCAAAAGAAGATGGTTTTGATACTTATACAGTAGCAGAAGCAACTAAATTGGCTGATGTTATCATGATTTTGGCACCAGACGAAATCCAACAAGAATTGTACGAAGCAGAAATTGCTCCAAACTTGGAAGCTGGGAATGCAGTTGGATTTGCGCATGGTTTTAACATCCACTTCGAATTCATCAAAGTTCCTGCAGATGTAGATGTCTTCATGTGTGCTCCTAAAGGGCCAGGACACTTGGTACGTCGTACTTACGAAGAAGGCTTTGGTGTTCCAGCGCTTTACGCTGTATACCAAGATGCAACAGGAAATGCGAAAGACATCGCTATGGACTGGTGTAAAGGTGTTGGTGCAGCACGTGTAGGTCTTCTTGAAACAACATACAAAGAAGAAACCGAAGAAGATTTGTTTGGTGAACAAGCAGTTCTTTGTGGTGGTTTGACTGCCCTTATCGAAGCTGGTTTTGAAGTCTTGACCGAAGCTGGATATGCTCCAGAATTGGCTTACTTTGAAGTGCTTCACGAAATGAAATTGATTGTTGACTTGATCTACGAGGGTGGATTTAAGAAAATGCGTCAATCAATTTCTAACACAGCTGAATACGGTGACTACGTTTCAGGTCCACGTGTGATTACTGAACAAGTGAAGGAAAACATGAAAGCTGTTCTTGCTGATATCCAAAATGGTACATTTGCCAACGACTTTGTGAATGACTACAAAGCTGGACGTCCAAAATTAACTGCCTACCGTGAACAAGCAGCTAACCTTGAAATTGAAAAGGTTGGTGCAGAATTGCGTAAAGCAATGCCATTCGTTGGTAAAAACGACGATGACGCATTCAAAATCTACAACTAATTTTTGAGAATAAAAATAGAAGGCGAGTTGGGGGGTACCTAACCCGCTTTTTATCTTGAAAAAGAATCAAGGAGAAGATTATGCTTAGTGCAAAAGATGTGGTGAAGGCCCACAAGGTTCTGAGTGGTGTAGTAGCCAATACACCACTTGACTACGATCATTATTTATCAGAAAAATACGGAGCTAAAATTTATCTCAAAAAAGAAAATGCTCAACGTGTTCGGTCGTTTAAGATTCGAGGAGCTTATTATGCGATTTCGCAATTGACTAAGGAAGAACGTGAGCGCGGAGTTGTCTGTGCGTCAGCGGGAAATCACGCTCAAGGTGTTGCCTACACTTGTAACGAGATGAAAATTCCTGCAACAATCTTTATGCCAATTACAACGCCTCAACAGAAAATTGGTCAGGTTCGTTTCTTTGGTGGAGATTTTGTAACTATCAAATTGGTAGGAGATACCTTTGATGCTTCGGCTAAGGCAGCTCAAGACTATACAGTTGCAGAAAATCGTACGTTTATTGATCCCTTTGATGATCCCTATGTTCAAGCTGGTCAAGGAACAGTAGCTTATGAAATTTTAGAAGAAGCGCGAAAAGAGTCCATTGATTTTGATACTGTCTTGGTGCCTGTAGGAGGTGGAGGACTCATTGCAGGAGTTTCTACTTATATAAAGGAAACGAATCCTGCTATTGAAGTTCTAGGTGTAGAAGCCAACGGAGCTCGTTCCATGAAGGCAGCATTTGAGGCTGGAGGTCCGGTTAAACTCAAAGAAATTGATAAGTTTGCAGACGGGATTGCTGTGCAGAAGGTTGGACAATTGACCTATGAAGCAACCCGTAAAAATGTTGAAACGCTTATCGGAGTGGATGAAGGTTTAATCTCTGAGACCTTGATAGATCTTTACTCTAAACAGGGGATTGTAGCTGAGCCTGCAGGTGCTGCTAGTGTGGCGGCCTTGGAAGTGCTGTCAGACTATATAAAAGGTAAGACTATTTGTTGTATCATCTCTGGAGGAAATAACGATATCAACCGTATGCCAGAGATGGAAGAGCGTGCCTTGATTTACGATGGAATCAAGCATTACTTTGTGGTAAACTTCCCACAACGTCCAGGTGCACTTCGCGAGTTTGTAAATGATATTTTAGGACCGAATGACGATATCACACGTTTTGAGTATATTAAACGTGCCAGCAAGGGAACAGGACCAGTCTTAATCGGGATTGCTCTTGCTAACAAGCATGATTATGCGGGCTTGATTCACCGAATGGAGAAATTTGATCCGTCTTATATTAACTTGAATGGGAATGAAACTCTATATAATATGCTTGTTTAATATCCTATAAAATTTTTATCATATCATTTGCCTAACCTATATACGAGTGCTATAATGTAAGTGAAGAAAGGGGGAGATTCCCATGGTTTTACAAGTTTTACTTGTTCTAGTGATTCTAATGCTTATTGTAGGAGCTATGTTAGTGAGCTCTGTTTATGTCGTTCGTCAACAGTCTGTTGCAATTATCGAACGATTTGGTAAGTATCAAAAGTTAAGTAATAGTGGTATTCATCTACGGGCACCATTTGGCATTGACAAAATTGCAGCTCGTGTGCAGCTACGCCTTTTACAAAGTGAGATCGTGGTTGAAACCAAAACCCAAGATAACGTTTTTGTGACTATGAATGTCGCAACTCAATACCGTGTAAATGAGTTAAACGTTACAGACGCTTACTATAAATTGATGAGACCTGAAGCTCAAATCAAATCTTATATTGAAGATGCATTGCGCTCATCTGTTCCTAAGTTAACTTTGGATGAATTGTTTGAGAAAAAAGATGAAATTGCATTAGAAGTTCAAAAACAAGTAGCGGAAGAAATGTCAACGTATGGGTATATTATCGTTAAGACGCTCATTACCAAAGTTGAGCCGGATGCAGAAGTCAAACAATCAATGAACGAGATTAATGCTGCCCAACGTAAGAGAGTGGCAGCTCAAGAATTGGCTGAAGCAGATAAAATTAAGATCGTTACAGCGGCAGAAGCTGAGGCAGAAAAAGATCGCCTCCATGGTGTGGGGATCGCAGAGCAGCGGAAAGCAATTGTTGATGGACTTGCTGATTCTATTAAAGAGTTAAAAGGAGCTAATGTCGAATTAACTGAAGAACAAATTATGTCAATCCTATTAACCAATCAGTATTTGGATACATTGAATAATTTTGCAGATAAACAAGGAAATAATACAATATTCTTGCCAGCAAATCCTAATGGAGTTGAAGATATTCGAACCCATATATTATCAGCTTTGAAAGCTAAATAATTATAATCTTAACGCAATAACTTTATTAATATATGTGTTTCAATTGACAAATACCATAAAAACATATAGAATGAAGTTGCGTAAAGAAAAAAATAGGAGAATAACATGGCTAAGTCTAACTTTGAAAAAGTAGAAGCAGTTGTTAGCTGGGTTCGTGATAAGAAGATCACAGGGTATCGTATTTCTAAGGAAACGAATGCGCGTGAGATGTCTATCATTGCTTTGGCTCAAGGACGTGCAAAAGTTAAAAACATTTCCTTTGAAACAGCCCTCGGCTTAATTGATTTCTACAATAAAAATCATGAAAAATTTGAAGATTAGTCTTTGGATATAGGCAGGTTCGAAAAGAATCTGCCTTTTAATTTTTTGGAATATAAAAAAGACTGCAATGACAGTCTTTTTCTTATCGAAGATAGCGTTGTAAAAATTCTCTTGTACGTTCTTCTTTGGGATTAGTAAATAGATCTTCTGGTTTGCCTTCTTCTGCAATGACACCCTTATCCATAAAGATGACACGGTGTGATACATCGCGAGCAAATTCCATTTCGTGGGTTACGACGATCATGGTCAAACCTTCTTGAGCTAAATCTTGCATGATTTTGAGAACTTCACCAACCATTTCAGGGTCAAGGGCTGATGTAGGCTCATCAAAGAGAATGGCATCAGGATTCATGGAAAGTGCACGAGCAATAGCGACACGCTGCTTTTGCCCACCAGAAAGTTGTTTAGGTTTGGCTTGCCAGTAACGTTCTCCCATGCCAACTTTTTCAAGGTTCTCTTTAGCGACTTTCTCTGCTTCTGAGCGATCACGTTTGAGTACAGTTGTTTGGGCAACGATTGTATTTTCAAGCACGTTAAGGTTTTCAAAGAGGTTGAAGGACTGGAAGACCATTCCTAGTTTTTCTCGATAGTGAGTGAGGTTATAGCCTTTTTCGAGGACATTTTCACCGTGATAAAGGATTTTACCTTCAGTGGGTGTTTCAAGTAAGTTGATCGAACGTAGGAAGGTTGATTTACCACTACCGGAACTTCCAATGATGGAAATAACTTCTCCTTTATGGATAGTAAGGGAGATATCTTTTAGGACCTCGTTTTGTCCATAGGATTTTTTGAGGTGTTTGATTTCAAGAATGGGTTGATTCATTATTTCAAATCCTCCGTTTGCATTTGGTTAGCACCTGTAGTGTAAGTATCCATATCCATCCGTTTTTCGATATAGCGTAGGATACGTGTCACTGTAAAGGTGAGTACAAAGTAGATAACTGCGATAATAGTAAAGGTTTGGAAGTACTGGTAAGTCTGTGTTGCTACTGTATTTCCTGAGAAGTAAAGTTCTACAACAGAGATAACATTCAATACAGAAGTATCCTTGATGTTGATGACGAACTCATTACCAGTAGCAGGTAGGATATTTCGAACTACCTGAGGTAAAACAATCTTACGCATGGTTTGATTATGAGTCATACCAAGTGCAGTAGCTGCTTCAAATTGTCCCTTGTCAACAGCTAGGATACCACCACGAACGATTTCGGTCATGTAGGCACCGGTATTGATAGAAACGATAAAGATAGCAGCGAGAGTACGGTCTAGGTTGATTCCGAAAGCCTGGGCAGTTCCATAGTAGATAACCATAGATTGTACAATCATAGGAGTTCCACGGAAAATTTCAATATAGATATTGAGAATCCAACCAACTATATTTTGAATGACGTAGATAAATTGATTTTCAGACTGAGGGGCAGTACGGAACACGCCAATACCAAGTCCGATGATTAGACCGACAACAGTACCGATGATTGAAATTAAGAGAGTGATGCCGGCTCCTCGTAAGAGTTGTTGCCAGTTCTCAGATAGAATTTTTGCAACTTGAGAAAAGAAACTACTGCTGTTTTCTTCAGTAGTTGTAGCTTGAACAGGTTGCTCCTTAATCATACGATCCATTAGGGCAACTTGTTCATCCTTAGAAATGGTTTCGATGCTAGCATTGATTTGGCTGATACGTTCGTCATCCTTACGAAGACCGATAGCGATAGAGGTATCTTCTTCCCCGGTTTTAAAACCAGGTTCAGGCTGAATCATTTTGAACTTTGCATTTGCTGACTCAGCAGTTAGGGCTTCTGGTCGTTCAGAAACATAGGCGTCAATGACACCAGCTTCAAGAGCTTGACGCATTTGAGCGAAGTCTCCCATGGCAGTTTCTTTTTTAGCACCTGGGATTTGTGCAATCAAGTCATAAAGGTAGACACCTTGTTGAGAAGTGATTTTCGCACCGTTAAAGTCATCCAAAGATTTAGCACTTGCGTAGGCAGAATCTTTTTTGACAAGCAAAACTGGTTCGCTAGTGTAGTAACTGCTTGAAAAGGCAATTTCTTGTTTGCGTTCGGCAGTTGGACTCATACCTGCGATAATCATGTCAATCTTACCAGAAGTAAGGGCAGGAACTAGACCTTCCCACTTTGTTTTAACAACCAAAGGTTCTTTACCTAAGTCCTTAGCGATTTTCTTGGCGATTTGAATATCGTATCCGTTAGCATACTGGTTAGTCCCATCGATTTTGACAGCTCCATTGCTATCATCGTCCTGAGTCCAGTTAAAGGGAGCATATGCTGCTTCCATCCCGATGCGTAAATATTCATCGGCTTGGGCAACATTGACAAGTCCCAGCATCAGCAAGAGACTTGTGAAAATAGATAAGTATATTTTTCTCATGATTTCTCCTATTTCTAATCTATTAAAAAATAACTGTCTCCTATTTTATCGAAAAAAACTCTATTTTTCAATATAGGTAAGCCCTTACTTGAGAAAAAATGATATAATGATAGCAAAGATAAAAAGGGGGATTAGTTGATGAAAAAAACTTTTTTCTTACTGGTGTTAGGCTTGTTTTGCCTTCTTCCACTCTCTGTTTTTGCCATTGATTTCAAGATAAACTCTTATCAAGGAGATTTGTATATTCATGCAGATAATACGGCAGAATTTAGACAAAAGATAGTTTATCAGTTTGAGGAGGACTTTAAGGGCCAAATCGTGGGACTTGGACGTGCAGGTAAGATGCCTAGTGGATTTGACATTGATCCTCATCCAAAGGTTCAGGCTGCGAAAAACGGTGCTGAACTGACAGACGTTACTAGCGAAGTGACAGAAGAGGCGAATGGTTATACTGTGAAAGTCTACAATTCAGGTCAGGAGGGTGACATAGTTGAAGTTGACCTTACATGGAATTTAAAAAATTTGCTTTTTCTATATGATGACATCGCTGAATTAAATTGGCAACCCTTAACAGATAGTTCAGAATCTATTGAAAAATTTGAGTTTCATGTGATGGGAGATAATGGGGCCGAAAAACTCTTTTTCCACACAGGGCAACTCTATAGAGATGGAAGGATTGAACAGAGTGGTCATGACTATACTATTCGTTTAGACAATCTTCCGTCTAAGCGCGGAGTTGAGTTGCATGCCTACTGGCCTCGAACTGATTTTGCTAGCGCTACAGATCAGGGCTTAAAAGGAAATCGTTTAGAAGAGTTTAACAATATAGAAGAGTCGATTGTTAGAGAAAAAGATCAGAGTAAACAACTCGTTACTTGGGTATTTCCTTCAATACTTTCCATCTCCTTGTTATTGAGTATCTGCTTCTATTATATCTATAGAAGAAAAACCACTCCCTCAGTCGAATATGCTAAAAATCATCGTCTCTATGAACCGCCGATGGAATTAGAGCCTATGGTTTTATCAGAGACTGTCTACTCGACCTCCTTGGAGGAAGTGAGTCCTCTAACCAAAGGAGCAGGTAAATTCACCTTTGACCAACTTATTCAAGCTACCTTGTTAGATGTGATTGACCGTGGGAATGTCTCTATTATTTCAGAGGGAGACGCAGTTGGTTTGAGGCTGGTAAAAGAAGATGGTTTATCAAGCTTTGAAAAAGACTGCCTAAATCTGGCCTTTTCAGGCAAAAAAGAAACCACTCTTTCCGATTTGTTCGCAGATTACAAGGTATCTGACAGTCTTTATCGTGGAGCCAAAGCTGCTGATGAAAAACGGATTCAAACAAAAGGTCGTAAGCTCAAATATTCTTTTGAAAGATCATTGAAAGAGATGCAAGAAGGGGTCAAGGACCGAGTCGCTTTCTTGGGACTCCCAGATTACTATCGTCCTTTAACTGGTGTGGAAAAGGCCTTGCAAGTGGGTATGGGACTTTCTACTATCCTACCTCTATTTATCGGATTTGGTTTGTTTTTGTACAGTTTAGATGTTCATGCTTATTTTTACCTCCCTTTGTCAGTACTTGGTTTTCTAGGTTTAGTTTTGGCTGTTTTCTATTATTGGAAGCTTCGACTAGATAATCGTGATGGTGTTCTAAATGAAGTAGGAGCGGAGGTCTATTATCTTTGGACGAGTTTTGAAAATATGTTACGTGAGATTGCACGACTGGATCAGGCTGAATTGGAAAGTATTGTTGTTTGGAATCGTCTATTAGTGTACGCAACTTTGTTTGGATATGCTGACAAGGTTAGTCATTTGATGAAGGTTCACCAGATCAAAGTTGAAAATCCAGATATCAATCTCTATGTAGCCTATGGTTGGCATAGTATATTTTACCATTCAACAGCGCAAATGAGCCATTACGCCAGTGTCGCAAATACTGCAAGTACTTTTTCTGTATCATCCGGAAGCGGTAGCTCTGGGGGTGGTTTCTCAGGCGGTGGCGGCGGTGGAAGTGTCGGCGCTTTCTAAAGAAAACTAAACACATCCTTTAAAAGTATGATATAATAGAGGATAGAAAAAAGGAGTAATCTATGTATTTTTTTGAAATTTTAAAAGCTATCTTTTTTGGAATTGTTGAAGGGATTACGGAGTGGCTACCGATTTCAAGTACTGGTCACTTGATTTTAGCACAAGAGTTTATCCAGTTTAAAGATCAAAATGAAACTTTTATGTCTATGTTTAATGTCGTCATTCAACTGGGTGCTATTTTAGCCGTTATGGTTATCTACTTTAACAAGCTTAATCCCTTTAAACCAGGCAAGGATAAAGTTCAAGTTCGTAGAACTTGGCAATTATGGTCCAAAGTATTTGTGGCTACACTTCCTTTATTAGCCGTTTTTAAATTTGATGATTGGTTTGAAACCCATTTCTATAATAAAGTTTCAGTAGCCATTATGTTGATTGTTTATGGGGTTGCTTTCATTTATCTTGAAAAACGCAACAAAGCACAAGCAATTGAGCCAACAGTAACTGAGCTAGATAAGTTACCTTATAAAACAGCCCTCTATATTGGTCTTTTCCAAGTCTTGGCCCTTTTACCAGGAACTAGCCGTTCAGGTGCGACTATCGTTGGTGGTTTGTTGAATGGGACTAGTCGTTCAGTGGTAACTGAGTTTACTTTCTATTTGGGTATTCCAGTGATGTTTGGAGCCAGCGCTTTGAAGATTTTTAAATTCATCAAGGCTGGAGAAGTCTTGAGTTTTGGTCAATTCTTCTTGCTCTTGGTAGCAATGGTAGTGGCTTTTGCAGTCAGCATGGTTGCCATTCGTTTCTTGACCAGCTATGTCAAAAAACACGACTTTACAGTGTTTGGTAAATATCGTATTGTCCTTGGTAGTGTATTACTACTTTATAGCTTCATTCGACTATTTGTATAAGAAAAAAACCTTGAAGGAAGAATCCTTCAAGGTTTTTAAAATCCAGTCACAGTGACTCCTAATAAACGGACTCCCTTGTCTTTATCACTCAGTGTTTCATAGAGTTGGATAATGCTTTGAGCAATTTCTTCAGAGTCTTGTGTTTGTTGATTCAGTGTTTTTCGTTTTGTCAAAGTAGAAAAGTCGGCATAGCGGATTTTCAAAATGACGATCTTACCACTTTTTTCATATTTTTGAAGACTAAGAGCAACTTTTTCCGAAAGGAGAGTTAGCTCTTTTTTAATATCTTCATCTAGACTTAGAATCTTACTATAAGTTTTTTCCTTACCGATGGACTTACGGATACGATTCGATTTGACGGGAGAGTTATCTATACCTCGAGCCTTACGATATAGATCAAAGCCGAGTCTTCCGAAACGATCAATGAGAGTGATTTCAGAGATCTCTAAAAGGTCAGTACCTGTATATACACCCATTTGATGGAGTTTTTCAACTGTTTTCTTGCCCACACCGTGGAATTTAGCAATATCCATTTGTTTGAGAAAATCTTCAGCTTCATCAGGAAGAATGACTGTCAAACCACGAGGTTTTTGATAGTCACTTGCCATTTTAGCTAAAAATTTATTGTATGATACACCAGCAGAAGCTGTTAATTGTAATTCATTCCAAATATCCTGCTGAATTAAACGAGCAATTTTAACAGCAGATTTGATACCAAGCTTGTTTTCAGTTACATCTAGATAAGCTTCGTCGATACTCATAGGTTCAATTTTATCCGTATATCGTTTAAAAATAGCTCGAATCTGTTGGCCAACAGTAGTATATTTTTCGTAGTTCCCAGAAATAAAAATAGCTTGAGGACAGCGTTCATAAGCTTCTTTAGAACTCATAGCTGAGTGAATGCCGAATGCTCTGGCTTCATAACTACAGGTTGAAACAACACCCCGACCACCTGTTTTCCTAGGGTCGCTACCAATAATAACGGGTTTGCCTTTAAGTTTAGGATTGTCACGAATTTCTACAGCAGCAAAAAAGGCATCCATGTCAATATGGATAATTTTACGGGATAAATCATTCATCAGTGGAAATATCAGCATGAAATGGCCTTTCTTTGGTAGTTTATCTAGCCTTATTATACCTTTTTTCTGAAAAAATAGGAAATAGCTAATTACTTTTCAAAAATATACTACAGTTTGCACTGAAATAACAACTGTATTATAAAAGAAAGTGTCTAAAAAGTGTGATTTCACTTGTTGAAATCGTTTACTGTGTGTTATACTGAATATATGAATGTAACAGATTGCTGTTACTAGAAAGATAAAAGAGGACATTAACATGGTTGTTAAGACAGTTGTTGAAGCACAGGACATTTTTGACAAAGCCTGGGAAGGCTTTAAAGGTGTTGACTGGAAAGAAAAAGCAAGTGTATCACGCTTTGTACAAGCTAACTACACACCTTATGATGGAGATGAAAGCTTCCTTGCAGGACCAACAGAGCGTTCACTTCACATCAAAAAAATCGTAGAAGAAACTAAAGCACACTACGAAGAAACTCGTTTCCCAATGGACACTCGTCCAACGTCTATCGCTGACATCCCTGCAGGATTCATCGACAAAGAAAACGAAGTTATCTTTGGTATCCAAAATGACGAACTCTTCAAATTGAACTTCATGCCAAAAGGTGGTATCCGTATGGCTGAAACTACTTTGAAAGAAAATGGATACGAGCCAGACCCAGCTGTTCACGAAATTTTTACAAAATATGTAACAACTGTTAACGACGGTATCTTCCGTGCTTACACTTCAAACATCCGTCGTGCTCGCCACGCTCACACTGTAACTGGTCTTCCAGATGCATACTCACGTGGACGCATCATCGGTGTTTATGCGCGTCTTGCTCTTTACGGTGCAGACTACTTGATGCAAGAAAAAGTAAACGATTGGAACTCAATCGAAGAAATCGATGAAGAAACAATCCGTCTTCGTGAAGAAATCAACCTTCAATATCAAGCATTGCAACAAGTTGTACGCTTGGGTGATCTTTACGGAGTTGACGTTCGCAAACCAGCGATGAACGTTAAAGAAGCTATCCAATGGGTAAACATTGCCTTCATGGCTGTCTGCCGTGTTATCAACGGTGCAGCTACATCTCTAGGACGTGTGCCAATCGTATTGGATATCTACGCAGAACGTGACCTTGCTCGTGGTACATTTACTGAATCAGAAATCCAAGAATTTATTGATGATTTCGTTATGAAACTTCGTACAGTTAAATTTGCTCGTACAAAAGCTTATGACCAATTGTACTCAGGTGACCCAACCTTCATCACAACTTCTATGGCTGGTATGGGTAACGACGGTCGTCACCGTGTTACTAAAATGGATTACCGTTTCTTGAACACTCTTGATAACATCGGTAACTCTCCAGAACCAAACTTGACAGTTCTTTGGACTGACAAATTGCCATACAACTTCCGTCGCTACTGTATGCACATGAGCCACAAACACTCTTCAATCCAATACGAAGGTGTTACAACAATGGCTAAAGATGGATACGGTGAAATGAGCTGTATCTCATGTTGTGTGTCTCCACTTGACCCAGAAAACGAAGAACAACGTCACAACATCCAGTACTTCGGTGCTCGCGTTAACGTTCTTAAAGCTCTTCTTACTGGTTTGAACGGTGGTTACGACGATGTTCATAAAGACTATAAAGTATTTGACATCGAACCAATCCGTGACGAAGTTCTTGAATTCGAATCAGTTAAAGCAAACTTTGAAAAATCTCTTGACTGGTTGACTGACACTTACGTAGATGCTTTGAACATCATCCACTACATGACTGATAAGTACAACTACGAAGCTGTTCAAATGGCCTTCTTGCCAACTAAACAACGTGCTAACATGGGATTCGGTATCTGTGGATTTGCTAACACTGTTGATACATTGTCAGCTATCAAGTACGCTACAGTTAAACCAATCCGTGACGAAAATGGCTACATCTACGATTACGAAACAATCGGTGAATACCCACGTTGGGGTGAAGATGACCCACGTTCAAACGAATTGGCAGAATGGTTGATCGAAGCTTACACAACTCGTCTACGTAGCCACAAACTTTACAAAGACGCAGAAGCTACTGTATCACTTTTGACAATCACATCTAACGTTGCTTACTCTAAACAAACTGGTAACTCACCAGTCCACAAAGGTGTATACCTCAACGAAGATGGTTCTGTGAACTTATCTAAACTTGAATTCTTCTCACCAGGTGCTAACCCATCTAACAAAGCTAAAGGTGGATGGTTGCAAAACTTGAACTCACTTGCTAGCCTTGATTTTGGTTATGCAGCTGATGGTATCTCATTGACAACTCAAGTTTCACCACGTGCTCTTGGTAAAACTCGTGACGAACAAGTTGATAACTTGGTAACAATCCTTGATGGTTACTTCGAAAACGGTGGACAACACGTTAACTTGAACGTTATGGACTTGAACGATGTTTACGAAAAGATCATGTCAGGTGAAGACGTAATCGTACGTATCTCTGGATACTGTGTAAACACTAAATACCTTACTCCGGAACAAAAAACTGAATTAACACAACGTGTCTTCCACGAAGTTCTTTCAATGGATGATGCATTGAGCTAAGATTTATAAATAGTAAATCAAAAACCAGTCACTCTGACTGGTTTTTTTGTTATAAAAATTTTTTAAAAAATTAGTCAAATTTGGTCAAATATGTTGACTAAAACTGACCAAAGTGATATACTAAGAACATAAGGATAATGAAAGTCCTTAGAAAACCTTGATTTTAAGGTGATTACATATACTATCTTAAGATCAAAGTATGGGTAAAACCTAGAAAAGAGGTACAACCTATGGTTAACATTAGTATTTTTAGAAGTCCAATCGAAAAAACTTTATTGGATAAAGAAAAACCTGAAATTATACGTAGAGTAGCAAATAGCTAGTCTAAATTTTTTAAAACAAAGGTCAGAGAAAGTCAAACTATTTTGACTAAGTGAATTTGAAAACAAACGAGGTATGAAATATGAATAACAACTTTAATAACTTTAACAACATGGATGATTTATTTAACCAATTGATGGGTGGTATGCGTGGATACAGTTCAGAAAACCGTCGTTACTTGATTAACGGCCGTGAAGTAACGCCTGAAGAATTCGCTATTTACCGTCAAACTGGTCAACTTCCAAGCGAAGGAAGTGAACAAGCTCAGTACGTTCAAGGTAAAGATATGAAACAAGATGGGATTCTTGCAAAACTTGGACGTAACTTAACAGCAGAAGCACGTGAAGGTAAGTTAGATCCGGTTATTGGACGTAATAAAGAAATCCAAGAAACTTCTGAAATTCTTTCTCGTCGCACAAAGAATAATCCGGTTCTCGTCGGTGATGCTGGTGTTGGTAAAACTGCAGTAGTAGAAGGATTGGCCCAAGCTATCGTGAACGGTGATGTTCCAGCAGCAATCAAGAACAAAGAGATTATTTCTATTGATATTTCTGGACTTGAAGCTGGTACTCAATACCGTGGTAGCTTTGAAGAAAACATTCAAAACTTGGTAAACGAAGTCAAAGAAGCTGGAAATATTATCCTTTTCTTCGACGAAATTCACCAAATCCTTGGTGCTGGTAGCACAGGTGATGGTCAAGGGTCTAAAGGTCTTGCTGATATCTTGAAACCAGCTCTTTCACGTGGTGAATTGACAGTGATTGGTGCAACTACTCAAGATGAATACCGTAATACCATCTTGAAAAACGCAGCCCTTGCTCGTCGTTTCAACGAAGTGAAGGTTAATGCTCCATCTGCTGAAGATACCTTCAAGATTCTTCAAGGTATTCGAGATCTTTATCAACAACACCACAATGTTATTTTGCCAGATGAAGTCTTGAAAGCTGCCGTTGATTACTCTGTTCAATATATTCCACAACGTAGCTTGCCTGATAAGGCTATTGACTTGGTCGATGTAACAGCTGCTCACTTGGCGGCTCAACATCCGGTAACAGATGTGCATGCAGTTGAACATGAAATTGAAGAAGAAAAAGCTAAACAAGAAGCTGCAGCTGCTAAAGAAGATTACGAAGCAGCTCTAAATGCAAAAGTCCGTATCGAAGAGCTTGAAAAGCAAATTGCTAATCATACAGAAGATCACAAGGTTACAGCTACTGTAAATGATGTAGCTGAGTCTGTCGAACGGATGACTGGAATCCCAGTATCACAAATGGGTGCAACCGATATCGAACGATTGAAAGATATGGGTCATCGTTTGCAAACCAAAGTTATCGGTCAAGACAAGGCTGTTGAGGCAGTAGCAAAAGCGATCCGTCGTAACCGTGCTGGTTTTGATGAAGGTAACCGTCCAATCGGTAGCTTCCTCTTTGTAGGACCTACTGGTGTTGGTAAAACTGAGTTGGCTAAACAATTAGCTCTTGATATGTTCGGTACTAAAGATGCCATCATCCGTTTAGATATGTCAGAATATAGCGACCGTACAGCCGTATCTAAATTGATTGGTACAACTGCAGGTTATGTTGGATACGATGACAACAACAATACCTTGACAGAACGTGTTCGCCGCAATCCATACTCAATCGTACTTTTGGATGAGATTGAAAAGGCTGACCCTCAAGTCATCACTCTTCTTCTCCAAGTTTTGGACGATGGTCGTTTGACAGATGGTCAAGGTAACACTGTCAACTTCAAGAATACGGTGATTATCGCAACTTCAAACGCAGGCTTTGGTTACGAAGCTAACTTGACAGAAGATGCTGATAAACCAGAACTTATGGATCGTTTGAAACCTTACTTCCGTCCAGAATTCTTGAACCGTTTCAATGCTGTCATCGAATTCTCACACTTGAGCAAAGAAGATCTTTCTAAGATTGTAGACCTTATGTTGGTTGAAGTTAACAAGACGCTTTCTAAGAAAGACATTGACTTGGTAGTGAGCGAAGCTGCTAAAGAATACATGACTGAAGAAGGCTACGATGAAGTCATGGGTGTTCGTCCACTCCGACGTGTGGTTGAACAACAAATCCGTGACAAAGTCACAGACTTCCACTTGGATAACCTTGATGCTAAACACCTAGAAGCTGACATGGAAGATGGTGTTTTGGTCATTCGTGAAAAAGCCTAAATCAAGATTTAGAAAATAAAAAAGGAACCAGTTCAAAAGCTGGTTTCTTTTTTTATTATTAGATGACATGACGTTCAAAGGCATCGTCTGAGATTCCTTGTTGGAGAATCAATTTTGCCCATTCCTTAGCAGAAAAGAGGCTGTGATCCTTGTAGTTTCCGCAAGATTCAATAGTTGTTCCTGGGACATCTTCCCAAGTTGTTGTTTCAGCGATTTCCTTCAATGAATCCTTGATGACAGCTGCGATTTCAGCGCTAGAATGACGTCCCCACATAATCATATGGAACCCTGTACGACAACCAAATGGTGAACAATCGATCATACCGTCGATGCGAGTACGGATTAGCTTAGCCAAGAGGTGCTCAATAGTATGAAGTCCAGCAGTAGGGATAGAGTCCTCATTTGGTTGAACCAAGCGGATATCAAAGTTAGAAATGATATCTCCTTTCGGTCCAGTCTCTTCTCCAATCAAGCGGACATAAGGAGCTTTTACAATCGTATGATCTAGTTCAAAACTTTCAACAATAACTTCTTTTGACATGGTATTTCCTTTCAACTTTCTTCTTTCATTATATCATAAAGATATAGTTGATAAATGTCAATGATTGAAATTTTCCTAAAAAGATTTTCAAATTAGAAATAGAGGAAGAAAATATTTTCAAATCAATTTGAAAAATTCTGAAAATTGTATTGACACTTAGCTAAAAAGGGATTATAATGTATAAAAAGTCATAAAGGAGTTTATTATGAAATTTTCAAAAGTAATGGCCCTAGCAGGAGTGACTCTGTTAGCGTCAGGTGTTTTGGCGGCTTGTTCAGGTTCGAGCGCAAAAGGTGAGAAAACTTTTTCTTACACGTATGAAACCGACCCAGACAACCTCAACTATTTGACAACTGGTAAAGCAGCAACTTCTAATATCACTAGTAACGTCATTGACGGTTTGATGGAAAATGACCGCTACGGAAACTTTGTGCCATCAATTGCAGAAGATTGGTCTGTATCTCAAGATGGTTTGACATACACTTATACAATCCGTAAAGATGCTAAATGGTATACTTCTGAAGGTGAAGAGTACGCAGCTGTGAAAGCTCAAGACTTTGTAACGGGTCTTAAATATGCAGCTGACAACAAGTCAGAAGCACTTTATCTCGTTCAAGATTCTATTAAGGGTCTGGATGCATATGTGAAAGGTAAAGTTAAAGACTTTTCTGAAGTTGGAATCAAAGCAATTGATGATCAGACTGTTCAATATACTTTGAACAAACCTGAAAGCTTCTGGAACTCTAAAACAACTATGGGTGTTCTTGCACCGGTCAATGAAGAATTCCTTACTTCAAAAGGAAGTGACTTTGCCAAAGCAACAGATCCAAGTAGTATCCTTTATAACGGTCCTTACTTGTTGAAATCATTGGTAGCTAAATCTTCAGTAGAATTTGAAAAGAATCCAAATTATTGGGATAAGGACAATGTTCATATTGATAAAGTAAAACTATCATTCTGGGATGGTCAAGATACAAACAAACCTGCAGAAACCTTTAAGGCTGGTGGTTTCTCAACAGCTCGTCTATTCCCAACAAGTGCAAGTTATCCTGAAACTGAAAAAGAGTTTAAAGACAATATCGTTTATACACCACAAGATTCTTCAACTTACTTAATTGGTACCAATATTGATCGTCAGTCTTATAAATATACTTCTAAGACTACAGATGAGCAAAAAACTTCAACTAAGAAAGCTCTCCTTAACAAAGACTTCCGTCAAGCGATTGCCTTCGGTATTGATAGAACAGCTTATACTTCTCAAATCAATGGAGAAAGTGGAGCAACAAAACTTCTTCGTAACTTGTTCGTACCACCAACATTTGTTCAAGCAGATGGTAAAAACTTTGGTGAGTTAGTTAAGGAAAAATTGGTGACTTATGGTGACGAGTGGAAAGATGTTAACCTAGACGATGCTCAAGACGGTCTTTACAGTCCAGAAAAAGCAAAAGCAGAATTTGCTAAAGCTAAGACAGCTCTCCAAGCAGAAGGTGTTCAATTCCCAATTCACTTGGATATGCCGGTAGACCAAACAAGTACTACAAAAGTACAACGTGTTCAATCATTGAAACAATCACTTGAAGCAACATTAGGAACTGATAACGTAGTCGTTGATATCCAACAACTTCAAAAAGATGAAGTTCAGAATGTCACTTACTTTGCTGAGTCAGCTGCTGGGGAAGATTGGGACCTTTCAGATAACGTTGGTTGGACTCCAGACTTTGCAGATCCATCTACTTACCTTGATATTATCAAACCATCAGTCGGTGAAAACACTAAAACTTACCTAGGATTTGATGCAGGTACAAACAACGCTGCTGCCAAACAAGTTGGTTTGGAAGACTACGAAAAGATGGTTGTTGAAGCTGGAAATGAAAACACTGACGTTTCAAAACGTTATGACAAATATGCTGCAGCTCAAGCTTGGTTGACAGATAGCGCTTTGATTATTCCAATATCTTCTCAAACTGGACGTCCAATGTTGTCTAAGATGGTACCATTTACGCTTCCATTTGCTTACTCAGGTAACAAGGGAACAACTGAACCTCTCTTGTACAAATACCTTGAACTTCAAGATAAACCAGTAACTGCTGATGAATATCAAAAAGCTCAAGATAAATGGAAGAAGGAAAAAGAAGAATCTAATAAAAAAGCGCAAGAAGATCTTGCAAACCATGTAAAATAAAAGAAGGTGGAGTTAGTAATTAACTTCACTTTTTCATTAATAAAAGACCTAGGAAGATGTTTCCTAGGTCTTTTAAGATTATTGTTGTCCTTGAGGATTTGGATTTTGTTGAGGATTTGGATTTTGTTGAGGATTTTGATTTGTATTTGGAACAGTTTGGTTTTGTCCATTATTTGGACTAGTAGTTTCAGCTACTGTAGTTTGATTTGCGGTTGTTGTAGTAGGAGCTTCTGTAGTAGCTTGTTGGGTTGTTTGAGGGATCCAGTTACTACGAGCGCCGACTTTGAAGACATACTCACCATTACGATACAAGCCCTCAGGCATTGTCCAATCACCTGGGTGATCATCCTCAGAGAGGTACTCCATCATTGATCGGTAGATGTTGGCCGCTACTCTAAATCCATCTCCTTCGATAGGAGTAAGGCGATTAGAGTAACCTGTCCAAACAGCCATAGAATACTTACGGGTATATCCTACAAAATTTTCATCAGGTGCGACATAATCGTATCTCTTAATGTAATTTTCAATTTCATCATCTGTATAGTTTGATGTACCTGTCTTACCTGCTTGTGGGAGCCAAGATATATAAGCGTCTCGACCTGCACCAGAGTATAATACTGTTTTCATCATTTCTGTCATCATATAGGCGGTTGTTTCTTTCATAGCACGAGTACCTTGATCAGAAAACTCTTTTGAACTACCGTCGCTAAAGACAATTTTATTGATATACATTGGTTTGTGATAGATACCACCGTTAGCAAATGCAGCATAGGCGGCAGCCATTTTTTCACTACTTGCACCGTACTGTTTACCTGATTCAGTCGTATTACTTGAAATTGCGTTTGCATATACCATGGTTGGATAATCAATGCCAAGTCCGTTTAAGAATTTTTTGGCTTTATCGAGTCCAACTCTATCGAGAGTTTCAACTGCTGGTACGTTACGAGATTGTTGGATAGCAGTTTGAAGAGTGATGTTACCATAATAGCCACGATCCCAGTTGTAGACTGGAGTGCTGGTGCCTGGGAAGTTATATGGTACATCCTTGAGCATGTAGGCAGTAGAGTCATAAATGTCATACTCTAATGCGGGGGCATAGTCTGTGATTGGTTTCATGGTAGAACCCCAGTCACGGTTGGTTTCAACGGCTTGGTTAATACCAAAAGATACGTTGCTGGCTTGGTGGCGAGAGCCGAGTTGAGCAATAACCTTACCATTTGATACATCAATAATAGTAGAAGCTGCTTGGATTTCATCATCTGGATAGTTTACATATTCATCCGTGTTGTATACATCCCAAAGTCGTTTTTGAACGTCTTGGTCTACGTTAGTGTAGACATCCATTCCAGTAGTTAAAAGGTTGTAGCCTGTCTCTGTTTCAACTTGTTCAATCACTTCTTTGAGGTAATTGTCTAAGTATGGAGGGTAGGAGTTGCTTCCTTTAAGACTTTGTAAACCATCAGTGATAGGTGTGTTTATAGCCGTTTCATATTGCTCAGCTGTTAAATAACCTTGCTTTTGCATCTCTGATAGGACTAGATTACGACGTTCTGTTGCTTCTTCTGGATGGGAATAAGGATCATATTGGTTAGGAGCCTGTGGCATTCCGGCTAGAAGAGCAAGTTGTGGAATAGAAAGGTCTTTTAAATCTTTACCATAGTAATTTTGAGCAGCAGTCTGCATCCCATAGTTACCATTTGACATGTATACTTTATTGATGTAATATGTCAAAATTTCCTGCTTGGTCGCAGTTCTTTCTAACTGAATAGCTAGCCAAGCTTCTTGGGCCTTACGTGAGATTGTTTGGTCTGACGAAGAAGTTGAAAAGTAAGTTAATTTTATCAACTGTTGCGTCAAGGTTGAACCACCTTGGAGTCCACCTCTACTAGTTAAGTTTCGCAGGAAAGCTCCAGCTATTCGAATGCTATCGATTCCTCTATGGTTAAAAAAACGGTGATCCTCGATAGAGACAATTGCATTGACCAATTCAATTGGAACTTCATTGCTTTGAGCATTGACACGACGCTCGGCTCCTAAGTCAGCGATCAATTCGTTTTTACTGTCGTAAATTTTACTTGAAGTTGTTGCGACAAGTTTGCTTTCAGAAAGTTCTGGTGCTTTAGATACATAGTAGAAGAAGACACTTCCACCAATCAATATTGCAGCGATAAAGGCTGCTAAAAATCCAATTCCTAGATATTTAGCAATGCGCCAGATAAGTTGTTTGTTCATATTGTTTTACCACCTAGTAAATGTTGTTTGACGATATCGAGATAAGGTATTTGAGGGAAGGCTTGTTGTTCAATCACATAACCATGCTCTCGAATATAATCAAGCGGCATTGATTTTTTCCCCATATCTTGTTGAAAAAAACGGATGAGGTCAATCGCCGGTAATAAATATGTTTCTTGATAAGAAGAAAAATGGATTAGGACGAAGCAAATCCCCTTTTGTTCAAGAACCTGTTCCATATGCTGAATCTGATGAGAATGGAAGTTCTTCATCGGGAACGCATTTTTTTGTCTGGTTTCCTTTGCCTCGAAATCGATGTAAAATCCTTCATAAACACCCGAGTAGTCAGTAGTTGAAGCTTGTCTAAAATAGGCTTCAACAATTTTAGCGCGACTCCGTTGAGGGTAGTCGACCCGAACAATCTGAACTGGGGTTGGCTTTTTGTGAATGACTGCTACTCCATGTGATAGATAGTAGTCATTGGTAGCATTAATCATCTTTTCAAAGCTCATCCCTCGATTCGCGAAATTTTTAGTTTGAGGTAGAGAAGTTTTACTTGGTTTAGATGAAAGTTTATGTGGATAGTTGACCATAGTCCTCCTTATTGGTACAATAACATCACTCTATTATACCATAAAGGTCAACAGAAAGGGTGAAAAAATGCATACAGCCTTGGTTTTGGGATACTCAGCTTTTGATTTAGGAGTGTTTAATGAAAAGGATATTCGGTTAAAAATTATAAAAAAAGCCATTCGTAGAGATTTGGAAAGATTAGCTGAGGAAGGGTTGAAATGGCTAGTTTTCACAGGCACTCTTGGTTTTGAACATTGGGTTTTAGAAGTCGCCAAGGAAATGAAAGATGACTATGGATTCCAACTAGCGACTATTTTTGATTTTGAAACACATGGCTCGAATTGGAATGAAGCAAATCAGATCAAATTGAGTGATTTTAAACAGGTCGATTTTATCAAGTATGCCTATCCATCCTATGAGCATAAAAGCCAATTGAGAGATTACCAGATTTTTTTACTTGAAAATACAGATGGAGCCTATCTTTTTTATGATCAAGAAAATGAAACAAAACTGAGATTTTTTTACGAACTGATGAAAAAGAAAGACAACTATATTACAAAAAGATTAACATTTGAGGATTTAAACGAAATAGCCGAAAATTTTTCCGAAAATTGAGGCTTTGACCTTGCTTTTTGTTTGCCTTTTTTTATATAATAATACTAGTAACTGAGAATGGAGAGAGACATGGCAAGTATTATTTTTACAGCAAAGGATATTTTTGAGCAGGATTTCGGAAGAGAGGTACGTGGATACAGTAAAGCAGAGGTAGATGAATTCTTAGATGACGTTATCAAGGATTATGAAACCTATGCAGCGTTGGTTAAATCATTGCGCTTGGAAGTCGCAGAATTGAAAGAACAATTGGCGAACAAACCTCAAGTGTCACCTGTATCTGTAACGTCTGAGCCTGCTGAGCTTGGAAGTACGACTTCTATGACTAACTTTGATATCTTGAAACGTTTGAATCGTCTTGAAAAAGAAGTATTTGGAAAACAAATCGTAGAAAATTCTGATTTCTAAGAATCATACAGTTGTGCAATTTTTGGATAATCGCGTGGAGAGTTTATCTTTTCATGAGGAAAGTCCATGCTAGCACAGGCTGTGATGCCTGTAGTGTTTGTGCTAGGCGAAACCATAAGCCTAGGGACGAGAAATCGTTACGGCGAGTGAATAGACTAAGTTTTCGGATATGTTTTAGTAGCTCTGAAAGTGCCACAGTGACGAAGTCTCTCTGGAAACAGAGAGAGTGGAACGCGGTAAACCCCTCAAGCTAGCAACCCAAATTTTGGTCGGGGCATGGAGTGCGCGGAAACGAACGTAGTACTCTGACTGCTAGCAGCTTTTAGCTGTTAGCGGTAGACAGATGATTATCGAAAGAAGTGGTCCTAGTCACTTCTGGAACAAAACATGGCTTATAGAAAATTGCATATAGGTTGGGGCTGAGAAATTTTCTCAACCTCATTTTTTAAAGGTGAACAAGAGAAAGGTCTTTAAAGACTGACATGAAACAAACATTTAATTTAATCGCGACTGCTGCAGCAGGCTTAGAGGCTGTTGTAGGTCGGGAAGTGCGTGCACTTGGCTATGACTGTCAAGTTGAGAATGGTCGCGTTCGCTTTGAAGGAGATGTAAAGGCAATTATTGAAACCAATTTGTGGCTACGAGCTGCAGATAGGATTAAGATTGTTGTTGGGACTTTTCCAGCAAAAACATTTGAAGAACTTTTTCAAGGAGTTTTTGCCTTAGATTGGGAAAACTATCTACCACTTGGAGCACGTTTTCCAATTTCAAAGGCTAAGTGTGTCAAATCAAAACTTCATAATAAACCTAGTGTTCAAGCTATTTCTAAAAAGGCAGTTGTCAAGAAATTGCAGAAACATTACGCTCGACCAGAAGGCGTTCCCTTGATGGAAAATGGCCCAGAGTTTAAAATAGAGGTTTCAATTCTTAAAGATGTAGCGACGGTCATGATTGATACCAGTGGTTCTAGTCTTTTCAAACGAGGTTATCGTACTGAAAAAGGTGGTGCTCCTATTAAAGAGAACATGGCAGCAGCAATTCTGCAATTATCAAACTGGTATCCAGATAAACCTTTGATCGACCCAACTTGTGGTTCAGGAACCTTCTGTATTGAGGCAACTATGATTGCTCGTAATATGGCGCCAGGCTTACGCCGTTCCTTTGCTTTCGAAGAATGGAATTGGGTTAGCGATCGTTTGATTCAGGAGATTCGTACGGAAGCTAGCAAGAAGATTAATCGTGAGATTGAGCTAGACATCATGGGCTGTGATATCGATGGCCGCATGGTGGAAATTGCTAAGGCAAATTCTCAGGCTGCGGGGGTTTCTAAGGATATCCACTTTAAGCAGATGCGCGTGCAGGATTTGCGTACAGATAAGATTAATGGTGTCATCATATCCAATCCTCCATATGGAGAACGTTTATCCGATGACGCTGGAGTCACTAAGCTCTATGCTGAGATGGGAGAGGTATTTGCACCACTTAAAACTTGGAGTAAATTTATCCTGACCAGTGATGAAGCTTTTGAAAGTAAATACGGTAGTCAGGCAGATAAAAAACGGAAACTCTATAATGGTACTTTGAAAGTTGATTTATATCAATATTTTGGTCAACGAGTGAAAAGACAAGATGTCGAAATAGAAAGGAATGCAAATGAGTAAGAAAAGACGCAATCGCCATCACAAGGATGAGCAAGAATCTAAATTTGAATTTGAAGAGGCTAAAGATTTAACGGTTGGTCAGGCTATTCGTAAGAACGAAGAAGTTGAAGCAGGTGTGACTCCAGATGATACCATCTTAGATAAATATATCAAGCAACACCGTGAAGAAATCGAAGCAGACAAATTTGAAAATTTACAAACGAAAAAAGAGGAGTCTACTCAAAGCTTGGATGATATGATCCAAGAAGTGAGAGAAACTGCTGAACAAGAAAATGTGTTAAGTCCGGAAGAGGAAGCAATTGCTCTTGCAGTAGCCACAGATACAACTGAAATCGTTGCCCAAGAAGCCGAAGAAGAGGAAACCAGAGTTCTCGAGCAACCTTTTAAGCATGAATTGGAAGCTGTGGAAATGGCTGAGGTTGATAACTCCGAAGTTGCAGTGGTTTATGAGGAAAATGAAGATCAACTTCAACCCTTGTCTCGTTCTGCTCTAGCAGATGATGAACCACAAAATAAAAAGAAATGGGTAATTTTGTCTGCCATTATTTTGCTATTCCTCTTGATTTTTGGAGGTGGCTATTACGTTTATCGTCAGATTACGCGTTCTTCTCAAGAGCTTCAAACGAAGGCGGCGGATTCAGGTTTGGTAAGCAATCAGTCAGTCTATGAACAATTTAATACGCTCTACGACACGTTTTATACTGATGAAAACAAAACGGCTCTTAAAAATAGCCAGTTTAGTCAACTGAATCAATTGAAGGAACTTCTAGATAAACTAGAAGGAGCGAGAGAACATACTCTAGCCAAATCAAAATATGATAGTCTAGAAACCCAAATAAAGGCTATCCAAGAAGTGAACTCTCAATTTGAAACTCCAGCTATTACAGATGGTGTCTTGGATACAAACGCAAAAATCAAAGTGGATGCTAAATTTACAGATATTAAGACTGGTAATACAGAAATTGACAAACTTCTAGATAAAGCAATCAGCCTTGGAAAGAGTCAACTAGCAAGTACAACAACGGCCTCAACAACAGCTTCGACAACAGCAGCGAGCCAGGAAGCATCAAGTCCAACAACAGAAAGCAGTCCATCTACTTCAACAAGTGATACTGCGGCATCTACTAATAGTGGCTTGTCAAGCGAAGGTGTTAATTTGCAAAGAAGCGCTAGCCGAGTACCGTATAATCAATCTGCTGTAAACGATAGTAGTAATCCTGCCTGGACCTTTGCAGATGGTGTTCTTGAACAAATCCTTGAGACATCTCGTGCGCGTGGATATATCACTGGAAACCAATATATCTTGGAACGTGTAAATATTGTGAATGGCAATGGATATTACAATCTTTACAAACCAGACGGAACTTATCTCTTCACTCTAAACTGTAAGACAGGATACTTTGTTGGGAATGGTTCTGGCCATGCGGATGATTTAGACTACTAGTCAAATTGTTATAAAATTCTTTCTTTTCACAGATAAACGTGATAAAATAAAACTTATTAAATAAGAGGAGTGTCACATGACAAAAGCAAACTTTGGTGTTGTTGGTATGGCCGTAATGGGTCGTAACCTTGCCCTTAATATTGAATCTCGTGGATACACAGTTGCTATCTATAACCGTAGTAAAGAAAAAACAGAAGATGTTGTTGCTTGCCATCCTGAAAAGAACTTTGTGCCAAGCTATGATATTGAGAGCTTCGTAAACTCAATTGAAAAACCACGTCGTATCATGCTCATGGTTCAAGCAGGACCTGGTACAGACGCAACCATCCAAGCCCTTCTTCCACACTTGGATAAAGGCGATATCTTGATTGACGGAGGAAACACGTTCTACAAAGATACTATCCGTCGTAACGAAGAATTGGCGAACTCTGGTATCAACTTCATCGGTACTGGTGTCTCTGGTGGTGAAAAAGGTGCCCTTGAAGGTCCTTCTATCATGCCTGGTGGACAAAAAGAAGCTTATGAATTGGTAGCGGATGTTCTTGAAGAAATCTCTGCAAAAGCACCAGAAGATGGTAAACCATGTGTGACTTACATCGGTCCAGATGGAGCTGGTCACTATGTGAAAATGGTCCACAATGGTATCGAGTACGGTGATATGCAATTGATTGCAGAAAGCTATGACTTGATGCAACACTTGCTTGGACTTTCTGCAGAAGACATGGCTGAAATCTTTACTGAGTGGAACAAGGGCGAATTGGACAGCTACTTGATCGAAATCACTGCGGATATCCTTGGACGCAAAGACGACGAAGGTCAAGATGGTCCAATCGTAGACTACATCTTGGATGCTGCAGGAAACAAGGGTACAGGTAAATGGACTAGCCAATCTGCTCTTGACCTTGGTGTGCCATTGTCACTGATTACTGAGTCAGTATTTGCGCGCTACATTTCAACTTATAAAGAAGAACGTGTACACGCTAGCAAGGTACTTCCAAAACCAGCTGCTTTCAAATTTGAAGGAGACAAGGCTGAGTTGATTGAAAAGATCCGTCAAGCCCTTTACTTCTCAAAAATCATCTCATACGCACAAGGTTTTGCGCAATTACGTGTAGCTTCTAAAGAAAATAACTGGAACTTGCCATTTGCAGATATCGCATCTATCTGGCGCGATGGATGTATCATCCGTTCTCGTTTCTTGCAAAAGATTACAGATGCTTACAACCGTGATGCAGACCTTGCTAACCTTCTTTTGGATGAGTACTTCTTGGACATCACTGCTAAGTACCAACAATCAGTTCGGGATATCGTAGCTCTTGCTGTTCAAGCAGGTGTACCAGTACCAACCTTCTCAGCTGCCATCACTTACTTTGATAGCTACCGTTCAGCTGACCTTCCAGCAAACTTGATCCAAGCACAACGTGATTACTTTGGTGCCCACACATACCAACGTAAAGACAAAGAAGGAACATTCCACTACTCTTGGTATGACGAAAAATAAGTAGGTCAGCCATGGGGAAACGGATTTTATTACTTGAGAAAGAAAGAAATCTAGCTCATTTTTTAAGTCTGGAACTCCAAAAAGAGCAATACCGAGTTGATCAGGTAGAAGAGGGTCAAAAAGCCCTCTCCATGGCTCTTCAGACTGACTATGACTTGATTTTACTGAATGCTCATCTAGGGGATATGACAGCCCAGGGTTTTGCAGAACAGTTGAGTCGGACTAAGCCAGCTTCGGTTATTATAGTCTTGGATCATCGAGAAGAATTGAAAGACCAACTTGAAACAATCCAGCGTTTCGCTGTTTCATATATCTACAAGCCAGTCATTATTGATGATTTGGTGGCTCGTATTGCAGCAATTTTCCGAGGTCGGGATTTTATCGACCAACACTGTAGTCAAATGAAGGTTCCGACATCCTATCGCAATCTGCGTATGGACGTAGAACATCATACTGTCTATCGTGGCGAGGAAATGATTGCCCTCACACGTCGTGAATATGACCTTTTGGCTACCCTTATGGGAAGCAAGAAAGTTTTAACTCGAGAGCAGTTGCTGGAAAGTGTTTGGAAGTATGAAAGTGCGACCGAAACCAATATCGTGGATGTTTATATCCGCTATCTACGTAGTAAACTTGACGTAAAAGGTCAAAAGAGCTACATTAAAACCGTGCGTGGTGTGGGTTACACCATGCAAGAATAGAAAAGCAGTTACCTTGTGTAACTGCTTTTTTTGAAATCATTATATGTTGACATATAGTTTAGTCTTTGCTACAATCATTTTGGAGGAAGCAAGAATGAAATTTTTGAAAAAAATGATGCAAGTTGGACTAGCAGTATTTTTCTTTAGTCTGTTAGCAACAAATACAGTATTTGCGGATACTACAGGTGGACAGTTTGTTGATAAGGACAACAGAAAATATTATATAAAAGATGACCATAAAGCAATCTATTGGCATAAAATAGACGGCAAAACCTACTATTTTGGTGATGGTGGAGAAATGGTTGTCGGTTGGCAATACCTAGAAATTCCTGGGACAGGTTACCGAGATAATTTATTTGATAATCAACCAGTTTTCGAAATCGGCCTTCAACCGAAGTGGTATTACTTTGGACAGGATGGGGTCCTACAAGAATTTGTTGGGTGGAAAGCATTAGAGGCTAAGGATTCATTAAATGTTGGTAAAAAATATGGTGAAGGCTTTGAGGGTCCTGAAGTTCTTAAACTAGCAAACTACTACTTTGACCAAGATCATTCATTAAAAACAGGTTGGCTTTATGATCAATCAAACTGGTATTACCTAGCAAAAACAGGTTCTTCAGGGAAAGACTACCTTGGTGGAGAAAGACGTGCTGGTTGGATTAACGACAATTCAACTTGGTACTATCTTGATCCAACAACTGCTGCAATGCAAACAGGTTGGCAGTATCTTGGTAACAAGTGGTACTATCTCCGTTCATCAGGTGCTATGGCGACCGGTTGGTATCTAGATGGTTCAACTTGGTATTATTTAGATGCTCAAAATGGTGATATGAAAACTGGCTGGGTTTATGTCGGTAATACTTGGTATTATCTTCGTTCGTCAGGAGCTATGGTGACAGGCTGGTTCCAAGTTAACGGTAAATGGTACTATGCCTATAGTTCAGGTGCCTTAGCTGTAAATACAAAAGTAGATGGCTACTACGTCAACTATAATGGCGAGTGGGTCCAGTAATGAAAACAAGCGATTGTGAAGGAAACAATCGCTTTTTTTGTGAAAATATAATAAAATAGAAAGGAATAAAGTTCTAAAATTTTATCTAGAAACAGACGCTTTTCGTCTGATAGTAGGATTAAATGACAAAAGAAGTTGGTGTCGGTCAGGCACATAGTAAAATTATTTTAATAGGAGAGCATGCAGTCGTTTACGGCTATCCAGCCATCTCTTTGCCTCTTTTAGAGGTTGAAGTGACTTGTCGGGTTGTTCCAGCAGCGACACCATGGCGTCTTTTTGAAGAGGACACCTTGTCCATGGCAGTTTATGCTTCTCTCGAGTATCTGAATATCAAAGATGCATACATCCGTTGCCAAATTGACTCTGCTATTCCAGAAAAACGTGGAATGGGTTCTTCGGCAGCCATTAGCATTGCGGCTATTCGCGCTGTATTTGATTATTACCAAGCAGAACTTCCACATGATGTGTTAGAAATTCTGGTCAATCGCGCTGAGATGATTGCCCATATGAATCCTAGTGGATTGGATGCTAAGACCTGTCTTAGTGACCAGCCTATTCGTTTTATCAAGAATGTTGGTTTTGAAGAACTAGCCATGGACTTGTCGGCTTATCTGGTCATTGCAGATACAGGAGTCTATGGACACACTCGTGAAGCTATTCAAGTTGTAGAGAGCAAGGGTAAGGAAGCTTTACCTTTCTTGTATGCACTTGGAGAGTTGACCCAGCAAGCAGAAGAAGCAATAAAGGCAAGAGATGCCGTGATGCTGGGAGAGATTTTAACAAAAGCGCATGGAAATTTAAAAGAAATAGGAGTTAGTAGCCTTGAGGCTGATGCCTTGGTGGAAACTGCTCTTCAACATGGTGCTTTAGGTGCTAAGATGAGTGGTGGTGGTTTAGGTGGCTGTATCATAGCCTTAGTAGCCGACTATCACCAAGCTCAAGATTTAGCTGAAAGATTAGAAGAGAAAGGAGCTGTTCAGACATGGATCGAAAGCCTGTAACAGTACGTTCCTATGCCAATATTGCTATTATTAAATATTGGGGAAAGAAGGCAGAAAAAGAGATGGTTCCTGCGACTAGCAGTATCTCTCTGACTTTAGAAAATATGTATACGGAGACGACACTTTCTCCTTTACCAGCAGATGAAACCGCTGATGCCTTTTACATCAATGGTCAGTTGCAAAACGAAGCTGAGCATGCCAAAATGCGTAAAATCATTGACCGCTACCGTCCTGAAGGAGCAGGGTTTGTTCGTATCGATACTAAGAACAATATGCCAACAGCAGCAGGCCTTTCTTCAAGTTCCAGTGGTTTATCTGCCTTGGTCAAAGCTTGTAATGCATATTTCCAACTTGGACTGAATCGCAGAGAATTGGCCTTGGAAGCTAAGTTTGCATCGGGTTCTTCATCTCGTAGTTTTTATGGCCCCTTGGCAGCCTGGGACAAGGATAGTGGAGAGATTTATCCTGTCGAAACTGACTTGAAACTAGCTATGATTATGTTGGTCTTGGAAGACCAGAAAAAACCAATTTCCAGTCGAGATGGGATGAAGCTTTGTGTCGAAACTTCTACGACTTTTGATGAGTGGATTCGTCAATCTGAACAAGATTACAAGGATATGTTAGTCTACCTCAAGGAAAATGACTTTAAGAAAGTTGGAGAATTGACAGAGAAGAACGCCTTGGCTATGCATGCTACGACAAAAACAGCCACTCCATCCTTCTCTTATCTGACAGATGCTAGTTATGAGGCTATGGATTTTGTTCGTCAGCTTAGAGAACAAGGAGAATATTGCTACTTTACCATGGATGCGGGCCCGAATGTCAAGGTTCTTTGCTTGGAAGAGGACTTGGAATATTTATCAGAACTTTTAGGTCAACGCTATCGCTTAATCGTTTCAAAAACAAAGGATTTGAGCCAAGATGACGATTGTTAAAACTTGTGGGAAGCTCTATTGGGCTGGGGAGTATGCCATTTTAGAACCGGGACAGTTGGCGCTAATAAAGGCTATTCCCATCTATATGACGGCTGAGATTAAAGCGTCTAATGTTTATCGACTCTACTCAGATATGTTTTCCTATAGTGTAGACTTGCGACCGGATTCTTCTTATGCCTTGATTCAAGAAACAGTTGCCTTGGTGGAGGAGTATCTAACTGCCCAAGGAGTTGAACTGCATCCTTTTTCTTTAGACGTTCGTGGGAAAATGGAGCGTGAGGGGAAGAAATTCGGCCTGGGTTCTAGTGGCAGTGTGGTTGTTTTGGTCGTCAAGGCCATGCTTGCCTTCTATGAAAGATTAGCTGATAGAGAACTCTTGTTTAAATTGGCGAGTGCTGTACTTCTTAAACGTGGGGACAATGGTTCCATGGGGGATATTGCCTGTATCGTATCAGAAGACCTCGTCCTCTATCAGTCATTTGACCGAGAGAAAGTGGCAGATTGGCTAGAAAAAGAAAACTTGCAGGTTGTATTAGCACGTGACTGGGGCTTTTCTATTAGGAGTGTTGAACCAGCGTTGAAATTTGATTTTCTGGTTGGTTGGACCAAGGAAGTGGCTGTATCAAGTCATATGGTCAAGCAAATTAAGGATAATATGAACTCTAGCTTTTTACAAGCTTCAAAAGAAACAGTAGCTAACTTGGTAAAGGCTTTGGAGGTAGGTCAAGAAGAAACCATTATTGACTTGCTGGAACAAGCTAGCCAACTTTTAGAAGGCTTGAGTTCAGACATTTACACACCTTCGCTCAGACAACTAAAAAATGCCAGCCGAGATTTGAAAGCTGTTGCTAAGAGCAGTGGTGCTGGTGGTGGAGACTGTGGGATAGCACTTAGTTTTGACCAAGATTCGACCACATTACTGAAAAAACGCTGGGCTGATCTAGGAATTGAGCTCTTATATCAAGAAAGGATGGGACATGACGATAAATCGGAAGGATGAACACATCCACTATGCCCTCGAACAAAACAGTACTTATAATAGTTTTGATGAAGTGGAGTTGATCCACTCCTCGCTACCCTTATATGACTTAGATGAAATTGATCTTTCGACAGAATTTGCAGGGCGAAAATGGGATTTCCCCTTTTATATCAATGCCATGACAGGTGGGAGTGACAAGGGTAGAGAAATCAATCAAAAGTTGGCTCAGGTGGCAGATGCTTGTGGAATTTTATTTGTAACAGGTTCTTACAGCGCTGCACTCAAGGATCCATCAGATGACTCTTTTTCAGTCAAAACTAGTTACCCTGACCTCCTTCTTGGAACCAATATTGGCTTAGACAAACCTGTAGAACTAGGATTACAAACAGTGAAAGAGATGAATCCCCTCCTCTTGCAAGTTCATGTTAATGTCATGCAGGAATTACTTATGCCAGAGGGTGAACGTCAATTTAGATTATGGCAACATAATCTGAAAGATTATGTTAATCAGATTTCTGTACCTCTTGTTTTAAAAGAAGTCGGCTTTGGCATGGATGTGAAAACCATTGCTAAGGCTTATGAGATGGGAATACGAACCGTTGATTTGTCTGGTCGTGGGGGAACGAGCTTTGCCTATATCGAAAACCGTCGCAGTGGACAGCGTGACTACCTCAATGACTGGGGTCAATCGACCATGCAAGCTCTTCTGAATGCCCAAGACTGGAAAGACAAGATGGAACTTTTGGTGAGTGGAGGAGTTCGCAATCCACTAGATATCATCAAATGCTTAGTGTTTGGAGCCAAGGCAGTTGGTCTATCACGCACTATGTTAGAGCTGGTTGAAAATTACTCTGTTGATGTCGTTATTTCCATTGTTGAAGGTTGGAAGGAAGACATACGCTTGATTATGTGTGCCCTTAATTGTAAAAAAATTGAGGATTTGCAAGAGGTCGACTATCTCCTATATGGAAAATTAAAAGAAGCAAAAGACCAAATGTAAAGAAAGAGGTCGGGATTTTAGTCCCGACCTCTTTATCATTCCTCAGACTGATGTGACTTTTGGGATTTGTGATACAATTAAATAGAGAGGACGGATACATGCGAAAATTTCAAATTTTTCTATTTATTGAAGCTTGTTTATTGACAGGAGCTCTGATTATGATGGTATCAGAGCATTTTTCCCGTTTTCTACTGATGTTACTCTTGTTTTTACTGCTAATTCGATATTATACTGGAAAACAGGGAAATAACTTTATTTTAGTGGCGGTGAGCATCCTATTTTTCTTTATCATCATGCTCAATCCCTTTGTCATTTTAGCCATCTTTGTGGCCTTGATTTATAGTCTCTTCCTGCTTTACCCTATGATGAACCAGGAAAGAGAAGATACCAATCTGGTTTTTGAGGAAGTAGTGACGGTAAAGAGGGAGAAAAATCGCTGGTTTGGAAATCTCCACCATTTTTCAAGTTACCAGACTTGTCGTTTTGATGATATCAATCTCTTTCGCCTTATGGGGAAGGATACCATTCATCTAGAGCACGTGATTTTGAGCAATCATGATAATGTCATCATCTTGAGAAAACTGGTCGGTACGACTAGAATTATCGTACCAGTGGATGTTGAAGTCAGTCTAAGTGTCAATTCTCTGTACGGAGATTTAACCTTTTTTGACCAGCCTAAGCGTGCTTTGCGCAATGAACAATTCCATCAAGAAACCAGAGACTATCTCAAGAGTCCCAAGAGTGTTAAGATTCTTTTGACAACGATGGTTGGAGATGTTGAGGTGGTGAGAGGATGAAAAAGCAACCCTATATTTTAATTGGTCTCACCTCATTTCTCTTTGTTGCTTTTCTATTTCGAAGCATTTTTAAGGTCTTAGATTTGGAGTGGGCCTCTCTCTTCCAAGATTTAGAAAAGACAGAAAAAGTCCTATTTCTGGCTTTGATGTTTAGTCTTGCTCTAGCCTTTTTATTGGTCTTATTTTGGACAATGGTTGACGAAATTTCAAGAAGAAGAATCCAAGCAAATCTTAATCGTCTGCTAGCTAGTAAAGATATTAAAAGCCTTGGAGATGCTGATTTAGACGCAAGTTTTAGAAACTTATCAGGCAAGCTTGGTTTATTGACAGAAGCCATTCAAAAAGCGGACAATCAAGCCTTGATCAAGGAAGAAGTGATTATTGAAAAGGAGCGCAAGCGAATCGCGCGTGACTTGCATGATACGGTTAGCCAAGAAATTTTCGCTGCCCATATGATGTTATCAGGACTCAGTCAACAAGCTTCCAGATTAGACAAAGAGAAGATGCAGACACAACTCCAGAGTGTGACAGCTATTTTAGAGACAGCCCAAAGAGATTTGCGTATTCTACTCTTGCATTTGCGACCGATAGAACTGGAACAAAAGAGTCTGGTTGAGGGGATTCAGTTGCTTCTCAAAGAATTGGAAGAAAAAAGTGAACTCAAAGTCAGTTTTAAATATCAGGTAGACGAATTGCCTAAAAAGATTGAGGAGCATGTCTTTCGTATCGTCCAAGAATTGATTAGTAACACTCTCCGTCATGCCCAAGCTTCTTGTCTAGATGTTTATCTTTATCAAACGGAAACTGAATTGCAGTTGAAGGTAGTAGACAATGGTCTCGGTTTTCAGTTAGATGATGTTGATGAACTAAGCTATGGACTACGCAATATCAAAGAACGAGTGGAAGATATGGCCGGGAGCATACAACTATTAACAGCACCGAAGCAGGGTTTGGCAGTGGATATTCGGATCCCCTTACTTGATTGACTAACAAAAGGAAATAAAATGAAATTATTATTAGTAGATGACCACCAAATGGTGCGTCTTGGATTAAAAAGTTATTTTGAACTACAAGATGATGTAGAGGTTGTTGGAGAAGCAACTAATGGAGCTGAAGGGATTTCCATGGCCTTGGAGCTTCGTCCAGATGTGATCGTCATGGATATTGTTATGCCTGAAGTCAACGGAATTGACGCAACTCTAGCTATTCTCAAAGAATGGCCGGAGGCTAAAATTTTGATTGTGACTTCTTATCTAGACAATGAAAAAATCATGCCAGTCTTGAATGCTGGGGCTAAAGGCTATATGCTCAAGACATCAAGTGCCGATGAATTGTTCCATGCTGTTCAAAAGGTGGCAGCTGGAGAGCTAGCTATCGAACAAGAGGTGAGTAAGAAAGTAGAATACCACCGCAATCATATGGAACTTCACGAAGAATTAACTGCGCGAGAACGCGATGTCCTTCAATTGATTGCCAAGGGCTATGAAAATCAGCGCATTGCAGATGAGCTCTTTATCTCCCTTAAGACAGTCAAGACCCATGTCTCCAATATCCTAGCAAAACTTGAAGTTAGTGATCGTACCCAGGCAGTAGTTTATGCTTTTCAACATCATCTGGTGGGTTCTGATGAATTTTAGGGGACATAGGATATAACTGAAGCATGGACGAAAAGCGCATCCATTACTTGAAAAAGTTCGCTACTATGTGGTATAATGGACTGTATTAAAAATTTTAAGGAGAAATGACAGAATGTCTGTATCATTTGAAAACAAAGAAACAAACCGTGGTGTCTTGACTTTCACTATCTCTCAAGACCAAATCAAACCAGAATTGGACCGTGTATTTAACTCAGTAAAGAAAACTCTTAACGTTCCAGGTTTCCGTAAAGGTCACCTTCCACGTCCTATCTTCGACCAAAAATTTGGTGAAGAAGCACTTTACCAAGATGCAATGAACGCTCTTTTACCAGACGCTTATGAAGCAGCTGCTAAAGAAGCTGGTCTTGAAGTAGTTGCTCAACCAAAAATTGACGTAACTTCTATGGAAAAAGGTCAAGATTGGGTTATCACTGCTGAAGTTGTTACAAAACCTGAAGTAAAATTGGGTGAATACAAAAACCTTGAAGTATCAGTTGATGTAGATAAAGAAGTAACTGACGCTGATGTTGAAGAGCGTATCGAACGTGAACGCAACAACTTGGCTGAATTGGTGATCAAAGAAGGTGCTGCTGAAAACGGCGACACTGTTGTTATTGACTTTGTGGGTTCTATCGACGGTGTTGAATTTGACGGCGGAAAAGGTGAAAACTTCTCACTTGGACTTGGTTCAGGTCAATTCATCCCTGGTTTCGAAGACCAATTAGTTGGACATTCAGCTGGTGAAACTGTTGACGTTATCGTAACATTCCCAGAAGACTACCAAGCAGAAGACCTTGCAGGTAAAGAAGCTAAATTCGTAACAACTATCCACGAAGTTAAAGCTAAAGAAGTTCCAGCTCTTGACGATGAACTTGCAAAAGATATCGACGAAGAAGTTGAAACTCTTGACGAATTGAAAGAAAAATACCGTAAAGAATTAGCTGCTGCTAAAGAAGAAGCTTACAATGATGCCGTTGAAGGTGCAGCAATCGATAAAGCAGTTGAAAACTCTGAAATCGTAGAACTTCCAGAAGAAATGATCCACGAAGAAGTTCACCGCTCAGTAAATGAGTTCCTTGGAAACTTGCAACGTCAAGGTATCAACCCTGACATGTACTTCCAAATCACTGGAACTACTCAAGAAGACCTTCACAAACAATACGAAGCAGAAGCTGAGTCACGCACTAAGACTAACCTTGTTATCGAAGCAGTTGCGAAAGCTGAAGGATTTGACGCTACTGAAGAAGAAATCCAAAAAGAAATCGAGCAATTGGCTGCAGATTACAACATGGAAGTTGCCCAAGTACAAAGCTTGCTTTCAGCAGATATGTTGAAACACGATATCACAATCAAAAAAGCTGTTGAATTGATCACAAGCACTGCAACAGTAAAATAATCTGAAAAGATAAAAAACCACCGGATTCGGTGGTTTTTTGTGCTTTATTTTCCGAAAAACTCATCAAGATCATCTTGACTAATTCCAATCATAGCTGGAATACTAGTCCAGTTTTCTTCAGTCAGGATGTAAGGTTGATGAGGATCAATCTGGTTTTCTGTTTCAAGAATTGGCTCATTTACTTCTTGAGAGCTTTCAGTTAAGTCGCTGAAACGTTCAATCAGATAGGTTTTTCGAGCTGTTCCAATATGTTTAGTTGCATAATCAAAGGCTTGAAGTTCACCGAGTAGAATGAGTTTGCTTTTAGCCCGAGTAATAGCAGTGTAGATAAGGTTACGCTCCAGCATACGCTTGCTAGCACTGGTGATGGGAAGAAAGACAACTGGGAATTCACTCCCTTGAGATTTATGGATACTCATGGCATAAGCAAGACGAATCTTGTACCATTCATTTCGAGGATAGGAAACCTCGTTCCCATCAAAATCAATCATCATTTCATCTTGTTTAGATTCAGTGTATTTAGCAGGAATGAGGTCTGTGATGTAGCCTAGGTCTCCGTTAAAAACGTTGACTTCTGCATCGTTAACCAAATGAATGACCTTATCTCCACTACGATACTGAAACTGACTTGCTTCAAAACTAATCTGTCCCTTTTGAAGAGGATTGAGCAGTTCTTGCATGAGTTGATTGATGGCATCGATTCCTGATGCTCCACGATACATAGGAGCTAGAACTTGGATGTCTCGTGCAGGGATGCCACTTCTGATGGCAGCGTCTAGGATTTTTTCAATGGTCGCTGGGATCTGGTTGCTAGCGATTTCAAAGTAGGAACGGTCTGCCTTTTTCTGAGTGAAATCTGCAGGTAAAATTCCCTGACGAATCTGACTCGCAAGTGTGACAATGGTTGATTCTTCACTCTGGCGGTAGATTCTTTCCAAGCGTGTTTGCGGAATACTTGGAATTTGGAGTAAGTCAGCCAGAACTTGACCCGGGCTAACCGATGGCAACTGATCACTATCTCCAACGATGAGAATTTTACTAGTAGAGGAAATATTTGAGAAGAGTTGATTGGCTAGCCAAGTATCTACCATAGAGAACTCGTCTACGATGATAAAGTCAGCATCTAGATAATCTTCTAAATGGCTTGTGTCGTCGTCACCAGTCATACCCAAGTGGCGGTGAATGGTTGCACTCGGCAAGCCTGTTAGTTCATTCATGCGACGAGCAGCACGACCAGTTGGAGCAGCAAGGAGAATCGGAAGATTACTTTTCTTTCGAAGATCCAGTCCTTCTAATAGAGCATAGACGGCAATAATCCCATTGATAACAGTGGTTTTTCCAGTACCAGGTCCGCCGGTCAGGATAAAGACCTTGTTTTGGATAGCATCGCAGATTGCCTGTTTTTGAATGGCATCGTATTGGATGCCTAATTCTTCCTCAACAATTGCGATCTGCTCCTGGATGATTTCTGTTTCTTGTTTATCAGTTTCTTCTTTTTCAAGGATACGAATGAGGTGATTGTGAATCCCTTCCTCAGCGAAAAAGAGACTGTTGTCAAAGATTTTGGTGTCAACTTGTTGAACTTTTTCTTCTTCAATGAGATTGGACAATTCTTGAGCAAGTTGACTTGGTTCCAGTTCTACAGGACGTGAGGATTCCAGTAGATTTAGAGTCTTTTCTAATAAGTCTCTAGCTTCAACATAAGTATCCCCACTTTCCATACAAGCGTTTAAAAGGCTATGAATGAGTCCTGCTCGGAAACGTTCAGGTGCCTGGCTTTCAATGCCCAATTCTTGCGCCAGTTGGTCAGCGATGGTAAAACCCAATCCCTTGATATCTTCTACCAACTGGTAGGGATAATTTTCAACGATATCGATAGTTTCCTCTTTGTAGGTATCCTGAATTTGAATAGCTAATTTATTAGGAATACCGTAGTTGGCAAGCTTGGCCAAGACCATTTCAGTCCCGTAGTTGAGACGGAGTGTGGATACAAAGGCCTCACGACTTTTAGAAGACAGCCCTGAGATAGTCTCAAGTTTTTCAGGATGTTCCAAGATTTCATCGATAGTATTTTCCCCATAGAGTTCCACAATCTTTTGGGCAGTTTTAAGACCAATCCCTTTGAAATGGCTGCTAGAGAAATACTTGACCAATCCCTTACTAGTTGGTTTTGCTCTTTCGTAACGGGAAATCTGCAGTTGTTCTCCGTATTTGGAGTGTTGGACAATCTGCCCCCAGAAAGTGTATTCTTCTCCCTCGATAACATCAGCCATGGTCCCTGTAACAATGATTTCGAAATCATCAAAGTCCTCTGCATTGGTATCCTCTATATCTAAAAGGAGAATACGGTAAAAGTTGCTGATATTTTCAAAAATAATACGTTCAATCGTACCTGTAAAATAGACTTCCATATAATTCCTTTACATTCCTGAATGAAATCTATCATTCAGAATAGAATGAGAAGAGGCTGAGATTTATATTTCTCGGCCTCTTAGTGTTCTTAAAATGTTCCGATACGTTTGAGTGGCCAGAAACGGAATTTTGCCTCTCCAATAATATCTTTTGCTTTAAAAGTACCAACATGTCGGCTATCACTAGATACCAGACGGTCATCACCAAGTAGGAGGTATTGTCCCTCTGGAACAGTGAAGGTGAAGCTAGTGTTGTAATTTACATCTAAGGTGAAAGCTTGAGCTTTTTCAGCAATGCTTCTGAAATACTCGCCTTTTTTTCCATCCCAACCTTCTCCAGTATAGGTAGATTGGAGTTTATCCTCTTTAAATCGTTTGAGGTATTCTGCCAAATATGGTTCATCAGTTTCTTGACCATTGATATAAAGTTTGTCGTTTTCAAAACGTACGGTATCACCCGGTGTACCGACAACACGCTTAACGATATCCTTGTTTCCGTCGTCCTCATGGGCAACTACGATATCGAAGCGATTGATAGGGAGGTGTTTGACAACAAAGAGGATTTCTCCATCAGCTAGAGTAGGGTCCATAGAGTGTCCTTCTACACGCACATTACTCCAAAGAAAGATACGACTAAGCCCTACTAGTGCGATAAGTAGGAAGATAATTCCCCATTCTTTTAAAAAATCTATAATGTATTTCATAATTTACCTTTCTAGCATTTTTTTTGCTTTATCAGTATTTTTAAAGTGTAGTTTGGCGGAGAAGTTGAGTCCCTGCATACCGTAAGCTTGAAGGACTTGGCTAGCTATCTTGTCGGAAGCCGTTCCAGCCCCGCTTGGAAGTTGAAAACCAAGTTCTCGGCCTAGATTTTCAAGATTTTCTAGGAAGAGATCACGCGCAATAATGGAGCTAACTGCAACAGCCAAGTACTTGCCCTCAGCTTTTTCCTCTAGCATGACTGGATTAGGAAAATGATTGGCTTCATTTTTTAGGTACTTTTCATAATTTTGTGAGCTTGTAAAGGCGTCGATAACAATTTTTTCAGGCTCAACTCCCTTTTGAAGGAGGAGAAAGATTGCTTGATTGTGAAGAGCTACCTTAACAGAAACGGCGTTGTAGCGCTCACCGATGACTTCGTTATACTTACTTGGCGAAAGAAGGAGTGCTTGATGTTGAATCTTCTCCTTAAGAAGGGAAGCAAGCTGACGAATCTTTTGGTCAGTTAGTGTTTTAGAATCTCCAACCCCGAGTTTTCGTAAAAAGTCATGCTGATCAGGAGTTACAAATGACGCCACTACAGCCAGACCACCGAAGTAGGAACCATTTCCAACCTCATCTGTTCCAATCAAGGGGAAATTTTGCCCGCTAACTACTTGTTCTACTTGATAACCAAAAAATCTAGCATAGCTTTCAGCAGCTTCTCCTTGCAAGAGGACTTTCCCAGATGTATAGACGGAAACACTAGCTTGCGGAAGTTTTAAAAAGTAGCGAATATAGGGATTTTTACTAGGAGTGAGTGCATGTTCATGCTTTTGAATAAAAGCCTGAATTTCCTTTTCACTCGGAGTTAATGTGATACTTGCCATAGTCTCTATTGTACCATAAAAGCGCTAGAATTGGTAAAAACTGACAAACTAAGTGAAATTTGGTATAATATCTTGAGGTGAATTTTATGGCAAATTTAAATCGATTCAAGTTTACATTTGGGAAAAAAACATTAACGCTGACAACTGAACATGACAATCTTTTCATGGAGGAGATTGCTAAAGTTGCGACGGAAAAGTATGAAGCAATCAAAGAACAAATGCCTGGAGCTGATGATGAGACAGTAGCTATTCTCTTAGCAGTCAACTGCCTATCTACTCAGCTCAGTCGTGAGATTGAATTTGATGATAAGGAGCAAGAGTTAGAATCGCTCCGTTATAAAGTGGTTGCGGCTAAACAAGAGCAGAGTAAGATTGAGGATTCCCTATGATTTCCATTCTACTCTTATTAATCCTTGCTTGGAGCTTTTATATTGGCTACCGCAGAGGAATTATTTTGCAAGCATATTATCTTGTAGCAACGATTGTCTCAGCTTATTTTGCAAGCAAATATTACCTAGCTTTAGGGCAGAAGTTCAATTTATTAATCCCTTATGCTAATCCGCAGGAAGGACAGGGAACTTTCTTTTTCCCATCCAATCAACTTTTCCAACTAGATAAGGTTTTTTATGCAGGTGTCGGCTTCCTCTTAGCCTTTACGATTTTTTACTGCATCGGCCGTTTGCTTGGTCTTTTTCTAAACCTAGTACCAAGTAAGATACTTGATGGAAAATATTACCGTATAGGTGCGGGTGTGCTATCAATCGGTGTGACCTTGTTTGTCCTCCAGATGATGCTAACGATTCTCGCGACTGTGCCATTACAAATTGTTCAAAATTCACTTGAAAATAGCTTTGTAGCTAGACATATCATCCAAAGCATTCCATTCTCAACTAATTTTATTAAACAGCTTTGGGTTACTAAAATAATCGGTTAAAAAGGGCGGGAACTATTCCTAGCCTTTTGTTTACAATTTCGAAAAGTAAGAAATTGATTTAAAGAGTTGAAAATAAGAAAAGCCATAACTTTAATACTAAGGAAATAAGATGAATACAAAAATACTAGAAACGTTAGAATTTAACAAGGTCAAGGCTTTATTTGAACCTCATCTTTTGACGGAACAAGGACTAGAACAGTTAAAAGAGCTGGTCCCAACAGATAAAGCTGATAAAATTAGACAGGCCTTTGCAGAAATGAAGGAGATGCAAGAACTCTTTGTTGAGCATCCTCATTTCAGCATTTCGGCAACAAAAGATATTGCGGCTACCTGCAAACGTTTGGAGATGGGTGCTGATCTCAACATCGAGGAATTTCTCCTTCTCAAACGTGTCATATTTGCCAGCCGTGAACTGAAAAATTTCTATGATAATCTTGAAAATGTACGCTTGGACCACTTGGCAAATTGGTTTGAGAAACTTCATGATTTTCCACATCTGCAGGGTAATCTCCAAGCCATCAATGAAGCTGGATTTATTGAGAATTTTGCTAGTGAAGAACTGGCACGAATCCGCCGTAAAATCCATGATAGCGAGAGCCAAGTTCGTGACGTCTTGCAAGACCTTCTCAAACAAAAGGCTCAGATGTTGACTGAAGGCATCATCGCTAGTAGAAATGGTCGCCAGGTTCTTCCTGTCAAAAACACCTATCGTAATAAGATTGCCGGTGTGGTTCATGATATTTCTGCCAGCGGAAATACTGTCTATATCGAACCGCGTGAAGTAGTCAAGCTGAGTGAGGAAATTGCCAGTCTTCGTGCAGACGAACGCTATGAGATGATGCGTATCCTGCAAGAACTCTCTGAACGAGTAAGACCGCATGCAGCTGAAATCGCAAATGATGCATGGATTATTGGACATTTAGACTTGATTCGGGCTAAGGTTCGCTTTATCCAAGAGACAGGAGCAGTAGTTCCTCAAGTCTCTGAGGACCAGGAGATTCAACTCCTCCATGTTCGTCATCCCTTGGTGCAAAATGCTGTTGCTAATGATGTACACTTTGGTAAAGATCTAACAGCCATCGTCATCACTGGTCCCAATACGGGTGGTAAGACCATTATGCTCAAAACCTTAGGTTTGACGCAATTGATGGCTCAGTCAGGTTTGCCAATTTTGGCGGATAAGGGAAGTCGTGTGGGGATTTTTGAGGAGGTCTTTGCGGATATTGGAGACGAACAATCCATCGAACAAAGTCTTTCAACCTTCTCTAGTCACATGACCAATATCGTTGATATTCTTGGTAAGGTCAATCAAAACTCGCTTTTGTTGCTAGATGAGCTTGGAGCAGGAACAGACCCCCAAGAAGGTGCAGCCCTTGCTATGTCTATCCTAGAAGACTTGCGTTTGCGTCAGGTCAAGACTATGGCAACCACTCACTATCCTGAACTCAAAGCCTATGGAATTGAAACTGCCTATGTTCAAAATGCCAGCATGGAGTTTGATACAGCTAGCTTGCGCCCGACCTATCGCTTTATGCAAGGCGTACCTGGTCGAAGCAACGCCTTTGAGATTGCTAAACGTCTCGGTTTGTCAGATGTCATCGTAGGTGACGCTAGCAAGCAGATTAATCAAGACAATGATGTCAATCGCATTATTGAGCAGTTGGAAGAGCAGACGCTTGAAAGCCGTAAACGTCTTGAGAATATTCGTCAAGTCGAGCAAGAAAACCTCAAGATGAATCGTGCCCTTAAAAAACTTTATAACGAGCTCAATCGTGAAAAGGAAACTGAACTCAATAAGGCGCGTGAGCAAGCTGCTGAAATTGTTGACTTGGCTCTGGCTGAAAGTGACGATATTCTAAAAAATCTTCACAGTAAATCTCAACTGAAACCACATGAAATTATCGAAGCCAAGGCCAAACTCAAGAAGTTAGCACCTGAAAAAGTTGATCTTTCTAAAAATAAAGTCCTCCAAAAGGCTAAGAAAAAACGAGCTCCAAAAGTTGGGGATGATATCATCGTTTTAAGCTATGGTCAACGAGGTACCTTGACCAATCAACTCAAGGATGGTCGTTGGGAAGCTCAAGTTGGCTTGATTAAGATGACCCTTGAAGAAAAAGAGTTTGACTTAGTACAAGCTCAACAAGAAGCGCCAGTCAAGAAAAAACAAGTTAACGTGGTCAAGCGTGCTGCTGGTAAAGCACCACAGGCTCGACTGGACCTCAGAGGCAAGCGCTATGAGGAAGCTATGGAAGCCTTGGATGCCTTTATCGACCAAGCCTTACTCAACAACATGGCTCAAGTGGACATCATCCATGGTATCGGTACAGGAGTCATCCGTGAAGGAGTAACCAAATATCTCCAAAGAAACAAGCAAGTCAAGAGCTTTGGCTATGCGCCACAAAATGCAGGTGGAAGTGGTGCAACAATCGTAACCTTTAAAGGATAAGAAAAAGCTTGAGGAATCTTATGTATTCCTCAAGCTTTTTCTTTTTCTCGACTAGACGTCTAAAGGTTGTCCAGTATGATTGAGTTGTGTGACAGTAGCAAAGAAATCCTCTCTCATTCGTGTTAAGAGTTGATTAGGATAGATTTTTTCAAAGTTATCAAGAACGGCAAAGATATGTTTTGCAATTTCTAAACCTCTGATGTCATCTTGTCTGAGAAAATTATTAGCACGTTCCATTGATAGACCAATCATATCCACCATTTTTGCACTCAATAAAGGGAAGGTGTTAATTACTTCCAAAGTTTTAAGAGCTAAATTCTCAGCCTTATCATAGTAACCATTAACAGAATAATGTTTGATAGAAGTTCTCATACAGTCAATATAGTAGTCAGCAGTACGGGTTGAATGGTACTCAGTTTGTTTTTTAAGAGTATTTAGTAAATGATAGAGCTTGTAATCTAAAAATTCGATTGAAAAGTGGGGTATGATGGATGAAAAGATTTTTACCTCGATTTTATTCCAGTTATCTAATTCGCTAAGATAATTTTTGATATATTCCAATTCTTGATAGTCTTTTGAAGTTAGAAAAGAATTACCAATAATATTGGCGATAGCAAATTTATTGACTACGCGATTAGCAATAACATAGTGTTCAGAGACACCAGGATTCTCTAAGGGCTTATTAATCAAGCTAAGGATTTTTTTGTATTCACGCTTGTAGGCTAAATTAGCTACTTGAGTCTGTAATTTATGAAATTCAGAAGGGAACATCTTCATTTTGAGAATATCAAAGGTCTCCTTATCAATTCCAATATTCGAGAGAAGCTCATCAAATTTTTGAATAGTAATCCGAGATTTTCCTTGCTCAAACTGACGTAAGAAATGAGGGGTCACCGTTATGCCAGCAGCTTTCTTCTGTGTAAACCCCCTTTCCTCACGAATGAATTTGTAAACTAATCCATATACACTTTCATCTTGCATTTTAAATCTCCTTGAATTTTTTATATTCTTTCATAATTCTACCAGTTTTTTGGTTGACTTTTAGTGAAAAGTAATTATAGTTACGGTTTTTCGGGGGGGGGGGGGGGTAGAATGCTCTACAAGGGTAATTATAGTTACGTTTTTCGTAAATTGAGCGAATAGCATGCTATACTGTAAACGTATGCAATCAAATTTAAGGGAGTTTGTTTATGATTAAATAAAATACAAAGAATTGAAGATTCATATAATAGATGAAAGGGAGAGTAAACAATAAAAAAACACAATATAGTTAGAAGATAATAAAAGACTTGAAAAACCAATTAAAGAATTGGATTTATCATTGTGACAGAAATAAGAAGTTTAACTTAGTAATTTAATCGTTAGTAGTCTTATGATATATTAGAAAAATCAGAGCAAGATAGGTGCAGAGTTAAAATATTATAAGTTTTTAACAGAAGTACTAACACAGTTTAAATCAAATAATGATTAGGAGTGAAATATGAGTAGAGCAATTGGAATTGATTTAGGAACGACCTATTCAGCAGTATCAGTATTATCAGAAACTGGACAGCCGCAAATTTTATTGAATCAAGATGGTGAAAATTTAACTCCATCGGTAGTATTCTTCCAAGATTTTGATGGTAAAGATGAACCACTTGTTGGGATTCAAGCTAAAAACTTGGCAGCAAGTAGTCCTGAAGCAGTTGTACAGTATGTTAAAAGGCAGATGGGAAATCCAAATTGGAAATTTGATTCTCCTAGTGATACAGTTTATACAGCAGAAGAAATATCAGCAATCATTCTAAAAAGATTAAAAGAAGGAGCAGAAAATGCACTTGGTGACAAGGTAGAAGATGTTGTAATAACTGTTCCAGCTTATTTTGATGATGCCCGTAGAACAGCAACGAAACATGCAGGAGAAATTGCTGGACTCAATGTTTTACGAGTTCTAAATGAACCTACAGCTGCGGCTCTTGCATACGGTATATCAGCTGAAAAAAATGAGACAGTATTGGTATACGATTTAGGTGGAGGAACCTTTGACGTCACATTAATGAAAATAAAAGATGGTGAGTTTGATGTTATTGCCACTGATGGAGATCGTAATTTAGGAGGATTTGATTTTGATAATGCCCTATCAATGATTATTGCTGAAAAGATGGAAGAACAGGGAGCAGAGGATATTTATACGGATGAACACTTTACTGCTTTGCTTCGTGAAAAATCAGAGAATACAAAGAGAGGGCTAACAACTGTAGAAAAAACAAATGTCTTTCTTGATTATAAAGGCAAAAGTTATAAAATCCCGGTAACACGTGTAGAATTTGAAGAAGCAACGAAAAGTCTAATGAATCGTACAGAAGAGTTGTTGGATGATGTCGTTGAAGAGTCTGGAATATCATGGGATGAAATTGACCAAGTACTATTAATAGGTGGTTCAACCCGCATGCCAATGGTACAAAGAAAATTAGAAGAGAAAATTGGGAAGAAGATTGTATATTCTATCAATCCAGATGAAGCTGTAGCACAGGGCGCAGCTATTCAGGCAGCATTGGAAATCGCTAATAAATCAGAAAGTGCAGATGTTAGTGAAACAGTTCGTGGACTAGCAGAAAAATTAGTTGTTTCGGATGTGACTTCTCAAGCCTTGGGAACTCTGGCTCTCTCAAATGGTGTGAAAAGAAATACGATTATTATTCCCAAAAATTCCAAGGTTCCAAACAAGCACTCTGAGTATTTTTCAACAGTTGTAGATAATCAACAAAATGTGCTAGTAGAGGTTACTCAAGGGGATGACGAGGATCCACAATTTGTTACTGTTATAGGAGAGAGCACCATTAAATTACCCGGAGACTGGGCAGCAGGAACGGCTTTGAAAGTAACTTATCATTATGATGTTGATCAAACAGTATTTGTAGAGGTACATGATTCAGATAATCACCTATTAGGGACTTTTGAGGTAGAGAGACAAGCAAATCTAGATAAAAATGCTGTAGAAGTGGCCAGTCGTAAAATAAAAGATTTAACAATTGATTAGAGGAGAGGCACAATGTTAGTAACAAACTATTATGAAGAGTTAGGAATTTCAGAAACAAGTTCATTAGATGATGTTAAGAAAAGTATCAAGTCAAATCGAAAACGCTATCGTCAATTGACGGGTTCACCCAATATAGATCAAAGATCAATGGCTGAAAGAAAGATGGAAATTATTGCGCAGGCAGAAAAAGTATTTGAAAATGAAGAAACCAGAAAAAAATATGATGGGGAGTTAGCAATTTCTAAACAAAGTTCTGAAGGAACCCCAGATTCTACTCCAACTAATGATTCTAATACAAGCTATCTTGATTCAGCTAGGCAGGCTTTTTACTCAGGAAAGAAATCATTAGCTTATTCTTACATTGAAGAGGCTTTAAAAATAAATCGAAATGATGCAGATGCCTGGTATTTTAAGGCTATGATTAGCCTTGAAGATCAAAAATTATCGGATGCAGAGCTAGCAATTAGTGAAGCTAATAGATTGAGACCTAAAAATGCAGATATCCTATCCTTGTTAGGTGATGTTTATTGTGAAAAGGATCAGCAAAAATTTGCAATTCAGTATTATCAGGAAGCTTTTGAACTGTCTAATAATTCCTTTTATCTTTTGAAAAAGGGTAGATCTCTATTTTTATTTGAACAGTATAAACAGGCAGCAAAAGATGTTCGATATCTATATGATCATTATTTAGAAGAAAATAAAAATAATGAAGAATATATTTATAACCTTTTATCATGCTCTTATAGAGAAATTGGAGATATTGAAGAAGCCTATAAGTTTGCAAAAAAATTAGTAGATGTTTCGGATTCACTAGAGCATAAAATACACTATGCAAGTATTCTGTTTTTGAAATCTGAAGATGAGTGTGAGAATTATTTAGATACCTTAAACGAAAGATATGGGAACAATAAAGATTTCCAACAGGTATATTTTAGTTTATTGTTAGATATTACGATAGAGCGTATGAAAAAAGCACCTGATACAGACGTTGAGGCATTCTTTAGAAAATATATCGATCGAACAAAATATGAGCATAACGCAGTTTTAGATAATAAGGCGCGTGTTCGAATTGCAGAAGCTTACCTAGCAAAGGCGCAAAAATTAGGAATTGAAGATAAAATTAAAAATACTAATTTTTATAATGATTATATTGAAAATAAAAATTCTACCATTTATGCTACAACACGTCACTCGCAAGGTATGGGATGTTTAATGTTTGTCTTAGTTTTTGTAGCTAATTGGTTTTTGAGTGGTTTCTTTGATAAGTTTGTGCACAGTTTTTGGATTAGTAATGCTTTAAGTTTGGCATTATTATCAAATATTGTCTTGTATTACAATTATCCTAAGGGATGGCAAATAAATAGAAGAAAGAAAGGATAAAGTTCTTATGAGTGAAGAAGTATTGCATGAAAAAGTTTCATATATCGTAGATAAAGTTGAAGATATTGAATCTTTAATTACACGCCGCTTATTAGAAGATAAAGCTAAAAATAGTCTGATTGAAGAACTGAAGCAGTATTTAATCTATAGACAAGATTTAGACAAGGGTGAGAAATTTGCTCCATTTATGAAACAGATTCTTCAAGTTATTGATCGCATTGAATCATCTGAAGAAAAATCAGATTTGCTTATTTCAATTGCTGAAGAACTTCTGCAAATTCTTTCAATGAATGGATTACAAGTTATTGATAATAGTGGCATGATTGACCCAAGTATGCATGAGGTTGTTAATACAGTAGCAGTTACTGATGAACAAAGTGAGAATAATATTGTTGAAGTATTGCAAAAAGGATATTTGTTAAATAATAGGGTTCTTAGACCAAGTAAAGTGATTATTGCTAAATAAGATATGTTTAGGAGGTTGAGAAATTGTTTCGCTTTTTTAAGCATCTTAAAAATAAACTTTATTTTATATTAGGATTTCTTTATGGCAGAAGACATAGTGGTAAGGTTTATCCAAAAACTCCTACTCCTTCAATATCTAAATATAGTGATTTACCCACTATTTCCAGGGCAACTCATAATGGTAAAATGACAGGATTTGAACCACAAAAGCTTAAGAATTATAAACTTTATCAACATGAATTGATGTTTGGAGAACCTGGAAAAGGATTGAATAAATCAGGATTCGATGAATCTGCTATTAATCTTGGCCAAGAGGGAGAAATTAATTTTGCAAAAGCATTACAGAAATCAGGACTTTTAGAAAAATTAGTTACCTTTTGGTCTGTTCATAATCTCAATTTAGAAGATGAAAGAGTAGATGCAGATATTGATTGTGTTATTGTATCTGGGTCTACAATTTGGTTAGTGGATTTAAAGTTTTATTCATCAGGAAATGTGATTTACAGAGAAGAGAATGGTTTATTGTACACTATAGATAGTGCTACAGGAGCTCAAATAGGCAGACCTAAAAAAATGTCTCCTAACATGTCTTATGCAGAAGAAAGTTTTTCCCATAAATTTGCAAATTTATTAAAATTTTATCGCTTGGAAACACGTGTTGTCTTGATGCCAACTTATAAGGGCGCAGGTAGATTGGATAATGTCTTTTGGCCAGGTCATATCAAAGCTGTTAGTCTAGAAGAGATGTTAGATGAGTTATCTAGGGAGGATAAGTTTAAGGATACAATTGGTGGACAGATGATTCGCCAGACATTTAATTTGCTTTTAAAACGCTAATTCATGTAAAATAATAGTAAATAATTTGATGTTATAGATTTCTTAGCCTACAATTTTATATTTAAATTTTGAAATAGTATTTTATTTTTAACTTTTTATAATATGAGTGAAATTCTAAAAATGACATGAAATGAATTGATTATATCATCGGAAATGGTAGTGAAATATTAGATTTTTCCACACTCAAAGATCAGAAAGTCTTTCGTCTAACCAACGCTGAAAAATATATTGACAAAAGATAACATTTCTTGTAAAATAAGTAAAAATTACATACAACACCGAATGAAGTTTAATAGAAGTGGAAGGTCCTTTGACCTTTCATGACTGTAAATGGACGGAACTCTGGAGAGACCGTAAAGGCACCGAAGGGGCAAGGCAGGCAACTGCTCAAACTCTCAGGTAAAAGGACAGAGCAATGATAGAACGATTTTTGGCATTTATCGATGCATTCCAGAGTACATGTTTCTAACATGTGCTCTTTCTTTTGGAGTTGAATAGATAGGAGAGTAGTATGTTAAATTTGCTAAAAGAGCTTGATGCTCTGGTATGGGGACCACCCCTTTTAATCTTATTGGTTGGTACAGGGATTTACTTGACTCTTCGCTTAGGACTCTTACAGATCCTGCGTCTCCCAAAGGCCTTCCAGCTTATTTTTATCAAGGATAAGGCGCATGGGGATATTTCGAGCTTTGCTGCCTTGTGTACAGCCCTAGCAGCAACTGTTGGTACAGGAAATATCATCGGGGGTGGCAACGGCTATCAAAGTTGGTGGCCCAAGAGCTCTCTTTTGGATGTGGATGGCAGCTTTTTTTGGAATGGCAACCATGTATGCAGAAGGACTACTTGCCATTAAATACCGGACTAAGGATGACCATGGTGCGGTTGCGGGTGGTCCGATGCACTATATCCTTTTAGGAATGGGAGAAAAATGGCGCCCTTTTAACAATCTTCTTGGTACTCTTTGCCTTTACCACGATTTTGGGATGGAACTATTACGGGGAACGTTGATTTAAGTTCCTCTTTGGCGTTCGCTTTATCTGGCTTTATCGTGTTGTCTTTGTGCTCATGGTCTTACTAGGTGGATTCATCGAGCTAGATATGGTCTGGGTCATTGCGGATATTGTTAATGCTCTCATGACTCTACCAAACTTGATTGTTATCTTGGACTTATCTCCAGTCGTTATCGCTGAGACCAAGAAGTATTTTGCTACTTAAGCTAATCACACATTTTGTGTGATTTTTTGTTTTCATAAAAAAATCCTATCAACACAATTAAAAATATATATTATACAAGTAGAAAATTCTGTGATAGACTAAGTGTCAAGAAAATGAAAAGAGGTCCTCTTATGACAACATTTACTATCCATACTGTAGAATCAGCACCAGCAGAAGTCAAAGAAGTTCTTAAAACAGTTCAAAAGGACAATAATGGATACATTCCTAACCTTATCGGACTTTTGGCAAATGCTCCAACAGCCCTCGAAACGTATCGCACTGTTGGCGCAATCAATCGTCGCAATAGTCTAACACCCGTAGAGCGCGAGGTGGTACAAATCACTGCAGCTGTAACCAATGGATGTGCCTTCTGTGTAGCAGGGCACACTGCCTTTTCTATAAAGCAAATCCAGATGAACGATGACCTTCTCCAAGCCCTTCGCAATCGTACTCCGATTGAAAGTGATCCTAAGCTAGATACACTTGCTAAGTTTACCTTGGCAGTCATCAATACCAAAGGGCGTGTAGGAGATGAAGCTCTTGGAGAGTTTTTGGATGCTGGCTACACGCAAGAAAATGCCTTGGATGTCGTCCTTGGTGTCAGTTTGGCGACTCTCTGTAACTATGCTAATAACTTAGCCAATACACCAATTAATCCAGAGTTGCAACCTTACGCCTAAATTATAAAAAGGATGGAGTCTGATAGGGTCGGACTCCATTTTTATATGCTTTTTTAATGGTTTTTATGATATACTGATAATAACATCATTATTGGAGATTCACATGAAAAAACTCCCCTTAGCCTTTTCAGGTTGCTTATTGGGTTTAGCTGGTGCAGGAAATCTCATCTTGGATATTTTTCCTCTTTTATCACACATCTTTAGTTTGTCAGGCTTGATTTTATGGTTTTATTTTTTGGTAAGCCACCTCAATAACTGGCATGAAAGCAAGCAAGAATTAAAGAAAGCCCCTGTTTTGTCAGGAATGGCAACCTTTCCCATGGCAGGGATGATTTTATCGACTTATTTGCTGCGAACGTTACCTATGAGCTTGAGCATTGTTGCACAGATTCTCTGGTGGTTTGCTTTTCTTCTAGATGTTTATCTCATCTCATACTTTACAAAGAACTATGCTTTGGTTAAACAAAGGGCCAGTGCAACACCAACTTGGACGGTTCTTTATGTAGGAATAGCAGTAGCAACCTTGACCTACCCCGTGGTGGGCATTGTTGGGATTGCCTATGGAGCTTGGATTTTTGGTTTTATCTTAACCCTTATCCTTTACCCTCTAATTTATCAAGATTTGAGGAAAAATCCATTACCGCTCGCTTTGTTTGGGCAAGAAGGAATCTATTGTGCTCCATTTTCTCTCCTTTTGGCAGCATTAGTGAGAGTAGGAGGATACAGTCTTCCTAGTTGGATTTTGCTAGTTATGATCCTTGCATCACAGACCTTCTTTTTCTTTGTCCTTAGTCGCTTGCCAAGGATTTTAAAACAAGGTTTCCAACCAGCCTTCTCAGCCCTAACCTTTCCAACCATTATCACAGCAACTTCATTGAAAATGTCCCAAGGCATTCTGCAGTTTCCGGTCCTCAACCTCGTCGTTTGGTTAGAGATTATCATTTGTTTAACAATCCTCATCTACGTATTAGTAGAGTATATAGGATATTTAAGGAACTAAAAGAACCCCTAGCACTGAGAAGTGTTAGGGGTTTATTCTATTTTTGGTTTGAGAAGTATTTTGGAACTATTCGAAACAACACAGCTCTAAAACCAGGAAACATTGATACTATCAACCTACATATCTCATTTAGACAGCTTCCCTTATCTTTTTTTGTATTCTTCAAAACTATATCTTGTACAAATTATTTAATCTTTCTAACTCTAAAACATTCATACATACTTCTACTCCAGTAACTACCCCCTTACTATAAATAATTCCACAAGAAAACACAATCCTATCCTCACTCAAAATATTTGACAATACTACAAATGATTCCAAAACATAATCCTCTATAGTAATAAAACAATTGTTTTTATCTTTAAAAAACTCTATAAATCCAATATCCTTACACCTATCACCAAAATGAAACCTAAGTGATTTTAAATAATAATCAAAAAACACATCATTTTCCATAGAAATCCCTTTCATTTTTAAAATATTCTGATATAATCATACAAAAAATAAGTTTTGGAACCATCTAAAACAACACAGCAAGTTAAAATAAGACTTTGTCCGTACACAACTTGAAAAGTGCGTACCGATTCGGTTGCTAGAAAACCATCTGTAAAGAATGGCTTTTTCGTTTTGTAAAAGGAATGAGGCAAACTGTCTTTAAAATCATAAAACGCATAATGTCAGGAATTCAAAAAGATTGATATTATGCGTTTTATCATGAAAATATTTACTGAGTTTTTGCAATAAAGTGAGCTTTTGTCCATCTGCTTATAAACAATAATCCAAGTAGTTTCTTACTTTTCCTTATGTAGTGATAAAAAGCAGTAGACCATAGTCCCAAAGATTGCTCCAATACTAAGACCAAAGACCAGTAAGGGGATCATTATCTCTGTTTGGATGATTTTTTCCAAGAAAGTTGAAAGGGACATCTGTTGAACGAAGAGTTTATGAAAGAGCAACAGAGCAAATAAGCCAATCTCAATACTTATAAATACCAGCCAACTACGAACTTTTATTTGGCGTTTGCTGTAGGTTTTGTAGATGATTTCTGATTTGTCATCCTTTTCAAGATGAAGCTCTTGTACGGCTCTTTGAGCTTTTATACTCATGAACAGAATGAGTCCAAAATAGAGGTAGGGCATAAGCAATCGAACAATTTCGATAAAGCGTCCGAACAAGATATAGAACAGGAAGAGAAAGAAGGAAGAGTAAAAGATTTGGATCATGGAACGGGCGCAAGCCTTGTAGATAACCTCTTGACGGCATTCGTCAAAAGGCCCATGTATATGAAAGAAATTTCGAAGTAAGCGAGTTGTTAAGTCTTCTTTTTTCATGGGTGATTTCTCCTAAATGAACGATGTTATTTTGTTTCTTTTACGAATTGATAGAGATAATAAAGATAAGTGGTAAAAGAAAGGCTAGCGATAATTAATAATAAATAATATTTCCAATCGCTTGAAATAACCGTCAGTTGTGGCAAGGATATAATCATAAAGCATAGTGCTAAGTTGAGTATGCGCGTTTTTTGGGAATCTATCTTTAGATAAGTCAGTCCTTTGTTGAGTGCTGGAACAAAGACAAGAACAAGGACTATTTCGTAGATGGGCAAGTTTCCTGAAATGATGATGAAGGCGAGTAGAGAACTGAACAAAAGATGATAGGTAATTAACGTTACTAGTGATTTCATAAGCTTTCTCCTAATCCTTATCCTGCTCTTTTTTAGCTCTTGTAATGCGACGGGAGATGAGGAACTGTATGCTTGCTCCGAAGAAGATAGAACCGAGAATGCTTGCTAAACCATTTCTTATAGTGAGAAGAGAATTAAAATAGTCCGGACTTTCACCTATGAGTATACTGAGAAGAGGAGTTATAAAAAACATCCATAGACCAAAGAACAAACCTGCTTTAAGACCTGGGTAGTGTAGTTGCTTACTTTCTTTCTCACTCAGCATATCTGGTTCAATAGTTGTAATCCCTGTTTTTTGCATTTGGTAGGTGAGATAGCTAGCAGCGATGAGGGCAATCACTAAAATCAGAGGAGGATAGACCAGAGCCACTAGTTGAGGAAATTTATAGGCTAGAACGAGTGGAATAAGATTTCCGAAAATCATCAGATAAAAGAGGATGATAAAGACTTGGTTACCGATACGATCGGCCTCGCGCCGTTTGTATTCGTCAAGGGGCTCAGAAATGCCGTATGTGCGTTTGATCAGTTTTTCAGTAAAGGTTTCTTTTTTCATGAGTTTGCTCCTTTTTTAAAAATCATCCTCCCAAAAGAGACTGTTGAGGTCAGTTTGGAGGCTGCGGGCGAGATTGAGACAGAGTTCCAGGGTTGGATTGTACTTGTCGTTTTCAATCATATTGATGGTTTGTCTCGAGACACCGATATCCTTGGCGAGCTCAAGCTGGGACATGCCCAGTTCCTTGCGGAATTCTTTCACACGATTCATGCTTCCTCCTTTTTAGATTGTGTCACATATATTTGACTATAGTATATTCTTTTGAAAATAAAATGTCAACTATTTTTGACATATTTTTTGCTAGAAAAAAAGATTGGCCTAGCCAATCCTTTTATTTTAATTCTGATGCATCTGGTAGGTAAGAACCACCGAGATAAGTTTTGCTGAGTTTTTCAAGGATTCCATCTTGGTAGAGTTCTTTGAGAACCTTGTCAAATTGTTCTTTAAATTCTTTTTCGTCGCTTGAGAAGATGATGTAGTTGTTTGGATTGTCATTGTTCTCCAAGTCGACTACGTTCAAGTCTAATCCTCGGTCTTGGATAATTTTTTGAACAGAGATTTTGTCAAATATTAGGAAATCAAATTCACCGTTGGCGAGGTCATTCAGACGCTTAGCCACATCTTCGCCAGAATATTGGATGGTAGCAGGATTGTCGGAGTGGCTTTGATTCCAGTCTGTAACAACCTTGGCAGTAGAAGTTCCAGTGTCATCTTGAGTAGTTTTACCAGCGATGTCTTGAAGAGAGGTAAGAGCCTTGTCTTTTCTGCTCACTAGAACCAAAGGATTTTTTGCGATAGGTAGCGAGTAGAGGTATTTGTCGGCTCTCTCTTTGGTGTAGCTCAAGTTGTTGGCAGCGGCTTGGTAACGTCCAGCATCAACTCCAGGGAATATACTCTCCCAAGCAGTTTTTTGAAATTCAATCTTGTATTGATCTAGTTTTTCATCGACTGCTTTTAAAACTTCAACATCATATCCAGTCAAATTACCATCTTGTTCAAAGTCAAAAGGTGGAATGTCTCCAGCAGTTGCTACGACAATGGTTTTAGGGCTAGCAGTGGAAGTTGAAGTACTATCCTGTTTAGATTGTCCACAGGCCACCAACAAGGGACTAATGGCTAATAATAAGAATAATTTTTTCATGTGTGTCTCCTTTACTTAATGGTATCTAGCTTACCAGACAATCAATCAAATAGCCAATATATATTTTTTATGGAAGTGATAGAAAAATATTATAATTTTTAGTTTGAGTTTGTAATCTAAAATTTAAATCAGAAAAGAAAAAGATAATTTAGGCCACTAATGAAAAATCTCTGCAAGCTCTTTCAGAATGTGGTAAAATGGAAGCAATAGAAATAGAAAAGGAAATCAATTATGAAATTTCTTGAGTTAAATAAAAAACGTCATGCGACTAAGCATTTTATTGATAAACCAGTTGATCCCAAGGATGTTCGAACAGCTATTGAAATCGCAACCTTGGCACCGAGTGCTCACAATAGTCAGCCTTGGAAGTTTGTTGTAGTTCGTGAGAGAAATGCTGAACTAGCAAAATTGGCTTACGGTTCAAACTTTGAGCAAGTAGCATCTGCCCCTGTAACCATTGCCTTGTTTACAGATACTGACCTAGCTAAACGAGCTCGCAAGATTGCCCGTGTTGGTGGAGCAAAGAACTTCTCAGAAGAACAACTTCAGTACTTTATGAAAAATCTTCCAGCTGAGTATGCACGTTACAATGAACAACAAATCAGTGACTACCTAGCCCTCAATGCTGGTTTAGTTGCGATGAACTTAGTCCTTGCATTGACTGACCAGGGAATTGGTTCAAACATTATCCTTGGTTTTGACAAATCAAAAGCTAATGAAGTTTTGGAAATTGAAGAACGCTTCCGTCCAGAACTTTTGATCACAGTAGGATACACAGACGAGAAGTTGGAACCAAGCTACCGCTTGCCAGTAGATGAAATTATCGAAAAAAGATAGGAAGTAAAAATGACAGTTATTGATTTTACAGCAGAAGTAGAAAAACGTAAAGAAGCCCTCTTGGCTGACTTGTTTAGCCTTTTGGAAATCAACTCAGAACGTGATGACAGTAAGGCAGATGCGGAGCACCCATTTGGACCTGGTCCAGTAAAAGCTTTGGAGAAATTCCTTGAAATCGCAGACCGTGATGGTTATCCAACAAAAAATGTCGACAACTATGCAGGACATTTTGAGTTTGGTGAAGGTAAGGAAGTTCTTGGAATCTTTGCCCACATGGACGTAGTACCAGCAGGTAGCGGTTGGGACACTGATCCTTACACTCCAACTATCAAAGATGGCCGTCTCTATGCGCGTGGTGCTTCTGATGATAAGGGACCAACTACAGCATGTTACTATGGTTTGAAAATCATTAAGGAGCTTGGACTTCCAACTTCTAAGAAAGTTCGCTTTATTGTCGGAACTGATGAAGAATCAGGTTGGGCTGACATGGACTACTATTTTGACCATGTAGGACTTGCGAAGCCAGACTTTGGTTTCTCTCCAGATGCTGAATTCCCAATTATCAATGGTGAAAAAGGAAATATCACAGAATATCTCCATTTTGCCGGTGACAACAAGGGGGTAGCTCGTCTTCACAGCTTCACAGGTGGTTTGCGTGAAAATATGGTTCCTGAGTCAGCAACAGCAGTCGTTTCAGGTGACTTGGCTGACTTGCAAGCGAAACTAGATGCCTTTGTTGCAGAGCACAAACTTAGAGGAAAAATCCAAGAAGAAAACGGTCAGTACAAGGTAACTGTAATTGGTAAATCTGCCCACGGTGCTATGCCTGCTTCAGGTGTCAATGGTGCGACTTATCTTGCTCTCTTCCTTAGCCAGTTTGCATTTGAAGGACCTGCAAAAGACTACCTTGACATTGCTGGTAAGATTCTCTTGAATGACCATGAAGGCAAAAACTTGAAAGTGGCTCATGTGGATGAAAAGATGGGTGCCCTTTCTATGAATGCTGGTGTCTTCCGCTTTGACGAAGCAAGTGCTGACAATACCATTGCCCTCAACTTCCGTTATCCAAAAGGAACAAGTCCAGAGCAAATCAAGTCAGTTCTTGAAAACTTGCCAGTTACTTCAGTTAGCTTGTCAGAACACGGACATACACCTCACTACGTACCAATGGAAGATCCACTTGTACAAACCTTGTTGAGCGTGTATGAAAAACAAACAGGTCTTCAAGGGCATGAACAAGTTATCGGTGGTGGAACTTTTGGTCGTCTCTTAGAACGTGGTGTAGCCTATGGTGCTATGTTCCCAGACTCTATCGACACTATGCACCAAGCCAACGAATTTATCGCCTTGGACGATCTCTTCCGTGCAGCAGCTATCTATGCTGAAGCTATCTATGAATTGATCAAATAATGCTATAGAAGTCTGAGATTTTATGCTTAGACTTCTTTTTGGAGGGAGAGTAGATGTCTCAAATCGAAAGAATCAAGCAAGCCATCATGGCTGACCCACAAAATCAACACTATACTGAGCAAGGAATCGAACCTCTCTTTGCAGCACCAAAAACAGCCCGTATCAATATCATTGGGCAAGCACCTGGTCTTAAAACTCAGGAAGCGGGGCTTTACTGGAAGGATAAAAGTGGCGACCGCTTGCGAGAGTGGATGGGTGTGGACGAAGATACTTTTTACAAGTCAGGTTATTTTGCAGTTATGCCAATGGATTTCTATTTTCCAGGGCATGGAAAATCCGGTGACTTACCGCCTAGACCTGGTTTTGCAGAAAAGTGGCACCCTAAACTTTTAAAAGAATTACCAGATATTCAATTGACGCTTTTGATTGGTCAGTATGCTCAGGCTTACTATCTGCATGAGAAAGTTAGTGGCAAGGTAACAGACCGTGTGCATCGCTTTAAGGATTATTTGCCAGATTATTACCCTTTGGTTCACCCGTCACCTCGGAACCAAATCTGGATGAAAAAGAATCCTTGGTTTGAAGCAGATGTTTTGCCTAACTTGAAAGAAAGAATTCAAAAAATTCTCGGAGAAGAAAAATGAAAGAAATTACTTTTAATGATTTTTACCAACTATACCAGAAAGAGTCGCTTTCTGTATTAGATGTGAGAGAAGTAGAGGAATTTGAGGCTCTTCATTTAGAAGGCGCTCGTAATTTACCTCTCAGCCAATTAGCTGATACTTATAAACAACTAGATAAGGATAATCTTTACTACGTGATTTGTAAATCAGGAATGCGTTCAGCACGCGCTTGTCAATTTTTAGCAGAACAAGGATATGAGGTTATCAATGTCCAAGGTGGCATGGATGCCTTAGAATAAGAAAAAAACTCCCTTTAAGACCGAAAATAAGAAAGGTTTTAAAGAGAATTTATTTTCTCTAAAAATCAGAAAATTGAAAACATTTTAAAATTTTTCCGAGATAGCCTTTTCAAGCCTTTAATCATGTTATACTAAGAAAGTATTTTATTTTTTATAAGGAGAGTTTATGGCTAAAAAAGGTGCTTTAACAGGATTACTCCTGTTTGGAATATTTTTTGGTGCGGGTAATTTGATTTTCCCCCCTACCCTAGGTGCTCAATCTGGGGAACGCTTTCTCCCTGCCATTGCAGGATTTGTACTTTCGGGTGTCGGACTTGCGGTCTTGACCTTGATCATCGGGACCTTAAATCCTAAGGGATATATCTATGAGATTTCTACAAAGATTTCCCCTTGGTTTGCAACGATTTATCTAGCAGTTTTGTACTTGTCGATTGGTCCATTTTTTGCCATTCCACGTACTGCAACAACTTCTTATGCAGTAGGGATTAGTCCCCTCTTGGCAGATGCTGACAAAGGTCTAGGCTTGATTGTCTTTACCCTTATCTACTTTGTAGCAGCATACTTAATCGCGCTTAATCCTTCAAAGATTTTGGATCGTATCGGTCGGGTTTTGACACCAGTTTTTGCCCTCTTAATTATCATCTTGGTAATTCTTGGAGCCTTTAAATATGGTGGGAATGCTCCACAAGTAGCTACAGCAGCTTATCAAGCTTCAGCATTTGGAGCAGGATTCCTTGAAGGATATAATACTCTAGATGCTCTCGCATCTGTTGCCTTTAGTGTAATCGCGGTTGAAACCTTGAAACAACTTGGATTTTCGAGTAAAAAAGAGTACATCTCAACCATTTGGGTAGTCGGAATTGTCGTAGCACTTGGCTTTAGTGCCCTATACATTGGCCTAGGTTTCCTTGGAAATCACTTCCCAATGACAGAAGAAGCGATGAAGGGTGGAACTCCAGGGGTTTATATCTTGTCACAAGCGACCCAAGAAATCTTTGGTTCAACAGCTCAATTATTCCTAGCAGCCATGGTAACAGTAACTTGCTTCACAACGACTGTAGGTTTGATTGTTTCAACTGCGGAGTTCTTTAACGGACGTTTCCCACAACTCAGCTATAAGGTTTATGCGACTGTCTTTACCTTGATTGGTTTTGCAATTGCCAACCTTGGTCTTGATGCAATCATCAAATATTCTATCCCTGTCCTAGTTATCTTGTATCCAATTACCATTGTGATTGTTATGATTGTGATTGTGAACAAGTTTGTACCACTTTCAAAACCAGGCATGCAATTGACGATGGGTCTTGTTACAGCTATTGCCGTAGCTAGTGTCTTAGGAAGTTCATTTGAAGTGACCTTCCTTGCAAACATTGTGAATGCTCTACCATTTGCTAAGGCTTCCTTACCATGGTTAGTACCAGCGATTATTGGGATTTTACTTTCCCTTGTTCTTCCAAATAAGCAAAAGAGTGAAGCTTTTGAGATGGAATAAAAAAACTTGGCGTTGGCCAAGTTTTTTTCTATTACTCTTAGTTCGTTTTTTCCTTATAACCAAGGTCTGTTAACATTTTCTTAGAGGCTTTAAAGCTAACGTTTTTCCCAACACCTGAGTATTCTTCTGGTAAAGCTTTTCTAAGTTCGTCAATGCTTGCAACTGAAAGGTCAATCTCAAGATCTTGTACGACTTTACCATCTTTAATCTCGACAGATAAAGTTACCCCCTTGAGGCCCTTATATCCTTTGTAGGTTTCTTCGACAAGATTTTTTAAATCATCTGCAGTATTGTTTAGGACTTCGGGGTCAGCGACATTGTGAGCAGTTTGTTTCACAACGTTATCACCGTCAACTGTATAGGTCAATGTTGACTGGACACCAGGCTGAGAATCGTTTACAAAAGTTACAGTTTTTAGCTCTGATTTCTTTTCACTTGTTTCAGCCTCAGTGGTTTTTACCTCAGTTGACTCTACTTTTGAAGAGTTAGAAGTTGTTGATGACTGTTTTGAACATCCCAACAAGAATGCCAGCGGTAGAGTTAAGAAAAGCGTCATTTTGAAAAATTTATTCATATTTTTTCCTTTCTTCCTAAGAACTGCTCTTATTATACCATAAAATACTTTTGTATTCAAATTATCCTAGTTTTCTATTTTCACACATACTAAGATGTAAAAAATGATATAATGGTAGCAAGAGGTGAAGAAATGAATCAAACTGTAGAATATATCAAAGAACTAACTGCTATCGCATCACCAACTGGTTTCACACGTGAGATTACGAATTATTTGGTTGAGACTCTTGAAAAACTAGGTTATCAACCAATCCGTACTGCCAAAGGTGGTGTCAACGTTACTGTCAAAGGAAAAAATGACGAGCAACAGCGCTATGTGACTGCCCATGTGGATACTTTGGGAGCTATCGTTCGTACTGTTAAAGTAGACGGTCGTCTCAAAATGGATCGTATCGGTGGTTATCCTTGGAACATGATTGAAGGCGAAAACTGTACAGTTCATGTGGCTAGTACAGGTAAGACTATTTCAGGTACCATTTTGATCCACCAGACTTCTTGTCATGTATACAAGGACGCTGGCACTGCTGAACGCACGCAGGACAATATGGAAGTACGTTTGGATGAAAAAGTGACCAATGAAAAAGAAACACGCGCACTTGGTATTGAGGTTGGTGACTTTATCAGCTTTGACCCACGAACTGTCGTAACTGAGACAGGCTTTATCAAATCGCGTCATTTGGATGATAAGGTCAGTGCAGCTATCCTTCTAAATCTCCTTAAAGTCTATAAGGAAGAAGGGATTGAACTTCCTGTCACTACGCATTTTGCCTTCTCAGTCTTTGAAGAAGTGGGGCATGGTGCTAACTCAAGTATCCCAAGTCAAGTTGTTGAATATCTAGCAGTAGATATGGGAGCAATGGGAGATGACCAGCAGACGGATGAGTACACAGTGTCTATCTGTGTCAAAGATGCTTCAGGCCCTTATCACTATGAATTCCGTCAACATCTGGTTGCCCTAGCAAAAGACCAAGACATTCCATTTAAACTCGACATCTATCCATTTTATGGTTCAGATGCTTCTGCAGCTATGTCAGCTGGAGCAGAAGTCAAACACGCCCTTCTCGGAGCTGGTATTGAATCTAGTCACTCTTATGAGCGTACTCATATCGATTCTGTAGTTGCTACTGAGCGTATGGTGGATGCTTATCTCAAGAGTGGATTGGTAGACTAAGATGTGCTTGATTTGCCAACGAATTGAATTGATTAAGGCAGGGGAAAATCCCTACTTTGTAAAAGAACTGGAAACAGGCTATGTTGTCATCGGAGACCACCAGTATTTTGAAGGCTATACTTTATTCCTGGCAAAAGAACATGTGACAGAATTACATCATCTGCATCCAACTGTCAAATTCCGCTTTTTAGAGGAAATGAGCTTAGTTCAGGAAGCTGTCTCTAAGGCCTTTTTTGCTGAAAAGATGAATGTAGAGTTGTTGGGAAATGGAGATGCCCATGTCCACTGGCATATTTTTCCGAGACGAGAGGGTGATATGAAGGGACATGGTCTTAATGGTCGTGGTCCAGTTTGGTGGGTCCCATGGGAAGAAATGGTTGCTGAGGAATATCACGTTAAAGATCGGAGACTGGAAAACTTGATTGCGACATTATCAGAAACTTTAAACCAGATAGTAAAATGAAAGGATTAAAGATGAAGAAAAGATATCTTGTATTATCAGGATTATTAGCCTTGACATTAGCGGCTTGCTCACAAGAAAAGCCAGCAACTTCAGAAACTCAGACTTCAACGGAAGAAAAAACTGTCCAAGAAGGAACTGCGGGAAGTAAGTCTCAGGCAGCTAGTCAAAAGAAAGCAGAAGTAGTAGACAAAGGAGATCACTACAGCATTCAAGGCAAGTACGATGAGATTGTTGTCGCTAATAAGCATTATCCTATGTCAAAAGACTATAATCCAGGGGAAAATCCTACCGCTAAAGCAGAACTGTTGAAACTCATTGCAGCTATGCAACAAGCAGGATTCCCGATTAGCGACAACTATAGTGGTTTTAGAAGTTATGAAACTCAAACTCAGCTTTATCAAAACTATGTAGATAAAGATGGCAAGGCTGAGGCTGACCGTTATTCTGCAAGACCTGGTTACAGTGAACACCAAACTGGCCTTGCCTTTGACCTAATAGGAACAAATGGAGATTTAGTGACAGAAGAAAAGGCTGCTCAATGGCTTTTAGACCACGCCGCAGACTATGGCTTTGTCGTTCGTTACCTTAAAGGTAAGGAAAAAGAAACGGGTTATATGGCTGAAGAATGGCACCTTCGCTATGTTGGCAAAGAAGCCAAAGAAATCGCTGCAAGTGGCCTCAGTCTGGAAGAGTATTATGGCTTTGAAGGTGGAGACTATGTTGATTAGTCGCAAAACACCTTGCAAGAATGCTTGAAATTTGATAAAATGAATAATAATTAAATAGGAATCTGCAAGACTAGTATCTCAGGGGAAGTATATCAGGGAGGAGAGCCGTGACTGAAAGTTCTCTATATGAAAGCTGGGTGAATTCACTTGCCTATGGATTCAGAAATAAAGGTCTGGCTTGTCAGATAAAAACGGATGGTACCGCGTGTCAACGCTCCGAGTGGAGTTTTTGACATGTGGTTTTCTTTTTATCTTACGAGTGACTGATGGAGGAATTATGTCAACTATTGAAGAACAATTAAAAGCGCTTCGTGAAGAAACGCTAGCTAGCTTGAAGCAGATTTCTGCTGAAAATAAAAAAGAGCTGCAAGAATTGCGCGTCTCTGTCCTTGGTAAAAAAGGTTCCCTTACTGAAATCCTGAAAGGGATGAAAGATGTTTCTGCAGAAATGCGTCCTGTTATCGGGAAACACGTCAATGAAGCTCGTGATGTTTTGACAGCTGCATTTGAAGAATCAGCTAAGCTCTTGGAAGAAAAGAAAGTGGAAGCTCAACTAGCAAGTGAGAGCATTGATGTTACACTTCCAGGTCGTCCAGTTGCGACTGGTCACCGTCACGTCCTCACACAAACTAGTGAAGAAATAGAAGATATCTTCATCGGGATGGGTTACCAAGTAGTGGATGGTTTTGAAGTAGAACAAGACTACTACAACTTTGAACGTATGAACCTTCCAAAGGATCACCCAGCTCGTGATATGCAGGACACTTTCTATATCACAGAAGAAATCTTGCTTCGTACTCACACGTCTCCAGTTCAGGCGCGTGCTATGGATGCCCATGATTTTTCAAAAGGTCCTTTGAAGATGATCTCACCAGGACGTGTATTCCGTCGTGATACGGATGATGCAACCCACAGTCACCAGTTCCACCAGATCGAAGGTTTGGTTGTTGGGAAAAACATCTCAATGGCGGATCTTCAAGGAACCCTTCAGTTGATTGTGCAAAAGATGTTTGGTGAAGAGCGCCAAATCCGTTTGCGTCCATCTTACTTCCCGTTCACAGAGCCATCTGTTGAGGTGGATGTTTCATGCTTCAAGTGTGGAGGAGCCGGCTGTAACGTATGTAAGAAAACTGGTTGGATTGAGATTATGGGTGCCGGTATGGTTCACCCACGTGTCCTTGAGATGAGTGGTATCGATGCGACTGTTTACTCTGGCTTTGCCTTTGGTCTTGGTCAAGAGCGTGTAGCTATGCTTCGCTACGGAATCAACGATATCCGTGGATTCTACCAAGGGGATATCCGCTTCTCAGAACAGTTTAAATAATGATTAGAAAAGTGGAAATAGCAGATGTTGAGGTGTTGGTAAAAATTGCCAAACAAACCTTTCGTGAAACATTTGCTCATGATAATACGGAAGAGCAGTTACAGGAATACTTTGAAGAGGCTTATAATCTGAGAGTTTTGTCAACTGAGTTGGAAAATCCTGAATCCGAAACCTATTTCATTATGCATGAAGAGGAGATAGCTGGTTTTCTCAAAGTCAACTGGGGAAATGCTCAAACCGAGAGAGAATTAGAGAACGCTTTTGAAATTCAGCGCCTCTACGTGCTACAAACATATCAAGGATTTGGACTTGGTAAGCAACTATTTGAATTCGCTCTGGAAAACGCCGAAAAAAATGGTTTTTCCTGGGCTTGGCTAGGTGTTTGGGAGCATAATACAAAAGCTCAAGCATTTTATAATCGATATGGTTTTGAAAAATTTAGCCAACATAATTTTATGGTTGGGCAAAAGGTAGATACGGATTGGTTACTGAAAAAGAAATTAAGGTAAGAAGATGATTCTTCTAATGAAATGATAGGAAAGGAAAAAAACTAGAGTGACAACTGTCATTCTGGAGAATTAAATTATGCTTGTATCTTATAAATGGTTAAAAGAATTGGTGGACATTGATGTACCATCACAAGAGTTGGCTGAAAAAATGTCAACTACAGGGATCGAGGTAGAAGGTGTGGAATCACCTGCTGCTGGTCTCTCAAAAATTGTCGTCGGTGAGGTCTTGTCTTGCGAAGATGTGCCAGAAACACACTTGCATGTTTGCCAAGTCAATGTGGGTGAAGAAGAAGCCCGTCAAATTGTCTGTGGTGCACCAAATGTGCGCGCAGGCATCAAGGTAATGGTGGCTCTTCCGGGAGCTCGCATTGCGGACAACTACAAGATTAAAAAAGGGAAAATCCGTGGTTTGGAATCTCTCGGAATGATCTGTTCACTTGGTGAATTAGGCATTTCTGACTCCGTTGTACCAAAGGAATTTGCAGATGGAATCCAAATCTTGCCAGATGATGCAGTTCCAGGTGAGGAAGTTTTCTCCTATCTAGACTTGGATGATGAAATCATCGAACTTTCCATCACTCCAAACCGTGCAGATGCCCTCTCTATGCGTGGCGTGGCGCACGAAGTAGCAGCTATCTATGACAAGTCAGTCAATTTTAAAGAATTTACTTTAACAGAAACAGACCAAGTTGCAGCGGATGCTCTTTCTGTCAGCATTGATACGGACAAGGCTCCTTACTATGCAGCTCGTATCTTGGACAATGTGACTATCGCACCAAGTCCACAATGGTTGCAAAACCTCCTCATGAACGAAGGTATCCGTCCGATTAACAATGTCGTCGACGTGACCAACTATATCCTGCTTTACTTTGGTCAGCCTATGCATGCCTTTGACTTGGATACCTTTGAAGGAAATGACATCCGTGTGCGTGAAGCACGTGCTGGTGAGAAATTAGTGACCTTGGATGGGGAAGAGCGTGAGTTGGAAACAACTGACTTAGTCATTACTGTTGCTGACAAACCAGTAGCCCTTGCAGGTGTCATGGGTGGAGAGGCTACAGAAATCTCTGAAAACTCTACTCGTGTCGTCCTTGAAGCTGCTGTCTTCAATGGCAAATCTATCCGTAAGACAAGTGGTCGTCTAAACCTTCGTTCTGAATCATCTTCTCGCTTTGAAAAAGGCATCAATGTGGCAACCGTTAATGAAGCCCTTGATGCAGCAGCAAGTATGATTGCTGAATTGGCTGGTGCGACAGTGCGTAAGGGCATTGTTTCAGCAGGACAGTTGGACACTTCAGATGTAGAAGTTTCTTCAACCCTTGCAGACGTGAACCGTGTCCTTGGTACAGACCTTTCCTACGCAGATGTAGAAGATGTCTTCCGTCGTCTTGGCTTTGGTCTTTCAGGAAATGCGGAAGCCTTTACTGTTAGCGTTCCTCGTCGCCGTTGGGATATCACTATCGAAGCGGACCTCTTTGAAGAAATCGCTCGGATTTATGGTTACGACCGCTTGCCAACCAGTCTTCCAAAAGATGATGGGACAGCCGGTGAATTAACAGCGACACAAAAATTGCGCCGTCAAGTTCGTACCATTGCAGAAGGTGCTGGATTGACAGAAATCATCACCTACGCTCTGACAACTCCTGAAAAAGCAGTCGAGTTTACGATTCAGCCAAGTCATTTGACAGAATTGATGTGGCCAATGACTGTGGACCGTTCGGTCCTCCGTCAAAATATGGTTTCAGGTATTTTGGATACCGTAGCTTACAACGTAGCGCGTAAGAACAAAGACTTGGCTCTTTACGAGATTGGAAAAGTCTTCGAGCAAACGGGTAATCCAAAAGAAGACTTGCCAAATGAAATCAACAGCTTTGCTTTTGCATTGACAGGTTTAGTCGCTGAAAAAGACTTCCAAACTGCAGCCGTTCCGGTTGATTTCTTCTATGCTAAGGGAATCCTAGAAGCCCTCTTTGCTCGCTTGGGTCTTGAAGCGACCTATACAGCAACGCAAGAGATCAAGAGTCTTCACCCAGGACGTACAGCCTTGATCTCACTCGGTGATCAAGTAGTCGGTTTCCTCGGTCAAGTGCACCCTGTGACAGCTAAGGCTTACGATATTCCAGAAACTTATGTAGCGGAGCTCAACCTTTCAGCTATTGAGGCAGCTCTTCAACCAGCAGCAGCCTTTGTGGAAATTACTAAATTCCCAGCAGTCAGCCGTGATATTGCCCTTCTCCTCAAGGCAGAAGTGACTCACCAAGAGGTGGTTGATGCTATTCAAGCCGCTGGCGTGAAACGTTTGACAGACATTAAACTGTTTGACGTCTTCTCAGGTGAAAAACTAGGACTTGGTATGAAGTCAATGGCTTATAGCTTGACCTTCCAAAATCCAGAAGATAGCTTGACAGACGAAGAAGTCGCACGCTATATGGAAAAAATCCAAGCATCACTCGAAGAAAAAGTGAATGCAGAAGTGCGTTAACAGTCTAAAATCCATCCTGAGGGATGGATTTTTTTGTCTTTGTAAATGCCGAATATTGGAAAGAAAAATGAAGTTGAATCTTATTCGTCTTGATATAAAAAATGCCTAGTAAATTCTACTAATAAAAATGTACATAAATCCTTGTAATGACTAAAAAAAGGAGTATAATGAGGGTAAGATTAGTAGGAGGTGGATTATGTTAGAAGTCCGCAATCTTGAAAAAAGTTTTGGTCCCAAGCAAGTCTTGTTTGGCGTTGACTTTCAAGCTCAGCCTGGAAGAATTTTAGGTCTAGTTGGGAAAAATGGAGCTGGGAAAACAACCATTTTTCACAGTATTTTGAAATTTTTGGATTATCAAGGAAAAATTAAGTTTGATGGTCAAGAAATTCGTCAGGAAACCTATGCTCGGATTGGCTATCTACCCGAAGAACGTAGTCTCATGCCTAAGTTGACAGTCCTAGAGCAGGTTCGTTACCTAGCCATGTTAAAAGGCATGGATGCCAAAGAAGTCAAAGAAAAACTCCCTCAATGGATGGAGAAGCTGGAAGTAAAGGGAAAATTGACAGACAAGATTAAGAGTCTCTCAAAAGGGAATCAACAGAAGATTCAGCTGATCATTACTTTAATGCATGAACCAGATCTGATCATTCTAGATGAACCTTTTAGTGGCCTAGATCCAGTCAATACTGAATTGCTCAAGCAGGTTATCCTCAAAGAAAAAGAACGTGGTGCAACCATTATCTTTTCAGACCACGTCATGACCAATGTCGAAGAGCTATGTGATGATATCCTGATGATTCGTGATGGGCGTGTCGTCTTGCATGGACCAGTCCAAGATGTTCGCAATCAATACGGCAAAACGCGACTCTTTGTTGCAAGTGAAAATTGTCAGGAAGACTTGGAAAAACTCCCGCATGTCATTCATGCTAGCTTGACCAAGCAGGGGATTTGGAAGCTCATCCTAGATGATGAAAATGCAGGACAGGAGCTTTTTGCTATCTTGACTAAAGGACACTATATCGCGACCTTTGACCAGCAAGCTCCGACAATTGATGAAATCTTTAAACTAGAATCAGGGGTGGAAGTATGAGAAATATGTTGGTTGTAATCAAAGAAACTTATCTACGTCATGTCAAATCCTGGAGTTTCTTCTTTATGGTAATCTCGCCCTTTCTCTTTATCGGCTTATCTGGAGGAATTGGCTATCTTCAAGGTTCCTCTCTGGCTCAGAATAATAAGGTGGCTGTAGTTAGTTCGGTGCCTGCTGTAACAGAGAGTCTTAAATCGACCAATGGCATTAATGTTGACTATAAGGATGAAGCAAGCGCCCAAGAAGCCATCAAGGATGAAAAAATAAAAGGTTATTTGACCATTGATCAAGAAGGTAGTATTCTCAAGGCAGTCTATCACGGTGAAACTTCACTAGAGAGTGGCATTAAGTTAGCTGTGACAACTAAGTTGAATGAGCTTCAATACCAACTCAATCGTTCGGAGGCACATTTATCTCAGGAACAGGAACAGCACTTGGCACAAACGATTCAATTCTCAGAGCAGATTGATGAATCTAAGGAAAGTAAAAAGATGGTCCAAACCTTTGCGGCAGCAGGACTAGGCTTCTTCCTCTATATGATCTTGATTACTTATGCCAGTGTCACTGCTCAAGAGGTAGCCAGTGAAAAAGGGACAAAAATTATGGAAGTGGTCTTCTCAAGTATTCGTGCTAGTCACTACTTTTACGCACGTATGATTGCCTTACTTCTTGTCATTTTGACTCATATTGGTATTTATGTTGTAGGCGGACTTGGAGCTATCTTATTCTTTAAGGATATGCCTTTCTTGGCTAATTCAGGTATTCTAAGTCATTTGGGAGAAGCTTTTTCTCTGAACACCTTGTTGTTTGTCTTGGTTAGTCTTTTCATGTACGTTGTCTTGGCTGCCTTCTTAGGTTCTATGGTTTCTCGACCTGAAGACTCTGGTAAGGCCTTGTCTCCTTTGATGCTCTTAATTATGGTAGGTTTTATAGGGGTAACCGCCTTAGGGGCTTCTGGGGATAATTTGGTTTTGAAAATTGGATCTTATATCCCATTCATCTCAACCTTCTTTATGCCTTTCAGAGCTATTAATGGTTATGCAAATAGTATCGAGGCTTGGATTTCTCTTGCGATAACAGTTGTATTTGCTGTGACTGCAACAGCCTTTATCGGACGTATGTATGCCAGCCTAGTCCTTCAAACAGATGATTTAGGTATCTGGAAAACCTTTAAACGAGCTTTAAGCTATAAATAAAGTAAGGGACCTGTGAGTGTATCTCCCAGGTCTTTTTATTCGCTGAAATATTTCACATTAATTTCTTCTAAACCTTTGACTAATAAAGAAAATTATCGTACAATAAAGAGTACATGATAAAATGAGACCAGAGTTTATATACTCTGGCATTAGTAGTAAAAAAAGAGGAGAAACGCTTTGGAATTAGAAGTATTTGCTGGGCAAGAAAAAAGTGAACTATCTATGATTGAGGTGGCTCGTGCCATCTTGGAACAACGTGGTCGCGACCACGAGATGCATTTTAGCGATTTGGTCAATGAAATCCAAAACTATCTTGGTACCTCTAATAGCGATATTCGCGAAGCACTACCTTTGTTCTATACAGAGTTGAACTTTGATGGTAGCTTCATCTCTCTTGGAGATAACAAGTGGGGCCTTCGTTCATGGTATGGAGTAGATGAAATTGACGAAGAAATCATTGCTCTTGAAGAAAGTGACGATGAAGAAGTAGCACCTAAGGCTAAGAAAAAACGTGTTAATGCCTTTATGGATGGAGATGCTGATGCCATTGATTACGGTGCAGATGATCCAGAGGATGAGGACGCCTACGAAGAAGATCCAGCTCTTTCTTATGATGATGAAAATCCAGACGATGAGAAGAACGAAGTAGAAGCCTACGACGCCGAAATCAACGAAATCGCACCAGATGATCTTGGGGAAGATGTTGATCTTGTTGAAGAAGATGACGAGGATTCTGAGGAAGAAGAAGAATAATACCAAACAACAAGGAAATCTCCTTGTTGTTTTCTTTTCTGCAGTAGAACTATAAATCTAGTAAAGAATGACATTTGACAAATGTACCAAATTGAGGTAAGATATTGTTCGGGCACCTCTTTTAGAGGTCGGAGCTCCCTAGTTATTAGGGAGCTATTTTTGTTTTTCCGGGAACTTTTATCTTGGATTGTAGTATTTGATGAAGATCTTGTTTCCGATCTCCCCTTCTAGGAAACAGGGTTTTGAGCATTTTAGAAAGAGGAATCTATGTCTACGAAATATATTTTTGTAACTGGTGGTGTGGTGTCGTCTATTGGAAAAGGGATCGTTGCGGCGAGCCTAGGACGGCTCTTGAAAAATCGTGGTTTGAAGGTAACCATTCAAAAGTTTGACCCTTATATCAATATCGATCCGGGAACCATGAGTCCTTATCAGCACGGGGAAGTCTTTGTGACAGATGATGGGGCTGAGACAGATTTGGACTTGGGTCACTACGAACGTTTCATCGATATCAATCTCAACAAATATTCCAACGTGACAACTGGTAAAATCTACAGTGAAGTTCTTCGCAAGGAACGTCGTGGAGAGTACCTCGGTGCAACTGTCCAAGTTATTCCTCATATTACAGATGCCTTGAAAGAAAAAATCAAGCGTGCCGCTCTAACGACGGACTCTGATGTTATTATTACAGAGGTTGGTGGAACAGTTGGCGATATTGAGTCCCTTCCATTCTTAGAGGCGCTTCGTCAGATGAAGTCTGATGTGGGTGCAGAAAATGTCATGTATATCCATACAACCTTGCTTCCTTACCTCAAGGCGGCTGGAGAAATGAAGACCAAGCCGACTCAACACTCTGTCAAAGAATTGCGAGGTTTGGGAATCCAGCCAAATATGTTAGTCATTCGTACAGAAAAACCAGCAGGACAAGGGATTAAAAACAAACTAGCCCAGTTCTGTGATGTGGCACCAGAAGCAGTTATCGAGTCCTTAGACGTAGATCATCTTTACCAAATTCCGCTTAATCTGCAAGCTCAAGGCATGGATCAAATCGTCTGTGACCATTTGAAGATTGATGCACCGGCAGCAGATATGACAGAGTGGTCAGCTATGGTTGATAAGGTTATGAATCTAAAAAAACAAGTCAAAATTGCTCTTGTTGGTAAGTATGTCGAGTTGCAAGATGCCTACATTTCTGTCGTAGAGGCCTTGAAACACTCTGGTTATGCCAATGATACAGAAGTCAAGATTGATTGGGTCAATGCTAACGATGTGACAGCTGATAATGTAGCGGAACTATTAGATGACGCTGATGGAATTATCGTTCCAGGTGGTTTTGGTCAACGTGGGACAGAAGGTAAGATTCAAGCGATTCGCTATGCTCGAGAAAATGATGTACCAATGTTGGGTGTCTGCTTGGGAATGCAATTGACTTGTATCGAGTTTGCCCGTCATGTTTTGGGACTTGAAGGGGCTAATTCAGCAGAGCTTGATCCTGATACAAAATATCCGATCATCGATATCATGCGTGATCAGATTGATGTTGAGGACATGGGGGGAACCCTTCGTTTGGGACTTTATCCTTCTAAGTTGAAACGTGGTTCTAAGGCAGCAGCAGCTTATCATAACAAAGAAGTGGTCCAACGTCGCCACCGCCACCGTTATGAGTTTAACAATGCCTTCCGTGAACAGTTTGAAGGTGCAGGATTTGTCTTCTCGGGTGTTTCACCAGACAATCGCTTGGTCGAAATTGTGGAAATCCCAGAAAACAAATTCTTTGTGGCTTGTCAGTACCATCCAGAACTTTCAAGTCGTCCAAATCGTCCTGAAGAACTTTACACTGCTTTTGTAACAGCAGCTGTTGAAAATAGTAAATAGTAGAATAAACCTTTGAGAGTCATCTCAGAGGTTTTTATTTGTTTTCAGTATTATGAAAATCTGGAAAATCGGCTCTGAATTTGGTAAGATAAGATTATGGATTTTGAAAAAATTGAACAAGCATATACCTATTTACTAGAAAATGTCCAAATCATTCAAAACGATTTGGCGACAAGCTTTTATGATGCCTTGATTGAACAAAATGGAATCTATCTGGATGGTCAGACAAATCTGGAAGATGTCAAGAAAAACAATCAAGCTTTAAAACGTTTGGCACTTCGAAAAGAGGAGTGGTTACGGACCTATCAATTTTTGTTAATGAAGGCAGCTCAAACAGAGCCTCTTCAAGCCAATCACCAGTTCACACCAGATGCGGTTGGTCACTTGATGATTTTTATCATTGAACAACTTTTCCCTGCTGAAAATGTGAGCTTATTGGAATTGGGGTCTGGGATGGGAATTCTGGGAGATAGCTTCTTAACGTCCATGAACAAAAAGGTAGATTATCTGGGAATAGAACTTGATGACCTCTTGATTGACTTGGCGGCAAGCATGGCGGAAGTAATGGATCTTCAAATGGGCTTTGTCCAAGGAGATGCAGTACGTCCACAAGTATTAAAAGAAAGTGACATCATTGTGAGCGACCTTCCTGTCGGTTACTATCCAGATGATCAGACAGCCTCACGTTATCAAGTAGCGGCTAAGAATGAACATACTTATGCTCATCATTTGTTAATGGAACAATCACTCAAGTATCTCAGAACAGGAGGCTATGCGATTTTTCTAGCTCCAACAGATCTCCTGACAAGTCCTCAGAGTGACCTGTTGAAATCATGGCTGACTGACCAGGCTCAACTAGTGGCAATTATTGCCTTACCAGAGGATCTCTTCGCCCAAGGAGCTCAGTCTAAGAGCATTTTTGTCCTACAAAAGAAGACAGGAGAAGGAGTTGAACCATTTGTTTATCCACTTACCAGTCTCCGTGACCCTGAAATTTTGATGGAATTTAAGGAAAATTTTCAAAATTGGTGTCAAGGGCATGAAATCTAGTGCAAATTTTGATATAATAGTTGAAAACGCTTAAAAAGGGGAATAAATTTATGACAAAAACCATTGCAATTAACGCTGGAAGCTCTAGCTTGAAATGGCAACTATATCAAATGCCAGAAGAAAAGGTGCTTGCAAAAGGTTTAATTGAGCGAATCGGATTGAAGGATTCTGTTTCAACAGTTAAGTTTGATGGCCGTTCTGAAGAACAAGTTCTTGATATTGAAAACCATACCTTGGCTGTTAAGATTTTACTTGATGACTTGATTCGTTTTAATATTATTAAAGCTTATGATGAAATTACTGGTGTTGGACACCGCGTTGTTGCAGGTGGAGAATACTTCAAAGAATCTACAGTAGTTGAAGGGGATGTCTTAGAAAAAATTGAAGAACTAGGACTTCTTGCCCCATTGCACAACCCTGCCAATGCAGCTGGGATTCGTGCCTTCAAAGAATTATTGCCAGATATTACAAGTGTAGCAGTCTTTGATACATCATTCCACACAACAATGCCAGAGAAGGCCTATCGTTATCCATTACCAACTAAGTACTATACAGAAAACAAGGTTCGTAAATATGGAGCACACGGTACAAGTCATCAGTACGTTGCTCAAGAAGCAGCAAAACTATTGGATCGTCCATTAGAAGAGTTGAAGTTGATCACTTGCCATATCGGTAATGGTGCTTCTATCACAGCTGTTAAGGGAGGTCAATCAATCGATACCTCTATGGGATTCACTCCACTTGCTGGTGTTATGATGGGAACAAGAACTGGAGATATCGACCCTGCTATCATTCCTTACTTGATGGAACATACAGATGACTTCAAGACTCCAGACGATATTAGTCGTGTTCTAAACCGTGAATCTGGTCTTCAGGCCGTTTCAGGCTTGTCAAGTGACATGCGTGATGTTCAGAATGGTGTGAACGAAGGCAATCACGATGCTATTCTTGCCTTTGAAATGTATGTTGACCGTATCCAAAAACACATTGGACAATACTTGGCAGTCCTAAACGGGGCAGATGCTATTATCTTTACTGCTGGTGTTGGTGAAAATGCAACTCTTGTGCGTGAGAAAGTTATTTCAGGTATCTCTTGGTTTGGTTGTGATCTAGACCCAGAGAAAAATGTCTTTGGAGTAACTGGAGACATTTCTACAGATGCTGCGACACTTCGTGTACTTGTTATCCCAACGGATGAAGAACTTGTGATTGCGCGTGATGTTGAGCGTTTGAAAAAATAAATGATAAGAAAAACGACCTTCTCGAAAGAGAGGTCGATTTTTTATGTTGCTAACGAGTGCTTACCAGTTAGTGAGCGAAACTTCGCCACTATTGAGCCAAATTTTCTCACCAGTAGCTAATTGGATCTGTAGTTGACCCTGGTCAGAGATATCACAAGCTTTTCCTGAGATGATTTCTTGATCTTTCTTAAAGGAAATTTCTTTGCCTAAAACAATTGATTGTTTTTTATAGAGGTAAAGCAGCTCATCGGTCTCAGTTTCGTAGAAACATTTCCAGATTTCTGCAATCAGCTCGTTGCGAGTGATTGGGCTATTTTGAGAGAAGAGACTTCCAGCTTTCCCTTGTAGGTTTTTTGGAAAATCAGCGATAGAAAAGTTGATACCAACACCAATAATAACATCTGTGACAAGGCCGGTTTCGACAGAAGTGATGGCTTCGGTTAGAATACCGGCTATTTTTTTATGATTTAGGTATAAATCATTTACCCATTTGATATCTAAATCAATTAGACAAAGGTTTTTAACAGCCTTATAAATTGAGGCTGCAGTCAGGAGTGTATAGGCCGGTAGATCTAGATAAGAGAGATTGGGCTTGAGGTGGAGAGACATGTAAATTCCACCTTGTTCTGGAGAATAGTAGGGGCGTTGAAATCGACCACGTCCCATAGTTTGGGCTGTTGATAGGTAGAGTGTGCCTCCTTTGGCACCAGCTTCCATGGCCTCCTTGGCATCACTCTGGGTTGATTTGGTGATAGGTTTAAATTGAACTGAGATTGGGCTGTTAGCTTCTATTTCTTGAGGTAAGATTAGGTCACCGTGAAGAAGTTTGTAGCCACGATTTTTGATGCTGTCAATTTCTAAACCTTCCTGCTGGAGGCGCTGGATAGCCTTCCAAACAGAGGTGCGAGAGAGGTTTAATATTTCAGCGATTTTCTCTCCGCTTAAATAATCTGTTTCATGAGCTAAGATTTTGTAAACTTCTTGGTAGGATTTCATACTAGGTCCTTTCTGGAACAACTAGATTTATTGTACCATATTTTTAAAAAAGGATGCGCGCTTTGAGAGATATCTTAGCTCGCTATAAAATTTTACCTAGTTTTAGTCAGGATGACATGGACAAAGTGGTTTTCAAATCATTTGAAAAATGGTAAAATGTTTTAATAGTTTATTTATCTGAGCTTTATAGCGCAGAGAGAAAGGATCTGTTGTGAAATCAATAGGTATCATTGAAAAATTGAAAGGCTTATCCAAGCAAGAGCTAGTCTTACTAGCTGTTATTCTAAGTATTTTCTTGCCTTTTTATATTTTCGTTATTATTTTTATCGCCTACTTAATAGGTCTAATATTTACAGGAGAGATGAAGGGGATATTAAAACGATTGTCCCACCATTCTATCTTACTTTTATTTATCGGCTATAGTGGTGTTATTTCTCTTTTAGCTCAAAATGTGATGGGGATGGTTTCCACTTTAGGAATGTTCCTCTTTGCAATTTTCTTTTATTATTACCAAGCCCATTTAACCCCTAAGTTTTTCAGATTAGTATTGCAATCGGTTATGTCGCTTAGTGTGCTAGCATCAGTTTTTGCAGCTTTAGAGCACTTTCAGATTGTAAAGAAATTTGATTATACTTTCTTATCACCTAAGATGCAGGTCTGGCATCAGAACCGTGCAGAAGTAGCCTTCTTTAATCCTAATTATTATGGGATTATCTGTTGCTTCTGTATTATGATTGGATTTTACCTAATTAGTACGACTCGATTGAGATGGTTGAGAATTTTCTCTCTCATTGCGATCTTTGCAAATTTGTTTGGCTTGAATTTCACCCAAAATAGAACAGCTTTTCCAGCCATTATCTTTGGTGCGATTATTTATCTTTTCACAACCATTAAGAACTGGCGTGCCTTCTGGCTCAGTATCGGAGTCTTTGGTGTTGGTCTAGCCTTTCTCTTCTCGAGCGATTTGGGAGTTCGAATGGGGACGCTCGATTCATCTATGGAAGAACGAGTGTCGATCTGGAATGCAGGTATGACCTTATTCAAACAAAATCCCTTCTGGGGCGAGGGGCCCCTAACTTATATGCATTCCTATCCTCGTATTTTTGCTCCATATCACGAACATGCTCATAGTATATACATTGATACGATATTGAGTTACGGTGTGGTTGGAACGGTATTGTTAGGAATAGCTTCTTCTGGTCCAATTCGAATGTTGATTGATATGAGTCAGGAGCCGAGCAAGCGTCCGATTGTTGGTCTTTATCTTTCATTCTTAACAGTAGTTGCTGTGCATGGAATTTTTGATTTGGCCCTCTTTTGGATTCAATCCTCCTTCATTTTCCTTTTAGTAATGTGTAGTTTACCATTAAAACATAGTATGATTGGAGAATTTGTTGAATAAACAAAAAGATAGTAGAAATGAGATTTTCTACTATCTTTTTTATTATTGAATAGCTTGAAGTAAATCTTTAGCTTGTTGTTTAAGAGAAGTAGTGACGCTATCTTCAAGGACTAATTGACCATCTGCCCAGGCAGAATCATTAACACGGGCTGCGGTAAAATCACCAACAACCTGTGTACGGATAAATGGCAAGAGGTCTTTGTAAATTGCAAAGAGTTGATCGTGTCCTGCATTTGCTACAGATGATACTGTAACAATCTTATCTTGAAGAGCAGATGCTCCACGAGTGTCAGACAAGTCAATTGCGCGTGAAAGCCAGTCAAGTAAGTTTTTCACAGTCCCTGGAATTGAGAAATTGTAGACTGGAGAGAAGATCCAGATAGCATCAGCAGCTTGAACAGCTTCGCGAGCCGCTGTAACAGCTGGAAGTGTAGGAACTTCAAGGTCTTGGCTAAAGAGAGGAATGGCTGAGTAGTCAAGGTAACTTACCTCGGCTTTGCCAGCAAGTGCCTTTTCAGCTTCTAGTGCCATTTGGTGATTGAATGAACCTTCACGAAGTGAACCAACGATAAACAATACTTTTTTAGACATAGGGAGTCTCCTTTAAATTTCAATCTTTTAATCAGAATCACTCTGTTGTTATAATATATGTTACAACACGATAAAATCATTTGCAAGGGATATGCTCAGAAAATAAAATCAATAGAATCTAAGTTTTTAATTAAAAATGAAGACTGTAGAAAAGTCTATAAAAACACGGCTTGAAGTTATGTAATGATATCCTAAAAACGTATTGAAAATCCAGATTCCTCCCCTAACTTCACTTGTAATTCACTAGGATAGATGGTAAAATAGACGAGTGAAAAAGAGACAGAAAAAAGAAAAAAATTCCCTATTATTTCAGTACATTATTGGTATAACTTTGTTAACTCTAGTCATCACTTCTTCCTTTCTTTATTTGGTATGGCTCAGCATGAAGCCTTATCAAACTGCAAAGGTTGAAGGAGAGAAGCTAGCTAAGCAGTATGCAAATCTAGAAACGGTTAGCCAGGTTGATATCTTCAATGGTTTAGAAAGCTATTATAGTGTTCTTGGCCAAGATAAGAACCAGAAATCAGTTGCTGTCTTAATAGAGAAAAGTAGCAACAATATTTACGTATATCAACTAGAAAATGGTACTTCTCAAGAAAAAGCAGAAGCAGTTGTCAGAGAAAAAGGAGCAACTGAGATCGACAAGATTACCTTCGGACGGTACGCTGAAAAGCCTGTCTGGGAAATCAAGTCTGGAGGAGACTATTATCTAGTAGATTTTGAATCTGGTGCCTTAGTCGAAAAGGAGAAACAATGAAATTATCCAAACGAGTCTTAGAGATTGAAGAAAGCGTTACTCTAGCTAGTGATGCAAGAGCAAAGAAGTTAAAGGCTGAAGGAAAAGACGTTCTTTTCTTGACTTTAGGTCAGCCCGATTTTCATACTCCTGAAAATATTCAGGATGCTGCGGTTGCAGCCATTCGAGATGGTCGCGCGTCTTTCTATACGGTGGCTTCAGGTTTGCCTGAGTTAAAAGCAGCAGTCAATACCTATTTTGAACGATATTATGGATATTCTGTGGCAGCTAATGAGGTCACTTTTGCGACTGGTGCCAAGTTCTCCCTTTATACTTTCTTTATGGCTGTGATTAATCCAGGTGATGAGGTTATCATTCCAACACCATACTGGGTCAGCTATGGGGATCAGGTTAAGATGGCCGAAGGCCTTCCAGTCTTTGTCCAAGCCAAGGAAGACAATCACTTTAAAGTGACTGTGGAGCAATTAGAAGCAGCTCGAACAGATAAGACCAAAGTCTTGGTACTAAACTCACCATCTAATCCGACTGGGATGATCTATTCTCGTGAGGAATTGTTAGCCATTGGAAATTGGGCAGTTAAGCATGATATTCTTATCCTGGCCGATGATATTTATGGACGTTTGGTCTATAACGGGAATGAGTTCGTTCCAATCTCTAGTCTGTCAGAAGATATTCGCAAACAAACTATTGTCATCAATGGAGTGTCTAAGGCCTACGCTATGACAGGATGGCGTGTTGGTTATGCAGTAGGTGATCCAGAAATTATTGCTGCTATGAGCAAATTGACTGGTCAAACAACTTCAAACCTAACCGCTGTTTCACAATACGCAACAATCGAGGCCTTAACTGGTCCACAAGACTCCGTAGAAACCATGCGTCAGGCTTTCGAGGAACGTCTCAATACCATTTATCCTCTCTTGTGCCAAGTCCCTGGCTTTGAAGTAGTCAAACCGCAAGGAGCCTTCTACCTCTTCCCAAATGTTAAAAAAGCTATGGAGATGAAAGGCTATACAGATGTAACAGCATTTACAACGGCTATTCTTGAGGAAGTGGGTCTGGCCTTGATTACGGGAGCAGGATTTGGAGCACCAGAGAATGTCCGTCTCAGCTATGCGACAGACCTAGATACACTCAAAGAAGCTATTCGTCGCTTGCACCAATTTATGGAAAATTAGGAAGTAAAACCTCTGCCTCATTGGCGGAGGTTTTTGTTGTTAAAACTTATGAATTTCTATCAAACTAGCTAGCTATCAGGCATTATTTGTGGTACAATAATGAGTAATAATGTCTTTGGACAAGTTAAACAAAAAAGGAAGATAAAACATGACAAAACGTGTAACAATTATCGAAGTAAAAGACTACGTTGGTCAAGAAGTCACTATTGGTGCTTGGGTTGCTAACAAGTCAGGAAAAGGAAAAATTGCCTTCTTGCAATTGCGTGACGGAACTGCCTTCTTCCAAGGCGTGGCTTTCAAACCAAACTTTATCGAGAAATTTGGTGAAGAAGTAGGTCTTGAAAAATTTGATACGATCAAACGCCTAAGCCAAGAAACTTCTGTTTTCGTGACAGGGATTGTCAAAGAAGACGAACGCTCAAAATTTGGTTATGAGTTGGATATTACAGACATCGAAGTGATCGGTGAATCTCAAGATTACCCAATTACTCCAAAAGAACACGGAACTGACTTCTTGATGGACAACCGTCACTTATGGCTCCGCTCTCGTAAGCAAGTAGCGGTTATGCAAATCCGTAACGCTATCATCTATGCAACTTATGAGTTCTTTGACAAGAATGGCTTCATGAAATTTGATAGCCCAATCCTTTCAGGAAATGCTGCAGAAGATTCTACAGAACTTTTCGAAACAGACTACTTTGGAACACCAGCCTACTTGAGTCAATCTGGTCAGCTCTATCTTGAAGCAGGTGCTATGGCTTTAGGTCGCGTCTTTGACTTTGGTCCAGTATTCCGTGCAGAGAAGTCTAAGACTCGCCGTCACTTGACAGAGTTCTGGATGATGGATGCTGAGTATTCATACTTGACGCACGACGAGTCACTTGACTTGCAAGAAGCTTATGTTAAAGCGTTGCTTCAAGGTGTTCTAGATCGTGCTCCACAAGCCTTGGAAACCTTGGAGCGTGATATAGAGCTCTTGAAACGCTACATTGCAGAGCCATTCAAACGCATTACTTACGATGAAGCGATTGATCTCTTGCAAGATCATGAAAATGATGCAGATGCTGACTACGAACATCTTGAGCATGGAGATGACTTTGGTTCACCACACGAAACTTGGATTTCAAACCACTTTGGTGTACCAACCTTTGTGATCAACTATCCATCAGACATCAAAGCTTTCTACATGAAACCAGTTCCTGGGAACCCAGATCGCGTACTTTGTGCAGACTTGCTTGCGCCAGAAGGTTACGGAGAAATTATTGGTGGTTCCATGCGTGAGGAAGACTACGATGCCCTTGTCGCTAAGATGGAATCACTTGGAATGGATCTTACAGAGTACGAATTCTACCTTGACCTTCGTAAATATGGTACAGTACCACACGGTGGATTTGGTATCGGTATCGAGCGTATGGTAACCTTCGCAGCAGGTACAAAACACATCCGTGAAGCTATTCCATTCCCACGTATGTTGCACCGTATCAAACCATAATAGCCATAAAAACGCCGTCTGGCGTTTTTATACTCTTCGAAAATCAAATTCAAACTACGTCAGCTTCACCTTGCCGTACTCAAGTACAGCCTGCGGCTAGCTTCCTAGTTTGCTCTTTGATTTTCATTGAGTATTACTTTAAATGAAAGAGGTGGAGAAAATGTAGGCAAATCTAAGTAAGTCTTTTAGAAATAATCATATTACATATTGAAAGAGAGAAAACAATGTTTAAAAGAACTTACAAACGCAATATTCCACTCCTAGCAGGTCTGGAATTTACATCTTATTTTGGGATTACCAGTTTTTGGATTTTATTTTTCATTCAAAATGGTCTTTCCTTACTTCAAATTGGTCTATTAGAAAGTATCTTTCACGGGACCAGTCTCTTGTGTGAAATCCCATCTGGTATGTTGGCCGATCGATTTAGCTACAAGACCAATCTCTATTTGGCTCGCTTGGCCAGTATTGTGTCCTCTATCTTGATTTTGTTTGGTCAGGGGAATTTTTGGATCTATGCGATTGCCATGATGGTTAGTGCTTGGTCTTATAATTTTGACTCGGGAACCAGCACCGCTTTCTTATATGATTCTGCGGTAGAAGCGGGTCAAAAGGACAGATATCTTCAGATTTCTAGCTTTTTGTCTGGTGTGGCAGAAGTAACTCGAACCCTAGGTACAGTTGTCGCAGGCTTCTTTATTCACGGAGCATTGGCTTGGACCTATCTAATTGCTATTGGATTATCTTTTCTTTCTATAATCTTGATTTATTTTATGAAAGAACCAATTGCTAAGAGAGGAAGAAATGAAGTCTTAACCTTTAAAACGATTGTCCTGCAAGTTCGAAAAGAATGGCAGGAAAAACCAGTACTCTTTTACTGGATGATGACTTATCAGCTAGTCGGGACACTCATGTGCATGTTTTACTTTTACTATCAGCAGAAAATAAGTGACTTAGTAGGATGGCAGGTATCGCTGGTCATGCTGATTAGTAGTGGCTTAAATCTTATAGCAGTTTATGTAGCTAGTCAAATTGGTAAAAAATGGAATAGCAATCGAGTTTTTCCGACTCTTGTTGCACTAACAGGTTTGGCCTTGTTGTTGGTGTTTTCAGGAACCCCCGTTGCTTTTCTTCTTGTATATCTTTTAACTGATACACTTTATGCAGTTTATCAGCCTATCTATTTCAATGACTTACAAGGTTATTTACCTTCCAGTGTAAGAGCAACTATGCTTAGTATCAATTCCATGCTCTTTAGTCTTTCCATGATTGTCATTTTCCCATTGACAGGTTGGTTGATTGATCGTTGGGGTCTTGTTGCTATCTTTTTAGTTCTAGGCCTTATCTTACTTTTAATTTATCCTATATTAATAATCAGTCTAAAAAGGATGGGCAAACTATTAAATCAGGACTTAAAAACTGAATAAAGCACGAAACCCTATTTGCCCAAAGTAGCATCCTGTGGTACAATAACAAGAAGAAAAGGAGAAGAGCATGATTGATGTAGAAGAAATTCTAAGTAAGATGAATCCCAATCAAAAGATCAACTATGACCGTGTCATGCAAAAGATGGTCCAAGTTTGGGAAAAAAATGAAGAAAGACCAACTATTCTCATGCACGTCTGTTGTGCTCCCTGCAGTACCTACACTTTAGAGTACTTGACTAAGTATGCCGATGTGACCATTTATTTTGCTAATTCCAATATCCATCCCAAGGCAGAATATCATAAGCGTGCTTATGTGACCCAAAAGTTTGTCAGTGATTTTAATGAGCGAACTGGCAATAACGTCCAATATCTAGAAGCACCTTATGAACCCAATGAATACCGTAAACTGGTTCGAGGTTTGGAAGAAGAACCTGAAGGTGGCGATCGTTGCAAGGTTTGTTTTGACTATCGTTTGGATAAGACAGCTCAAGTAGCTATGGACTTGGGCTTTGACTACTTTGGCTCAGCCCTAACCATCAGTCCTCACAAAAATTCACAAACTATCAATAGTATCGGGATTGATGTGCAGAAAATCTACACCACTCATTATCTTCCAAGCGACTTTAAGAAAAATCAAGGCTATAAACGCTCTGTAGAAATGTGTGAAGAGTATGATATCTATCGTCAATGTTACTGTGGTTGTGTCTATGCTGCTCAAGCCCAGAATATCGACTTGGTGCAGGTCAAGAAGGATGCAACAGCCTTTATGGTAGATAAGGATATCGAAAAAGATTATTCCCACATCAAATTTACTGTTACAAAGTTAGATATTTAAAGGAAAACCTGCTTTAAGGCAGGTTTTTTGATTATAAAAAAACTAGGGCAGACACCCTAGTTTGACAACTTTACCGATTCTTTAGTTCTACGTAGCGTTTGTACCAAATGTTGACATAGGCTTCTGAGAAGGGGCCTCGTTCATTGTTAATCCAATCAACAAGAATCTTAACATGCTCTTTCAAAATATAGTCTAAATCATCAGGATAATTCATCTTGCGCTTGTGACGTTCATACTCTTCGACGTCCAAGAGGCGTTTTTCTCCATCTGTAAAAACTTTAACATCTAAATCATAGTCGATGTATTTTAAAGCTTCTTCGTCTAGATAGTATGGGCTAGCCATGTTGCAATAGTAGGAAATCCCATTATCACGAATCATGGCAATGATATTAAACCAATATTTTTTGTGAAAGTAAACAATAGCCGGCTCTCGAGTCACCCAACGACGACCGTCACTTTCGGTAACAAGTGTGTGGTCGTTGACGCCGATAATAGCGTTCTCTGTTGTTTTTAGTACCATGGTGTCTCGCCAAGTACGGTGAAGACTCCCATCATGCTTATAACTTTGAATTGTAATAAAGTCGCCTTCTTTTGGAAGTTTCATAACTAACCAACTTTCTACAATTTATAAGTTTATCGTTTACTATTGTATCATATTTTTGTTTAAAGTTCTTAGTTTTTCATGAAAAAATTAAAGATATTCTCTGAGAGCGCTGGCTATATCCGAAAAATCGTAGCCTTTTCGTGCTAAAACTTGGGTCAAACGCTGCTTGAGTTCGTATCCTTCATACTTACGCGAATATTTCCGATATTGCTTATCCAACTCTTTAAAGATTAGTTCCTGAACGGTTTCCTCTTCGATCTGGCTATCCAGTTGGTCAAAGACTGTTTTAGATTCCGAGTAGGAAAACCCTTTGTTGGTAAGATTTTGGATTATCTTGTCTTGTAGAGCACGAGCAGGCAATTTACCCTGATATTTTTTCAGTAGTTTTTCGGCTGTACGCTCTGCGACTTCCGTCAGATCAAATTCTTGTAAGACGTCTTGGATAACAGCCTTAGCAACTCCTTTTTGAGAAATCTTTTGTATGAGCATGTAGCTTCCCTTGTCACCAGATAGCTGATTGGAATTGATGATCGCATAGGCATACTGACGGTCATTGATCCAGTTATCATCCTTGAGGGCTTGGATGACTTGTGGTATGATTTTCTCATCAATCTCATGTTTAACTAAATAGTCTCTGACTTCCTTTTCAGTACGAGCCTTGAAGGATAAGTGGTAGAGCGCCAAGTTTTTTCCGTAGGAAAATTGTGCAAAGGTCTGAATTTCTGCAAACTCTTGAGGACTAATTTCCTTATCCTTGGTCAACATAAAGCGAACAATGGTATCCTCTGTAATATAGCAGGTTTGGTCGCTATCAAGTTCTAGCAGATAGAGACGTTTTTTCTTTTCTAGTTTTGTGATTTTCATGGTTTTCCTTTTATCCAAACGCTTCAAAGGCAGCAACGAGTCGAAGTTTATGCACATCGACCTGTTCTCTCCCATAATAGTCAAGAAATAGTTCAGCGTATTTAGGGTCATGTAGGTTATAGTTGAGGGACCAAACTGCCCAAAAGAGATCGATATGTCGGTCACTGAAATCAGCTAAGCCAAGGTCAATAAAGCAAGAGAAGTGGTCAGCATCTTTTAGAATAAGGTTCGGTAGACAGGCGTCCCCGTGAATAAAGGCATCTGTCTTTAAAAGGTGCCCATCTTCTCGAATGAGCTGGAAGGCCTCTTCGCGACTGCTAATCCGGAATTGGGGTAGGAGAGCCTTGGCATAGAACTCACCTTTTTCATAGTTTTTCAAGGCTCTGTCTTTATAGGCCTGTAAATGATTTTCTGATGGGAAATTTTGCGGATAAAAGCTGTGAAGTTTTTTAAGAGCCTCGGCCATGGTTCGGCAAATTTTATCTGGCTGATCTAAAAAAGCGAGAGCATCATGGCCAATAGCCTCTTTCGTCAGAAGGTAGTCTTTATTTGTAGATAGATAGTGGATGACTGGAGTTCCTATTCCTTCTTGTTCAAACAAACTTGCAATGCTAGCTTCTCGCTCTAATCTTCCCTTTTGATCTATTATCAAATAGTAACCTGAATCAAGATAGAGAACCCTTGCGCCTGAATGAGAAGAGCTGTCAGAAAGAGTTGCTCCCTCTATATAAGTTCGTAATTGCTCAGGAAAATCCAATGGGGAAAAATGAGATATCTTTGTATTCATGGTTTTATTGTAACATATTCTTAAACATTGAGAAACTACGTGGTATAATAGACTTATGAGTCTTAAAGTCAAACAAAAAATTCCATTAAAAATTAAGCGTATGGGGATAAACGGGGAAGGTATCGGATTTTTCCAGAAAACCCTTGTTTTTGTTCCTGGAGCTCTCAAGGGAGAAGATATCTATTGTCAGGTGACTTCCGTTAAGCGTAACTACGTTGAGGCTAAACTCCTTGAGGTCAATAAAAAATCTAAGTTTCGAGTGGTACCAGACTGCACCATTTATAATGAGTGTGGTGGCTGTCAAATCATGCATCTGCATTATGACAAGCAGCTGGAATTTAAGACGGACCTTCTCCATCAAGCTCTGAAGAAATTTGCACCCGCTGATTACGAAAACTATGAAATCAGACCAACTATTGGTATGCAGGAACCCAAATATTATCGAGCTAAACTACAATTCCAAACTCGAAAGTTTAAGGGGCAGGTCAAGGCTGGTTTATATGCTCAGAATTCCCATTATTTGGTCGAGTTAAAAGACTGCCTAGTCCAAGACAAGGAAACGCAAGCTATTGCCAATCGAATGGCAGAGCTCTTGACCTACCATCAAATTCCGATTACAGATGAACGGAAAATCCTTGGGGTTCGAACCATCATGGTTCGTCGAGCACGGAAAACTGGGCAAGTTCAGATCATCATTGTGACCAATCGTCAATTAAATCTGACTCAATTTGTGAAAGATTTAGTCAAGGATTATCCTGAAGTAGTGACTGTCGCAGTCAATACCAATACTGCTAAAACTAGTGAGATTTATGGGGACAAGACTGAGATTATTTGGGGCCAAGATAGTATAGGCGAAGGTGTTCTTGATTATGAATTTTCTCTTTCACCTCGAGCTTTTTACCAACTCAATCCTGAACAGACAGAAATTCTCTATAGTGAAGCCGTTAAGGCCTTGGACGTAAATGAGAATGACCATCTGATTGATGCCTATTGTGGTGTTGGTACTATTGGCTTTGCCTTTGCCAAAAAAGTTAAAAGTCTGAGGGGGATGGATATTATTCCTGAAGCTATCGAGGATGCTAAAGCAAATGCCCAGCGTATGGGGTATAGTAATACCCACTATGAGGCAGGTACAGCAGAAGAGATTATCCCTAGATGGTATAAGGAAGGCTATCGTGCGGATGCCTTGATTGTGGACCCGCCACGTACCGGTTTAGATGACAAGCTCTTGGATACCATCGTCAAATACGCTCCTGAAAAGATGGTCTATGTTTCCTGCAATGTATCTACCTTGGCACGTGATTTAGTCAGATTGATGGAGGTCTATGACATGCATTATATCCAGTCAGTTGATATGTTTCCACACACTGCGCGGACGGAAGCAGTGGTTAAATTGACCAGGAAAAACCCAGACTCTAAATAGAAATGACGACTGGAAAGTATTTGAAAAGAAGACTTCTAGTTACAGAGTAAAATTTGCAAGCTCTCTCTATTTATGATAAAATAAGTAGAAAATAAAATGAAAAAAGAGGTATGTGAAATGTCACGTAAACCATTTATCGCTGGTAACTGGAAAATGAACAAAAACCCAGAAGAAGCAAAAGCATTCGTTGAAGCTGTAGCATCAAAACTTCCTTCATCAGACCTTGTTGAAGCTGGTATCGCAGTACCTGCTCTTGATTTGACTACTGTACTTGCTGCTGCTAAAGGTTCTAACCTTAAAGTTGCTGCACAAAACACTTACTTTGAAAATGCTGGTGCCTTCACTGGTGAAACTAGCCCACAAGTTTTGAAAGAAATCGGTACTGACTACGTTGTTATCGGTCACTCAGAACGTCGTGATTACTTCCACGAAACAGACGAAGACATCAACAAAAAAGCAAAAGCAATCTTTGCTAACGGTATGCTTCCAATCATCTGTTGTGGTGAGTCACTTGAAACTTACGAAGCTGGTAAAGCAGCAGAATTCGTAGGTGCTCAAGTTTCAGCTGCTCTTTCTGGATTGACTGCAGAACAAGTAGCTTCATCAGTTATCGCTTATGAGCCAATCTGGGCTATCGGTACTGGTAAATCAGCTTCACAAGATGACGCACAAAAAATGTGTAAAGTTGTTCGTGACGTTGTAGCTGCTGACTTTGGTCAAGAAGTTGCTGATAAAGTACGTGTTCAATACGGTGGTTCAGTTAAACCTGAAAACGTTGCTGAATACATGGCTTGTCCAGACGTTGACGGAGCTCTTGTAGGTGGTGCATCACTGGATCCAGAAAGCTTCTTGGCATTACTTGACTTTGTAAAATAAGCCTCAAATATCTGAGACAGACAGTTTCCTCTCTTGAGATTATGACTGCCTGTCTTCTTTTTAGTAAAAAGGCGTGCGTAAGCACGCTCTTTTCTGCATTTTGAATGAAAAAGAAAGGAGAATTATGCTTTATATTTGGTCTTATCTCAAACGTTATCCCAAGTGGCTACTATTAGACTTCCTCGGAGCTATTTTCTTTGTTATTGTCAATCTAGGTCTACCAACTGTTCTGGCTCGCATGATTGACCAGGGAATCAACCAAGGAGACAAGGATAAGCTCTATTTTTGGGCTATCGTCATGTTGGTCATAATCGTCTTGGGAACATGTGGACGGATTGTGCTATCTTATGCGGCTAGTAAATTGACCACCAATATGGTCAAGGATATGCGAAATGATGTTTATGCTAAATTACAAGAGTATTCTCATCATGAGTATGAACAAATCGGAGTATCCTCATTAGTTACTCGTATTACCAGTGATGCCTTTGTCCTCATGCAGTTTGCGGAACAAACGCTTAAGTTGGGTGTCATCACTCCCATGATGATGCTGTCGAGTATTCTCATGATTTTCTTGACGAGTCCTTCACTGGCCTGGATCGTCGCTTTTTCCGTACCTTTTCTAGCTGTAGTAGTCATTTATGTGGCGGTCAAAACGCGTCCTTTATCTGAAAAGCAACAGAAAACACTGGACAAGATTAACCAGTATGTTCGTGAAAATTTGATGGGTCTACGAGTGATTCGTGCCTTTGCTCGTGAAGACTTCCAAGAAAAACGTTTCGAAGAGAAAAATGCAATCTATGCGGATAATTCGAATCGCTTGTTCAAATTAACTGGTTTGACGGAACCACTTTTTGTGCAAATCATTATTGCCATGATTGTAGCTATCGTTTGGTTTGCCCTTGATCCACTGAAGCATGGAAGTTTGCAGATTGGGGATTTGGTGGCCTTTATCGAGTATAGTTTCCATGCTCTCTTGTCCTTCCTCTTCTTGTCAAACCTCTTTACCATGTATCCACGTACGGCTGTGTCTAGTGAGCGTCTAAAGGAAATCATGGACATGCCTATTTCCATTGATCCAAATGAGGATGGAGTTCAAGAAACAGAAACACATGGTTACTTAGAATTTGATAATGTGACCTTTGCCTATCCTGGTGAAACAGAAAGTCCTGTCTTACACAACATTTCCTTTACTGCTAAACCGGGAGAAACCATTGCTTTTATCGGCTCAACTGGGTCAGGTAAGTCTACTCTAGTTCAGTTAATTCCTCGTTTTTATGATGTTACACTGGGGAAAATCAAGGTCGATGGTGTTGATGTCCGGGATTATCGTCTCAAATCACTCCGCCAGAAAATTGGTTTTATTCCACAAAAAGCCTTGCTCTTTACAGGGACTATCGCAGATAATCTCCGTTACGGAAAAGAGGACGCCAGTCATGAGGACTTGCACCAAGCAGCTGATGTAGCCCAAGCCAAGGACTTTATCGAGAGTCGAGAAGAAGGTTTTGCAACTCATCTGGCTGAAGGGGGAAGCAATCTATCAGGTGGTCAAAAGCAACGCTTGTCGATTGCCCGCGCAGTCATCAAGGGGCCAGATATCTATATCTTTGATGATTCCTTCTCAGCCTTGGACTACCGTACAGATGCTATCTTGCGTCGTCGTCTCAAGGAAGTGACTCAAGATGCTACGGTATTGATTGTTGCGCAACGTGTTGGAACCATTATGGATGCGGACCAGATTATCGTCCTTGATAAGGGCGAAATCGTTGGTCGTGGACGTCATGAAGAATTGATGGAAACTAATGACATCTATCGAGAAATTGCTGAGTCGCAGTTGAAAAATGCGTCTCTGACAGAAGAATAGGAGGTAAAGGATGAAACAACAATCTAGTCTAGCTCGTCTATGGAGCTATTTAAAAGCCTACCGTTTCTCTGTTTTCTTTGCAGTCTTCTTGAAAATAGTCAGCGTCATTATGAGTGTTATCGAGCCTTTCATATTGGGGCTTGCCATCACAGAATTAACTAGCAATCTCCTTGCTATGGCAAATGGTGTTGCAGGAGCGGGTATCAATACCAGCTATATCGCAGCAATTCTAGTGTTCTATCTCTTGCGTGGTCTTCTCTATGAGTTGGGTTCTTACTACTCAAACTACTTTATGACCAATGCTGTGCAGTCTATGGTACAGGATTTGCGAAATGAAATGAGTGAAAAAATCAACCGCATCCCTGTGTCTTACTTTGACAAGCACCAGTTTGGAGATTTGTTAGGCCGTTTTACCAGTGATGTAGAGACTGTTTCAAATGCCCTTCAACAATCCTTCTTACAGATTGTCAATGCAGTCTTTACCATTCTTTTTGTTATGGGAATGGTGCTCTATCTAAATCTTCAGTTGGCTATCATTGTTATCTTGTCGATTCCGATAACTTATTTTGGGGCTAAAACGATTCTGAATCGTTCGCAACCATACTTTAAACAGCAAGCAGCCATTCTGGGACAAATGAATGGATTTGTACAGGAAAGCTTGACAGGTTTCAATGTTCTAAAACTTTTCGGACGCGAAGAAAACTCTCAAGAGAGATTTGAAAAGATTACGGATGAATTGCAACAAGTCGGATTCAAGGCAAGTTTTATTTCAGGTTTGATGATGCCTGCCTTACACATTGTATCTGACTTAACTTATCTGATAGTCGCTGTCCTAGGAGGATTGCAGGTTATTGCAGGACGCTTGACGATTGGTAATATGCAGGCTTTCGTTCAATATGTATGGCAAGTCAGCCAGCCAATCCAAAATATCACTCAGTTAGCTGGGCAAATGCAAAGTGCTAAGTCTTCGCTTGATCGTGTCTTCGAAGTTTTAGATGAACAGGAAGAAGTTCAAACTACTGAAGTGAAAGAACTAGCACCATTGACAGGTCAAGTTAGTTTCAAAAATGTCGATTTCCAATATGTGGAAAACAAACCATTGATTCGCAATTTCAATCTGGATGTTGAACCAGGAGAAATGGTAGCCATTGTTGGTCCTACTGGAGCAGGAAAAACAACCTTGATTAACCTTCTCATGCGTTTTTATGATGTAACTGCTGGAGCTATTTTAGTGGACGGTCAAGATATTCGAGACTTATCTCGTCAGGACTATCGTCGCCAGTTTGGTATGGTCTTACAGGATGCTTGGCTCTATGAAGGTAGCATCAAGGAAAATCTTCGCTTTGGGAATCTTGAAGCAACAGACGAGGAAATCGTTGAAGCGGCTAAGGCTGCCAATGTAGACCACTTTATCCGCACTCTTCCTGGCGGTTATAACATGGAAATGAACCAAGAATCAAGTAATATTTCTCTTGGTCAGAAACAGCTTTTAACCATTGCGCGTGCCCTCTTGGCAGATCCAAAAATTCTAATCCTTGATGAAGCGACATCATCAGTTGACACCCGTTTAGAACTCTTGATTCAAAAAGCTATGAAGCGTTTGATGAAGGGAAGAACAAGCTTTGTCATTGCACATCGACTTTCGACAATTCAGGAAGCTGACAAAATTTTGGTGCTGAAAGATGGGCAGATTATCGAACAAGGAAATCATGAAAGTCTTTTGGCTGCGAAAGGTTTCTATTATGATCTTTATCAAAGTCAATTTTCTGGTAAAGACACAGAAAAGAACTAAAAATTACAGTTTCCTATTCTTAAATTATCAGTCTATTAAGACTTTTCTAAGATAGTACACTTTCCTTGCTATCGAATGCTGGGAGTAGTATACTTGTACTATAACCACTGATAAAGTGGCTATAAAAAATGAAAAGAGGTAATAAACATGGTTGAATTGAAAAAAGATGCTTTAAAAGACGTAACAACATTATCTAAATCAGCGCCAGAAGCGCTAGTAAAAACAAAGGAAGTGCTTAACCAAGCAGTAGCAGACTTGTATGTGGCTCATATTGCCCTTCATCAAGTACACTGGTACATGCGTGGACGTGGATTCATGGTATGGCATCCTAAGATGGATGAATACATGGATAGTCTAGATGCTTACCTTGATGAAATCAGCGAACGTTTGATTACACTTGGTGGCAAACCATACTCTACTTTGACAGAATTCCTTCAACACAGTGAAATCGAAGAAGGAGTTGGAGAATTCCGTAACGTTGAAGAAAGTTTGGAACGTGTCCTTGAAATTTATCGTTACCTTATCACTCTTTTCCAAAAAGCATTGGATGTTACTGATGAAGAAGGTGATGATGTAACCAATGATATCTTCGTTGGTGCTAAGGCAGATCTTGAAAAAACTGTCTGGATGCTTGCAGCAGAATTAGGACAAGCACCTGGTTTGTAAGATACTGTACTTTTCTAAAAATCCGTAGAAGTTTTCTACGGATTTTTTCTATTCAGGAGGGCATTCCAAAACAGTCTTTTTTGAAGATTTTTGATAAAATAGAACTATCAATGAAAAGGATGAAAGCATGACAAAGAAAATCGTAGCCATTTGGGCTCAAGATGAAAAGGGTGTGATTGGGAAAGAGGATCGCTTGCCTTGGCATTTGCCAGCAGAGTTAAAACATTTTAAAGAAACAACCTTGAATCATGCCATTTTAATGGGTCGTGTAACCTTTGATGGGATGGGTCGACGATTGCTTCCAGGACGTGAAACCTTGATTTTGACGCGCAATCCCGAAGAGTCAATTGAAGGTGCTCTGGTCTTTCAAAATGTTGAGGATGTTTTAGAATGGTATCATCATCAGGATAAAAATCTCTACATCCTCGGTGGCAAGCAGATTTTTCAGCTTTTTGAACCATATCTCGATGAGATTATTGTGACACAAATCCACGCTCAAGTTGAAGGGGATACTTATTTCCCGGAAGATTTTGATTTGACTGTTTTTGAGACTCTTGCAAGCAAATCTTATACTAGAGATGAGAAAAATGCCTATGATTTCACCATCGAATATAGAAAGAGAAAGGAAGTCTAATGGAGCGCAGTATTTTTGGATTTTTTACAGCTCTTTTGTGTGCTGTCTGTCTTGTGGCTGGATCACACGCTTTTCGTAAAAAGCGCTATGGACTTGCTACTCTGCTTTGGCTAAATGCCTTTACAAACTTGGTGAATAGCATTCATGCTTTTTATATGACCTTATTTTAGATAGAAAAATCATTTAGAACGGAAGGGAATCATGCCTACAAATAGGAAAAATGATATGATGGTTTATTGCTCATTTTGTGGCAAAAGCCAAGAAGAAGTTAAAAAAATAATCGCTGGGAACAATGCCTTTATCTGTAATGAATGTGTGGAGTTGGCTCAGGAGATTATTCGTGAGGAGTTGGCTGAGGAAGTCTTGGCAGACTTATCTGAAGTACCAAAACCAATCGAACTCCTAAACATTTTGAACCACTATGTGATTGGTCAAGATCGTGCCAAACGTGCTCTGGCAGTGGCTGTATATAACCACTACAAACGCATCAATTTCCATGACACTCGTGAAGAGACTGAAGATGTTGATTTGCAAAAATCAAACATTCTAATGATTGGCCCAACTGGATCAGGGAAGACTTTCCTTGCTCAAACCCTTGCTAGAAGTTTGAATGTACCATTTGCTATTGCGGATGCAACGGCATTGACGGAAGCTGGTTATGTTGGTGAGGACGTGGAAAATATCCTCCTCAAACTTTTGCAAGCAGCTGACTTTAACATCGAACGTGCAGAACGTGGAATTATCTACGTAGACGAAATCGACAAGATTGCTAAGAAGAGTGAAAATGTATCTATCACGCGTGATGTATCTGGTGAAGGGGTGCAACAAGCCCTCCTCAAGATTATCGAAGGAACTGTAGCTAGTGTACCACCACAAGGCGGACGCAAACATCCTCAACAAGAAATGATTCAAGTGGACACTAAGAATATCCTCTTTATTGTGGGTGGTGCCTTTGATGGCATCGAAGAGATTGTCAAACAGCGTCTTGGTGAAAAAGTTATCGGTTTCGGACAAAACAACAAGGCTATTGACGAAAACAGCTCTTACATGCAAGAAATCATTGCAGAAGATATTCAGAAATTCGGTATTATTCCTGAGTTGATTGGACGCTTGCCTGTCTTTGCAGCCTTGGAGCAGTTGACAGTAGATGACTTGGTTCGCATTTTGAAAGAGCCAAGAAATGCCTTGGTTAAACAATACCAGACCTTGCTTTCATATGACGATGTGGAGCTTGAATTTGACGATGAGGCTCTCCAAGAGATCGCTAACAAAGCTATTGAACGTAAGACTGGTGCGCGTGGTCTTCGCTCAATCATCGAAGAAACCATGCTAGATGTTATGTTTGAAGTTCCAAGTCAAGAGAATGTGAAAACTGTTCGTATCACAAAAGAAGCAGTTGATGGAACAGCTAAGCCAATTCTAGAGACAGCCTAGAGGTGACTATGGAAATCAATACACACAATGCTGAGATTTTACTGAGTGCTGCCAACAAGTCCCACTATCCGCAGGATAAACTTCCTGAAATTGCTCTTGCAGGACGCTCAAATGTTGGTAAATCGAGCTTTATCAATACCATGCTCAATCGAAAAAATCTAGCTCGTACCTCTGGAAAGCCAGGGAAAACACAACTACTTAATTTCTTTAATATTGATGATAAGATGCGTTTTGTAGATGTGCCTGGTTATGGTTATGCCCGTGTGTCCAAAAAGGAACGCGAAAAATGGGGACGCATGATTGAGGAGTACTTAACCACTCGAGAAAATCTTCGAGCGGTTGTTAGTCTTGTTGACCTTCGTCATGATCCGTCAGCAGATGATGTACAGATGTACGAGTTTCTTAAGTATTATGAGATTCCTGTCATCATTGTGGCGACCAAGGCAGACAAGATTCCGCGTGGTAAATGGAACAAGCACGAATCAGCTATTAAAAAGAAATTAAATTTTGATCCAAGCGATGATTTTATCCTCTTTTCATCCGTAACAAAAGCAGGAATGGATCAAGCTTGGGATGCTATTTTAGAAAAATTGTGAGGAATACAAATGGCAAAAACAATTCATACAGACAAAGCTCCAAAGGCAATCGGACCTTACGTTCAAGGAAAAATCGTTGGCAATCTTTTGTTTGCTAGCGGTCAAGTTCCACTATCTCCTGAAACTGGAGAAATCGTAGGAGAAACGATCCAAGAACAGACTGAACAAGTTTTGAAAAACATTGGAGCTATTTTGGCAGAAGCGGGAACAGATTTTGACCATGTTGTAAAAACAACTTGCTTTTTGAGTGATATGAACGACTTTGTACCTTTCAATGAGGTATACCAAACAGCCTTTAATAAGGAATTTCCAGCTCGTTCAGCTGTAGAAGTAGCTCGTCTTCCTCGCGATGTAAAAGTCGAAATTGAAGTCATCGCAGAGATTGGATAAGCGAGTTGAAGTTTGGTTCTTCCAAACTTCTTTTGATATAAGGAGACAATGATGACAAAGAAACAACTTCACCTGGTGATTGTGACAGGAATGAGTGGTGCAGGAAAAACTGTAGCCATTCAATCTTTTGAGGATTTAGGATATTTTACGATTGATAATATGCCACCAGCTCTGTTGCCAAAGTTTTTGCAGTTGGTAGAGACCAAGGATGACGACCACAAGTTAGCCCTAGTGGTGGATATGCGAAGCCGCTCTTTCTTCTCAGAGATTCAGGCTGTCTTGGATGAATTGGAAAACCAAGATGATTTGGACTTCAAGATTCTCTTTTTGGATGCAGCAGATAAGGAATTGGTGGCACGCTATAAGGAAACTAGAAGAAGTCACCCTCTGGCAGCAGATGGTCGTATCTTGGACGGGATTAAGTTGGAACGCGAACTTTTGGCACCCTTGAAAAATATGAGTCAAAACGTAGTAGACACAACAGAGTTAACTCCCCGTGAACTTCGTAAGACGATTGCAGAGCAATTTTCAGATCAAGAACAGGCTCAGTCCTTCCGTATTGAGGTTATGTCTTTCGGGTTTAAATACGGCATTCCAATTGATGCTGACTTGGTATTTGATGTTCGTTTCCTCCCAAATCCTTACTATCTGCCAGAACTTCGCAATCAGACAGGTGAAGACCAGGCAGTTTATGACTATGTCATGAACCATGAGGAATCTGAAGATTTCTACCGTCATTTGTTAGCCTTGATCGAACCAATCCTACCTGGCTATAAAAAAGAGGGCAAATCAGTTTTAACCATTGCTGTAGGTTGTACAGGTGGACAACACCGAAGTGTTGCATTTGCCAAACGCTTAGCCAATGATTTGTCTAAGAATTGGTCTGTAAATGAAAGTCATCGTGATAAAGACCGAAGAAAGGAAACGGTAAACCGTTCATGAGAAAACCAAAAATTACGGTGATCGGTGGAGGAACTGGAATCCCAGTTATTTTAAAAAGTTTGCGGGAAAGAGATGTCGATATTGCAGCTATTGTAACCGTCGCTGATGATGGAGGGTCTTCAGGTGAACTGCGTAAAAATATGCAGCAGTTGACGCCACCTGGGGATTTACGCAATGTCCTTGTAGCCATGTCAGATATGCCAAAGTTCTATGAGAAGGTTTTTCAATACCGCTTTTCGGAGGATGCAGGTGCCTTTGCTGGACATCCTCTGGGGAATATTCTCATAGCAGGGCTTTCTGAAATGCAGGGTTCAACCTATAATGCCATGCAATTACTGAGTAAATTTTTCCATACAACAGGTAAGATTTATCCATCTAGTGATCATCCCTTAACCTTGCACGCAGTCTTTAAAGATGGTTCAGAAGTAGCTGGGGAAAGTCACATTGCAGACCATCCAGGCATGATTGATCATGTTTACGTCACCAATACCCTAGATGATGAAAAACCACAAGCAAGTCGTCGAGTTGTGAATACCATTCTTGAGAGTGATATGATTGTCTTAGGGCCTGGTTCACTCTTTACCTCCATTTTACCGAATATCGTCATTGAAGAGATTGGGAAAGCCCTTCTTGAAACCAAAGCAGAGGTGGCTTATGTTTGCAATATCATGACCCAGCGTGGTGAGACAGAGCATTTCACAGACAGTGACCACGTAGAAGTCTTGCAACGTCATTTGGGTAGACCATTTATTGATACTGTGCTTGTTAATATCGAGAAGGTACCTAAAGATTATATGGATACCAACCGTTTTGATGAGTATTTAGTACAGGTTGAGCATGATTTTGAAGGCTTACGTAAGCAAGTCCCACGTGTCATTTCATCCAACTTCCTACGTTTGGAAAATGGTGGCGCCTTCCACGATGGGGATTTAATCGTTGATGAATTGATGCACATCATACAGGTGAGAAAATGAGTTTCACAGTAGCAGTAAAAGAAGAAATCCTAGGTCAGCACCATCTGAGTCGCTACGAGTTATCAGCCATTATCAAGATGTCTGGAAGCGTAGGTTTGTCGAGTTCTGGCTTGACCTTGTCCGTTGTTACAGAGAGTGCCAAGCTTGCCCGCCATCTCTATGAATCTTTCTTACACTTCTATGGCATCAAGTCGGAGATTCGTCATCATCAGAGAAGTAATCTACGGAAAAATCGTGTTTATACTGTGTTTACAGATGAGCAAGTTCAAGAACTTTTAGCTGATTTGCGTTTGGCCGATTCTTTCTTTGGTCTGGAGACGGGAATTGATCCAGATATTATAGGAGATGAAGAAGCAGGACGTGCCTATCTCTGTGGAGCCTTCTTAGCGAATGGCAGCATTCGTGATCCCGAGTCAGGCAAGTATCAGCTGGAAATTAGTTCAGTTTATCTAGATCATGCCCAAGGGATTGCTTCGCTTTTGCAGCAGTTTTTGTTAGATGCCAAGGTGATTGAACGAAAAAAAGGTGCAGTGACCTATCTCCAGCGAGCAGAAGATATTATGGATTTCCTGATTTTAGTAGGAGCTATGGAGGCACGTGATACTTTTGAAGGTGTCAAGATTCTCCGAGAAACTCGAAATGACCTCAATCGTGCCAATAATGCAGAGACGGCAAATATTGCTCGTACGGTTTCAGCAAGTATGAAAACCATTAATAATATCAGTAAAATCAAAGATAGAATTGGCTTGGATAATCTGCCAGCAGATTTGCAGGAAGTTGCCCGTCTGCGTATTCAGCATCCAGACTATTCTATTCAAAAGTTGGCAGATAGTCTGACAAATCCCTTAACCAAAAGTGGTGTTAATCATCGCCTGAGAAAGATCAACAAAATCGCAGAGGAATTGTAAAAACCACGAATCGGATGATTCGTGGTTCTTTTCTTATAGACTTGTTGAGTGTTTTGGCTGCACTTTTTGTTCGGGGTCGATATAGTTGATGGCATTATTAACAGCAGTTGGTGCTTCACCTAGACCAGTCGCAATCAAGTCAATCTTACCTTCGTAGTAGCAGCAGTCACCGAGAGCATAAATTCCAGCTTGGCTTGACTCTTGCTTGCTATTGACGATAATTTTGTGGCGGTTCAGTTCTAATCCCCATTTTTTAAGATTACCTACAGAAGATTTAAAGCCATAGTTGACAAAGAGGTGGTCCAATTCAATGGTTTCGGTTTCATCGGATTTGACTTTTGTGATTTCAAGCTTGTCAAGAGTTTGGCCGTCACCAAGAAGTTGACTCGGCACAAATGGTGTTTTGATAGTTACAGAAGATTCTTGCAAGGCTTGGACGCTATGCTCAAGTGCTCGGAAGTTATCTCTACGGTGAACAAGTGTAGTTGGAGCAATCTTTTCAAAAGCTAAAGCCCAGTCAACGGCTGAGTCACCACCACCGAGAATGGTTATTTTCTGACCAGCATATTGTTGAATGTTAGAAACGTGGTAGTGGATATTGTCATAGCCTTCAACACCTTCTAATTCGAGTGGACGCGGTTTAAAGGCACCACCACCCATAGCAATAATAACGGTTTTAGAAGTATGATTTCCCTTATTAGTTGTAATCTTAAAAACATCATCATCTTTTTCAATCTCAAGAACAGTTTCATTGAGGTGAACAGGTGTCTCAAACCCTTCAAGTTGTTCCAAAAGGCGGTTAGTCAATTCTTCCCCTGTGAGGTTTGGAAAACCTGGAACATCGAGAATTTGTTTTTCAGGATATAGGATGGCAGGTTGACCACCTAGTTGAGGAAGAGAATCGATGATTTGTACTTTGGCTTGACGAAGGTGAGCATAAAAGGCTGCGAAAAGACCAACTGGGCCACCCCCTATGATGGTGATATCATATAATTCAGACATGGTTTCTCCTTATTTCATTTTTATCATTTTATTCTATCATATTTTCTACCAATTTAAAATGAGGTAGGGGGGAGAAAATTTCCATTAAAAATGGTATAATGAAGAGAAGCTTTTTTGGAGAGGGGACACAGGATGAATTTTCAGCAATTATCTAATCTTCAATACTGGTCTAGTTTGTTTTCCAGTCCTTGGAGTATTGCGATAAATGTGATTGATATTCTAATCGTCGCTTATATCTTATATCAATTTACAAAATCAATTGCAGGAACCAAGATTATGATTCTGGTTCGAGGCGTTTTAGTTTTTATCTTAGCTCAGATTGCGGCTAATTTTTTGGGCTTGACGACTATTTCCTGGTTGATTAACCAATTGATTACCTATGGAGTTATCGCAGCGGTTGTTATCTTTTCTCCAGAAATTCGGACAGGTTTGGAACGATTAGGTCGAGCTACGGACTTCTTTACAAATACTCCTATGAGTTCAGAAGAGCAGATGGTACAAGCTTTTGTAAAATCGGTTGAGTATATGAGCCCGCGAAAGATTGGAGCTTTGGTAGCTGTTCAACGTGTGAGAACCTTGCAGGAGTACATCGTTACAGGAATTCCTTTGGATGCAAAGATTTCTGCTGAGTTATTAATTAACATCTTTATCCCTAATACGCCTCTCCATGACGGTGCAGTCATTATCAGTGGAGATCGGATTGCAGTAACTTCTGCCTATTTACCACTGACTGAAAACACAGGTATTTCCAAAGAGTTCGGAACTCGTCACCGTGCAGCCATAGGTTTATCAGAAGTTTCAGATGCCCTTACTTTTGTTGTATCTGAAGAAACTGGAGGTATATCCATCACCTATAACGGTGTCTTCAAACATGATCTAAGTTTGGAAGAATTCGAGGAAGAACTACGTCGTATTCTGATACCTAAGGATGAACAAGAACTAAGCTTAAAAGAACGTCTATTAGGAGGCTGGAATAATGAAAAGAAATAGTCTTTATATCATCTCCTCACTCCTCTTTGCATGTGTCCTGTTTATCTATGCAACATCAATCAATTATCAAAACAATACCAACGCAAGACAAACGAAAACTGAAACCTATACCAATACAGTAGTCAATGTACCGATTGATATTCAATATGATAGTGATCAATATTTTATCAGTGGTTTTAGCTCAGAAGTAACGGTATTTTTGACGGGTTCAAATCGAGTCACCTTGGCTAGTGAGATGAAAGAGAGCACTCGTAAATTTAAAGTGACTGCTGATTTGACCCAGGCTACAGAAGGAACGATTGAAGTTCCCTTGACCATTGAAAATCTTCCAAGTGGTTTGACAGCTGTAGCAACACCACAAAAGATCACAGTCAAGGTTGGTAAGAAAGTTACTCGAGATAATGTACCTGTTGTACCTCAAATTGATTCTAGTCAAATTGATGAGAAGATTATAATCGAACGTGTTACTGTTTCTGATGAAAAAGTTTCAGTAACTAGTGATGAGGATACACTATCTAAGATTGATCGGATTGTTGCAGTTTTACCAACGAGTGAACAGATTACAGGGAACTATTCTGGATCAGCTCCTTTGCAAGCTGTTGATAAAAATGGAGCTGTCTTACCAACAGTGATTACACCTTTTGAAACTACTATGAAAGTAACGACCAAAGCTGTCAGAACAACAAGTGGCACAACCACAACAAGTAATACTTCCTCTACTGAAAACTCTTCAACGACAGCAGCAGAGACGAAGTCAGAATCTTAAAATAAACATTAAACTAGAAAAGGAATGATGAAATGGGTAAATATTTTGGAACGGACGGAGTCCGAGGAGAAGCAAACGTAGAATTAACGCCAGAATTGGCTTTTAAATTGGGTCGCTTTGGAGGATATGTCCTCAGTCAACATGCGACAGAAGCACCTAAGGTTTTTGTTGGACGCGATACACGTATTTCAGGGGCAATGTTAGAAGCAGCCTTGATTGCTGGTCTTCTTTCTGTGGGAATTCACGTTTATAAACTTGGTGTACTTGCTACACCTGCAGTAGCATATTTGGTGAAAACTGAAGGAGCGAGCGCAGGTGTCATGATTTCAGCTAGCCACAACCCAGCCCTTGATAACGGGATTAAATTCTTTGGTGGAGATGGCTTTAAGCTAGACGATGACAAAGAAGCAGAAATCGAAGCCTTGCTTGACGCCAGTGAAGATACTCTCCCACGTCCAAGTGCTGAAGGATTAGGTACTGTTGTTGATTACCCAGAAGGATTACGCAAGTATGAAGCCTACCTGGTTTCAACTGGAACAGCTCTTGAAGGGATGAAGGTAGCCTTGGATACTGCAAATGGAGCAGCTTCTACAAGTGCTCGTCAAATTTTTGCAGATTTGGGTGCTCAAATCACTGTCATTGGAGAAACTCCAGATGGTTTGAACATTAACTTGAATGTTGGTTCGACTCATCCAGAAGCCTTGCAAGAACTTGTAAAAGAAAATCAATCTGCCATTGGTTTAGCCTTTGATGGGGACAGCGATCGTTTGATTGCAGTAGATGAAAACGGTGAGATTGTCGACGGTGATAAGATTATGTATATCATCGGTAAATACCTTTCTGAAAAAGATCAATTGGCACAAAATACAATTGTAACAACAGTTATGTCCAACCTTGGTTTCCACAAAGCCTTGGATCGTGAAGGCATTAATAAAGCTGTCACTGCTGTCGGAGACCGCTATGTAGTTGAAGAAATGAGAAAATCAGGCTACAATCTCGGTGGAGAGCAGTCAGGTCACGTTATCTTGATGGACTACAATACAACTGGTGATGGTCAACTTTCAGCAGTTCAATTGACTAAGATTATGCAAGAAACAGGTAAGAGCTTATCTCAATTGGCTTCAGAAGTAACAATTTACCCACAAAAATTGGTTAATATCCGTGTGGAAAACACCATGAAAGACAAAGCCATGGAAGTACCAGCTATCAAGGCTATTATCGATAAGATGGAAGAAGAGATGGCAGGTAACGGACGTATTCTCGTTCGCCCAAGTGGAACTGAGCCACTCTTGCGTGTCATGGCTGAAGCACCAACAACTGAAGAAGTAGATTACTATGTGGATACCATTGCTGAAGTTGTGAAAGCAGAAATCGGAATTTAGGAAAGTTAGCAGAAAATAAGAAAATATGTTACAATGTCAAAGTAAATTGTAACCATGGAGAATATGATGAATTTAAAACGTGAACAAGAATTTGTAAGTCAGTATCACTTTGATGCTCGTAACTTTGAATGGGAAAATGAGAACGGAATTCCTGAAACAAAGGTTGATGTGAACTTCCAACTACTTCAACATGACCAAGAAAATCAGGTGACTTCTCTCGTAGTTGTTTTGAGCTTTATGATTGTCTTTGATAAATTTGTTATCAGCGGTACCATTTCTCAAGTGAACCACGTTGAAGGTCGTATCGTAGATCAACCAAGTGACTTTAGTCAAGAAGAAGTTGAGACGCTTGCTCGTCCTTCTTTGGATATGCTAAACCGTTTGACTTATGAAGTAACGGAAATTGCACTAGACTTACCAGGAATTAATTTGGAGTTTTAAAAAAAATGAAATTAGCGGTCATAACAGACTCATCTGCTTTTCTACAAGCGGAAACCTTGCGGAAAGAAGATTTATTTGTGCTTGACATTCCTGTGAATATCGACGGACAGGAGTATGTTGAAGGTGTAAATCTAACCGCTCAAGAATTTTATGAAAAAATGGCTCGTTCATCTGAACTACCTAAAACAAGTCAACCAAGTATTGCAAAGTTGGATGAAATTTTATCATCATTAAAAGAAAAAGGATATACTCATGTTTTGGGTCTCTTCCTTTCTTCTGGAATCTCAGGATTTCACCAGAATATCCAGTATATGACGGATGAGTTTGAAGATCTATCCATTGCTTTTCCTGATACTCGTATTACAAGTGCACCACTAGGATTCATGGTGGAAAGTGTGTTTCAATGGTCTGAGCAGGGAGATGATTTCCAGTCTATACTAGATAAGTTAACCGAACAGATTGAAAATACTTCTGCCTTTATCATGGTAGATGACCTTGATCATCTGGTTAAAGGTGGTCGTTTATCAAATGGTGCAGCTATTTTGGGGAATCTTCTTAGCATTAAACCAATTCTATATTTCAATGACCAAGGTGTTATCGAAGTTTATGAGAAGGTTCGTACAGAGAAGAAAGCAACAAAACGTTTGGTTGAAATTGTCAAAGAAGAAACAAGTAATGGAAATTATCAGATTACTGTAATTCATGGGAATGCTCCTCAAAAAGCAGCAGACTTGCGTCAGCTTTTATTAGACGGCGGAGTAGCTACAGACATTTCAATTGCAACCTTCGGTAGTGTCATCGGGACTCACCTGGGAGAAGGAAGTATTGCTTTAGGTTATACACCAATCGTCTAGATTGTTTTTACAGGCTTTGTATCTTAAAATTGAACACGGACTATCTGCCTCTTGAAAAAAGATGCCTGTCTTGCCTTTCGCGGAAAGTCAGCGCCATTCCCTATTTTTCATGGGCAGCTAACGTCCTTTGTATCTTGCAATTGAACACGCCTGGAACCCTATGTGAAAAAGATAGTTCTTCCAAGGAGAAGAAACTCCTTGATCAGAACTCCTATTTTCACTTTGTGTTCTTGCAGGATTTGTATCTTAGATAGGAGTAAAGATGAGTATTCGAGTGATTATTGCTGGATTTAAGGGAAGAATGGGGCAAGCTGCTTGTCAGATGGTTTTGTCTGATCCTGAACTTGAACTAGTAGCTGTTTTGGATCCTTTTGAGTCTGCATCTGAGTGGCAAGGAATTCCAGTATTCAATGATAAAAATGACTTAGCCGGCTTTGATGCCCATGTTTGGGTGGACTTTACTACACCAGCTGTCGCCTATGAGAATACACGCTTTGCTCTTGAACATGGCTTTGCTCCAGTAGTAGGAACGACAGGTTTCACCAGTCAAGAAATCGAAGAATTAAAAGAATTGTCTCGTTTCAAAGGCTTGGGTGGATTGATTGCTCCTAACTTTGCCTTGGGTGCTGTCTTACTGATGCAATTTGCAGCACAGGCAGCTAAATACTTCCCAAATGTGGAGATTATTGAACTTCACCATGATAAGAAAAAAGATGCTCCAAGCGGGACAGCTATCAAAACAGCTGAGTTGATGGCTGAAGTTCGTGAGTCTATTCAACAAGGTGCTAGCGATGAGGAAGAACTCATTGCGGGAGCACGAGGAGCTAACTTTGATGGTATGCGAATTCATTCGGTCCGTTTACCTGGTTTGGTAGCTCATCAAGAGGTCATTTTTGGAAATCAAGGAGAGGGATTGACTCTGCGTCATGACTCCTATGATCGTAGCTCCTTCATGACAGGGGTGAATTTGGGAATCAAAGAAGTTGTCAAGCGTCATGAGCTTGTCTATGGATTAGAACACTTACTATGAAATTAACAAAAATGCCTTCTGAATTTCAGAAGGCTTTACCAGTATTAGAAAAAATTAAAGAAGCAGGATTTGAGGCTTATTTTGTGGGTGGCTCTGTTAGGGATGCCCTTCTTAACCGCCCCATCCATGATGTGGATATCGCGACTTCATCTTATCCAGAAGAGACCAAGCAGATTTTTCCACGCACAGCTGATATCGGCATTGAGCATGGGACCGTTTTGGTTTTAGATGGAGATGAAGAGTACGAAGTCACCACTTTTCGAACAGAGGATGTCTATGTAGACTATCGGAGACCAAGTTCTGTTTCTTTTGTTCGTTCACTCGAAGAAGATCTCAAACGCCGAGATTTCACAGTCAATGCCTTTGCCTTGGATGAGACAGGGAAAATCGTTGATTTATTTGATGGTCTCAGAGATTTAGAAAATCAAGTCCTGCGAGCTGTCGGTGTAGCTAGTGAACGTTTCAATGAAGACGCGCTACGCATCATGCGTGGCTTTCGTTTCCAAGCTAGTCTTGGTTTTGAACTCGAGCAAGAAACGTTTGAAGCGATGAAGGCCTTAACGCCACTCTTAGATAAAATTTCTGTGGAGCGCATCTTTGTTGAGTTTGATAAGCTTTTACTGGCTCCCTATTGGCGAGTAGGTTTATCTTCTATGATTGAGAGTCAAGCTTATGACTATCTTCCAGATATGGTAGGCAGTCAGGAGAAACTCCAGTCTTTGTTTGATTTAGAAAAAGATTTTACTTTTGAATCTTCTGAGCAAGCTTGGGCAGCACTTTTATGGGTTTTAGAAGTGGAAGATGCTCAACAATTTTTGAAACATTGGAAGACTTCACGCCAATTTGCTAAGCAAGTACAGAATTTGCTGTCTATTTTGGCTCTCCGAGAAGAAGGGGAACTAGGTAACCGTGATTGTTACCGTTTTGATTTGGACTTGCTTCTACAAGCTGAAAATCTTCGCAGAGCTCAAGGGAAGGAAGTCAATCCACAAGCGATCACAGAAACCTACGAGAGCTTGACTATTCATGATAAGAAAGAGATGCAAATTAATGGTGGCATTCTCATCAAGGAATATGGCTATCATCCAGGTCCAGAATTAGGAGATGTTTTAGAGGAAATTGAGTACGCTATTGTGGATGGTAATCTAGATAATGAAGTGGAAGCCATTCATGCATACTTAAGGGAGAGAAAATGAGTGATTTTATCGTTGAAAAACTAAGTAAATCCGTTGGTGATAAGACTGTTTTTAAGGATATTTCCTTTATTATCCATGACTTGGATCGTATCGGTCTTATTGGGGTCAACGGAACTGGGAAAACGACCCTTCTAGATGTGCTTTCAGGTGTTTCAGGTTTTGATGGCGATATTAGCCCTTTTTCAGCAAAGAGTGATTACAAGATTGGCTACCTGACTCAAAATCCCGATTTTGATGATAGTAAGACTGTCTTGGATACTGTTTTATCCAGTGACCTCAAGGAAATCCAGTTGATTCGGGAGTATGAACTGCTTATGCTCAACTACAGTGAGGACAAGCAGGCGCGTCTAGAACGGGTCATGGCGGAGATGGATTCTCTCCAAGCATGGGAAATCGAAAGTCAGGTCAAGACTGTTCTCAGTAAACTAGGCATTCAAGAATTATCGACTCCTGTTGGGTCTTTGTCAGGTGGTCTTCGTAGACGGGTTCAATTGGCGCAAGTGCTTTTAGGAAATCATGACCTCTTGCTTCTTGATGAGCCAACCAACCATCTGGACATTGCGACCATTGAATGGCTGACACTTTTCTTGAAGAATTCCAAGAAGACCGTCCTCTTCATCACCCACGATCGTTATTTCCTGGATGCTCTTTCTACTCGAATTTTTGAATTGGATAGAGGTGGATTAACAGAGTATCAGGGGAATTACCAAGATTATGTCCGTCTCAAGGCTGAACAGGATGAGCGTGACGCAGCTCTTCTTCACAAAAAGGAACAACTTTACAAACAAGAATTAGCCTGGATGAGACGACAACCGCAAGCTCGTGCAACTAAGCAACAAGCTCGTATCAATCGATTCCATGACTTGAAAAAGGAAGTTTCAGATACTAGCCTTGAGACAGACTTGAGCATGAATTTTGAAACTAGCCGTATCGGTAAAAAAGTTATCGAGTTTAAGGATGTTTCCTTTGCCTATGACGATAAACCGATTCTGAAACATTTTAATCTTTTGGTACAAGCCAAAGACCGTATCGGAATCGTCGGGGACAATGGTGTTGGGAAGTCAACCCTTCTTAACCTTATTGCAGGAAAACTTGAAGCGACTGAAGGACAAGTTATCATCGGTGAAACAGTTCGTATCGCTTATTTCTCTCAACAAATCGAAGGTTTAGATGAAAGTAAGCGGGTTATCAATTACCTGCAGGAAGTGGCAGAAGAGGTTAAGACTAGCGGTGGTACTACGACATCCATTGCAGAATTACTAGAACAATTTCTTTTCCCTCGTTCAACACACGGTACCTTGATTGAGAAGCTGTCAGGTGGAGAGAAGAAGCGTCTGTACCTCCTCAAATTACTCCTTGAAAAACCCAATGTGCTTCTCTTAGATGAACCGACAAATGACCTAGACATTGCAACCTTAACGGTTCTAGAAAATTTCTTGCAAGGTTTTGCAGGACCAGTCTTGACAGTTAGTCATGACCGCTATTTCCTTGATAAGGTAGCAACTAAGATTCTTGCTTTTGAAGACGGGACCATCCGTACTTTCTTTGGCCATTATACAGATTATCTAGATGAAAAGGCCTTTGAAGCAGAAGCAGTAACACAAAGTCAAAAAGTTGAGAAGGAAAAAGTCGTCAAAGTTCGTGAAGAGAAAAAACGGATGACCTACCAAGAAAAGCAGGAGTGGGCAAGTATTGAAGGTGACATCGAAGCCTTGGAAAACCGCATCTCTTCTATAGAGGAAGAAATGCTAGCAAATGGTTCTGACTTTGGGAAACTAGCTACCCTTCAAAAAGAGTTAGACGAGAAAAATGAAGACTTACTGGAAAAATATGAACGCTATGAATATTTAAGTGAGTTAGTATAATGGAAGAAACAATTATTAAATGGAGTAGTAAGAAAATCGTCTTGAGCCTTATTCTTTACCTACTAGAATTGGCTCTTCTACTTTGGATCTTTTCGTTTTTGCTGAGCTATCCCGAAGAAGCACCTGCGGGATTGGTGGCTTTAATTCTCTTTATCGGTTTCTTAATCATCATCGTTGGCTTCATTTTGTATCAACATTTGCGACGGCTTTTTTCTGATAAAGAGTATTTGAAATGTACGGCTCAAGGATTTTCCTATAAACCATATCCAAAGAAAGACTGGCAGTTTTATTCCTGGGGACAGGTAGAAAAGTTTGCTCTCACGAGAATTAAGGGTAGTAGAAATGCAAGGGATTTTTATATGATTGAGGTTCAGTTTTATGACAAGGAACTTTTAAAATCCAACTTTTTCTGGTATCGTCTTCGAAGTAGATTTACAAGTTCAAAACATTCTAACGTTTTGAAAATCCCAATCTATTTGCTGGATGTTGGCTTACCAAAGAGAGTATTTGAAACCATGTCTTACTTTGAGCGAGAGTGGCGCATCCAACAGAATCGTCAACGGAATCAAACTTCTAAAAGCAAAAAGAAGTAAAGATTTCATTGAGCGAGAGAATCTCCGAATTTTATGAAGGGCTGAGGGGCTTTGGAACGATATTCCAAGGCTTCTTTCTATTTTGCTTTTCTAGGAATTATGGTATAATAAGGAGTAAAAACTTTAAAAGAAAGAAACGCTATGAACTTAAAAGATTACATTGCAAGTATTGAAAATTATCCACAAGAAGGAATTACTTTCCGTGATATCAGCCCATTGATGGCAGATGGAAATGCCTACAGTTATGCTGTTCGTGAAATTGTTCAATATGCTACTGACAAAAAGATTGATATGATCGTAGGGCCAGAAGCGCGTGGATTTATCGTTGGATGTCCAGTTGCTTTTGAGTTGGGAATTGGTTTTGCACCTGTACGTAAACCAGGGAAATTACCACGAGAAGTGATTTCAGCCGACTACGAAAAAGAATATGGTGTTGATACTTTGACCATGCACGCAGATGCTATCAAACCAGGTCAACGTGTTCTTATTGTAGATGACCTCTTGGCAACAGGTGGTACTGTTAAAGCGACAATCGAAATGATTGAGGAATTAGGTGGTGTCGTAGCTGGTTGTGCCTTCTTGATTGAGCTTGACGAGCTAAAAGGTCGTGAGGCAATCGGAGATTACGATTATAAAGTTTTGATGCATTATTAATGAAAAACAGTCCCTAGGGCTGTTTTCTCTTAATGATGATATAAAAAAAGGCTATATCTAGTTAGAGAAAAACTATAATTGAAAACTATATCTTCTTACAGTATAATAAAGGGAAGAAGTGTCATCAGCTGGATTTTTCCATTTGATGACAGTCAGGTTACTTGAGTCCAGTATGATACAGTTAGGAGATTTCCATGCCGATTCGAATTGATAAAAAATTACCAGCAGTTGAGATTTTACAAACAGAAAATATTTTCGTCATGGATGATCAACGGGCGGCTCATCAGGATATCCGACCCTTGAAAATTCTTATTTTAAATCTAATGCCGCAAAAGATTGTAACAGAAACTCAACTCTTAAGACATTTGGCCAATACTCCTCTGCAATTAGATATTGATTTCTTATATATGGAAAGTCACCAATCAAAAACAACTCGCTCAGAGCATATGGAGACTTTTTATAAGACCTTCTCGGAAGTCAAAGACGAGTATTTTGATGGCTTGATTATTACAGGAGCTCCAGTTGAGCACCTTCCATTTGAGGAGGTTGACTATTGGCAAGAGTTTACCCAAGTTATCGATTGGTCCAAGACCCATGTCTTTTCAACCCTGCATATCTGTTGGGGAGCACAGGCAGGTCTATACTATCGCTATGGTGTAGATAAATACCAGATGGAGCAGAAACTTTCTGGGATTTATCCTCAAGATGTTTTGAAAGAAGGTCATCTCCTATTGAGAGGCTTTGATGATTTATATGTATCCCCTCATTCTCGCCATACAGAAGTTCACAAAGAAGATATCCTGAATAAAACAAATCTAGAGATTTTAGCATCAGGAAAAGAGGTGGGAATCTCTATCCTTGCGAGTCGAGATTTGAGAGAAGTATATAGCTTTGGGCATTTAGAGTATGATCGCGATACGCTTGCAAAGGAATATTTCAGAGATCTAGATGCTGGTTTAGATCCACATATACCAGAAAATTATTTCAAAAATGATGACATTCATGAACTCCCATGTATGAGGTGGAGTTCATCTGCAGCTCTCTTTTTCAGTAACTGGGTAAATTATGCAGTTTACCAAGAAACACCGTTTGAGTGGAAGAGTGCGGAAGATGATGTGTCTCATTTTGGATATTTATAAGAGGAATTATGACATATTTAGATGCTTTCAAATCAGGAAACTTAGTGTTACCGAGTGACCTGCTCTTACATTACAATCAACTGTTCTCGTCAAGCGATGATTTCTTGGTTTGGCAGTTCTTTTACCTACAGAATACAACGGCTTTAGGTGAATTGTCTCCAAGTCAGATTGCTGAAAAAATCGGCAAAAATGTCACTGAAGTCAATCAAGCTATTTCACGATTGACTGAGAAAGGGTTGCTTCAATACCGAACCATTGAACTGAATGGCGAAATAGAAGTAATCTTCGATGCAACTCTTGCCTTGGAGCGCTTAGATCAACTGTTTGAAAAACAAGCTCCAAACCAGGTGCAATCTGCTCCAAATGATTTAAAGAGCTTGGTAGATACTTTCCAACAGGAGCTAGGTCGTCTATTGAGCCCATTTGAAATTGAAGACTTGGAAAAGAGTTTGAAAGAAGACGGAACTAGTGCGGATTTGATAAAAGAAGCCTTACGAGAAGCTGTTCTAAATGGAAAACCAAATTGGAAATATATCCAAGCTATCCTACGAAACTGGCGTCATGAAGGGATTAGGAGTGTAGCCCAGGTAGAAGCGAAACGTCAAGAGAGAGAGGCAACAAACCCTCAAAATGTTCAGGTTTCATCTGATTTTAAAAATGCCATGGATCTATGGAAAGACTAATATTTAGTAATAAAAAAAACTTGCCTATGGCAAGTTTTTTTGTGTTCTTAATAAGTAAGTCCCCAAACACTTACAGAACGTTCAGCAACTGGGAACTCACCATATCCTTCAGCATTAATAGTCACTTGGTCTGAATGGTTGCCAAGCAAATCAACAAAAGTATGATCAGCCCATTCTGGACCTACAAACATGGTTTTGTAATTCTCTTGAGCGTTTGAGATAAGAATGGCAAGAGGCGATTGGTTGTCAGCTCCAGAACGAACCCAACCGATACAATTAGGGTCATCAAAGTAGTCCGTCTGTTCTCCATAAGCCAAATCTTTTCGGATAGCTAGCAGACAGTCAAGAACTTCTTTAAAATCTTGCTGAGCATATTGACCAGAGATACCATAGTAGTCTCCGTAAAAGACACAAGGGAGACCCTGCTCGCGTAAAAGAATAAGAGCATAGGCTGCTGGTTTAAACCATTCTTCTACAGTAGATTCTAAAGCTTGTCCTCGTTGAGTATCATGGTTTTCGACAAAGGTTACAGCCTTATCTGGTTTGATTTGAACCAGACTATCATTAAAGATGGTACGCAAATCGTAGTCTGCACCAGCTTGGCTTGCTTCAAAGAGATTCATATGGAGTCGGACATCGACAAGGTCAAAGCGCTCTTCAATCTTTTCGAGATAGTCAAGGTTGGCATCCTTATCTGGATTCCAGAATTCTCCAAAGACATAGAAGTCTTGTCCATATTTCTCTTTGATGTCACGAATGAAATTACGCATAAAGAAGGAATCGATATGCTTGACAGCATCTAAGCGAAAACCAGCTACGCCAGTCGTTTCCATGAACCAATCAGCCCAATCGTAGATATTTTGTATCACTTCAGGATGTTTAAAATCTAAGTCCGCATACATGAGGTAGTCATAGTTACCATTTTCGTTATCGACTAATTCTTCGTGGGCCCACCCCTTATTATCTCCCTGGATAAGGTAGATACCAGACTTCCGTCTTTTAGCATCGTAGTCAGTTCCAGTGAAATGGTACCAGTGCCAGTGGAAGTCATTGTAGGTGTTTTGTCTTCCATCAAAAGTAAAGTTTGTCCAACCATTGATGGTAAAAGGTTCTCCAAGTTCAATTGTGCGATCTTCTGGGTCGACTTCAATAACCTGGAAGGATTCTAAACGGTCTGCAGCTGCCTTGTGGTTTAAGACGACGTCAGCCATAGGTTGAATCCCATGTGATTTAAGTGTTTGAATGGCTTGAAGATAGTCTTCTCTGAAACCGTACTTGGTACGCACAGTTCCTTTTTGATCAAATTCACCGAGGTCAAAAAGGTCATAGACACCATAACCGACATCTTTTTCGTTGGTAGCTTTAAAGGCAGGTGGCATCCAGACGTGGCTAATTCCTAGATTTGCAAGGCGCTCAGCATCATCGGTAAGTCGCGTCCAGTGTTGTCCATCGTGGGGAAGGTACCACTCAAAATATTGCATTAGGGTTTGATTTTTCATAGATAGTCCTCATACTTAACAATTTGAGAATCATTTTACCACAAAGCAAGCAAATGAGCAAAAGTTTGCGCTACAAAAATAGACCTCAGTATGTGAATGTCTATTTTTACGGTAATAGAATGAAATTTCTCAACACAAATGACCATTCTCATATAGTAATCAATCAAGCAGAAACGAAAAGCCTGGATAGTTCCTATGACATCAATGTAGAAATCACTTTCTATTTTGTGAATTTTCAACAAATTTGATATAATTGTATCTATGAATAAAGTATTCGTCAGTCGGCGTGTCGAAAAAAAGCTCCGCAAAGGTCAGGTTCTTTTGGAAGAAGTTGATTTTCCAGACTTATCTGAAACTGATCAGGAAGTTGAACTTTTCAGCCAAAGCAAAGAATTTTTAGGGAAGGCTTATTTATCTCGTCAAAATAAGGGAATTGGTTGGTTTGTAACCAACCAGAACATTTCTTTTAAACAAACCTTCTTTGAAAGCTTGTTTGAAAAAGCAAAACAAAAACGTTCTTCCTACTATCAAGATGAGTTGACAACTGCCTTTCGTTTGTTTAATCAAGAAGGCGATGGATTTGGTGGAATGACGCTGGATCTCTATGGAGATTATGTTGTCTTTTCCTGGTATAACTCCTATATCTATGGAATTCGCCAAGAGATTATTGCAGCCTTCTCTCAGGTATTCCCGGAAGTCTTAGGTGCCTATGAAAAGATTCGCTTTAAAGGTCTAGACTATGAGTCTGCTCATATCTATGGTCAAGAAGCAGCTGAATATTTCACTGTTCTTGAGAATGGAGTCTTGTACCAAGTATTTATGAATGATGGTCTTATGACAGGGATTTTCTTGGATCAGCATGAAGTTCGTGGGAGCTTAGTTGATGGTTTAGCAATGGGGAAATCCTTACTCAATATGTTTTCCTACACAGCAGCTTTCTCAGTTGCTGCAGCTATGGGGGGAGCTAGTGAAACGACTTCTGTGGATTTGGCCAAGCGTTCAAGAGAACTATCAGAAGCTCATTTTCATGCCAATGGTTTGAGTCTAGACAATCATCGACTGCTTGTCATGGATGTCTTTGAATACTTTAAATATGCTAAAAGAAAAGGTTTAAGCTATGACGTGATTGTTCTGGATCCGCCTAGCTTTGCCCGAAATAAAAAACAAACATTCTCTGTAGCTAAGGATTATCATAAGTTGATTTCCCAAAGTCTAGAGATTTTAAACCCAGGTGGAATCATTATTGCTAGTACCAATGCGGCTAATGTTTCCCGTCAAAAATTCACAGAACAAATCGATAAAGGATTTGCAGGTAGAAAGTATCAGGTCCTTCATAAATATGGACTTCCAGCAGACTTTGTCTACAATGAAAAAGATGAAAGTAGTAATTACCTCAAAGTGATTACCATGAAGGTTAGTAAATGAAATTAATTGTTTCTGTCATGCCAAGAAGTATAGAAGAGGCTCAGGCTATTGATGTTATGCGGTATCATGATGCAGATATCATTGAGTGGAGAGCAGACTTCTTACCCAAGGAAGCTATCTTGCAGGTAGCGCCAGCTATTTTTGAAAAATTTGCAGGTCGTGAGCTTGTTTTCACTTTACGTACTCGTGCCGAGGGTGGTCAAATTGAGCTCTCTTCAGAAGAGTATGTTCAAATGATCAAGGAAGTGGCACAGCTTTATCAACCAGATTATATTGATTTTGAGTATTTTAGCTACAAGGATGTTTTTGATCAGATGTTGGACTTTCCAAATCTCGTCTTGAGCTACCATAACTTCCAAGAGACACCTGAAAATCTAATGGAAATATTGTCTGAGTTAACAAGTTTAAATCCTAAAGTTGTGAAAATAGCTGTTATGGCTAATACAGAACAAGATGTGTTGGATCTGATGAACTTTACACGTGGCTTTAAAACACTGAATCCTGAACAAGAATATGTAACGATTTCTATGGGAAAAGTGGGCAAGGTCTCTCGTATTACTTCAGATGTGACTGGTTCTAGTTGGTCTTTTGCAAGTCTAGATGAAGCTAGTGCTCCAGGACAAATTTCACTATCTAGCATGAAAAAAATTAGGGAGCTTCTAAATGAAGATTGATGGCTACACACGTTTAGCAGCTGTAGTCGCAAATCCTATCAAACACTCCATTTCTCCCTTTATTCACAATAGCGCTTTTGAAGCAACCAATACCAATGGTGTTTATCTTGCTTGGGAAGTAGATGCGACTGAACTAGCAGAAACAGTTGCTAATATTCGTCGCTACCAGATGTATGGAATCAATCTTTCCATGCCTTACAAGGAACAAGTGATTCCTTATCTGGACCAGTTGAGCGAAGAGGCTTGTTTAATTGGTGCAGTTAATACAGTTGTGAATCGAGAAGGAACATTAATTGGATATAACACAGATGGCAAGGGATTCTTTAAGAGCTTGCCTTCTTTTAAAATATCAAGGAAAAGACTGGTTTTGTTAGGAGCAGGCGGTGCAGCCAAGGCAATTTTGGCACAGGCAATCTTGGATGGAGTGAGTCAGATTTCTGTCTTTGTTCGTTCTTCATCCATGGAAAAAACAAGACCTTACTTAGAAAAAATACAGAATACGACTGGATTTAGAGTAGATTTATTGGCATTAGAGGATGTTCAAGAGCTTCAAGACAGCATCACTCAAGCCGACCTCTTGGTTAATGCTACTAGTGTGGGCATGGATGGATTCTCTCAGCCGATCCCGACCAGCATCGTTTTACCAGAGAAGCTCTTGGTAGCAGATGTGATTTATCAACCCTTTGAAACACCGTTTTTAAAATGGGCAAGAAACCAGGGAAATCATGCTGTTAATGGCCTGGGCATGTTGCTTTACCAAGCTGCTGAAGCTTTTGAGTTATGGACAGGCAAGGAAATGCCAACAGATCAAATCTGGGAATTATTAAAACAAAAGTACCAATAAAGAAAAAGGAGACCTGCTATGAAAATTAGAATAGACCTTCCACATCATCCTTACGATATTCAGATTGAAAAAGGATGCTTGTCTCAAGCAGGAAAATGGTTGCGTGAACTTTGGCAACCACAAAAGATTGTTATCATAACGGATAACCGTGTGGCTTCACTCTATGCAGAAAAGGTTAAATTGAGTTTGGAGGATGCTGGCTTTCAAGTGGCAGTTTTTGACTTTTTAGAGGGCGAAGAACGAAAAAATCTGACTACAGTTCAAAAAGTCTATGAATTTTTAGTCAAACAGGATATGACTCGTAGTGATGGAATCGTAGCCCTCGGCGGTGGTGTAGTTGGCGATTTGGCTGGTTTTGTGGCTTCAACCTACATGCGAGGAGTTCATTTTGTTCAAATTCCAACTAGTTTGACAGCCCAGGTGGATTCTTCAATCGGTGGAAAAACTGGAGTGAATACTCCTTTTGCTAAGAATATGGTAGGAACTTTTGCTCAGCCGGATGGTGTTTTGATTGACCCAACTGTTCTTGAGACCTTGGGTAAGAGAGAGTTGATTGAAGGAATGGGTGAAGTCATCAAGTATGGTCTTATCGAAGATCCAGAGCTTTGGGACCTATTATCTGATATGGACGGTTCTGTGGAAAGCATATTGGAACATTCCGAGAGTTTGATTGAGCATTCTTGCCAGGTCAAGCGCAAGATGGTAGTTGAGGATGAGTTGGATAATGGCATTCGTCTGTATCTTAACTTTGGTCATACAATTGGCCATGCCATTGAAGCAACTGCTGGTTACGGAAAAGTCATGCACGGTGAGGCAGTAGCTATGGGAATGGTTCAGGTCTCTAAGGTAGCCGAAGAAAAAGGCCTCATGCCAATGGGAATCACTCAGTCCATCCGAGAAATGTGTCAGAAATTTGGCCTTCCTGTTGATTATGAAAACTGGGATGTTGAAAAGCTCTATCAAGCTTTGACTCATGATAAAAAAGCGCGTGGGAATACCATGAAGTTAGTTTTGGTACCTGAGCTTGGTTCAGCGATGATTCACCCAGTTTCTCTCGAAGAAATGAAAGAATACTTAGTAAAATAAGGAGAATGTATGAGATATTTAACAGCAGGAGAATCACATGGTCCTCGTCTGACAGCAATTATTGAAGGAATTCCAGCAGGACTGCCTTTGACTGCAGAAGATATCAATGAGGATCTCAAACGTCGCCAAGGTGGATATGGACGTGGTGGTCGAATGAAGATTGAAAGTGACCAAGTTGTCTTTACTTCTGGTGTTCGCCACGGGAAGACGACAGGTGCTCCTATTACCATGGATGTCATTAACAAGGATCATCAAAAATGGCTAGATATCATGTCTGCCGAGGATATTGAAGACAAACTCAAAAGTAAACGAAAAATCACTCATCCTCGCCCAGGTCACGCAGACTTGGTTGGGGGTATCAAATACCGCTTTGATGATTTGCGAAATTCTTTGGAACGTTCATCTGCCCGTGAAACAACTATGCGGGTTGCAGTTGGAGCAGTAGCCAAGCGGCTTTTAGCTGAGCTTGATATCGAAATTGCTAACCATGTTGTTATCTTCGGTGGTAAGGAAATCAATGTTCCGGAAAACTTAACAGTCTCAGAGATTAAGAAACTGGCTGCCCAGTCTGAAGTTTCTATCGTCAACCAAGAACGTGAGCAGGAGATTAAGGACTATATTGACCAGATTAAGCGAGATGGGGATACCATCGGAGGTGTTGTAGAAACAGTTGTCGGAGGTGTTCCGGTTGGTCTTGGTTCTTATGTCCAATGGGATCGTAAACTAGATGCAAGGCTAGCTCAAGCTGTTGTTTCTATCAATGCCTTTAAGGGTGTGGAGTTTGGTCTTGGTTTTAAAGCAGGCCATCTTAAGGGTAGCCAAGTCATGGATGAAATCCTCTGGTCATCAGAAGATGGCTATACTCGTCGGACTAATAACCTTGGAGGTTTCGAAGGTGGTATGACCAACGGCCAACCGATTATCGTTCGTGGAGTTATGAAGCCAATTCCGACTCTCTACAAGCCGTTGATGAGTGTCGATATTGAAACTCATGAGCCTTATAAGGCAACGGTGGAGAGAAGTGATCCAACCGCTCTTCCAGCAGCAGGTGTTGTTATGGAAGCAGTCGTAGCAACAGTGTTGGCTCAAGAAATCTTAGAGAAATTTTCATCTGATAATCTGGAAGAATTAAAAGAAGCTGTTGCGAAACATCGGGAGTATACAAAGAATTATTAAGGAGTTCTTATGGCAAAAACCATCTATATCGCAGGACTAGGTTTGATTGGTGCTTCCATGGCACTCGGAATCAAGCGGGATCATCCTGATTATGAAATTTTAGGATACAATCGTAGTCAAGCGTCTAGAGATATTGCCTTGGAGAGAGGAATGATTGACCGAGCGACGGATGACTTTGCCAGTTTTGCCCCACTTGCAGACGTCATCATTCTTACCCTGCCAATCAAGCAAACTATTGCCTTTATTAAGGAATTGGCCAACTTGGACTTGAAAGAAGGTGTCATTATTTCTGATGCTGGATCGACCAAGTCAGCTATTGTAACTACAGCAGAGAAGTATTTTGCTGATAAGTCTGTTCGCTTTGTGGGGGCCCATCCTATGGCAGGAAGTCACAAGACAGGAGCTGCCTCTGCCGATGTTAACCTCTTTGAAAATGCCTATTATATCTTCACGCCATCTAGTCTGACAACTCCGGATACGCTCGAAGAAATGAGAGACTTGCTGTCAGGTCTTCATGCTCGTTTCATTGAAATCGATGCTGAAGAGCATGACCGAGTGACTTCTCAGATTAGCCATTTTCCGCATATCTTAGCATCAGGGCTGATGGAACAAACTGCAAGTTATGCTGAAGAGCATGAAATGGCGCGACGCTTTGCGGCAGGTGGTTTTCGTGATATGACTCGGATTGCTGAAAGTGATCCAGGTATGTGGACTTCTATCCTCTTATCCAATCGGGATACCATTATTGAACGCATCGAGGATTTCAAGGGCCGTTTGGACGAGATTGGACAAGCTATCAGTAAGGGTGATGAAAACCAAATATGGAGCTTTTTCAATCAAGCGCGTGAGCAACGTCAGGCTATGGAAATCCATAAACGCGGAGGAGTAGATAGCTCATTTGACCTTTATGTAGATGTTCCCGATGAGGAAGATGTGATTTTACGCATCTTGGAATTGCTACGTGGAACTTCTTTGGTCAATATCCATATCAATGAGGAAAACCGTGAGGATGTTCACGGGATTCTGCAAATTTCCTTTAAGAATGCTCAGGATTTAAAACGTGCTGAGCAAGTCATTACAGAAAATACAGACTACACAGTCGTTATTAAATAAGGAGAACAATTATGTCAAATATTTATGATAGTGCAAATGCACTAAGTCGTGGACTACGCGAATTGCCTGAATACAAGGCAGTTAAGGAAGCTAGAGATGCCATCCAAGCGGATGCAGAAGCAAGCAAAATTTTTGCAGATTATATTGCTTTTCAACATGAAATCCAAATCATGGCACAAACTGGTCAAATTCCAGATGCTTCTTTCCAAGAAAAAATGGAAAGTTTTGGCAAGCAGATTCAAGGGAACTCTCTCTTGTCAGAATTCTTTGCCAAACAGCAACAACTTTCTATCTACCTTTCTGATATTGAAAAAATTGTTTTTGAACCAATTTCAGAACTTTTACAATAAGAATTTACCTCATAAAGTCAGGAATTTTTAAGAAATTTCTGACTTTTTATGATAAAATAAGAAAAAGTATTGTCAGTATGAGGGCTAGTATGAAGTTAAAAACAAACGTTAACCATTTGAATGGTAGTATTCGCGTACCTGGGGATAAGTCCATTAGTCATCGCTCTATCATTTTTGGAAGCTTAGCTGAGGGTAAGACTAAGGTTTATGATATCCTACGTGGAGAAGATGTCTTATCAACTATGCAAGTTTTTCGCGATCTCGGCGTTGAGATTGAGGACAAGGACGGTGTCATTACCATTCAAGGTGTTGGCATGGATGGTTTGAAAGCTCCTCAGAATGCTCTAGATATGGGAAATTCTGGGACCTCTATTCGTTTAATTTCAGGTGTCCTTGCTGGTGCAGACTTTGAAGTAGAGATGTTTGGGGATGACAGTCTTTCTAAACGCCCAATGGATCGTGTAACTCTTCCCTTGAAAAAAATGGGAGTTACCATTTCAGGTCAGACAGAGCGAGACTTGCCACCGTTACACTTAAAGGGAACGAAAAACTTAAGACCTATTCGATACGAATTGCCAATCGCTTCTGCCCAAGTCAAGTCAGCCTTGATTTTTGCGGCTTTGCAGGCTCAAGGACAGTCAGTCATTATCGAGAAGGAGTGCACTCGTAATCACACAGAAGATATGCTCCAACAATTCGGAGGTGATTTGAGTGTCGATGGTAAGAAAATCACTGTTCAAGGGCCACAGAAACTTAGTGGACAAACGGTTGTCGTACCAGGAGATATTTCTAGTGCAGCCTTTTGGTTAGTAGCAGGTTTGATTGTGCCAAATTCTCGAGTGGTACTTAAGAATGTCGGTATTAATGAAACACGTACAGGTATTATCGATGTTATCCGAGCTATGGGCGGGAAATTAGAGATTACTGATATGGATCCAATTGCCAAATCTGCAACCTTGACTGTTGAAACTTCAGATTTGAAGGGAACAGAGATTGGCGGGGCCTTAATTCCACGTTTAATTGATGAATTGCCGATTATCGCGCTCCTTGCTACCCAAGCTCAAGGTCAAACAGTTATCAAAGATGCAGAAGAACTCAAGGTCAAAGAAACGGATCGTATTCAAGTTGTCGCAGATGCTTTAAATAGCATGGGAGCAACTATTACTCCTATAGCAGACGGAATGATAATCAAAGGGAAATCTGCCCTCCATGGAGCCAAAGTCAACACCTTTGGAGACCACCGTATCGGTATGATGACAGCCATTGCAGCTCTCTTAGTTGCAGATGGAGAAGTTGAATTGGATCGAGCCGAAGCTATTAATACTAGCTATCCTAGCTTCTTTGATGATTTGGAGACTTTGATTCATGGCTAAGGTTTTACTAGGTTTTATGGGTTCAGGAAAAACTACTATTGCTAGAAAGCTAGATCCTGACTTTGTAGACATGGATGCCTTGCTGGAAGGCCGACTGGGGATGCCGATTGCTCGTTTCTTTGAAGAAAAAGGAGAAGCAGCCTTCCGTCAGCTAGAAGAAGAGGTCCTAGCTGATTTGCTGAAGACAGATAAAGTTATTTCCACAGGCGGAGGAATAGTCATTTCTCCACGTAATCGTGCCTTGCTAAAGCAAAATCCAGACAACATTTACCTTAAAGCAGATTTTGAGACACTTTACCAGCGAATTTCAGCTGATAAGGACAATCAACGTCCACTATTTTTAAAGAATAGCAAGGAAGGTTTAGCTGCGATTTTTAAAGAAAGACAGGTTTGGTATGAGGAAGTGGCTAGTCAGATTGTAGATGTATCAAATTTAAACCCAGATGAAATTATAGAGGAACTGAGATGAAAATTGCCTATCTAGGTCCTAAAGGATCTTTTTCGCACCATGTGGTGCAGACGGCTTTTCCTCATGAGGAACTAGAGCCTTTTTCAAATATTACGGACGTTATCAAAGCTTACGAACAGGGCTTAGTAGACTATTCAGTAGTGCCAGTTGAAAATTCCATTGAAGGTAGTGTTCATGAAACCTTGGACTATCTTTTTCATCAAGCTCATATTCAAGCTGTGGCGGAGATTGTGCAGCCAATTCATCAACAGTTGATGGCGGTGCCAGGGCAAGTTAAAATTGAGAAAATCTTTTCTCATCCGCAGGCCTTAGCTCAAGGAAAAAAATTTATTGATGAGCATTATCCAGATGCTCAACTAGAAGTCACTGCTAGTACAGCATACGCTGCGCGCTATGTTTCCGAGCATCCAGATCAGCCTTTTGCTGCCATTGCCCCCAAAAGTTCGGCTGGAGAATATGGTTTGGAATTAATTGCTCAAGACATTCAAGAAATGGAAGCCAATTTCACTCGCTTTTGGGTGTTAGGTCCCAAGGCACCGCAAATGCCCTTGAATGCAAATGCTAAGAAAATGAGTCTAGCATTGACCTTGCCAGATAATCTTCCAGGAGCTTTATATAAGGCACTTTCTACCTTTGCTTGGCGCGGGATTGACCTAACTAAGATTGAGAGTCGCCCCTTAAAAACAGCACTAGGTGAGTACTTTTTTATCATTGATGTGGACTATGCTGATAAAGAATTGGTCCATTTTGCTCAAAAAGAATTAGAAACGATTGGGATCCACTATAAAGTACTAGGAGCTTACCCTATCTATACCATACAGGATAAAGGGAAGGAGAAGGAATGACTAGAGAGAATCCTCTGACACACCATGAAAAATTACGTTATGACTATCTCTTGAAAAATATTCATTATCTAAATGAAAGGGAAAGAAGAGAGTTTGCTTTTTTGCAAGCGAAGTTAGATGGTCAACAAGACGTACGTCCGGATGTAAAGGACGAGATAGATAAATCAGAATATCAAGGCTTTTCTGAATCTAACACCGGTCTACCAAGTTATACAAATCGTACTCGTTCAAGCCGACGTACTAGTCAATCTCAACCAAAAGCTAAGCTTCCAAAGCAAAAGAAACCCAAGAAAAAAAGAGCTTTTCGAATCAAACGTATTCTTGCTTGGTTAGGAATGCTGTTGCTTTGTGCTGCAGTAGGAATGATTTTCATGTTCTTGAAAGGTTTCCAGTCAGCCAATCCGAATGGCTCAAGCGGGTCGAAAGATGCCAAGGCTGCCCAAGTTGAAGTTTTCAATGGACAGGATACAAGAGATGGTGTCAATATTCTTATTTTAGGGACAGACGGCCGTATTGGACAGAATAGTGCAGAAACACGGACAGATTCTATTATGGTTCTGAATGTAAGTGGTAAAGATAAAAAACTTAAGCTTGTAAGTTTTATGCGAGATAACCTAGTTTATATTGATGGTTATAGCCAAGTTATTAACGGACAAAAACAAACTGACCACAAGTTGAACTTAGCCTACGAATTGGGGGAACAAGAAGGAAAACAAGGGGCTGAAATGGTACGTAAGGTCCTTAAAGATAATTTTGACCTAGATATCAAATACTATGCTCTTGTAGATTTCCAAGCCTTTGCGACTGCCATTGATACCCTTTTCCCTGATGGTGTGACTATTGATGCTCAATTTTCAACTCTAAATGGTGTTCCAGTTACAGAAGCTACAGTCGGTGATGACTTGCATGCGACAGAAACCGAGTCACCAACACAAACTATTAAAGTCGGAACACAACAAATGAATGGTTCTACTCTTCTCAACTATGCACGTTTCCGCGATGATGATGAAGGGGACTATGGCCGTACTCGTAGACAGCAACAAGTCATGACTGCTGTTTTACAGCAAATTAAAGATCCTACAAAACTTTTCACAGGTTCAGAAGCACTTGGTAAAGTATTCGCCATGACATCGACAAACCTTCCTTATACTTTCTTATTAACCAACGGTTTATCCGTCCTCGAAGGAGGTCAGAACGGTATTGAAAGACTAACAGTACCGGAACTTGGAGACTGGGTAGATGACTATGATGTCTATGGAGGTCTAGCACTTCGAGTGGATCAAAAAGCCTACCAGAATAAGCTAGCCCAAATGGGATTCAGATAAAAAAATTAATTAAAATCAAAGCTTGAGACATCTAACTAAATGGGTGTCTCAGGCTTTGATTTTTCACATGGTTAGATGGATTTTTTGACCATTTTTATGGTATAATGAAATGATGTAATTCTATAGAAGAGGATGAGAATGAGATGAGTGATTTAAAGGCAATTCAAGCCCGTAGCTTAGAGATGGCTGAATATTTTGTCGCCTTTTGTAAAGAGCATGGCTTGCTCTGTTATTTGTGTGGCGGAGGAGCAATTGGAGTTTTACGAAATAAAGGTTTCATCCCTTGGGATGATGATTTGGACTTCTTTATGCCACGAAAGGACTATGAAAAACTAGCAGAATTATGGCCTCAATATGCGGATGAGCGTTACTTCTTATCAAAGAGTTCTAAAGACTATGTAGACCGTAACCTCTTTATCACCATTCGTGATAAGGAGACGACTTGTATCAAGCCTTATCAACAAGATTTGGATCTTCCCCACGGCTTGGCTTTGGATGTTCTTCCCTTGGACTATTACCCTAAAAATCCAGCAGAGCGTAAGAAACAGGTCCGCTGGGCTTTGATTTATTCTCTATTTTGTGCACAAACCATTCCAGAAAAACATGGAGCTATCATGAAGTGGGGTAGTACCATTTTACTAGGGTTGACTCCTAAATCGCTTCGCTATCGTATCTGGAAAAAGGCTGAGAAAGAAATGACCAAGTATGGACCAGCCGAAAGTGATGGCATTACAGAATTATGTTCAGGGCCAGGATACATGAAGAAAAAGTATCCAATTCAGGCCTTTGAAGACAACATCTTCCTACCTTTCGAAGGAACAGAAATGCCTATTCCGGTTGGTTATGACGCTTATCTTAGCACAGCTTTTGGTGACTATATGACACCACCGCCTGCAGACAAGCAAGTACCTCACCACGATGCCGTAATAGCAGATATGGATAAGAGCTATACAGAATATAAGGGAGAATACAATGCAAGAAAAAATTAGTATCATTGTTCCTGTATACAACGTAGAAAATTATCTTGAACGATGTGTTGAGTCGATTTTAAAGCAGACTTATACCAATTTTGAATTGCTTCTTATTAATGATGGTTCGACAGACCAGAGTGGTGACTTGTGTGATCAGCTGGCTTCTAAAAATGAGAATATCAAGGTTTTTCATCTTGAGAATGCTGGAGTCTCCAATGCTAGAAATGTAGGTATTCAAAACTCAACCGGAGAATGGATAACTTTTGTTGATAGTGATGATTTTATTACGCCAGATTATTTGGAAACTTTGATAAGCGCAGTAAGAACAGATATTTCTGTTGGTTTCTCAGTTGCTCGTTTGCATCATGTAAAAAATGGACAAGTGACAGATTTGCCTGATTTTTCAGGTCAAGAGTCAGTATGGTCTGCTGAGCAAACCATGAAAGAACTATTGATGACTGCTCGAACTTCTTTTTTCCCTGTTGCAAAATTATTTAAAAAGGAATTAATTGAAGATTTTAAATTTAGTACAGATTATCATTTAGCAGAAGATGCTCTATTCTTAACAGAAGTTTTGCTTGAAACAAAATGTAATAGTGTTTTTATAGATAAACCAATATACTATTATGATCATAGAGAGGGAAGTGCAACTACATCTGTGAATAATCATGTTTTTGATACTATAGAAGTATATAAAATCATTATTCCTAAAGTTTATCAATGTTTCCCTCAATTAAAACCCGAATTAGTAAATAGAGAATCTTGGTCTTATATTACAGTCTACGATAAAATAATCTTCACAGATTCGACAGAATATAAAAAAGAGAAAACTCAATTGAGAAAGTGGATATTTAGTCATACCTCACAAATATTGAGAGATCCTTATTTTACTAGTTTTCGGAAAATAGCCATTTTGTCACTAAGAATTTCTCCATGGATTTATAGACAAATTGTAGGCTTGAATAAATAATGTTATTAAAGGAGTTGAAGATGAATTTTTCAAAAACGAATGAATGCTTTGAAAAATCAAAACTGTGGATTTCTTATCTTTTTATTTTCATTTCGATTTTAAGTATGAGTTCGCTAATTTATAAAGTAACCAATCCGATTTATAAGGGACTTTCAGCAGTTGTTGTTCTGTCAATTTGTTTAACTTTATTTTTTAATTGGAAACGAATAGAGATAGATAAGAAGTTTCTTACCCTATTTGGTCTTTTAGTGGGCAGTCACTTTTTATCAGCGCTCATTAATAGATCTGGACACCTGCTCGGAAATATGGTTGAAATTTTCTTTATGCTGGCTTATGTTTTATTATTTACCATGGTAAAACCTAATCAGCTAAGGAAGTTGTTAGGTATGATTGCAGGAACCATACAGATTGTCTCATTTGCTTCGGCTATATTTGCTTTTGCTTTATTACTTTCAAGAGTTTTAATTCTATTTCAGATTGGAGAGAACTCTTATTATTACGGAGTAATGAATGGCCGATTATGGGGACTTGTTAACCCTAACGCCAGTGCGATTTTCTCATACATTAGTATAGTTTTTGCTATGTATTTAATACATAAGGGAAGCAAATACTCTGTTTATTTTAAAATTAATAATATCATTCAGTTAGTTTATTTTGCAACTATGCAGAGTAGGGGCGCACTTTTATCAGTTCTTCTAATGCTAGTATTCTATTGTGTTTTTGTCGCTAGGGGAAAATTTGCCAAAAAATGGCTAACTTTTCTAGTAGCTAGTATCTTATTAATAGGTAGCAATATTGGTATTAGTTATTTAACATCGGTATATATTTCAGCGGCCAAGGCAACTGTAATTGACTTAAATAAAGGTGAATCTTATTCTGAAACTGATTCGGATGTTGCTAAGAAAAATGGGGAGCTTCACTTGATTGAAACAACTCCAAGTGGACGTACATATATTTGGAAAAATGCAATCAAAATGGGACGTGCAAAACCTCTATTTGGTTATGGTGTTCGAAACGTATCAGATTATTACACAAAATATTTTAGTAAATTTGAAATTAAAAACTCACTTATTGGAGGTAATTTCCACAATATCTTTGTTACCATTTTTGTGAGTTCCGGATTCTTGGGCCTCTTTTCTTTCATACTTATCATTGTTTATGTAGGTTTCCGCTTTGTTTCTTACTTGATTAAATCCAAGAAAAATACTGAAAAACTGATTATGACTCTATTCTTTGGAATTTTATTTGGTCAGTTGTTTGAGAGCCAAATTATGTATTCAACCAACTTCATCAACATCATTTTTTGGTTAGTTGTGGGATATGGTCTAATGATCTGTGAAAAAGAAAAAAATATTCGTTACAAAGAAGTAACTGATATTTCTGAAATTCAACAAATGGAGTTAGGAATCATGGAGTATATCCATGAAGTGTGTCATAAAATTGGTGTCAAATACTTCTTGTCCTATGGTAGTTTAATTGGTGCAGTTCGTCATAAAGGCTTTATTCCTTGGGACGATGACATGGATATTTGTATGCTTCGTGATGATTATGAAAAGCTGCAAGATTATATGATTGCACATCCAGACGAGCGCTATGAATTAATGTCTTATAAAAATAATGTCAATTATGTCTATCCATTTATGAAAGTTCAAGACAATCACACCTATTTGGTTGAAGAAGATGTTCGAATTGATTCAGATATGGGGATTTATGTTGATATTTTCCCCGTAGATGGTTATGAAGATGATCAGGCATTTAAGGACAAGATGACCAAGATTATTAAAAAGCGTCAATTAAGTTGTTACACTTTTAAAGGAATTACCAATACTAAAAGTGTAGTAAATTCAATTATCCGCTATATTTCTGTTATTATCTTTTATTTCACTAACACAAATAAGTATGTTTCCCAGATTGATGAATTGGCTAAATCTAGAAAAGTAGAAGATTATGAATTGGTGGACTATGTTGTCTATAAAGATATGAATAAGCCCGTTTGGAAACGTGAGTGGTTAGAACAAGTTGAAGCTGGTAGCTTTGAAGGTAAGAAATTTATGATTCCAAAACATTATCATGAAGTTTTAACTTCAGATTATGGAAATTATATGCAGTTACCACCAGTTGAGCAACAAGTTTCGCATCATGACTTCAAATTGTGGAAGATTACTGAAAACCAATAGATTATTATTTAAACAAAGAAGTAGAGATTAGGAGCGATAAATAATGTCTGAAAAAATCTTAAGCCTTGAAGAAATCAAGCAAATTGAGCTTGGAATTCTAGAATACTTACACCAAGTTTGTGAAAAACATGATATCAAATATTTTATCGATTTTGGCACTTTATTAGGTGCAGTTCGTCATAAAGGTTTTATTCCTTGGGATGATGATACAGACATTTCTTTAGCTAGAGATGAATTTGAAAAGTTATATGCAGTTCTAAAAAATGATAACCACCCATACTATAAGCTGATTTCTTTTAGAGAAACCAAGGGATATCCATATAGTTATATGCGAGTTTACGATATTCGAACACTGAGAGATTCGAATCTTTTAGATTCAAGTGTTGTTCTTGGAACTTGTGTAGATGTCTTTCCGTATGATGGTCTTGTTACAGACGAACAAGATCGTAAGAAAATGAAGCTCTATAAGCAATTAATTCGTCTATCGTCGTTAAACTTTAAGGGAATTAAATATGAAAATGGAGGAATTAAAAATCTTCCTCGTTATATTGCATCAGCAATATTTAGATTTACTTCTCCTCAATTGTGGAATCAAAAACTTGAACAACTTGCATTAAAATACAGTGTTGAAAATTCTACAGACTTAGTTTGTTCAACTTATGACTCTTACTATCCAGCTGGTATTAAAAAAGAATGGTTGTATGATACAATTGATATGCCGTATGAAAATCTAATTCTAAAAGTACCAAGAAGATACCATGAGATTCTTGTCTATGAGTTTGGTGAAGATTATATGACCCCACCCCCTGTTGACCAACAGACACCAGGGAATGAAAACAATTATTGGATTGATTAATGAAAGAGTATATAAAAAAGAGAAAGTTGAATGCCTTATGAAAACTATGAAAAAATCAATATTACTTAGTGCCTTGATCTTATCGGCATCAATAATTCAAGCACAAACAGTGAATGCAGATACTATTTCAACAGGTTCAGGGAATCGTATCCACTTTATCAATACAAAAGCTAACTCTGGAAGTGATGCTATTTTACTAGAAAGTAATGGCCACTATGCTTTGATTGATATGGGAGAGGATTATGATTTTCCGGATGGAACGGATACACGTTATCCTAATCGATGGGGAATCTCTATTAACAATTATCAAGTTTTGGAAGATCGGTTGATTCGCCACCTTGATCAATTAGGTGTCAAGAAATTAGATTTTATATTAGGAACTCATGTTCATAGCGACCATATAGGTGGAGCAGATGAAATTCTTAATCGCTATCAAGTCGATAAATTCTATTTGAAAAAATATTCGGATCAACGAATTACAAGTACTTGGGGATTGTGGGATAACCTCTTCAATTATGATAATGCTCTTCGTGCTGCACAGAATAAGGGAGTTACACTTATTCAAGACATAAAAGATGAAGATAGCAAGTTCAAATTTGGGGACATGGATATTCAGCTTTATAATTATAAAAATGAATATGATTCTGATGGGAACTTAAAAAGAGTTCTTGATGATAATTCCAATTCAATTGTTGCAGTAGTAACTGTAGCAGGAAAAAGAATTTATCTTGGTGGTGATTTGGATAATGCTGAGGGAGCTGAAGATAAATTAGGGCCTGTTATTGGAAAAGTAGATATGATGAAATGGAATCACCACTACGATGCCAAGGTTTCTAATACAATTGGTTTCATAGATCACCTTTCTCCTAGTATGATTATCCAAACAACTGGAGGAGATATTAACCTCGCTTCAACGAGAGACTATCTAAAAAATAAAAATATTCAAGTGATTCATGCATCAAGTAAAACTCAGGATGCAACTGTATTTGATATTAGTGATAAAGGTTTTACAAATATTTCAGGAGATTTTCCGAATATTCCTACTGTTGATGAGAAATGGTATCAAGAAGATGGTTACTGGAAGTATCGTTTAAAAGATGGTCAGATGGCTATCGGTTGGCAAGATATTGCTGGTGCTACATATTTCTTTAACGGAAAAGGTCAAATGCAGAGTGGTCGTTGGCTCCGTATCACTGACGAATGGAATGGAGAACCAAAATTTAATGACTACTATCTAAACAATGATGGTAAAATGCAGACGGGTGGTTGGTTCTATCATGATAATACTTGGTACTACATCCAGTCAAACGGTGCAAGACGTTACAACGAACTAGCTGAAATAGGCGGTAAAAAGTACCTATTTGATAAAGATGGTAAAATGCTTACTGGCTCACAAGTCTTTAATGGCAAGAAAATGTTCTTTGCAAGTAGCGGAGCTTTAGAGACAGATGAGACAGGCTCTGGTTGGAAAAAGATTGAATCAAACTGGTACTACTTTGATGAAGAAGGAAAACAAATAGTTGGTAAAAAAGAAATCAATGGAGTAACCTACTACTTTGATAATAAGGGAGTTATGCAAACAGGTTGGGCCTTGATTGAAGGGCATTGGAACTATTTTGCAAGTTCTGGTGCAATGAAAACAGGTTGGATCAAGGATAAAGATACTTGGTATTACTTGGATAAAGAAGGTATCATGCAAACAGGCCTCCAAGAAATCGAAGGTACTCGCTATTATCTAAATGCAAGTGGAGCCATGCAAACAGGTTGGAAATGGTTTGATAATCATTATAGCTACTTCACAAGCAGTGGAGCGATGAAAACAGGTTGGCTCAAAGAAAATGGACTTTGGTACTATCTAGATAAAGAAGGTATCATGCAAACAGGCCTCCAAGAAATCGAAGGTACTCGCTATTATCTAAATGCAAGTGGAGCTATGCAAACGGGCTGGAAGTGGTTCGATGACTCATACAGATTCTTTACAAATAGTGGAGCGATGAAGACAGGCTGGCTCAAAGAAAATGGACTTTGGTACTATCTAGACAAGGATGGTATCATGCAAACAGGCCTTCAAGAGATAAATGGGGCACGCTATTACCTTAATGCAAGTGGTGCCATGGAAACTGGCTGGAAACAACTGAATGGTAACTGGTACTATTTCCAAACAAATGGTTCTCTCCTAAGAAATGGAACAAGTCCTGATGGCTACAAGCTCAATGCAGATGGAATTTGGACGACTGTTACAACCGAGGAAACAACTCAGGAACAAACTGTGGCAAAAAGTCAGGGGCATATTTTCGAAACAACAGAAGTTGAGAGAACTCAACAAACAGAAAGCTTATCTGTTACATCTGAGGAAAAAAATTAATCTACTGAACCTAAAACACAAGCGAGCTAAGAATAGAATTAAGTTTCTAACTGATTTTTAATTAATTTTTTCTACAATAAAAACACCTATAAAGCTTAAGCGTTATAGGTGTTTTGTTAACTTCGTTTGATTTTTGCACGAACTAGATCTAGTGCATAGTGAAGGGTTTTATCCTTAATGATAAAGAGAGCGAAAGCATAATAGATTGCACATCCGGCGATTGTAGATGTCACCATGCTGAGCATAGCCATATTCACTGTGTATGAATGAACTTGGAAGAGAATTTTACAGATATAGTAAATTGGAATAAAGCCTAGTGACACAATTGTGTAGCGAGCCAATGTTCCAAAGATTTCTTTCAAATCCAAGAGTTTATGTTTCTGAATAAAGCGGATTTCAAGCAGAACCACAATTGCCTCAGCAATAATCGTTGTCCCGATGTAGTAGGCAGGAGTAAAGATGTTGTTGAAAAGGAGTAGAGAGTTTAGGATGACATTGACACCGCCACCGATAAAGTAGAAAGCTGTTAATCGGTTTTCATGGTCATTGATAAATATAATTTGCTTTCCAAGGATTAATTCGATAGCCCAGATAATGGTTCGAAAGGCAAAGACGCTTGTTACAATTCCTGCTTCTATATATTTCTCAGAAGAGTAAATAACAGTCGCATAGGTTCCTAAAACCATGATTCCGATACTAGTCGGAATCATGAGGAAGAAAAAGAGAGATGCACCTTGGTTGACCAGATACTTATAAGAATGAAAATCTTTTTTTCCTAAGTAGTAACCAAGTCGAGGAATGCTGACATTGATAGCTCCACTCAGGACACTAGCAATCAGCATAACAATACTTGAAGCAATAGTGTAGTAGGAGATGTAATTCTCATCAGGTCCTTTGGTGATGAACATACGGTCTAGCAAGGTGTAGAGCATATTGGCATTTGCTAGAAGCAACATGGTCAGAAGTGGCTTAGATGCTTTGATGAGTTCAATAACTTCGATCTTGACAAAGGAAACTTCTCGTTTAATCCATAGGAAGCTGAGTAGATAGTTGATAATGGTTGTTGCACTCATGATTGTAGCATAAGGAACAATATCATCAGGTGTCCTAACGAAAGCGAAGATAGCGACTAACATTCCAATACGAATCACGAGTGTTTTATAAAGGATAAAAGAATAATTCTCATAGGCTTCATTCATCCATTCGATATTCAGAAATTGGAAGAGAGCTTGGATTCCAAGGATATAGTAAAGAATTTTTAGATTGACAATACTAGTATCAAAATAAATAAAGAGGAAATAGATAGCTGTTGTTACAACTGAAGTAATGAGCGAAATATAGAACAACTTAGAAAAGACATAATTAATCTTATTTTTGTCATCCTTTACTTTACTAATTGCTCGAATCCCATAATTGTAAATCCCAAAGGCAGCTAGTGGAATGACAAAGCTTGCCCAGGTGTTAGCTGTGTTAAAGTAGCCGTAATTTGATTTACTAAGAATCCGTGTTAGATAGGGATTAGTAATCAGGGGAAAAACGATGTTTAAAATATTGACCAGCAAGCTAGCCAAAGCATTAACTTTTATATTTTTCATGAAACTTTCTTTCTTACATTCTAAAATAGATACTAGTATTATATCACATTCCAACGCCATTCTTTTGATAAAATCATTTAAATCTTGTATAATAGATAGAACTGAAAGTATGAGGTTACGAACTATGAAAATGAAACAAATCAGTGATACGACTTTAAAAATTACTATGTCTTTAGAAGATTTGATGGATCGTGGAATGGAAATCGCAGACTTTCTCGTTCCACAAGAAAAAACAGAAGAGTTTTTCTATGCCATTCTGGATGAGTTAGAGATGCCAGACAGTTTCTTGGATACAGGTATGCTTAGCTTCCGAGTGACACCGAAGCCTGATAAGGTCGACGTCTTTGTAACCAAGTCTAAGATTGACCAAAATTTGGATTTTGAGGATTTGGCAGACCTTCCTGACATGGATGAACTAGCAAAAATGTCTCCAGATGAGTTCTTGAAAACATTGGAAAAGACCATGGCAGAGAAAACTAAAGAAGACATTGAAGCTATTCAATCTCTAGAGCAGGTTGAAAAAGAAGAGGAAGCAGCGATTGATGAAATTGCTGAGGTGGATGAAGGGAAAAGAGAACCTTATGTCTACTACATCCTACGCTTTGACGACTTAACTAGTTTGGTTTCTTTTGCGAAAACAGTTGATTACCAAATGGAGACTTCAGAACTTTACAAAATGAACGACCAATACTATCTAACAGTCTTGGTTGATGTAGAAGATCATCCAAGTATTTATCCAGCTTGGTTATTGGCTCGCATGCGTGAATTTGCAGATGATAGTGATATTAGCCGTTCAGTTCTCCAAGAATACGGTCAAATCATCATCAATCACGATGCCGTCCAAGGACTCCAAAAAGTTTGAAGTATTTGAAAAAAGACAGAGAAATAGAATTCTCTGTTTTTTCGTTTTAGATTTGAATTTGATTAGGTTTAGACTATACGATAAATTTTGTAAACTCAATTGAGGTGCTATAGATGAACACTTTCTATTACGTCACTTAGCTTGCTAAAATAATGAAAAAACGATATCATAGAAAGAAATAAGCGAGGTAAAGTATGGACCAAGGACATTTACAAAAAGAGGTAGAGGAAATCCTAGAAGATGTGTTGGCAAAGGCTTCTCTCCATGAGGGGGCTCTCTTTGTTTTGGGCTTATCTTCCAGTGAGGTGATAGGAGGACACATCGGGAAAGCCTCTAGTCAAGAAATTGGAGAATTAATTGTTAAAAGAATCTTAGAAATCTTATCAGCTAAAGGAATCCACCTAGCAGTTCAAGGGTGCGAACATGTTAATCGGGCCTTGGTAGTAGAACGAGAGGTTGCAATCAAATACAATCTTGAGATTGTTAGTGTTCTTCCGACACTGAACGCTGGAGGATCAGGGCAATTGGCGGCCTTTCGCTATATGAAAGACCCAGTTGAGGTCGAATTTATCAAAGCTGATGCAGGACTCGATATTGGAGATACGGCTATTGGGATGCATATCAAACATGTTCAAGTACCGATACGTCCAGTTTTGAGATCAATCGGCCAAGCCCACGTAACTGCCCTCGCTAGTCGTCCCAAGCTTATTGGAGGGGCGCGTGCCCAATACCCACAAGATGCTATTAGGAAATTGTAAAATGGAAAAGAAACATATTGAAAAGGTTATAAAATATTCTATTAGAAAGTTCTCTGTTGGAGTCGGTTCTGCTGTTATCGGAGCCGTACTTTTCGGTGCTAACAACCTCTTGCTTGATCCAGTAGTGGCTAATGAAGTTTGTGAGCCAAATCAGGTACACTATCGTTATTTAGCAGAGCAAGAGCTAACAGAAGCTGAAAAGGCCCTTATTCATAAGGAACTTCCTTCTGATTTAAAACAAGATGATGTTGTTTATCTTGTTTACCGAAGGAAAGCCACTATTTCTCAGGAATTACCAAAAACTGGAAGTAAAGAATTAGCACTTGCTGGCCTTGGCCTTACGATAGCATCGCTAGCTGTTTTGGTAATTTCAAAGAAAAATCGTAATAAGGTTGCGGGTCTTCTCGTGATTGGTGCTTTAGGTGGAAGCTACTTCATTCCTCAGACTATTCAAGCTTTTGAAAATCAAATTCTTTTATCTTATAACCAAACAATTTCTGCTTGTAGTCAAGAAGATTTAGCCAACGGAGTTATTCAAATTGATGGATATGACTACATTGGTTACTTCAAAGAAGCTGATTTGAAGGTTTCAATGCCTGAAAATAATCAAGGCAATAACTTGATTACAGATAAAGTGACACAAGAAGCTCGTGAAGGAGAATCACTTGTTCAACCAGAGCTTCCAACCTACAGCGAAGAGACTACAACTACAGCAACACAGGGAGAAACTCAAGGAAGCGAATCTCTCGTTCAGCCAGAACCTCCTGTTCATACAAGTGAAGAAATAACAGAGAGCACCCAAGAAGAAGCTCCTATTGGTGAATCCCCTGTCAAACCAGAGTCTCCAGCCCAACCAGAGAATAGTACAGCTAAGGGTACTCAAGAAGAAGGTCATGTAGGTGAATCTCCAATCCAACCTGAACTCCCAGCCTATACAGGAGAAGTAACAGCCAAGGGTACTCAGGAAGAAGGTCATGTAGGCGAATCTCTAATCCAACCGAAACTCCCAGCCTATACAGATGAAGTAACAGCTAAGGGCACTCAAGAAGAAGGACACGAAGGTGAACCTCTCATTCAACCGAGCTTGCCAGAATACAATGTGACTGAGTCAACTGTGACTGAAACAGAAACTGTTACAATTCCATATTCTACAGAATACCTATCGGATTCTAATCGCTATACAGACGAAGAAAGTGTTGTTCAAAAGGGTGAAGTTGGTAGTCAACTCATACATCGTGTCTATAAAACTGTAGATGGGGAGAAAGTTGGCGAAGCTATCACCACTAGTACGGAAGTTGTTAAAGCTCCTGTAGCTGAAAAAATCAGTCGCGGAACCAAAGCAATTGAAGGCCAAACCGAAGAAGTTTCTGTTGAAGAAGTTCCTTTTAAAACGATAACGGAACAAGATTCTAGTCTACTCAAGGGAACTGAAACAGTTGCTCAGGTTGGTAAGAATGGTAAGAAGAAAATTACTAAAGTCTACAAGACTATCAAGGGTGTGAAAACTGCAGATGCACCTACTGTTTCAGAAGAAGTTCTTGAACAGGCACAAGACCACATTATCAAAAAAGGTACTAAGGAATTAGAAAAACCTACTCTAACATTAACTAAAGTTGATACAGAAGAATTGAATCGAAGTGCAAATGCAACTTATAGCCTTAAAAAACCAGATGGAGTGACTATCAAATCTATTCAAGCAGTGTTGAAAAAAGGCGATCAAGTTATTAAGACATTTGCTATTTCAGAGTCTAATCTTGCGACAGCTTTAGCTGATTTAGATTATTACAAGGATTATACACTTGCAACGACCATGGTGTATGATCGTGGTAATGGTGACGAGGAAGAAGTTCTTAAGGAAGAACCATTGAGAATCGACCTTAAAAAAGTTGAAGTCAAAAATATTAAGGAAACAAGCTTAATCAGTGTGGATGACCAAGGTAATGAGACTGATACTAGTCTCTTGTCCGAGAAACCATCGAATGTTAAGCCATACTACTTAAAAGTTACGACTTACGATAACAAGGTTACGAAACTAGCTGTTGATAAAATCGAAGAAGTTACTGTAGATGGAGATAAACTATACAAGGTAACTGCAAAAGCACCAGATTTGATTCAACGTACTGCAGAAAATCGTTTCACTGAAGAGTATGTACACTATTTGCCTAAACCAAAAGCTCATGAAGGTGATGTGTATTACGACTTTTATGAACTTGTAAAAGCTATGCAAGCAAATCCTACTGGTACCTTTAAGCTTGGTAGCAATATGAATGCTAATAATGTACCACCGGCTGGCAAATCTTATGTAACCAATGCCTTTAAAGGTTCATTAGGAAGTACTGATGGTAATAAATTTGCTATTCATAATATCACTAGACCATTATTTGGAAACATTGAAGGTGGTTCTGTTAAGGATCTCTTACTGGAAAATGTCAATATTGATATGCCTGGAGTTGATCGAGTAGCTCCAATCGCAGGTGTTATCAAAAACAATGCAACTATTGAAAATGTCAAAGCAACCGGAAGTGTTGTTGGTAACAATGATGTAGCTGGTATTATCAATAAAATTGATGGTAGTGGAAAAGTAAGTAATGTCGCCTTTATCGGTAAACTTCACGCTGCTGGCAATAGAGGAGGCTATTTAGCTGGTATTCTTGGTGAAAACTGGAAGGGTGTTGTTGAGAAAGCATACGTTGATGCTGAGATCACTGGTAATAAAGCAAAAGCTGCAGGACTAGTCTATTCGTCTCAAAATGGTGCTAATAACTACACGGTCGGTTCAGAAGGGGTCCTAAGAAATTCAGTTGCTAAAGGTTCTATCGAACTGAAAGAAGCCGTTCAGTCTGGTGGATTGCTGGGTACTAACTGGGCCTTAGGTACTATTGAAGACAACATCACTATGATGAAAGTCAAAACAGGTGAGATGGTGTTTGGTCATTCAGATATTGATGCTGACGACTACTTCACATATTCAAGAACCAAACGTAATTATAGTGTTGATGACGTGAGTGAAGGTAAAAAATCCTTTAACAATTCACGTAAAATTCCAAGTATCTCACTGGAAGAAGCCGAGAAGAAAATTAAAGCAATGGGGATCACTGCTGATAAATTTACCAGCAGCAAACCTATTGAAGACAAGCTTAATAACAGTCTAAACAAAGACGATCAGTACAAAGCAATTGATAGTTATGATGCAACTCGTGAGCTAGCTTACCGTAATATTGCAAAACTTCAACCTTTCTATAATAAAGAGTGGATTGTAGACCAAGGTAATAAATTAGCTGCAGGAAGTCCTCTCTTGACTAAAGAAGTATTGTCTGTAACTGCTATGAAAGGCAATACCTTTGTTACGGAATTAGCTGATGCTGATCATATTATGATCCACTATGCAGATAAGACAAAAGATATCTTTACCATTTCACCTAAAGATTCAAAAGTGAAACAAGTGAAAGAGTACGGTATTGCAGAACTTGGTGAAGTTTTTTATACTCCGAATATGGTTGACAAGGACCGTAGTGATCTCATCAATGCTATTGTTGAAAAATTGAGTCCTGTGGAATTACAATCTGACCCAATCTACACGCACCTTGGTAGAACTGGTCCAAACAAAGTTAATGCTATTAAGAACCTTTATCTTGAAGAGACCTTCAAAGAAGTTAAGGATAATCTTACTAAATTTGTGAAACAGTTGGTTGAAAATGAGGATCATCAATTAAACACAGATGAAGCTGCTAAACGTGCTTTGATCAAGAAAATTGATGATAACAAGGCAGCGGTTCTCCTTGGCCTATCTTACCTTAACCGTTATTACGGAGTGAAGTTTGATGATTTCAATATCAAGCAACTCATGTTGTTCAAGCCAGACTTCTATGGTAAGAATGTAAGTGTATTAGACCGTTTGATTGAAATTGGTTCAAAAGAAGATTATGTCAAAGGAACTCGTACACACGATGCCTTCCGTGAAGTAGTTGCTAAAAATACTCTTTCTGGTAATCTAAATGATTTCCTGAAATATAACATGGAACTCTTCACAAAAGATACAGACTTGAATGATTGGTTTATAAAAGCAACTAAAGATAATGTCTATATCGTGGAACCAAAAACAACAAATCCTGATTTTGCTGATAAGAAACATAGAGCTTACGAAGGCTTAAATAACGATATGCATGGCAAGATGATTTTACCACTCTTGAACTTAAAAGATGCCCATATGTTCTTGATTTCAACCTATAACACCATGGCCTACAGTTCATTTGAAAAATATGGTAAGAACACTGAAGCAGAGCGTAATGCCTTCAAAGCTGAAATTGATAAGGTTGCTAAAGGACAACAGAATTACCTAGATTTCTGGTCACGTCTATCTCTAGATAAGGTACGTAATCAGCTCTTGAAGAGCAATAATATGGTTCCAACACCTGTACTGGACAACCAGAATTATAAAGGCATTAGTACTGATCGTTATGGCCATACAAACAGTGGTAAAGATGTGGCGCCTATCCGTGAATTATATGGACCTACAGACCGTTACCATGCGACTGATTGGCGTATGGGAGCTGTGGCTCGCGTTTATGCAAATCCATATAAGGATGATTCTGTCTTCTTTATGGTGACGGATATGATTAGTGATTTTGGGGTATCTGCCTTTACTCACGAAACGACTCACGTAAATGACCGAATGGTTTACCTAGGTGGCTCAAGACACCGTGAAGGAACAGATCTTGAAGCATTTGCTCAAGGAATGTTACAAACTCCGTCAGTATCAAATCCAAATGGTGAGTACAAAGCCCTAGGTCTCAACATGGCTTATGAGCGTCCAAACGATGGAAATCAATGGTATAACACCAATCCAAATGACCTTAAATCACGTGACGAAATTGATCGTTACATGAAGGGCTATAATGACACTCTCATGCTTCTAGATTATCTTGAAGGAGAAGCTGTCCTCAATAAAGCAAATCAAGATTTAAACAATGCTTGGTTCAAGAAAGTAGACAAACAGTACCGCGGAAATAACACCAAGAACCAATTCGACAAGGTTCGACCTTTAAGTGATGAGGAAAAGGCTATTCCTTTACGCACAGTGGATGACTTAATTACGAACAACTTCATGACCAACCGTGGTCCAGGTAATAGAGTTTATAATCCATCTGACTTTGATTCTGCTTATGTGAATGTTCCAATGATGACTGGTATCTATGGTGGAAATACCAGTGAAGGTGCTCCTGGAGCTATGTCATTCAAACATAATACTTTTAGAATCTGGGGTTACTATGGCTACGAAAAAGGCTTCCTAAACTATGCTTCTAACATGCTAAAAGCTGAATCTAAAAAAGCTGGTAAAGATACTCTAGGTGATGACTTCATCATTAACAAGATTTCTGAAGGAAAATTTAACAATCTCGAAGATTGGAAGAAAGCTTATTTCGAAGAAGTAGTGAATAACGCTAAAAAAGGAATTCAGTCTATTGAAATCGATGGTAAAACATACAATAGTTATGAAGACTTGAAACGAGCTTTTGCTGAAGCAGTTGATAAAGATAAGAACACTCTAAGTAATGGATCTGTCAAATTTGACAACACCGTATCACTTAAAGAAAAACTCTTTAAGAAACTTCTTCAACAAACAGATAGCTTTAAAACTTCTATCTTTAAATAATCAATTGACTCTCACCGGCTAAGCAGGTGGGAGTTTTTTGTGTCCCAAAAGATGCCTTATTTTCCAAACAGATTTCAAGTATTTTTAGGACGATAGGTATATAATGGAGCTATAATACAATATCTATATTCATATGATGAGCGAGAAAGGTGATGAAAATGAAAAAATGGCAAGCAACTGTATTGGTCTGCGCTAGTCTGGTCTGTCTATCGGCTTGTAACAATCAGATGGAGAACCAAGCTGATAAGCAAAATGGAGACAAAAATGTACAAGTTAGTTCTCAGGTAGCAAAAAAAGGAGAAGAAGTTCCAAACTTTGAACTCACGGGAGTTGATGGAAAAACTTATCGTCTATCAGATTACAAAGGCAAAAAAGTCTATCTCAAATTTTGGGCTTCTTGGTGTTCTGTCTGTCTAGCTAGTTTACCTGATACCGATGAACTTGCAAAGGAAGCTGGCGATGACTTTGTAATTTTGACAGTTGTTTCTCCTGGTCAAAAAGGGGAGCAAGCAGAAGAAGCCTTCCAAAAATGGTATCAAGGCTTGGACTATAAAGATTTACCAGTATTGCTAGACCCTTCGGGACAACTTTTGGAAAGTTACGGAGTTCGTTCTTATCCGACTCAGGCCTTTATCGATAAAGAAGGAAAACTAGTCAAGACTCAACCAGGCTTTATGGATAAGGCAAGTATTTTAGAAACTTTGAAAAGCATAGATTAGAGGCTACTCATGAATGATAAATTAAAAATAATTGTATTCATAGGAATCATCATTTGCGTTATTATCGGACTTTTATTTCTTTGGGAAAAAAGAAGCGCAAGCTACACCGATACCACTCAAATCGAGAAGGCAGCAGTTAGTCAAGGGCAAAAAGTCACGAAAAAAACTGAGCCAAGTAAAGATGCTGACTTACATGAAATATATCTAGCGGGAGGCTGTTTCTGGGGAGTTGAAGAGTATTTTTCAAGAGTAGCGGGTGTGACAGATGCTGTTTCTGGCTATGCGAATGGCAGAGGAGAAACAACCCAGTATGAATTAATTAGCCAAACGGGGCATGCTGAAACTGTTCATGTGACTTATGATGCCAATCAAATTACATTAAAAGAAATCCTGCTCCATTATTTCCGCATTATCAATCCAACCAGTAAAAATAAGCAGGGAAATGATGTGGGGACTCAGTACAGAACGGGAGTCTACTATAAGGACGACCAGGACCTAGAAGTCATCAATCAAGTCTTTGATCAAGTTTCTAAGAAATACGACCAGCCTCTAGCGGTTGAAAAGGAAGCCTTAAGAAATTTTATCGTGGCTGAAGACTATCACCAAGATTATCTCCAGAAAAATCCTAATGGATATTGCCATATCAATGTCAATCAAGCAGCATATCCGGTCATTGATGCGAGTAAATATCCAAAACCGAGTGACGATGAATTGAAAAAACTCCTCTCTCCTGAAGAGTATGCAGTGACTCAAAACAGTCAAACAGAACGCGCCTTTTCAAATCGTTACTGGGATAAATTTGAAGCAGGTATTTATGTAGATGTAGCAACTGGAGAACCTCTCTTTTCTTCGAAAGATAAATTTGAATCGGGCTGTGGTTGGCCTAGTTTTACCCAGCCTATCAGCCCAGATGTTGCAACCTACAAGGAAGATAAGTCTTACAATATGGTCAGAACAGAAGTCAGAAGTAGAACTGGTGATTCCCATCTGGGACATGTTTTTACAGATGGACCTAAGGACAAGGGAGGCCTACGCTATTGTATCAATAGCCTATCCATCCGTTTTATTCCTAAGGATCAAATGGAAGAAAAGGGTTATGGTTATTTGTTAGATTATGTTGAGTGAACGTGATATTCTTAAAAAGAGTTTACTAAAAATATTTTAGATTCATATTTGATTTTTTAGAAGTGTTGACTTTAATATTTGAAGTCTAATTGCTCTTAAATAAAGATATTTTAAAATAAAAGAAAAAAATTATCAAAAAACGATAAAAAAGTGTTGCATTTCAAAAATATTATGCTATACTAGATATATCGAAAAACGATAATAAGTTTTCGAGTAGTAACAAAAAGAGCTCATTTGTTGCTAAAACTAAAAATATTTTATAAAAGAGGAAATCATCATGAAAAAAACTACATCAACTAAAATCGTAAACTTTGCTAAATCACTTGTTACACTAGGCTCTAATTTCGGAATCTTTACCCTCAGTTTCTTTAGTATTGCATCATTAGTTCTTCTCCTTGGTCAATTTGATATCAGCCAACTAATGCCTGAAGGTGGAGAGGTAACAAGGTCAGGCTACGAAGCGTGGGGAGGGGTTAATGCCTTTGTTCTAACCTTTGTTGCCGGTAATACACTTCTGACTTATGGCCTTATCAAATTAAAACAGTTTGCTAAGAACTTTAAGGAAAGCGATCTTTTTGAAGATACAACCATTTCATTCTTGAAAAAAGGTGCAGTTCTAATGACACTAGTAGGAGCAATCCAAGGTATTACAGAACTTATTCTTAACCCAGCTCATATTATTTTTAACTTCTCGATTGCAGCCTTCTTATTCATTGCTAGCTTAGTTCTTGCTTTTATCAAAAATCAATTTTCAAATAAAGTAGCATAAGACATGCACGTAACACTTACTAATATTGTATAATATAGTAGAGATTAGAAACGAGGTTTTGAAATTAATGTCTAAGAAAAATTCCTACTTACCATTTGCTTTAGGTTTTATTAATATCCTACTTTTTATCTTGGGAGTATCTTTAGTTATATCCATCTTTTTAACAGTTTTCAATGTAACTGAGATTAACCTCTTTAACCTTGGGACTATTTCCTTAAAACCTGATATGGTGAATACTTCAATACTAGTGAGTGCTTTGTCCTTTATCAATAGTTTTATCATTCTGTTTGTACTATTCTGTGTTAGACAGTTCTTCCAAAATATTATTCATGAACAGATTTTTACAAGTTATAATGTCAAACTTGCTAATCGTATCTCTATTTCCCTCTTTATTGCCTCATTTCTAGGAGATGGTATTTTGACACTCAATGGTTATTCATTTCTGAATTTAACTTTCATGGTTACTGCTCTCGTTGTTTGGACAATTGGTAAAGTCCTTGAAAAAGCAAACGAAATTGCAGAAGAAAATGAGTTTACAATTTAGAGAAAGGAGAATATCACATGATTGTTATTAATCTAGATGTCGAATTAGCAAAGAAAAAAATGCGTTCAGGAGATTTAGCAGAACGTGTAGGTATTACTCCCGCAAATCTTTCAATACTGAAAACAGGTAAGGCCAAAGCTATACGTTTTTCAACGCTAGAAGCCATTTGTAAAGAACTTGGGTGCCAACCTGGTGATATATTGGAATATGTGCCAGATTAAAAAGTGGTTCAGCATAAGCTGAACCTTTTTATTTTGTTAAATTATATAAAGAATTCTAAAACATTTCCTGATAATCTGATAAAAAATACTGACTAGATAAATTCTAGGGGCCTTCTTATTTATGGTATACTTAGGATATGCATAGAAAAACAGTGATTGATTTTAGGGCTTTGGGCGAGAGATATACTTTTACCCAGCCTATTAAAGAGTTAAAAACCAGAGATTTAGCAGAAGTAGCAGACTTGCTAGCTCAAGTAGAAAGCTACCAAGAACAGGGCTATTATGTAGTTGGTTATGTTAGTTATGAGGCCGCACCTGCTTTTGAGGAAAAGTTAGCGGTTCACGAGGGTCCCTTGTTAGGAGAGTATCTTCTCTATTTCACTATTCATGACAGCGTTGAAACATCTAGCATTCCTCTGACTTATGAGGAGGTGGAATTACCATCAAACTGGCAGGAACTAACATCTCCAGAGGCCTATGAAAAGGCAATTACGCAAATTCACCATCATTTAAGACAAGGGGATACCTATCAGGTCAATTATACGGTCCAACTCGAGCAGAATTTAAGTGCCAATCCTTTTGCTATCTACAATCGTATGGTGGTGGAGCAGGAAGCGGGATATAATGCTTACGTAGAGCACGACGACATGGCAGTGATTTCCATGAGCCCAGAACTCTTTTTTGAGCAAAATGGCCGTGAATTAACGACTCGTCCTATGAAGGGAACGACTAAACGTGGACTGACTGAAGATGAAGACTTGAAAGAGTCTGCTTGGTTGGCGCAGGATCCCAAAAATCGTTCAGAAAACATGATGATAGTGGACCTCTTGCGAAATGACATGAATCGTATTTCTGAGGTTGGTAGTGAGCATGTGGAGCGTTTATGCCAAGTGGAGCAGTATTCTACAGTTTGGCAGATGACTTCAACTATCAAGAGTCAGTTACGACCGGATGTTGATCTAGTAGAAATCTTCCGTTCGCTCTTTCCATGTGGCTCCATCACAGGAGCTCCCAAGATAGCGACCATGGAAATTATCAAGAACTTGGAACCACAAGCTAGAGGAGTTTACTGTGGAACTGTTGGTCTCTTACTGCCCAATGGACGACGGATTTTCAATGTGGCTATTCGAACCATTCAACTGCATGGAGGGCAAGCCATCTATGGAGTCGGTGGTGGCATCACTTGGGATAGTACTTGGGAGTCAGAATACCGTGAAGTCCATCAAAAAGCTGCTGTTCTCTATCGTAAACAGCCTCGTTTTCAGCTGATTACGACAGGGAAAATCAGTCAGAAAAAATTGCTCTTTGAAAAGCAACATCTAGAAAGATTGCAAAAGGCTAGTCGTTATTTTGCCTTTCCATTTGACCAAGAAGTTTTGAGACAAAAAATAGAGAAGGAGTGCCAGTCTTGTGATTTCCATCAAGATTATCGGATGCGAATCAGTCTCAGCAAATCTGGAGAGATTGAAATCGAACGACAAGTATTGACACCGCTTAGCCCTAGCTTCTGTCAGGCCAAACTTTGTCAGCAAGAAGCTGATTTGCAGCAGGCCTTTACCTACTTTAAGACGACACACCGACCACATTTGACAGTGGGAGAACAGGAAATCATCTATCACACTGTTGATGGAAAATTGCTCGAAACCTCTATTGGGAATCTGGTCTTAAAAATGAATAGCAAACTCTATACCCCACCTAGTAGTCTTGGCATTTTACCAGGGATTTATCGCCAGCATTTACTTGAAAGCGGGCAGGTAGAAGAGAAGGTCTTAACTTTATCAGATTTGAAACAAGCAGAAGTTATTTATGCCTGCAATGCGGTTAGGGGCTTGTATGAGTTGAGTTTGAGGAAGAAGTAAATGAAACTAATATTTTTACATGGATAAGCCTAATCTAAAGGTTATGGAAGGCCTTCAACAACAGTTGCCAGATTCTTAATTTCAGATTATCCCTGACGGCCCTCATATCTTGAATAGAGCAAAACAGAAGAGTTTGCAGAAATAACTAGAAGTTTCTTGAATTGCAGAAATAAGTTTGATAAAATAATATTGAGATTAATATTATAATTTTAGGAGAAAATCATGAACAAACGTCATTTATTAAAACTTGGTCTAGCTTCTTTACCTGCTCTAGCTTTGTTTTTACATCCAGTTGTGGCAGATGAAAGTATCCATTTTTCAAGCTGTAAGGAAGCTTGGGAGAATGGTTATGCAGATATTCATAAGGGAGAACCAGGGTATTCTACTACTCTAGATAAGGATCATGATGGGATTGCCTGTGAATCGAAGAATGCGCCTAAGGGTGTTTTAAAAGAGAAAAAGTCGAGTACATCACAAGCTAACACCAATGTAGCACCAAATAGTGCAGCACCTACCTCAAGTGTAGCAGCTGAAAGTGGCTGGGTTCGTCAGAATGGATCTTGGTACTATTTTTCTGAAAATGGGAAACCAGTAACAAATACTTGGCGGGGTGCTTACTATCTCAAGTCAGATGGAAGAATGGCTGAGAATGAGTGGGTATACGATAACTATTACCAAGCCTGGTATTACCTCAAATCAGATGGATCTTATGCACGCAATACTTGGCAGGGAAGTTACTATCTCAAATCAGATGGTAAGATGGCTCAGGGTGAATGGATTTATGATTCTTACTACAAAGCTTGGTATTACCTCAAATCAGATGGATCTTATGCGCATAATACTTGGCAAGGTGCATATTACCTCAAGTCAAATGGGAAAATGGCTCAGAGTGAATGGGTTTATGACTCTTCTTACCAATCTTGGTATTACCTCAAATCAGATGGATCTTATGCTCGCAATGCATGGCAAGGAAATTACTATTTGAAATCGGATGGTAAAATGGCTAAGAATGAACGAGTGGATGGTGGACGCTATTATGTAGATGCTTCTGGTTTGTGGAAACCATAGAATAGAAAAAATTCTGTAAAGTTAATGCAAACCTCTGCATTGATAAGTAGTTTTTGTTATACTATTACTATAAGCATTTTCAATTAAGGATAAGGAGAAAAAGATGAGTCAAAAGATTATTGGGATTGACCTTGGTGGAACTTCTGTCAAGTTTGCAATTTTAACTCAAGAAGGAGAAATCCAAGAAAAATGGTCTATCAAGACCAACATTTTGGACGAAGGAAGCCACATTGTAGATGATATGATTGAGTCTATTCAACATCGTTTTGAATTGCTTGGATTGGCTGCGACTGATTTCCAAGGGATTGGTATGGGTTCACCTGGTGTAGTTGACCGTGAAAATGGAACTGTTATCGGAGCCTACAACCTCAACTGGAAAACTCTTCAACCAATCAAAGAAAAGATGGAAAAAGCCTTGGGTATTCCATTCTTTATCGACAATGACGCTAACGTAGCTGCTCTTGGTGAGCGTTGGATGGGTGCTGGTGAAAACCAACCAGACGTTGTCTTTATGACTCTTGGTACAGGTGTTGGTGGCGGTATCGTGGCAGAAGGTAAATTGCTTCACGGTGTTGCAGGTGCTGCAGGTGAACTTGGACATATCACAGTTGACTTTGACCAACCAATCCCATGTACTTGTGGTAAAAAAGGCTGTCTTGAGACAGTAGCATCAGCAACAGGGATTGTCAACTTGACTCGTCGTTATGCGGATGAATATGAAGGCGATGCAGAATTGAAACGCTTGATCGACGACGGTGAAGAAGTAACTGCTAAAACTGTCTTTGATTTGGCAAAAGAAGGGGATGACCTTGCTTTGATTGTTTACCGTAACTTCTCACGTTACTTAGGTATTGCATGTGCCAACATCGGTTCTATCCTAAATCCATCAACGATTGTTATCGGTGGTGGAGTTTCAGCTGCTGGGGAATTCCTTCTCCAAGGCGTGCAAAAGGTTTATGATGAAAATACCTTCCCACAAGTTCGTACAACAACGAAATTAGCTCTTGCAACTCTAGGAAATGACGCTGGAGTGATTGGGGCAGCATCACTTGTCTTACAATAAGAAGGAAAAGAAGGAGAAAATCACTATCTTGAAGCGAGTGATTTTCCTCCTTTCTTTTTTTATGCTATACTAGTTAAGAATAAACGTTGAGGAGAGAGTAAATGACAAAAGCAGATAAGATTTTTAAAGAAAATATTGAGCGAATTCTCAATGAAGGAGTCTTTTCAGAACAAGCTCGTCCCAAGTATAAGGATGGAACAGTAGCTAACTCCAAGTACATTACAGGTGCTTTTGCGGAGTATGATTTGTCTAAGGGTGAATTTCCAATCACGACCTTGCGTCCAATTGCTATCAAATCAGCTATCAAAGAAGTTCTTTGGATTTATCAAGATCAGACAAATAGCCTAAAAGTTCTCAATGACAAGTACAATGTTCACTACTGGAATGACTGGGAAGTAGGAGATACAGGGACAATCGGTGAGCGTTACGGGGCTGTTGTTAAGAAGCATGACATCATTAACAAGATTCTCAAACAGTTAGAAGCCAATCCTTGGAACCGTCGCAATATCATCTCTCTCTGGGATTACCAAGCTTTTGAGGAAACAGACGGCCTTCTTCCATGTGCCTTCCAGACCATGTTTGATGTCCGTCGTGTAGATGGGGACATCTATCTGGATGCAACCTTGACCCAGCGTTCTAACGATATGCTGGTAGCTCATCACATCAATGCCATGCAGTATGTGGCGCTTCAAATGATGATTGCTAAACATTTTGGCTGGAAGGTTGGGAAATTCTTCTACTTTATCAATAACCTTCACATCTATGATAATCAATTTGAACAAGCTCAAGAATTGCTCCGTCGTGAGCCTTCAAATTGCCAACCACGTTTGGTTTTGAATGTACCAGACAAGACTAATTTCTTTGATATTAAAGCAGAGGATTTTGAGCTGGTTGATTATGATCCAGTGAAACCGCAGTTGAAGTTTGATTTGGCTATTTAAGAACATAAAAAGAAGTTGGAAATTCCAACTTCTTTTTGTTTATTAGCGTGATACGCGACGGCGAGCTGCTTTTTTACGATTTTCTTCGATGAAAGCTGCTTTTTGTTCTTCTGGTTCAATCACTTTCTTTTTGAATGCGTATACTGCACCTGCAACAGCAGCAACAGTTCCTGCAACACCTGTTACGAGACCTTTAGCAAATCCTTTAGCCATGAGTCTTCCTCCTTTTATTTATAAATCAGACGGAAATAGCATAAGATATAGCATTTTTCTGCCTGTCTATTTTGTGATATAATAATAGTAACGAAAAAATGGGAATTTTTCAAGGAAAAACGATGAAAAGCAAAATAATTGTGATTGTTGGTCCAACTGCAGTTGGAAAGACTGCCCTAGCCATTGAAGTTGCTCAGCGATTCAATGGTGAAGTAGTCAGTGGGGATAGCCAACAAGTATACCGAGGACTGGATATTGGAACAGCCAAGGCTAGTCCGGAGGAGCAGGCAACTGTCCCTCATCATTTGATTGATGTGAGAGATGTAACCGAGTCTTACTCGGCTTTTGATTTTGTTTCAGAAGCAAAGGCAGCCATCGAGGATATTCAAAATCGCGGGAAACTTGCTATAATAGCTGGTGGGACAGGACTTTATATTCAGAGTCTACTAGAGGGATATCATCTAGGTGGAAAGACACTGCACGAGGATATTTTAGCCTACCGAGCTAGCTTAGAACCTGTTTCGGATGAGGAGTTAGTTCATCTGGTAGAGCAAGCAGGTCTTGAAATTCCCCAGTTTAATCGTCGTCGTGCTATACGTGCCTTGGAAATTGCTCATTTTGGTCAAGATTTGGAAAATCAAGAAAGTTTATATGAACCGCTGATTATTTGCTTGGATGATGAACGTCGTCAGCTTTATGAGCGAATCAATCACAGAGTGGATCTGATGTTTGAAGCTGGACTTCTAGACGAAGCCAAGTGGTTGTTTGACCATTATCCAGATGTGCAGGCTGCTAAAGGGATTGGCTACAAGGAACTCTTTCCCTATTTTCGAGGAGAGCAGAGTTTGAAGGAGGCTAGCGATAGTCTCAAGCAGGCGACTCGTCGATTTGCCAAGCGCCAGCTAACCTGGTTCCGCAATCGCATGCAGGTGACCTTTTATCAGATAGGAAAATCTGGTGTGAAAGAGCGTATTTTAAGCCAAATTGAGGAGTTTTTAAATGATTGAAACGGAGAAAAAAGAGGAGCGAGTCCTGCTCATTGGTGTTGAACTCCAGGGCATGGATAACTTTGACCTCTCCATGGAAGAGCTGGCTAGTCTAGCTAAGACGGCTGGTGCAGTTGTAGTCGATAGCTACAGACAAAAACGAGAAAAATACGACTCTAAGACCTTTGTCGGTTCTGGTAAGTTGGAAGAAATTGCTCAAATGGTGGACGCAGAAGAAATCACGACTGTCATTGTCAATAACCGTCTGACACCTCGACAAAATGTTAATTTAGAGGAAGTGTTAGGTGTCAAGGTCATTGACCGTATGCAGTTGATTTTGGATATCTTTGCCATGCGAGCTCGAAGCCATGAAGGCAAACTCCAAGTGCATCTAGCTCAGCTCAAATACCTCTTGCCTCGTTTGGTTGGTCAGGGGATTATGCTCAGCCGTCAGGCAGGGGGAATTGGTTCCCGTGGTCCAGGTGAAAGTCAGCTGGAGCTTAACCGTCGTAGTGTTCGCAACCAGATTACAGATATCGAACGTCAACTCAAGGTAGTTGAGAAAAACCGAGCGACAGTTCGAGAAAAACGTTTGGAGTCAAGTACCTTTAAGATTGGTTTGATTGGTTACACCAATGCTGGGAAGTCAACTATTATGAATACTTTGACCAGCAAGACCCAGTATGAAGCGGATGAGCTTTTTGCAACTCTAGATGCAACAACTAAAAGCATCCATCTGGGGGGCAATCTACAGGTAACCTTGACAGATACCGTTGGATTTATCCAAGATCTACCGACAGAGTTGGTGTCGAGTTTTAAATCAACCTTGGAAGAAAGCAAGCATGTAGATCTCCTGGTCCATGTCATCGATGCTAGCAATCCTTACCATGAGGAACATGAAAAAACGGTCCTCTCCATCATGAAAGATTTGGACATGGAGGATATTCCTCGTTTAACCCTTTATAATAAAGCAGATTTGGTGGAGGATTTCACACCTACTCAAACGCCTTATGCATTGATTTCTGCCAAGTCTGAGAATAGTCGCGAACAGCTGCAGGCTATACTGCTGGATAAGATCAAGGAAATTTTTGAAGTATTTACCCTGCGCGTGCCTTTTTCTAAATCTTACAAGATTCATGATTTAGAAAGTGTTGCGATTCTTGAAGAACGTGACTACCAAGATGATGGAGAAGTCATCAGAGGCTACATTTCTGAGAAAAATAAATGGAGATTAGAAGAATTTTATGACTGATATCAAAACTATGGCACTCAAGTATGGTGGCTATACAAGTCTAGACAAGGTCTATCTGGACCAGCTTTTAGCTGGTAGGTCTGAAGAGAAACAACTAGCTCTCATTACACCTCCACCCAGCGTAGTGAATGCCTACTTTGCCGAACTCTACCAGAAAAAGAGCCCAGAGGCTGCGACCGATTATTTTGCGGAAGTCAGCCAAGAACTGAGCCTCTACAATACTGAACCAAGTTTCGCTTTGGAAAGCAAGCCCTTTATTCGCCTCAATCTATCTGGTAAATCCTTTGGATTTTGCTACGAGAAAGAAGGACTTGGTCGCATTTTCTCAGAGAATGAGGAAGCAATTACGGATGAATTACTCTTTGAAATTGCGCAAATTTTTCCCCATCAGCTAGTTTTTGTGGAGTCTGGTAAGATTTACATGAAGGCGATTGGTGAAGAGGAAGTAGTCAGCCTGGAAAATCTCACAGCCTTGACAGATCTGGAAAATTTAGCAGATGGAAGAAAGCGACTTAAGGGATATAGCCAAGAGGATTTACTACAAGAAGCTAGAGCTTTTTCTGGCAAGCTTTATTATCGCTCGGAAAACCGTAGCGCTATGTTATATATTGATTAATTAGAAAGTAGCAAATGGATATTCAATTTTTAGGAACAGGGGCTGGTCAGCCCTCTAAAGCCCGTAATGTTTCAAGTCTTGCTCTGAAACTCTTGGACGAGATTAACGAAGTCTGGCTCTTTGACTGTGGAGAAGGAACGCAAAATCGTATTCTGGAAACCACGATTCGACCACGCAAGGTCAGCAAAATTTTTATCACACACTTGCATGGAGATCATATCTTTGGTTTGCCAGGATTCCTTTCTAGCCGTGCCTTTCAGGCCAATGAAGAGCAGACAGATTTGGAAATCTATGGTCCCCAAGGCATCAAATCTTTTGTCTTGACCAGTCTACGAGTGTCAGGTTCACGCCTGCCCTATAAGATTCATTTCCATGAATTTGACCAAGCTTCTCTTGGGAAAATTCTTGAAACCGATAAGTTCACCGTTTATGCAGAAGAGTTGGATCACACTATTTTCTGTGTGGGCTACCGTGTCATACAAAAGGATCTTGAAGGAACCTTGGATGCTGAAAAATTAAAGGTTGCCGGCGTACCATTTGGACCACTCTTTGGAAAAATCAAAAACGGTCAGGATGTCATCCTAGAAGACGGCACCGAGATTAAGGCAGCAGACTATATCTCAGCGCCACGTCCAGGTAAGATTATCACTATCTTGGGTGATACTCGAAAAACTAATGCTAGTGTGCGTCTTGGAATCAATGCGGATGTCCTTGTCCATGAGTCCACTTATGGCAAGGGTGATGAGAAGATTGCCCGCAATCATGGTCACTCAACCAATATGCAGGCTGCACAGATTGCATTAGAAGCGGGAGCCAAACGACTCTTGCTCAACCATATCAGCGCCCGTTTTCTTTCAAAAGATATCAGCCAGCTTAAGAAAGATGCTGCAACGATTTTTGAAAACGTCCATGTGGTCAAAGACTTGGAAGAAGTGGAAATCTAGTTACTAGAGAAAGGAGAATCATGCGAACCATTCTCATTACAGGTGCTAGCGGGGGTCTAGCCCAAGAAATGGTCAAACTCTTGCCTAAAGATCAACTCATTTTGCTAGGTAGAAATAAGGAAAAATTAGCCCAACTATACGGAAATCATCCTCAGGCAGAATTGATTGAAATTTATATTACCGACGCTCAAGCCTTAGAAGAACTAGTTGCTGAGCTCTATCAGCGTTATGGCAAGATTGATGTCTTGATTAACAACGCTGGATATGGGATTTTTGAAGATTTTGACAAGATTTCTAATCAAGATATTCATCAAATGTTTGAAGTCAATACTTTTGCTTTGATGAATCTGTCTCGTTTGGTTGCTTCTCGTATGAAGGAGATTCGAAAAGGTCATATCATCAATATCGTCAGCATGGCAGGATTGATTGCGACTGCTAAGTCTAGTCTATATTCTGCGACCAAGTTTGCGGCCATAGGTTTTTCAAATGCTCTTCGCCTTGAGCTCATGCCCTATGGTGTCTATGTGACAACTGTTAATCCAGGGCCTATCCGTACAGGATTTTTTGACCAGGCAGACCCAGATGGGACCTACCTCAAATCGGTCGACCGTTTTCTATTGGAACCAGATGCTGTCGCGCAAAAGATTGTTAAGACTATCGGAAAAAACAAACGCGAGCTCAATCTCCCAGCCTTGCTCAATCTAGCCCACAAATTTTATACCCTCTTTCCTAAGTTAGCCGATAAGTTGGCTGGGGAGACTTTTAATTATAAGTGAAAAGGCTGTTCCCTTGAGGAATGGCTTTTTATTTTTTTCGGTTGCTAATTTGTAGAAAAATACCACATGATAAACAGGCAGTTTATAACGATTAAGCCCATTTAAGGTATAAATAGAGATAAGAAAGCAGAAAAGAGAGGATAAACTTCGAGTCTAACATAACTGAAAGTATATCTATAGCCGAAGCTTATGAAGTCAAGATAAAATAGGATTAAAAGAACTTGCCCTTTGTCAGATTGATTAGACTGTAAATTGGAGTTAGGAATATTCTTAGAATAGATGAAGAAAATAAAAAAGTTAAAATGTTAAAATATCTTGACATTTTATCGATTTAGAGTATAATAAGAAATGTAAAGAGCTCTTGACATTATTACAAAAATTTGGAGGAACAAAGCCATGAAAAAGATGGATGAAATGGACAGAGATATTCAGTTGCGTTCTGAGGAGTGGGGCTATAAAACAGCGCTTTTGGGTTTATGTGCATGGACAGGATTTAATATCTATCAAGCACTTGTTGTTGGTGGCAAACTTGAAATGCTTCCTTGCTTAATTTTGATCTTATCTGTAAGTGTGCAAGGATTTGCTCAAACCGCAATAAAACGCAATATGATTGCTGGTGATGAAGAGTATAAAGAACCAAATAAACTTGTTCAAGGAGTCATTCTAGCAGTTGTCACTGTTATCGTAGTATTGGCTGTTGGCGTTTATTTTTTTCAGAAAGACTAATGCTGTATGAAAAATAACATCAAACAGTTAAGAAAGTCTGAGGGACTACGTCAGGAAGATATGGCAAGAATATTAGGCGTTAGTCGACAAACCATAATTGCTATAGAGAATGACAAGTACAATCCTACACTTGAACTAGCAATGAAAATTGCAAGGTTGCTACGACTACATGTTGAAGAAATTTTCATTTTAGAAGATTAAAGATATCAGATAGCTTTTATTTTAATCATCTGATTCGTAATGATGAGAGAGTTTTTCAGTTCATGGAAACTCTCTTTTTAAAGCTCAAAAAGAGTCTACTCAATTTTACCCTTGTCCATCTTATATATCTATCGTAAAACTGGTATAAAATTTGCAAATAAACAGCTAAAATAGTATACTAGTTCTGTTAATTATGAAAACGTTTGCGTTTTTGTTGATGATAGATTATTTAGGAGACAAATGATGGAATTAACAGCTATTTATCATAGACCAGAATCAGAGTATGCATATCTTTACAAGGAAGATCAGCTACATATCCGAATTAGAACCAAGATAAATGATGTCCAGAAGGTTATCTTACACTATGGAGATCCCTTTATTTTCATTGAGGATAAGTATGAAGCCAAGAAAGAAATGACCAAAGTAACCTCAGATGCCCTATTTGACTATTGGCAGATTACAGTCTCGGTTGATTTTGCACGGATTCAGTATCTCTTTGAGCTCCTCGATGAGGAAGGTCATGGTGTCTACTATGGGGATAAGGGTTGTGTAGAACATACTCAAGAAAACTTGGATGCTGATGGAAACGGCTTTAAGCTTCCTTATATTCACGAAATTGACGGTTGTCAAGTTCCTGACTGGGTTTCAAATACTGTTTGGTATCAGATTTTCCCGGAACGCTTCGCTAATGGAAACCCAAAGTTGACTCCTGATGGAGCTCGAGAGTGGGATGCTGAGCTTGCGCCTAACAGGGATGACTTTTTTGGTGGAGACTTGCAAGGAATTATCGACCACCTAGACTATCTAAAAGATTTGGGAATCACTGGACTTTATCTATGTCCGATTTTTGAAGCAACAACCAATCATAAGTACGATACGACGGATTATTTTGAAATTGACCGTCACTTTGGAGACAAGGAAGTCTTTCGTAATCTAGTCGATGAAGCTCACAAACGTGGCATCAAGATTATGCTAGATGCTGTTTTCAATCATATCGGCTACCAGTCTGCCCAATGGCAGGATGTTCTAAAAAACGGAGAAAAGTCACCGTATAAAGATTGGTTCCATATCCAAGAATTTCCAGTTACTGAGGATAAACTTCAGAATCCAAGACAACTCCCTTATCATACCTTTGCCTTTGCTAGCTATATGCCTAAGTTGAATACAGCTAATCCGGAGGTTAGGGACTATCTTCTCAGTGTTGCGACCTACTGGATTGAAAATTTTGATATCGATGCTTGGCGCTTGGACGTTGCTAATGAAATTGACCATCAGTTCTGGAGAGATTTCAGAAAGGCAGTTCTCGCTAAAAAGCCTGATCTGTATATTTTAGGTGAAATCTGGCATACCTCACAACCTTGGCTACAAGGGGACGAGTTCCATGCGGTCATGAATTACCCGCTCTCTGAAAGTATCAAGGATTATTTCTTGCGTCAGCGTAAAAAGACAGAGCAGTTTATTTCAGAAATCAACAGCCAGTCTATGTACTACAAGCAACAAATCTCAGAGGTGATGTTTAACCTTTTAGATTCTCATGATACAGAGCGAATCCTTACAACTGCCAAAGGAAATATCCAGCATGTCAAGGCTGCCCTGACTTTCCTCTATCTTCAAAAAGGGACCCCTTGTATCTATTACGGAACAGAGCTAGCACTAATTGGTGGACCAGACCCTGATTGCCGTCGTGTCATGCCCTGGGACCGTGTATCTGAAGACAATGACATGCTGAATTTTATGAAGAAATTAATAAAGATTCGTAAGGACGTTGCAAGGATTATTCAGCATGGAAATTATTGCTTGGAAGAAGTGAAACCAGATGTTCTTGCCTTGAGCTGGAACTACCAAGGAAAAGAAGTTCAGGCAATCTTTAATCAGTCTTCTGAGAATTTTGTTTTAGAAAGAGACTTTGTTGATTTAGCTAGTCATTGCCATCTTAAAGATGGACAACAAGTTATCTTGCCTGATGGTTTTGTAGTTTATATGATAGACTAGCATGGTTCATTGGAGTATTATGTCATATCAGTGAAAAATAATTTAGAAGGTTGTTTCTATAAAGGAGCGACCTTTTATTTTGTATATGATTTAGTAATTCTGTCAAATAATACCTCAATACAGTTTTTTATATCCATTATTTTCTACTAATTTTAGTAATCATAGTCTGAAGTATGCTTTTTTCGAGAAACTATTGATGTATCTATTGTAATTGTATAAAATATGAATGAAGATGATGACTCATGAAAATAAAGAGCAAGGATGGGCGAACATATTGATTGATAGTCGAGTAAGAGAATTCAACCAAAACTGGCATTTTAAACTCAATGCCAATGCAAAAGACGCTATCAAACCAGATGCCGATGTATCAAGCTGGAAGAAATTAGACCTTCCTCATGACTGGAGTATTTACAATGACTTCGACCATGATTCTCCTGCCCAAAACGAAGGTGGGCAACTCAATGGTGGTGATGCTTGGTATCGTAAGACCTTTAAACTTGATGAAGAAGACCTCAATAAGAATGTTCGTATCACATTTGATGGAATTTATATGGATTCTCAGGTCTATGTCAATGGTCAGCTAGTAGGTCACTATCCAAATGGTTATAACCAATTCTCATATGACATTACTGACTATCTCCATAAAGACGGTCGCGAGAATGTCGTAGCAGTGCATGCCATCAACAAACAACCAAGTAGCCGTTGGTACTCAGGAAGCGGGATTTACCGTGATGTTACCCTTCAAGTCACAGATAAGGTCCATACTGAGAAAAATGGAACAACTATCTTAACTCCAGACCTTGAAAAACAACAAAATGGTAAGGTAGATACTCATGTAACAAGTAAGATCGTCAATACTGATGATAAAGATCATGAAATTCTTGCTGAGTATCAAATCATTGAACGTAATGGTCAAGCTGTAACGGATCTAGTTCGTACCGCTAGTCAAGTCTTGAAAGCTCATCAATCAACAAGTTTAAATGCTATTTTACAAGTTGATAAACCAAAACTTTGGACAGTTAATAGCGACAAACCAGCTCTTTACGAATTGGTGACACGTGTTTATCGTGATGGTCAATTGGTCGATGCTAAGAAGGACTTGTTTGGTTACCGTTACTACAACTGGACACCAAATGAAGGCTTCTCTTTGAATGGTGAACGCATTAAATTCCATGGAGTTTCTCTTCACCATGACCATGGAGCTCTTGGAGCTGAAGAAAACTATAAGGCAGAATACCGTCGTCTGAAACAAATGAAGGATATGGGTGTGAACTCTATCCGTACAACCCACAACCCAGCTAGTGAGCAAACTTTACAGATCGCTGCTGAGCTTGGTTTATTGGTCCAAGAAGAAGCTTTCGATACTTGGTATGGTGGTAAGAAACAGTATGACTATGGTCGCTTCTTTGATAAAGATGCTACTCACCCAGACGCTAAAAAAGGTGAAAAATGGTCTGATTTTGACCTTCGTACCATGGTTGAACGAGGAAAGAACAACCCTGCTATCGTCATGTGGTCTATCGGTAATGAAATCGGTGAAGCAGATGGGAAACCTCGTTCTCTAGCAACGGTTAAACGCTTGGTTCAAGTTATCAAAGCTGTTGATAAGACACGCTATGTCACTATGGGAGCAGATAAGTTCCGTTTTGGTGATGGTAGTGGTGACCATGAAAAGATTGCCAATGAACTTGATGCCGTTGGATTTAACTATTCAGAAGACAACTACAAGAAACTTCGTGCGAAACATCCAAATTGGTTGATTTACGGTTCTGAAACTTCCTCAGCTACTCGTACACGTGGAAGTTATTTCCGCCCAGAACGTGAATTGGTCCACAGCAATCAGGCTTACCGTCATTACGAGCAATCAGACTACGGTAATGACCGTGTTGGTTGGGGTAAAACAGCTACAGCATCTTGGACTTTTGACCGTGACAATGCTGGTTATGCAGGTCAGTTCATCTGGACAGGTACGGACTATATCGGTGAACCGACTCCATGGCACAACCAAAACCAAACTCCAGTTAAGAGTTCTTACTTTGGTATCGTAGATACAGCTGGTATTCCAAAGAATGATTACTACTTGTACCAAAGCCAATGGGTTTCTGCTGAGAAGAAACCAATGGTTCACTTGCTTCCTCACTGGAACTGGGAAAATCCTACTCTAAAAGAGAATGTAGCGGATGCAGATGGTAATATTCCAGTCCGTGCCTATTCTAATGCGGCAAGTGTAGAACTATTCTTGAATGGTAATACTCTAGGCAAGAAGACATTTACTAAAAAACAAACAAGTGATGGACGTACTTACCAAGAAGGTGCCAATGCAAATGAACTTTACCTTGAGTGGAAGGTTGCTTATCAACCTGGAACATTGGAAGCAGTAGCTCGTGATGAGGCTGGTAATGAAATTGCTCGTGATAAGGTTACGACTGCTGGTGAGCCTGCAGGTGTTCGCTTAGTCAAAGAAGAAAATGCTATCGCAGCTGATGGAAAAGACCTCACTTATATCTATTACGAAATTGTTGACAGTAAAGGTAACGTAGTTCCTACAGCCAATAATCTTGTTCGCTTCCAGTTGCATGGACAAGGTCAGATTGTCGGTGTGGATAACGGGGAACAAGCCAGCCGTGAACGTTACAAAGAACAAGCAAATGGTTCATGGATTCGCAAAGCCTTTAATGGTAAGGGTGTTGTGATTGTCAAATCAACTGAGCAAGCAGGTAAATTCACCTTGACTGCTCACTCTGATTTCTTGAAATCTGGTCAAACAACTATCTTCACAGGTAAGAAAGACCAAGAGGAAAAAACTGTTTTAGGTACAGAGGTTCCTAAAGTTCGTACAGTAATCGGTCAAGCAGCGAAAATGCCTTCAAAAATAGGATTTATCTACAGTGATGGCAGCCGTGCAAAAGTTCCAGTAGAATGGTCCGCAGTTGATGTCAACCAACCTGGTATTTTTACTGTTAAAGGTGTGGCAGAAGGAAGAGATGTAGAAGCGCGTGTTGAAGTCTTGGCACTCGAAGCAGAATTACCTGTAGTTAAGAGAATTACACCAAGTGCAGATCTGAGTACGGTTGATCCATCTGTTACCTATGTATTGTCAGATGGTACTCTAGGAAGCTATGACGTTGATAGGTGGGAAGTTGCAGCTGAAGATCAAGCTAAATTAACTATCCCAGGCTCTCGTATCCAAGCCAAAGGAATTTCAGGTGATGATGAAATCGCTGCAACCTTTGTAGTCGCAGAAGGTCAAGCAGCTTCACCAGTAGTACCGACTGTAACTGTTGCAGACCAGCCTGTAGAAGGGCTCTCAACTGATCAACCGGTCCTATACCATAAACTTGCTTATGGAGCTACTTTGCCTGAAGCCAAAGCTTTAGCTGAAAATGCGCAAGTTACTGTTATTCAAGCTAACGAAGCAAATGGTATGCGTGCTAGTATTTATGTTCAACCAAATGATGGTGGAGCACTTCAGACTTATGCTATCCAATTCTTACAAGAAGCTCCTCAGATTGAACGTTTAAGCCTAGAAGTTGAAAATGCAGACGCACTGAAAGAAGACCAAACAGTTGGTATCAAAGTCTTGGCTCATTATCAAGATGGAACTCAGGCCGTATTAAAAGCTGACAAGGTAACCTTCTCAACATCAGGTGAAGGAGACGTAGCTGTTCGTAAAGGTATGCTTGAATTGCATAAACCTGGTCAAGTAACTTTGAAAGCTCAATTTGAAGGAGCTGAAGGTCAGATTGACTTGAACATTCAGGCAAATACTGAAAATAAAGTTGTCCAGGCCATTCGTCCAATAAGTGTCGTGACAGGTTTGAACCAAGAACCAAGTCTACCTGATACAGTAACTGTAGAGTACGATAAAGGATTTCCAAAAGTTCACAAGGTAACTTGGCAAGCAGTTGCTAAGGAAGACCTTGCTAAATACCATAGCTTTGATGTTCTTGGTAAAGTAGAAGGAATTGAGAACGAAGCTCATGCTAAAGTTTCTGTAGAAAGTATCATTGCAGTCGAAGAAGTGACTACAACAACTCCGGTTTCAGAAGCTCCTCAATTACCAGAAAGCGTCCGTACTTACCACTCAAATGGCCAAGTATCTTCAGCTAAAGTGACTTGGGATGCTATTGACCCAAGCCAATATGCAACTGAAGGTAACTTTACAGTGACAGGGCATGTCGAAGGGACTCAGTTACCAACAAAACTTCATGTTCGTGTGTCTGCTCAGACAGAAACTGGTGCTAATATTTCTGACCAGTGGACAGGTTCAGAGTTGCCACTTGCCTTTGCATCAGACTCAAATCCAAGTGACTCAGTAGCCAATGTCAATGACAAACTAATCTCATTTAATGATCAACCGGCAAACCGCTGGACAAACTGGAAACGTACAAGTGAAGCATCGGTCGGAATCCTATTTGGTGATTCTGGTATCCTGTCTAAACGTTCGGTTGACAATCTCAATGTTGCCTTCCACGAAGACCACGGTGTTGGTGCACCTAAGTCTTATGTCATCGAATACTATGTAGGAACAGATGTTCCAACAGTTCCTAAGAACCCAAGCTTTGTAGCTAGTGAAGACCACGTCTTTAACGATGACAATAACTGGAAACAAGTGACAAATCTTAAAGCTCCAGATCAAGTGAGAGCTGGAGAAATGACTCACTTTAGCTTTGATAAAGTCAATACCTATGCGGTTCGTATCCGTATGGTTAGACCAGATGGTAAATGGGGTACTTCCATTACAGAAATTCAAATCTTCTCTAAACAAGTAGCTGCAGCTAAGAAAGCTCAAGCTCAAATCCAAGTAGATGGAAAAGATTTGCCAAACTTTAACCCTGGCTTGACTGACTATTATCTAGAAGCTAAAGAAGACGAAGCACCAACAGTAACGGCAAGTGTATCAGATAATGGTATTGCTACAGTGATTCCAAGCGTGCGTGAAGGGGATCCAGTTCGTGTTGTCGTTAAGGCTGAAAACGGAGATATTCTAGGTGAATACCATCTCCACTTCTGTTGAGCACACACGTGGAAGTAATGAGAAAAACTGAAGCAGAGAGGACCAAAGTGTCCTCTCTTTTCTATCTTATATTTGCTTTAATTCTCACTGCAAAAGAGTTATAATAAAGATGAAAATAGGGATAGAAGAGGAGGAGATAGGATGGCTTACATTGAAATGAAAAATAGCTATAAGAGATATCATACTGGAGAAACAGAAATTGTAGCCAATCGTGACGTCAACTTCGAGATTGAAAAGGGAGAACTGGTCATTATCCTTGGTTCATCTGGAGCAGGAAAGTCAACGGTCTTAAATATTCTAGGTGGAATGGATACCAATGATGAAGGACAAGTTTGGATTGACGGAATCAATATCTCGAATTTCACTTCTCATCAGAGAACCAACTATCGTAGAAATGACGTTGGTTTTGTCTTTCAGTTTTATAACTTGGTTGCTAACTTGACTGCTAAAGAAAATGTCGAGTTGGCATCAGAAATTGTCTTAGATGCCTTAGATCCTGAGCAAGTTCTAAAGGTCGTAGGTCTAGGCCATCGTCTCAATAATTTTCCAGCTCAGCTGTCAGGTGGTGAGCAACAACGGGTCTCCATTGCTCGAGCTGTGGCTAAAAATCCTAAAATTCTCCTTTGTGATGAACCAACGGGAGCTTTGGACTACCAGACTGGTAAGCAGGTTCTAAAGATTCTTCAAGATATGTCACGTAAAAAAGGGGCCACCGTTATCATCGTGACCCATAATGCTTCCCTTGCTCCTATAGCTGATCGGGTGATTCAGATGCATGATGCCAGTGTCAAGAGCGTTGTTATCAATCCTCAACCACAGGATATTGATGATTTGGAGTACTGATATGAAAAGGAAGATATATTGGAAAGACCTGCTCCAGTCTTTCACAGGTTCAAAAGGGCGATTTCTATCCATTCTAACTTTGATGATGTTAGGTTCTTTGGCCCTAGTCGGTCTCAAAGTGGCCAGTCCCAATATGGAGCGAACAGCTTGGGATTATCTGAAAGATACTAATACGGCAGATGTGACCATCATAGGAGATTATGGGCTTGATCAGGCAGACCAGGCAGAATTGCAAACTCTATCAGGAGCAGATGTCGAGTTTGGTTATATGACAGATTTGACTCTGGCAAATAGTGAAGATGCCATACGAATCTTTTCAAATACTGATAAGATTTCAAAATTTCAAGTAACGGAAGGTCGTTTGCCTGAAAAAGAAGATGAATTGGCCTTGGCGGACTTTTGGAAAGATCGATATCAGATTGGTCAAGTCATTTATTTGAGCCAAAAAAAGGGCAGTAATTCTCAATTAAAGCGGGATAGTTATACCATTACAGGCTTTGTCCACTCTCCAGATATTTTTTCAAAATCAGATATGGGGAGTTCAGCCAGTGGTAATGGGAACTTAGCAGCCTATGGAGTTGTAACAAAAGATAACTTTAAGAGCTCTGTTTACACGATTGCCCGCCTGCGTTTTGCTAGCCTAACAGATGTCAATCCTTTCTTTAGTGATTACGAAAAGAAACTCGAGGAAGAAGAGGCAACACTCAAGGAGCTGGTTGCTGATAATGGTCAAGCTCGACTTGAGAAAATGAAGAAAGACGCTCAAAAATCACTTTATGAAGGAAAGAAGCAACTGGACGAGGCAGAGACCAACCTGGTAGCTGGCAAGAAACGCCTGCAAGAAATCGAAACGCGTCTACAAGCTCAAGAAAATCAAGTGAGCCAACTTCCAGAACCGCAAAAGAGCCAAGTTTCGAGCCAGATAGAAGAAGCTAAAGAACAATTGAAACAAGAAAAGGAAAAACTAAGTCATGCTGAGTCAGATCTTGCTAGTGAGAAGGCTAAATGGCAGACCAGTCAGGATGAAGTCAATGCTCTGACAGAGTCAACCTATCATGTTTACAATCGAAAAAGCTCTCCTACTGGTCAAGGTTATCTCATGTATAGTAACTCAGCCATGAGTATTCGTGCCGTGGGAAATATCTTTCCAGTTGTTCTCTATGCCGTCGCAGCTATGGTTACCTTTACCACCATGACTCGATTTGTAGATGAGGAAAGAACAAATGCTGGGATTTTCAAAGCTCTAGGCTACCATAGCAAAGATATCATCGCTAAGTTTGTAATTTATGGTCTGTTTGCTGGCACTCTTGGAACTCTTCTAGGGATTCTGATTGGCCATTATGTCCTAGCACCCACAATCTCACATATCATCACCGAACGAATGATTGTTGGTGAGAATCAACAGTATTTTTACTGGACCTATAGTTGCTTAGCTCTGGGGCTTAGCTTAGTAGCTAGTGTCCTACCTGCCTACCTTGTATCTCGCAGAGACTTGCATGAAGAAGCGGCTCAATTATTACTACCCAAACCACCAGTCAAGGGTTCTAAAATTCTCTTGGAGCGCATCACATTTATCTGGTCACATTTGAGCTTTACCCAAAAAGTTACAGCTCGCAACATTTTCCGTTATAAGCAACGGATGCTGATGACCATTTTTGGGGTTGCAGGTTCAGTAGCCCTCCTCTTTGCAGGACTTGGTATTCAATCCTCTGTGGTAGGAGTTGCTGATAGGCAGTTTAAGGATCTGCAACAATATCAGATGATTCTCTCTGTCAATTCTCGAGCTTCAGATTCTGATAAGGCTAAGCTAGAAGAAAAATTGCAAAGTGATGAAGTTGAAAACTATCGTTTAATTTCTTCCAAACAGGTTGAGGAAAAGTATGCAGGCAAGGCTGGAGTTCAGACAGTGACGATCATGGTAACGGATAAGGATGACCTGGAACCTTTTGTCCATTTAGAAAAAAATGGAGAAAAACTGAGCTTATCAGGTGGAGTCATTCTAACAGATAAATTAGCTCAGTTGGCTGGAGTTTCTGTTGGTGACAACTTTACAATCGATGGGAAAAACTTTAAAGTGGGTGCTATTACTGAGCACTATGTAGGTCACTTTGTTTATATGAATCAGGCGACCTATGAGGAGATATATGGTCAAGCTCCCAAGATGAACACCTATCTGGTCCAACTTAAGGATAAAAGTGAAGGAAATACTGAAAGAGTCGCAGGAGAATTTATGGACCAGGTAGCTGTCAGTGGCCTCGTTCAAAACGCTTCCACCATTCAGCTCTTTGAAAGTTTTGCTAATTCTCTGAATCATACCATGGCGATTTTGGTGCTGGTATCGGTGCTACTAGCTATTGTGATTCTCTATAATTTGACCAATATCAATGTTGCTGAACGGATTCGGGAACTCTCAACCATCAAGGTTCTTGGTTTTCATAACAAAGAAGTGACCCTTTACATCTATCGGGAAACTATCATATTGTCACTAATTGGAACGATTGTAGGATTGGTATCAGGCTTTTATCTCCATCAATTTCTCATTCAGATGATCGCACCCGGTACCTTCCGTTTTCAACCAAAGGTCGGCTGGGAAGTGTATCTAATCCCAGTTCTAGCTGTCAGTGTCATTTTGACCATCCTAGGAGTTTTTGTCAATCATTATCTCCGAAAGGTGGATATGTTAGAAGCCCTCAAGTCGGTAGAATAGTTTTTTATACAAAAAACAAATAAGAAAGCCCTTTGTGGCTTTTTTATTTTCATAAAAATGGTAAAATAGTAAGAGTAGAAATGGAGTTCTAGATATGAAACGAATTGATCAATTTGAAAATAAGAAAGTATTAGTCCTAGGTTTAGCCAAATCAGGTGAGTCTGCAGCTCGTCTCTTGGACAAGTTGGGTGCCATTGTAACGGTTAATGATGGCAAGCCTTTTGAGGAAAATCCAGCAGCACAAAGTCTCTTGGAAGATGGTATCAAGGTTGTAACTGGTGGTCATCCCTTGGAATTGTTGGATGAAGATTTTGCCCTCATGGTGAAAAACCCTGGTATTCCTTATAGAAACCCTATGATTGAAAAAGCTCTAGAAAAAGGCATTCCAGTCTTGACAGAGGTTGAGTTGGCCTATTTGATTTCTGATGCACCAATCGTCGGTATTACTGGTTCAAATGGTAAGACAACGACCACAACCATGATTGGTGAAGTTCTGACTGCTGCAGGACAAAATGGACTCTTATCAGGTAACATCGGTTATCCTGCTAGTCAGGTTGCTCAAACTGCAACAGATAAGGATACCCTTGTCATGGAACTTTCTTCTTTCCAATTAATGGGAATCCAGGAATTCCATCCTGAAATTGCTGTTATCACCAACCTGATGCCAACACATATTGACTATCACGGTTCTTTTGAGGACTATGTGGCAGCCAAGTGGAATATCCCAAGCAATATGACAGCAGCTGATTACCTAGTATTGAACTTCAACCAGGAATTAGCTAAAGAACTTGCTACAAAGACAAACGCGGCTGTAGTACCATTCTCAACACTTGAAAAGGTTGACGGAGCCTATCTTGAAGATGGTCTTCTCTACTTCCGTGGTGAAAAAGTCATGGCAGCTGATGAAATCGGTGTTCCAGGTAGCCACAATGTGGAAAATGCTCTTGCAACCATTGCCGTTGCTAAACTGCGTGGCGTTGATAATGAAACCATCAAGGAAACCTTGTCAGCCTTTGGTGGTGTGAAGCACCGTCTCCAGTTTGTAGACCAAATCAATGGCGTTAAATTCTATAACGATAGTAAGTCAACCAATATTTTAGCAACTCAAAAAGCCTTGTCAGGATTTGATAATAGCAAGGTTATCTTGATTGCTGGTGGGTTGGACCGTGGCAATGAGTTTGACGAATTGGTTCCTGATATTACTGGACTTAAGAAAATGGTCATCCTCGGTCAATCTGCCGAACGTGTCAAGCGTGCAGCAGATAAAGCTGGTGTGGCTTATGTCGACGCGACTGATATTGCAGATGCGACTCGTAAGGCTTATGAACTTGCGGAAGAGGGAGATGTTGTTCTCCTCAGTCCTGCCAATGCGAGCTGGGATATGTATGCTAACTTTGAAGTACGTGGAGATCTTTTCATCGACACTGTAGCGGAGTTAAAGGGATAATATGAAAAAAATAGTATTTACTGGTGGGGGAACGGTTGGACACGTTACCCTCAACCTTTTGTTAATGCCTAAGTTCATCGAAGATGGCTGGGAAGTTCACTATATTGGTGATAAAAATGGGATTGAGCATCATGAAATTCTCAAGTCAGGTTTAGATATTACCTTCCATTCGATTGCAACAGGGAAATTACGTCGATATTTCTCATGGCAAAATATGGTTGACGTCTTTAAGGTTGCTTTTGGAATTCTTCAATCGCTCTTTATCATGCTTCGAGTTCGTCCACAAGCCCTCTTTTCTAAGGGTGGATTTGTATCTGTTCCGCCTGTTATCGCAGCGCGAGTATGCAGAGTACCAGTCTTCATCCACGAGTCTGATCTCTCTATGGGATTGGCCAATAAAATTGCCTATAAGTTTGCGACTAAGATGTACTCTACTTTCGAGCAAGCGTCTAGTCTCACTAAGGTAGAACATGTAGGAGCTGTGACCAAGGTTTCTGGTCCAGTTATGGAAGAACCTGAAGAAATGGTGGATATCCGAACTTCTTTCAATGATAAGCTACCAACTCTTCTTTTCGTCGGAGGTTCTGCTGGGGCGCGTGTCTTTAACCAACTAGTAACAGACCACAAGGAAGAGCTGACTAGTCGCTATAATATCATTAACCTGACAGGTGATGCTAGTTTAAATGAACTAAGTTCAAACCTCTACCGTGTTGACTATGCGACGGAACTCTATCAACCACTCATGAATATGGCTGATGTGGTCATCACTCGTGGTGGTGCCAATACGATTTTTGAACTCCTTGCTATGGCTAAATTGCACGTCATTGTGCCACTGGGTCGTGAAGCCAGCCGCGGAGATCAGATTGAAAATGCAGCCTATTTTGTGAAGAAAGGCTATGCTGAGGAGTTGCAAGAGAGCGATTTGACTTTGTCAACTTTAGAAGAAAAAGTAAATCAACTCTTGACCAACAAAGAGATTTACCAAAACAAGATGAAGAATTCTCAGGAATTAAAATCTGTGGCAGATTTTTATGAGTTACTAAAAAAAGATTTATCATAAGGAAAATTGATGTCAAAGGATAAAAAGAATCAGCACACTCAAGGCAAGGAATTGTCAGAGTGGCAAAAACGAAATCAAGAATATCTTCAAAAAAAAGCTGAAGAAGAGGCGAAACGTGCCGAAGAAGAAGCACGTGAAAAAGAAGAACAAGTATCAGAGTCTTCTGAAAGCGCTCAAGAAGTGTCAGAATGGCAAAAACAACACCAGGAGTATTTGAGTAAAAGAACGGAAGAAAACTCTACGAGTTCTGAAGAAGTGGACGAAGAATCCGAAAAATCTGAAGAGAAGGATTCGGATACTAGCGATGAGACTTCAAATGAAGAGAAAGATTCGGAGGAAACTCCTCAAGAAGACTCTAAGAGTCAGGATCAAGTAGAGAAAGAAAAAGCTGACGAAAAGGTTAAGAAACAGAAAAAGGTAAAAACCAAGAGTAAACCTCCAAAACCGGCCATTCCTTCTATACATATCTGGCGAGCAGTTACGATCCTCGTCCCTAGTTTTATAATCTTATTCTTGTCTATTTATCTACTAAGTCCTCTAGCTACAATGAAACATATTGAAGTTACAGGGACGGTTCAGACAAGTGCAGACCAAGTCAAAGAAGCTTCTGGCATTCGTGACAGTGACTATACAATCAGCTTGCTCTTAAATAAAGATAAGCATGCGGAAATGGTCAAATCAAATCACTGGATTGAATCGGCTAAGATAACTTATCAATTTCCAGTTCACTTCACCATTGAAGTGAAGGAATTTGAGATTGCGGCCTACTCTGTTTCTGGAGATAGCTATTACCCAATCTTATCTAGTGGAAGCATTGAATCAACTGCCGTTAGTTCTGACAACTTACCTGAGAAATACATATCTGTTTTATTTAACGATGAGGAACAGATTAAAACCCTAATTTCTCAGCTAAATGAAGTTAGTCCAGAAATTAAGCAAGAGATTGAGAAGATTGAACTTGCACCAAGCAAGGTAACAAGTGACCTTCTAAAGATTACCATGTATGATACAGACGAGATTTTGGTGCCATTATCAGAACTAGGTAAGAAATTACCTTACTATAGTAAGATAAAACCACAGTTGACAGTTCCTAGCGGAATTGACATGGAGGTCGGTATCTATAGCTATAGTCTAGTGGATAAGGCTCTGGATGACGAAAGAGTCAAAGCCAAAGAAGAGGAAAAGAAGAAGCAGGAAGAAGAGAAGAAAAAACAAGCTGAGCAAGGAAATCAAGATCAAACAACACAGACGACTCAAACAACACAGAGTCGCTAAGTTTCAGATGATTCGTCCAGTTACTTGTTTTTACTTGACAAGTACCGCTTTAAATAATAGAATAGTAAAAAACCTTTAAAGCAGTCCAGAGAGGCAGCTAAGGTTAGACGGTGAAAGGGTGTAGACTACCCATTTTTCGTGGAACCTTGCTGTAGGCAGGTTCCTTTTTTCATGCTCTCTAGCTTACAAAGGTAAAAGGAGAAAAGTATGCGCGAAGCTCGTCCAGTCATTGCTCTTGATTTTCCTAGTTTTGAGGCAGTCAAGCAGTTTTTAGCTCTTTTTCCAGCAGGAGAGAGCCTCTATCTAAAGGTAGGTATGGAACTCTATTACGCTACAGGACCTGAGATTGTTTCTTATCTGAAAGGTTTGGGACATAGTGTCTTTCTGGATCTTAAACTCCATGATATTCCAAATACAGTCAAATCAGCCATGAAGGTCTTGTCTCATCTGGGCGTTGATATGACCAATGTTCATGCAGCAGGTGGCGTTGAGATGATGAAGGCTGCGCGTGAAGGCTTTGGGAAAGAAGCCAAATTGATTGCTGTCACTCAGTTAACTTCAACCTCTGAGGAACAAATGAGAGAGTTTCAAAATATCCAAACCAGTCTTCAAGAATCTGTCATTCATTATGCTAAGAAAACCGCTGAAGCGGGATTAGATGGTGTGGTTTGTTCAGCTCAAGAAGTAAAACTCATCAAAGAAGCTACCAGTCCAGACTTTATTTGCCTGACACCCGGCATTCGTCCATCAGGCGCTGCAGTAGGAGACCAAAAACGAGTCATGACACCAGCAGATGCTTATCATATTGGTAGTGACTATATCGTTGTTGGACGCCCAATCACTCAAGCCACTGATCCAGTAGCAGCTTATCATGCTATCAAGGATGAATGGACACAAGACTGGAAATAAGAATATAGTTTAAAATACAAAGGAGAATCCCATGACACTTGCTAAAGACATTGCTAGCCATCTATTGAAAATTCAAGCCGTTTACCTCAAACCAGAAGAGCCCTTCACTTGGGCATCAGGTATCAAGTCACCAATTTATACGGACAACCGTGTGACGCTTGCCTACCCAGAAACTCGAACTTTGATTGAGAATGGTTTTGTAGAAGCCATCAAGTCAGAATTCCCAGAGGTAGAAGTGATTGCAGGAACAGCGACTGCGGGTATCCCACACGGTGCCATCATCGCTGACAAGATGAATCTGCCATTTGCTTATATCCGTAGCAAACCAAAAGACCACGGAGCAGGAAACCAAATCGAAGGCCGTGTAGCCCAAGGTCAAAAAATGGTCGTTGTGGAAGATTTGATTTCAACTGGTGGTTCGGTTCTTGAAGCTGTTGCAGCTGCCAAACGTGAAGGAGCGGATGTTCTTGGAGTTGTGGCTATCTTCAGCTATCAATTACCAAAAGCAGATAAAAACTTTGCAGATGCTGGTGTCAAACTGGTGACTCTTTCAAACTACAGTGAGCTTATCCACCTAGCCCAAGAAGAAGGCTACATCACACCAGAAGGACTTGCTCTCCTCAAACGCTTTAAAGAAGACCAAGAAAATTGGCAAAATGCTTAAGGTATATAAAAATCAGGTAACCCTTAGGGTTACCTGATTTCTTTTTGTTACATTTATTAGATGTTAGTCAACTTTTCCACCTTCAACAACTAGGTCATCTGCTTTAGCAGCATCACCGTAAGTTGGGTGAAGTGTTTTTTCATAAGCCTTGTGGAAGAAGTTTTCTTTGCCTAATTTTTCGATTTCTTGGTTGATGTAGTCAAGCAGTTCTTGGTTACCTTTTTGAACTGCGGGTGCAATGGTATCTGGGTTACCTAGAGAAGAAATTCCTACCTCATATCCTTTATTTTCAAGTGCCCAAGCTAGAACTTCAGTATTGTCAGTAGAGAAGGCATCTCCACGTCCATCAAGAAGGGCTTGGTAGGCATCGCTATATTGATCGTATTTTTGGAGTTTTACTTCTGGGTGATTTTTCTCAAAGTAAGTTTCAGCAGTCGTTCCTTTTGTAACAATCAAGGTTTTGCCTTCAAGTTCTTTAACGTCCTTGATGACTTTATCTTTTGGTGACACAACACCGAGAGAAACTTTCATGTAAGGAAGGGCAAAGTCAACTTGTTTCTTACGTTCGTCAGTAACTGTGAAGTTGGCAAGGGTGATATCAACCTTGTTAGAAATCAAGTATTCAGCACGGTTGGCAGCATCAACAGAAACGTATTTGACCTTTACACCAAGGTCTTGTGCTAATTGGTTACCTAGTTCGATATCATAACCTTGGTAAGAACCGTCGTTGTCAACATAACCAAATGGTTTTTTGTCTCCAAATACCGCGATTCGAAGTTCACCACTTTTCTTAATTTCATCAATAGTACGAGCTTTGGCAGTTGCCTTTGTAGATGAAGCATCAGAGCTTCCTCCTGAACTACAAGCTGTGACGAAGATAAGCGCAAATGCTAGAGCAAAAACAGTTAGAATTGGTTTAAGTAGTTTCATAATAATCTCCTTTGTTGATTATAGATATGAGCCAAACTGGCTAAAGTCAAAGACGTTTAAAAATTCTTGTGCTCGTTTCGTTTGTGGATTTGTGAAGAATTCTTGAGCAGTTCCTTCTTCAGCAATTTTTCCTTGGTCTAGAAAGATAATGCGGTCCGCAATAGCTTGGGCAAACTGCATTTCGTGGGTTACCAGAATCATGGTACGACCTTCTTGGGCCAAGTCATTGATGAGTTCTAGAACCTCACGTACCATTTCTGGATCCAGTGAAGCAGTTACTTCGTCAAAGAGGATAATTTCTGGATGCATGAGAAGTGCACGAACGATGGCTACCCGTTGCTTTTGTCCACCAGATAATTGACGAGCAAAGCTATGTTTTTTATCTAGAAGTCCGACACGTTCCAGTAGTTGCAGAGCTTCTTCAGTGACTTCTTTTTTGTCTCTCCCCTGAGCCTTGATAGGTCCTAGGATGAGGTTTTGAAGGACATCTAGGTGAGGAAAGAGTTCATAACTTTGAAAGACCATACCGATCTTTTGGCGAACCAGGTGAAAATCTTTTTTATTTTCAACGATGGACTGACCATCAAGCAGGATATCTCCTCCTTGAATACTTTCTAAACCATTGAGGCAGCGAAGTAGCGTACTTTTACCACAACCAGATGGTCCTAGGATGACGACGACTTCTCCCTTTTTAATATCTAGGGAAAGTCCTTGGAGGATTGGATTATCTCCGAAGGATTTTTTTAGTTCCTTGATTTCTAAAATAGTTTCAGACATTTAGTTCCTCCAATGTTTTTCTAGATGAGTAGATAGTTTGGAAATAGGGAAGCAAACTGCGAAATACAAGACTAGGATGGTTCCATATATCCAAAAGGAAGCGGTTGGGATGGTTAAGCGATTGCTATCAATGATTTGTTGTCCAACCTTGGTAACCTCAACAACTCCAATCAAAACAACCAAGGAAGTCGTTTTGATCATACGAGTGACAAGATTGATGGCTTGCGGTAGAAGCCTTCTCAAAACTTGAGGGATAATGATATGGTAGTAGAGTTGCACTTTAGTTAAGCCAAGCGCTTGTCCGCTCTCAAACTGATGTTTAGGCAAGGAAGTGATAGCGCCACGAACCAAGTCACCCATCTCAGCTGTTCCCCAGAGGGTGAAAACGATAATAGCAGAAGTCTCCCCAGAGATATTGATATTAAAGTTTCGAGCTAAGCCAAAGTAAACGATGAAAAGGAGCACTAGCTGCGGCATAATCCGGATAAATTCTAGATATAAGCGTGTCAATAAGCGAATCACTCTAGAATGAGAGGTCATGATAATTCCCATAACCGTTCCGAAAATCATGGATAAGAAGACAGACAGGATAGAAATCCCAATTGTGACTCCCAATCCCTGTAAAATTCTCAAGAGATTATTTCCCTGAAAGAGTACTTGCATTCCCGAATCCTGCATGACGGAGCCTCCTTTCTATCCAACTAAAGACTAGTGAAATAGGTAGAAGCACGATAAGGTAAGCAACCACCAACATGGCTAGTGCGATATCTGTTTCATAGTAGAGTCCAATCAAATCCTTAGCAACATACATTAGGTCAGCAAGGGCGACTGCCGAAAAGACAGATGTTTCTTTGATGAGGAAAATAACATTTGCGCTAAAGGATGGTAGAGCCACTGCAGTCGCTTGTGGAAGAATCACGTAGCGAAAGACCTGAAAAGGTGTAAGCCCAATGGCTAAACCAATTTCATGCTGGGTTTGACTGACGGCTTCTAGCCCGCTTCGGAAGGATTCTGCCATGTAGGAACCACCTAAGAAAATGAGTCCAACCGTTGCACAGACTTCTGAAGAGAGAACAATCCCTATTCGAGGTAGACCGAAGTAGAGAAAGAAAAGTTGTATCAAAAGGGGTGTATTTCGTGACAATTCTATATAGGCTGTAGCTAATTGTGAGAAAACAGGAACTCGATAATGTCGGATGACGCTGACGATGATCCCCAGCAAAAAAGAACCTAGAATTCCCCAAACTGCAATATGCAAGGTCAGAAAAAAAGCCTTTTGATAGAGTGGTAGATATTGTTCAACAATGGACCAATCCAAAAGTAGAACCTCCTATCTAGGAAAATAATACAGTTATTGTAGCATTAAAACAGAGCTTTGAATAATATGTATTTTTTATCACAATGATAGACAAAATCTATTGGAAAGGGAAATTTTAAAATTTTTAGGAAATTTAGTTGACAAATGTAGATTTTGAGAGTATACTGATAATTGTAATTGACAAATGTAGATTTTGGAGGTGTACTGATGCAGATTTCGGATGCAGAATGGCAGGTCATGAAGATTATCTGGATGCAGGGAGAACAGACTAGTACTGATCTGATAAAAGTATTAGAGAAAAGGTTTAGCTGGTCCAAATCCACGATCCAGACACTCTTGGCTCGTTTGGTGGAGAAAGAATGTTTGACTCGGGAAAAACAGGGCAAGTACTTTGTCTATTCGGCCCTTTTAACGCTAGATGATAGTAGGGGCTTAATGGTTCATGATATCAAAGACAAGCTTTGTTCTCGCAGAATAAAGCTCTTGCTAGCTGATTTGATTGAAGAATGTGATTTTACCCTAGCTGACTTGGAGGGCTTGGAAGAAGTGATTTCAAAGAAAAAAGCAAATGCTGTAACAGAAGTAAAATGTAATTGTATGTAAAGGAGACGCTATGTTAAATCTATTTGTATCTATTGTTGTTTTAGGAATGATTGCTTTTATCCTCTTTTGGTTTTTCAAAAAACCGCAAGAAGATGCTAAGAGAGCCCAACAAAAGAATGGCTATCAGGAGATTCGAGTGGAGGTCATGGGGGGCTACACTCCAGGAACCATTATCCTCAAAAAATCGCAACCTGCTCGCATTATTTTTGATCGAAAAGATCCTTCACCTTGCTTGGACCAAATCGTTTTTCCAGACTTTGGAGTGCATGCAGATCTGCCTATGGGAGACCAATATGTGGTTGAAATCACTCCTGAAGAAGCAGGTGAGTATGGTTTCTCTTGTGGCATGAATATGATGCACGGTAAGATGATTGTAGAATAGGAGAATGATATGACTGAAATTGTAAAAGCAAGTCTTGAAAATGGTGTTCAAAAAATCCGTATCACGGCAGACAAAGGCTACCATCCAGCCCACATTCAACTGCAAAAAGGGATTCCTGCTGAGATTACCTTTCATCGTGTGACACCTTCAAACTGTTATAAAGAGATTCTCTTCGAAGAAGAAGGGATTCTAGAACCGATCGCTCAAGATGAGGAAAAACTCATTCGTTTTACTCCTCAAGACCTGGGTGAGTATGAATTTTCATGCGGCATGAAGATGCAAAAGGGGACCTATACCGTTGTTGAAAAAACTAAAAAGTCTCTAAGTCTTTTACAGCGTTTTTGGATTACTAGTATCTTTACTGTGCCTCTTGTGATTCTCATGATTGGGATGTCTACAGGAGGAATTAGTCACCAAGTCATGCGTTGGGGCACCTTTTTAGCCACAACACCCATTATGCTGGTAGCTGGAGTTCCATATATCAGAAGCGCCTGGGCTAGTTTTAAAAAGCACAATTCCAACATGGATACCTTGGTTGCTCTGGGAACCCTAGTGGCCTATTTCTATAGCTTAGTTGCCCTCTTCACTGGTCTGCCCGTTTACTTTGAAAGTGCTGCATTTATCCTCTTCTTCATTCTTTTGGGAGCAGTTTTTGAGGAAAAAATGCGAAAAAATACTTCGCAGGCAGTCGAAAAATTATTAGACCTACAAGCAAAGACAGCAGAGGTTTTGCGTGATGATGTTTATGTTCAAATACCTCTAGAACAAGTCAAAGTTGGGGATCTCATTCGCGTTCGACCAGGTGAAAAAATTGCCGTTGATGGGACTGTGTTAGAAGGTGAAACGAGTATTGATGAATCAATGGTGACTGGGGAAAGTATTCCAGTCGATAAATCAGTTGGAGATGCTGTCATTGGTTCAACTATCAATAATAGTGGTACGATCATCTTTAGAGCTGAAAAAGTTGGTTCTGAGACTATGCTGGCTCAGATTGTGGACTTTGTGAAGAAAGCGCAAACGAGTCGTGCTCCTATTCAAGATTTGACCGACAAGATTTCAGGGATTTTTGTACCAGCAGTTGTCATTTTAGGACTTCTTACTTTTTGGATCTGGTTTGTTTTCCTTGGAGATAGCTTTGTGACGTCACTTCTCTACGGAGTTGCTGTTTTGATAATTGCCTGTCCTTGTGCACTAGGACTCGCGACACCGACAGCACTCATGGTTGGAACAGGACGAAGTGCCAAGATGGGGATTCTTCTCAAAAATGGTACAGTTTTACAGGAGATCCAAAAAGTCCAAACGGTTGTTTTTGATAAGACAGGAACCTTGACCGAAGGGAAGCCAGTAGTGACAGATGTTATTGGTGATGAAAGAGAAGTGCTAAGTTTGGCTGCTTCACTGGAGGATGTATCTCAACACCCGCTAGCTCAAGCTATTGTTAATCGTGCATCTGAACTAGGAATTAGCCTTTACCCAGTGGAAAACTTCCAAGCCTTGCATGGAAAAGGTGTGACTGGGATTATTAATGGTAAACAAGTCTTGCTTGGGAATGCTAAGCTCTTAGCTGACCTTGCTATTCCACATGATTATCAAGAACGATTTGATTTGCTTGAGAAAGAAGCAAAAACAGTTGTCTTCCTATCCGTAGATGGTGAACTAAAAGGCTTAATTGCCTTGCAGGATGTCCCTAAGGAAAATGCTCGAGAAGCTATTGCTAAATTGAAAAAACGCGGCCTCAGAACGGTTATGCTTACCGGAGATAATGCTGGAGTAGCCCATGCGATTGCAGAGCAAATTGGGATAGAAGAAGTAATCGCAAATGTCTTGCCAGAGGAAAAGGCGCATGAGATTCACAAGCTTCAAAAGAAAGGAAAACTGGCCTTTGTTGGAGATGGTATCAATGATGCGCCGGCCCTAAGTGTAGCTGATGTCGGAATTGCCATGGGTTCTGGAACAGATATTGCCATCGAATCAGCAGACCTTGTCCTTACAACCAACAATTTACTAGGATTGGCACGTGCCTTTGACATGAGTAAGAAGACCTTTAATCGTATTCTACTTAATCTTTTCTGGGCTTCTATCTATAACCTCATTGGTATTCCGATTGCAGCAGGAGTGTTTTCTGGTCTTGGTTTGGTACTCAATCCAGAACTTGCAGGATTGGCCATGGCCTTTAGTTCAGTATCTGTTTTAATCAGCTCTCTCATGCTTAATTTTACTAAAGTCGATTAAAAAGGCGGTCTTAACCGCTTTTTTCTATTCTAAAACAGATTTTCAAAACGCTTCCAAACTGTACTGTAATAGAGAATGAAAGTTTCTGAGCACATTCTTATGAATCTGAAAACAAATGTGATAAATTAGGATTGTAAATTTACTGAATCGTTTTCAAATAACATATAAAAGCGTTTTTTGTAAATATATGAAATTATTTTGAAGGAGAGTTATCATTATGACTCAAGGGAAAATTACTGCATCTGCAGCAATGCTCAACGTATTGAAAACATGGGGCGTAGACACTATCTACGGTATCCCATCAGGAACACTCAGTTCATTGATGGACGCTTTGGCTGAAGACAAAGATATCCGTTTCTTGCAAGTTCGCCACGAAGAAACAGGTGCTCTTGCAGCGGTTATGCAAGCTAAATTTGGCGGATCTATCGGTGTTGCAGTTGGTTCAGGTGGACCTGGTGCAACTCACTTGATCAATGGTGTTTACGATGCAGCTATGGATAACACTCCATTCCTTGCTATCCTTGGATCACGTCCAGTTAACGAATTGAACATGGATGCCTTCCAAGAGCTTAACCAAAACCCAATGTACAACGGTATCGCTGTTTACAACAAACGTGTAGCTTACGCAGAGCAATTACCAAAAGTGATTGACGAAGCTTGCCGTGCTGCCGTTTCTAAAAAAGGTCCAGCTGTCGTTGAAATTCCAGTAAACTTTGGTTTCCAAGAAATCGACGAAAACTCATACTACGGTTCAGGTTCTTACGAGCGTTCATTCATCGCTCCTGCTTTGAACGAAGTTGAAATCGACAAAGCTGTTGAAATTTTGAACAACGCTGAACGTCCAGTTATCTACGCTGGTTACGGTGGTGTTAAAGCTGGTGAAGTAATCACTGAATTGTCACGTAAAATCAAAGTACCAATCATCACAACTGGTAAAAACTTCGAAGCGTTCGAATGGAACTACGAAGGTTTGACAGGTTCTGCTTACCGTGTTGGTTGGAAACCAGCCAACGAAGTGGTCTTTGAAGCAGACACAGTTCTTTTCCTTGGTTCAAACTTCCCATTTGCTGAAGTATACGAAGCATTCAAAAACACTGAAAAATTCATCCAAGTGGATATCGACCCTTACAAACTTGGTAAACGCCACGCCCTTGACGCTTCAATCCTTGGTGATGCAGGTCAAGCAGCTAAAGCTATCCTTGATAAAGTAAACCCAGTTGAATCTACTCCATGGTGGCGTGCAAACGTGAAGAACAACCAAAACTGGCGTGATTACATGAACAAACTCGAAGGTAAAACTGAGGGTGAATTGCAATTGTATCAAGTTTACAATGCAATCAACAAACATGCTGATCAAGACGCTATCTACTCAATCGACGTAGGTGACACTACTCAAACATCTACTCGTCACCTTCACATGACACCTAAGAACATGTGGCGTACATCTCCACTCTTTGCGACAATGGGTATTGCCCTTCCTGGTGGTATCGCTGCTAAGAAAGACAATCCAGATCGCCAAGTATGGAACATCATGGGTGACGGTGCATTCAACATGTGCTACCCAGACGTTATCACAAACGTTCAATACGACCTTCCAGTTATCAACGTTGTCTTCTCAAATGGTAAATATGCCTTCATCAAGGACAAATACGAAGACACAAACAAACACTTGTTTGGTTGTGACTTCCCTAATGCTGACTATGCGAAAATCGCTGAAGCGCAAGGTGCTGTAGGATTTACAGTTGACCGTATCGAAGACATCGATGCAGTTGTTGCAGAAGCTGTTAAATTGAACAAAGAAGGTAAAACTGTTGTTATCGATGCTCACATCACTCCACATCGTCCACTTCCAGTAGAAGTACTTGAGTTGGATCCAAAACAACACTCAGAAGAAGCAATCAAAGCCTTCAAGGAAAAATACGAAGCTGAAGAGCTTGTACCATTCCGCCTCTTCTTAGAAGAAGAAGGATTGCAATCACGAGCAATTAAATAATTCCTCTCGTGGAACTTAAAAAAATCGGAGCAATCCGGTCTTTTTGTGGAGGACAGTAAATGAATTTAAATCAATTAGATATTATCGTGTCAGATGTTCCCCAAGTCTGTGCTGAATTAGAGAGTATCTTGGATAAAAAGGCGGACTATGTTGATAACAGTTTTGCTCAGTTCACGATTGGCAGTCACTGTCTCATGTTATCCCAAAATCATTTGATTCCTTTGGAAAATTTTCAGTCAGGAATCATTCTACACATTGAGGTTGAGGATGTCGACCAGAACCAGAAGCGGTTAAAAGAGATTGGTATCGAGATTTTACACGGTCCTTGTGAAACGGATTGGGGAACAGAATCCCTGTTAGTTAAAGGCCCTGCTGGTCTAGTCATTGATTTTTATCGTATGAAATAGGATGCCTAGTCATTTGAAGTTAACCTTAATGATTCTTAAAACAGAATATGAGAATATGAACTATTAAAAGATCGGAGCAATCCGGTCTTTTTCTTTTTATGTATTTTCTGTTAAAATAGATGCATCATGATATTTTAAGGAGAAAAAAGATGCCAACAACTTTCTTTCTATTATTTGGCTTAATGTCGTTAGGCTTTGCTGCCTTCACCTATTTCATGTTCGACATTTTTATCTTTAGTAATTACAGAAATGCCAAGAGATGTACCGAAAGAACGGAAGGAGTTATTATCCGATATTCCTATGCTCTTTATAATGGAATTAGCCTGCCAGTTGTCGAGTACACTGTTGATGGGAACCAATACAAGGTTTTAGGACCGAAATTTCTATATGCGATTTCAAATACAATCAGTACTCCCTTAGATTCAATCGTATCTGATGTCAAAATGGATAATTTTGAAGATGGGGAAATTCCTCAGGTTTTAAGATACAAGATTTATAGGAACAGTTTCATCTCTTTAACAAAATCACCTTTAATGGAACGATTTCCAATTGGAGGAAAGGTAACTGTTTATTATGATCCTAAGAAACCAAAACATTCCTATGTAGAAAGACCTTTAAAACCAGGTCGTTATGCATGGCTGACTAAATGTTTAGTTTATTTCCTTGTTTTTCTGATGGTTGCTCTAGCTTTCTTTATAGTGTTCATTCTTCCAAATCTTGTGAACTAATAGTTTCTGGTAGATTTTTCGAAAGTATGAAATCCATATCGTTACTATTTTTATAAAATCTTCTCCCTACTTTATAAGATAAGAAAAAGAGTTCAATCAGAACTCTTTTTTTGCTATAATGAAGGGAGAAAAATCAGACAGGAGATCAAGATGTCAGAACCGTTATTTTTAAATTCTGTAATGCAAGAAAAAATCTGGGGTGGGACTAAACTACGTGATGAGTTTGGTTACGACATTCCAAATGACAAGATTGGTGAGTATTGGGCGATCTCAGCTCATCCAAATGGAGTGTCTAAGGTAGCCAATGGGCGCTATGAAGGAACAGACCTCGCTACTTTGTATGCAGAACACCGTGAGTTGTTTGGCAACCGTCCTGAGCCTGTATTTCCGCTCTTGACCAAAATCCTTGATGCCAATGACTGGCTCAGTGTTCAAGTTCACCCAGATGATGCTTATGGACTAGAGCATGAAGGCGAACTTGGAAAAACAGAGTGCTGGTACATCATCGCAGCAGATGAAGGCTCAGAGATTATTTACGGTCACAATGCTAAGTCAAAAGAAGAACTCCGTCAGCAAATCGAAGATAAGAACTGGGATGCCTTGCTTACAAAAGTACCTGTTAAGGCTGGAGATTTCTTCTATGTACCAAGTGGAACCATGCATGCTATCGGTGCGGGAATCTTAATCCTTGAAACGCAACAGTCTAGTGATACAACTTACCGTGTCTATGACTTTGACCGCAAGGATGATAATGGTAACTTGCGTGAACTTCACCTCGAAAAATCAATCGATGTTTTGAATATTGGTGAGCCTGCAAACAGCCGTCCTGTGGCTGTCAAAGCAGATGATTTGCGTTCAACTTTACTTGTCTCTAATGATTTCTTTGCAGTTTACAAGTGGGAAATCACAGGAAAAGTTGAATTTGAGAAGACGGCTGATTACAGCTTGTTGAGTGTCTTGGCTGGTCAAGGGAAACTGACTGTAGACGGAAAAGACTATCCAATCCAAAAAGGTAGTCACTTTATCTTACCAAGTGATGTTGAAGCTTGGACCTTGGAAGGGCAAGGTCTAGAATTGATTGTTAGCCATCCATAAAAAGAAAAGACTTGAGAGATATTCTCAAGTCCTTTTTTGTATTTACATAAATTGGGCGATAAAGACCACGATGATGATAATTGGAATGATGAAACGAAGAAGGAAAAGCCAGACTTGGAAAAGTCCTTGTTTCCAAGGTGTTTCATCAAGATGAAGTTCCTCCATTGCCAGTGTTTTCTTGAAAATATAGCCTGTAAAAAGAGACAAGCAGAGAGCACCGAAAGGCATGAGGAGGTTGGAAACCAAGAAATCCATGGCGTCAAAGAAGATCTTCCCAAAGATATGGACATCAGCCATCACACCATAGGATAGGGCTGAAGGGATACCAAAGACAAAAGTCAAGATTCCTAAAATCATACTCCACTTAGCACGCTTACGATTGTCTTGGTTGGTGATATTTCCAACGTTGATCTCAAGCATAACGACTGAGGAAGTTATCGTCGCAAAGAGGAAAAGCAAGAGAAAGAGAATATAGAAAATAGTACCAAAAGGCATATTGTCAAAGAGTTGCGGCAAAACAATAAAGAGGAGACTTGGTCCACCTTCAGATTGGATATTAAAGGCTGACATCGCAGGGAAAATCGCAAGTCCCGCCATGATAGAAACTGAGATGTTCAAGGCTACGATAGACATTCCTGATTGGACCAGATTGGTCTTCTTGTCGAGGTAGGAAGCGTAGGTCAGCATGGCTGTAACTCCAAGGGATAGAGCAAAGAAAGATTGACCTAGTGCATAGAGAAGTCCAGCACTTGTTAGTTTTGAAAAGTCCGGTTTGAGGAAGTAAACGACACCTTCCATAGCATTTGGCAAGCTAAGAGAGCGCCCGATAATAATGACAAAGATGATAAAAAGTAGGGGCATCATAACCTTAGATGCTCTTTCAATCCCTTTTTGAACGCCGTGTGATACGATGAAAATATTCAAGAAGATAAAGGCTGCTTGAGCTCCTAAAGCAATAACTGGATTAGAAATGATGGAAGAGAATTGCTGGGCATAATCTCCATTTCCGATTAGGTGGAATAATCTTCCAATCTCGATACCAAGGTATACCAGAATCCAACCCCCAATGACACTATAAAATGAGAGAAGGATGAAAAGAGCAAAGGCACCAATCCAACCAATAAAGTTGTACTTTTGATTGTTTCCAAGCTTGCCAAAGGTTTTGATTGCCGACACGCCAGCGCTTCGACCAAGGGCAAACTCAGCCAGTAGAAGAGGGAAACCAATCAATAGTGTCGAGATTAGAAAGACCAGTAAAAATCCACCACCACCATTGGCAGCAGTCATGTAAGGGAACTTCCAAACTGCTCCAAGACCAATTGCAGAACCAGCAGATGCAAGGATGAAACCCAGTTTTGAGCCCCATTGCGATTTTTCAGACATCGTTAAACTCCAATCTATTTTTAAAATAAGAAAAGGCTACTTGAGTTGTCAAATAGCCCTCTCTCAATTGCTCTTTTGAGCTTTTTATTTGATTGATAGACTTGATTATCCTATCATGTTTTCTGAAGCCTGTCAAGAAAACCATTTTCGGTTTTTCATACCTTTTTCAAAAGTTAAAAAAATTTTCTAAATAAAGCTTGACTCTGACCTAAGGGAAGGGTGTATACTATCAATGTGAGGAGAAAATCATGTACCATATCAAAGAAGCTGCGCAACTTTCAGGTGTCTCCGTCAAGACCCTCTACCATTATGATAAGATAGGACTCTTAGTTCCGTTAAAGTCAGAAAATGGCTATCGAATTTACAGTCAAGAGGATTTAGAACGACTTCAAGTTATCCTCTATTACAAGTATCTAGGCTTTTCTTTAGAAAAAATAGCAGAGCTATTGAAGGAAGAAAAGACGGACTTGTTACCACATTTGGCAAGACAGTTGGATTACCTAACTCGAGAAAGGCAACATCTAGACACCTTGATTTTAACCTTACAAAAAACCATTCAAGAACAAAAAGGAGAAATAAAAATGACCATTCAAGAAAAATTCACTGGATTTAGCTACCAAGACAATCAAAAATACCACCAAGAGGCAGTAGAGAAATATGGGCAAGAAGTCATGGATCAGGCCCTCGAACGCCAAAAAGGTCGTGAAGATGAGTCTACGGCCGCCTTTAACCAAGTTTTTCAATCCTTGGCACAAAACCTTCAAGCTGGTTTACCTGCAACAGCAACCGAAAACCAAGAAGAAGCTGGCAAACTCTTGCAAGCTATTCGTACATATGGATTTGACTGCTCTATGGAAGTCTTCGGTTATATCGGCCAAGGCTATGTCTATAATCCAGAGTTCAAGGAAAACATTGACAAATTTGGACCTGGAACAGCTCAATACACTTCAGATGTTATTGCCCACTATGTTAGAACTCAGACAAAATAAAAATCGGCGGAGTAATCTCTGCCGATTTCTTACTTTAAAGATTAATCATAATGCAGACTTCCTGCCACCCAGCCAGTACAGAGGGCAGAAGTGATGTTAAAGCCACCCGTGTGGGCGTTGATATCTAGGACCTCTCCTGCAAAGTGAAGGCCAGGAACCAGTTTGCTTTCCAGCGTTTTAGGATTGATTTCCTTGAGACTAATACCTCCTTTGGTAACAAAGGATTTAGCAAGGGACATTTTGCCAGTTACGGGAATTTTAAGAACTTTGATAGACTGGACAAGTTGGTCCCGTTCTTTTTCAGTTAGCTGTTTAACTTTTTCAGGGTATCCTTGCACAAAGAATTCTGCTAAGCGTTCTGGCAACAAAGATTTCAAGGCATTTTTTAAGGATTTTTCACGATTTTCTTCTAGAAATGCCACCAAGTCGCTCTCAGAAAGCTGAGGCAAAGTGTCTAAGGAAAGTATCTCACCACCCTTGACAAAGCTTGACATACGCAGGGCAGCAGGGCCTGACAAACCAAAGTGGGTAAAGAGCAAATCATGAGTAATGACGTGCTTGCTATAACTGAGGGTTACATCATCTAGGGAAATTCCCTGCAAGGCCTTATGAGGAAAATCTGTCAATAAGGGACTTTCAGCAGCTTCAAGCTCTGTAATGGTGTGCTTAAAATGGCGAGCAATCTCGTGGCCAAAACCAGTCGAACCAGTCGAAGGATAAGACTTACCACCTGTTGTGACGATGAGTTTATCACAAGTGAAGGTCTGGTCTGCTGACTTAAGGACAAACTGGTCGTCTATCTTTTTAACAGAAACAATCTCTGTTTGAGTGGCAATTTGCCCACCAAGTTCAATGATTTTCTTTTCCAAGGCTTCGATAATGGTTCGCGATTTATCGCTAGCTGGGAAGACACGTCCGTGGTCTTCAACCTTGAGTTTAACACCATTTTCCGTGAAAAAGTTGATGATATCATGGTTATCAAACTGGGAGAAGACACTGTAAAGAAATCGCCCATTTCCAGGGATGCCAGCTAGTAGGTCGTCTAAAGTGCCGTTGTTAGTCACATTGCAACGACCACCGCCAGTTCCAGCTAATTTTTTTCCAAGTTTCCGATTTTTTTCAATGAGAAGGGTTTTCTGCCCGTAAAAGCTACTGGAAATCGTAGCCATCATACCAGCAGGGCCCCCTCCGATGACAATAGTATCAAAATGTTTCATAAGAGTATTGTACCATAAAAAAACAAGAGATGATTAGACATCTCTTGTCAGATTTATTAGTTGATTTCGTATCCCATGAGGAGCCCGCCTTCTTCCGCATAGAAACTGCAGAGTCCAGAAGTTGGGATGATTCTAATGTCAGCTTGTGGGTATTTTTCTCGTAAGAGCTCTGAGAGCTGTTGGCAGAATTTTTCATTGCTGCGGTGAGCCATGACGATACGCCCACCAGCATAGCCAGCTTTGATTAACTCTTCATAGGCGGCTTGAAGAGACTTTTTAGCACCACGAGCTTTTTGGAGGAGTTCTAAGGTTCCGGTTTCGCTTGCTTCCCCAACCATACGAATATTGAGGAGCCCGACAACTGTACCAATAAGCTTACTCAATCGACCGTTTTTAACCAAGTTATCCACTTTAGCAAGAACGAACAACAACTTCGTTTTTTCTTGGTAAGTAGTAATCACTTCAACGACTTCTTCAAAAGAAAGTCCTTGGTTGATCAAATCATTGATCTTTTCGACGATTAGGTCAACTTCCCCACCAGCTGATAAGCTATCGATGACATGAATCTGAGTATCAGGGTGTTCTTCGAGATAGATATTCTTAGCTAATTGAGCACTATTGTGGCTACCAGAGAGAGTTCCAGTGATAGTCACTACAAAAATATGTTTGGCACCTTCGAATGCTCGTAAGTAATCATCAGGACTAGGGCAGGCTGATTTTGAAGCTTCAGAAGTCGCATACATAGTTTCCATCATCTTATCGATATCCAGATTGGCATCATCGACAAAGACTTGATCTGCTACCTGAATCTTTAAGGGAACACTAACAAATTCAGTATCAAAAGCAAGGTTTTCCAGTTGGCGATAATCACAACCAGAGTCAGCTACAATCTTCCAAGTCATAGAAATTCTCCATCTTTATCACTTATACATTGACAAAGGTTCTGTCTTTTTTTACAATTATATCATGAAAGCCCTTGAAACAAAAGTAGTACCTCTCTGTTGTCACAAGTAGAAAGAAATTGTTATGTCTGAACGTAAAATATCTGAAAAATCGCTTGAAAACCTTAGAAAATCAAATCAAGAATCTAATTTGCTAACCAGAGAAGCGATTGAAACAGCTCTTTTGCAACTCTTGGAGAAAAAGGAGTTGGCTAAGATTAGCATTTCTGAGTTGGTCAAGCGTGCTGGCGTTTCTCGTGCAGCTTTTTATCGAAACTATGATTCAAAAGAAGAGATTTTAGAAAGTGTCTTTAAACGTAGCGTCCATAACATCATGGAGCAATTGAGTCATTACGATGTTAAAACAGACCTTTATCTCGTATGGGTTCATCTCTTTAGAGAAGCCAAGAAAGAAGCCAAAGTTATTCAGCTTGCCCTAGACTATCACTTAGAAAAAATCTTTGTGCAAGCCATGCAAGAATTTCTAGAAAAATACTATGGAAAATCAAAAGGTGTCAGCTCTTACCTGCATTCTTTTTGGAGTTCGGCCATCGTATCGGTCTTGCTTAAATGGATCAAGGATGGGATGAAGGTTCCTGCTGAAAAAATCGCAGATCTACGCCTGCCATTTTTCAAAAAATAAAACATGAGGAGAAATGCTATGACAGAAAAAAGACTAGCTTGGGATGAGTATTTTGCTGCTCAAGCTCTATTGATTGCCAATCGCTCAACCTGTAAACGTGCCAAGGTAGGAGCTGTTTTAGTCAAGGATAACAAGGTTATTTCAACAGGCTATAATGGTTCTGTATCAGGAACAGAGCATTGTATAGATCATGACTGTCTGGTGATTGAAGGCCACTGTGTCCGCACTCTTCATGCAGAAGTGAATGCTATACTGCAAGGAGCCGAACGTGGAGTTCCTAAAGGCTTTACAGCTTACGTTACTCATTTTCCATGCCTCAACTGTACAAAACAACTGCTTCAGGTAGGTTGTGAGCGTGTTGTTTATATCAACCAATACCGTATGGATGACTATGCCCAACACCTTTATCAAGAAAAGGGAACAGAATTAACTCACCTACCACTTGAAACAGTGCAGGCAGCTCTCCAAGAGGCTCACCTAATCTAGAAATTATAAAAAATAAATGGTTTAGAAAGCTTTTTAAACCATTTTTTGATATAATAAGAAGAATAAATTGAAAGAAGGAATTCTGAAAATGGGAAAACTTGAAGTTATTAATCATCCACTGATTCAACACAAATTATCAATCTTGCGTCGCACTGACACTTCTACAAAAGCTTTTCGTGAACTAGTAGACGAGATTGCAATGTTGATGGGATATGAAGTGCTTCGTGATCTTCCACTTGAAGATGTAGAAATCGAAACACCGATCACAAAAACAGTTCAAAAACAGTTGGCTGGTAAAAAATTGGCGATTGTCCCAATCTTGCGTGCAGGTATTGGTATGGTTGATGGACTATTGAGTTTGGTTCCAGCAGCAAAAGTTGGTCACATTGGCATGTACCGTGACGAAGAAACCCTTCAACCAGTAGAATACTTGGTAAAATTACCTGAAGATATTGACCAACGTCAAATTTTTGTAGTTGATCCTATGCTTGCAACAGGTGGATCAGCGATTTTGGCTGTTGACTCCCTCAAAAAACGTGGAGCTTCAAACATCAAGTTTGTCTGCCTTGTATCAGCTCCAGAAGGTGTGAAGGCACTTCAAGCAGCACACCCTGATGTAGAAATCTTTACAGCAGCTTTGGATGAACGCTTGAACGAACATGGTTACATCGTTCCAGGTCTTGGAGATGCTGGAGACCGCTTGTTCGGAACAAAATAAGATTCTAAAGTGATATTGAGACTATAGCCTAGTCTTAGTTTTGAAAGGAGGTTGAATTTTTGTATCTGTTAGTAGGATAGAGCAAAAATTTGACCTTTTTTGACCAAAGATATATAATAATCCTATTAATAAAGAAATTAGAAATCAAAAGGAGAAATGAATGATTCCTGTAGTTATTGAACAAACAAGTCGTGGAGAACGCTCGTATGACATTTACTCACGTCTTCTTAAGGACCGCATTATCATGTTGACTGGACCAGTCGAAGACAATATGGCAAACTCAGTTATCGCCCAATTGCTTTTCTTGGATGCCCAAGATAGTACAAAAGATATTTACCTTTATGTAAACACTCCTGGAGGTTCTGTATCAGCTGGTTTGGCAATCGTTGATACTATGAACTTTATCAAGGCAGATGTCCAAACTATCGTTATGGGAATGGCAGCCTCAATGGGGACTGTCATCGCATCAAGTGGAGCAAAGGGTAAACGTTTCATGCTTCCAAATGCAGAATATATGATTCACCAACCAATGGGTGGTACAGGTGGTGGTACTCAGCAGACTGATATGGCCATCGCTGCTGAACACTTACTTAAAACTCGTAAGACTTTGGAGCAAATCCTAGCAGATAATTCTGGCAAATCTGTTGAGCAAATTCATAAAGATGCTGAACGTGATTACTGGATGAGCGCTCAAGAAACTCTTGACTACGGTTTTATTGACGAAATTATGGCTAATAATTCTTTGAATTAAACTACTAAAGCAAGCTCGACTGAGCTTGTTTTTTTTGATATAATAGAAGGAAGATTGTAAGAAGGAAGTTGAATTATGTTTCAAAAAGAGAATCGGTCTGGTCTGATTATCTATTTATACTATAATCGCGATGCTAAAAAACTCGCAAATTATGGTGATATTTGTTACCACTCAAAAAAACATCGTTACCTACAACTTTATGTCCCAACAGAGGAAGTAGAAGAGCTGGTAAATCGTTTAGGAAAAGAGAAATTTATCAAGAAAGTGAGAGTTTGTCATATCCAAGAATTGGAAACTCCTTTTGTTGGAAACCTATATAAAACAAGCGAAAACGTTATCATTTAAAAAGTGAGAGAAACTTGTTGACAATTTTCTGATAATTCGGTATATTCTTAACATGTAATTTAAATTGAACCTTAAAAGGAGATAAACATGAAGAAAAAATTTGCATTATCACTTGTAGCTCTTGCAAGTACAGCTCTTTTAGCAGCTTGTGGGGAAGTGAAGTCAGGAGCTTCAAACACAACAGGTAATCCAATTGATGAAAAAGTTGTAAAAATTGGTTTCAACTTCGAAGAAACTGGTGCTGTAGCATCTTATGGTACTTCTGAGCAAAAGGGTGCTCAACTTGCAGTTGATGAAATCAACGCAGCAGGTGGTATCGATGGAAAACAAATCGAAGTAGTCGACAAAGATAACAAATCTGAAACTGCTGAAGCTGCTTCTGTTTCAACAAACCTTGTGACTCAATCTAAGGTAGCAGCTATCGTAGGACCTGCGACTTCAGGTGCAACTGCAGCGGCAGTAGCAAATGCTACACAAGCTGGAGTTCCATTGATTTCTCCAAGTGCTACTCAAGATGGTTTGACAAAAGGTCAAGATTTCCTCTTCATCGGAACATTCCAAGATAGTTTCCAAGGAAAAATCATCTCAAACTACGTTTCAAACAAATTGAACGCTAAAAAAGTGGTCTTGTATACAGATAACTCAAGTGACTACGCTAAAGGTATTGCAAAATCTTTCCGTGATTCATTCAAAGGTGAAATCGTAGCAGACGAAACATTTGTATCAGGTGATACAGACTTCCAAGCAGCTTTGACAAAAATCAAAGATAAAGACTTTGATGCAATCGTATTGCCAGGTTACTACACAGAAGCTGGTAAGATTGTAAACCAAGCTCGTGGTATGGGAATTGATAAGCCAATCATCGGTGGTGACGGATTTAACGGTGCAGAATTTGTTCAACAAGCAACTGCTGAACGCGCATCAAATATCTACTTCATCTCAGGATTCTCAACTACTGTTGATGTTTCAGATAAAGCAAAAGCCTTCCTTGAAGCTTATCGTGCAAAATATAACGAAGATCCTTCAACATTTGCAGCTCTTGCTTATGACTCAGTTTACCTTGTAGCTAATGCAGCAAAAGGTGCAAAAACTTCAGTTGATATCAAGAATAATCTTGCTAAAACACAAAACTTCGAAGGTGTTACAGGTCAAACAAGTTTTGATGCAGATCATAACACTGTGAAAACAGCCTTCATGATGACCATGAATAATGGTAAAGTAGATGCGGCAGAAGTCGTAAAACCTTAATTTTATAGATATCGTAAATGGGGAATGAGCTTTTACTCACTCCCTGTTTCGGTATTTATAAAGGGATTATTTTTTTATAAAATCCTAAAAATAAAACTTAGAAAGAGTGAACCATATGCTTCAACAACTTGTCAATGGTTTAATCTTGGGTAGTGTCTATGCCTTGCTAGCCCTGGGTTATACTATGGTTTATGGAATTATCAAGCTTATTAACTTTGCCCATGGTGATATCTATATGATGGGTGCTTTCATGGGTTATTTCTTGATTAATGCCCTCCATTTAAATTTCTTTTTAGCCTTAATTTTGTCCATGATTGGTTCAGCTATTCTCGGCGTAATCATCGAGTTTCTAGCTTACCGTCCACTCCGTCATTCAACTCGTATCTCTGTATTGATTACTGCTATCGGGGTATCCTTCTTGCTTGAGTATGGAATGGTCTATCTAGTAGGTGCCAATACACGTGCCTTCCCTCAAGCAATCCAAACAGTTCGTTATGACTTGGGTCCAATCAGTCTAACAAATATTCAATTATTGATTTTGACAGTTTCGATTGTCTTGATGATTCTTTTGCAACTCATCGTGCAAAAAACCAAGATGGGGAAAGCAATGCGTGCAGTATCTGTTGATAGTGATGCAGCTCAGTTAATGGGGATCAACGTAAACCGTACAATCAGTTTTACCTTTGCCTTAGGATCAGCTCTGGCTGGTGCAGCAGGTGTCTTGATTGCCCTTTACTACAACTCTCTTGAACCATTGATGGGAATGACTCCGGGTATTAAATCATTCGTTGCTGCCGTTTTAGGTGGTATCGGTATTATTCCTGGTGCAGCTCTTGGAGGTTTTGTAATTGGACTATTGGAAACTTTTGCAACAGCCTTCGGAATGTCAGATTTCCGTGATGCTATCGTGTACGGAATCTTGCTATTGATCTTGATTGTTCGTCCAGCTGGTATCCTTGGTAAGAATGTGAAAGAGAAGGTGTAAACAATGAAAGAAAATTTAAAAGTTAATATTCTCTGGTTGCTCCTTTTGTTGCTTGGATATGGTGTGATTAGCTTATTAGTTTCGTTTGGTATTTTAAACCTTTTCCATATTCAGATTCTAGAACAAATCGGTATCAATATTATTCTTGCAGTTGGACTTAACCTTATCGTTGGTTTTTCTGGTCAATTTTCTCTTGGACATGCTGGGTTCATGGCTATCGGTGCCTATGCAGCAGCCATTATTGGTTCTAAATCTCCAACTTACGGTGCATTTTTTGGAGCTATGTTGCTTGGTGCTATCATTGCTGGTTTGGTTGCCTTGGTCGTTGGAATTCCTACCCTTCGTTTGAAGGGGGACTACCTTGCAGTTGCGACACTTGGAGTTGCTGAAATTATCCGTATCCTAATCGTCAATGGTGGTGATTTAACAAACGGAGCTGCTGGTATCCTTGGTATTCCAAACTTTACTAATTGGCAAATGGTATACATTTTTGCCGTGATTACGACAATTGCAACGCTGAATTTCCTTCGTAGTCCAATCGGTCGTTTAACCTTGTCTGTTCGTGAAGATGAAATCGCAGCTGAATCTGTCGGGGTCAATACAACAAAAATCAAAATTATTGCATTTGTCTTTGGAGCTATGACTGCAAGTATTGCAGGTTCCCTTCAAGCAGGATTTATCGGTTCTGTTGTGCCTAAGGATTATAGCTTTATCAATTCTATCAACGTTTTAATTATCGTTGTATTTGGTGGTTTGGGATCAATTACAGGAGCAATTGTCGCTGCGATTGTTCTTGGTATTTTGAATATGTTCCTTCAAGACGTAGCTAGCGTTCGTATGATTATCTATGCTTTGGCCTTGGTACTTGTTATGATCTTCAGACCAGGAGGCCTTCTAGGAACATGGGAATTGAGCCTATCAAGACTCTTTAAAAAAGGTAAGAAGGAGGGACAAAACTAATGGCATTACTTGAAGTAAAACAGTTAACCAAGCATTTTGGTGGTCTGACTGCTGTTGGAGATGTAACTCTAGACTTGAACGAAGGTGAACTTGTTGGCTTGATTGGACCGAATGGAGCTGGGAAAACAACTCTTTTCAACTTGCTGACTGGAGTTTATGAACCAAGCGAAGGAACAGTAACCTTGGATGGCCACTTGTTAAATGGCAAGCAACCCTATAAAATTGCTGCTCTTGGTTTAGGGCGTACCTTCCAAAACATCCGCCTCTTTAAAGACTTGACAGTTTTGGATAACGTTCTTATTGCATTTAGTAACCATCATAAACAACATGTTTTTGCAAGTTTCTTGCGCTTACCAGCTTTTTATAAGAATGAAAAAGAATTAAAAGTTAAAGCCATAGAATTACTAAAAATCTTTGATTTAGATGGTGATGCTGAAACCTTAGCTAAAAACTTAGCCTATGGCCAACAACGTCGTTTGGAAATTGTTCGTGCCCTTGCTACAGAACCTAAAATCCTCTTCTTGGATGAGCCTGCAGCAGGTATGAACCCACAAGAAACTGCAGAATTGACTGAGTTGATCCGTCGCATCAAGGATGAATTCAAGATTACCATCATGCTGATTGAACATGATATGAACTTGGTCATGGAAGTCACTGAACGTATCTATGTTCTAGAGTACGGTCGTTTGATTGCTCATGGGACACCAGATGAAATCAAGAACAATAAACGTGTTATCGAAGCTTATCTTGGAGGTGAAGCCTAATGTCTATGTTAAAAGTTGAAAACCTCTCAGTTCACTACGGTATGATTCAAGCTGTACGTGATGTGAGCTTTGAAGTTAATGAAGGGGAAGTTGTTTCACTTATCGGTGCTAACGGTGCTGGTAAAACAACTATTCTTAGAACATTATCAGGCCTTGTACGTCCAAGTTCTGGTCGAATTGAATTTTTAGGACAAGAAATTCAAAAGACACCAGCTCAGAAAATTGTGGCATCAGGACTTTCTCAAGTACCAGAAGGACGTCATGTCTTCCCTGGTTTGACTGTTTTGGAAAACTTGGAGATGGGAGCCTTTCTTAAGAAAAATCGTGAAGAGAATCAAGCAAATTTGAAGAAAGTCTTCTCTCGTTTCCCTCGTTTGGAAGAACGTAAAAATCAAGATGCGGCTACTCTATCTGGTGGTGAACAGCAGATGCTTGCCATGGGACGTGCACTCATGTCAACACCTAAACTTCTTTTATTAGATGAACCATCAATGGGGCTTGCGCCAATCTTTATCCAAGAAATTTTTGATATCATCCAAGATATTCAAAAACAAGGAACAACAGTTCTCTTGATTGAACAAAATGCTAACAAAGCACTTGCTATTGCAGATCGAGGCTATGTACTTGAAACAGGTAAGATTGTCCTATCAGGAACAGGAAAAGAACTCGCAGCATCAGACGAAGTCAGAAAAGCATATCTAGGTGGCTAAAAAGGATTGCTTAGTAATCTTCGTATAGTCTGGGAGACTAGTTTAGGTTGTGGATGGAGATTGCGCACGCAATCCCTCTATAGTTTGGGGGACCTTTTTAGTCGGCGGATAAAGATTGCTAAGCAATCATACAATCTACATAAGTATAAAATCGAGGGCTCTAAGTTGAGCTCTTTTTCGTAAAGTCCTTCAGATTTTTCTGAATCTTGAAAAAGAAATGAAAGCGTTTGATAGCTTTCCGTAAAAAGTGTATAATAAAACTATAAACATAAAGGAGATTTCCTATGGCAGTTAAAGATTTTATGACACGCAAGGTCGTTTATATCAGTCCTGATACAACTGTTGCACACGCAGCAGATTTGATGCGCGAACAAGGCTTGCACCGTCTCCCTGTTATTGAGAATGATAAATTAGTAGGCTTGGTAACAGAAGGGACAATCGCTGAAGCTAGTCCTTCAAAAGCGACTAGTCTTTCAATCTTCGAGATGAATTATCTGCTTAATAAGACAAAAGTAAAAGACGTCATGATTCGAGATGTTGTTACAGTCTCAGGTTATGCAAGTTTAGAAGATGCAACTTATCTCATGCTTAAAAATAAGATTGGTATTTTGCCAGTTGTTGACAATGGACAATTGTATGGAGTCATTACAGATCGTGATGTATTCAGTGCCTTTCTTGAAATCGCTGGTTATGGGGAAGATGGAATCCGTGTTCGTTTTATCACAGAAAATGAAGTTGGAGTTTTAGGTAAGATTGTTTCTTTAATCGTTGAGGAAAATCTTAATATTTCTCATACCGTTAATATTCCACGTAAAGATGGTAAGATTGTTATCGAAGTCCAAATTGAGGGAACGATTGATCTTAGTTCCTTGAAGAAGAAATTTGAAGAAGAGAATATTTTCGTAGATGAAATTACCAAAACTGCAGCAAAAAAACTCTAAAAATTAAACTATCATTGTTTTTTACTTGCGAAAAAAATTTTTTTCTAGTATAATAGTTTATTGTGAGCAAACCTCACTTACCCCTTGCAAAGGCTTGGGGTCATTAGACCAAAAGGAGGAACATATCAATGGCTAAATACGAAATTCTTTATATCATTCGTCCAAACATTGAAGAAGAAGCGAAAAACGCTTTGGTAGCACGTTTTGACTCTATCTTGACTGACAACGGTGCAACTGTTGTTGAATCAAAAGATTGGGAAAAACGTCGTCTTGCATACGAAATCCAAGATTTCCGTGAAGGACTTTACCACATCGTTAACGTTGAAGCAAACGATGACGTAGCTCTTAAAGAGTTTGACCGTCTTTCAAAAATCAACGCTGACATTCTTCGTCACATGATCGTCAAACTTGACGCATAAGAAGGTAGATTATGATTAACAATGTTGTACTTGTAGGGCGTATGGTACGTGACGCCGAGTTGCGTTATACCTCATCAAATGTAGCAGTTGCGACTTTTACTCTTGCAGTAAACCGTACATTCAAGAGTCAAAATGGCGAACGTGAGGCTGATTTTATCAATGTCGTTATGTGGCGCCAACAGGCTGAAAATCTTGCTAACTGGGCTAAAAAAGGCTCTCTTGTCGGGATTACAGGTCGTATTCAGACTCGTAGTTACGATAACCAGCAAGGACAACGTGTCTACGTGACAGAAGTCGTAGCTGAGAATTTCCAAATGTTGGAAAGCCGTAGTGCTCGTGAAGGACAAAGTGGTGGAGCTTATTCTGCACCAACTGCTAGTCATGCAGCAACTACAAATTCAGTACCAGACTTTTCACGTGATGAAAATCCATTTGGATCAACCAATCCTTTGGATATTTCAGATGATGATTTACCATTCTAATGGACAATTAATACTATAAAGGAGAAAAAACATGGCTCAACAACGTCGTGGCGGATTCAAACGCCGTAAAAAAGTTGATTACATCGCAGCAAACAAAATTGAATATGTTGATTACAAAGATACTGAGCTTCTTAGCCGTTTCGTTTCAGAACGTGGGAAAATCCTTCCACGTCGTGTAACTGGAACTTCAGCTAAAAACCAACGTAAAGTAACAACAGCTATCAAACGCGCTCGCGTAATGGCTTTGATGCCTTTCGTAAACGAAGATTAAAGAAAAGACCCTTACGGGTCTTTTTTTTCACGAGCATGGAAATTGGATAGCGAGTTAAGACCCTTACGGGTCTTTTTTACGAGATAGTTTTTTCTGACCTTGGCGTGCTATAATGGTAATAGAAAGAGTAAAGGTGGGTAAGTCAAAGATGAATTGTACGATTAGAAATATGATTAAGTCTGATATTGAATCCTTATCTCATGGATTTATGAATCAGGGTTGGCCTGGTAGAGAGGAAATTTTAGCTAGATATTTTCTGGAACAGGAAAGTGGGGAGAGAGAAGTCTTAGTTGCAGAGATTGATGGTGCTGTAGTGGGCTACGTTACCATTTTGCCCTCTGCTAAACATGGTCCTTTTGCAGAAATCTATCCAGAATTATCAGATTTTAATGTGTTTGAGCCTTTTCGAAATCAAGGGATTGGGAATCAACTGCTAGAAGAAGCAGAAAAACGAATCAAGTTTGTTTCGAGTAAGGTCACTCTTGGTGTAGGTTTGCACTTAGGCTATGGCCCTGCCCAGAGATTATATATCAGACGGGGCTACATTCCAGATGGGACAGGTGTCTGGTATCGAAATCAACCCTTGGAAATGAATGCAACTAGCCAAAATAATGATGATTTGGTTTTGTATCTAGTAAAGGAATTCGGATAAGAGACAAGGATTTTATTGGGGATGTGGGATTTCTCTACTTTATGGTATAATGGAAAGAGTGAGTTGAAGGAGGTATTATAATGGATGCCAAGTTAAGATACAAGGCTAAGAAAACTAAAATTATCTTTTTTGATATAGATGATACTTTACGAAATTCAAAGACTGGCTTTATTCCAAGCACTATTCCAACAGCCTTTAAACAATTACGTGATAAAGGAATTTTGACAGGAATTGCGACTGGACGTGGAATTTTTGGTGTCGTCCCAGAGATTAAAGCCCTCAAACCTGATTTCTTTGTAACCTTGAATGGTGCTTATATTGAGGACAAAAAGGGCAATGTCATTTATAGTAACAAAATTGCTAAAGATAAGGTTGAGGAATATATTACTTGGACCAAAGAAGTTGGGATTGATTATGGTTTGGTGGGAAGCCATGCTGCTAAACTATCAAGACGAACAGAGATGATTAGCCAGGCGATAGACCCGATTTATCCTGATTTAGAGGTGGACCCTGATTTTTACCAAAAAGAAGATATTTATCAGATGTGGACCTTTGAGGACCAGGGAGATGACCTGAGATTGCCTGATGCTTTAGCATCGACTTTGCGTATGGTACGCTGGCATGAACATTCGTCAGATGTGGTGCCGATTTCCGGTTCTAAGGCAGCTGGAGTTGCCAAAGTGGTAGACCAATTAGGTTTAAAACCTGAAAACGTGATGGTTTTTGGGGACGGACTTAACGATTTAGAACTCTTTGATTATGCAGGCATTAGTGTTGCCATGGGTGTTTCTCATGACAAAATCAAAGAAAAAGCAGATTATATTACAAAAACATTAGAAGAAGATGGCATCTTTGATGCCTTAGAAGGATTTGGTATGGTAGAAAAAGAATTACATTTTCCACAAGTAGACATTGAAACAATAGAAGGTCCAATTGCGACTATTAAGACAAATCATGGGGATATGCGTATCAAACTTTTCCCTGAACACGCACCAAAAACAGTAGCCAACTTTATTGCTCTGTCAAAAGATGGATACTATGACGGTGTGATTTTCCACCGTATTATTAAAGATTTTATGATTCAAGGTGGAGACCCAACTGGAACCGGTATGGGTGGAGAGTCTATCTATGGAGAATCTTTTGAGGATGAGTTTTCAGAAGAACTTTACAATGTCCGTGGAGCCCTTTCTATGGCTAATGCTGGGCCAAATACAAATGGTAGCCAGTTCTTTATCGTGCAGAATCAACACTTGCCATATTCTAAGAAAGAAATTGCTCGTGGTGGTTGGCCAGAGCCAATTGCGGAGATTTATGCAGAACAAGGTGGAACTCCTCACCTAGACCGTCGTCATACTGTATTCGGTCAACTTGCGGATGAAGCTTCTTATGAAGTTCTGGATGCAATTGCAGGTGTCGAAACAGGTGCAATGGACAAGCCAGTTGAAGATGTCGTAATTGAAACTATTGAAATTGAGGACTAAAATGAAAATCGGTGATAAGCTAAATGGCCGTATTACTGGGATTCAGCCCTATGGAGCTTTTGTTGAGTTAGAAACAGGAGTGACAGGCCTGATTCATATTTCGGAGATTCGGACAGGATTTATCGAGAATATTTACGAGGTTTTAAAAATCGGTGATGAAGTCCAGGTACAAGTAGTAGATTTTGACGAATATACAGGGAAGGCTAGCCTTTCCATTCGTACCTTGGAAGAAGAAAAACATCAACTTCCTAGACGGAGACGTTTTTCGAATGATCGCATCAAACATGGATTCGCGCCGCTTGGTCGCATGATGCCTGTTTGGACACGAGAAGCTTTGGAACATTTAAAGAAAAACAGTAATTGATATCCCTCAAATCATTGTGATGTTATTATATTTTGCTATAATGGAAGTATGAACGAAGAACAATTATTAAAAACAGGAGAGCGCATTAATCAACTCTTCTCTACAGATATCAAGATTATTCAAAATAGAGAGGTTTTCAGCTATTCAGTGGATAGTGTACTTTTGTCACGCTTTCCTCGTTTTCCGAAAAATGGTTTGATAGTAGATTTCTGTGCGGGCAATGGAGCTGTTGGATTGTTTGCCAGTAGCCGGACCAAAGCTAAAATTCTATCTGTAGAAATTCAGGAACGTCTTGCTGATATGGCCGAACGCTCAGTACGTTTAAATGGGCTAGACGGACAGATGCAGGTCATCTGTGATGATTTGAAAAATATGCCAAGTCACATTCAGGGGAGCAAGGTTGATTTGATTTTATGCAATCCGCCTTATTTTAAAGTGGATCCAAATTCTAATCTGAACGAAAGTGAGCATTACCTTTTAGCTCGGCATGAAATTACAACCAATCTTAAGGAAATCTGTCGTAGTGCCCAGAGTATTCTCAAATCAAATGGACGTTTGGCAATGGTTCATCGTCCTGATCGATTATTAGATATCTTAGCTACGCTCCAACAGCATAATCTGGCTCCAAAACGTCTGCAATTTGTTTATCCTAAACGGGAGAAGGAAGCTAATATGCTTTTGATTGAAGCTATCAAGGACGGCTCCACTAGTGGTTTTAAGGTTTTACCACCACTCATTGTTCATAATAGTGATGGTACTTATACACCAGAAATTCAAGAGATTTATTATGGATCATAAGGCTTATATGTATGTGGTAGAGTGCCGTGATGGTTCCTACTATACAGGCTATACAACAGATGTGAAGAAACGGATTGCCGTGCACAATAGCGGTAAAGGAGCCAAATATACACGCGCTCGATTGCCGGTAAAACTCATCTTTGCAGAAGGTTTTGACAGCAAGGAAGAGGCCATGTCTGCTGAAGCTCTTTTCAAGCGCAAGACACGCATGCAAAAAGAACATTATCTTAAAGAGTGTCAAAATAAAAATTTAGTCGATGCTTTTGATATGTAATGAGGAGTCCTTTGGCTCCTCTTATTTTTGTCAAAAATAGAAAAAAATGCTACAATAAAGAGAATAAAGAAACGAGGTATTATCATGTCTAAGATTCTAGTATTTGGTCACCAAAATCCAGACTCAGATGCTATTGGTTCATCTGTAGCTTTTGCTTATCTTGCAAAAGAAGCATACGGTTTGGACACAGAAGCGGTGGCTCTTGGAACTCCAAATGAAGAAACAGCTTTCGTCTTGAACTATTTTGATGTGGAAGCACTGCGCGTGATTACATCTGCTAAAGCAGAAGGTGCAGAACAAGTCATCTTAACAGACCACAATGAATTCCAACAATCTGTTTCAGATATCGCTGAAGTAGAAGTTTACGGTGTGGTGGACCACCACCGTGTGGCTAATTTTGAAACTGCAAGCCCACTTTACATGCGTTTGGAACCAGTTGGATCCGCATCATCTATCGTCTACCGCATGTTCAAAGAACATGATGTAGCTGTACCAAAAGAAATCGCAGGTTTGATGCTATCTGGTTTGATTTCAGATACCCTTCTTTTGAAATCACCAACCACTCACCCATCAGATAAAGTCATTGCTCCTGAATTGGCTGAATTAGCTGGTGTGAACTTGGAAGAATACGGTCTTGCCATGCTCAAGGCTGGTACAAACTTGGCAAGCAAATCTGCTGAAGAATTGATTGATATCGATGCCAAGACTTTTGAACTCAATGGAAACAATGTCCGTGTGGCTCAAGTGAATACAGTTGATATTGCTGAAGTCTTGGAACGCCAAGCTGAAATCGAAGCAGCTATCCAAGCCGCAAATGCAGCTAATGGCTACTCTGACTTTGTCTTGATGATTACAGACATCGTCAACTCAAACTCAGAAATTTTGGCTCTTGGTGCCAACATGGACAAGGTAGAAGCAGCTTTCAACTTTAAGCTTGAAAACAACCACGCTTTCCTTCCAGGTGCTGTTTCACGTAAGAAACAAGTGGTACCACAATTGACTGAAAGCTTTAATGCATAATCATAGATGGGGAAGCCCATTGTTAAAAAGGAGTTTCGACTCCTTTTTTTCTAGGGGAGAAGTATGTTAGAAAATGGCGATTTGATTTTTGTGAAAGATGATTCGGATATAGGACAGGCCATCCAGGAATCTACTGGTCAATATAGCCATGTGGCCATCTTTTTGGACGGACAGGTCTATCATGCCACGGTAGAAGGTTGTGTCCTTGCTCAGTCTCCTGAGGAATTCTTTGAAGCTGGAAAAGTCTATGACCTTTATCACTATGAGCAGATTGATGGTGCAGAGGTCAAAAAGCGAGCAGAGAGTCTCTTAGGGGCTCCCTACAATGCGTCCTTTTACCCAGATGGAGATGGTTTCTATTGTTCCCAGTTTGTAGCAGAAATTCTTCCTATTTTTGAGACCATTCCCATGAAGTTTGGAGATGATACACAGGAAATCAGTGATTTCTGGAGAGAATATTATCGAGAGCTGGGGCTTCCTGTACCACTGAATCAGCCGGGGACAAATCCAAGTCAATTAGCAGTATCTCCTCTTTTAGTTTGTAAAGAAAGGAATCTTTATGATTCATATTTTTAATCCATCTCGCTTAACGCGACAGCCATTCTTTAAGGATTTAATTGATTTTCTAGACCAGCATGACGATGTTATCCTCCGTGAAATCAAGGCTCAGTTTCCAGAGATACCAGTTGATAAGTTTTTGGAGGAATACATTAAAGCGGGTTTGATTTTGAGAGAAAACAAACGCTATTATCTCAATCTTCCCTTTCTAGAATCTACAGAATCTCTTGTACTAGACCAGGAAGTCTTTGTGAGAGATAATAGTCCTGTTTATCAAGAAATCCTGGAGAAAGATTTTCAGACAGAATTGCGCAATCAAACAAATGCAGCTATCCTAGAAGAGCACACCGATTTTGCAAGGGAAAAGATGACCTTGTCCAATTACTTCTACAGGGTCAAGTTCCAGTATCCACTGACGGAAGAGCAGCAGAGACTGTATGAAATTTTAGGGGATGTCAATCCTGAGTATGCTCTCAAGTATATGACTACTTTTTTGCTCAAGTTTCTTAAAAAAATCAACTGATACAGAAACGACGTGATATCTTTGTTGATAGTCTAGTCTTATTAGGCTACATCGTTCAAAACGAAGATGGGAAATATGAGTTGGCTGTAGAATTTGATAAAGAACGATTCGTCTTTAGAAAAAAATAGAAGAAGGCTAGGAATTTTCCTAGCCTTTCTATTGTTTGATTAAAGATAACGTTCTGCAACAGCAGCATCTCCAGGATAGTCTTCTTTCTTACCTTGGATGATTTGGTAGCAGTCAGCACCTTTACCAGCGATAATGACAGCATCCAGTTCTTGACTTGTAACTGACATCGCAGTTTTGATGGCTTGTTCACGGTCGGCAATCTTTTCAACAGGACCATGGATGTAGCTACTAATTTCATCAGCAATGGCCATTGGATCTTCATAGTTTGGATCGTCAGCCGTTAGAAATACTTGAATTTCAGGATGTTGATCGAGGAGAAGTCCAAAGTCCTTACGACGGCTTTCTCCCTTGTTTCCTGTTGAGCCGAGTACTAAAGCAATCTTTCCAGTCTGATGTGTTTCAACGACTGAGATCAATTTCTTCAAGCTATCACCATTGTGGGCATAGTCGATGAAAACTTTTGCTCCATTTTTCTGAGTGAGAACTTCCATACGGCCAGGGACACGAGTAGTAGCAATCCCTTTTTTAATGTCTTCAAGACTAGCACCTAAACGAAGGCAAGCAAGTCCAGCAGCGACAGCATTTTCTTGGTTGAAATGTCCAATCAACTGGATATCATAATCGCCAGCTAATTTACCAGTAGCTGAGAAGCTAAAGGCTTTGGAGTTCTCGATTTGGTTACTTGACTGGCTACCGTAGAAGTCATGATCTTGGTTCTCAACTTGTTCTTTTAGAACAGAGAAGTGGTCCATATCGCTATTAATGACAACTGCTCGGCTATTTTTCATCAAGAGACGCTTGTGGTAGAAGTAGTCTTCAAAGGTTGGATGCTCAATAGGACCAATATGGTCAGGACTAATATTGAGGAAGACACCAACATCAAAAGTGAGGCCGTAGACTCGCTTCACCAAGTAGGCTTGACTGGAAACTTCCATAATAAGGTGGCTTCTTCCATTATCAACTGCCTGCGCCATCATATCAAAGAGGTCGATGCTTTCAGGTGTTGTCAGAGCAGACTTGAAGAAAGTTTTTCCGTCCAAAGTCGTATTCATGGTCGATAACATAGCTGGACGATGTTGCTGATTTAAGATATTGTAAGCGAAGTAAGCTGCCGTAGTTTTTCCTTTAGTACCAGTGAAAGCAAGTAATTTTAATTTCTCCTGAGGGTTGCCATAAAACTTCATGGCAATCAAACTCATAGCTTTTTTAATATCGCTAACGACAATAACAGGAATGCCTACTTCGTAGTCCTGCTCGGCTACATACCAACCGAGTCCTTGTGAGATTGCCGAAAGAAGAAATTCCTTCTTAAAAGCAGCTCCTTTTACAAAAAAGAGGCTATTATCTTTTGCTTTTCGGCTATCGTAGCAGATGCTATCAAAAGTTACATCATTAAAATGATAGTGGTAATGTCCTTGGTCGATAATCTCACGGAAGAGATCGTCTTTCTTTAAAATATCTAATACGGTTTCAATCTTTATCATACTTTCTATTGTAAACTGAAAGTCTGAATTTTACAAGTAACAAGGAAAAGTTTATAATGGAAGATAAGGAACATTTCCTAGTGATTAAAAATGAATGAGGAAGTTATGTCTAACGAAAATAATCATCAGCAGGCCCAGATGTTACGCGGGACTGCCTGGCTTACAGCTAGTAACTTTATCAGTCGTCTACTTGGAGCTATTTACATTATCCCTTGGTATATTTGGATGGGGACTTATGCTGCTAAGGCTAACGGACTCTTTACCATGGGTTATAATATCTACGCCTGGTTCTTGTTGATTTCGACAGCAGGTATCCCGGTGGCTGTAGCTAAGCAGATTGCTAAATACAATACCATGCATGAGGAAGAGCATAGTTTTGCCCTGATTCGAAGTTTCTTAGGCTTTATGACGGTATTGGGACTTGCCTTTGCTTTGATCTTATATCTCTTTGCGCCTTGGTTAGCGGATCTTTCGGGTGTCGGTAAGGACTTGATTCCCATTATGCAGAGTTTAGCTTGGGCTGTCTTGATTTTCCCGTCTATGAGTGTTATCCGTGGATTTTTCCAAGGGATGAATAATCTTAAACCTTATGCCATGAGTCAAATTGCTGAGCAGGTTATCCGTGTGATTTGGATGCTCTTAGCAACCTTTATCATCATGAAGCTCGGTTCAAAAGATTATCTATCAGCGGTTACCCAATCAACTTTTGCTGCTTTTGTGGGAATGGTAGCTAGTTTTGCAGTCTTGCTTTATTTCCTTTATAAGGAAGGATTGCTCCAAAAAGTTTTTGAAACACGAGATAAGATTGATAGTAAGAGTCTTCTAATTGATACGATTAAGGAAGCTATTCCTTTTATCATAACTGGTTCTGCCATTCAGCTTTTCCAAATCTTGGACCAGATGACTTTCATCAATAGCATGAAGTGGTTTACCAACTATAGTAATGAAGACCTTGTTGTCATGTTCTCTTATTTCTCTGCCAATCCGAATAAAATCACTATGATTTTGATTTCGGTTGGAGTATCAATCGGTAGCGTTGGTTTGCCTCTCTTGACTGAGAACTATGTAAAGGGTGATTTACCAGCAGCTTCTCGCTTGGTGCAAGATAGTATCACCATGCTCTTCCTATTCCTATTACCTGCAACAGTTGGAGTAGTTATGGTAGGAGAACCACTCTATACAGTCTTTTACGGTAAGCCAGATGGCTTGGCTATAGGCTTATTTATCTTTGCGGTCTTGCAATCAACAATTCTAGGCTTGTACATGGTCTTGTCACCAATGCTTCAGGCTATGTTCCGTAACCGCAAGGCAGTCTTGTATTTTGTTTATGGCTCAATTGCTAAGATTGTTCTACAATTACCATCGATAGCTATTTTCCATAGTTATGGTCCTCTCATTTCAACGACCATCGGTCTTATCATTCCAATTGTTTTAATGTATCGCGAGATCTGTCAGATTACAGGTGTTCGCCGAAAGATTATCTTGAAGAGAACAATCTTGATCACTATTTTGACTTTAGTCATGTTCATCCTGGTTGGATTCATGCAATGGATTATTGGATTTGTCTTCCAACCAACTGGACGTTTCTGGAGCTTCATCTATGTCGCCTTTATTGGTGTAATCGGTGGCGGGCTCTACGGAGTCATGAGTCTCTATACTCGACTTTTGGATAAGGTTATTGGAAAGGCAAAAGCTGACCAGTTACGAGCACGATTAAAATTATCATAATAGTTTATAAATAAAACGAACAATTTGAACTTTTTACGTAAAAAAGTCTAAATTGTTCTTTTTTTCTTGAAAAAATACAAAAAAATATAAAAAATGTAGAAAAATATAAATTTTAGAACATAATCACTTGACTAAAAAAACAATAGCTGTATAATGATACAAATATTTAAATTTGGAGGTTCTGTTTATGAAAAAGTCTAAGGCAAAATATCTGACGCTAGCAAGCGTTGTCCTAAGTGCAGGTCTGCTATTGGCGGCTTGTAGCAACTCAGCTAGTTCTACTAAAACATATAATTATGTATACAGTAGCGATCCATCTAGTCTAAACTATCTCTTAGAGAATCGTGCAACAACAGGTGATGTTGTGACAAACTTGGTAGATGGTTTGATGGAAAATGACCAGTATGGAAATTATATTCCTTCATTGGCAGAAGATTGGACTGTATCCCAAGATGGTTTGACTTATACTTACAAACTTCGTAAGGACGCCAAATGGTATACAGCAGATGGTGAAGAGTACGCCCCAGTTACAGCACAAGATTTTGTGACAGGATTGAAGTATGCTGCGGATAAAAAATCTGAAGCTCTCTATCTAGTTCAAGATTCTGTTGCTGGTTTAGATGATTATATCAACGGAAAAACAACAGACTTTTCAACAGTTGGAGTTAAGGCTATTGATGATCAAACAGTGCAGTATACTTTGAAACAACCAGAAACTTACTGGAACTCAAAAACAACTGCGACTATTCTGTTCCCAGTAAATGCAGACTTCTTGAACTCAAAAGGGGATGATTTCGGTAAAGTGGATCCAGCAAATATCTTGTATAATGGTCCATTTATTCTCAAATCATTCACATCTAAATCTGTCATGGAATACAAGAAAAATCCAAATTACTGGGATGCAAAAAATGTATTCGTAGATGAAGTGAAGTTGACTTACTACGATGGAAGCGACCAAGATGCCTTGGCACGTAACTTCATGGAAGGAGTTTACAGCTACGCACGTCTCTATCCAAATAGTTCGAGCTTTGAAGGAATTAAGGAAAAGAATAAAGATAATATTATTTACAGTATGCAAGATGCGACATCCTACTATTATAACTTTAACCTAGATAGACAATCTTATAACCATACTTCAAAAACAACTGATGCTGAAAAGACAGCCCAACAAGAAGCAGTTTTGAATAAATCATTCCGTCAGGCTATCAACTTTGCCTATGACCGTACTGCTTATGGTGCCCAATCTCAAGGGGAAGATGGAGCAACTAAGATTATCAGAAACTTGCTCGTTCCACCATCATTCGTTACTCTTGATGGTAAAGATTTTGGTGATGTCATAGCTTCTAAGATGGTCAATTACGGTCAAGTATGGCAAAATATGAACTTCGCTGATGCCCAAGATGCTTACTACAATGCCGATAAGGCCAAAGAAGTCTTTGCTCAAGCCAAGAAAGAATTGGAAGCCAAAGGTGTTCAATTCCCAATTCACCTGGATTTACCGGTTGACCAAACCTTTAAGAAGGGGGTGTTAGAGGCAAGTTCTTTCAAACAGTCTATTGAATCTGTTCTAGGTGCAGATAATGTCGTTATCGATATTCAAATGCTGACTACTGAGGAAATGGATAGTATTGGTTATCTAGCGAATACAGCTGCACAAAAAGACTATGACCTTTATAACGGTGGTTGGGGACCAGACTACCAAGACCCATCAACTTACCTCGATACTCTTAGCTTAACAAGTGGTGGCTCACTACAAAACCTCGGTTTGGAACCAGGAGCAACCAATTCTAAAGCAACAGCTGTTGGTTTGGATGTCTATACTAAGATGTTGGAAGAAGCCAATGCTGAACAAGATTTGAACAAACGTTATGATAAATACGCTGAAGCACAAGCTTGGTTGGTGGATAGCTCTCTAGCAATTCCAAACGTTTCTAAAGGTGGAACACCTACATTGAGAAAAACAGTTCCATTCTCTGCCGCCTTCTCTCAAGCTGGTAATAAGGGTGTTGAATCCTACAAATACGTGAAATTGCAAGATAAGATTGTCACAACAGCTGAGTATGAAGAAGCTAGACAAAAATGGCTGAAAGAAAAAGAAGAATCTAATAAAAAAGCCCAAGAAGATTTTGCTAAACACGTTAAGTAATGACTCTAAATTTAAAAACGGTAACCTTTAATGAGGTTATCGTTTTTATATAGTTTGAAACTATAACTAGCTCTTGAAAACAAGAAAACGAAGGATCCAAAATAAGTGGTACAATAGTTACTATAGATTTGGAGGTAAAGTATGAGCAAATCATTTCATATCAACACAATTTTAGCCCAAGCAGGTATCAAGTCTGATAAGGCAACAGGTGCTTTGGTTACACCTATTCACTTTTCAACGACTTATCAGCACCCAGAATTTGGTCAATCAACTGGATTTGACTATACCCGCACCAAAAACCCAACTCGTAGCAAGGCAGAGGAAGTTTTGGCAGCTATTGAATCAGCCAAGTATGCTTTGGCGACTAGTTCAGGTATGTCTGCAATTGTGTTAGCCTTTAGCGTTTTTCCAGTAGGAAGCAAGGTTTTGGCTGTCCGTGACCTTTACGGTGGCTCTTTCCGCTGGTTCAATCAAGTGGAGCAGGAAGGACGATTCCACTTTACCTATGCCAACACAGAAGAAGAGCTAATTGCCGAGCTAGAAAAGGATGTGGATGTACTTTATATCGAAACACCAACCAACCCTTTGATGTTGGAATTTGATATTGAAAAATTATCAAAGTTAGCTCATGCTAAGGGTGCTAAAGTTGTCGTCGATAATACCTTCTATAGCCCGATTTACCAACGTCCAATTGAAGATGGAGCAGATATTGTCCTTCATTCAGCGACAAAATACCTTGCAGGCCATAATGATGTTCTAGCTGGTGTAGTTGTGACAGATAATGCTGATTTGTACGAAAAACTCTTTTACAATCTCAACACGACAGGGGCTGTTTTGTCACCATTTGATAGTTATCAATTGATTCGTGGTCTTAAAACATTGTCACTTCGTATGGAGCGCTCAACAGCAAATGCTCAAGAAATCGTAGCCTTTTTGGAACAATCACCTGCAGTCAAAGAAGTCTTGTATACAGGTCGCGGGGGGATGATTTCCTTTAAAGTGGCAGATGAGAAGCGTATCCCTCATATCTTAAACACTTTGAAAGTATTCTCTTTTGCTGAAAGTCTGGGTGGTGTTGAAAGTCTGATTACCTACCCAACCACTCAAACCCATGCAGACATTCCTGCAGAGGTTCGTCATTCTTATGGTTTGACCGATGACCTTTTACGCTTGTCTATTGGTATTGAGGATGCTAGAGACTTGATTGAAGATTTGCGTCAAGCCTTGGAAGGATAAGACTATGGGGAAATATGATTTTACGACTTTGCCCAATCGTTTTGGACATCATACCTACAAATGGAAAGAAGCAGAGACTGACCGTCAAGTATTGCCGGCCTGGATTGCTGATATGGACTTTGAAGTCTTACCTGAGATTCGTCAGACTGTCCATGACTATGCTGAGCAATTAGTCTATGGCTATACCTATGCTAGTGATGGATTGATTGAAGCCGTTCAAAAATGGGAGGAAAAACACCATAGTTATCGCTTTGAAAAGGATGCTCTAGTCTTTATCGAAGGGGTAGTGCCAGCTATTTCAACAGCTATTCAAGCCTTTACCAAAGAAGGTGAAGCGGTTCTGATTAACACACCGGTTTATCCTCCTTTTGCTCGAAGCATTAAGCTCAATAATCGTAGACTAATCACCAACTCTCTAGTAGAAAAAGACGGGCTTTTTGAGATTGACTTTGATCGATTGGAGAAAGACTTTGTCGAAGAAGATGTGAAACTCTACGTCCTTTGTAATCCTCATAATCCTGGTGGACGCGTTTGGGAAAAGGAAGTCTTAGAGAAGATTGGACAGCTGTGTCAAAAACATGGAGTCTTGCTAGTATCTGATGAGATTCACCAAGATTTAGCCTTGTTTGGAAACAAGCACCAGTCATTCAACACTGTAAATGAAGATTTTAAAGAATTTTCACTGATTTTAAGTAGTGCAACTAAGACCTTCAACATTGCTGGGACGAAAAATTCTTACGCTATTATCGAAAATCCTAAGTTGAGACTTGCTTTCCAAAAACGCCAGCTGGCTAATAATCAACATGAAATCTCAGGTTTGGGATATTTGGCAACAGAAACTGCCTATCGATATGGTGAAGATTGGTTGACAGAACTCAAAGAACTGATTGAGAAACACATTGATTATGTAGTCAAATTGTTTGGAAAAGAGACTAAAATTAAAGTCATGAAACCTCAAGGTACCTATCTCATTTGGCTTGATTTTTCAGCCTATGATATTAGCGATGAGGAGCTAAGAAAGCTTTTAAGAGACGAAGCCAAGGTTATCCTGAACAGAGGCCTGGACTTTGGTGAGGAAGGAGCCCTTCACGCTCGTCTCAATGTAGCCATGCCGACATCTGTCCTAGAAGAAGTTTGCCAACGAATCATTTCTACTTTTTCAAATCTTTAAAAACTAGCCTTTTAGGAGAAAAGTCTTCCTAGAAGGCTATTTTCATAGGCAGAAATATGGTATAATTAAGAGATAAAGTAAAGGGGACACTATGGCTAAATTGATTCCAGGAAAGCTTCGAATGGAGGGAGTAGAACTCTACGAAACTGGTCAGATTGAAATCATTAAAGAACAGGACCATCGCATCTATGCGCGTGTAGCGGATGAAGAAATCCGCTATAGTTTAGATGACGATTTGGTTTTTTGTACCTGTGCATTTTTCAAAAAAAGAGGCTACTGTGTTCATTTGGCGGCATTGGAATATTATCTAAAAAATGACCAACTAGGGCAAGAAATCTTACTCAATCTAGAGGCTAATCAGGAAGAGAAAGAGACTGTTGAGACACAAGTAACTTTCGGAGGAAAATTCTTGGAGTCTATCCAAGCACCTAGTCAGTTTGACCTCTATCAGCTTTCTGCTCAAGGACAGGTGGAAGCAGGGACCAATCGCCTTATCTGGACTTTAAGGATTGGTCTTTCTAAGCAAGACAAGTTTTATGTGATTAGGGATATCCCTCTTTTCTTAAAAGTCATAGAGTTTTCCAAACCCTATATGATAGGGAAACATTACGAGACCTCATTAAGACTTGAGTATTTTGATAAAGCCAGCCAAGAAGTCTTGAATTTCTTATTAGGTTTGGTTGAAGAGAAGATTGACTACACTATTTTTTTTCCAAATCAAGGACGACACCTCTATTTCCCTAAAACCTTTTTTGAGCAGGGGGCTAGTCTACTGATGGGATTAGATGCCTTTCAATTTGACCATCAGCTTTCGACATATCACCATCTTCTCTTCCAAGACTTTGATGGCCAAGCAGGTTTGTTTTCATTTAGAATTGAAGATAAATCCAACTATTATGAGATGGAAATCCTTGAACGGACAGGGGTCAATGTCTTTTATGGGGGACAAGTTTTATTCTCTAAAGGCAATTTTTACCTATTGACAAAAAAACAGGCTAGTTTATTAGATGCGCTTAGAAAAGTTCCTTTAGATCATAGTGGTAGAAAGATTTTACAGTTTGATAGTAGTGATCGAGATCTCTTAGCTTCGACTCTGTTCCAGTTTAAAGAACTCGGAAAAGTAGAGGCTCCTGATTCGCTTCACATTCAATCCTTCCGCCCGTCTTTCTACATGGAACGAGAAGAGGACGGTTCTATTCGATTAGATATGCAATTTCAATATGAAACTTGCCTAGTAACCAATCGCAATGAACTAGAGAACCTCCCTTTTGCGAGTGACATTCAATTAGAAAAAAAGATTTTTCAGCTGGCTCTATCAGCTGGATTTGAAGCAGATTTTCGTTCATGGCGTCAGAGTTTGAAAGCTGATGCAGTCCATACTTTCTTTCAGGAAATTTTACCAGCCTTTGCGGTGCTTGGAGAATTAAAGATTTCTGAGAGTTTGCAGGAGCTTTATCGAGTTCAGAAACCTCAAGTCCATATCTCGTCCAAGGGAAGTCTTCTAGAAATTCAATTTGACTTTCAGGATATTGATCAAGAAGAAATCAATCGAGCAATGAAAGCTCTCGTTGCCAAGCAGGACTATTATATTTCTTCCTCTAGCCAGGTTTATTATTTTGATGAACAGACAAAACGTATTCGTCAGGATCTAGAGGATTTGGGAATTGAAGAGATAGAGAGTGACTCTTTTCACGCTCGCAAGTCTTTAGCGTATACCTTATCTCATCTGTTTAAGGATCAGGATCAAGTTACTTTTACTGATGAATTTCGTCATTTGTCGCATCATTTAACGCATCCTGAGGATTTTCCGATGAAGTCCCTAGATATTCGAGCCCAACTCAGGGATTATCAGAAAAAAGGGATTCAATGGCTTCAGATGTTGGACCATTATGGATTTGGTGGGATTTTAGCTGATGATATGGGACTTGGAAAAACCTTACAAGCCATCGCCTTTTTAAGTAGCCAACTTCAGGAGAATAGCCGTGTCTTGATTCTTGCTCCATCTGGTCTCATCTATAATTGGGCTGATGAATTTAAAAAATTTGCACCGAATTTGGATGTGGCTGTCGTACATGGATTGAAACCTTATCGTGAGACTATTTTAGCAGAAAAACATCAGGTCTATGTGACCAGTTATGCCACTTTCCGTCAGGATAGTGAAATCTATCGAAATTTATCTTTTGATTTTCTATTTCTAGATGAAGCCCAAGTGATGAAAAATGCCCAAACCAAAATTGCTAAGATTTTGAGAAAGTTTGTGGTTCCATCAGTTTTTGCTCTTTCCGGAACACCAATTGAAAATAATCTAGGGGAATTATGGTCTATCTTTCAGATTGTATTGCCAGGACTTTTGCCAGCAAAAAAAGACTTTATGAAATTGCCTGCTGAGAGAGTGGCACAGTTTATCAAACCATTTGTCATGCGTCGAAAAAAAGAGGATGTTCTTACAGAGTTACCTGATCTGATAGAAGTCGTTTATAAAAATGAACTGGAGGACCAGCAAAAAGCTATCTATCTAGCTCAACTTCAACAGATGCAAGAGCGCTTGGGACAAGTGACCGATGCAGAATTTCAACGAAATCGAGTTGAAATTTTAACAGGACTCATGCGTCTTCGCCAGATTTGTGATACTCCAGCTCTATTTATGGAAGATTATAAGGGAGATAGCGGGAAGCTTGATAGTTTACGAGATCTGTTAGGTCAAATTGCTGAGGGAAATCATCGTGTACTCATCTTCTCTCAATTTAGGGGAATGCTTGATCGCATCGAAAAGGAGTTGCCTCAGCTTGGCTTAACTTCCTTTAAGATTACTGGCTCTACACCATCACAGGAGCGTCAAGAAATGACCAAGGCTTTTAACCAAGGTGAGCGCGATGTATTTTTGATTTCTCTAAAAGCTGGTGGAGTTGGTCTCAACCTTACTGGTGCGGATACAGTTATTCTGGTAGATTTATGGTGGAATCCGGCAGTTGAATCACAGGCTATTGGCCGGGCCCACCGTATGGGACAAGACCAAGCTGTTGAGGTTTATCGTCTAGTAACTAGAGGCACAATCGAGGAGAAGATTCAAGAGTTGCAGGAAGAGAAAAAGAATCTGGTCTCAGAAGTATTGGATGGAACAGAGTCTCGTGGAAGTCTCACACTTACTGAAATTCAAGAAATATTAGGAATTTCTGAAGCCAAGACTTGAAAAATCAAGACTTTACGTTATAATGGAGTATTGAAAGGGAATAAAAATGAAACAAGTACGATTTCCAATAGTGTCAGATGATGAGATTATGCTGACAGAGATGCCATTTATGGATTTATATGATGAGTCGGATCTCATTAGTAATATCAAGGGAGATTACCAGGAAAAAAACTACTTGGAATGGTCACCAATTACTACCGAAAAAAAGCCACTGGTTCAAGCATCAGATAAGCTACCTGAAAAGAAGGAAAAATCCTATGCTGAACTTGCTCGTGAAGAAGCAAGAGCCGATCTAAAACGGAAACGTTCAGCAAAATATTTGACTCAAGATGTTAGTTTTACAAAACGTTATAAACCTTCAAATAATGTAGTAAGACAGGCAAATCAGCCAACAGCTCCTTTCCAAAAGGAAAATCCTGGGGAGCTAGCAAAATTTAGTGACAAACTAACTCAGAACCATTATATTTTGGCTGAAATGGCTCCACAGATGCAACAGACAACCAAAGAAGAGCATCTTGGACCAAAGAAAAATAATTATGATTTTTTAAAGAAAAGCCAAATTTATAACAAAAAAGAAAATCAATCAGAAAAAGAACGTAAAATTGCTCAAGAGTTGAACTTGACAAATATGACAGAGTAAAGGGGAAAAAGATGGCAAAAACCTATCATTTTATCGGAATTAAAGGATCAGGGATGAGTGCCTTGGCTTTGATGTTGCACCAAATGGGGCATAAGGTCCAAGGTTCTGATGTAGAGAAATACTACTTTACACAAAGAGGCTTAGAGCAAGCAGGTATCAAAATTTTGCCTTTTGATGAGAAGAATCTTCAAGGGGATTTAGAAATCATCGCTGGGAATGCCTTTCGTCCAGACAACAACGTTGAAATTGCCTATGCAGACAAGAATGGGCTAAGCTATAAACGTTATCATGAGTTTCTTGGTAGCTTTATGCGTGACTTTATCAGCATGGGAGTTGCTGGAGCACACGGTAAGACTTCAACAACAGGTATGCTTTCTCATGTTTTGTCACACATCACTGATACAAGCTATCTAATTGGAGATGGTACAGGTCGTGGTTCTGAAAATGCCAAGTATTTTGTCTTCGAATCAGACGAGTACGAACGTCATTTCATGCCATATCACCCAGAATACTCTATTATTACTAATATCGACTTTGACCATCCTGACTATTTCACAAGCTTAGAGGATGTCTTCAACGCCTTCAATGATTATGCGAAACAAATCACCAAAGGTTTGTTTGTCTACGGTGAAGATGCTGAGTTGCGTAAGATTACGGCAAATGCCCCAATCTATTATTACGGTTTTGAAGCAGACAACAATGACTTTGTAGCTAGCGATTTGCTTCGTTCTACAACTGGTTCAACCTTTACAGTTCACTTCCGTGGTCAAGAGTTGGGTCAATTCCACATTCCAACTTTCGGTCGCCACAACATCATGAATGCAACAGCAGTAATTGGTTTACTTTATACAGCTGGATTTGACTTGAATTTAGTGCGTGAACACTTGAATACTTTTGGAGGCGTTAAACGTCGCTTTACCGAAAAGATTGTCAATGATACTGTTATTATCGATGATTTTGCGCATCATCCAACTGAAATCATTGCAACTCTAGATGCTGCACGTCAAAAATATCCAAGCAAGGAAATCGTCGCTATTTTCCAACCGCATACCTTTACTCGTACAATTGCTTTGTTGGATGATTTTGCACAAGCCTTGAATCAGGCTGATGCAGTTTACTTAGCACAAATCTATGGATCTGCTCGTGAAGTTGACCATGGTGATGTTAAGGTTGAGGATTTAGCAGCTAAGATTGATAAAAAACATCAAGTTATCACTGTCGAAAATGTGTCTCCACTCTTAGACCATGACAATGCTGTATACGTCTTTATGGGAGCAGGTGATATTCAATCATATGAATACTCATTCGAACGTCTCTTGTCTAATTTGACAAGTAATGTTCAGTAAGGAACAAGATGGAATTTCCAATTAAAATAAGGGAAGTTCAGCAATCTGATATCGAGCAGGTTTGCTTGATACAGGAGAGTACTCAAAACTTCCAAGAAATAGTTAATAGAGAAATAATAGAAGAACGTATCCGTAATTTTGCGGATACGTTTCTCTTAGCTAGTATAGATGATCAGGTGATTGCTTATATTTTAGCGACAGATTTTGCTACTTCCTCAGTAAGTAGATGGATAGTAGAGATGGCAGATGGAGAAGCTATTAGTAATGAAAATCTTGTGATTGATGCTTTATCTGTTCATCCGAATTATCAAGGGCAAGGATTTGGAACCTTGTTGCTCGCAGCCATGAAACAAGTTGCTCTTCAACAAAATAGTCCAGCTATTTATCTGGTCTGTAAAGATGAATTGCTATCTTATTTTGAGATGAATGAATTTATAGAGCAAGGAATAGTAGATCTGGGAGTCGGAAATAAAGTTGATTTTCTCATGTGTTGGATGAATCCCTTTTATCAGGAGGAACTATGATTATTCGACAAGCTAGACTGAGTGATTTAGACCGTATTTTAGAGATTGAATTAGAGAATTTTTCAATTGAAGAAGCCATACCTCGATCTGTCTTTGAAGCACATTTAAAGGAAATAAAAACGAGCTTTCTAGTGGCTGAAAAAGAGGGGGAGATACTTGGTTATATCGAAGGACCAGTAGTCCCTCATCGTTATTTACAAGACCAGTCTTTCACTGAAGAAATAAAAGACCACAGTCATAAGGAAGGTGGTTATATATCTGTGACTTGTCTTTCGATAGCAAAAAAAGCTCAATCTCTAGGACTAGGGAAAAAACTCCTGACCGAATTGAAAGAAGTGGCTCTTAAGCACGAACGAGAGGGGATCAATCTGACCTGTCATGACTACCTTATTGAATACTATGAGAAGCATGGTTTTGTCAATGAAGGAAAGTCTAAGTCCCAATTTGCAGGAGAAGAATGGTATGATATGGTCTGGGAAAACAAGAATTAGTGAGTAGAAAGGCTTCTAAGGTTGCTTTTCTTTAGTTTTTAAGATATAATATTAAGGATTATCAACAAGGAGGTAAATACCTTTGAGCGAAAATTCAAATGAAGAAAAGTTGAGTTTTAAAGAGCAAATTTTGCGAGATTTAGAACGACTAAAAAAAGAGGCAAATGAAGTTGAACAAACGGATGATCTTTTTTCAACTTTAGCAAAATCTTCTGAAGCAACTTCAGAAAAAAAGGAACCAAGTATTTCGGAAGAGGAGTTGATTGCAAAATCAGTTGCAGCTGTTGATCAATTGATTGATAATGCCCCAACTGTTCCTGAGCGTCCTGTTCTTGTAGAAGAAGTTCCAGAAGAAGCTGCAGAGGAAGTACAAGAAGAAATTCCAGAAGCAGTACAAGAGGAAGTAGTTGAGTCATCTCAATCAATTCCGGAAAAAGAAGAAAATAATTCAATTCCAACTAGAGTTTCAGTTTCTTATCGTGCATTCGATACTGTTCCAGAAAAAGAAACAGTAAACCTTGCGTCACACAAGGAAGAATTGACAAGTCAAGAAGCTACTGAAGAAGCAGACCTTCCTAGAAGAAGTCGGAGAGAGTCTGCGAAACCAGCTAAGAAAAAGAAAAAATCCCACTTGAAAGGATTTTTAGTCACAGTATTGGTATTGCTGATCCTACTTGGTGCTGGTGGTTTCTTTGGACTTCGCTATGCTGAATCAGCCTTGCAACCAGTGGATCCAAGTTCTAAACAATATATGACTGTTCAGATTCCAGATGGATCTAATGCTCAAGAAATTGGTTCAACGTTGGAAAAATCTGGTGTCATTAAAAATGGTTTGATCTTTACACTTTATGTCAAGTATAAAAACTATAATGAATTAAAATCTGGTTATTATAATCTTCAAAAGAGTATGAGCGTTGAAGATATCATTAAAGAGTTGCAAAAGGGTGGTACACCTGAACCTCAAGAGGTTACACTTGCAAGCTTGACTATTCCAGAGGGATATACTTTAGAGCAAATTGCTCAAACTATTGGGCAACTTCAAGGCAACTTTAAGGAACCTTTGACAGCGGAAGCATTTTTGGCTAAAGTTCAAGATGAGACCTTTATTGCTCAAGAGGTTGCCAAATATCCAAACCTGCTTGCAAGCTTGCCAGCCAAAGATAGTGGTGTTCGTTACCGTTTAGAAGGTTATCTTTTCCCTGCGACTTTTACAATCAAAGAAAGTACAACTGTTGAAAGTTTAATTGATGAAATGCTAGCTGCAATGGATAAAAACCTATCTAGTCACTATGCTACAATCAAAGAAAAGAACTTAACAGTGAATGAACTCTTAACAATTGCCTCTCTTGTTGAGAAAGAAGGAGCAAAAACAGAGGATCGTAAGTTGATTGCTGGTGTATTCTATAATCGTTTGAACCAGGGTATGCCACTTCAAAGTAATATTGCCATCCTTTACGCAGAAGGTAAACTTGGTCAAAATATCAGTCTTGCTGATGATGCAGGTATTGATACAACAATCAATTCCCCATATAATGTTTATACAAACCTTGGCTTAATGCCTGGGCCAGTTGATAGCCCTAGCTTGGATGCTATCGAATCAAGTATCAATCAGACAAAGAGTGACTATCTCTACTTTGTAGCCAATGTTCAAGATGGTAAGGTTTACTATGCCACAACATTGGAAGATCATGACAAAAATGTTCAAGAACATATTAATGGTAAATTAAACAAATCAAATAGCACAAACTAAAATTATGTGGTTTTCCACATAATTTTGCTTTAAGAAAGTAAATTTTATTGAAACAATCAAAAGAAAGTTGAGAAAAATGGTAGAAAAAACTTATCCAATGACATTGGAAGAAAAGGAAAAACTCGAAAAAGAATTAGAAGAATTAAAATTAGTACGTCGTCCAGAAGTCGTAGAACGTATCAAGATTGCTCGTTCATACGGTGATTTGTCAGAAAATAGTGAGTATGAAGCAGCTAAGGATGAACAAGCCTTTGTTGAAGGACAAATATCAAGCTTGGAAACAAAAATCCGTTATGCAGAAATCGTTAATAGCGATGCAGTCGCTCAAGATGAAGTTGCCATTGGAAAAACTGTAACCATCCAAGAAGTTGGAGAAGACGAAGAGGAAGTATACATTATCGTTGGTTCAGCTGGTGCAGATGCTTTTGCAGGTAAAGTATCAAATGAAAGCCCAATTGGTCAAGCCTTGATTGGTAAGAAAACAGGTGATATTGCTACAATCGAAACACCTGCTGGAAGCTATGATGTTAAGATTTTAAAAGTTGAAAAAACAGTTTAATAGGATAGAGAAGAAGGAGTAGATATAGGGAAAACGCTTCCATCGCTCCTTTTCTTCATTTTAAAAACTTGAGGAGACTAGATGAATTCAGAAAATAAACATAAAAAGAAAAGTAAAATGGAGCGTGGATTAACAAACCGCCACGTTCAGGTTATGGCCATTGCGGGAACAATCGGGACTGGACTATTTTTGGGAGCTGGTCGGTCTATCAGTTTAACTGGACCTTCGATTGTCTTGGTATATATGATTACGGGTGGCTTTATGTATCTCATGATGCGTGCTATTGGAGAAATGTTGTACCAGGACCCAGAGCAACACACCTTTATCAATTTTATTACACGCTATCTTGGAAAGGGCTGGGGATATTTCTCGGTTTGGTCTTATTGGTTATCAGTAGTCTTTATTGGTATGGCTGAGATTACAGCAATCGCTCACTATGTTCAGTTTTGGTTTCCGTCTTGGCCATCTTGGTTGATTCAGGTTGTCTTTTTAACAATTTTAGGATTGGTCAATCTGATTGCAGTTAAAATATTTGGTGAAGTGGAATTTTGGTTTGCCATGATTAAAATTGTGGCCATCCTTGCCATGATTGCGACGGGTATTTTTATGGTCTTGACCGGATTTGAAACTCCTTATGGATCAGCAAGCCTTGTCAATATCAGTGAGCAATTCTCCCTTTTCCCAAATGGGGGAATGAACTTTGTCATGGCCTTTCAAATGGTTTTCTTTGCTTACTTGATGATTGAGTTTATTGGTGTTACTACATCTGAAACCAAAGATCCTCGAAAAGTCTTGCCCAAGGCAGTTAAGGAAATTCCCTTGCGAATTATCTTCTTCTACGGTGGAGCTTTGCTTGCAATCATGTCTATTATTCCTTGGCGTGAGCTTTCTGCGACAGATTCACCATTTGTAACGGTATTTGAACTTGTTGGCCTTAAGTGGGCAGCAGCCTTGATTAACTTTGTTGTTTTGACTTCCGCTGCGTCAGCCTTGAATTCAACCCTTTACTCAACAGGTCGTCACTTGTACCAAATTGCCCATGATTCACCAAATCGTTTCTTGAAAGCTATTAAGGCAGATACACTTTCACGCCACAACGTTCCTCAGAATGCTATCATTGCTTCTGCGGTATTGATTGGTTTTGCAGCCTTTATCAATGTACTTCCTAGCGTATCAGATGCCTTTGCTTTGATTACGGCTTCTTCATCAGGTGTTTATATCGCCATCTACATCTTAATCATGGTGGCCCATCTTAAGTATCGCAAGTCAAAAGACTTTATGGCAGATGGCTATCTCATGCCTCAATATCGCTTGCTAAATCCTCTGACTATGCTCTTCTTCATCTTTGTATTCGGAACTCTATTTTTACAAGAATCAACTGTAATGGGAGCAAAAGGTTCAGCTATCTGGATTGTTGCTTTTGGTATTTATAGCCAATGGAAATTTAGAAAATAAGTTATAAGCTCATCAACTCAGGTTGATGAGTTTTCTAGTTTGACAGCTCTTGGTAATAAGACTATAATCAAGCTATAAGTATCTTCGAGGAGGTTTGGATGCAGCTAAGATTGGAAAATACAGAGTCTCAGAAATCGCAAATAATAGGAGACTTGATTCGCTCCTATAATCGTTCCAAAAGAGAAGTTGCTGAAAGCGAGCCACTTAATCTGTATATTGAAGATGAACATGGTGAGATCATGGCTGGATTAGTAGCAGAGACTTTCGGGAATTGGTTAGAAATTGAGTATTTGTTTGTGAAGGAGGACATACGAGGACAAGGAATCGGATCCCAACTATTGCACCAAGCAGAAAGTGAAGCTAAAAAGAGAAACTGTCGCTTTGCTTTTGTGAATACCTATCAGTTTCAAGCGCCAGTCTTTTATCAAAAGCAGGGCTACAAGGAAGTCTTTACCTTAAAAGACTATCCCTACACTGGACAAAGGCACTATTATCAAAAAGATTTGTAAACAGAGAACTCTCTATCATGTAAGTGGTAGAGAGTTTTTTTGTAAAAAAAATCACACAAAATGACAGATATATATTACATAATGTAAATTATATGATATAATGGACTTGGAAAGAAGCGCAACTTTTTAAAATCTAAAAGGAGGTAAGAAGTGGCTAAGAATTTAAAATTAAAACTTGCTCGAGTAGAGCTTGATATGACACAAGGTGACTTGGCAGAAGCTGTAGGTGTGACTAGACAGACTATCGGCTTGATAGAAGCTGGGAAATATAATCCTAGTCTCTCCCTCTGCCAGTCCATTTGCAGATGCTTAGGCAAAACTTTAGACCAATTATTTTGGGAGGAAGAAGATGAAAAATAAATTTTATTATTATCAATTATTAGACGAAAGAGAAGAACAACTGATGAATAAAGCTAGTGCAGAGAGTTTTCATATCTCTATCGGATTGTTGTTTCTAGCTTATTTCATAGCAGTGTCAGCACCAAGCCTTTTTAATCCAAGTATGCTTCTCGTTATTATTATCATAGGGACTTTTTACTTTTTCACCCGTGCTCGCAATCTCGGTGTGACCTACTATAGTCGTTTTCATTTTACAATTTTAGGTTGCCTATTATTAACTCTAGTGATTACAGCTACCTTGATGCTACAGAACTACCAGTTCAATATCGAAATTTATCAGCACAACCCTCTACATCTTAAATACATTTTTGCTTGGGTATTTACCTATGTCTTTTATCTCCCTTGGGTCTTTATTGGAAACTTAGGTTTGAAAAGTTATGGTGAATGGGCTCAGAAGAAGTATGAAAAAGATATGGATAAGCTCGAGAGCATGGAATAGCTTGTTAGCTTTTTATCAATATCGAGAAAATGTGTTATAATAGTACTAATTTATGAGAAAAGAAGAAACATTTTCATCTTTTTACAAATAGGGAAGAAGGACAGTATATGTACCCAGATGATAGTTTAACTTTGCACACAGATTTGTATCAGATTAACATGATGCAGGTTTACTTCGACCAAGGAATTCATAACAAGAAAGCGGTTTTTGAAGTTTATTTCCGCCAACAACCTTTTAAAAACGGTTATGCTGTATTTGCAGGTTTGGAACGAATTGTGAAATACCTTGAAAATTTGCGCTTTTCTGAGAGCGATATTGCTTATTTGGAATCACTTGGTTATCATGGCGCCTTCTTGAAATATCTCCGTAATCTCAAGTTGGAATTGACTGTACGTTCTGCTCAAGAAGGGGATTTGGTATTTGCCAATGAACCGATTGTTCAAGTGGAAGGTCCTTTGGCTCAGTGTCAATTGGTTGAAACAGCTCTCTTGAACATCGTCAACTTTCAAACCTTGATTGCGACTAAGGCGGCTCGTATTCGTTCGGTCATTGAAGATGAGCCTTTGATGGAGTTCGGTACACGTCGTGCGCAAGAAATGGATGCAGCTATCTGGGGAACTCGTGCCGCTGTTATTGGTGGAGCCAATGGAACTAGTAATGTGCGTGCTGGTAAGCTCTTTGGAATTCCGGTTTTAGGTACTCATGCACATGCTTTAGTTCAAGTTTATGGAAATGACTATCAGGCTTTCAAGGCTTATGCCTCAACGCACAAAAACTGTGTATTCCTAGTGGATACCTATGATACTCTTCGGATCGGTGTTCCAGCAGCGATTCAGGTTGCGCGTGAACTTGGTGATAAGATTAATTTCCTTGGTGTTCGTATTGACTCTGGAGATATCGCCTATATTTCTAAAAAAGTTCGTCAACAACTGGATGAGGCTGGATTTACTGATGCTAAGATTTATGCATCCAATGATCTTGATGAAAATACTATCCTCAACCTCAAAATGCAAAAAGCTAAGATTGATGTTTGGGGTGTAGGAACTAAGCTCATCACAGCCTATGACCAACCAGCACTTGGGGCAGTATATAAGGTTGTTGCCATCGAAGATGAGAAGGGTCATATGCGCAATACCATTAAACTTTCAAACAATGCAGAGAAGGTTTCAACGCCTGGTAAGAAACAAGTTTGGCGCATCACTAGTCGTGAAAAAGGCAAGTCAGAAGGTGACTACATTACCTATGACGGTGTCGATGTTGCTAGCATGACTGAAATTAAGATGTTCCATCCAACCTATACTTACATCAAGAAAACTGTTCGTAATTTTGATGCTGTTCCTCTCTTGATAGACATTTTCAAGGAAGGTAAGCTGGTTTATGACTTACCAAGTTTGCCTGAAATTCAAGCCTATGCTCGTAAGGAATTTGACAAGCTCTGGGACGAATACAAACGTGTTCTTAACCCACAACATTATCCTGTGGACTTGGCTCGTGATGTATGGCAAGACAAGATGGACTTGATTGATAAGATGCGTAAGGAAGCTCTAGGCGAAGGAGAAGAAGAATGAGTTTGCAAGAAACCATTATCCAGCAACTAGGTGTAAAACCAGTGATTGACGCCAAGGAAGAAATTCGTCGTTCGATTGACTTTTTAAAACGATATTTAAAGAAGCATCCCTTCTTAAAAACGTTTGTGTTAGGAATCTCTGGAGGTCAAGACTCGACCTTAGCAGGACGCTTGGCTCAACTAGCTATGGAAGAAATGCGAGCAGAAACAGGCGATGATAGTTATAAATTTATCGCAGTTCGTTTGCCTTATGGAGTGCAAGCTGATGAAGCAGATGCTCAAAAAGCTCTAGCTTTTATCCAGCCAGATGTGAGCCTGGTAGTGAATATCAAGGAATCTGCTGATGCTATGACAGCAGCAGTTGAAGCAACAGGAAGTCCGGTTTCAGATTTTAACAAAGGAAATATCAAGGCTCGTAGTCGTATGATTGCCCAATATGCCCTTGCAGGTGCTCATAGCGGAGCTGTTATCGGGACAGACCATGCAGCGGAAAATATCACAGGTTTCTTTACCAAGTTTGGTGACGGTGGTGCAGATATTCTCCCACTCTATCGCCTCAATAAACGCCAAGGAAAACAGCTTTTGAAGGAACTTGGAGCTGATCCAGCCCTCTATGAAAAAGTTCCTACAGCAGATTTGGAAGAAGAAAAACCAGGTATTGCAGACGAAGTAGCCTTGGGAGTCACTTACAATGAAATTGATGATTACCTCGAAGGTAAACAAGTAAGCCCAGAAGCCCAAGCAACCATTGAAAAATGGTGGTATAAAGGCCAACACAAACGCCACCTACCAATCACCGTGTTTGATACGTTTTGGGAGTAAAAAGGTCCGGGGGACTTTTTTAGCCCGAGCCTGAAAATAAAAAAGCGAGGTTGAATTATGAAATCCATAGGTACAAAGACATTACATACTGAACGGTTGCTATTGCGACGCTTTTGTGAAACTGATGCTCAAGCCATGTTTGAAAATTGGGCTTCTAGTCTAAATAATCTAACCTATGTTACTTGGGATCCTCATCCAAATGTTGATTTTACAAAGAACTCAATAAGAACTTGGGTAGCATCCTATGACAATCCAAATTACTACAAATGGGCCATTAGTCTCAAAGAAAATCCAGAATATGTCATTGGAGATATTAGTCTGGTCAGTGTGGATGAAGAAAACTCTAGCTGTGAAGTCGGATATATCTTAGGGATGGACTACTGGGGACGAGGACTCATGACAGAAGCCTTGAAGGCTGTTTTATCATACTGTCTAGATGAGATTGGATTTGAAGAGGTTGATGCTTGCTATGCAAGTTTAAATCCCGCCTCTGGTCGTGTGATGGAAAAGGCGGGTATGACTTTTTGGAAGACGATTCCAAATGCAGTTGAACGAAAAGGTTATATAGCCGATAAAATTTATTATCAAATCAAAAAATAAGATGGAAAAGAATAACTTTTCCATCTTATTTTTTGTAATATACTTTTTAATCAAAATAAAGCAAGTCTTTGCTGGTACTTGTAAAGAGGTCGAAGCCGTCTTTGGTCACAACACCGCAGTCCTCGATACGAACACCGACTTTACCAGGGATATAGATACCAGGTTCAACAGAGAAGCACATGCCTTCTTCGATAACCATGTCGTTTCCTTCCATGATAGATGGGAATTCGTGGACATCCATACCGATACCATGACCGAGACGGTGATTGAAGTACTCACCATAGCCAGCTTTTTCGATCACTTCACGGGCAGCACGGTCTACTTCATGAGCTGTCACACCAGGTTTGATAAAGTAAAGGGCAGCTTGTTGAGCCTCAAGAGTCAAGTTATAAATATCTTTCTTGAATTGGTCAGGTTTACCGACAGCGACTGTACGAGTCATATCTGATGCATAACCATTGACCATTACACCGAGGTCAAAGAGGAGAAGGGCATTGTTTTCAACCTTATTGGCTCCAGGAATACCATGAGGATTTGCAGCGTTATCACCTGTCAAAACCATAGTATCAAAACTCATTTCATAGCCTTCACGTTTCATAGCAAAATCAATCTGCGCAATGATATCTGTTTCAGTATTGTTAAGAGAGATATTGTCAAAACCAACTTTGACAGACTTATCGGCGTAAACACCTGCTACCATCATCTTTTGCACTTCGTCAGCTGACTTAATCAATCGCATACGTTGGATCAATGGAGTTAAGTTTTCAAATTCAGCAGTTTCAAAGACAGATTTTAAACCATGGTATTTAGTCAAGATGAGGTTATCAAACTCAACTGCGACACGTTTGAAATCAAATTGTGGCAAGGCGTTTTGAATTTTTTTCCAAGGATTTTCAGAGTCTACATAACCAACAACTGGGAAAGAGACAGTGCTAGTTGCGCGCTCAACTTCAAGAGCTGGAACAAAGAGAAGAGGTTCCTGGTCAGCAAAGACAAAGAGGAACATTTGGCGTTCGTGTGGATCACTGTAAAAACCAGTGAGGTAATTGATAGTGACGGGGTCAGATACGACTGCGACGTCTAACTTTTCAGATTCGAGATATGTTACAATTTGTTGTAATTTAGACATATGTTACCTTCTTTCTACCCCTCTATTTTTGCAAAAAATAGTAGAAAATGCAAGAGAGAAGGGGAAAAGAGCTTAAAAAAATTCCAACAGCCGATGGCATGCTGGAATAGGAAGTTTAGGTAAAATCTGCCTTGCTTTTCACATCGCTGTATTCTTCAGCGACTTCTTGGCTCAGAATATCTTTATAAGCTGGAAGGACGATGTCCTGACCATACTTTTTCTTGAGGGCAGTAGTGACCAAGCGATAGGCTAAGTTTGCATTACGGGATAAAATAGGTCCGTGGAAATAAGAACCAAAGACATTTTTATAGTGAACGCCTTCACCGATTTTCTCTTCATTATTTCCGTTTCCGTATACAACATGTCCTAATGGTTTTTGGTCATCTGAGAGGAAGGTACGGCCTTGGTGGTTTTCAAAACCATAGTAGGTTTCATCAAACTCTTCGTTATGAATTTTAATGTCACCGATGAAGCGGTTGTTGGTTTGGTTGAGTGTATAGTGTCCCATAACACCCAAGCCTTCGATGCGTCTTCCTGAAGCTTCGATATAGTATTGACCCAGTAATTGGAAACCGCCACAGATGGCTAGGACGACTCCATCATTTTGGATAAAGTTATCGATGCTTACTTTTTTAGCAGGCAAATCACCAGCAATGATACTTTGTTCAAAGTCTTGGCCACCACCGAAAAAGGCGATATCGTAATGATTTTCATCGAAATCATCGTGGAGAGAAACGATGTCAACTGTTACGTGAGCACCCAGCTTTTCAGCCACATACTTGAGCATGAGGATATTCCCATTATCCCCGTAGGTATTCATGAGATTGCCATAGAGGTGGGCAATATTTAACTGGTAAGGATAGTTACCGTTTTTTGAGGAAAGTGAAGTATAAACCATTAGTTCATCTCCTTTCTAACAAGTTGACGATTGGCTAGTAGTTCTCGGAATTCCAGCATGGCCGTATAAGTCGCAAGGATATAAGCATGCTTGCAGTCTTGGTTCTCGATAGTCTTGAGAACTTGCTCTAGGCTACTTGTTTCAGTGATTTTATCAGCTGGGTAGCCAGTCACTCGAAGACGACGAGCAATTTCAGAATGACGAACGCCACCAGCGTTGATTTCTGGAATATCCATGTCAGTAACTTGTTCAAAATCAGCATCCCAAATCCAGCTGGTATCTATTCCGTCAGCATAGTTGGCATTGAGAAGAACAGAAAGGCTAAATGGATAAGGAGCTAGTTTTATCATTTCAATAGCTTGGGTAGCACCAACAGGATTCTTGATGAGAACCAGTGTGCATTCCTTGTCACCGATTTGGAAGGTTTCTTGTCGTCCAAAAACAGCTCGACTCTTATCAAATCCTTGCTTAATCAGTTGAGAATCTGCACCGAGGAAACGGGTAATGGCTACCGCAGCTAGAGCATTATAGATGTTGTAGAGTCCACCGATTTGGATACCGTATTCCTGACCATCGATAACAAAACGAGAACGATTGTTGGTCAACTCAACCAATTCTGTCAGACGGTAGTCCAAGTCAGGACGTTTGCATCCACAGTTTTCACAAATATAAGCTCCCAAATTGGCATAAGTGTTGAGCTCATATTTCAAAATACTTTGACAGTCTGGACAGAGAATACCTTCAGTATTGTAGTGAGCAAGCTTTGCTGGACCTTTTTCCGTATCAAAGCCAAAATACTGAACAGGATTTGGAATTGCAGGCTTGTAGAAAAGCGGACTATCACCGTTCAGCAGAACAGTAGCAGTAGGAACTTTTCGAATAGCGTCCAAAATCATGTTGTAGGTCGTATAAATCTCACCGTAGCGATCCATTTGATCTCGGAAAATATTGGTGATAACGAAAAGACTAGGCTGGATGTAGTCACAGATACGTGAGAGACTAGCTTCGTCGATTTCAAGGACTGCAATATTTTTTCCAGTTTTTGAAGATTTGGCTGTCAAGAAGGTAGTTGTAATCCCTGTGATCATGTTGGCACCACTTGGATTAGTTAAAACTTGACCATAAATTTCCTTAAGGATACCGACAGTGAGAGCGGTTGTCAAGGTTTTTCCATTGGTACCAGTTACCACAACAATCTCATAGTTCTTCGCTAAATGTTGTAAAATATCTTTATCAAATTGAAGGGCAAGTTTTCCAGGGAGCGTACTTCCACGTCCAAGACGACTCAAAATAAAGTGAGAAGAACGCCCAGCCAGAAGGCCCAGAGTAGTTTTTAATTTCATGTTTCTATTATATCATAAAAGCCAGAAAAGACAGATTTGAGATTTTAGAAAAAGAAAAACAGCCCAAGGAGGGCTGCTTTTTATTATTAAATCGCAAACAAGTCATTCAAGTTCTCAGCCAAGGTTGGGTGAGTGAAGATTTGTTTTGTGAAGTAAGTATACGGAATCTTGTTGTCCATAGCGACAGTGATGATATTGATGATTTCTTGAGAACCTTCAGAAAAGATTGTTGCGCCAAGAATTTCTTTTGTTTCAGTATTGACAACAGCTTTGAAGGCTCCACGAAGATCACCATTTACATGACCACGAGGCATAGTAGCAACAGGGATTTCTTTAACAGCGTATGGAAGTTTCAAATCAGCTGCTTGGCTTTCAGTCAAACCAACTTGTGAAAGTGCTGGTGTGATGAACATGGTGTTTGGAACATTGAGACGGTCTTCAAGTGTGTAACTGCCATCACCAGCAAGGTAGCTGAAGACAACACGGAAGTCATCTAGTGAAATGTAGGTAAATTGAAGTCCACCGTTGACATCTCCAACGGCAAAGACACCAGGAACGTTTGTTTGACAATGTTTGTCCACCTTGATAGCACCACGTTCAGTTAGTTGAATATCCGTATTTTCAAGATGAAGTGGCTCTACATTTGGTTTACGTCCAGTTGCGTAGAGAAGGGTGTCAAAACGGTAGGTTTCATTCTCTGTCACGACAAGAACTTGATCACCATCGTTTTTGATTTCAGTAGTATGGATATTTTGAAGCAGTTCAATGCCGTCTTCTTCCATGTATTGTTTAGCAAGAGCAGCAATAGAAGGTTCTGCGCGAGGTAGGAAAGTATCTAGAGCATCTAGGACTGTTACCTTGCTTCCAAGTTTATTGTAGAGACCAGCAAACTCAAGACCGATATTTCCACCACCAAGGATTCCGAGTTTTTCTGGTAATTGTTCCAAGTTTTGGATACCAGTTGAATCAAAGACATTCTTGCTAGTAGATAGTCCTGGAATAGGCAAAACGTTTGAAACAGCACCAGTGTTGATGACGATTGTTTCAGCAGTTAGTTCTTGTTTTTCATCACCAACTTGAATTTCGATGACTTTATTAGACACAAAGTGGGCTTCAGCATCAATGATATCAACTCCAGTACCAGCAATCGTAGCATAGTTTTTACCATTGAGGCGGCTCGTAATTGTATTTTTTGTTGCCATAACCTCGTCAAATGACAAGTCCTTTTCTGCGGCAACTAACAAGGTTTTAGTTGGAATACAACCGATGTTGATACAAGTTCCACCGTACATAGCCTTGTTGCGCTCGATAAGGGCAACTTTTTTACCAGCTGAAGCTAGTTTCCCAGCAAGCGTCTTACCTGCCTTACCAAATCCAATGACAATTAAATCGTATGTTAACATTTTTAAATCCTCCTGTTTGATTTCATTCTAGCACAAGAAAAAAATTTTTTCACAATTCTGCTACGGGAAAAAATATTGGACTAATTTAGTCTCACGAAAGCTTTTGAGAATTAAGTTCAAAAAATAGAAAAATCGTTTACATGATTTAATCAAGTGGTTAGACTATCTTTTGGCCCTCTCTTATGTTATACTAGATAAGTTGCAAAGAAAGCAGTACTTTTCTTTAGTGGAAAAGAAGCAACACGGTCTTTCATAAAAACTGAAAGTACGTCATGACAAGAAAAGTATAAACTAAGCGCTATAGGATGGCTTCGCACCATCTTTAGAAAGAAGAATAACGTGAAATTTAATGAATTTAACTTATCTGCCGACCTTTTAGCAGAAGTTGAAAAAGCAGGATTTGTAGAAGCAAGTCCTATCCAAGAGCAAACCATTCCTTTGGCTCTTGAAGGAAAAGATGTTATCGGTCAAGCACAGACTGGTACAGGGAAAACAGCAGCCTTTGGCTTGCCAACCCTTGAAAAAATTCGAACAGAAGAAGCAACTATCCAAGCTTTGGTGATTGCGCCAACTCGTGAACTGGCAGTTCAAAGCCAAGAAGAGCTTTTCCGCTTTGGTAGAAGCAAGGGTGTAAAAGTTCGTTCAGTCTATGGTGGTTCAAGCATTGAAAAACAAATCAAGGCTCTTAAATCAGGTGCTCATATCGTAGTAGGAACACCAGGGCGTCTTTTGGACTTGATTAAACGCAAGGCTTTGAAATTACATGATATTGAAACCTTGATTTTAGATGAAGCAGATGAAATGCTGAACATGGGATTCCTTGAAGATATCGAAGCAATCATCTCTCGTGTACCAGAAAATCGTCAAACCTTGCTCTTTTCAGCGACTATGCCAGATGCTATCAAACGTATTGGTGTTCAGTTCATGAAAGAACCTGAGCATGTGAAGATTGCTGCTAAAGAATTAACAACAGAATTAGTAGACCAGTACTATATCCGTGTTAAAGAACAAGAAAAATTCGATACCATGACTCGTCTTATGGATGTTGATCAACCTGAGTTATCAATCGTTTTTGGTCGTACCAAACGTCGTGTAGACGAGTTAACTCGTGGGCTTAAAATTCGTGGTTTCCGTGCAGAAGGTATTCATGGAGATTTGGATCAAAACAAACGTCTTCGTGTCCTTCGTGATTTTAAAAATGGCAATCTTGATGTCCTCGTTGCAACAGACGTGGCTGCTCGTGGTTTGGATATTTCAGGTGTGACTCATGTCTACAACTACGATATCCCACAAGACCCTGAGAGTTATGTTCACCGTATTGGTCGTACAGGACGTGCAGGTAAGTCAGGTCAGTCTATTACCTTCGTTTCACCAAATGAAATGGGTTATCTACAAATCATTGAGAACTTAACTAAGAAACGCATGAAAGGTCTTAAACCTGCAAGTGCAGAAGAAGCCTTCCAAGCTAAGAAGCAAGTAGCTCTTAAGAAAATTGAACGTGATTTTGCGAATGAGGAGATTCGTAGCAACTTTGAGAAGTTTGGCAAGGATGCTCGTCAATTGGCCTCAGAATTCAGCCCAGAAGAATTGGCCATGTATATCCTCAGCTTAACAGTTCAAGACCCAGATAGTCTTCCTGAGGTTGAGATTGCACGTGAAAAACCCTTACCATTTAAACCATCTGGTGGTGGCTTCGGTGGCAAAGGCAAGGGTGGTCGAGGAGGCCGTCGTGGAGATGACCGTCGAGACCGTGATCGCCGTGGCAATGGACGTCGTGATGACTATCGTAAAGGTGGACGTTCAAAGGATCGCTTTGATAAAGAAAAGCGTTACCGCAAGGATACTAAAAAACCACGCAATACTTCAAGCGAGAAGAAAACAGGCTTTGTTATTCGTAACAAAGGAGATAAATAACAAAAAAAGCGGTTCACTGAGGTGGATCGCTTTTATATATAAGGAGACCGAGAGTCATATGAAAAAGTAATACGAGAAGTTTGTATTTATATATTTGTTATCTTGTAATATTATTCTATCAAAAAATCAGGAAGCTGTCAATAAGAAAATTATAAAAAATAGGAAAAATTTTCGAATACACTTGAATTGCAATTCAATAAACAATTTTCAGATAATTGTTGAAAAAGTCAGAATTTTATGATATAATGAAAGCGATTATATGCGAGGTAAAAAATGGCACATTTATTAGAAAAAACAAGAAAAATCACATCAATGTTAAAACGTTCGGAGGAGCAATTACAAGATGAGCTTCCTTATAATGCCATTACACGTCAATTAGCAGATATTATTGACTGTAACGCTTGTATTGTGAATAGCAAGGGTCGTTTGTTGGGCTACTTTATGCGCTACAAAACTAATAATGACCGAGTAGAGCAATTCTTCCAATCAAAGACTTTCCCAGAAGATTATGTGCAAGGTGCGAACATGATCTACGATACGGAGGCCAATCTTCCAGTAGAGCATGATTTGACAATTTTCCCAACTGAGAGTCGTTCTGATTTCCCAGATGGTTTGACAACGATTGCTCCAATCCATGTCTCTGGTATTCGCTTGGGTTCATTGATTATTTGGCGCAATGATAAAAAGTTTGAAGAAGATGATTTGATTCTGGTTGAGATTGCCAGTACAGTAGTAGGAATTCAACTCTTGAACTTCCAACGTGAGGAAGATGAGAAAAATATTCGTCGTCGTACGGCTGTAACTATGGCGGTTAATACCCTTTCTTACTCTGAACTTAGAGCAGTATCGGCTATTCTAGCTGAATTAAATGGTAATGAAGGTCAATTAACAGCTTCAGTCATTGCAGACCGTATCGGTATCACTCGTTCTGTAATTGTTAATGCCCTTCGTAAACTCGAATCTGCAGGGATTATTGAGAGTCGTTCTCTTGGTATGAAAGGAACTTATCTCAAAGTTCTCATTCCAGATATTTTTGAAGAAGTGAAAAAGAGGGACTATTAATGGCTAAGGCTTTAATTTCTATTGACTATACAGAAGATTTTGTAGCGGATCATGGGAAACTGACTGCGGGCGCTCCAGCTCAAGCAATATCTGATAATATCTATCATGTGACCCAAAAGGCTTTTGAACGTGGAGATTATATCTTTTTTACCATCGATGCTCATGAGGAAAATGATGTCTTTCATCCTGAAAGTAAACTATTCCCTCCACATAATATTATTGGGACTAGTGGACGCAATCTGTATGGCAAACTAGCTGAGTTCTATCAGGAATATGCTGATGATAGTCGTGTTTTCTGGATGGACAAACGTCACTATTCTGCTTTTTCTGGAACAGATTTGGATATCCGTCTCAGAGAGCGTAGGGTAGATACAGTCATTTTGACAGGAGTTCTTACAGATATCTGTGTCTTGCATACGGCGATTGATGCCTATAATCTTGGTTACCAGATAGAAGTTGTGAAACCAGCAGTAGCATCCATTTGGCCTGAGAATCATGCCTTTGCACTTGGACATTTCAAGAATACACTTGGTGCGAAATTGGTTGATGAAAATTTGCTTGAAATTACAGAATAATACATTTCAAGATGAAAAAATCTGAAAAAAGTCTTGACAATTTTTTTCAAAGTTGATATACTAGTAAAGTAATCGACGCGGGGATGGCGGAATTGGCAGACGCGCAGGACTAAGGATCCTGTGACCGCTTTAGGTCGTGAGGGTTCAAGTCCCTCTCTCCGCATAGGAAAATAGTTAGCTTTGGCTAGCTTTTTATTTTTCATCAAAAAGAGCAAAAATATTTTTGCTCTTTTTTTGGTATTTCATAAACATTTCATATTTGAATATTATAATGGTTTTACAAATATGGAGGTGCTATATGAATCCCACTCAAAGAGCTTGGGCTTACGTCAGCAGAAAACGACTGAGAAGTCTCATATTATTCTTGATTTTATTTGTATTATTGGCTGGAATATCGGCTTGTTTGACGCTCATGAAGTCTAACAAAACAGTAGAAAATAATCTCTATCGCTCATTGAATACATCTTTTTCTATTAAAAGAATAGAAGCAGATCAGACTTTTCAACTGTCTCAACTAGATGACCTTAAAAAGATAAAGGGGCTTGAGAAGATTTCACCTGAGCTAGAAACAATAGCCAAGTTAACTGACAAAGAAGTCGTTACTGGAGAACAAAGTATCCAAAGGGATGATTTGACAGAAGCTGAAAAAAATCTCATCACTTTAATTGCATTAGAAGATTCTTCCAAGGATGTTTCTTTTACAAGTTCCGCCTTTACCCTTAAAGAAGGAAGACATCTACAAAAAGGAGATAACCAGAAAATATTAGTCCACGAGGAATTGGCTAAGAAGAATAACCTAAAACTTGGGGATAAGATTAACTTAAATTCTGGACCAGTAGAAGATAGTAGTGGACAAAATCAAGACTATGAAATCGTAGGTATTTTCTCAGGTAAGAAGCAAGAGAAATTCACTGGTCTTAGCTCAGATTTTAGTGAAAACACGGTCTATACAGACTTCGAAAGTAGCCAAACTCTTCTTGGAAATAAGGAAGCTCAAGTTACTGCCGCTCGTTTCTATCTAGAAAATCCAAAAGATATGGATAGTATCATTCAAGAGGTTGAAAAGTTATCTCTTGAAAATCAAGGGTTCCAAGTGGAAAAGGAAAATAAGGCCTTTGAACAAATCAAGGATTCCGTTTCGACCTTCCAAACCTTCCTACAGATTTTCCTCTATGGTATTATGATTGCTGGTGTAGGAGCCCTGATCTTGGTCTTGTCACTTTGGTTACGAGAGCGAGTTTACGAGGTTGGTATTTTATTGGCACTAGGTAAAGGGAAAATAGCAATCTTTAGCCAATTCTGCCTGGAAGTCATCCTAGTTTCATTGGCATCTATTCTGCCTGCATTTGTGGCTGGGAATGCCATTACTTCCTATCTCTTGAAGACTGTTCTAGCAAGTGGCGACCAAGCTGCATTACAAGATACTCTAGCAAAAACAACGAATCTTTCAACAAGTCTTCTATCATTTGGAGAATCTTATATCTTCCTACTTATAATCAGCTGCTTGTCAGTTGCACTTTGTTTCCTATTTTTATTTAGAAAATCACCGAAAGAAATTTTATCATCCATCAGTTAATAAAGGAGAAATCATGACTTTACTACAATTACAAGATCTTACTTATCGTTATAAAAACACTGCAGAAGCAGTATTATATAAAATCAATTACGATTTTGAACCTGGTAAGTTTTATAGTATTATCGGAGAATCAGGAGCTGGGAAGTCAACACTCTTATCTCTATTAGCAGGACTTGATAGCCCAGTCGAAGGAGCTATCTTATTCGAAGGCAAGGATATTCGTGAACAAGGTTATTCTTATCATCGCATGCACCACATCTCGCTAGTTTTCCAAAACTATAACTTGATTGATTATCTTTCTCCATTGGAAAATATCCGCTTGGTTAATAAAAAAGCTAGCAAGGATACCCTTCTTGAACTTGGTTTAGATGAAAGTCAAATCAAGAGGAATGTTCTCCAATTATCAGGAGGGCAGCAACAACGTGTTGCCATTGCTCGTAGCCTTGTATCGGAAGCACCAGTGATTTTAGCAGATGAACCAACAGGAAACTTGGATCCTAAGACTGCTGGGGATATCATCGATTTGCTCAAATCTCTCGCTGAGAAAACAGGCAAGTGTGTGATCGTTGTGACCCACAGCAAGGAAGTAGCACAGGCGTCAGATATTACACTTGAATTGAAGGATAAGAAACTGACTGAAACAAGAAAAAATAGTAACTAAAACATTTAAACATATTAAAAACTGAAGTAAATCTAGAAAGGAATCTTATGTTACACAACGCATTTGCCTATGTCACAAGAAAATTTTTTAAGTCGCTTGTGATCTTTCTTATCATTCTCTTGATGGCTAGTTTGAGTTTGGTCGGCTTGTCTATCAAGGGAGCGACAGCCAAGGCTTCTCAAGAAACCTTTAAAAATATCACCAATAGTTTCTCCATGCAAATCAACCGCAGGGTCAATCAAGGAACTCCACGTGGTGCGGGGAATATCAAGGGTGAAGATATCAAAAAAATTACTGAGAATAAGGCCATTGAATCCTACATCAAACGGATTAATGCTATCGGTGATTTGACAGGCTATGAACTGATTGAAACGCCTGAAACCAAGAAAAATCTAACTGCAGATCGAGCTCAACGTTTTGGAAGTAGCTTGATGATAACAGGGGTTAATGACTCTTCTAAAGAAGACAAGTTTGTGTCAGGCTCTTACAAACTAGTCGAAGGTGAGCATTTAACAAAAGATGACAAATACCAGATTCTCATGCACAAAGACTTGGCTGCTAAACATGGCTGGAAAGTTGGCGACAAGGTCAAACTGAACTCCAATATCTACGATGCAGATAATGAAAAAGGAGCCAAGGAAACAGTAGAAGTAACGATCAAAGGACTTTTTGATGGGCACAACAAATCTGCTGTAACCTATTCACAAGAACTCTATGAGAATACAGCTATCACAGATATTCACACAGCAGCCCAACTCTATGGTTATACAGAAGATACAGCTATTTATGGAGATGCTACCTTCTTTGTGGCTGGAGATAAGAACCTAGATACTGTCATGCAAGAATTAGGGTCTATCAACGGCATCAACTGGAAGATGTATAGCTTGATTAAGAGTTCATCTAACTATCCTGCCCTCGAACAATCTATCTCAGGCATGTACAAGATGGCTAATCTTCTCTTCTGGGGTAGCTTGAGCTTCTCAGTTCTTCTACTCGCTCTCTTACTCACCCTATGGATTAACGCTCGTCGTAAAGAGGTTGGAATTCTCCTTTCAATTGGTCTAAAACAAGCAAGTATTCTAGGACAATTTATCACAGAAGCAGTTATGATTGCAATTCCAGCACTAATTTCAGCTTACTTCTTGGCTAACTATACTGCTCGTGCCATTGGAAATACAGTTCTTGCAAATGTCACATCAGATGTGGCTAAGCAAGCTAGTAAGGCAGCCCAGGCCTCTAATCTTGGTGGTGGTGCAGAAGTTGATGGCTTTAGCAAGACTCTTTCAAGTTTGGATATTTCCATTCAACCTTCTGACTTTGCTATCATCTTTGTACTTGGCTTGGTTCTAGTAGTACTAGTTATGGCACTTGCTTCAAGTAATCTCCTCTTTAAACAACCAAAAGAACTTTTGATAGATAGTGAATAAAAAACATGCTACCTATTCTCATTCAAATGAGATATAATATAGGTAGCATTTTTGATAGAAAAGGATTTATATGAAAATTCTAATTGTAGAAGATGAAGACATGATCCGTGAGGGAATTAGTGATTATTTGACGGATTGTGGCTATGAAACCATTCAGGCAGCAGATGGCCTTGAGGCTTTAAAACAATTTTCCAATCACCAAGTTGCCTTGGTTCTCTTAGATATTCAAATGCCGAAACTCAATGGTTTAGAGGTTTTGTCAGAAATCCGTAAAAGCAGTCAAGTTCCGGTCTTGATGTTGACAGCCTTTCAGGACGAAGAATATAAGATGAGTGCCTTTGCTGCATTAGCAGATGGATATTTGGAAAAGCCTTTTCCCTATCTTTATTAAAGGTACGAGTGGATGCCATCTTTAAGCGTTATTATGATACTGGTCGTATTTTTACCTATAGGGACACCCAGGTAGACTTTGACAGTTATAGCGCTAAAGTAGCAGGTCAAGAAGTTGCAGTGAATGCAAAAGAACTAGAAATTTTAGACTATCTGGTTAAAAATGAAGGTCGAGCCTTAACACGGTCGCAGATTATCGATGCTGTATGGAAGATGACAGATGAGGTTCCTTTTGACAGAGTGATCGATGTCTATATCAAGGAACTACGGAAAAAATTGGATTTAGACTGTATTCTTACCGTGCGCAATGTTGGTTATAAATTGGAGAGAAAATGAGACGTTCAGGTTTATTTAAAAAAATTTTTATCTATACCTTCTCGGTATTTTCTACCTTGGTCATTTGTTTGCATTTGGCCATCTATTTCCTCTTTCCTCCGACCTATCTCAGTCACCGTCAGGAGAGCATAGGGCAAAAGGCTACAGAAATTGCCCAGTCTCTCCAAGGCAAAGATAGTCAAGCTATTCAGGAAGTCCTTGAACTTTATTCTAAAAGCAGTGATATTAAGGGAGCTGTTAAGGGAGAGATGACTCAGGATAAGTTGGAAGTCAATGATAATCTTCCCATTGATAAACAACGACAGACGGCCTCCTTAGTTATTGAGGAAAGAGAAGTTCAAACTAAGGATGGTCAGACGATGACCTTGCAGTTTTTAGCTTCTATGGATTTGCAGAAAGAAGCAGAAGACATCAGTCTTCAATTTCTACCTTATACTTTATTAGCGTCTTTCATCATTTCGCTCCTCATCGCCTTTATCTATGCTAGAACCATTGTTGCTCCTATTTTGGAAATCAAACGAGTGACTCGACGGATGATGGATTTGGATGCAGAAGTGAGGTTGCGCGTGGATTCTAAGGATGAAATTGGAGATCTTAAAGAACAAATCAACAGCCTTTATCAGCATCTCTTGACTGTGATTGCAGATTTGCATGAGAAAAACGAGGCCATTCTCCAGCTGGAAAAGATGAAGGTTGAGTTTTTACGAGGAGCTTCCCACGAACTGAAAACGCCTCTAGCTAGTCTAAAGATTCTTCTGGAGAATATGAAAGCCAATATTGGACGTTATAAAGATCGGGACCATTATCTGGGAGTTTCTTTGGGGATTGTGGATGATTTGAGTCACCATGTCCAGCAAATCTTATCCCTTTCTTCAGTGCAAGAATTGCGAGATAAGAAAGAAGAAATCAACCTTTTTGAAATGACAGATTTTCTCTTAAAGGATTATGATTTATTAGCTAAAGAGAGGGAAATATCAGTTGTGAATCAACTGACTGACCAACAAACTTATCTAAATCCTTCGGTACTCAAGCTGATTCTTTCCAATCTTATCAGTAATGCTGTGAAACACTCTGTTCAAGGTGGTTATTTAAAAATTGGGACAGAAGATGGCTGGGTTTTCATTGAGAACGCCTGTACACCTGAGGAGCAAGATAAGTTTGAACAATCCTTTACAGTATCTAGTCGACAAAGTAAGGGAGCTGGTTTGGGACTATTTGTAGTTAAAAGTTTATTGGAAAACGAAGAAATTGACTATCGATTTGAACGCTATGAAGACCACTTAGCCTTTTATATGAACCTACCCAAAGACCTGTAAGATTAGGACTTTGAGGAGAGTTCCATATTTTTAGATAGAAGAAATTCAATCTAAACTACAGGAAAAACTAGATTTTTTTGTCAAAAAGTGATAAAATGAACAATGTAAATGGGATATCCCATAAAAATATACAGGAGGCCTGATAAAATGGCAATCGTTTCAGCAGAAAAATTTGTCCAAGCAGCTCGTGACAACGGTTATGCAGTTGGTGGATTTAACACAAACAACCTTGAGTGGACTCAAGCTATCTTGCGCGCAGCAGAAGCTAAAAAAGCTCCAGTTTTGATCCAAACTTCAATGGGTGCTGCTAAATACATGGGTGGTTACAAAGTTGCTCGCAACTTGATCGCTAACCTTGTAGAATCAATGGGTATCACTGTACCAGTAGCTATCCACCTTGACCACGGTCACTACGAAGATGCACTTGAGTGTATCGAAGTTGGTTACACTTCAATCATGTTTGACGGTTCACACCTTCCAGTTGAAGAAAACCTTAAATTGGCTAAAGACGTAGTTGAAAAAGCACACGCTAAAGGTATCTCAGTAGAAGCTGAAGTTGGTACTATCGGTGGTGAAGAAGACGGAATCATCGGTAAAGGTGAATTGGCTCCAATCGAAGACGCTAAAGCAATGGTTGCAACTGGTATTGACTTCTTAGCAGCTGGTATCGGTAACATCCACGGTCCTTACCCTTCAAACTGGGAAGGTCTTGACCTTGACCACTTGCAAAAATTGACAGAAGCTCTTCCAGGCTTCCCAATCGTATTGCACGGTGGATCAGGTATTCCTGATGACCAAATCCAAGCAGCTATCAAACTTGGTGTTGCTAAAGTTAACGTTAACACTGAATGCCAAATCGCATTCGCTAACGCAACTCGTAAATTTGCTCGTGACTACGAAGCAAACGAAGCAGAATACGACAAGAAGAAACTCTTCGACCCACGTAAATTCTTGGCTGACGGTGTAAAAGCTATCCAAGCATCAGTTGAAGAACGTATCGACGTATTCGGTTCAGAAGGTAAAGCTTAATCTAGCTGAACAATACAAAACGAAACCCGCCTGTGAAGGTGGGTTTTTTGTGTTTACAGAAAACTTCTTTTATCGCACATAAAAAAGCAAAAACAACTAGAAGTTTTTTGCTTTTTGTTTTAAGAACTAAATATTATTTCTTGTCATTTGAGTTCATTAAGGCTGCAACAACTGTTGCCCCAATAATTGGTGCAAGAGAAACAATTATTCTAGAAGCATTTTTAACAGTAGAAGTGGTTGCAATTAATGAAGATGCTTCACTAATTTGTTCAAAATCTACTGATTTATTCTCAGACACCGCATATTTTTCTGATTCATCAAAAAAATTTAGCAACAACTCTGCTCTATCAGCTCTGTCTTGATCAGTAGTTTTTAAATTTTCAATTTCAAAATCTATTACGGTACGTAATGCAATATAGTGGAGTTTTGTTAATCTACTTTTTTGAGTTTCAAGATTACTGATGGTTTGTTTAGTAACTCCTATAAGATTGCTGAGATCTGAACTTGTCCAATTCAAAATTTCTCGAATAGCTTTTAAGTTATTTTGTAGAATTGCTCTTGTATCTTCTGTTGATGGATATTTTTCTTTTAACATATCTTTTACCTATAATTTTCTACTTCTATTATAACAAAAATAAAATAAAATTTAAATAGTTGACTACTCAAAAATATTTTATTTGATAAAAAATAAAATATTTGTTAAAAATACTTGACAAGTATAATATTCTATATTATACTGTATCTAATAAAAGTAGAAGGGATTTAAATTATAAGATTGGTTATTACAAAGTATAAAATAAAGAGGAATTTATAATATTGTCTTCTTTATGATTAACAGTAAAACTATTTATAAAAAATAAAGAGGAGTTTTTTTATGGATATTCAATTGGCGTTTATCTTATTGTTAATTTCTTTGTGTTTCTTTCTATTGGTTAGAAAGAACATAATTACTAAAAAGTTTACGGAATTTTTGATAAAAAATAGATGTCCAGAACTGGACTTCTTAGAGTCTAGTGAATTCAGTGTTTTAGAATGTGCAAAAATATTGAACAAAAAATATAAAATTGGTTTGATTAATTCATATATTGTGGTTAATTCAATAAAAGTAGGTTAATATAAAATAAATGGGTAGTTATAATGGATGAACTTGTAAAAAAAATAGCAGCTTTTGGTTTACCTGGCGTAGTATTAATGATAGCAATGAGTGCGACAGGATTAGCAGGTGGGGCAGCATTGACAACAGCCTTAGCTGCACTTGGACCTTTTGGAATGATAGGAGGAATAGTTCTTTTAGCAACTATTGGTTTATTAGCCGATAAAATAGCGGAGTTAGGTTATGAAGAAGTTACAAAGCTTGTTCTTAAAGAACATCTTAAAACATCTTCTAAGGAAGAAGCTATTGAATTGGTTAAAAAATATCCTATTACAAAATCTATGAAATTAAAAATAATTGACTACATTGAAAATTTTAATGAAAATTAAAAAGAGGTAATATTATGGCAAAACTATACGAATGTAGAGAGTGCTTACAACAGTTTACAAAAAAGGAAATTGATTGGGAAGCTAGTGATGAAAGATATGAAGATTACTACTGTCATGACTGTTCAAGGTTTCTAGAACAATGTGGTATTGATGCGATGGATCCTGATGGATTTGGATACGATGATTATGGTAATTGGGATCAAGAACGTTTAGGTTTTTAGATTTTTTACTTACTACAATAGATATGTTTTTATCTTATTTAACAAACTAACCCGCCTGTGAAGGTGGGTTTTTTGGTTGCTTTTATAGAGAATATACTTAAGACTACTATATACTAAGTTGCTAAAAGAGTCTAATTTGTGTACAATAATGCTATGAAAATACTGAAAAAATGGTTTCTTGGCTTCCTTAGTCTTATGCTTTTGTTTTTAGGCGCTACATTTTTCTATCACAGAATCAGTTTACAAAAGGAAAATAAATTTTTAACACCTATGGGGCAAACAGTTCTTGTTAATGGGCACAAAATCAATGTTTACGTTGAGGGGGATGGTCCAGAGACAATAGTAGTTCTATCAGGTGCTGGTATTGCTTCACCTATATTAGACTTTAAGAATCTAACAGATTCCCTATCAAAAAAATATAAGGTAGTCATCGTGGAGCGGGCTGGCTATGGTTATAGCGAGGATAGCAATTATTCCAGAGATGTGATGGAAGTTTTGTCTGAGACACGTCAAGCTCTATCACAAGCAAATATATCAGGTCCTTTTATTATTCTGTCTCATTCAATGGCTAGTCTTGAAAGTCTGGCTTGGCAGGAGAAGTATCCTGATGAAGTGAAAGCCTTGGTTGGTCTGGATTGGGCCTTACCAGCTAGTTATGAGGATTTAAAGGATAATCAAGCCTTGCTTACTGTGGCTTATTGGAGCAGTAAGATTGGCTTATTACGCTATTTCCCTGAGTCCTTTTATATAAAAAATCCAACTCTGACTGAAACTGAACGACAACAATATAAATTACTAGCATATAAGCAATTGATGTCACAAGCCATGCTTCATGAATCCCGTTTGGTAAAGGAAAATGCCAAAAAAGTTCCCTCTAGCATCAATCCGAAAATTCCAGCCATACTCCTTGTTTCTAACGGTGAAGGCACGACCTTTAGCCAATCCGAATGGCAGCATTATGCAGAGAAATTTTCTAGTGACCAGTCTAATGTTCAAGTCATCTATATGGATGCGCCTCACGAACTTTATCATTATCAAAGTCATGAAATAGTTTCTCAGATTGAAGATTTTTTAAAGAGTCATTGATGGTTTAGAGATCATTTTAATTTTAGACTGATGACAATAATTAAATGCTGAAGGATTAACAGTAGAATCGTTAATTTTTTCAATTAAAAAATTCTTTTTCTTAACAAAAAACCTGCCCCTAATGGCAGGTTTTTTGGTGTTTTAAGGAACTATTAAACCAGAATTTCTGATTCAAAAGCATTATTTTAAGAGAGAAATTTCTAATTTTATAATCTATAAGCAAACGCTTGCATTCTTTTTTTATTGGATTATAATAGGTTGGTATAAATCCTTCTGTAATAATATTGAGAAGGTGTAGAAAGTAAGGATTTAGAATATTTGTAGTCAAAAATACAATGTTGTTTCTTACGATAGGGAGATAGATATGGCAATGATAGAAGTGCAACATCTTCAGAAAAATTTTGTGAAGACAGTTAAGGAGCCGGGGTTAAAGGGAGCTTTGCGATCCTTTATTCATCCTGAAAAGCAGACCTTTGAAGCGGTCAAGGATTTAACTTTTGAGGTTCCAAAAGGGCAGATTTTAGGATTTATAGGGGCAAATGGTGCTGGGAAGTCAACCACCATCAAAATGCTGACAGGGATTTTAAAACCGACATCTGGTTTTTGTCGGATTAACGGCAAGATTCCCCAGGACAATCGCCAAGATTATGTCAAGGATATTGGAGTCGTTTTCGGACAACGTACCCAGCTATGGTGGGATTTGGCACTGCAAGAGACCTACACGGTCTTGAAGGAGATTTACGATGTGCCAGACTCGCTTTTCCATAATCGCATGGACTTTTTGAATGAAGTTTTGGATTTGAAAGAATTTATCAAGGATCCTGTGCGGACTCTTTCATTGGGTCAACGGATGCGGGCGGATATTGCGGCCTCCTTGCTTCACAATCCCAAGGTTCTCTTTCTAGATGAGCCGACCATTGGCTTGGACGTTTCGGTTAAGGACAACATTCGACGTGCTATCACCCAGATTAATCAGGAGGAAGAAACAACTATTCTCTTGACCACTCACGATCTGAGTGACATTGAGCAACTCTGTGATCGGATTTTTATGATTGATAAGGGGCAGGAGATTTTTGATGGGACGGTTGGCCAGCTCAAGGAGACCTTTGGCAAGATGAAGACTCTTTCCTTTGAGCTGACGCCAGGTCAAAGTCAACTCGTCTCTCATTATGAAGGCTTGTCTGATATATCCATTGATAGACAAGGAAATAACCTAATAATTGAATTCAATAGTTCCCGCTACCAATCAGCTGATATTATCAAGCAAACCTTATCTGATTTTGAAGTCCGTGATTTGAAGATGGTAGATACGGATATTGAAGATATTATCCGTCGCTTCTATCGAAAGGAGCTCTAAGATGGTCAAATTGTGGAGACGTTATAAACCCTTTATCAATGCGGGGATTCAGGAGTTGATTACCTATCGAGTCAACTTTATTCTCTATCGGATTGGTGATGTCATGGGGGCTTTTGTGGCCTTTTATCTTTGGAAGGCAGTCTTTGATTCGTCGCAAGAGTCCTTGATTCAGGGCTTCAGTATGGCGGATATCACCCTCTACATCATCATGAGTTTTGTGACCAATCTTTTGACCAGGTCTGATAGCTCCTTTATGATTGGGGAGGAGGTCAAGGATGGTTCCATTATCATGCGTTTGTTGCGACCAGTGCATTTTGCGGCCTCTTATCTTTTCACCGAACTTGGCTCCAAGTGGTTGATTTTTATCTCTGTTGGACTGCCATTTTTAAGTGTCATTGTTTTGATGAAAATCTTATCTGGGCAAGGTATTGTAGAAGTGCTGGGATTAACTGTCCTTTATCTCTTTAGCTTAACTCTGGCTTATCTGATTAACTTTTTCTTTAATATCTGCTTTGGATTTTCAGCTTTTGTGTTTAAAAATCTATGGGGTTCCAACCTACTCAAGACTTCAATAGTGGCCTTTATGTCTGGAAGTTTAATTCCCTTGGCTTTCTTTCCGAAAATCGTTTCAGATATTCTATCCTTCTTGCCATTTTCATCCTTGATTTACACTCCGGTCATGATTATTGTTGGGAAATACGATACCAGTCAGATTCTTAAAGCACTTTTGCTTCAGTTTTTCTGGCTTATAGTGATGGTGGGCTTGTCTCAGTTGATCTGGAAACGAGTCCAGTCATTTATCACCATTCAGGGAGGTTAGGATGAAAAAATATCAGCGCATGCATCTGATTTTTATTAGACAATACATCAAGCAAATCATGGAATACAAGGTGGATTTTGTGGTAGGTGTCTTGGGAGTCTTTCTAACTCAAGGCCTAAACCTCTTGTTTCTCAATGTCATTTTTCAACACATCCCCTCGCTAGAAGGTTGGACCTTTCAAGAGATTGCCTTTATCTATGGATTTTCCTTAATTCCAAAGGGATTAGATCATCTCTTTTTTGACAATCTCTGGGCTTTAGGTCAACGACTAGTTCGAAAAGGGGAGTTTGACAAGTATCTGACTCGTCCTATCAATCCTCTCTTTCACATCCTTGTTGAGACCTTTCAGATTGATGCATTGGGTGAACTTTTGGTCGGTGGAATCTTACTAGCGACAACGGCGACTAGCATTGCTTGGACTCTTCCCAAATTCCTGATTTTCCTAGTTTGTATTCCTTTTGCGACCTTGATTTATACTTCCTTGAAAATTGCGACAGCCAGCATCGCTTTTTGGACCAAGCAGTCAGGTGCCATGATTTACATTTTCTATATGTTTAATGATTTTGCCAAATACCCGATTTCCATTTACAATTCGCTCCTTCGTTGGTTAATTAGCTTTATTGTGCCTTTCGCCTTTACGGCCTACTATCCTGCCAGCTATTTCTTGCAGGATAAGGATGTCTTCTTTAATATTGGTGGTTTGATTCTGATTTCCCTTGTTTTTTTTGTTATTTCCCTCAAACTTTGGGACAGGGGATTGGATGCCTACGAAAGTGCGGGTTCTTAAAAATAAATAAAGCCTTGTCTCAGGACAGGATTCTTTTTCCTTTTTATTAAATTCTGACCACATAGTCTATCATGACTACCACATAGGCAAAACCTATTGTTTGCGATTTTTATTTCTGTTATAGTAGTAATTGTCAAAGGGAGATTAAGCTTCCTAACAAAATAGAAAATGAGGTTATATCATGAAAAAAGTATTAGGTATCGGATTTATAGTCGTTGCAGCAGCAGTTTTGTATTTTGGTTTAGTTGGATGGCCAAGTTTGGATGTTAACATCTGGGCACTTTTTCCAGTAGGTCTATTCTTATTCTTTACTCTTGAGAATTTGGTTAAAAAAGATTATAAAGCTAGTCTCATGTGCTTGATTATTGCTTTTATTATTGCAAATGCTATTCTTGATATTTTGCCACTTTCAAGTGGGTTGGTAATCGGTGCTGGTGTTCTGGCTTGTGTGGGGATTGGATTTCTATTTCCAGAAAAAAATATTAAAGCAAGGTAATTTAACCTGAATATGAAAAAATAATATCACTAAAGTAAAAGCCAAAATTATGAAAAAGTTAAACATTTTTCAAAAAAAGAAAAAGGAGAAAACCAACTTGGTTTTCTCCTATATTTATTTAACTTATTTAAAAGTTAAATAAAATGATAAATTCCTTAGATTATTTTGAAAAACCTGCACCAAAGCGAGTGTTATCTCCAAGTTCACGAGTTGAATCATTCAAAGGTTTACCATCTGTTCCTTCAATTGGAGCAGATGTATTATAAGTTTCAGCACCTGATACACTGTAAGCATCTTTATATTGTGGTGAAACAGCATAACCAAAACGGTTGTTGTGGTTGTTAGCAGCATTTGCTTCAGTAACAATTTCTGTAGTTGGACGTGTTACACCTGGAATTGCTTTTGGATCTGGAGTAGCTGGAGCTGGAGTAGCTGGTTTAGCTGGAGCTGGAGTAGCTGGAGCTGGAGTAGCTGGTTTAGCTGGAGCTGGAGTAGCTGGAGCTGGAGTAGCTGGTTTAGCTGGAGCTGGAGCTGGAGTAGCTGATTTAGCAGCGTTAAATCCTGCACCAAAGCGAGTGTTGTTACCAAACTCACGAGTTGAATCATCCAATGGTTTGCCGTCTGTTCCTGGATATGGTTTAGCTGGATAAGTCTTAGCACCTGCAAAATTAATAGCTTTTTCTTTTCTTAATGGAGAAACAGCATAACCAAAACGGTTGTTATGGTTATTCTTAGCATTTGCTACTGTAACTGTCCCAGCAGTTGAAGCAGTTACTCCTGGGATAGAAGGAACTTCAGTAGCTGCATAAGAAACGCTAGCAATCGCTGATAATCCCAATACACTTGTTAATAAAACTTTTTTCATTGTTTTATCTCCTCTTTAATTTTTCATTATATTTCTAAGGCGAACCTTATTGTCTTTATTGTATCATATATGTATATATTGTCAAGTATTTATATTTTTTAAAAAAATATTTTCATTCAGAATTCTTATACACAAAAAGCCTCGAGATTTCTCGAGGCTTTTACTTTATTTACCTGCGTAATATTTTTGAATACCTTTGACAATCCCTGCTACCAATCTATTTTGGTAAGCATCGCTACGAATTTGTTGGTTTTCGTTGAAATTGTCAATGTAACCAAGCTCCAATAGAACTGCTGGTTTATCGGTTTCTCGAAGGACAGCAAAGCTACTTTGGAGAAGACCTGCATCCTTAGCACCTGTTTCAGCTAGGAGTGAAGAGTGGATATCTGCAGCTAGGCGATTGCTTTCACTGATACGGTCGGGATGGTTATGCCAGTATGGATTAATCTTAGAAGGATAACCAGCAGCTTCTTCGTAAGAATAGGTCTGAATACCAGAACGGTTAGAAGCAGGGCTGCCACTAGCATTGAAGTGAATACTAATAAAGATATCTGAATCAGTCTTATTAACCATTCTTGAACGTTCAGTGACAAAGTCGACATAGACATCACTATCTCTAGAAGAAAGAACAGTATAGCCAAGTCCTTCAAGTTCCTTGCGTAGTTTTTGATAAACTTGCATGGTGAGGTCTTTTTCATTCGTGTTATAATAAACAGCACCAGGATCTTTACCGCCGTGTCCTGGGTCTAAGAAAACGGTATATGTGTATTTTCCTTTTTCAAATCCACGACTTACTGGAACTTCACCTATCCATTTTCCATTACTTTGGAACTGATGTGCTTTTCCATCGATTTTACGAGTTCCTGTGACATAGACACCATTTTCATCTACATAGTAACGAGCATTGTAGTAGCTGTCATCAATCCATTCACTCTTAGCCATGTAACCACCTGACTTGAGGTAGTATGAGCCAATCCATTCACGCGCTGCATAAGCACCACCTGATTTTAAATAGAACCAGCTATTATAGTTTTTATCGAAAATCCACTCTTTCTCAGCCATGGCACCGCTAGCTTTTAGGTAGTAGATCCCTTGCCATTGGTTACTTGCCATAGTGGCATCTTTATTAAAGTAGTACCAAGTACCACCAATTTTATCCCACTTATTTTTACTTAATTGTCCAGAAGTTTGGGCATAGTACCATTTACCATCTTGTTTGACCCAAGCGCTCTCAGCCATAGCCCCACTATTGGTAAAGATATAACCATCAAAAATGGTGTTGCTGAGCATGATTCCATCTTTGTCAAAGTAGTACCATACACCACCAACTTTTTCCCATTTTTGCTGAGAGATTTTACCAGATGGCTTTGCATAATACCATTTATCTTTGATTTTACCCCAGCCACTATCTACCATAGCCCCGCTACTAGTCAGGATGTATCCATCATAAATCGTATCACTGAGCATGATACCGTTCTTATCGAAGTAGTACCATTTTCCTTGAATTTTTTTCCAGTTAAGAACAGGGGCATTGTTTTCATAGAAACGCCAGTGGTTTTCCTCTAATACCCAACCTTCTTTTTTGACTTCTGGAGCCTTGTCTTCCTCTTTCTTAGCTGGAGTTTCACTTGGATTTGTTGTAGAAGTTGTTGGTACGCTTGAACTTGTTTCAGTAGAAGGAGCTGCATCCTTCGTTTCAACCTTGTTAGCTGTTGTAGGCTGTTGCGTTGTTTCTGCTGTAGTAGTTTGTAGGTTATTTTCTTCAGCAAAAGCTGGATTTGTTGCTAATCCTAGAAAAGTAAGCGTGATGGCACTTGCCAAGAGCGTTTTTTTCACTTGTTTGATCTCCTATTTTTTTAATAATCTCTTTTTGAAATGTCATTAGAAAAGCACCTCATGTGGAAGAACTAGTTGCCAACTATTGAGGTGCTGGCAAATTTTATAGTAGTTATTTCATCATAAAGATTTGAATAATCATGATGATATAGATGAGCAATGTGAGTAGAAATCCAGCTCTCCAAAAGAATTTAAGGAATTTTGGATAATAAAAGCTACGTTTTTTGCTCAGGAAGAAAAAAGTTAAAATGATTGCCAACAAAGATAGGGCTGCCCCCAAAATGGGAAGTTGATTATGGGTAAAAACCTTTGCACTGATTAAATAGTATTCAAAAATCAGAAAAGGAAAAGCCAAATCTGCAAAGTTAATCCCCTTTTTCTTTAACTTAAAAAATCTACTAAAGATAATAGCCAAAGCCAAGGTTAGTACCAAAAGCAAGACGGAAGCGAGTTTCATTAAAATCATAACAATATTGTATCATAAAACTTGAATAAAAGAAAAGTATATTCCTTGATTTAACAGTGTTTTTCTAAAAATTTTTGATTAGAAACTGATTTTTTATACTATATCAAACATCAATTTGATTTACTTTGTAAAGTTGGAGTAGTTTGAACCTTCATGATAAATCTTTTTTATGGTGACAATAAAAAATATATATTAGTCAGGAGAGAAGAATAGTAGTAGAATGAGTAGCAAATAAAACAAAGGAGTTTCTTATGAAATTAGTTACTTTATGGTCAAAACTCTCACTAGGCATTCAATTATTGGTGGCTTTGGTCTTGGGTGTTATCGCTGCCCTTATCTGGCCACAATTTGCAGGCTTTTATCAATTTTTAGGTCAAGCTTTTATTAAATTGATCAATATGGTTATCATTCCGCTAATCTTCCCAACCATCGTTGTTGCAGTAGCTGGAGTTATCGGAAAAAAATCTTTCGGAAAAATCTTGACCAAGAGCTTGGTTTACTTTTTTGCCGTAACAACTGCCATTACTCTTTTGTTTGTATTTGCTAGTTACTATTTAGGCTTTGGTCAAGGAGTGAATATCGGTCAAACTGGTGGAAACCTTGATGGGATTGCTAACAATGTCAAGTTCAGCGAATTTTTGCTTGGTTTCATTCCATCAAATATCGTTAAATCTCTTTCAGATGGCGCTCTATTGCCAATTATCGTTTTTGCCATCTTTCTTGGTTACGGAATTGGGAATCTTAAGTCTGATAAATCTCAGAAGATTATCGAAGGTTTCCAAATCTGGATTGAAGCCATTTACAAGATTGTTGCAGTAATTATCAAACTATCACCGATTGGTATTTTTGGATTTATCGCTAAAGATGTTGCAACTACGGGTGTCGACAAGTTGATTGGGCTTGGTCAGTTTGTAATTGGAACTTATCTGGCTTATGCTATATTGGTTCTCCTTATTTTCCCTTTGATTGCTGTATTCTTTAAGGTGCCGTATTTGTCAGCCTTTCGTGAAAATTGGAGTCTCTTGACTCTGGCTTTTGTTACTGGAAGTTCTAGTGTGGTCTTGCCATCACTTCTTAAAGATTTGAAAAAACAGGGGCATGACGAGCATACAATTGATTTAGTTGTTCCTTTAGGATATACTTTTAACTTAGAAGGAGCAGCGGTTTATTTCTCAGTAGCGACAATTTTTATCGCCCACGCCTATGGTATTCAATTTTCTTTATCAAGTCTCTTGTTTACTGTTTTATTGTTGACTTTGATTGGAAAAACTGCAGCAACTGTGCCATCAGGAGCTATCGTAGTTCTATTAGCTGCAGCACCTCAATTGGGTTTGCCAGTTGAAGGAGTGGCCTTGATTTTTGCAGTTGATTTCTTTGTCAATGCTGGCCGTACCATGATCAATGTTTTGGGTCAAATCTTAACAGTTAGCGTTATCGAAAAAACAGAAGGCTATATTTTAGAAGAAGAAAAGGAAAGCCAATTATCAGTCAGCTTTTCTTAAGGAGTTTATAAGTAATGAGTGAAGCAAAAGTTTATGTGATTCATGAGAATCTAGAATGGACCCAGCATTTGGTCAAATGGTTGGAAGAATTAGAAGTCCCTTATGAACTATGGGATTTGTCTAGTGGGATTTTAGATTTGCAAAGCCCACCGCCGCAAGGTATCTTTTACAATCGTATGTCTGCCTCTTCACATACAAGAGGACATCGTTATGCGCCAGAATTTACAGAGCAAGTGATTACTTGGTTAGAAACACACGGACGCAAAGTTGTGAATGGTACCGGTGCTATCAACCTTGAAATTAGTAAAATCAAACAATATTTGAAGTTAAATGAATCTGGTATCGAGACTCCTGCAACAGTTGCGGTTTTGGGTCAAGAGAACATTATTGAAGCAGCAAGAAAATTAAACATTTATCCTTTGATTACCAAGCATAATCGAGCAGGTAAGGGTTTAGGCGTTCAGCTCTTCCAAAATGAAGAAGAACTGGCAGCTTATGTCAATAGCCCCCTCTTTGAACCTTCAGTGGACGGGATTACCTTGTTACAAGCCTACATCAAGCCAAGTGATGGACGTATCCGTCGTTCAGAGTTTATCAATCAAAAATTCCTCTATACTGTTTCGATCGATTCTTCAGATGGATTCCAACTGTGTCCAGCAGATGGTTGCCAAATCGGCAAGAGACCAGAGCAACTAGAAACGTCTGAAAAATTCCAGATTACAGAACCTCTACCAGATGACCGGAGAGAAGCTTATGAGAATTTCTTGAAAAATGCTCAGATTGAAGTTGCGGCGATTGAATGGGTTCAGTCAGAGAGTGGTGATATTTATGTTTATGATGTAAATACCAACACCAACTACAATCCTACCGCAGAAAAAAATGCTAATATTTTTGCTCACCAACATTTGGCTCAATATCTAAAAACAGAATTGCAAGCCCTAACGAGTGGACAATAAAGTAGCAAATTCAAAAATCCCCCAGTAGAGAATGACTGGGGGATTAATTTGTTTATACTCTTCGAAAATCTCTTCAAACCACGTCAGCTTCCATCTGCAACCTCAAAATAGTATTTTGAGCTGCCTTCGTCAGTTCTATTCACAACCTCAAAACGGTGTTTTGAGCAACCTGCGGCTCGCTTCTTAGTTTGCTCTTTGATTTTCATTGAGTATTAATCGATAAAAAATTATTGATTTGCTTTAAAGTCGGGGTCTTTTAGGCTTTGAACACTGGCATTGATGACAGCACCGATGATCAATATCTTGGCAATGATAATGAACCAGAACATCATCACAACAACGACGATAGAACTGAAAAATCTGACGTCAACGAGATAATTGACATAATTGTTGAAATAAGCTGCAAAGATGTTTAATAATGCAATAGTGTTAACTAGTACAAAGAGACTTCCAGGTATGACGTATCGAATCCGACTTACTTTAACATTTGGTAGGAAATAGTAGAGCATAATCACGGTAGCAAAAAGAAAGGCATAGATCAGCGGTCCTGTAAAATCCTGTAGATAAGAAAACAGAGCACTCTCGGATTTCCAGTAGTTTTTAAGCAGGTCCAATAACATATGGCCGAACATACTGAGGAATAAGGCAAGGGCAAAGAGAATTTGAAGGCCAAAGCTAACCAAGAGACTCATCAGCTGGTGTGAGATAATTCCTCTATTTTTTGCAACTCCATAGGCTTTATTAAAGGCCTTCTGAAGAAAATCCATGGATTTGGAGAAAGTCCAAAGAGCTGATAAGATAGCAAAACTTAGTAAACCTGTTGATGGTTGAGTCAGAACTTCTCTGACAATTTTTGCAACAACTTCATAGATTGTATCTGGTAAAAATTCCTTGATTGTTAATAGAAAGTTTGAGATGGGAATTTGAAAGTAGGGTAAGATATTGACCACTATCATAAGTAAAGGGAAGATTGAAATCAACCAATAGTATGCAACAGCAACGCTAGTTAACTCACTATCGGAGGCTTGATAGTAGTGCAAAAAAGCTTTTAATAAGGGTCTATCAGTCAGCTGTTTCCACAACTTTTTCATGTTACAATCCTCCAGTTTTTCTCTTGTTTTCTATAGACTTTAATTTCTTCGAACTAATTCCATCATATCATAAGGTAAGGTATTAGCAGATTCTTTTAAGGAATAAGTTTCTAAATTATTGACATTTTGGCGTAGCTTTTTGGCATATTGAGCTGAGATGAGTTTTTGAGCTTCGTATTCAAAGATACACTTACGCTCAAGGTAGTATCCTCTAAGCATTTCATCAATGTTATTGGGTTTGATACGATTGATAACCCGTTCCACAAAGGCACCACTCGTAATATGACTGGTTTCGCGAAGACGAGATTCCTGCATAAAGCTGATCAGAGAACTCTTATAAATCCCTTTGAGGTTTTCCAAACTCTCGATAATAATTTCAGTGTTGGCTAGGTAGAGTTCAGCAATCTGGTCATAATCAATGGCAAGAAGTCTCTGTTTTTCCTTGTCTTTCCACGAACGGAATGTTTTCCCAAATGTGAGCAATTCATGAAGTAGAAAACGAAGAATGCGTATGGAGACAAGGAAGTAGTAGGTTAGTCGAGAAGCAAAGTTTCGCTTAATATTTTTCTCCATGCTTTTCAAATAGCGTTGGTAGACACGATAAGCACGATCTCCAATCTTTCCTTCTTCATAGGCTTGTTCCAAGCCATCGCTTTCAACACTGAGAATCAAGAGTTTAAGAGCTTCCCAGTCTTCCTGAATCTCCTTGTTCTCCTGACTAAGAATAAGATTTTCAATACGTCCATGATAATTGTCAATAGCCGCATAGAGTGGAACCTTGTTTTTTGTGTTCTCTAAATCCTTCTCTAATTCCATGGCAACATCGTTTAAGATAGCGATGTGCATGAGCTGATCCTTAGATGGTTCTTTCTCTTCAGAAAGGTGCGGGAGTACTAGTAATCCCGTCAGGAAACTGACCAGGGTTACACCAGCTACGAGGAAGAGAAGAAGAGGGTATTCTTGTTCCAGATTAGACGGTATCAAAAGGATAGTGGCAATGGATACAGTTCCCTTAACACCAGAAAAGGTAAGGAGGAGCATGTCTTTGACATACTTGTCTAAACTTTTATGAAGCTTCTTAATCCGAAATGCGTAAAATCCATAGATCATGACAAAGCGGATAGCAAAAAGCAGGAAGGTCAAGAGGAAAACGCTGAGTAAGAGAAGTACTTTGTTGTAGAATGCACTCTTAAGAATTGGTTCCGCGATCATTTCCAGTTCCATCCCAAGAATGACAAAGACTGAACCATTGAGCATAAAGGTTACAGTCTGCCAAACAGTCTCAGTAACTGTATCAACTTGCGCTTCCAGGAGATTTATTTTCTTGAAACGACTGGCTTTCAGAATCCCAGCAACAACAACGGCGATGATGCCTGAAACATGAATTTCTTCGGCTATGAAAAAAGTCAAGAGAGGTAAACTAAGTTCCAATAAGAGCTCATTTGCGATATCTGTTGCACGGACACTGAGTAGAAAGGTATGAAGGAAGCGATTGATTAAGGCCGTTATTAAGCCGACTGTAAATCCTCCAACGATGGAAATGGCTAATGAAGTTCCGGCTTGGGTAAGGGAGAATGTTCCTGTTGTCCAAGCGATGAGAGCCATACGAAAGGCTACTAGTCCAGAAGCATCATTCAGAAGACCTTCCCCTTTTAGGATATTAGAGACCCGCTTTGGGAAGGAAAAGCGTTGAGAAAGAGATGCGAAGGCGACTAGGTCTGTTGGCCCTAAGGCGGCACCAACTGCTACACAGGCGGCTAATGGTAGGCTAGCCCAAAGGACATGAGCGACTCCCCCCATGCTCAAGGCTGAGATAAAGATAACTGGAAAAATCAAGTAGAGGACAATCCGCCAGTGTTTTAGGATAGAAGTAATGTCTGCTTCTTGAGCTTCGCGAAAGAGTAGTGGGCCAATGACTAAAGCTAGGAATAACTCAGTATCTAAATGATATTGGTTGTTGGGTAAACAAAGTCCAATTCCAATCCCTAACAAAATTTGAATCAGAGGCATGGGTAAAAAGGGAAGAAGTTTATTGGTCGTACTAGAAACAATAAGAACCAGTAAAAATACCAAGAGATAAAAAAGTAAATTCATTTTCCACCTCCCTATTTTTGGTTACGACAATTTTCAAAAAGTTCCTTTTGTTCTTGGATTTTTTGATCGATCTTTGAGCAGTCCTTATGTTCTATTTTTTTCTGACAACGCTCCATTTCAAGTGAAATCATTTTCTTCTTGATTTTCAGCATTTTTTTACTCATATGTGCTTCATCCAAAATACCAACTGCACGTTCATGTTGGGTTGACTCGACAAAGTTGTGACGAAGAGCTTCGATTTTATCTCGTAGGTATTGTTTATCCATGGCGATACCTTTCTAATTTTTCAATCATAACTAAAAATGGTGGATTGTTAATTTGGTTGAGGGTGCGATAGATAGTGGCAGTATATTCTTGTTGTGGTAACTGACTAACATAATCCATAACTGCATCCCGTTCTATATCTCCGCCTTCATGCCCGTAATAAATCATGATGGCTATTCGTCCGCCTTTAACGAGCATCTGACAGAGTTTTTCAAGTGCCTCAATGGTTGTGTGAGGTTTAGTAATGATAGACTTATCGGCAGAAGGAAGATAACCCAGATTAAAGATGGCTGCTTTCGCCTCAGTTACAAACTGATCTACGGTTTCATGACCTTGTAGAAGTAACTTGACATTGGTCAATCCGGATTCTTGTAGACGTTGACTTGTTTTTTCAAGAGCTTGTTCTTGTATATCAAAAGCGTAGACTTGTTTAGCTAATTTGCCAAGGAAAAGTGTATCATGTCCATTTCCCATTGTTGCATCTACAACAACATCATCTTTTGTGATGACTTCGGCAAGAAAATCATGTGCCATTTCAAGTGGTTTTTTCATTCATAAACTCCTGTTTTACAGCCTTGCATCCTTGGACACTACCTCGACGTCTCATTTCAGCTTCTATGCTATTTAGAACTTCCCATTTATTGAGACTCCACATAGGACCAATCAGCATATCTCTAGGCGCATCACCCGTAATCCTATGGATGACTATATGTTTAGGAATAATTTCTAGTTGGTCACAGATAACTTTCACATAGTCATCTTGACTCATAAGCTGCAGTCTACCCTCGTGATAATCACGTTGCATCCGAGTATTTGTCATAAGGTGAAGTAGGTGAAGTTTAATCCCTTGAATATCATTATCAGTCACACAGCGACGAACATTTTCCACCATCATGTCATGAGTTTCACCTGGCAAGCCGTTAATCAAATGGGCTACAATCTCAATCTTGGGATATTTTCTCAAGCGCTTAACCGTCTCCACGTAAAGTTCATAGGAGTGGGCACGGTTAATCAATTCAGAAGTTTCCTCATAGGTTGTTTGTAAACCTAACTCTACAGTAACATGCATTCGTTCAGAGAGCTCTGCCAAGTATTCGATAGTCTCATCAGGCAGGCAATCTGGTCGTGTACCGATATTGATTCCAACCACACCGGGTTCATTAATGGCTTGTTCATAGCGTTCGCGAATGACTTCGAGCTTTTCATGAGTATTAGTAAAGTTTTGGAAATAGACTAGATATTTTTTTACATCTGGCCATTTGCGGTGCATAAAGTCAATTTCTTTATAAAATTGCTCACGAATTGGAGCGTCAGGTGCAACGATAGCATCTCCAGATCCAGAAACCGTACAGAAAGTACAACCTCCATGAGCTACTGTACCATCACGATTGGGACAATCAAATCCGGCATCGATAGGAACTTTGAAAGTTTTTTCTCCGAATAAATTTCGATAATAATCATTCAAGGTATTATAGGATTTCATAGCTAATATTATATCAGAAAACCCCAGCAAACTCAAAGTTAGTAAACAATTGAAGAGAAGTAAGAAATTTTTAAAATCAAAAAATCTTATATAAATCCTTTACAAAAAAAATAAAGTGGTATAATAGAGGTGTTAACGGTGCAAACGTTTTCGTAAATCGTTTGCATTAAAATAAAAATAAGGAGATTTGAATGATGAAAGATACATTCAAAAATGTTTTGTCTTTCGAGTTTTGGCAAAAATTCGGTAAGGCTCTAATGGTGGTTATCGCTGTTATGCCAGCGGCTGGATTGATGATTTCAATCGGTAAGACACTTGCAATGATTAACCCTAACTTTGCTCCACTTGTTGTTACAGGTGGAATCCTTGAGCAAATTGGTTGGGGAGTTATCGGTAACCTACATATCTTGTTTGCTCTTGCTATCGGTGGTAGCTGGGCTAAAGAACGTGCAGGTGGTGCCTTTGCAGCAGGACTTGCCTTTATCTTGATTAACCGTATCACTGGTGCTATCTTTAGTGTTAGTGGTGATATGTTGAAAGATCCTAATGCTATGGTTTCAACAATCTTTGGTAACTCTATCAAAGTTTCTGATTACTTTATCAGCGTGTTTGAAGCTCCAGCACTTAACATGGGTGTGTTTGTAGGGATTATTTCTGGTTTTGTAGGGGCAACTGCCTTTAACAAATACTACAATTTCCGTAAACTTCCTGATGCACTTTCTTTCTTTAACGGAAAACGATTTGTACCGTTTGTTGTTATCCTTCGTTCAGCAATCGCTGCAATCCTTCTTTCAATTTTCTGGCCACTTGTTCAAACAGGTATTAACAGCTTTGGTATCTGGATTGCCAACTCTCAAGAAACGGCTCCAGTTCTAGCACCATTCTTGTATGGTACTTTGGAACGCTTACTCTTGCCATTTGGACTTCACCACATGTTGACTATCCCAATGAACTATACAGCTCTTGGTGGTACTTATGATGTCATGACTGGTGCAGCAAAAGGTACTCAAGTATTTGGTCAAGATCCACTTTGGCTTGCATGGGTAACTGACCTTGTAAACCTTAAAGGTACTGACGCAGCTCAATACCAACACTTGTTAGATACAGTACATCCAGCTCGTTTCAAAGTTGGACAAATGATTGGTTCGTTTGGTATCTTGATGGGTGTCATTGTGGCTATCTACCGTAACGTTGATCCAGATAAGAAACACCAATACAAAGGTATGATGATCGCAACTGCTCTTGCAACATTCTTGACAGGGGTAACTGAACCAATTGAGTACATGTTCATGTTCATCGCAACACCTCTTTACCTTGTTTACGCTCTTGTTCAAGGTGCTGCCTTTGCAATGGCTGATATTGTGAACCTTCGTGTACACTCATTCGGTTCAATCGAATTCTTGACTCGTACTCCGCTAGCTATCAACGCTGGTATTGGTATGGATATTGTTAACTTTATCTGGGTGACAGTGCTCTTTGGATTTATCATGTACTTTATCGCTAACTTCATGATTAAGAAATTCAACTATGCAACTCCAGGACGTAACGGTAACTACGAAAATGCAGATGGTTCTTCTGAATCTTCAGCTGCCGGTGAAACTAAAGTTGCAGAAGCTTCTCAAGCAGTTAACATCATCAACCTTCTTGGTGGACGTGCGAACATCGTTGATGTCGACGCATGTATGACTCGTCTTCGCGTTACTGTAAAAGATGCAGAAAAAGTTGGAACAGAAGAACAATGGAAATCTGAAGGAGCTATGGGACTTGTCATGAAAGGACAAGGTGTCCAAGCTATTTACGGACCTAAAGCTGACGTTTTAAAATCAGATATCCAAGATATTCTTGATTCTGGAGAAGTGATTCCTGAAACTCTTCCAAGTCAAATGGCAGCAGCTCAAAAAGATACTGTTGTATACAAAGGTGTGACTGAAGAAGTGTACTCAGTTGCTGATGGTCAAGTGATTGAATTGGAACAAGTTAAGGATCCAGTATTCTCACAAAAAATGATGGGTGATGGATTTGCAGTAGAACCATCAAATGGAAATATTGTATCTCCAGTTTCAGGTACTGTATCAAGTATCTTCCCAACTAAACATGCTCTTGGTCTTGTAACTGAAGCAGGTCTTGAAGTTCTTGTCCACATCGGTCTTGATACTGTAAGCCTTGAAGGAAAACCATTCGATGTGAAGGTTTCAGAAGGCCAAGCAGTAGCTGCTGGTGATCTCTTAGTCAAAGCTGACCTTGGTGCTATTCAAGCAGCAGGTCGTGAAACTACAACTGTAGTAGTCTTTACAAATGGAGATGCTATCAAGTCAGTTAAATTAGAACAAACCGGTTCTCTTGCAGCTAAAACAGCAGTTGCAAAAGTAGAATTGTAATACACTAAGGGGTTGGAAGCTGTTTTCCAACCTCTTGTTTATAGGAGAAAAACATGAAGTTTTTAACACTCAATACTCATAGTTGGATGGAAAAAAATCCTGAAGAAAAATTTCAGCTCTTGTTTCAAGATATACTTGAAAACAGTTATGATTTGATTTGTTTTCAAGAAATCAACCAAGAAATTACATCAACTCAAGTAGAGTCTGGACCACTTTACAATCCGTTACCTTCAGCAGAACCCATTCACCAAGACCACTATGTTCGTCTTTTGGTAGAGAAGTTGTCTGAAAAAGGACTGGACTATTATTGGACATGGGCTTATAATCATATCGGATATGACCGTTATCATGAGGGAGTTTCAATTCTATCTAAAACACCGATTGAGGCGCGTGAGATTTTGGTTTCAGATGTAGATGATCCAACTGATTATCACACTCGTCGAGTTGCACTAGTAGAAACAGTAGTAGAAGGTAAAGAGCTTGCAGTTGCGAGTGTGCATCTCTCTTGGTGGGATAAAGGATTCCAAGAGGAATGGGCAAGATTTGAAGCAGTTCTAAAAGAGTTGAATAAACCTCTATTACTAGCTGGAGATTTTAACAACCCTGCAGGTCAGGAAGGCTATCAAGCTATCCTAACTAGTCCGCTAGGCTTACAGGATGCCTATGAAGTTGCAAAAGAGAGAAGTGGAAGCTACACTGTTCCTCCAGAAATTGATGGTTGGAAGGGAAATGCAGAACCGCTTCGAATTGATTACGTCTTTACGACAAAAGATCTTCAGGTAGAAAAGTTACAGGTAGTTTTTGATGGCCAAGCAAGTCCGCAGGTCAGTGATCACTATGGTCTTCAAGCAGAACTTTCTTGGAAGAACTAACAAAGAATTTTACTAAAATAAAATGAGTCCCCCTTCGGATATGCGAAGGGGATTCCTTATTCAAGGGGTTAATATAGTTAAAGTTTTTAGTTGAATAACTTGTAAAATGAAATAAAATCCTTTAAAATAAAAAGTGTTGGAGGAATTTATGAATGTAAATCAAATTGTGCGTATGATCCCGACGCTAAAGATAAATAATAGAAGATTAAATGAATTGTTTTATATCCAAACCTTGGGTATGAAACCCTTGCTTGAAGAGTCGGCTTTCTTATCGCTAGGAGACCAGTCAGGCATTGAAAAATTGGTTTTAGAAGAATCGCCAAGTATGAGAAGCCGTAAGGTTGAAGGGATCAAAAAATTAGCTAGATTGATTGTAAAAGTAGCGAATCCATCCGAGGTTGAAGCACTGCTAGCTAGAATGGAAAAACTTCCTCAACTCTATAAAGGAAATAAGGGATATGCTTTTGAAATCCTTTCACCAGAAGGGGATCTTGTCCTAATCCATGCGGAAGATGACATCAAAGATTTGAGAAAGTTTGATGAAACTGTTACTTTCACAAAAGATGAGAAACTGCAATATTTAACAGCATTTGATATTTCAGCAGAAATTAACTTGCCTGCTGAAACGACAAGCCTGCTTGAAAAAGAGGAAATCGAAACTAGCATAACTTTTAAACAAGCTCAAGGTAGTGATTTGCTTGTTGAAAATAATGTAACTTGGGATTTGTCTATGTTGAAATTCCAAGTAAAAGAACTTGAATTGGCTAGTCTGCGTCAACGTTTTGAAACTGCAGGTTACTTTGTTCCTAAGTCTGAGAAGTTTTTCCTAACCAAGGATGCCAACAATATCGAATTGTGGTTTGAAGAAGTATGAAACAAGAAATCATTCAAAAAATAGAGCAACAAATTGAGGCAGGGATTTATCCTGGTGCCTCTTTTGCGTATTATCGGGATGGTGAATGGTTTGATTGCTACCTCGGAGAAGCAAATCCAGAAATTGGAGAGCAGACTTGTCAAGGTTTAGTCTATGATTTGGCAAGTGTGAGCAAGGTCGTCGGAGTTGGGACTGTCTTAACTTTTTTGTGGAAGCAAGGCAAGATTGAGCTCGATCAATCCATAAAGACCTATCTTCCAGAGGCGGATTATCCAGATATCACCATTCGTCAACTCCTCACACATTCTACGGACTTGGACCCGTTTATTATCAATAGAGACCAGTTGAATGCAGAAGAATTGAAAGAAGCTATGTTTCATTTGAATCGCCGAGAGAAGAGAGCCTTTCTCTACTCGGATGTGCACTTTCTCTTGCTCGGTTTTCTCCTAGAGAACTACTTTGAAAAAGATTTAGAACAGATTTTACAAGAGCAAGTTTTCGATCCATGGAAGATGAAGGAAACTCAGTTTGGACCAGTTAGCAGTGCTGTTCCAACTGTTCGGGGACAGAAAGCAGGAGTGGTGCATGATCCTAAGGCACGTTTACTAGGTAAACATGCTGGAAGTGCAGGCTTGTTTTCAACTGTGAAGGATTTAAAAATCTTCCTTGAGCATTATTTACAGGATGATTTTGCTGACGGATTAAGCCAGAATTTTTCAGATTTGAGTGATAAGGAACGCTCCTTGGCCTGGAATCTTGAAGGTGATTGGCTAGACCATACAGGCTATACTGGAACCTTTATCATGTGGAATCGTAAGAAGCAGGAAGCTGCGATTTTCTTGTCCAATAGAACCTACGAAAAAGACGAGCGTGCGCAGTGGATCATAGACCGTAATCAGGTCATGGACCTAATTCGTGAAGCAGACTAGGGAGGAAGTATGTCAAAAGCTCTTAAAGGAACTCTTTTTACAGTAATTGCTGGTATTGCTTGGGGCTTGTCTGGGACCAGTGGTCAGTACCTAATGGCTCATGGGGTATCGGCTCTAGTCCTAACCAATATTCGTTTAATTGTTGCAGGTTTGCTCTTAGTTCTCTTGTCCTATACAAAGTCTAAGGAACAATTTTTGGCTTTTCTAAAAGATAAATCAAGTCTCTTTTCTCTCTTACTATTTTCTTTATTTGGCCTCTTTCTGAATCAATTGGCTTATTTATCGGCTATTCAGGAGACAAATGCAGGTACAGCGACGGTGCTTCAGTATGTCTGTCCTGTTGGAATCTTGGCTTACACATGTATAAAGGATAAGGTAGCACCTACTATAGCCGAAATCCTTTCTATGATTTTAGCAATAGGTGGAACCTTTTTAATTGCGACTCATGGTCAGTTGGATCAGCTCTCTATGACACCAGCAGGTCTCTTTTGGGGCTTGTTCTCTGCTTTAACCTATGCTCTTTATATCATTTCACCCATTAAACTCATTCAAAAATGGGGGAGCATTCTGGTTATTGGTGTTGGTATGACCATCTCAGGTTTTGTAGCAGTGCCATTTACTGGGTTTATCGGTGCTAGTCTACCTATGTCTTTTGATATTTTCTTAGCATTTGCTGGAATTATTCTCATCGGGACTGTTTTTGCCTACACGGCCTTTCTTAAGGGAGCAAGTATGGTTGGACCAGTCAAATCTAGTCTCTTGGCCTCTATTGAGCCAATATCTGCGGTATTCTTTGCTTTCATGATTATGGGAGATATCTTTTATCCTGTAGATTTTCTTGGTATGGCAATGATTTTATTGGCTGTGACTATTATTTCTTTAAAGGATTTAATGCTAGAAAAGAGAAAGAAATCAGCGTAGATGTTATGTTACCTTATCAAAAAGTTAGTATTGAATATAAAAAATCCACTCAAGAGAGTGGATTTTATTTTTTTACATTAGTCTTTATTTTCGTATGGCAAGATCAAGTTCAAAAGGATACCTGTCATTGCTGATAGGGCAGTACCTGAAAGTGTAACTGGACCAAGTTTAAGGATTGCTCCACCAAGTCCAAGCACGAGCATTGCACTTGCGATGATAAGATTACGCATTTGACCAAAGTCTACACGTTCCTTGATCAAAACCTTCAAACCGTTGCTGGCGATAACCCCATAAAGAAGGATAGACATACCACCAAGTACGGCGCTAGGGATTGTAGAAATCAAAGCAGTGAATTTACCAAGGAAGCTAAGGGCAATTGCGATAAAGGCTGCGTTACGGATGACTGAGACAGAAGCGATACGAGTCATACCGATCACCCCTGTATTTTCACCGTAGGTTGTATTAGCAGGACCACCAAGGAAGGCAGATACAGATGTTGCGATACCGTCACCAAGAAGGGTACGGTGAAGACCTGGTTCTTTCAAGAATTGACGGCCACAAATTTGGCTCAATACTGTATGGTCACCAATGTGTTCTGAGATTGTTACGATCGCGATTGGTAAGATTGCGATTGTCTCTGGGCCGAAGTAAAGGTTGTATTCTTTGAAGGCACCACCTGTGCTAAATGGTAGGTAGAAGCCTGGAATTTCGAACCAGTTAGCTTGAAGAACAGGTGTGAAGTCTACTAAACCAAGAAAGACTGCAAAAATATATCCACCGATAATGGCAAACAAGAAAGGAATGATACGAAGGAATCCTTTTCCTTTTGTATTGATAAAGGCAGCGATGAGGAAGGTAACTACAGCTACAAGAGCATTTTTCCAGTTGCCATCAGCAACAAGACCAGCATTTGTTACAGCTGAACCTGCAAGACCAAGACCGATAACGATAATCATTGGTCCGATAACAATTGGTGGTAAAAGTTTATCAATCCATTTTGTACCAGCAAAGCGGATGCTAGTTGAAACAAGAACGTAGATTAAACCAGTTAAGATAACCCCTGTTTGAGCAGCAGAAACATCGCCACCCATTTCCTTCATAGCAAGAGACATTGCAGTGATGAAGGCAAAAGAAGAACCGAGATAGACCGGAACTTTAAAGCCAGTAGATACCATGTAAATCAGTGTTCCGACACCTGATGCAAACAGGGCAACAGATACAGGCATTCCCAAAATCAGTGGCACCAAGATGGTAGCACCAAACATGGCAAACACGTGCTGGAAGCTGAGTAGAATTCCCTTACCAAAAGAAGGACGTTGGTCAACGTCGAGTAACAAATCAACAGTTGATTCTTGTTTCATAAATACCTCACTTTTTGGGCATCAAAAAAGAGCCCATTATTTTACAGCAATAGGCTCTCAGAGTAAGACATCTTTAAAACATGGTTATCCCAATATTTAAAAATTTTCATATATATCTGCGTCTTCGTCACCTCACGGGATGACATTAAAAACCTTTGCTTGTGATAGTATAGCAGAAAAAAATGATTTTGTAAATCATTTTTTCCCGAGCCTTGAAACAAGAGAGTGAGGCATGATTTTGTAAATCATTTTTTCCCGAGCAAGGAAATAAAGACGCGAGGTATAATCTTGTGAGTATCAATTTAAAATATCCTAAAGCGGGCGTTTATTTGGCATACCAGCCTTACGTGGATATTTGTTTGGAGTTTCCTTTTTCTTTTCTACAATGGTGATGTAGCGAGGGTCTCCATTAGGAAGTGTGTAGCTAAGGTTGTCCTCAACCTTGCTAAAGAGAAGGTTGAGAGCATTTTTGGCTTCTGTCAATTCCTCAGGGGCATTACTGGCTTTAAGTGCCAAAAGTTTTCCACCAACTTTAAGGTAGGGAATGGTTAACTCTGAGAGAACTTGCATGCGTGCAACTGCACGAGCTGTCACAATGTCGAATTGGGCACGGAAGTTCTTTTCTTGGGCAAAGTCTTCGGCGCGTCCATGGTAGAAATGAATCCCTTCTAAATCAAGCTCCTCAGCCAGAAGCTGAAGGAAGTTAATGCGCTTGTTCAGAGAATCAATGATGGTCACATCTAGCTGCGGGTAGAGAATCTTCATAGGAAGACTTGGGAATCCTGCACCAGCGCCAATATCCAGTAACTTAATTTCTTGGTTTTCTATCAACCCTTGTAGGATAGGAGCGATAGAATCATAAAAGTGCTTAAGATAAACCTCTTCCTTTTCTGTAATTGCAGTCAGGTTGATTTTTTGGTTCCATTCAACTAAGAGTTCGAAATAGCGCTCAAATTGAAATTTTTGCTGATCAGTAAGATTAATATTCTGTTGGTCAAGTAATGAGTAAAAAGTTTCTGGTTTCATAGTTATATCCTTCTTATATATCATCTTATTTTACCACAAAAACATGGAAATTTGATATACTTGTACTAATCTAAAAGCAGAAAGGAATAAGATTATGACTTGGATTATTCTTGGAGTTTTGGCTCTGATTGTTATTTTTGTGATTGTTAGCTATAACGGTTTGGTGAAAAATCGTATGCAGACCAAGGAGGCTTGGAGCCAAATCGATGTTCAGTTGAAGCGTCGAAATGATCTCTTACCAAATTTAATTGAAACAGTTAAAGGTTACGCTAAATACGAAAGTTCTACTCTTGAAAAGGTGACTGAACTCCGTAGACAAGTAGCTACAGCAACAACACCTGCAGAAGCCATGAAGGCCAGTGATGCACTGACACGTCAGATATCTGGTATCTTTGCGGTTGCAGAGAACTATCCTGACTTGAAGGCTAGTGGCAACTTTGCTCACTTACAAGAAGAACTGACTAACACAGAAAACAAAATATCATATTCTCGCCAACTTTATAACAGTGTCGTTAGCAACTACAATGTTAAATTAGAAACTTTTCCAAGTAATCTGGTTGCGGCTATCTTTGGCTTTAAGGCGGCGGATTTCCTTCAGACTCCAGAAGAAGAAAAGGCTGTTCCTAGAGTTGATTTTAGTGGTTTAGGTGACTAAGATGCTGTACAAACAAATCGCTAGTAATAAACGTAAAACTTGGGTTTTATTAATTGTTTTCTTTCTTTTGTTAGCTATTGTAGGTTATGCAGTTGGATATCTTTTCATGAACTCAGGTATCTGGGGCGTGACCGTAGCCATGATTCTTGGCTTTATCTATGCCTTGACCATGATTTTTCAATCTACAGAGATTGTCATGAGCATGAATGGTGCGCGTGAAGTTGATAGGAATGAAGAACCAGTTCTCTATCATGTTGTTGAGGATATGGCAATGGTGGCACAAATTCCTATGCCACGAGTTTATGTAATTGATGACCAGGGTTTGAATGCTTTCGCCACAGGTTCGAATCCTCAAAATGCTGCTGTAGCAGCGACATCAGGACTTCTAGAGATCATGAATCGTGAGGAATTAGAATCTGTAATCGGGCATGAAGTTAGTCATATTCGCAACTTAGATATTCGGATTTCTACGATTGCGGTTGCCCTTGCCAGTGCCATTACACTGTTATCAAGTATGGCTGGTCGTATGATGTGGTGGGGTGGAGCATCACGTAGTAGAAGAAATAGTGACCGTGACAGTGGAGGACTTGAAGTGATTATGTTAGTCATTTCTCTCCTAGCCATAGTTTTGGCACCTCTTGCAGCAACTTTGGTACAGTTAGCCATTTCTCGCCAACGAGAATTTTTAGCGGATGCTTCAAGTGTGGAATTAACACGCAATCCGCAAGGGATGATCAATGCTTTACAAAAATTAGAAAATAGTCAACCCATGAGTCATCATGTGGATGATGCTAGTAGTGCACTTTATATTAACGATCCTCAAAAACCAGGTTTCTTGAAAAAACTATTTTATACGCATCCACCTATTTCAGAACGAATTGAGCGTTTGAAACATATGTAAAAAACATCCAGGGGTTTTCCTCTGGATGTTTTATTTTAAAAAGTTAAAGATCTTGTAAATCAACTACTTCTAAACCATTTTTTGTCAAACGATAGATACTCCTACAGACTTCTTTTAAAAAACGCCTGTCATGCGAAACAGTGATGAGGCCACAAGGATAATTGGCAAAGAGTTTTCTGATTTCTGGTTGAGAAGTTGGAGAAAAATTTCGTGTGGGTTCATCCAGAAGGAGAAAGTTTGGTTTTCGCAGAACTAAATTCAAAAGAAGGAGTTTCCCCTGTTGACCTCCAGATAAGGAGTGGATTTGGTGGTGCATCTCTGGATAGCTGAAATTAAGACTGGCTAAGTGAGATTGGATTTTCTGTATTTCCTCTTTGTGTCCAGTTTGGCTGAGAAATTCTACTGGGGATAGATCCAATTGCAGTGTTTCTTGGTAATCTTGTGGCATAAATCCAAGTGAGATTTCTCTTTTATCACTTAGTAGTTGATGTATCTTTGCTAAAAGTGTGGATTTGCCAATGCCATTGGAACCGATGATGCCGATTTTGTCTTGGCCGCGGACAGTCAGTTGTAGCTCCTGAGCCAAAACTCGCTGGTCAACGGATAAAGTCTCCTTTTCCATTCGAAGTAAGACTTTAGAAGCTGCTAATGGCTCTATATCTGAAAAGAAAAGTTGGATTTGTTCCTCTTCAAGTGGCTTTTGGGTCATGGACTGAGCTGCTTTTTCGTAACGTTTTTCTTGAGAAAGAACATTTTTCATCTTTTTAGCTAATAGGCGACCGGCAGTACTGTCTTTGGTAGCTCGAAGTGCAGTTTCTACATTTTGCTTGACGCGACGATGCTTCTCCATGGTTTTGTCATAGGCTCTCTGGTCGTTAGCAGCTTGCTGGCTTTGTCTGGCAAAATTAGCCTTTCTCTGGTTACTATAGCTATCGTAGTCTAAATGCTCTACTAGCGTTTCCGCTTCTTTCCGGTGCTTGATCAGTCGCAAGTGGATAATGGTGTCTGCTGTTTGAGAGAGAAAGTCTTCATCATGAGAAATGAAAATAACGGTTTGCCTCATTTTTTGAATCTGATTTTTTAGCCAATCAACCATCTCTATATCCAGGTCATTTGAAGGTTCATCTAAAAATAAAATCTCAAAGGGTTTGGCCAATTCATGGATGAGCTGAATTTTCAAAGCTTCACCACCCGAGAGACTACCAATTTCTTGATCACTTGCAAAACGACTGCTGTCAAAGTGTAATTCATCAGACAAGCGATAGAGAATGCTGTAGTCCAAATCTGTAGACTCTAAAAAGAAGTAGTCATGTAAAGTTTTCTTTTTCAGGTCTTCAGGAAGATGTTGGGGAATATAGGCCAGGGACTGAAGGTCAGATTGGATTTCTCCCCTGATAGAGAAATCAGTTAATCTTTCTCCCATTAAAGTTCGAAGTAAGGTTGATTTTCCATTTCCTTCTTCGCCTATAATAGCGATCTTTTCTCCGTCTTGGATGGTAATGTTTAAATCGGAAACAAGCTCTCTTAAATCTTTGTTTTGTGTGATGGTCAGATGATTGATTTTTATCATATTATTGCCCTTTCTAGAATGTCCATATTGCATAACAAAAAGCTCTACTTTACCTAGTAGAGCCAATCGTCTATGTCAAAAAAACTCTTTTAAAAGGGCTGAAAATCCAGCAGAAAAAGAGCACACAAAAAAGAGACAGAAACAAGATCTACTAAATAAAGGTTCTTTATTTGATAGACTTAGTTGTTCATGTCTCCCTTACCTCCGAATATTGTTGCAATCATCATACTCTTTTTGAGAAAATTTGTCAAGATTAAGCCAGATAATCCTCTATTTTAAAACCCAAAAACAGGTCCATAGAGTGTCAACGTATGTTTAACGTGATCGTAGTGAAACTTGTCATAGTTTCTCCAAGCAGTGCGGGCTTGGTCATTTAATTTCAGTGAACCAAGTCCGATCAAAAGACTAGTCCGTTGGTAAAAAGATTCCAGTTCAATTAAGATGGCGTTGTCTACTTTCTCAGCTTTTTTAAGTGCTCTGAGAATTTCGTCTATATTTTGCTGTAAGCGTAGATCATCAGGTAATCCCTGTTTACAGCTTTGTATTGTTTGGTTTAATTTTGAAACGAGCTGATAGGCTTCTGTTAAAAGAGCTTTGTCTTCCATATGAGCGTCCTCCTTTGCTCATGTATTGATGCCTATAGTATAGCACAAAAAATAAATTTGTCATAATAAATATATCAAAAAATAATAATTCTCTAGATAGCATAATTAAAGTCTAGAAATATTTTGAAGCAGAGGTAAAAAATTCTTAAAAATATTTGACATTTATCCGTTGACAGAGGATAATGAGTTAAAAAAAATATTGTTATTTCTTATGATTCAACTAATTATTAGCGCCTTTTAATGGAGAAATTTTTGTTAGCCTTCTAGATAGTAGTATATAATGATAGGATGTTTACGATTAAGTTTACGAAAGTGAGTAAAGATGATTAAGATATCAATTAGTTTGTTGCTAGACGCAATTGAAGATAATGTCGATTATGAAATCATTCAATCTATTGAACTTGAAACAGATATTAGAAAAATCACTAGACAATTTCAAGGAGAAAACGGGGAATTCTTAGTTAAAGAGGAAGTATTTCAAGAGTTACCTTTTGATATCAAAACAAGGAATGAAATTATTAAACAAATAAAACAAAACAGTCAGAAAGTGGATAGAGATGACTTTGATACATTGTTACAGTTATATTATTGAGAACCTAGGGCAATGTAATTACTTTTTGAGGTCGTAACCCTATAAAGCTTACGCGTTCTATGGTACAATATATCTATACTACATAGTATAATCAAGGAAGTAAATTTTTATGGAGGAAGTATGAAATTAAATATTCAAGAAGTTCGTAAGCAGCCTGAAGGTTTGTATTTTGAGCAAACTCTAGACATGTCAGCTGACTTACGTGAGCGTAACCAAGAAATTTTAGACGTAAAAGATATTGTCGCAGTTGGGAAGGTTCAGTATGAAGACCGTATGTTTTTCCTAGATTATCAACTGTCTTATACCATCGTACTTGCTTCTAGTCGTAGTATGGAACCTGTTGAGTTAGCAGAGTCTTATCCAGTGACAGAAGTCTTTATGGAAGGTGCTACCAATCAACTGGATCAAGAAGTTCTTGATGATGACTTGGTTTTATCTATCGAAAATGGTGAAATCGACCTGGCTGAAAGTGTTTCGGATAATATCTTGCTAAACATTCCAATCAAGGTCTTAACGGCAGAAGAAGAAGCAGGTCAGGGATTTGTTTCTGGAAATGACTGGCAAATCATGACTGAGGAAGAATATCAAGCTCAACAAGCAGTCAAAAAAGAAGCAAGTAGTCCTTTTGCAGGTTTACAAGGGCTGTTTGATGGAGACGAATAGATGGTTTTATCCAAGAAACGTGCCCGTCATGTCATTGAGGAAATCATAGCTCTTTTTCCAGATGCAAAACCTAGTCTAGATTTTCGCAATCATTTTGAACTCTTAGTTGCAGTTATGTTGTCTGCTCAGACGACAGATGCGGCAGTAAACAAGGCGACTCCAGCTCTTTTTGAAGCCTTCCCTACACCACAAGCCATGGCAGACGCTAGTGAGAAGGACATTGCAAAACATATTTCTCGTTTAGGTCTGTATCGAAATAAAGCAAAATTTCTTAAAAAATGTGCGCAACAGTTATTAGAAGATTTTGATGGTCAAGTTCCTCAGACTAGAGAAGAATTAGAAAGTTTGGCGGGAGTTGGGCGTAAAACAGCTAATGTAGTCATGAGTGTGGGCTTTGGAATTCCAGCTTTTGCGGTAGATACTCATGTGGAGCGCATTTGCAAACACCATGATATTGTTAAAAAATCGGCAACTCCACTTGAAGTTGAAAAACGTGTCATGGATGTCTTGCCACCAGAAAAGTGGTTGGCGGCGCATCAAGCCATGATTTACTTTGGTCGTGCTATCTGTCATCCGAAAAATCCAGAATGCGAACACTATCCACAATTGTATGATTTTAGTTCATTATAAGGTCAAACATTGAATGTTTTTACTTGCTTTGAACTGGGCTTTGTGTTATAGTAAGAACAATAAAATATTCCTTTAAACCTGTCCCGTGAGGCAGGCAAGGAGCTCGATAAAGTAGAAGGGTAAGTCTATGCTGTTTCCAGTATGGCTCGCTTAATGATACATTCTCAAGTCTCCTTGTCTAAGGAGACTTTTCTTTTTGGAGGTTTGTCATGAAGACAAAAGAAGTTGTAGACGAATTAACCGTCAAGCGAGCAATTACGCGTATCACTTATGAGATTATCGAACGCAACAAAGATTTGAACAAAATCATTTTAGCGGGAATTAAAACACGCGGTGTCTTTATCGCCCACCGCATCCAAGAACGCTTGGAACAATTGGAAAATATCTCTGTTCCCGTTGTAGAATTAGATACCAAACCTTACCGTGACGATGTCAAAAGTGGTGAAGATACTTCCTTAATTTCTGTTGATGTGACAGACCGCGAAGTTATCTTGGTGGATGATGTTCTTTACACAGGTCGTACAATTCGTGCCGCTATCGATAACATTGTCGGACATGGTCGCCCTGCCCGTGTGAGTCTTGCAGTACTAGTGGACCGTGGACATAGAGAATTGCCAATTCGTCCAGATTACGTTGGGAAAAATATTCCAACTAGTCGTTCTGAAGAAATCATCGTTGAGATGACAGAACTTGATGGCCAAGATAGAGTTTTGATTACTGAAGAAGCTTAAAAGCTAAAGGAGTAGCCATGTCAGAAAATCAACAAGCAATAAAACATGTGGTGTCCATGGAAGATCTCACTGTAGATCAGGTTATAAAATTGATTAAACGAGGGATTGAGTTTAAAAATGGAGCCCAGTTGCCCTACGAAGACCATCCCATTGTTTCCAACCTTTTCTTTGAAAATTCGACAAGAACGCATAAATCCTTCGAAGTTGCAGAGATTAAACTGGGATTGGAACGACTTGACTTTGATGTGAATACAAGCTCGGTAAACAAGGGTGAGACACTCTATGATACAATCCTGACCTTGTCTGCACTTGGTGTAGATATCTGTGTTATTCGGCACCCAGAGGTTGATTACTACAGGGAATTGATTGCGAGCCCAACCATTACGACATCGATTATCAATGGTGGTGATGGCTCAGGGCAACATCCTAGTCAGAGTCTGCTTGATTTGATGACAATTTACGAGGAATTTGGCCGTTTTGAAGGGCTCAAGGTTGCCATTGCTGGTGACTTGGACCATTCACGTGTTGCCAAGTCCAATATGCAGATTTTGAAACGTTTAGGTGCTGAACTTTACTTTGCAGGACCTGAGGAATGGAGAAGTCAAGAGTTTGCAGATTATGGTCAGTTCGTAACTATTGACGAGATTGTTGACCAGGTGGATGTTCTGATGTTGCTTCGAGTTCAACATGAACGCCACGAAAGTGGAGCAGTCTTCTCAAAAGAAGAGTATCACGCTCAACATGGCTTGAACCAAGAACGCTATAATCGTTTAAAAGAAGAAGCAATCATTATGCATCCGGCTCCTGTTAATCGGGATGTGGAAATTGCCGATCATCTTGTTGAAGCACCAAAATCACGCATTGTCCAACAAATGACCAATGGAGTATTTGTTCGAATGGCAATCTTAGAATCCGTATTGGCAAGTAGAAAAGCCAAATAATACACAAGACGTTAAAAGACGCCAGTGAGCGTCCACGAGAGGTGAAAATATGACAAAACGACTTCTAGTTTTAGAAGATGGCACAGTTTTTGAAGGTAAGGCCTTCGGTGCAGATATTGATGTAACAGGGGAAATAGTCTTTAACACTGGAATGACAGGATATCAAGAATCCATTACAGACCAATCTTATAATGGACAAATCTTGACCTTCACATATCCACTAGTAGGGAATTATGGAGTTAACCGTGACGACTACGAGTCTATCAGTCCTACTTGTAAGGGAGTTGTGGTTTTCGAAGAGGCTCGTAGAGCCAGCAACTGGCGTAACCAAATGACGCTGGACGAATTCTTGAAGGCTAAGAAAATTCCTGGAATTTCAGGCATTGACACTCGAGCTCTTACAAAGATTATTCGTAAACATGGTACCATGAGAGCGACTCTAACACATGCTGGCGATAGTATTGATCACATTGCAGATCAACTTCAAGCAACTGTCTTACCGACTGATAATATCAGACAAGTTTCTACAAAGACGGCTTATCCGGCTCCAGGAGTTGGCTTGAGCGTTGTTTTAGTAGATTTCGGCCTTAAACACTCTATTTTACGAGAGCTATCTAAACGTGATTGTAACGTAACTGTAGTTCCATACACAACTACGGCTGAGGAAATCTTGCATTTAAACCCTGACGGAGTTATGTTGTCAAATGGTCCGGGGAATCCAGAAGATGTACCAGAAGCTCTTGAGATGATCCGTGGTATTCTCGGGAAAATTCCAATCTTTGGTATCTGTATGGGTCACCAGCTCTTTGCGATGGCAAATGGTGCTAAGACCTATAAAATGAAGTTTGGTCACCGTGGCTTTAACCATGCTGTTCGTGAAATTGCAACTGGGCGCGTGGATTTCACTAGTCAAAATCATGGTTACGCAGTTAGCCGTGAGGATTTACCAGAGCACTTAATCATCACCCACGAAGAAATCAATGACAAGTCAGTTGAAGGGGTACGTCACAGATATCTACCAGGTTTCTCTGTGCAATTCCACCCAGATGCTGCACCAGGTCCGCACGATGCAAGTTATCTATTTGATGAATTCATTGAAATGATGGAAGCATTCAAACAAACAAATTAATGACGAGTGAGAAATCGTCGGAGAATTTATTTAATGTCGCTCTGTGAGGCGACGAATAGAAAGGAGAAGGGTGGTCCGTATTTGCTGAACTGAATACGGGCTACGGACGGTGCTAAAAAGATAGTTATTTCTAGAACTAGCAGTTCTTCGTCATAACTCCTATTTTAGCTTTGTCCGCTTGACGCCCTTAATATCTTATAAATGCCTAAACGTACTGATATTCAAAAAATTATGGTGATTGGTTCTGGTCCGATTATTATTGGTCAGGCTGCTGAGTTTGACTATGCTGGAACCCAGGCCTGCTTGTCTTTGAAAGAAGAGGGGTATGAGGTTGTCTTGGTTAACTCAAATCCTGCAACCATCATGACGGATAAAGAGATTGCAGACAAGGTCTACATCGAACCGATTACACTTGAGTTTGTGACTCGTATTCTCCGTAAGGAACGTCCAGATGCCTTGCTTCCAACACTTGGAGGTCAAACGGGGCTTAATATGGCCATGGAATTGTCAAAAAATGGTATCTTGGATGAGCTTGGAGTAGAACTTCTCGGGACTAAACTGTCTGCCATCGACCAAGCGGAGGACCGAGATCTCTTTAAACAATTGATGGAAGAACTCAAGCAACCAATTCCAGAATCAGAAATTGTCAACACAGTTGAGGGAGCAGTTTCCTTTGCAGCAACTATTGGCTACCCAGTTATCGTCCGTCCAGCCTTTACTCTAGGTGGTACTGGTGGTGGTATGTGTGCTAATGAGGAAGAATTGCGTGAAATTGCTGAAAATGGTTTGAAGTTGTCACCTGTTACCCAGTGTTTGATTGAACGTTCCATTGCTGGCTTCAAGGAAATTGAGTATGAGGTCATGCGTGACTCAGCTGATAATGCCCTTGTTGTTTGTAACATGGAAAACTTTGACCCTGTCGGGATTCACACAGGGGACTCCATCGTATTTGCCCCTGCGCAAACCATGTCCGACTATGAAAACCAAATGCTTCGTGATGCTAGTTTGAGCATTATCCGCGCTCTCAAGATTGAAGGCGGATGTAACGTTCAGCTTGCGCTTGATCCACACAGTTTTAAGTACTATGTCATCGAAGTAAATCCTCGTGTATCTCGTTCTTCAGCCCTTGCTTCTAAGGCAACTGGTTACCCAATCGCCAAATTGGCTGCGAAGATTGCGGTAGGGTTGACCTTGGATGAAGTTATTAACCCAGTTACAGGTTCAACCTATGCTATGTTTGAACCAGCCCTTGACTATGTGGTAGCTAAGATTCCACGTTTCCCATTTGACAAGTTTGAAAAAGGGGAACGTCGTCTTGGTACCCAGATGAAGGCAACTGGAGAAGTTATGGCCATCGGCCGGAATATCGAGGAATCTCTCCTTAAAGCTTGTCGCTCTCTAGAAATTGGTGTCCATCATAATGAAATGCCTGAGCTTTCAGATGTTTCTGATGATGCCTTGATTGAAAAAGTTGTTAAGGCACAAGATGACCGTCTCTTCTACGTATCAGAAGCTATTCGCCGTGGTTATACACCAGAAGAGATTGCTGACTTGACTAAGATTGATATCTTCTATCTGGATAAACTATTACACATCTTTGAGATTGAGCAAGAATTAGGTTCTCATCCACAAGATCTAGTAGCTCTAAAAACAGCAAAACTCAATGGTTTCTCAGATTGTAAAATCGCTGAACTCTGGAACACTACATCTGATCAAGTTCGCCAACTTCGTTTAGAAAACAAGATTGTCCCGGTTTACAAGATGGTAGATACTTGTGCCGCAGAATTTGAATCAGAAACTCCGTACTTCTACTCAACGTATGGTTGGGAAAATGAATCAATCAAGTCTGATAAGGAATCTGTACTTGTCCTAGGTTCTGGTCCAATCCGTATCGGTCAAGGGGTAGAGTTTGACTACGCAACTGTTCACTCTGTTAAGGCAATCCAAGCTGCTGGCTACGAAGCCATCATTATGAACTCAAACCCAGAGACAGTGTCAACAGACTTCTCTGTATCTGATAAACTCTACTTTGAACCATTAACGTTCGAAGATGTTATGAATGTTATCGACTTAGAGCAACCAAAAGGTGTTATTGTTCAGTTCGGTGGTCAAACAGCTATCAACCTAGCTGAGCCATTAGCAAAAGCTGGTGTGACTATCCTTGGTACTCAAGTTGCGGACTTGGATCGTGCGGAAGACCGTGACCTCTTCGAACAAGCCCTCAAAGAATTGGATATTCCACAACCTCCTGGACAAACAGCAACCAATGAAGAAGAAGCAGTACTTGCTGCACGTAAAATTGGTTTCCCAGTTCTCGTTCGCCCTTCATATGTCTTGGGTGGACGTGCTATGGAAATCGTTGAGAATGAAGATGATCTTCGATCTTACATGCGAACTGCTGTTAAGGCTAGTCCAGACCACCCAGTTCTTGTCGACTCTTATATCGTTGGGCAAGAGTGCGAAGTTGATGCTATTTCAGACGGACAAAATGTCCTCATTCCTGGTATCATGGAGCATATCGAACGCGCTGGTGTCCATTCAGGTGACTCCATGGCGGTTTATCCTCCTCAAACCTTGTCGCAAAAAGTGCAAGAAACGATTGCAGACTACACCAAACGCCTAGCAATCGGCCTCAACTGTCTTGGTATGATGAACATTCAGTTTGTTATCAAGGATGAGAAAGTCTACGTTATCGAAGTAAACCCTCGTGCCAGCCGTACTGTTCCATTCCTTTCAAAAGTAACCAACATCCCTATGGCACAGGTAGCGACTAAGTTGATTCTTGGTCAAAGTCTTGAAGAGCTTGGTTACCAAGATGGACTTTACCCAGAAAGCAGTCGTGTTCATATCAAGGCGCCAGTCTTCTCCTTTACTAAGCTCGCGAAAGTAGATAGCTTGCTCGGACCTGAAATGAAGTCAACAGGGGAAGTCATGGGTTCTGATACCACTCTTGAAAAAGCTCTCTACAAGGCCTTTGAAGCTTCTTATCTTCACTTACCAACCTTCGGTAATGTTGTCTTCACTATCGCAGATGATGCAAAAGAAGAAGCACTAGATTTGGCTCGTCGTTTCCAAAATATTGGCTACGGAATCCTTGCTACTGAAGGAACTGCAGAGTTCTTTGCAAGTCATGGATTGCAGGCACAAGTCGTTGGAAAGATTGGTGATGATGAACACGATATTCCAAGCTACGTCCGCAAAGGAAAAATTCAAGCAATCATCAATACAGTTGGTACCAAACGGACAGCTGATGAAGATGGTGAGCAAATCAGACGTTCAGCAATTGAACATGGAGTTCCTCTCTTTACAGCTTTGGATACAGCAGATGCAATGTTAAAAGTACTAGAAAGCAGAAGTTTTGTTACAGAAGCGATTTAATAAAAAAAGATTCTCATTTGAGAATCTTTTTTTATTATGAAAGCGTTGCTATCATTTTTCACAAATAATTAAATGCAAAACCTGGACCTAATTAAATATATAAAAATAGTATAATTTTAAATTAATTAATTTTAAAAGATAGACATAATATAGGATAGTGCACATTTACATATAATTATATATAACAAATCACAGGGTGTTAAAATGGCCTAAAATATAATAAAGTAAACGATTTCAGGAGCACATAATTATTTGAAGTTAGGTCAGACTTATGGTATGATATAAGGGCTAAAGTTAGAGAAAAATATTGTATTCTAGATTCAAATATAGTATAATTCTTCTGCTGATAGTAAAATAATTTAAAAGGAGAACTTATCAAAATGATAAGAAAGGAACAACAACGTTTTTCTTTGAGGAAATATAAGGTAGGTGTTGCATCCGTATTTTTGGGAACAACTCTTAGTTTTATGTTAGCAAATGGAGGTGCGGTAAAAGCTTCTGAACTTCCTACACAACCAAGTTCTGAAGAAAAAACAGAGTTGGTGAAAAAGGAAAGTAGCGAGGATTCCTCTAAAAAGGAACAGAATATTGTAGAAAATGTTGCAACAACTGAGCTTGTTGAGACAAATAAGCTTGAAGAAGTAAAAGCAGCTTCTGAAGTTAAAACAGAAGAAGCTAAATCTGAACCAGTGTCTTCAGAAAAAGCAGAAGAAGTAAAACCTGCTTCAACTGAGACTGAGGTTGCTAATAAGGAAACTGCTAAGCCGGTTGAAAAAGCAGAAGAAGCAAAACCAGCAGCAACTGAAGTAAAACCAGCTACAGACGAATCAAACAAACCAAGAGTACGTAATCGTCGTGCTACAACGGAAGATGCAGTTACTGGAGATCACAACACTAAACCAGTAAGTGTTAGTACATATCTAAAAGATGGTGAAACAGTTGATCCAACTATACAAAATCCAAATGGAGCTACGGTTGGGTCTCAAACTGTACCAGCTGGATATGCAAGAAAAGAAGGTGATTACTATACATATAGTATCGTAGACCTTACTCGCTTCAACGAACGTTACAACACAAAATATTACTCTCGTGCTTATAAGAGATTTGATGATTCTACAGATACAGTTGTTGAATTGATTGATAAAACGACTGGTAATGTAGTAGAAACTAGAACGATTACTGCATCAAGTGGTATTCAAAAATTTACAACTACTGCGACTGCATCGAGGGGAGAGTTAACTTATCAAGTAGATTATGATAAAGGGACACCTGCTAGTAAAGCTGAACCAGCTCAACCATTCCTGCAATACGGTTATGAAGTTGGCGCAAGTATCCAAGCTTTAGTCGCTTCTGGTCACAACCTTACTCCAGATGAGCAAAAATTATACGATGCTGTATATGCTGCTCGTACATCAACAGACATTATTAACGTTGTAGAACCAGCTTATAATGGTCGTACAATTACGGATACTAATAGTAAGATCCCACGTTTTGTTAATAAAACAACTTACTATCGAGTAGTTGACAAAAACAATGCGACATTTAACGCCAATAAAACAGATAAAACTGTTCAAGACTACGTTCCAAATGGCAATGAAGAAGATTTGGCTAGATATACCACTAAAGCCATGGAAGGACAAAACTTCACAGCATCTGGTGAGCGTCAATTTGACGGCTACAAATTGTATCAAACGGCAGATCCAGATTCAACATCTGGTTATGTAAGCCGCCCTTATACTGTTGGTACCAAATTCATGGACGCTGAGCGTGCAGGAATTAAACGGATTAAAGAAATTGTAGACGAAGACGGATCAGTAGTCGTTCGTGTTTATCTTCTAGATCCAAAACAACAAAGCAAACGTTCTGACGGTAGCTTGAGCACTGATGGCTACATGTTGCTAGCAGAAACGAAACCGATTAAACCTGGTGATTATAACAAACAAGAATTGAATGTTAAGAAATCACCTCTTAACACCATTCCTTTCACAGATAGTAAAGGTGTAAACTATGCAAATGGTAAGGAAATTCCATTTGACTTCCAAAAAGCTGCAGGATATACACCGTATAAGACTGTCTTTGTTCCATTCTTGGGAGATAACATTGGTCACCTTTCTCCTAATGAACAATTGGTTCGTGGAGTAAATGGTATCGGTACAAACGTTGACTTGCTCAACTCATTGACACCGTACAAACAACCTATTTACTATTACGTGAAACAAGAACCAGCTGAAGTAATTCCTGAAGTTGAAAAACAATTGGACGGACGTGTCTTGACAGACGGCGAGTTTACTTTCAAATTAACAGAAGAGAAAAGTACTCCTGATAAGCACGAAGAGACTGTTACCAACAAGGATGGAAAAGCTACATTCAGCAAACTTACCTTTAACAAAGCTGGTACTTATAAATACAAGATCACTGAACAAAAGGGTTCTGATACAGACGTTGATTACGACGCAATGACTGTTACCATGACCGTTACTGTAACTGAGAATTCTAAAGGTGACCTAGGAGCTACAGTTAAATACAGTGCTGAAGGTGGATTCAAATCAAGTGATGATGATAAAATCTTCAACAACTATGTTGTAGCACCAGTAAAAGTTAAATTTGACTTCACGAAAAAATTGGCTGGACGCGATCTTAAAGATGGAGAATTCAACTTCGTTCTTAAAAATTCTGATGGTCAAGAAGTTGAGACTGTAGCCAACAAAAAGGATGGAACTGTAACATTCACAGAAATAGCGTTTGACAACTCTAAAGTTGGCACACATACCTATACTGTAGAAGAAGTTGTACCTGCAGCTAAAGAAGCTGGAATGGTTTACGATTCTATGAAGGCTACGATTACTGTAGAAGTTTCTAAAAAAGGTCACACATTAACAACAGTAACTAACGTAGTTTCTGCTGGCGGTGTGGACGATAATGGAGCATCAACTGATGGTAGTGAAGATAAAGTATTCAACAACAAGATTACTCCTCCAGAAACGCCTGTATTCCAACCAGAAAAATTTGTACTTAACAAAGAAAAGTATGACATCACTGGTACTAAATTAGTCGATGATGACAACGAATTGACTAATGAGTATACAGAAACCAATGCTGATCCGTACGCTGATAAAACTACTAATAACGAAGCAGAAAACATCAATACTAAGACAGTTGAACGTGGCGATAAATTAGTTTACCAAGTATGGTTAGATACTAGAAACTTCTCAGATAAGAACAATATCCAATCTGTTGGTATTTCTGATACATATGATGCTGAAAAAGTAACAGTTAACGCTGCTGACATCAAAGCTTATGACAGTGTAACTGGCCAAGATGTAACTGATAAGTTTGACATTAAGGTTGAAAATGCTGTAATCACAGCAACTTCCAAGTCTTCTATGAACAAGTCTTTAGGTGATGCGGATAATACTCAAGTTATCGACACAACTAAATTCGAGTTTGGTCGCTACTATAAATTCGATATCCCAGCCACTGTTAAAGACACAGTTAAGGCAGGAGCTGATATTGAAAATAAAGCCAACCAAATCGTTCATGTTTACAACCCAGTAAGTAAATCTGTAGAAACACCTGAAAAACCAACTCAAAAACGTGTGAATAGTGTACCAATTACTGCAGAATTCAACTTCACAAAACGTTTGGAAGGTCGTGAGCTTAAAACTGGCGAATTTACATTTGAGTTGAAAGACAGCGACGATGTTGTGATTGCGACTGCAACCAACGATGCAGATGGTAAGATTAAATTCTCTCCAGTAGAGTACACAAATAAAGCTGGTGAAAAAGTCACTGCCCTTAAATACAAGAAGGGTCAAGAAGGTACTTATACTTACTCTGTAACAGAGGTGAAAGGTACAGACGCAACTGTCACTTACGATACTATGAAGGCAGAAGTAACTGTAACAGTATCACACGATGGAACAGCAAAAGCATTGATTGCTAACGTAACTGAACCAACTGACAAAGAGTTCAACAATACAGTAACTCCTCCAACAGAACCTAAGTTCCAACCAGAGAAGTATGTATTGAATGAAGCAAAATACTCAATCACTGATAACAAACTTCTTGATGATGATTCTGAGTTGACTGATAAATATGGTGAAACAAATACTGATCCATATGTTGATGGAACTTCAAACAACGAAGCAGCAAACATCAATACCAAGACTGTTAACCGCGGAGATAAGATCTACTATCAAGTATGGTTGGATACAACTAAATTCTCAGCAACTAACAAAGAAAACGTTCAATCAGTAGGAATCACTGATGACTTCGATGAAACGAAGGTTGATGTCGTTGCTTCTAAAATTAAAGCTTACGATTCAGTAACTGGTGACGATGTAACAAACAAATTCGACATCAAGGTTGAAAATGGTGTGATGACTGCAACTCTTAAATCTGGCTTCACGAAGTCATTGGGTGATGCAGAAAAAACTCAAATCATTGACACAACAAAATTTGCATTTGAACGTTACTACAAATTTGATATCCCAGCAACTGTTAAAGCAGACGTTGCAGGTGGAGTAGACATCGAAAATACTGCGGCTCAAGTAGTGAACTACTACAACCCATCTACGAAGAAAGTTGAAAAACCAAGCAAACCAACTGAAAAACGTGTAAACTCAGTACCAATCTCTATTGAATTCAACTTCACTAAACGTCTAGAAGGACGTGAATTGAAAGAGAACGAATTCAGCTTTGTATTGAAAGATTCAAATGGTAAAGAAGTTGAAACTGTAACCAACGACAAAGATGGTAATGTGAAATTCTCAGCTCTTACATTCAAGAAGGGTCAAGAAGGCGTACACAACTACACTGTTGAAGAGGTTGCAGGTACAGATGCTACTGTGACATACGACACAATGAAAGCAACTGTAACCATCACAGTTAAACATGACGGAACAGCTAAAGCTTTAGTAGCTAAACTTGGCGATATCGCTGATAAAGAGTTTAACAACGTGGTAACACCACCAACTGAACCTAAGTTCCAACCAGAGAAATACGTTGTAACTGAAGAGAAATACTCAATTACTGACAACAAGCTTCTCGATGATGATTCTGAGTTGGCAGACAAGTACGGAGATACCAATAAAGATCCATACGCAGATAAGACTGACAACAACGAAGCAGAAAACTTGAATACTAAGACTGTGAAACCTGGTGCGAAATTGGTTTACCAAGTATGGCTTGATACAACTAAATTCGACGCTAACAACAAGGATAACATCCAATCAGTAAGTATTTCTGATGACTTCGATGAAACGAAGGTTAATGTAGACTCTTCAGCTATCAAGGCTTACGATTCAGTAACTGGTTCGGATGTGACTGACAAGTTCGACATCACAGTTGAAGCTGGTGTTATGACCGCAACGCTTAAAGCTGGTTTCACGAAGTCACTTGGAGACGCAGACAATACACAAATCATCGACACAACTAAATTCGAGTTTGGTCGCTACTATAAATTCGATATCCCAGCCACTGTTAAAACAGACGTTAAAGGTGGAGTAGACATCGAAAATACAGCAGCGCAAATTGTAAACTACTACAACCCATCTACGAAGAAAGTTGAAAAACCAGAAAAACCAACTGAAAAACGTGTCAACTCAGTTCCAATTGAAGTCGAATTCAACTTCACTAAGAAATTGGAAGGCCGTGAATTGAAAGCTGGTGAGTTCAGCTTCGTATTGAAAGACTCTAAAGGTACTGAAATCGAAACGGTTCAGAACGATAAAGATGGCAAGGTGAAATTCGCTAAACTTGAATTCACTAAAGCCCAAGTTGGAACTCATAAGTACACTGTAGAAGAAGTTAAAGGATCTGATGCGACAGTCACTTACGACTCTATGAAGGCTGAAATCACAGTAGAAGTTAAATACGATGGTACAGCTAAAGCACTTGTGAAGACACTAACTGATGCTCCAGATAAAGAGTTCAATAACACTGTGACTCCTCCAGAAACTCCTGAGTTTAACCCAGAAAAATATATTCTTAAAGAAGAGAAATTTGACATTACTGGAACTAAACTTCTGGATGATGATAAAGAGTTAACTGATAAAGTAGCTGATACCAACAAAGATCCATATGCGGACAAAGTTGATAATAATGAAGCGCAAAATATCAATACTCAAACACTCCATAAAGGTGATAAGGTTGTTTACCAAGTATGGCTTGATACAACTAAATTTACAGAAGCTCACAATATTCAATCTGTTGGAATTACAGATAAATATGACAGTGAAAACTTGGATGTTAATGTAGCTAATATTAAAGCTTACGATTCAGTAACTGGTGAAGATGTAACAGCTAAGTTTGATATTTCAATTGTGGATGGTGTCATTACTGCTACATCTAAGGCTGACTTGACTATGTCTCTTGGAGATGCAGAAAATACTCAAGTAATCGACACTGCTAAATTAGCATTTGGACGTTACTACAAGTTTGATATTCTTGCACGTATCAAGGAAACTGCTAAGGAAGGTGTAGATATTGAAAATACAGCTTCTCAAATTGTTCACCAATATGATCCAACTAAGAAATCAGTTGAAAAACCAGAAAAACCAACTGAAAAACGTGTTGTTAATATCCCAGTAAAAGTTGAATTCAACTTCACAAAGAAATTGGAAGGTCGTGCGTTGAAAGCTGGAGAATTCAGCTTCGTATTGAAAGACAAAGATGGCAACGTAATTGAAACTGTAAGCAACGATGCAGAAGGTAAGATTAAGTTCTCAGCTCTTGAGTTCAAACGTGGTCAAGAAGGCACTCATATCTATCATGTAGAAGAAGTGAAAGGTACAGAGGCTGGAGTTGAGTATGACAATATGGTAGTGACTGTTGGAGTTACTGTAACTAAGGATGGTAAAGTGTTGACCCTTACTTCACAAATGCCTGAAGATACTGAGTTTAACAACAAGGTAACACCACCAACACCACCAACACCACCAACACCACCAACACCACCAACACCACCAACACCACCAACACCACCAACACCACCAACACCACCAACACCACCAACACCACCAACACCACCAACACCACCAACACCACCAACACCACCAACACCACCAACACCACCAACACCACCAACACCACCAACACCACCAACACCACCAACACCGCCAACGCCGCCAACGCCGCCAACGCCGCCAACACCGCCAACACCGCCAACGCCGCCAACACCGCCAACACCGCCAACACCACCAACGCCGCCAACGCCGGTAGCACCACCAACTCCGGAAAAACCTAAAGGTCGTGAGTTGCCAAATACTGGTGAGCAATCTAAAGTTGGATTAGTGGCTCTAGGTGCAGCACTTGGTCTAGTAGGTCTTGGTTTAATTGCAAAACCAAAAAGACGTGAAGACTAAGATTGAGATAAGATCAATATTTTGGTATTGAAATAGCAATTTTAGCTCTAAAATGAAGAGGCTTTGCTCGTAAGAGCAAGGCCTCTTTGTTATTTTCTTAAAAAAACCCCGAGGACTTATTCCTTGGGTTTTTAAAATTATAGTAGTTTAATCTTGTTTCTTTTTATAACCGACAAGACCTGCAAATCCAGTGAGAAAAGCAAATCCAAGATATGCTAATTGGGAATTTTGCTCTCCTGTTGCAGGTAGCTGACTACCAGGTTTAATCAAAGTTCTTTCTGATTGTATTGACTCTTTTTGGCGTTCAGAACCTTGAACTTGAACTTGAGTTTGAGGTTGAACTTGAGTTTGAGTTTGAGGTTGAGGTTTAGGCTGAGGTTGAGGTTTAGGCTGAGGTTGAGGTTGAGGTTGAGGTTTAGGCTGAGGTTGAGGTTGAGGTTGAGGTTTAGGCTGAGGTTGAGGTTGAGGAGTTGGTAATTCTTTGACTTTGTATTCAAAAATCAGATCTGTAGTTCCTACTCCGACTTGGCCTGATTGTTGTGCACTGCTAATACGTTCGTATGTTTGACCATTATAAGAAATTTCGTCCGGTGCAACAGCAATGTAGGCAGAACCGTTATCTGCATTTGAAGCAATAACGATAGCTGGTTGCAATTCAGTTGTGGTGTTTTGAAGGACAAATCGTGCTATTACATTTCCTAAAGCAAGTTTGTAGTCATAAATTACTGTTTTATTTCCCTTAGATACTGTTCCTGAAACATCAGCAGAACCCTCACGATGACCAACTAAATTATAGACTAGACCGTCTTTTGTAATTACTTTTGGTGCATCTGTAGTATAGTTCGTACCAAAGTCTGCGTTTTCAGAAACTGTTTGAGAGTCTTGTAATTCGGTATCACTGCCTATAATGAGGAATTGTACCGTCACTGATCCTTGAGAAATTGTATAAGTAATTACTGTATCATTAGTAGCAGAAGTTGCAGTAGGAAGAAGGTATCCCTTTGTTTCATCAAGTGGATCTACAAAGGTTAAGATTTTTCCAGTTGCATCTTTTGGTTCTAACCCTTCAATATATGGTAGAGTTGCAGTTGGCGCTGAAATAGCAGTTGGATTAGAAGGATCATTTAAATATGCAATCTCTTTAATAGCATTTGATGGTTCTTTTCCTGATGCATAACTAATTGTATAAACACCGACTGGTCGGTAGACAACAATATCAGAAATGTCATCAGATTCAGCTAGGATTCCAGTATGACCTCCAGATTTATTAAGATCAGGAGAGATTGTTGCATTTGATTCTTTAGATACGACAACATATCCATTTTTGACTGGATTTTCATAATCTGCGAAAGTAGTACCGTCTTTAGACACCCAATCTTCAAGTGTTGTTTCTCCAGTTACCAAATTGATAGTTCCTTTTCGGCTAAAGTTTAAACTATCTGTTTTTGAAACGATGTCAGCTTCTTGACGATTGTTACCATTCTTATCTTCAGTAACATAGGTGATAGTACGAGTTACTTTTTCTGATAAATGATTGAGATCACTAATAGATTTTCCATTTGGAGCTTTAGGAGTTGGATAGAGGCTACCATCGGTATCTCCTGGAACAACTTGGCCAACTTGAATTGGTTGTGTCTCAGAAAAATCTACAATTTTTGGTGTAAAGCGAACGATGAATTCCTGGATGCCATCACCATTAATGTTTGAAGCATCTCGGTCAAATTTTGCTGGTCCATTTTTATCAAATTCGTTCTCAACTAGTTTATAACCTTGTTTTAGGTATTTAGCAATCGTATCTTTTGTTGAGTAGTCAATCTTTTCATCAGTATGTCCAACAAAGTCGCTTGAACGTTCCAGTTCTTTACCAGTTTCATCTTGATAAAGAACACGGGCAACTTCATTAAGTTTGACATAGAGCATATCCCATACATCTAGGTTAGGAACATCAATTGCAGCCATCCATTGACCGGCCCCGCTGTCATAATATACATTGGCAGTAGTTTCACGAAGTTGAATATTATATTTTCCTTCTACAGCATCTGGGGTAGCCCAATAGATATTCGCATGTTCGGCCTGATCTTTTGAAATTCTACCGAGTGGTACAAAAGCTTGGATGTTACTCAGTTTCGTAGTGGAATTAACAGCACTATTCCATTTGTTTTCATTAATTCCAACTAAATTAATCAAATGAGCAATTCGGTCACCAGTTTTAGTTTCTTTTGTGATGGTATAAACGGTACCTGGTTGAACACCGTCTGAATTATCAAGATTAGAGCCGATAAAGTTACCATCTACAAGAACATTTGTATTGTCTCCAATACGGCGAGTATCATGTGCTAAAGTTTCGCGTCCACGAAGGAGTTCTTGGTAGGCAACGATAAATTCTTGGTAGTTGAATTCTGCATTAGCAAAATCAGCATTGACTGGTAAGTTTTGATTGAGGTACCATTCAGCCTGAATAACACCAAAACCTTTTTCATCTTGAGATGTATTGAGAGCAGCAGTGGTCATATGATAACCACCACTTGCTGCAATAATTGCATCTGTTAGCAATTCATTATCTTTACTGAGTTTTGTTGCATTTTTTTCACGGTGTGTATAAGCAGCGATAATTGGAGATTTTCCGTTGTATAAATCTCGCATACGCTCAGTCAAGCGTGTTAAGGCTTGGTAGGTAGAATCATGGGCGATGCTATCTCCCCAAACTTCCGCGTATGGTGCAGAGACATTTGTTTTTCCTAATCGATCAGCATCTCCAGTAGAGATATCGTTGATCATGAAGTCATAGCCTTCTTTTTTGAGGGCCTCTGTTGCAGCTGCAGCTAGTTTTGGATAGTTATCACTTAAGGAGAAAGCTTTTCCAGGTTCGTTTACTTTTTCAACCAAGTTGGTCCCCATAGTGTCTCCTTGCCAACCATCGAAGCCACCTTCTTTCATGGCTTTTAACATCACATTGATGATAAAGTTTTGCCAGTTTGGATCTCCTGGATCTAGAAATTGTTGGATGTCAGTCGCTGTAACATCACCAGTCTTTCCAAAGTTGAAATGATCTTGTAAGTTGCGTACGATGGCACTTTTTACTTGGTCTGGGATTTTTTCATCAAGAGACACAGCGTAAATCATATTATAAAGCATAGCTTTAGCGCCAGTTGAATGGACATGAGAAACCAACTCTTTTACAGCTTCTGTGTCAATAACCGGTAAGTATGTTTTACGTTTTTCGGGATCTGTTTCATCTTTCGGAATCAAGAAAGTAGCCCAATCTTGAGTGAATCGTTCAACATTAGCTGGGAATGGATTACCAGGAGTATTGTAAACGTCGTAGAAGAAGTAGTTATTGACGTGCATGTTGGCCAATTGGTCAATACTATTTTTATATCCTTCCACTTGATCTTTTGTGATTGAATTGTGATTGTCTTTTGAACCTGCAACAACACCATAACGTGGATATACAGTCCAATCATCTTCGACTGATAGACCAGCTACTTTGTGAAGTTCTTGTTTTCCATCAGCATTCTTTCCGATGATGTCAATGAGATAACCAGAATTTGGAGAGAAAACAGAGTTTGGAATGACAAGTGAATTTCCTGGAGCATTTTTCAACTCATAAATAACTTTGTCTAAATGAGACACTGTCAAATCAGACGAAGTTACGTTAGGATTGTTGATTGAGATGCTAACATCCTCACCACTTTTATATGCAGCTTTGTTAAATGTTACATCATTTTGGATTTTTGGTGTGTTATAAGTGCTTGTTGTAGATGAAGTACTAGCCGTTGTGGGTTCAGTTGTACTTGAAGTTTGAGGCAAAGTTGATGTCTCTTCACTTGAAGAAGTCTTTGGAGTTTCCTCACTAGTTGTTGTAGTAGGTTGCTCACTAGTGGTCTCAGTACTAGTGGCTGGTTGACTTGATGTAGTTACGTTTGTAGTTGAAGTTGAAGTTGTAGTTGAAGTTGAAGCAACTTCATCTGCCATAGCAACAGAACTTAACATTAAAGAACCAAAGACCGTAATCATAGATACAAGTACTTTATTCCGCTTACGGAAATAGCCGTGACCTTTTTCTTGAGAAAAGTTATTTGAAGATTTCATTATATCCCCCAATCATTAAATTTTGTTAGTTGAAATTATACGACATATCATAGGAAAATGTCAACAAAAACGTAAATTTTTGAAATCAAAATGAAAAACTCCTGAAAACAAAGTGAAAAAAGTTTGAAAAAAACATATAAAAATACTTGACTTTTTAAATTATTTTTGTTACGATTTTTCTGACTTCGAAGAACAAAAATTCTTTTTGCTTGAGAAGCATATATAAAAAACATTTAAAAAGGAGTTTGTCATGTCATCGTTAAAGAATAATAAAACGATTAAGTATGCCTTGAGAAAAACATCGATTGCTTTTGGTTCTGTTGCGGTTGCAACAGTGATTGCTGCTGCAGGTATTGCGACTGTATCTGCCGATGAAACTTCATCAGTAACTACACCGGTTACTTCAACTACAACAGTAGCTGGAGAAGAAACAAAAGAAGTTGCGGTTCCAGAGAAGTTGGAAGAAGCTAAAACTGCTGCCACAAATGAAGGTCTTGAAGTTAAAGAAACTGAGACTAAAAAGCAAGATTCTGAGGAAGCTGCTGCTAAAGATTACGAAAAACAAGTTACTGATATTAATAAAACTGTAGCTGATTATAAAGCTGAAGTTGCAGCAAATCAAGAAGCTTACGAAAAAGAAAAAGCTGAAGTTGATGCTAAAAATGCTGCTACAAAAGCAAACTACGATAAAGAGCTTGAAGCTTACAACGAAAAACTTACTTCTTATAAAAAAGAATTGACTGAAAAATCAGCAGAAAAAACAGCAGTAGAAAAGAGTAATGAAGAAGCACGTGTTGCTTATGAAAAAGCTCTTGAAGAATATAACACAGCACTTGCAGCATACAATGCATCTGTAAAAGCAAATCAAGAAGCTACTGAAAGTAATAAATTAGCTCAAGCAGGATATGAAGCTAAATTAGCTGACTACAAGACTAAAAAAGCTGCTTATGATGAAGCACAAGCTGCTTACTTGATTGAGCTCGAAATTTACAACAAGAAAAAAGCACAATACGATGATGCTAAAGATGCCTTCAATAAGATGGTTGCAGAGCGTGGTGGAAATCCTGAGAAATACAAACAAGATTTGACATTCCTCTCTGAAGAACTTGCTGATGGCGAAACAACTAAAATCACACACCAAACAACTGGATTAACAACTTACTTGACAAAAGAAGGTCAATCTCGTATGTACGGTGATGGTAAAGCTACTAAAATGTATGAAACAAAGAATCTACAAGATTCTGATTTGACAACTACAAACCCATATGCTAATAATGAAATTGAGTGGGGAGTTGTAAAAGTCGGAGATAAATTTGATGTGACATACACAGGACTTACTCAAGCTAAAATTGTAAAAGGTAGCGAAGAAAAACGTATTGCAAAAGTTGTTTATAAATACGATGTGAAGAGCCTTCCATCATCAGATGGAAAAGGAATCGTTCAAATTTATAACGATCCAGCGGTTACAATGACAATTGGTAGCTCAACTGATACTGAAAACCCAGTTACAGTTGGTGTTGACATTGAGTTTTATGATGAAAATGACCAATTGATTGATTTGTCACAACACAATGCAATCCTTGCCCTTAACTCACTTAACCACTGGAATGGTGCATCTTATGTTGAAAATGACAAACCTCGTCCTCTAGTTGTTGAAGCTAAAGATAGCGAAGGCAATACAGTTCGTGGAACTTGGGATCCATATTCAGATGGAAGTGAACCAAAACTTGATGGTGCAGACGTTGTTGTGAAAAGCGGTAAGGCTGACTTCGGTAGTGCAGAAGTTGATATCAATGCTGATAATCCTTTGAAAATTGTTGCTCAAAAAGCAACATGGGTTGATGATGCCTTCAAAGTAACTGGAGAAACAGCAGTTGATGCTACAACAGTGAACGCATCTGGTGGCGGAAATGGTCACTCAGTTGGTACTGAAGATTACACATTCGGTGATAAATCAGACGTTATCGGTTCTTACACTGTAGACGCTACATCTGGTGTTTTGAGATACACACCAAAAATGAAGCACCAAGATACTCCTCACGTTGAGTCTGTAAACATTGGTGACAAAGAGTTTATTAAACTTCCAAATTCAAGTGTAGACCAAGATTCATCGACAAAAGAAGTATCTGCTAAAGAACAAAACCAATACATGGATCAAGGTGCTACATTTAATGCAGACTCTTCAAGTGAAACTAAGGGTTGGGATGATCCTAAGAGCCCTTACCTTTACTATGGTGGTGCTGCTGTTATTTTGAAAGATGGTCATCTTGAATTTACAGCAAAAGGTGCTAACGCAACAGGCGAAGCAACTCTCTATTGGTTCTCTATCAACTCAAATGTTGGCTTCCCTCAAGATCCAGGTGAAGAGCCAGTTAAACCAACAGAACCAACACCTCCAGTTAAACCTGAAAAACCAGAATTGACAGAAGTACCAACTGTTAAAGAAAAACCAGTTCCACCGACAGAACCAGAATATAAAACTGTACCTGTCTTACCAAGTGAACCGGTTAAACCAGAAGCACCTGAGTTGGTGAAGGATCCTGTTAAGAAAGAAACAGAAAAACCAGTTGTTGAATGGAATAAAAATGTTGTGCTTATCAAGGAAAATGAAAAACCACAACCTAAGCCAGAACCAAAACCAGAGCCTAAGCCAGAACCAAAACCAGAGCCTAAGCCAGAACCAAAACCAGAGCCTAAGCCAGAACCAAAACCAGAGCCTAAGCCAGAACCAAAACCAGAGCCTAAGCCAGAACCAAAACCAGAGCCTAAGCCAGAACCAAAACCAGAGCCTAAGCCAGAACCAAAACCAGAGCCTAAGCCAGAACCAAAACCAGAGCCTAAGCCAGAATCAAAACCAGAATCATCTAAGAAATCATTGCCAAATACTGGTTCAGTTGAACAATCATTCATGACTTATTCAGCACTTATTGGTTTAGCTACTGCCGGTTATGCTTTGTCAAGAAAGAAAAAAGAAGACTAATTCATTCTGACAGTTTAAAAAGAGAAGACTAGTTTAGTCTTCTTTTTTTACTTAACTTTATCCTATAAAACTTAAAATATTAAACCGTTTACACTTGACAAAAATTGGTCTATACCATATAATGAAATAAAGAAATATGGAGGAACAATTATGAAAGTTATTCAAGTAAAAAATCCTGAAGAAGGTGGAAAAGTAGCTTTTGAAATTTTAAAAGAAAAGCTAGCAAACGGTGCTCAAACATTAGGACTTGCGACAGGTAGCAGTCCACTTGAGTTTTATGGAGAAATCGTTAAGAGTGACCTTGATTTTTCAAATCTTACAAGTGTTAACTTGGACGAATATGTAGGACTTGATGGAGATAACCCACAATCTTATCGTTACTTTATGCAAGAAAATCTATTCAATAAAAAGCCATTCAAAGAAAGCTTTTTACCGCGTGGTGTAAAAGATAATGCAGAAGAAGAAGTAGAACGTTATAATCAAATTCTTGCAGATCATCCAGTAGATTTACAAATCTTGGGAATTGGTCGAAATGGTCACATTGGCTTTAATGAGCCAGGAACTCCATTTGATAGTCAAACCCACCTTGTAGATCTTGATCAGTCTACTATTGAAGCAAATGCTCGCTTCTTTGATAAGATTGAAGATGTACCAACACAAGCTATCTCAATGGGAATCAAAAATATTCTAGATGCAAAATCTATTCTTCTCTTTGCTTATGGTGAATCTAAGGCAGAAGCCATCGCTGGAACTGTTGAAGGTCCAGTTACTGAAAGTCTTCCAGCAAGTAGTTTGCAGAACCATCCAGATGTAACTATTATTGCGGATGCTGGAGCACTTAGCTTGTTGAAAAAATAGTTCTCGTATAAATGAAAACCATTCAAAAATTTTCGAATGGTTTTTGTAACTTTATGAAAATTAATATATATGAAAAAATAAAATTATAATAAAAACGTACATTATGATTCTAAAACTTATAATTGTAAAGAAATAAAATAATTATACTTGTAATTTATTAAAAATGAGGCTTCTGAGCCTCGATTTTATTGACTTTTAGATTATATTATAGTACTATGATGGTGAGTTAGTCAATAATTCAATATATTTAAAAAAATAGGGAAAGAAGGAAATATTTAATGGTGAAAAAGTCTAAGAAAAAGCCGTTATTAATATTTTTTGTATCAGTTCTGACCTTCTTGAGCGTATTGTTCTTATCGACCAATGTCGCTTATGCAGATGGAAAAGAGCTAACGGGTGTAGTAACTGATATAAGTGTCCTCAACATGTCGGATTCAAAATTGGAGCCGAATAGTGACGGTACTTATCAGATTATTACCAATCGTACAAATCAGTTCTTTGTTCAATTTGACCTCAAGCAATATGATGGAAAATTGACCAATGGCGATTACTTTGATGTAGATATTCCTACACCAGTAACCGTATATAACGGGACTACTGAATTGTACGATAAAGAAACAAAAGTTAATATCGGTACAGTAGTTGTTACTGCTAATGGTGATAACCAAGGTGGTAAGGCACGTGTTACTTTGAAGAACCTTGATGAGTTCCAAGCTAAAACAGGCGGGGATATCGTTAAAGGCGTAAAAGGAAATTATGCAATTACTTTCTTGTTCAAGAGTGACCAAACAGCAACACCACTAACTTTTGAAAACAAGGGTGTTAGTAAAACAATCACACATACCTTTACATCTAAGACAGTTGACAGCAAGCAAGAAGGTTTCGAAAACTATGCTAAGGTTGGTAACGATGTAGTAAGTAAAGAATGGACTTCAGAAAAGTTAGCAGCTATCGGTTCAGTTGGAAAAGGTGATATTTATTCTCCATGGAGAATCCGTGTCAATACAGGAAGACAAGACTATGGTAAAAACCTAGTTCTTAATGACTTCCTTCCAAATACAGCTGAGTTTTCTGCTATTCAATATATTCCAGAATCATTGGTAGTTTATTCTTCTGCAACATTGAACGATGGGACTTCTCAAGTCCCATCAGATGCTAAGAAGATGGTAGAAGGTACTGACTATACTGTAGCTTGGAATGAGAACTATACTCAGTTCAAACTTATCTTTGCAGATGGTTCTAAATCATACTGGGTAGAATACCATACAACAACACCAGGTGATGGTAGCAAAGTTCAAAACGTTATCCAGTTGACTACAGCAGATGGAACTGCACTTACTCAACGTAGTAATCGTGCAAAATTAGATTTCACGGTTGAACGTGTATCTCTTGTAAAAGGACAAATCGAAGCTTCTACAGCCTTCAAGATTAAGATCAACAAGACAAATGCCTTCACATTGGTTCCAGTTGCAGGCGCTGTTTATACAGTGAAGTCAGAAGACGGAACTATCTCTACAGAATTGACTACAAATGAAAAAGGTGAGGCAATCTCTGATGAGTTTGATCAAAAATATGTCGGTAAGACATTCATCATCAAAGAAAAAACAGCTCCTGCTGGATATAATCTTGATGAAACAGAATACAAGGTAGTTCTTGGAGCTGAAGGTTCTAAGATTAACCTTAAAGACGAACCAATCGCAGCTGATTTCTCAATTACTGCTAAGAAAGTAATTGCTGGAAATCGTCCAGTAGCCTTGAAAGATGGTGAGTTCAAGTTTGATTTGTACAATGCAAACAACTTGACTACTCCAATTGCTTCAACAACAAACAAAGCAGATGGAAGCATCACATTTGAAGGTTTGAAAGCTAAAGGTCCTGGTACCTACAACTATGTCATCAAAGAAAATACTGAAACTAAAGTTCCAGGAATCACATTTGATGAAAACTCATACGAAGTAACAGTGGTTGTTAAAGCTGAAGGTGGAACACTTAAAGCTGAGGTTACAACTCAAGCACCAACTTTAACAAACACATATGAGCCATCACCAGCTCGTGCGACATTCAAAGCAACTAAAGAATTGGTTGGTAAAGAACTTGCTAACGAACAATTTGAGTTTGAATTGAGCGAAGGTGGTCAAGTCATTGCAACGTCTTCAAATGGTAAGACAGTCAATGGTGTTGAAGCTGCAACAAATGAAGTAGTCTTCTCAGTTCTTTACACTGAAGCTGGAGAGCACGAATATGTCATTACAGAAAAAGCTGGTTCAGTAGCAGGAGTTACATACTCTAAAGAAAGCTATACAGTTCATGTTAAAGTTGTAGATAACGGTGAAGGTAAACTCGTAGCTACTGTTACAGAAGCAGATGAAGCTCGTAAGTTTACAAACACATATAAAGCAACTCCAGCAGAAGCTGTTATCAAAGCAACTAAAGAATTAGTTGGTAAAGAACTTGCTAAAGAACAATTTGAGTTTGAATTGAGCGAAGGCGGAAATGTCATCGCAACATCATCAAACGGTAAAGAAGTTGAGGGTGTTGAAGTTGCAACAAACGAAGTAGCCTTCAAACTTTCATACACTGAAGCAGGCGAGCACGAATACGTGTTGACAGAAAAAGCCGGATCAGTAGCAGGAGTTGAATACTCAACTGAAAGCCACATAATCCATGTCTCAGTAGCAGATAACGGTGAAGGCAAACTAGTTGCGACTGTTAAGGAAGCAGATTCAACTCGTAAGTTTACAAACAAATATAAAGTATCACCAACAGAAGCAGTTATCAAAGCAACTAAAGAATTAGTTGGTAAAGAACTTGCTAAAGAACAATTTGAGTTTGAATTGAGTGAAGGCGGAAATGTCATCGCAACATCATCAAATGGTAAAGAAGTTGAGGGTGTTGAAGTTGCAACAAACGAAGTAGCCTTCAAACTTTCATACACTGAAGCAGGCGAGCACGAGTACGTGTTGACAGAAAAAGCTGGTTCAGCAGCAGGAGTCACATACTCTAAAGAAAGCTACACAATCCATGTCTCAGTAGTAGATAATGGAGAAGGTAAACTAGTTGCTACTGTAACAGAAGAAGATTCAACTCGTAAGTTTACAAATACTTATAAAGTATCACCAACAGAAGCAGTTATCAAAGCAACTAAAGAATTAGTTGGTAAAGAACTTGCTAAAGAACAATTTGAGTTTGAATTGAGTGAAGGCGGAAACGTCATCGCAACATCATCAAATGGTAAACAAGTTGAGGGTGTTGAAGTTGCAACAAACGAAGTAGCCTTCAAACTTTCATACACTGAAGCAGGCGAGCACGAATACGTGTTGACAGAAAAAGCTGGTTCAGAAGAAGGAGTTACATACTCAACTGAAAGTTATACAATCCATGTCTTAGTAGTAGATAATGGCGAAGGTAAACTAGTTGCAACTGTTAAAGAAGCAGATTCAACTCGTAAGTTCACAAACACTTACACTACAACAACTGAAGCTCCAACAACAACTGAAGCTCCAACAACGACTGAAGCTCCAACAACGACTGAAGCTCCAACAACGACTGAAGCTCCAACAACGACTGAAGCTCCAACAACGACTGAAGCTCCAATAACGACTGAAGCTCCAACAACAACTGAAGCTCCAACAACGACTGAAGCTCCAACAACTGAGGCTCCAACAATAACTGAAGCTCCAACAACAACTGAAGCTCCAACAACAACTGAGGCTCCAACAACAACTGAAGCCCCAACACCAACTACAACAACTACGACAATCCCATATTACCCAGGAAACGGTGGTGGTAACGGCGGCACTACAACAACTACAACAACAACGACTAATGAAGAACCAGGTCGTCCTACTACAACACCAGAACCAAGTCGTTCAACTACGACTCCAGAACCAGCTCGTTCTACAACAACAGAAGACAAACCAGGTCTTCCATTTACTGGTGAAGCTACAAGCCTAGTACTTGTATTGGCTGGTGTGGTAATCATGTCAGGAACTGTAGTTATGAAACGTAAATTTTCTAAATAATATTAGATAAGTTTCTTTAGAGAGGAGAGAGCATTGCTCTCTCCTTTTTATTTACAAACAATGATTATCTATTTTAAATGAAAAGGTTGTAAGAAACGATTCTCAATAATAGATTTATATTATTATTAGATTTAAAAGACATATTTAATATCTAAAAGTAATCTTGATAATTTTTTTGGTTTATTTTAGTTATAAAAGTAGACATAGAATGTAAATATTGGTATACTGTACTAGTTTTAATAAACTAATAATTTAAAGGAGACATGAAAATGAATAAGAAAAAACTATCGTTTATCTTTTTCATTGTTTGTATATTAACTGTATTTGTTTCACTAAGCTTAACAAAAGCTGCTGCTGAAACATCGGCTACTACGTCTAATAGTAAGACTGTTGACACAATTACTTCACTCAATATTACGAATGAAAAAGGTGGTAATCTTGATAAAGATTTGCAGCAGTGGGTTACATTTAAGCTAAATGCAAATTATGACTTAACAGATAAAAATGTTAAAGCTGGCGATACAACTACAGTTGATTTATCAGATTTTCTATATATAGAATCCCAAAACTTTGAAATTCGTGATGAGAAAACAAATGAAATTATCGCAAATGCTCAGATTGATGAAACAAAAAAACATATCGTCTTAACCTATACTGATTATGTTGAAAAACACTCTGATACCAAAGGTTCTTTCTATGTTTATACTCGAGTAGATTTCCAAAAACACCCTGAAGAAGGAGAAATCCCTGTCGAGGTAACGATTAATGGGAAAGCACAAGTAGTTGGAAAAGTTAACTTCACCGGTGTTGGAGATGGAAACCCTGTGTTGTTTTCTAAAACAGGATGGGTAAGTAGTGAAGATCAAAAGACACTCTCTTATACCATTTCAATCAACCGTACTAAGGAAAGTCTTCAAGATGCTACAGTAGAAGACACATTGAAGTTTTCGAATGCATCTTATATTAAAGATAGTATTCGTATTATCAAAGGTAAATTTGACTATGTTAAAGGACTTTGGGAATTTACTGATAGAACAGATGTAACAGACCAACATACTGTTACAGTAAGTGAAGATGGACAATCATTTGTTGTACAACTTGGTGACATCACAGAGTCAGATCAATATCGAATTGAATATAAAGTTCAAGCCAATTATTCACCAGCAGACGGAGAAAAATTAAATAATGATGCTGTATTAAAAGGTAAAGGAAAGGCTGTTAAATATGTTGAGCAATCCACTGTCGTTCAAGTAGCAGGTGGTTCAGGGGTTGGTTACGTATTTACAATTAATATTCATAAAGTTGATGATGAAAATCAACCAGTAGCTGGTGTTAAGTTTAAAGTCGTACGACAAGCTAATAATCAAGTTATTGGAGAATACGTTACAGATGCTGAAGGAAAAATTACAGTAACTGGTCTTTTAAAAGATAAGTATATTCTCACAGAGGTTGAAGCTCCAAAAGGTTATGTTATGAAAGCTGCAGATACAGAAGTAAATGCAACAGATTTTGGAGCAGATAAGTCAGTTACCAAAACAATTGTCAATCCAAAAGAACAAACCACAACCACGACAGAGGCTCCAACCACGACAGAGGCTCCAACCACGACTGAAGCTCCAACCACAACAGAAGCTCCAACCACGACAGAGGCTCCAACCACGACAGAGGCTCCAACCACGACAGAGGCCCCAACCACGACAGAGGCTCCAACCACGACAGAGGCTCCAACCACGACAGAGGCTCCAACAACAACTGAAGCTCCAACAACAACTGAAGCTCCAACAACGACTGAAGCTCCAACCACGACTGAAGCTCCAACAACAACTGAAGCTCCAGCAACAACTGAAGCTCCAACAACAACTGAAGCTCCAACAACGACTGAAGCTCCAGCAACAACTGAAGCTCCAAAAACGACTGAAGCTCCAAAACCTGCAGATACAACAACGACTGAAGCTCCAAAACCTGCAGATACAACAACTACTACAGAAGAGCGACCAAGTCTGCCATTTACTGGTGAGTCTACAAGCCTAGTACTTGTATTAACTGGTGTGGTAATCATGTCAGGAACAGTTGTTATGAAACGTAAATTTACTAAATAATAATTTTTAGAAAATCTACACTATCTTAAAGAGAGCCGAAAGGCTCTCTTTTCAATTTAATGAGTGTATATAAATCTTCCTACTTAATAAATTATTTTTTATAAAAAAGTGATAATAGCAAGTTTGAAATTAATAGTGGAAATTCATGGAATAAAGCATTTTGGTCTTGACAAATTGCTCTTATCCATGTAAAATAGAATAGATCTTGAACTTGAAGGGAGTGAAAAAAATGTCTAAAACAGTAGTACGTAAGAATGAATCTCTTGACGATGCACTTCGTCGTTTCAAACGTGCGGTTACTAAAGCTGGTACTCTTCAAGAAACACGCAAACGTGAATTCTATGAAAAACCTTCTGTAAAACGTAAACGTAAATCAGAAGCAGCTCGTAAACGTAAAAAATTCTAATTTAAAATGAAAGGCTAGACTTGTCTAGTCTTTTTTGTATTCTTAAGACCCGAATAATTTTACATGTTTCAATGATTATTTATGAATTGGAAAAAGTTCAAACTTAATAGTAAAAAATCTTTTTATTTTAGTTATAAAATAAATTATATATTTTAGTTGAATTAAATAGACAAATATAGTAAAATCATATTAAAATGGTGTAATTTTACACGGAGGTAAATGGGGATGAAAAACCAGAAAAGGTTTGGAAAATTATTGATCACTTTGTTGTCTACTGGAGTGCTTTTGGCTGCACTTCAAAGTCAAGAAATTATTACTGCTGAAGAAGCAACGACAGCTGAGCAAATTTCTACAACAAGTGCTGAAGCAACAACTACTGCCGAAGCTGTAACAACTACAGAAACTCCTGCACGTGAAGCTAGAGAAGTAGCTGCAGAAGTGACTGGTACTATTAAAAATCATGACATTAAATATTATGAATACTATACAGATGTAGACCTTTCTTTTTCAATTACAGAAGATGATGTGAAAGAAGGCGACTATGTTACAGTTACATTAGAAAACGTTGCTATCTTAAATCAATTAAATGGTAAGGATGTCACTTACGAAGGTAAGACAATTGGTAAAATTTCAATTGTTTCGTTTGAAAACGTCAATAAAGCACGTCAAGGTTCTAACGACAAAGCTCAAATGGAACAAGCTCAATTAGAATCAACACGTGCTACACTAAAAGTTACATTTACGAAAGCTATTGAAGCTGAAAAACCAGATGTATTGAAACAAGTCAAGTTCCAAATTAAATCAGATAACGCTTATAATGGAGCTGTAATCGCAAATAAAGACTACACTTTAAACCAAGTGATTAAAGTGGGATCTTCTTCTGTGACAAGTACAGTAGATATTCCGAAAGTAGAACAATTTGCTACTGAGACAAATTCAATTAACTTTACACCTTCTGGAAATACAATTAAGTTCAATGCAGATGGCTCATATGAAACGTCTACACAATTCCAAGTTCGTGGAAGTGAAGGTATGAAAGTTGGTTCAACTGTTGAGTTAGAATTCAATGATGCTTCAGGTATCGAGTGGAAAACAAGTGGAGATGATGCAATTAAAGTGGGCGACACACACCAAGCTTACTTTATCTTACCTGTATACAGTTCATATGAAGTGAACGAATATGGAGCATATGTATTCCCAACAGGTGTAGCACCTAAGTTTAAAGTAACTTCAGTTTCAGCTAAGAAAATCACACTTGAAATGATTTCAGGAGATGTTCCAAAAGAATTAGGAGTATTCTTCGGTGTTGGTCAAAACCGTATTAATATCATCGATAAATCTAAGATTGATCTTGAAAAAATGCAATATGATGTTTCGAAAGTAGCTACGGCAACTATTGATGGGAAAAATTCAAAGGGTATCTATATTTACCGTATCATTAATGACTCTGCAGGTGCACAATTAGTTCTGGATACGCTTGTCACAGACTACAAAGATATCGATACAAAAGAAAATCTTAAACCACAGGATAAGGGTTGGAAAGATCCAGCTACTATTGATGGATATGAGTTTGTAAAAACAGAAAAAGACCGTGAAGGAAATCGTATCCACTGGTATAAAAAAGTTGAACAAACTATGACAACAACAACTAGTACTACGACTACAACTACCACGACAACAACAGAAGAGCCAACGACTACTTCAACAACGACAACAACAGAAGAGCCAACGACTACTTCAACAACGACAACAACAGAAGAGCCAACGACTACTTCAACAACGACAACAACAGAAGAGCCAACGACTACTTCAACAACTACAACAACAGAAAAATCAACTACCACTACTACAACAGTTGAGACAACTCCAGGTAAATCAAGTGAAGAAACTCCTTCAGGTAAAACAACTGAAGAAACAAGACCTGAAACTACGTCTACAACATCTGAATCTAAAAAGGAATTGCCAAATACTGGTTCTAAGGAATCATTGTTTGCAACAGGAGTAGCACTCTTGGTAGCTGGTCTTGGAGTCTTGGGCTTAAAGAAACAAGATAACTAAAGTACACTATCTATTATGAAATAATAGTCAGAAGGATTAGACAACAATTTGTTGTTTAATCCTTTTTTGTATCGTTCAAATATTATCAGATAAATTAATAGTGTAAACACGGTAAAAAACACAAACTTCTTCCTACAATCTGATATAATAGTAAGAGAACTCAATTGAAGGAGGAATATATGTCGGTTTCAGTAAAAGAAGTAATTGAGAAGCTTAGATTAGACATTGTCTATGGGGAGCCTGAATTACTTGAAAAGGAAATTAATACTGCAGATATAACGCGACCTGGTCTTGAAATGACAGGCTATTTTGATTACTATACTCCAGAGCGTATTCAATTGTTGGGGATGAAGGAATGGTCTTATCTAGTCTCTATGCCTTCTCAAAATCGTTACACTGTTTTGAAAAAAATGTTCCTACCAGAAACACCAGCAGTTATTGTTGCGCGTGGTTTGGTAGTTCCAGAGGAAATGTTGAAGGCAGCCAGAGAATGTAAAATTGCGATTTTAACTAGTCGTACAGCAACCAGTCGTTTGTCTGGAGAACTTTCTAGCTATCTTGATTCTCGTCTAGCAGAACGTACTAGTGTACACGGTGTCCTAATGGATATCTATGGTATGGGTGTTTTGATTCAAGGTGATAGTGGAATTGGTAAGAGTGAGACAGGTTTAGAACTAGTTAAACGTGGTCACCGCTTGGTGGCAGACGATCGAGTAGATATCTATTCTAAGGATGAAATGACTCTCTGGGGTGAACCTGCTGAAATTTTGAAACATTTGTTAGAAATTCGTGGAGTAGGGATCATTGATGTCATGAGTCTATACGGTGCTAGTGCAGTTAAGGATTCTTCACAAGTTCAGCTAGCTGTTTATTTGGAAAATTACGATACACATAAGACCTTTGACCGCTTAGGAAATAATGCTGAAGAGTTGGAAATTTCAGGTGTTTCTATTCCGCGTATTCGGATTCCTGTAAAAACAGGTCGCAATATTTCTGTGGTCATTGAAGCTGCTGCCATGAACTATCGTGCTAAGGAAATGGGCTTTGATGCGACACGTCTCTTTGAAGAAAGATTGACGAAATTAATTGAAAAGAACGAGGTGCAAAATGATTGATCCAGTTGCTTTTCAAATAGGTCCATTTGCCATTAGATGGTATGCACTTTGTATCGTTTCCGGCCTTATCTTAGCGGTATATTTGGCAAGTAAAGAAGCTCCTAAAAAGAAAATCTTATCAGAAGATATTCTGGATTTTATCTTAGTGGCTTTCCCTTTGTCAATCATCGGCGCGAGACTTTACTATGTTATTTTTAAATTTGACTATTATAGCCAACATTTAGGGGAGGTATTTGCTGTCTGGAATGGTGGTCTTGCGATTTACGGCGGTCTAATTACCGGAGCGATTGTACTTTATATTTTCGCAGACCGTAAATTAATCAATACCTGGGATTTCTTAGATATTGCAGCTCCGAGTGTAATGATTGCTCAGAGTCTAGGACGTTGGGGGAACTTCTTTAACCAAGAAGCTTATGGCGCAGTTGTGGAGAGTCTTGACTACTTGCCTAGTTTCATTAAAAATCAGATGTATATTGATGGCTCATATCGACAACCAACCTTCCTTTACGAATCTATCTGGAACCTGATTGGTTTTGCTTTAATTATTATTTTTAGACGCCGATTAAATGGCATTCGTCGTGGTCATATCACAGCCTTTTACTTAATTTGGTATGGTTTTGGACGTATGATTATTGAGGGCATGCGTACAGATAGTCTCATGTTCTTTGGACTTCGAGTATCTCAGTGGTTGTCTGTTCTATTAATTGGACTTGGTATTTATATTATCGTTTATCAAAATCGGAAAAAAGCACCATTTTATAATGTAAAAAAGGAGAATTAGAATGTTAGAAGTTGCTTATATTTTTGTGGCTATTGCCTTGATTGTCTTTATAGTTTATTTGATTATTACCCTTCAAAAAGTTGGACGTGTAATTGATGAAACAGAAAATACTGTTAAAACGCTAACTTCAGATGTAAATGTTACTCTACATCACACAAACGAACTTCTTGCCAAGGTCAATGTTCTTGCTGATGATATCAATATCAAAGTTGCAACCATTGATCCACTCTTTACAGCAGTTGCAGACCTTTCTGTTTCTGTCTCTGACTTAAATGAGCAGGCTCGTGTCTTGAGTAAAAAAGCATCATCTGCAGGTTCAAAAACATTAAAGACTAGTGCAGGCTTATCTGCCGTTCGTATTGCAAGTAAATTTTTTAAAAAATAAAAAGGAGATAACTCATGCGTAAATTATCATCAATCCTTTTAGGAACTGTTTCAGGTGTGGCTGTTGCCTTGTTTCTAACAAGTGAAAAAGGGAAACGTGTTACTAGTCAGGCACAAGACTTTATTGAAGATCTGAGAGAAGATCCAGAATATGCTAAGGAACAAGCTCTTGAAAAATTGACAGAAGTCAAAGAACAAACCAGAGATTTTGTTCTAAAGACAAAAGAACAAGTAGAATCAGGCGAAATTACCTTGGATTCAGTTCTTGAAAAATCTAAATCTTTAGCTCAACAAGCAACTGAGGCTTCAAAAGAGACCTTGAACAATCTCAAGGAACAATTGGAAGAAAAAGTAGTTGTTGAAGACCCAGAAGACGGTCAAGAAATCATCATCGAAATCGAAGAAGATTAAAATAGAAATCACCATTTTTGATTCCCTTAGAGTCGGAGATGGTGATTTTTTTCTTGAGGGAAGTCTTTGTGGTATAATAAATACTATGCAGAAGAAACCAACATCAGCTTATGTGCACATTCCATTTTGCACACAAATCTGTTATTATTGTGACTTTTCTAAGGTCTTTATTAAAAATCAACCAGTAGACAGCTATCTAGAACATCTACTGCAAGAATTTCATTCTTATGACATTCAGAAATTGCGTACTCTCTATATTGGGGGAGGGACACCGACAGCCTTGTCTGCGCTACAGTTAGAGGTGCTTCTGGATGGATTGACTAAAAACTTAGATTTGTCAGTCTTAGAAGAATTAACCATTGAGGCTAATCCTGGTGATTTGGATGAGGATAAGATTGCAGTTTTGAAAAATTCAGCAGTCAACCGTGTTTCATTGGGCGTCCAAACCTTTGATGATAAAATGCTGAAAAAAATTGGTCGTAGTCATTTAGAGAAAGATATCTATGAAAATATAGATCGTCTCAAGTTAGCAGGGTTTGATAATATTTCCATTGACTTGATCTACGCTCTTCCTGGTCAGACTATGGACCAGGTCAAGGACAATGTTGCCAAGGCCATCGCTCTTGATATACCTCATATGAGCCTTTATAGTTTGATTCTAGAAAACCATACGGTCTTTATGAATCGTATGCGTCGTGGGAAATTACCACTTCCTAAAGAAGAAGTAGAAGCTGAAATGTTCGAATATATCATTGCTGAATTAGAGCGTGCTGGTTTTGAGCATTACGAAATTTCAAATTTTTCAAAACCTGGCTTTGAAAGTCGTCACAATCTTATGTACTGGGATAATGCTGAGTATTATGGTATAGGTGCAGGTGCGTCTGGCTATGTAAACGGTGTTCGCTATAAAAACCATGGCCCTATCCGCCATTATCTAAAGGCAGTAGAAGAAGGCAATGCTCGCATCAATGAGGAACACCTGAGTCTAAGGGAACAAATGGAAGAAGAGATGTTTCTTGGACTTCGCAAGAAGACAGGAGTTTCAAAAGCAAGATTCGAAGAAAAATTTGGCACATCTTTTGAAAATTTATATGGTCAAGTTGTAAGAGATTTATGTCATCAAGGTCTTTTACAAGTAGAAGGTCAACAAATACGAATGACAAAAAAAGGTCTCTTTTTAGGAGATACAGTAGCAGAACGATTTATATTGGAGTAGAATTATGGGCTTAACTTATCAAATGAAGATGAAAATTCCTTTTGATATGGCTGATATGAATGGCCATATCAAGTTGCCAGATGTTATTTTGTTGTCCCTGCAAGTATCAGGAATGCAATCAATTAATCTAGGAGTGAGTGACAAGGATGTTTTAGAACAGTATAATCTAGTCTGGATTATCACTGATTATGATATCGATGTTGTACGTTTACCTCAATTTGATGAGGAAATCACAATTGAAACGGAAGCCTTGACTTACAATCGTCTATTTTGCTACCGCCGATTTACTATTTATGATGAAGATGGTCAAGAAATCATTCGCATGGTAGCTACCTTTGTTCTTATGGATCGTGATAGTCGGAAGGTTCATCCTGTAGTTCCAGAAATTGTCGCCCCTTATCAGTCTGAGTTTTCTAAGAAACTAGTCCGTGGACCAAAATACACAGAGTTAGAAAACGCGATTAACAAGGACTACCATGTTCGTTTTTATGACTTGGATATGAATGGTCACGTCAATAACAGCAAATATCTGGACTGGATTTTTGAGGTTATGGGGGCAGATTTCCTAACCAATCATATTCCTAAAAAAATCAACCTCAAGTATGTCAAGGAAGTTAGACCAGGTGGTATGATTACTTCTAGTTACGAATTGAATCAACTAGAAAGCAATCACCAAGTCACAAGTGATGGCGATATTAATGCTCAGGCAAAGATAATTTGGCAAGAAATTAACACAGATTAGAAAGTAATATATGACTTATAAAGGCTATTTAATTGATTTAGACGGTACAATTTATAAAGGAAAAGATAGGATCCCAGCTGGTGAAGCATTTGTTCACGAGTTACAAAAGAGAGAGATTCCCTATCTTTTTGTAACAAACAACACTACTCGTACACCTGAAAGTGTCCAAGAGATGTTGGCAAATCAGTTTAATATTGATACGCCTGTATCGACAATCTATACTGCAACCTTAGCGACCATTGATTACATGAATGACCTGGGGCTTGAAAAGACCGTTTATGTGATTGGAGAAGCAGGGCTCAAGGAAGCTATTCAAGCAGCTGGTTATGTTGAAGATAAAGAAAATCCAGCCTATGTGGTTGTAGGTTTGGACTGGCAAGTTGACTATGAAAAATTTGCTACTGCAACCCTAGCTATCCATAAAGGTGCTCATTTTATCGGCACCAATCCAGATTTAAATATTCCAACAGAACGTGGACTTTTACCTGGTGCTGGTTCACTGATTACTCTTCTTGAAGCAGCAACTCGCGTAAAACCAGTTTATATTGGAAAACCAAACGCGATTATTATGGATAAGGCTGTTGAACACCTAGGACTTGAACGCCAAGAAATTGTCATGGTGGGGGATAATTATCTTACTGATATTCGCGCTGGTATTGACAATGGGATCCCTAGCCTTTTGGTGACGACAGGATTTACAAAACCTGAAGAAGTAGCGGATTTACCAATCGCCCCAACCCATGTCCTCTCAAGTCTATCGGAGTGGAATTTCGATGAAAACTAAATTTACTTTTGTAGGAAGTATTCTCTTTCTCCTCTCGCTTGCTATTTTATTGACCATCTACCTGTCTTGGTTGGTATACCCTCTGGAGATTTCTTGGTTAAACTTGACTAGTCGTGTTCATGTCCAACCTCAGACCATCCAACATAACTTTAATGTTTTGATGGATTATTTGACCAATCCATTGAGTCAAGTATTAGCAATGCCAGATTTTCCTTCGTCTGCTTCTGGAATTCACCACTTTGTGGTTGTAAAGGGACTCTTTCACCTAGCGCAAGGAGTAGCAATCGTAACTCTACCGATTTTCTACCTTTTTTGGAAGCAAGTCATTCAGAAAGGTTTTCTGTCTCTATATCGCAGGGGTCTCTTGATTATGCTGTCTTTACCTTTGGTTCTTGGTTTAGTTGGCGTCTTCATTGGTTTTGAACAATTCTTTACCTTGTTTCATCAGATTCTATTTGTAGGTGATGATACCTGGCTTTTTGATCCCGCTAAAGATTCGGTCATTCTTATTTTACCAGAGGATTTTTTCCTGCATGCCTTTCTCCTATTTTTCTGCTTGTATGAGTTAATTTTTGGATTCGTTTATCTACTAAGTTGGAAAAAATTACCGAAAAGAGAATAAATGCATAAAAATGTTTTAAAAATTTTACGAAAAACTTATTTTTCTTTAAAAAGTAGGTTTTTTTACGGAAATAACTAGTCAAGCGCTTTATTTTTTTGTATAATAGAGTTAGAAAAGTATGCAAAGTAGAGAATAGCATGATTACACTATTTTTATCACCGAGTTGTACATCATGTCGTAAGGCAAAGGCCTGGCTTGATAATCATAAAGTGCCTTTCCAAGAGCACAACATTATGACCAGTCCTTTATCAAGAAAAGAATTGCAACACATTCTTTCCTTGACCGAAAACGGTACCGATGACATCATTTCAACTCGTTCAAAAATTTTCCAAAAGTTAAATATCGATGTGGAAAGTATCTCGGTGACAGAGTTGCTTAATTTAATTGAGCAATATCCTAGTCTTTTGCGTCGTCCAATCATCATTGATGATAAACGTATGCAGATTGGCTTTAATGAAGATGAGATTCGTGCATTTCTTCCTCGTAGTTATCGTAAGCAAGAATTGAAAGAAGCTACATTAAGAGCTGGTATTAATTAGATGAATAAACAGTATAGTTACCCACTAGATTTGTCGTGGAGCACTGAAGAACTTGCTTCAGTGCTTTCTTTTTTTAATGATGTTGAAGCTGCCTATGAGACACAGGTAGATGCTAAGAAACTATTAGATTCCTACAAGGTATTCAAGTCAGTTGTGCCTAGCAAGAGCGAAGAAAAACGTTTGGGACGTGAGTTTGAATCAGTTAGTGGATACTCTTTCTACCGTGCAGTCCAGTTGGCCAAAGAAAAAGGAGAAGGGAAGATTTCACTTGGAAAATAAATTTACATTTGCCAAAGAAATTGTCAGGGAAGCTGGGGAATACATTCTCCAGCATATGAAAGAAGATCTCCATGTTGAGAAAAAGTCTTCCCCTACAGATTTGGTAACTAAGTTAGATAAAGAAGTTCAAGACTTACTTATTAAAAGAATCCGTTCTCGCTATCCAGATGATCTATTTTGTGCAGAAGAAGGCTGCGTGCGTGCAGCAGTAGGACAAGGTTCTGTATGGATTATTGATCCTATTGATGGAACCAACAACTTCGTAGCACAAGGTGAAGATTTTGCTGTTATGCTGGCCTATTTTGAGGATGGTGTTGGTAAGTTTGGTATTATTTATGATGTTATGAAGGGTGATTGTTACCATGGTGGAGGAGACTTCCCGCCCTGTCGCAATGACGAACTTTTACCACTCTTTAAAAAGAAACCCTTGAGAGAATTTTTGGTAGCTGGTAATTCTGGAATGTTAGCGACTAACGAATGGGGCTTAGCGGATTTGGGAAATGCTGCACTTGGGACACGAGTTTATGGCAGCGCCGCTATTAGTTTTGCTAAGGTGCTGTCAGGTCGACTTTTAACTTATATCACTTATTTACAACCTTGGGATTATGCGGCTGCAAGTATTCTAGGTGAGAGTTTGGGTTATAAGGTTTTTACGATTGCTGGCGAGGAAGTCGATTTTCAAACACGACAGGCCGTTATGATGGTGCCAGTCGAGATGAAAGATGAGATTCAATCCTATATCTATGAAAGGAAATAAACCTACATGCAATTTCCGGATGGATTTGTAAAAAAATACGAAACAATATTGGGAGATGAGGCAAGAGCTTTTCTTGCCTCTTTTGATGATGAGGCTGTTTCTGCTTTTCGTATCAACCCTTTAAAAGAAAGACAGCTTTCTTTTTCAGATGCTATTCCCAATACACCCTGGGGCTACTATGGGAAGGTTTCAGGGAAATCACCAGAACATGTAACTGGCTTGGTCTATTCACAAGAACCTGCCGCACAAATGGTCGCTCAAGTAGCCCAGCCAAAGCCAGGTATGAAGGTCTTAGACTTGGCAGCGGCTCCCGGTGGGAAATCCACTCAACTGGCCTCCTATCTTGCAGGAGACGGTCTTCTTGTTTCAAATGAGATTTCAAGCAAACGGTCAAAGATTTTAGTTGAAAATATGGAACGCTTCGGTGCGACTAATGTCGTTGTGACCAATGAATCTGCAGACCGTTTAGCCAAGGTTTTTAAAGGCTATTTTGACCTGATCGTTTTAGATGCACCTTGCTCAGGTGAAGGGATGTTTCGTAAACAACCTGACGCTATGGATTATTGGAGTGTCGATTATCCTAGCCAGTGCGCTAGTTTACAACGTGAAATTTTAGCAGATGCTGTTACCATGTTGGCTGATGGTGGTCGACTAGTCTATTCAACCTGTACCTGGGCGCCAGAAGAAAACGAAGAAATCGTCCAATGGTTACTGGATAGCTATCATTTTGAATTAGTTCCAATCCAACATATCAATGGAATGGTACCTGGGATTGATTTACCTGAAACAGCTAGAATGTACCCTCATCACTTTAAGGGAGAAGGTCAGTTCGTGGCTCATCTTCAGTTTAAAGGTCAAAACAAGACTGGGAAGTTCAAACCTTCTAAATCCAACCTATCTCGTGAACAGATTTCCTTATGGCAGGATTTTGAGAAAAAACACCTTAAAGAAAAACTGACCGGTGTCCTACAAGTTTTTGGAGACCAGCTTTATCTCTTGCCAGAAGTCCTACCTGATATAGGAAAACTCAAGATAGCTCGTAATGGTCTTCATCTTGGAACTTTTAAGAAAAAACGTTTTGAACCAAGTTTTGCTCTTGGCTTAGCTTTAAAACCAAGCCAAGTCAAGCAAGGAATCGAAATTCATCAAGAAGACTTTGTCAAATATGTGGCTGGTGAAACGGTCCAATTAGCTGAAACTCTTCCAAATGGTTGGTACCAAGTTTTGGTTGGTGGAAATGGTCTAGGTTTTGCAAAAGTAACCGGAAATACCTTGAAGAATTATTTTCCCAAGGGCTTGAGGTTTCAGGTGAAAAACTAGTCAAAAACAGTATTCTATGTTATAGTGGAAGTATGGATTTTCCCTGAAAATAATAGAAAATAAGGGTGAAAATTCAAGCTATTCATCATTATTTTCAAGGAGACAAATAGTGAAAAAATTTAAAAAACTCACCATCTCTCTTGCAACTCTTTTACTTGCTGGTTCGCTAGCAGGATGTGCAAGTTGGATTGATCGTGGGGAGTCTATGACGGCTGTCGGTTCAACTGCCCTTCAACCTTTAGTCGAGGCGGCAGCAGATGAATTTGCGACCGCACACGTTGGTAAAACAGTCAATGTTCAAGGTGGTGGATCTGGTACAGGTCTGTCTCAAGTCCAGTCTGGAGCGGTAGAAGTCGGTAACTCGGATGTATTTGCCGAGGAAAAAGACGGAATCGATGCATCTGCCTTAGTTGACCACAAGGTAGCTGTTGCGGGGATAGCTGTTATCATCAACAAAGAAGTAGATGTTGATAATCTTACGACAGAACAACTTCGCAAAATTTTTACAGGTGAAATTACCAACTGGAAAGAAGTCGGCGGTAAGGATTTAGCTGTTTCTATTATCAACCGTGCTGCGAGCTCAGGTTCTCGTGCTACCTTTGACAGTGTGATTATGAATGGTCAGTCAGCGGTACAAAGTCAGGAGCAAGATTCAAACGGTATGGTGAAGTCCATCGTTTCCCAAACACCTGGAGCTATTTCCTACCTAGCTTTCGCCTATGTTGATGATTCTGTTGGGACCATCAAACTTAACGGCTATGAACCAATTTCAGAGAATGTAACCACTAACAATTGGCCTTTGTGGTCTTATGAACACATGTATACACTTGGTGAGCCAAATGAATTGGTTGCCGAATTCTTAAACTTTGTTCTTTCGGACGAAGCGCAAAATGGAATTGTTAAAGGTATGGGCTATATTTCTGTTAAGGAAATGAAGGTCGAAAAAGATGCTGTAGGTACTGTGACAGCGGTAGAAGGGAGCCAATAATGAATCAAGAAGAATTATCAAAAAAATTGCTCTCTCCTTCAAAAAACTCTCGTCTTGAGAAATTAGGAAAAGGGCTAACCTTTGCCTGCCTTTCTTTGATTGTTATCATTGTTGCTATGATTTTGATTTTCGTGGCTCAGAAAGGCTTATCGACCTTCATTGTTAATGGTGTGAATATCTTTGATTTTCTTTTTGGTGCAACTTGGAATCCGTCAGGTAAACAATTTGGTGCCCTTCCAATGATTCTAGGTTCCTTTATCGTGACCATCTTATCAGCTCTGATTGCAACACCATTTGCCATTGGCGCTGCAGTCTTTATGACAGAAGTGTCACCAAAAGGAGCCAAGATTTTGCAACCGGCTATTGAACTCTTAGTTGGGATTCCTTCAGTAGTTTATGGATTTATCGGATTGCAGGTCGTAGTACCATTTGTACGTACTGTCTTTGGTGGAACAGGTTTTGGTATTTTATCAGGGATTTTCGTTCTCTTTGTTATGATTTTGCCGACTGTAACCTTCATGACAACAGATAGCCTACGTGCAGTTCCTCGTCACTACCGTGAAGCTAGTTTAGCCATGGGAGCTACTCGTTGGCAAACTATCTGGCGTGTAACCTTGAAGGCTGCTCGTTCAGGTATTTTTACGGCAGTAGTCTTCGGAATGGCGCGTGCCTTTGGTGAAGCCCTGGCTATTCAGATGGTTGTTGGTAACTCAGCAGTTGTTCCAACTTCATTGACGACACCAGCAGCGACTCTGACATCTGTTTTGACCATGGGAATCGGTAATACCGTTATGGGAACTGTTGATAATAATGTTCTTTGGTCACTGGCCTTAGTATTGCTTTTGATGAGCTTGGCCTTTAACAGTGTGATTAAATTGATTACAAAAGAGAGAGGAAAGAAAAACTATGCACGCTAAGAAATTAGATAAACTTGCAACAGCTGTCCTCTATACCATCGCAGGAATCATTGTGACCATTCTAGCTTCCTTGATTCTTTATATCTTGGTTCGAGGCTTACCTCATGTTTCTTGGTCTTTCTTGACAGGAAAATCATCTTCTTATCAAGCAGGTGGCGGTATTGGAATTCAGCTTTATAATTCCTTTTTCCTTTTGGTGATTACCTTATTTATCTCTGTACCTCTATCAATGGGGGCTGGAATTTTCCTAGCAGAGTATGCTAAAAAAGGTCGGATTACAAATTTTGTCCGTACCTGTATTGAAATCTTGTCTTCTCTACCATCCGTTGTTGTAGGTCTCTTTGGTTACCTCATCTTTGTAGTCCAGTTCGAGTATGGATTTTCCATTATTTCAGGTGCCTTGGCTTTGACCGTCTTTAATCTTCCACAGATGACTCGTAACGTTGAAGACAGTTTGAAACACGTTCACCATACGCAACGTGAAGCTGGTTTGGCGCTTGGACTTTCTCGTTGGGAAACAGTCCTTCATGTCGTTATTCCTGAAGCCCTACCTGGTATTGTAACGGGAATCGTGCTTGCTTCAGGTCGTATCTTTGGTGAGGCTGCAGCCCTTATCTACACAGCGGGTCAATCTGCGCCAGCTCTTGACTGGTCTAACTGGAATGTTCTCAGCGTAAGTAGTCCAATCTCAATCTTCCGTCAAGCAGAAACCTTGGCTGTCCATATCTGGAAAGTCAACAGTGAAGGAACTATTCCTGATGGAACTTTGGTTTCAGCAGGTTCTGCAGCGGTGCTCCTAATCTTTATCTTGATCTTTAACTTTGGAGCACGTAAACTCGGAAGCTATCTACATAAGAAATTAACGGCAGCCTAAAGGAGAAGCCATGTCAAAATATAATTGGGATGAAAGGCATATCATTACTTTTCCAGAAGAAAAAGTGGCCCTCTCTACGAAGGATTTACATGTTTACTACGGTAAGAATGAATCCATCAAGGGCGTGGATATGCAATTCGAAAAAAATAAAATTACGGCCTTGATTGGTCCATCAGGTTCTGGGAAATCAACCTACCTACGCAGTCTCAATCGTATGAATGATACCATTGATATTGCTAAGGTTACAGGACAAATTCTCTATCAAGGAATTGACGTTAACCGTCCTGAAATCAATGTTTATGAAATGCGTAAACACATCGGAATGGTTTTCCAACGTCCAAACCCATTTGCTAAATCAATCTACCGCAACATTACCTTTGCACATGAACGTGCAGGAGTTAAGGACAAGAAGGTCCTTGATGAAATTGTAGAAACCTCACTTCGCCAGGCTGCCCTCTGGGACCAGGTCAAAGATGACCTTCACAAGTCAGCCTTGATGCTTTCAGGTGGTCAACAGCAACGTCTCTGTATCGCTCGTGCTATTTCTGTAAAACCAGACATTCTCTTGATGGATGAGCCGGCATCAGCCTTGGATCCGATTGCGACAGCTCAGCTAGAGGAAACCATGCTTGAGTTGAAGAAGGACTTTACCATCATTATCGTGACCCACAGTATGCAACAGGCTGCGCGTGCGAGTGATTACACTGGATTTTTCTACTTGGGTGATTTAATTGAGTACGATAAAACGTCAAACATTTTCCAAAATGCCAAGCTACAATCTACCAATGACTATGTAACTGGACACTTTGGTTAGAAAGGAAACAGTATGACAGAACCGATTTTACAGGTTAAAGACCTGTCTGTTTATTACAACAAAAAGAAGGCCTTGAATAGTGTTTCCTTATCATTCCTACCCAAGGAAATTACAGCACTTATAGGACCGTCAGGGTCTGGGAAATCAACACTTCTTAAGGCTATTAACCGAATGGGTGACCTTAATCCTGAAGTGACGACAACTGGATCAGTGGTTTATAATGGGCACAATATCTATAGTCCGCGTACCGACACGGTTGAATTACGTAAGGAAATCGGGATGGTTTTCCAACAACCCAATCCATTCCCAATGTCTATCTACGAAAATGTTGTTTATGGACTAAGAATTAATGGAGAGAAAGACAAGCAAGTCTTGGATGAAGCTGTGGAGAAAGCTTTACAGCGTGCTTCAATCTGGGATGAGGTCAAGGACCGTTTGCATGATTCAGCAATTGGTCTATCAGGTGGACAACAACAACGTGTCTGTGTAGCCCGTGTATTGGCGACTAGTCCAAAGATTATCCTCTTAGATGAGCCAACCTCAGCCTTAGACCCTATCTCGGCTGGAAAAATCGAAGAAACCCTATATAGTCTTAAGGACAAGTACACCATGCTATTGGTTACTCGTTCCATGCAGCAAGCATCTCGAATCTCTGATAAAACAGGCTTTTTCCTCAATGGAGATTTGATTGAATTTAACGATACCAAGGAAATGTTCCTCTATCCACAACATAAGGAAACAGAAGATTACATTTCAGGTAAATTTGGATAAGGAGAAAAAGATGTTACGATCTCAATTTGAAGAAGATTTAGAGAAATTGCATAACCAATTTTACGCTATGGGACAAGAAGTTCTTTCCCAAATCAATCGTACTGTACGTGCTTTTGTCACTCATGACCGTGACTTGGCTAAAGAAGTCATCGAGCAAGACGCAGAAGTCAATGAATACGAATTGAAACTTGAAAAGAAATCATTTGAAATCATTGCCCTTCAACAGCCAGTATCACAAGACCTACGTACAGTTCTAACAGTTCTAAAGGCTGTTTCAGACTTGGAACGTATGGGGGACCACGCAGTATCCATTGCTGAGGCAACCATTCGTATGAAGGGTGAACAACGCATCCCAGCAGTCGAAGAAGAAATCAAAAAAATGGGACGTGATGTTAAAGATTTCGTAGAAACAACCCTTGAACTTTACCTAAACGGATCCGTTGATAAGGCCTATGAAGTTGCAACCATGGATGAAAAAATCAACCATTATTTTGAAAATATTCGTGATTTGGCAACTGAAGAAATCAGAAAGAATCCAGATGCTATTGTCACAGGTCGTGATTACTTCCAAGTGATTTCATACTTGGAGCGCATCGGTGACTATGCAAAGAATATCTGTGAATGGGTTGTTTACTTTGAAACAGGTAAAATTGTAGAATTGTAAAATTGATTAAATATACAGAAAAAGGAGCCGAATAATGAATAAAAGCTTCTTTTTTTGTTTAAGAAAATGAAAAAATAAATAAATATTAAATTCACACTTGACAAACGAGGTTTGCCGAGTTATAATTATACAAAATTGACAGAGAGGTTGTTTATTTATGAAATTTAAAAAATGGATATTTGTCTTATGTAGTTTTCTTGCAAGTTTCTTTTTAGTTGCTTGCCAATCATCTAGCTCAAGCTCACAGTCTGCAGTAGAGGCAATCAAACAAAAAGGTAAATTAGTGGTCGCAACTAGCCCAGACTATGCACCATTTGAGTTTCAAGCACTTGTGGATGGCAAGAACCAAGTCGTCGGTGCTGATATTGATATGGCACAAGCTATCGCTGACGAACTTGGAGTGAAATTGGAAGTTTCAAGCATGAGTTTTGATAATGTCTTGACCAGCCTTCAAACAGGGAAAGCAGATCTGGCCATTGCGGGAATCAGTGCAACTGAAGAAAGAAAAGAAGTCTTTGATTTCTCAATTCCTTACTATGAGAACAAGATTAGTTTCCTAATCAGAAAAACTGATCTTGAAAAATACAAAGATTTGGATTCTCTAGAAAGTGCAAATATTGCAGCTCAAAAAGGAACTGTTCCTGAATCTATGGTCAAAGAGCAACTTCCTAAAGCGCAGTTGACTTCATTGACAAATATGGGTGAAGCTGTTAATGAACTTCAATCAGGTAAGGTTGATGCTGTTCATATGGACGAGCCAGTAGCACTCAGCTATGCAACAAAAAATGCTGACTTGGCTGTCGCAACAGTAAGCTTAACTATGAAAGAAGGCGAAGAAAATGCAGTTGCTATCAAGAAAGGCAACTCAGATTTGAAGGAAGTAGTTGATAAGGTTATTCAAAAACTAAAAGATGACGGTACTTATCAAACATATCTTGAAAAAGCCGCTAAATTAACAGAAGTAGAACAATAAAAAAACAGAGGCTGGGACAAAAGTCCTAGCCTCTCAATTGTCATTGGATTATCAAGCAAGACGCAGTAGTTGAGTGGGCTCTACTACGCTGATTTCATCAGCTTTTACAGCCTTACTCAACTGTGCGGAGGTGGGACGACGAAATCGAATTCTAACGAATTACCGATTTCTGTCCCACTCTCTGTTTTTAAGTAATTTAATGTTGTTTCAAGATTTTCTAAAGGAACCTTAGCAAATTGATAAGGGCAAGTCTCAATGTAGGACGATTCGAAAAAGTCTAGATTTAAAGAGCTATGTTTGAGGCTTGCAATCTTAGGATAGTTCCTGAGATCAAGCAAAAGTCCATCATGGAGAGGATAGTTTGGTAGGGAAAGGGGATAAGATTTTAATAGCTTATGAATGAAGTCTTGACTTTTCTCTTGTAGTGCCAATCTTGCTACTCTATTTTTTTCAAATAGTTGACTATCAATATAGAGTGATAAAGCCTTTTGCATAATGAGGTTGTTATCATAGTCCAGAATGTTTTTATAAGAGACAAAAGCATCTTTCATAACATTTGGAAGTATGAGAGCAGTGATTCGAAGTGCGGGGAAAATACTTGTTGAAAAAGACTTGATGTAGATGACCAAATCATTTTGGTCCAAATAATGAAAGGTTTGTCCCATTTTAGGATCTAGATCTCCCAGATAATCATCTTCAACGATATAAATTTGATATTTGGCTGCTAGATCAAGGATAGCACGTTTCTCCTCTTCAGAATATGAATGACCCAGAGGATAGTGGAATCGAGGAATGGTGTAGAAAAATTTAATGTTACCACTTTTAAAATGTTTCTCAAGTTCTTTCAGGTCAATGCCATCCACCCGACGTTCAATGGTTTGATAGGGGATATTTTGAGCTAGCAGAAGCTGGTTCATTCGGTGATAGGTTGGTTGTTCGACCAGTATTTCTTGGCCCTTACCTGGAAAGTCAATTTGAGAAAGAATAAACAGTGCTTGCTGGGTTCCAGTTGTCATGACTAATTGATCGGGTTTACTATAGATAGCTTGGTCAAACAGTAGTTTCTGAACAGACTTTCGTAATTCTTCTAAACCCTCTTGGTGTTCATAGTAGTTGTAGAGATAATTTTCTCGACCGATCAAGCTTTCATTGACACAAAGACGAAAATCATCATAGGCAGCCACATGTTCGTCATTGACCGAGATAACGAGGTCTTCGTGGCTAGCTTGTTGTTCTAAAACATAATAGCCACTTTGAGGTTTGGAGTAAATGTATTTCTCGTATCGGAGTTCCAAAAGTGCACGTTGCACAGTATCTTTACTGCAGTGGAAGTCTTGACTGAGTTTTCGGATAGAAGGTAGACGACTTCCTGTTTGAAGTTTTCCTGATTCAATCTCTTCTTTTAGATAGTGTACAACTTGTTCGTACTTGCTTTCTTGCTTCATTCCAGGCCTCTCTTGATTTTGTTACATTGTACCTTTTTTTTGGAAGTTTGACAATGTTAAAAGGTGGTCTAGCATTCAATTCTAAGAAGAAATGTGATATACTTAGTAAGTAAATTTTCAAAGAAGAGTGAGATGATAAAGGTGCAAGAACCAGTTAAATTATTCCAATACAATACTTTGGGAGCTTTGATGGCAGGACTTTACGGCGGGACTATGACAGTTGGTGAGTTACTTGAACATGGAGATTTAGGGCTAGGAACCTTGGACTCTATTGATGGGGAGCTAATTGTCTTAGATGGTAAAGCCTATCAAGCTAAGGGTTCGGGTGAGAAGCCTGAAATCGTTGAAGTTTCACCAGACGCGCTGATTCCCTATGCAGCAGTTGTACCCCACCAGGCAGAAGTTATTTTCCGCCAGCGTTTTGAAATGACTGATAAGGAACTAGAAAAACGTATTGAATCCTACTATGATGGAGAAAATCTTTTCCGTTCGATTAAGATTCATGGTGATTTTAAACACATGCATGTTCGCATGATTCCAAAATCGACAAGCGAAACGAAGTTTGCTGAAGTTGCAACTCATCAGCCTGAGTATAGTTGCGATAATGTATCAGGAACTATTGTAGGTTTCTGGACACCTGAGATTTTCCATGGTGTTAGTGTTGCCGGTTACCATTTACACTTTATCTCAGATGATCGAACCTTCGGTGGTCACGTCATGGACTTTGTCATCAAAGAAGGGATCGTAGAAGTTGGAGCGGTTGATCAGTTGGATCAACGTTTTCCTGTTCAGGATCGTCAGTACCTCTTTGCTAAGTTTAACGTTGAAGAGATGAAAAAAGATATCGATCAGGCAGAATAGAATAAAAGGAGATAAGTATGAAAATTCATGTCATAATCACAATGCTAGCTTTATTTGTATTTCTCATAGCTGCCATTTGGTTCTCAAAAAAGAAGTACAAGATTAACCTTTCAGTTTTAGGACTTGGGGCAGTTGCATTTTTTGTCTCATCTCAGGTCTTAGAGAAAATCGTTCATCTCTTGGTTCTTCATCCACAAAAGGATGGGACAGTTCCTCTCATGACGGAAAATCCCCTTCTCTATGTGATTTACGGGGTCTGTATGGCTGCTTTGTTTGAAGAAACGGCTCGACTTGTCTTCTTTAAATGGTTGGAGAAGAAGAGAGCTTTGGAAGATTCGGATGCCCTCGCCTATGGACTTGGTCATGGTGGCTTGGAATTGCTCTACCTCGGAATGGGAAGCTTGATTAGTCTTTTGATTCTCTTTTCGTTATTAGAGTCTTCAAATCCAGATTTGGCAAATCTCCTTCCCAAAAATACACTTGAAACAGTACAATCTCTATCTGGATGGCAGGTTTATTTACTCGGTGTTGAGCGTGTGCTTGCTCTTGTTATGCAAATTGGTCTCTCTTTCTGGGTTTATCAAGCAGTTCGTCAAAAGAATTGGATTTACCTAGTAGCTGCCTATGGTCTACATGCCCTATTTGATCTGGCTCCGAGTCTATCTCAGGTTGGTTGGATTTCAAATCCGCTTCTTGTTGAAGGATTGTTAGCAGTGGAAGTTGTTCTATTTGTATACTTTACAAAAACTATCTTGTATAAAAAATAATCATAAAAAAGAGGTCTGACCTCTTTTTTACTTGTGTGAATAAAAAAGCTTTTTCAAATCGTCGAAAAAAATCGCTAAAAATGGTATAATGGAATGAATTTTATAAAAGGATAAGAAAGATGACTGTATTAGAAAAATTAAAAGAAAACCTAGAAGGAATTGATATTCGATTCGATGAGCCATTGAAAACTTATACCTATACCAAAGTCGGAGGGAAGGTAGATTACTTAGCTTTTCCTCGCAATCATTATGAGATGGCCCATGTGGTTAAGTTCGCTAATCAAGAAAATATCCCATGGATTGTTCTTGGAAATGCCAGTAATATTATCGTCCGAGAAGGCGGAATTCGTGGCTTTGTCATTATGTGTGACAAGCTTAATAATGTCTCTGTTGATGGTTATACGATTGAAGCAGAAGCGGGAGCTAACTTGATTGAGACCACTCGAATCGCTCTCCGCCATAGTTTGACAGGATTTGAGTTTGCCTGTGGAATTCCAGGAAGCGTCGGGGGAGCTGTCTTTATGAACGCTGGTGCTTATGGAGGTGAGATTGCTCATATTTTGCAGTCTTGCAAAGTATTGACCAAGGATGGAGAAATCGAGACTTTATCAGCCAAGGACTTAGCCTTTGGTTACCGTCATTCAGCTATTCAAGATTCTGGAGCAGTAGTCTTATCAGCTAAATTTGCACTATCTCCAGGGAATTATGAGACTATTAATCAAGAAATGGATCGCTTAACTCATTTGCGTGAACTTAAGCAACCTTTGGAATATCCATCATGTGGTTCTGTCTTTAAACGTCCAGTTGGGCATTTTGCAGGGCAATTGATTTCAGAAGCTGGTTTGAAGGGCTACCGTATCGGTGGTGTCGAAGTCTCAGAAAAGCATGCAGGCTTTATGATTAATGTAGCCGATGGAACAGCAAGAGACTATGAAGACTTAATTGAGTCTGTTATCGAAAAAGTTAAAGAACAATCAGGTGTTACCCTAGAGCGAGAAGTTCGTATCTTGGGTGAACACGAATAACATTATTATTACACATTATACAAAGATTGGGATTTTATCGCTAGATATGGTTTGGGTCAATTCCTTACAGTCATTGCTAGCATTTTACAAGGTCCCAATCTGTTAATTTACGAAGAAAAAGGAATTTAGAGGAATTGAAAAAACCAATTATCGAATTCAGAAACGTTTCTAAAGTTTTTGAAGATAGTGACACTAAGGTTCTCAAGGATATTAACTTTGAGTTGGAAGAAGGAAAATTTTATACACTGCTAGGAGCTTCTGGTTCAGGAAAATCAACCATTCTCAATATTATCGCGGGCTTGCTAGACGCAACGACTGGTGATATTTTGCTGGATGGCGTAAGAATCAATGATATCCCTACCAATAAGCGCGATGTTCACACAGTCTTCCAATCTTACGCCTTGTTCCCGCACATGAATGTCTTTGAAAATGTTGCCTTTCCATTGCGATTGCGAAAGGTTGATAAAAAAGAAATCGAAAAACGTGTCTTAGAAGTTCTCAAGATGGTACAGCTTGAAGGATATGAAAAACGTTCTATCCGTAGGTTATCTGGAGGACAACGTCAGCGTGTAGCTATTGCGCGTGCGATTATCAACCAGCCTCGAGTGGTACTCTTGGATGAGCCTTTGTCAGCACTTGACTTAAAGTTGCGGACAGACATGCAGTACGAACTCCGTGAACTGCAACAACGCTTGGGCATAACATTTGTCTTTGTTACCCATGATCAGGAAGAAGCTCTTGCCATGAGCGACTGGATTTTCGTCATGAATGACGGTGAAATCGTCCAATCAGGAACACCGGTGGACATCTACGATGAACCAATCAATCACTTTGTTGCCACTTTTATTGGTGAATCAAATATCTTGCCAGGGATTATGATTGAGGACTACTTGGTCGAGTTCAATGGCAAACGATTTGAAGCGGTCGATGGTGGTATGAAGCCAAATGAACCAGTCGAAGTCGTGATTCGTCCAGAGGACTTGCGCATCACTCTTCCTGAAGAAGGGAAACTTCAAGTTAAGGTTGATACGCAGCTCTTCCGTGGAGTTCACTATGAGATTATCGCCTATGACGAGCTTGGCAATGAATGGATGATTCACTCGACTCGTAAGGCCATCGTTGGTGAGGAAATCGGTCTGGACTTTGAACCAGAAGACATCCACATCATGCGTCTCAATGAAACAGAAGAAGAGTTCGATGCTCGTATCGAAGAATACGTAGAAATCGAAGAGCAAGAAGCAGGTTTGATTAACGCTATCGAGGAGGAGAGAGATGAAGAAAACAACCTCTAAACTCTTTGTAGTGCCCTACATGCTTTGGATTGCACTCTTTGTATTGGCACCCCTGGTCTTGATTTTTGGACAATCATTTTTCAACATCGAAGGCCAGTTTAGTTTAGAAAACTATAAATCCTATTTTGCGTCACAAAACTTAACCTATCTCAAAATGAGCTTCAACTCTGTTCTTTATGCAGGGATTGTGACTCTAGTGACACTCTTGATTAGCTATCCAACAGCCCTCTTTTTGACTCGTCTCAAACACCGTCAACTCTGGCTCATGCTGATCATCTTACCAACTTGGATCAACCTACTGCTCAAGGCTTATGCCTTTATCGGAATTTTTGGTCAAAATGGCTCTATTAATCAATTCCTCGAATTTATCGGAATCGGTTCTCAGCAGTTGCTCTTTACAGATTTCTCCTTTATCTTTGTCGCAAGCTACATCGAGCTTCCCTTTATGATTTTACCGATTTTCAATGTCTTGGATGACATGGATAACAATCTCATCAATGCCAGCTACGACCTCGGTGCGACCAAGTGGGAAACTTTCCGCCATATTATCTTCCCTCTATCGATGAATGGAGTGAGAAGTGGGGTTCAGTCTGTCTTTATCCCCAGCTTGAGTCTCTTCATGTTGACACGTTTGATTGGAGGGAACCGCGTTATCACGCTGGGAACGGCTATTGAGCAGAACTTTCTAACCAATGACAACTACGGTATGGGTTCTACCATCGGGGTGATCCTTATCCTGACTATGTTCATCACCATGTGGGTGACCAAGGAAAGGAGAGAACGATGAAAAAATTATCGAATCTATACCTAGCCTTCGTCTTTATCGTCCTCTATCTGCCAATCTTCTACTTGATTGGTTATGCCTTCAATGCTGGGGACGATATGAATAGTTTTACAGGTTTTAGTTTAGCTCATTTCCATGCTATGTTTAGCGATGGAAGACTCATGCTGATCCTGGTACAGACATTTTTACTAGCCTTTTTGTCAGCCTTAATTGCGACAGTGATTGGTACTTTTGGAGCTATCTACATCTACCAATCACGCAAAAAATACCAAGAAGCCTTTCTATCTCTCAATAACATTTTGATGGTTGCACCCGATGTTATGATTGGTGCCAGCTTCTTGATTCTCTTTACTCAGCTCAAGTTCTCTCTTGGTTTTCTGACAGTGTTGTCCAGTCACGTAGCCTTCTCGATTCCTATCGTAGTGCTTATGGTCTTGCCACGATTGAAAGAGATGAATGGGGATATGATTCATGCGGCCTATGACCTTGGAGCTAGTCAGTTCCAGATGTTTAAGGAAATTATGCTCCCTTACCTAACGCCTTCTATCATCGCAGGTTACTTTATGGCTTTCACCTATTCCTTAGATGACTTTGCTGTGACCTTCTTTGTAACGGGGAATGGATTTTCAACCCTCTCAGTCGAGATTTACTCTCGGGCTCGTAAGGGAATTTCGCTAGAAATTAATGCTCTTTCAGCCTTGGTCTTTCTCTTTAGTATTATCCTAGTTGTCGGATATTACTTCATTTCACGTGAGAAGGAGGAACAAGCATGAAACGACTCTATTCATTTTTAGCAGGAATTTTAGCCATTATCCTTGTCTTATGGGGAATTTCTTACCATCTTGATAGTAAAATCAATAGCCGTGATAGTCAAAAACTGGTTATCTACAACTGGGGAGATTATATCGATCCAGAACTTCTAGAAAAATTTACAGAAGAAACAGGGATTCAAGTCCAGTACGAAACCTTTGACTCCAACGAAGCCATGTACACGAAAATCAAGCAGGGTGGGACAACCTATGATATTGCCATCCCAAGTGAGTACATGATTAATAAGATGAAGGACGAAGACCTCTTGGTTCCATTAGATTATAGTAAGATTGAGGGAATTGAGAATATTGGTCCAGAATTTCTCAACCAGTCCTTTGACCCAAACAATCAGTACTCTATCCCATACTTCTGGGGAACTTTGGGAATTGTCTACAACGAAACCATGGTGGAAGAAGCGCCTGAACATTGGGACGACCTCTGGAAACCAGAATACAAGGATTCGATTATGCTCTTTGATGGGGCGCGTGAAGTACTTGGGTTAGGTCTTAACTCACTAGGCTATAGCCTCAACTCAAAAGATCCTCAACAACTGTCACAAACGGTTGATAAACTGTATGAGCTAACTCCTAATATCAAGGCAATTGTAGCCGATGAGATGAAGGGTTACATGATTCAGAACAATGCTGCTATCGGTGTGACTTTCTCAGGAGAAGCCAGTCAGATGTTGGAAAAGAATCCTAATCTCAAATATGTTGTACCGACAGAAGCAAGCAACCTCTGGTTTGATAACATGGTTATTCCTAAAACTGTCAAGAACCAAGATGCAGCCTATGCCTTCATCAACTTCATGTTGAAGCCTGAAAATGCTCTTAAGAATGCAGAGTATGTCGGCTATTCAACACCAAACAATGCTGCTAAGGAAATGCTCCCAGAGGAGACAAAAGAGGACAAGTCCTTCTATCCAGATGCAGATACAATGAAACACCTCGAAGTTTATGAGAAGTTTGACCATCAATGGACAGGAATCTACAGTGACCTCTTCCTACAATTTAAGATGTATCGGAAGTAGAAGTATATAAAATAAAAACGAATCAGTAAATCTGGTTCGTTTTTTGAATAGATCGTAATTTGTATAACTGTTTATTTTTACTATCCTATTTGCTTATTTTATTTCCTAGTAGTATACTAATCTTATCATAATAGAAAGCGGTAACAAATCATGAAAATGTCTACTTTTTTCAAAAAAAGTTACTGGCCAACCTTTTTGATTGTTGACCAAACAATTATACTATTCCATTTAAAGGATGGCTTGGATCGGCAATATCTAACAACTGATTCCATACATTTGGTGATAGGGTTCTTTATATTTGCAAATATTTTCGTAGCTATCTTTAGCAATTCGAAAATGTGGGATAAAAGTTGGGATAAAAAGAGTGATAGCAGTAAGAAAAAATATATCCTGAAAAAGTCATCAGGGATATAGGGAGTTGGTTATTTAAATGAGGATTATTTCCAGTTGACGCAAGCTTAAAAAAACGTTATAATAAGAGAGTTGAGAATTGATTTTCTCTCCATCTTAGACCAGAGAAATGGCGGTGCTGCGAGCCATCTAAGATAGAAAATCATGCTACTCAATCTAACAATTGCATAAGAACGAAAGAATGACAAGTTCATTGAATGAAGGTGGTACCGCGGTTTTTCGCCCTTCGTGATATGGATTTGTCTTTTATTTTTGGAGGTGTTTATGAGAACATTTCTTGTCAAACAGAAATTTCGCCTAGGTGGTGAACGTTTTGATATCAAGGATGAGTTGGGCAATGTCGCCTATCAGGTTGAAGGTTCATTTTTTAAGATTCCTAAAACTTTTACCATCTATGATGTTGCTGGTGAACAGGTCAGTGAGATTAGTAAGGAAGTCTTAACTTTCCTACCTCGTTTTGAAATTCAACTGAGTAACGGCGATAGTTTTTATATCCGGAAGAAGTTGACGTTCTTTAGAGATAAGTATGAATTTGACAATCTCGGTCTTCGTATCGAAGGAAATGTCTGGGATTTGAATTTTAAATTGCTGGACGATCGTGACCAAGTAATTGCGGAGATTGCTAAGGAACTGTTCCATTTAACCTCGACTTATACCGTGACCGTCTACGACGAATCTTATGCAGACCTAGTCATTTCCCTCTGTGTCGCTATCGACTATGTAGAGATGCTAGAAAGCCAATCAGATTAAAAAAGGAGATACAAATGAAACAATTATCTAGTGCACAAGTCCGCCAAATGTGGCTTGATTTCTGGGCCAGTAAAGGCCACTCTGTAGAACCATCAGTTAGCTTGGTTCCCGTCAACGACCCAACACTTTTGTGGATCAACTCAGGGGTTGCTACCCTTAAGAAATACTTTGATGGAACCATTATTCCTGAAAACCCACGGATTACCAATGCGCAAAAAGCCATCCGTACCAACGATATCGAAAACGTAGGGAAAACTGCGCGTCACCATACCATGTTTGAAATGTTGGGGAACTTCTCTATCGGTGATTACTTCCGTGACGAAGCCATTACTTGGGCTTATGAGCTTTTGACAAGCCCTGAATGGTTTGACTTCCCAGCTGAAAAACTTTACATGACTTACTACCCAGCTGATACGGATTCTTACAACCGCTGGATTGAAGTGGGAGTAGATCCAAGTCATTTGATCCCAATCGAAGACAACTTCTGGGAAATCGGTGCCGGACCTTCTGGACCAGATACAGAAATCTTCTTCGACCGTGGTGAAGCATTTGACCCAGAAAATATCGGTATTCGACTTCTCGCAGAAGATATCGAAAACGATCGTTATATCGAGATCTGGAACATCGTTTTGTCACAATTTAATGCAGATCCAGCTGTACCTCGTAGCGAATACAAGGAATTGCCACACAAGAACATTGATACGGGCGCTGGTTTGGAGCGTTTGGTAGCCGTTATCCAAGGCGCTAAGACCAACTTTGAAACAGACCTATTTATGCCTATTATCCGCGAAGTTGAGAAGTTATCTGGTAAGGTTTATGACCAAGATGGCGACAACATGAGCTTCAAGGTCATCGCTGACCACATCCGTTCTCTTTCATTTGCTATTGGCGATGGTGCTCTCCCTGGAAATGAAGGCCGTGGTTATGTCCTTCGTCGTTTGCTCCGTCGTGCCTCTATGCATGGTCAAAAATTGGGTATCAATGAGCCTTTCCTTTACAAACTCGTTCCAACTGTTGGTAAGATCATGGAAAGCTACTACCCAGAAGTGCTCGAAAAACGTGACTTTATCGAAAAAATTGTCAAGAGCGAGGAAGAGTCATTTGCCCGCACTCTTCACTCAGGTCAACACTTTGCAGAAACTATCGTAGCAGACTTGAAAGAAAAAGGCCAAACGGTTATCGCTGGTCAGGATGTCTTCAAATTGTACGATACTTATGGATTCCCAGTAGAGCTGACAGAAGAAATCGCTGAAGAAGCAGGAATGACTGTAGACCGTGAAGGCTTTGAAGCAGCCATGAAAGAGCAGCAAGAACGTGCGCGTGCATCTGCTGTCAAAGGCGGATCTATGGGGATGCAAAATGAAACCCTTCAAAACATTACAGTTGAGAGTGTCTTCAACTACAATGCTAGCCAATTGCCTTCTAAGTTGGTGGCTATCGTAGCGGACAATGCAGAAGTAGAAGCTGTAGCTGAAGGAACTGCCTCACTGATCTTTGCAGAAACACCATTCTATGCTGAAATGGGTGGACAGGTAGCTGACCATGGTCAAATCTTGGATGCGGCAGGTAATGTCATAGCGACTGTGACAGACGTTCAAAAAGCACCAAATGGACAAGCACTCCATACTGTTGAAGTTCTTGCACCACTTACTTTGAACAAAGAATACACCTTGGCAATTGATACGAATCGTCGTCACCGTGTCATGAAGAACCACACAGCTACTCACTTGCTCCATGCGGCTCTTCACAATATCCTTGGCCACCATGCAACTCAAGCAGGTTCACTCAACGAAGTAGAATTCCTTCGCTTTGACTTTACCCATTTCCAAGCCGTAACTCCAGAAGAATTGCGTGCTATTGAGCAACAAGTCAATGAGAAGATCTGGGAAGCCATCGCAGTGGAGACTGTTGAGACTGATATTGATACAGCTAAAGAAATGGGAGCGATGGCCCTCTTTGGTGAGAAATATGGTAAGGAAGTCCGTGTTGTAACGATTGGTGACTACTCAGTTGAACTCTGTGGTGGTACTCACGTAGGTAACACTTCTGAAATCGGTCTCTTCAAGATTGTCAAGGAAGAAGGGATCGGCTCAGGAACTCGTCGTATCTTGGCAGTGACTGGTAAAGAAGCCTTCGAAGCCTACCGTGAACAAGAAGATGCACTGAAAGCCGTCGCAGCAACCTTGAAAGCTCCTCAACTCAAAGAAGTACCTCACAAGGTTGAAGGACTTCAAGAACAACTCCGTCAATTGCAAAAAGAAAATGCTGAATTGAAGGAAAAAGCAGCAGCAGCAGTGGCAGGTGATGTTTTCAAGAATGTTCAAGAAGCAAACGGACACCGTTACATTGCTAGCCAAGTTTCTGTATCAGATGCAGGTGCCCTTCGTACCTTTGCAGATAACTGGAAGCAAAAAGACTACTCAGACGTCCTTGTTCTTGTCGCAGCAATCGGTGACAAAGTTAATGTCCTTGTAGCCAGCAAGACAAAAGATGTGCACGCAGGTAATGTCATCAAAGAATTGGCTCCAATCGTCGATGGACGTGGTGGTGGTAAACCAGATATGGCCATGGCAGGAGGAAGCAACCAAGCGAAAATCCAAGAATTGTTGGATGCAGTAGCAGGTAAGTTGTAATTAAAAATACCTATCCATTTGGATAGGTATTTTTACATATAAAGCTCATATTAAGTCTCAATTTGCTTGATATAACCTTTAATAATTTGAGTTGCCTTTTTAATAACGAGATTATATAATATAAATATAAGTATAAGTAAGAAAATAAGATTTGATTGATTATAATTTTTGGAAACTATAAAAGGAGAAACCATGGCTTTAAAAATGTTTGATGTTATTCGGTACGAAGGAGAAAATACCAGAAATATACTTGCTTGGAGACATCCTAAAACGGATATTAAATCTGGTTCAACATTAATTGTTAACCCTGGACAATGTGCAATATTATTTTCAAATGGGAAAGAATTAGCTAGATTTAATGCAGGAAAGCATAAGATTGAAATCTCTGATACACAGTTATTGGATGAATTTAAAACCTTTGTCAGTGGTGGTGTTTTACAGAATTCATCAAATCTATGGTTCGTAAATTTGTATGATTTACAACCCATTGGTTGGGGAACTCCTTCAGCTATTTTAGTACGAGATCCAGAGACTGATATTCCTGTCGAATTGAAATTACATGGAAATTTTGTTCCTCGAATTGTAAACTTGGAAGCATTTTTATTGGAATTTATGCCAAGTCAGCCTGATCTTATTACAGTAGATATTTTTCAAAAACGCTTTAGGCAAGCTACCATTGGACTAATTAGTTCAGCTATTTCAAAAGTTGTCTATAGTAATCAGATTGCTGTTATTGATATTGAAATGCACAGCAATGAAATTGGTTCTGAACTATCTAAGATTTTAGAGAATCAGTTCGATAAGTATGGTATTCGTATTGAAGAATTTAATATTGAATCTCTAAAAGTTAATCAAGGATGTCAGGGATATAAAGATATTTTCAAATTCCATAAACAAATTGTAGATGCTAAAATTAAGACTACAAGTCGAGATATCGAAGGATATAACTATCAGGAGGAGCGAAAATTTGATATTCTAGAAGAAGCAGCGAAAAATGAAAATTCTGATGGAAAACTAATGGGTGTAGGTATGGAAGTTGCTATGGGTCTTGGAATAGGAGCTAAACTTAACAACCTTGTAGGAAATATCGAAGGACTTAACCAAGCTAATAATAGTTCCGAACAGAATCAATTCGATTCAAGTAAAGAGGATGCTTTAGCTAAGTTCTGTAGTCAGTGTGGGGCTGAATTTTCTGAAGAAGCTAAGTTTTGTTCTAATTGCGGTCAACCTAGATAAAGTTTAAATTTTAAAATAAAATGTGGGATGAAATATACATATGTCTTAAAAATCTTTATAATATTTTGATTCTATCATGTTTCTAATCCCAATCATTAGCTTATTTTGGGAGTTCTGTTTCTTTCAGAGTTCCCATTTTTTATACTGATACATATGTATTCTTTGTTTGAACATTAAATTTATGAAATTGTATCAATGTAGAAGGAAAATTAGAAAAACTAGACAGTTAAACAGTTAGGAAATTTATTATAGGAGGATATTGTGAATGTATCAAGTATTTCGTTTATTAAGTATACTTTTTATGGGATTAACAAGTGCAACATTTTTTATTTCACTATTGATTGCAACTCTATTTCTAGGATATGGTAAGCCGATTTTCTCAATAGTGACACCTATTATTTTTTCTTTATCAGGTTTCTTTTTGTCTTCCTTTGCATTTTATAGCTTTGGTGTTTTAGAAAATATAAAAATTAAAGTCAAAGCTTTGGATGAGATATATAATGGGAAAGCTCTTTATAGAGAATATATAGCAACTAGAGGAGAAGATAGGTGAAACAGTATATTAAGAATAATTGGAAAGAAGTCTTTCATTGGTTAATTTCAAATATAGTAATACTCTGTTTTGTAGTTCTATCACTAGCTATCTTTGCTCTCGAAGATGAACCAACTAATGTTATTTTAAAAAATCTTGATTTTATACTCTTGGGGAAGGTTATCGGGATTCCTATTGTTATAAGTTTAGTGTTTTTAGCATTCCAAAATATTTCTTATGTCGTTATTGCCTTAATTATTTTATTCTTATTCCGAAAAACAATTAAAGATTCCTTTTCCTTGAAAAAGTTGAAACAAAAGAATCTACTTCAAATGCTTGTTTTAATTACTTTTTCATCACTTTTTGAACAAGTAAAATCCAGGGAATGGTCTATCCGATTTTTATTTCTTTTAATTCCTTGGTATTTGCTTAATTTGATTGTGATATTGATCCTAACTTACCGAGAATCAAAGAGAGAAGAGGAAATTAAGACACAAAAACAGATACAAGCATTATTCACCTTATTTGAAAAGCATAAGATTCATAAAAACACCTATCCTGTTATTTGTCCATCATGCAGTGGGGAGAATTTGCTTGACTTAGGTCAGGGTAAATCATGTGATTATTGTGGTGCATGGTTATCTAGAAAGGAAGTATAAATGAGACGCTATCGTTTAATGATATCAAAATTTGTTTATCCGCTAGTATCTTTCATTTGTATTGTTTCGGGATTGAAATTTTATCAGTCCATAGATAAGGAAATAAGATGGTTATTAGGAAAAAAAGAAGGATTACTTCACGATTTCTACTTTATGTGGCTTTTGATAGTTACAATTTTATTCATATTATTTTTCTTATTTATTGTCATATCATTTATTTTATTTTTAATACAACCAAGGATGAAACAATATAATAAAAGTTTGATGACAGTTCTTGAATTTGAAGAACTTGAAGAAGATGTTATAGAAACAAAGGGAAAAGTATTACAAGATCAATTATCTTATAGATTGTCAGCAAAACGGGCCTACTGTCCTAATTGTCATACATCAACAGATGGAGTAATTGGAACTAACTTAACTTGTGAAAACTGTGGTGAAACATTTATCGTTTCTTAATAAGAGTTTGATATACTTTATTTGAATATGATAAAAAGCAACAACTTAATAAGTTGTTGCTTTTTTGATAATGATCTTTATTTTTAAACAATACCTTGGGCAATCATAGCATTTGCTACGTTTTCAAAGGCTGCAATATTTGCACCTGCAAGGTAGTCAGTACCAAGACCGTATGTTTCTGCAGTTGTTTTAGCTGTGTTGAAGATGTTAGTCATAATATCTTTCAAGCGACCGTCAACTTCTTCACGTGTCCATGAAAGGCGAAGGCTGTTTTGGCTCATTTCAAGAGCAGATACAGCTACCCCACCAGCATTAGCAGCTTTGGCAGGTCCATAAAGGATTCCGTTTTCTTTGTAGACTTTGATAGCTTCAAGGTCGCTAGGCATGTTAGCACCTTCAGACACACAGATAACACCTTGAGCAACCAAGCGTTTCGCAGCTTCACCGTTGATCTCGTTTTGAGTCGCACATGGAAGAGCGATATCGTAGTTACCAGTGTAAGTCCATACAGAACCTTCATAATAAGTAGCAGTAGGTTTTTCTGCAGCGTACTCAGTTAAACGAGCACGACGGTTGTTTTTAACGTCTGACAAAAGGTCGAAGTCGATACCATTTTCATCAATGACATAACCATTTGAGTCAGATACAGAAATAACTGTAGCACCAAGTTCAGTTGCTTTTTGAAGCGCGTATTGAGCTACGTTACCAGAACCTGAAATCACCACTTTCTTACCAGCAAAGCTGTTTCCGTTAGCTTTAAGCATTTCTTCAGTGTAGTAAACCAAACCGTAACCAGTTGCTTCTGGACGAATCAGGCTACCACCAAATCCAAGAGGTTTACCAGTCAAGACACCAGCATCAAATTGGTTGAGGCGTTTGTATTGTCCGTAAAGGTAACCAATTTCACGTCCACCGACACCGATATCACCAGCAGGTACGTCAAGAGATGGTCCGATGTATTTTTGCAATTCAGTCATGAAGCTTTGGCAGAAGCGCATCACTTCAGCATCAGTTTTGCCTTTAGGATCGAAGTCGGATCCACCTTTACCTCCACCGATTGGAAGTCCAGTCAAAACGTTTTTAAAGATTTGTTCGAAGCCGAGGAATTTCAAGATCCCTTGGTTTACAGTTGGGTGGAAACGAAGTCCGCCTTTATATGGTCCAACAGCAGAGTTAAATTGAACACGGTAACCACGGTTAACTTGAACTTTTCCATCACGGTCAACCCAAGGAACACGGAAAGAAATTACGCGCTCAGGTTCAGTGATACGTGCCAAGATGTTTTCTTCAATATACTCAGGGTGTTTTTCAAAGACAGGTTCCAAAGTGCTGAAGAATTCTTCAACCGCCTGGAGAAATTCAGCCTCATGCCCGTTACGAGCTTTTACAGTTTCAAACACGCTTTGGATATATTCTTTAGCAGATGTCATATCGTTCTCCTTTTTTTGTTGTCATATTTTATTACATGAGACATTATAGCAGAAAAAATTTTCAGTGTAAAGAAAAAACATAAATTTTCTAAAAATTCTTTCAATTTGAATAAGCTAGTTTTATTAGTTGAATTAGAAACCTTTTTATAGGGTTAGTTTTATTAAAAGGCTCCTGCCAAAGTATGGTATAATAATAAAGAAATAATGGATTTTGGAGGAATAGAATCATGGTATCAACGAAAACACAGATTGCTGGTTTTGAGTTTGATAATTGCTTGATGAATGCGGCAGGTGTTGCTTGTATGACAATTGAGGAATTGGAAGGTGTCAAAAATTCAGCAGCAGGAACCTTTGTCACCAAGACTGCAACCTTGGAATTTCGTCAGGGAAATCCTGAACCACGCTATCAAGATGTTCCACTTGGTTCTATTAACTCTATGGGGCTCCCAAATAATGGTTTAGACTATTACTTGAACTACCTTTTGGAATTGCAAGAAAAGGAACCAAATCGTACCTTCTTTCTCTCTTTAGTTGGGATGTCTCCAGAGGAAACTCATACCATCTTGAGGAAGGTTCAAGAAAGTGATTTTCGTGGTTTAACCGAACTCAATCTCTCATGCCCAAATGTTCCAGGTAAGCCTCAGATTGCCTATGATTTTGAAACAACAGACCGTATCTTGTCAGAAGTCTTTGCCTACTTTACAAAACCTCTTGGAATTAAGCTTCCACCTTATTTTGATATTGTTCACTTTGACCAGGCAGCAGAAATTTTCAACAAATATCCACTCAAATTCGTCAACTGTGTCAACTCTATTGGAAATGGTCTTTATATAGAAGATGAGTCTGTCGTGATTCGTCCTAAGAACGGCTTTGGTGGAATTGGTGGAGAATACATTAAACCAACTGCTCTTGCCAATGTCCATGCCTTTTATCAACGCTTAAATCCTCAAATTCAAATCATCGGAACTGGTGGAGTATTAACGGGGCGTGATGCCTTTGAACATATCCTATGTGGTGCCAGCATGGTACAAGTAGGAACTACTCTTCATAAAGAAGGTGTAGGTGCTTTTGAACGTATTACAAAGGAACTCAAAGAAATTATGACGGAAAAAGGATACCAAAGCCTAGAGGATTTCCGTGGAAAATTGAATTATATGGATTAAAAAGAAACTAAATTAAAAAGAAAGGAGAATAAATGCTAGCCATAGAAGAAAGTCGAAAGCTATCCTTAGCGAACCTTCCTAGTTTGACCCTGTTTACAGGAACTGATCAAGGACAGTATGACGTCATGAAAGCACAAGTTCTAAAGCAAATCGGATATGATCCTGCAGATTTGAATTTTGCTTATTTTGACATGAAAGAAGTAGACTACAAAAGCTTGGAGCTAGAGTTGGTCAGTCTTCCTTTCTTTGCGGATGAAAAAATTGTTATTTTAGATCATTTTCTCGATATTACAACTGCTAAAAAACGCTATCTAACTGATGATGAGCTAAAGGCCTTTGAAGACTATCTGGAAAATCCTGTACCCTCAAGTAAATTAGTAATCTTTGCTGAAGGCAAGTTAGATAGCAAGAGACGTTTGGTCAAATTACTTAAGCGTGATGCGACAGTATTTGAGGCTCTTGAACCTAAAGAGCAAGAGTTGCGAGCCTATTTTCAAAAGTTGGCTCAGGAACAGGGACTTACTTTTGATGGAAATTCCTTTGAACAGTTGCTTATCAAATCTAGTTTTCAATTCAGTGAAATTCAGAAAAACCTGCTCTTCTTACTGTCTTATAAGGATAGTGGTTTGATAACAGAAGAAGATATTGTTGAAGCCATTCCAAAGACTTTACAGGATAATATTTTTGATTTGACCCAATTAATATTAACTAAGAAAATTGATCAGGCACGAGATTTAGTTAAAGATTTGACCTTACAGGGTGAAGATGAGATTAAACTGATTGCCATTATGCTGGGGCAGTTTAGACTCTATACACAGGTAAAAATATTGCAAGAGTCTGGTCAGACAGAATCACAGATGGTCAGCGGTTTGGGGCACTATCTTGGTCGCAATCCGAATCCCTATCAAATCAAATTTGCTCTTCGTGATACGCGAGGATTGTCCCTGAAATTCCTGCAGGATTCTATTCGTTATCTCATCCAGGCAGATTATCAAATTAAGACTGGTGTTTACGAAAAAGGGTACTTGTTTGAGAAAGCTTTATTGCAGATTGCGAGCCAGTCAAATTGAGCAAATAACTTGAAAAAAAGGTTGTTTGCGTTATCATTTTTATATAGAAAGAAAAAGAGGTATTACAAATGGCTATTATCTTACCAGATCTTCCATACGCTTACGATGCATTGGAACCATATATTGATGCTGAAACAATGCATTTACACCATGACAAACATCACCAAGCATATGTAAATAACGCAAATGCAGCTCTTGAAAAACACCCTGAAATCGGTGAAGACCTTGAAGCTTTGCTTGCAGATGTTGAATCTATCCCTGCAGATATTCGTCAAGCGCTTATCAATAATGGTGGTGGTCACTTGAACCATGCTCTTTTCTGGGAATTGATGACCCCTGAAAAAACAGCTCCTTCAGCAGAACTTGCAGCAGCAATCGATGAAGCTTTTGGTTCATTCGAAGAATTCCAAGCAGCATTTACTGCAGCAGCAACTACTCGTTTCGGTTCTGGATGGGCATGGTTGGTTGTTAACAAAGAAGGTAAACTTGAAGTGACTTCAACAGCAAACCAAGATACACCAATCTCAGAAGGTAAAAAACCAATCTTGGGCTTGGACGTTTGGGAACATGCCTACTACGTGAAATACCGCAACGTGCGTCCTGACTACATCAAAGCTTTCTTCTCAGTTATCAACTGGAACAAAGTAGACGAGCTTTACGCAGCAGCTAAATAATCGCATTTGATAACACCCCTTTTTAGTTGGATTTTGGGTCTAGCTTTAAAGGTGTTTTTTTGTTTCCTTTTTTAGAAGTAACTGTCTCATGATTTTCCTTTGTTGGATAGGCTTTATTTATGGTATAATGATAAGATAGAAATCGAAGGAGAAATCATGAATATTCAACAATTACGCTACGTTGTTGCTATTGCAAATAGTGGTACTTTTCGTGAAGCGGCTGAGAAAATGTACGTTAGCCAACCCAGTCTATCTATTTCTGTAAGAGACTTGGAAAAAGAGCTAGGTTTCAAGATTTTCCGTAGAACTAGTTCGGGTACATTTCTTACTCGTCGTGGAATGGAATTTTATGAAAAGGCCCAAGAGTTGGTTAAAGGATTTGATATTTTCCAGAACCAGTATGCCAATCCTGAAGAGGAAAAGGATGAGTTTTCAATAGCCAGCCAGCACTATGATTTCTTGCCACCGACTATCACAACTTTTTCTCAACGGTATCCAGACTATAAAAATTTCCGTATTTTTGAATCTACAACTGTTCAGATTTTGGATGAAGTAGCCCAAGGTCATAGTGAGATTGGGATTATTTACCTTAACAATCAAAACCAAAAGGGTATCATGCAACGGGTTGAAAAGTTAGGCCTTGAAGTGATTGAGTTGATTCCTTTCCAGACGCATATCTATCTTCGTGAAGGACACCCCTTAGCCAAGAAAAAAGAGTTGGTTATGGAGGATTTGGCAGATTTACCAACAGTTCGATTCACGCAAGAAAAGGATGAATATCTCTATTACTCAGAAAACTTTGTGGATACAAGTGCCAGCTCTCAGATGTTTAACGTAACAGATCGCGCTACTTTAAATGGAATTCTTGAAAGAACAAATGCTTATGCGACTGGTTCTGGATTCTTAGATAGCGATAGCGTTAACGGGATCACCGTTATTCCACTAAATGATAATCTCAATAATCGTATGGTTTATGTGAAACGTGAGGAAGTAGACTTGAGTCAAGCAGGGACTTTATTTGTAGAGGTTATGCAAGAGTATTTTGATCAGAAGAGGAAAGCATGAAAAAAAGAGGAATAGTAGCAGGGATTATAGTAGCCTTGATTGTATTAGATCAATTGGTAAAGGCTTATGTCGTTCAGAATATTGCTCTGGGTGAAATCAAATCATGGATCCCAAATCTAGTTAGTTTAACCTATCTGCAAAATAGGGGGGCAGCTTTTTCTATGCTTCAAGATCAACAGTGGTTTTTTGCGGTGATTACTCTAGTAATTATGGCAGGGGCTATCTGGTATTTGCACAAGCATATAGAAGATTCTGTCTGGACAGTCTTTGGATTGGTTCTGATTATTGCAGGTGGTCTGGGTAACTTTATCGATCGTATTAGTCAAGGATTTGTCGTGGATATGTTCCACTTGGACTTTGTCAATTTTGCGATTTTCAATGTGGCTGATAGTTATCTGACAGTAGGGGTCGTTGTGTTATTGATTGCAATGCTTAAAGAGGAAGTAAATGGAAATAAAAATTGAAAGAGGCGGGCTCCGCTTAGACAAGGCCCTGTCGGACCTGACAGAATTGTCACGCAGTCTCGCTAATGAACAAATCAAGTCTGGTCAAGTCTTGGTCAACGGCCAGGTTAAGAAAGCCAAGTATACGGTCCAAGAAGGAGATATGATCACCTATCAAATTCCCGAACCAGAGGTTTTGGAGTATGTAGCTGAAGATATTCCTTTGGAAATCATTTATCAAGATGAGGATGTAGCAGTAGTCAACAAGCCTCAAGGCATGGTTGTTCATCCAAGTGCTGGACATACCAGTGGTACCTTGGTGAATGCTCTTATGTATCATATCAAAGACTTATCAGGAATCAATGGTGTGCTGCGTCCAGGAATTGTCCATCGTATCGATAAGGACACATCTGGGCTTCTCATGATTGCTAAAAATGATGAAGCTCACATGGCCCTTGCTCAAGAATTGAAAGACAAGAAATCTCTTCGAAAATATTGGGCTATTGTTCATGGTAATCTTCCAAATGACCGTGGAGTCATTGAGGCGCCGATTGGTCGTAGCGAAAAAGATCGCAAGAAACAAGCTGTGACTGCTAAAGGAAAACCAGCAGTGACACGTTTCCAAGTTTTAGAACGCTTTGGTGACTATTCTTTATTAGAGTTGCAACTGGAAACAGGGCGAACTCATCAAATACGTGTGCACATGGCTTATATCGGACATCCTGTCGCTGGTGATGAGGTTTATGGTCCTCGTAAAACCCTAAAGGGACATGGGCAATTTCTCCATGCCAAGACGCTAGGATTTACCCATCCAAGAACTGGTGAAGCGCTGGAATTTACTTCAAATATTCCAACTATCTTTAAAGAGACTTTAGAGAAACTTAGAAATGAACAATAAAAAAGGACTCAAACGAGTCCTTTTTTATTTGCGTTTTTTCTTAGCTTTTTTCATTTTGTTGGCCATGCGTTTCATGGATTGCTTCATAGCAAATTCACCGATTTTACCCTTGAGACCTCCACCAAGCATCTGGCTCATATCAGGCATTCCGGCTCCTCCAAGAGCAGACATATCCGGCATACCACCTTGTCCCATCATTCCTTCAAGAGCTGACATATCCATGCCACCAGGCATATTTTTAGGAAGGTTGTTAGGGTTGATGCCCATTTGCTTCATCATCTTGTTCATGTCACCAGACATGACACCTTGCATGAGTTGTTTAGCTTGGTTAAAGTCTTTGATGAACTTGTTGACATCGATAAAGGTATTACCAGAACCAGCTGCAATACGACGACGACGACTTGGAGTGAGCAAATCTGGATTTTCACGTTCTTCAGGAGTCATAGATGAGACGATGGCACGTTTGCGAGCAATTTGTTTTTCATCCACCTTCATATTTTGAAGGGCAGGATTGTTGGCCATACCAGGAATCATCTTGAGCAAATCTTCCATCGGCCCCATATTTTGCACCTGATCCAACTGATCGATGAAATCGTTGAAATCAAAGGTGTTTTCCCTCATCTTTTCAGCCATTTCAAGGGCTTTTTGCTCATCGTATTCTTGGGAAGCTTTCTCAATCAGAGTCAGCATATCTCCCATACCGAGAATACGGCTGGCCATACGGTCAGGGTGGAAGGTTTCAATATCAGTAATCTTTTCACCAGTACCAGTGAATTTGATTGGTTTTCCAGTGATATGACGAACGGAAAGGGCCGCACCACCACGAGTGTCCCCGTCAATCTTGGTAAGGATGACACCAGTAACTTCTAATTGATCGTTAAATTCTCGCGCAACGTTTGCAGCTTCTTGACCAATCATGGCATCGATGACAAGAAGAATTTCATTTGGTTGAGCTAGAGCTTTGACATCACGGAGCTCATTCATGAGAAGTTCGTCGATTTGTAAACGACCAGCCGTATCAATCAAGACATAGTCGTTATGGTTGGCTTTAGCTTGCTCCAAACCTTGGCGGACAATCTCCACTGCAGGAACTTCAGTTCCAAGAGCAAAGACAGGAACATCAATTTGTTGTCCTAGTGTTTTAAGCTGGTCAATAGCTGCAGGACGATAGATGTCGGCCGCGATCATCAGAGGACGAGCATCCTCTTCTTTTTTGAGTTTGTTAGCAAGTTTTCCGGCGAAGGTTGTTTTACCAGCCCCTTGCAAACCGACCATCATGATGATTGTAGGAATCTTAGGAGACTTGATAATCTCAGCAGTATCTGAACCAAGAACTGCTGTCAATTCTTCATTGACAATCTTGATGATTTGTTGAGCTGGATTGAGGGTGTCAATGACTTCATGCCCAATGGCACGTTCACGAACTTTCTTGATAAAGTCCTTAACCACTGGCAAAGCAACGTCGGCTTCTAAAAGAGCCAGACGAATTTCCTTTGTTGCTTCTTGGATATCGCTCTCGGTAATTTTTCCTTTTTTACGTAGATTTTTAAAGACGTTCTGCAAACGTTCTGTTAAATTTTCAAATGCCATATTTATTCCTCTTATTCTCTATTGTCAATACTTGTTAAAATCTCAACTTGCTCTTGGAGAAAAGCATCTTCTGGATAACGCTCAATGATCTGATCAAAAATCTGACTGCGGACAATGTAGTCAGAGTACATATGAAGCTTCATCTCATAGTCTTCCAGAATCTTTTCAGTACGTTTGATATTATCATAAACGGCCTGGCGACTGACACCGAATTCTTCAGCGATTTCAGCTAAACTATAGTCGTCTGCATAGTAGAGCTCGATATAGTTCATCTGCTTATCAGTCAAAAGGGCTGCATAAAATTCAAACAGAGCATTCATTCGATTGGTTTTTTCAATTTCCATAAGATTTATTATACCAAAAAATAGCCTGAACTGCTAGTAATGGATTGATTTTAAACACAAGTCAGAAAAAGGACTTTTAACTGTTATTTTCTGACTAAGAAAGCTTTTTTTGGTATAATGGAGTGTATTATAATGTTTTAGAAAGAGGTTCTTATGAAAGAATTAGAAACCGTGTTAGAGCAACGTTTTGGGCTTGTTTTTTCAGATAAACAGTTACTTGAAACAGCTTTTACTCATACTAGTTATGCCAATGAGCACCGCCTCTTAAAAATTTCACACAATGAACGCTTGGAATTTTTAGGAGACGCTGTTCTGCAATTATTGATTTCAGAATATCTGTACCAAAAATATCCTAAAAAACCAGAAGGTGACCTGTCTAAACTCCGTGCCATGATTGTACGTGAAGAGAGTTTGGCTGGTTTTGCCCGTGACTGCCAGTTTGACCAGTTTATCAAGCTAGGAAAGGGAGAGGAAAAATCTGGAGGCCGTAATCGAGATACCATCTTGGGAGATGCTTTCGAAGCCTTTTTGGGTGCCCTACTTTTAGATAAGGATCTACTTACGGTAAAAGAGTTTATCTACCAGGTCATGATACCGAAGGTTGAGGCTGGTGATTTTGAGATGATTAAAGACTACAAGACTCATCTCCAAGAATTACTCCAAGTCAATGGTGATGTTGATATTCGTTATCAGGTCATTTCAGAAATCGGACCTGCCCATGATAAGATGTTCGAGGTTGAAGTCCTTGTAGAGGGTCAAAGTTTAGGTAGGGGTCAAGGACGATCTAAAAAATTGGCCGAACAAGAAGCCGCTAAAAATGCAGTTGAGGAAGGACTGGATTCATGTATTTAAAAGAAATTGAGATTCAGGGGTTTAAGTCCTTTGCTGATAAGACCAAGGTTGTTTTTGACCAGGGAGTTACAGCAGTTGTAGGACCTAATGGTTCTGGAAAATCTAACATCACAGAAAGTTTACGCTGGGCTCTTGGGGAATCAAGTGTCAAAAGTCTTCGTGGTGGCAAGATGCCTGATGTTATCTTTGCAGGAACAGAAAGTAGAAAGCCATTAAACTATGCTTCTGTAGTCGTTACTCTAGATAATCAGGACGGTTTCATCAAGGATGCAGGACAGGAAATCAAGGTGGAGCGTCATATCTATCGTACTGGGGATAGTGAATACAAGATTGATGGGAAAAAAGTCCGTCTTCGTGATATTCATGATCTTTTCTTAGATACCGGACTTGGGCGCGACTCCTTCTCCATTATTTCCCAAGGGAAGGTCGAAGAAATCTTTAACTCTAAACCTGAGGAACGCCGTGCTATCTTTGAAGCAGCTGGAGTTTTAAAATATAAAACTCGTCGTAAAGAGACGGAAAGTAAACTGCAACAAACTCAAGACAATTTAGACCGCTTGGAAGATATCATCTATGAGTTAGACAATCAAATCAAGCCCTTAGAAAAGCAAGCAGCAACAGCTCGTAAATTCATGGACTTGGACGGTCAGCGTAAAGCCATTTACTTAGATGTTTTGGTTGCACAAATTCAAGCCAATAAGGCAGAATTGGATCTAACAGAAGAAGAATTAAACCAAGTCCAAGAACTGTTGACTAGTTATTATCAAAAGCGCGAGTCACTAGAACTTGAAAATCAATCTCTCAAGAAGCAGAGACAAGATTTACAAGCAGAGATGGCTAAAGATCAAACTAGTTTGATGGATTTGACTGCTCTAATCAGTGATTTGGAACGGAAATTGGCCTTGTCTAAACTAGAGACAGAGCAGGTTGCTCTCAATCAACAAGAGGCTCAAGCTCGTTTAGCTAGTTTGGATGAAAAGAGAAATGCTCTTATTCAAGAGAAGGAAGAAAAAGAAGCAAATCTCAGTCAGTTAGAAGCAAATCTAGCAGTCAATACCAAGGAGCTCAATTGTTTAGAAGCTGAGTTAGCAGCATTTTCTGATGATCCAGATCAGATGATTGAGCAACTGCGTGAGCGCTTTGTTGCTTTCTTGCAGGAAGAAGCGGATGTCTCTAACCAGTTGACACGGATTGAAAATGATCTTGAAAATAGTCGCCAACAGACTCAAAAGCAAGAAGAACAATTGAAGTCCTTGAAGGAACAATTAGCTTCTGCCAAGTCAAAGGCCACAGAGCAAGAGACTGCCCTAAAATCAGCAAAAGAAAAAGTACAGACCTTGCTTGCCGACTATCAGACGAATGCTAAACAGGAAGAAGAACAAAAACAGGCTTATCAAAGTCAGCAAAATCAACTTTTTGACCGCCTAGATAGTTTGAAAAACAAACAGGCCAAGGCGCAAAGTCTGGAAAACATTCTTAAAAATCATAGTAATTTCTATGTGGGTGTTAAGAGTGTTCTACAAGAAAAAAATCGCCTGGGCGGTATTGTCGGAGCGGTCAGTGAACATTTAACCTTTGATGTTCGTTATCAGACAGCACTTGAAATTGCTCTTGGTGCAAGTAGCCAACATATCATCGTTGAAGATGAACAGGCAGCGACTAAAGCTATTGATTTCCTTAAGCGAAACCGAGCTGGTCGCGCTACCTTCCTACCTTTGACAACCATCAAGGCTCGTAGCATTTCTAGTCAGAACCAAGATGTGATTGCTGCAAGTCCAGGTTTTCTTGGAATGGCTGATGAATTGGTTACCTTTGATGCCAAGCATGAAGCTATTTTTAAAAACTTGCTAGCTACAACAGCAATCTTTGATACAGTTGAGCATGCGCGTGATGCAGCTCGTAAAGTACGTTATCAGGTTCGAATGGTAACGCTAGATGGTACAGAATTGCGAACAGGTGGTTCTTATGCTGGTGGTGCCAATCGTCAAAATAACAGTATTTTCATCAAGCCTGAATTAGAACAGTTGCAAAAAGAGATTGCTCAAGAAGAAAAGCTTCTTCGTCAAGAGGAAGAAAATCTGAAGTCAGTTCAAGTAGCTTTGAATGAACTTAGTCAAACTTTGGAAACTATTAAATCCCAAGGAGAGCAAGCTCGAATAGAGGAGCAGGGCTTATATCTGGCTTATCAACAAACTTGCCAACAAGTCGAAGAACTAGAAACACTTTTAGAACTTCAGGAAAAAGAATTAAACAATCTCAGAGGTGGAGATTGGCAAACTGAAAAAGAAAAATGCCAAGAACGTCTTGCAGTTATTTCAACTGAAAAGCAAAAGCTGGAGTCTGAGATTGAAGAAATCAAGTCCAATAAAAATGCGATTCAGGAACGTTACCAAAACTTACAGGATAAACTTTCCCAAGAACGTCTGCTCAAAACAGAAATGATAGGGCGAAAACGTTATGAAGTTACGGATATTGAACGTATCAACAAAGAGCTTGAATACCTTGATATGGAGCAAGATGAAATCGAACGCCTTCTCCAAGAAAAGGTAGACAATCTTGAAAAGGTTGATACAGAACTTTTGACCAAGCAGGAAGCAGAAGCCAAGAGTCAGAAAGAAGAAATTCAACAAGGGCTTATTCGTAAGCAGTTTGAGCTGGATGATATTGAAGGTCAATTGGATGATATTGCTAGTCATTTAGAACAAGCTCGTCAGCAAAATGAAGAATGGATTCGTAAGCAAACACGAGCGGAAGCGACCAAAGAGAAGATTACGGACCGCCTTCGCTATCTTCAAGGTCAACTGACTGAAGAATACCAGATTAGTTATACGGAAGCTTTAGAACAAGCCAATTCCTTAGAAGATTTGGCTATCGCTGAACAAGAGGTCAAGGATTTAGAAAAATCCATCCGTTCACTTGGTCCAGTCAATTTGGATGCCATTGAACAGTTTGACGAAGTTCACGAACGTTTGGAATTCTTAAATAGTCAGCGTGATGACATTCTTTCTGCCAAAAATCTTCTTCTTGAAACCATTACAGAAATGAATGATGAAGTGAAGGAACGATTTAAATCAACCTTTGAAGCTATTCGTGAATCCTTCAAAGTGACCTTCAAGCAGATGTTTGGTGGTGGTCAAGCGGACCTAATCCTGACCGAGGGAGATTTATTGACAGCAGGTGTTGAAATCTCTGTTCAACCGCCTGGTAAGAAAATCCAATCTCTCAACCTCATGAGTGGTGGAGAGAAGGCCTTGTCAGCTCTTGCTTTGCTCTTCTCAATCATTCGTGTCAAGACCATTCCATTTGTTATTTTGGATGAAGTAGAGGCTGCACTCGATGAAGCTAACGTTAAACGCTTTGGGGATTATCTTAACCGATTTGACAAGGATAGCCAGTTTATCGTTGTTACCCACCGTAAGGGAACCATGGCAGCCGCAGACTCTATTTATGGAGTAACTATGCAAGAATCTGGTGTTTCTAAGATTGTCTCTGTTAAACTAAAAGATTTAGAAAATATGGATGCTTAGTTTGTTTTCAATATAACATTTCAAGCTAGAGCATGTAGAATGACCTTCAAGAAGTCGGAAAGGTTACAAAAATAAATTGAGGAGCTTACATGGATTTTGACCTATTCCTAATGATTTGTAATTATATTGGGACTATAGCCTTTGCGGCGTCAGGAGCCATCAAAGGATTTGGTAAACGTTTAGATATTTTTGGAATTAGTTTATTGGCAATTGTAACGGCAGTAGGTGGAGGTATTTTAAGAGATTCTATTATCAGTCGTTTTCCCTCCGCTCTCGCAGATCCTGGACCGATTTATGTCTCTATTCTAGTAGCTGTTATTATGTATGCCTTTGTGACTTCAAAACAAGCCAATGCTAGTCAAGAAAAAAAATTCTATAAGTGGCTGAGAGAAGCTTATCTTATCTTTGATTCGGTTGGCTTAATCATCTTTTCCTTGATTGGGGCTACAGCCTTAGCTGATAGTAAATTGAACTTGATGTCTGCAGGGATTTTGGCCTGTTTAACAGGTGCTGGCGGAGGTATCATCCGAGATCTCTTGATTAATGAAGTCCCAAGTGTTCTAAAAGAGGACATCTATGCCCTTCTATCTTTTGTAATTGGCGTTATTTATTACTGGTTGGCCTTTGTCCTTCACTTTCCAAGAATCACTGCTTTTATCATTCTCTCAATTGTCGGTTTTGTGATTCGACTCTGTATTATTAAGTTTAAGCTCTCTTTGCCAAATATGGATAAAAAGACTTGGAATTGATTGATGGTAGGAAAGCACGATCACTCGATTGATAAATATTTTATGAATTACAAGTTTAATCAAGCGTCTAATCTCATATGGATTAGGCGCTATTTTATTTTTGAAAATACGGGAAATATTTGATGAAATTAATATTTTTTGGTATTATATCTAAAATTTTAAATAAGATAGGAGCTACAATGAGTAATTTAAAGAATTCAGTTGATTTTATTAAAGAAATAGAGAAGTTAAAGTCAGTAACAAGATTTAATAGAACCCTTGATGGAAGATTTGAAAATAGTGCCGAGCAATCTTGGCAAGGTGCTATAGCTGCTATAGTTCTTCAAGATTATTATCCTGAAAAGTTAAAAATGGAAAAAGTTATTTCTATGTTATTGATTCATGATTTAGGTGAGATTTATGCCGGAGATACTTGGGTTTTTGATGATAAAAAAAAGGTTCATTCTCATGATAGAGAGTTAGAATCTATAGAAAAAACAATGAGCCTCCTTCCAGAAGAGAAATATTTGAATATGAAAAATTTGTGGTTGGAATTTGAAAAAGGACAGAGTGCTGAAGCAAGATATGCAAGAGTAATCGATGCATTGGTACCACTGATAAATCACTTAGAAGTGTCAGAATTAAATTATAACCCTGATAATATCACTGCAGACATGGTATTAGAAAAGAAAAAGTTCATAAAAAGTGAATCAGAAGAATTATGGAAACTGACGGAAGATTTGATTCAGGAAAGTGTGGAAAGGGGCTTATATTTATAATAACAATTGGCCCTACGGATAGATTTATAGAATACAAGGACGTGTCAATTCAGCACGTCTTTTTTTACTTTTTCTATGGTATAATAGAAGATAGATTTATAACTGGAGAATAGATGGATTTATGATTAAACTAGTCGCAACTGATATGGACGGGACTTTTCTGGATGAAGCTGGCCAATTTGATATGGAACGTTTAAAAAAGCTTCTCCATTCTTATAAAGAAAAAGGGATTTACTTTGCTGTAGCTTCTGGCCGCGGTCTTTTGTCGCTTGAAAAGCATTTTTCGGATGTCAAAGATGAGATTATTTTCATTGCTGAAAATGGGAGTCTGGTTCGTTTTCATGGACAAGACCTCTATGAAGCGACCATGCCACGCGATTTTTACTTATCAACATTTGAAAAGCTAAAGACTTCACCCTATTTCGATGAGAAGAAGATGCTCTTGACTGGTAAGAAAGCTTGCTATGTTTTAGATACTGTAGATGAAACATATCTCATGTTTAGTCATCATTACAATGAAAACATCCAAAAAGTAGCCAGTCTAGAAGATATCACCGATGAAATTTTCAAATTCACAACCAACTTTACAGAAGAGACAGTAGAAGCTGGCGAAGCTTGGGTCAATGAACATGTTCCTGGTGTTAAGGCAATGACGACAGGTTTTGAATCCATTGATATTGTTCTTGATTATGTGGACAAGGGAGTTGCGATTGTCGAATTAGCTAAGAAGTTAAATCTGAATATGGATCAAGTGATGGCCTTCGGTGACAATCTCAATGACCTTCACATGATGCAAGTTGTAGGGCACCCAGTCGCACCTGAAAATGCTCGCCCAGAGATTTTGGAACTAGCCGAAACAGTTATCGGTCACCATAAGGACCAATCAGTTATCGCTTATATGGAGGGATTATAATGGCAGATATTAAATTAATTGCCCTAGACTTGGATGGAACCTTGCTGACGACAGACAAGAAATTGACTGATCGTACCAAGGCAACTTTAAAGGCTGCGCGTGAACAAGGGGTCAAGGTAGTCCTAACAACTGGACGTCCTCTCAAGGCTATGGATTTCTTCCTTAAAGAGCTTGGAACAGACGGCCATGATGACGAATATACTATCACTTTCAACGGTGGATTAGTTCAGAAAAATACAGGTGAGATTCTTGATAAGACAGTCTTTTCAATTGATGATGTGACACGTATTTATGAAGAAACTGAAAAACTAGGAATCCCCTTAGATGCAATATCAGAAGGAACAGTTTACCAGATTCAGTCTGACCAAGAAAGTTTATATGCTCAGTTTAACCCGGCTCTAACTTTTGTTCCAACTGCTTTTGAAGATTTGTCTAGTCAGGTAACATACAATAAATGTGTGACTGCCTTTCCTCAGGAACCTTTGGATGCGGCTATTCAGAAGATTTCACCAGAATTATACGACCAGTATGAGATTTTTAAATCACGTGAACTCTTGCTAGAATGGTCACCAAAGAATGTTCATAAGGCGACAGGATTATCTAAACTAATTGAACACCTGGGAATTGACCGAAGTCAGGTTATGGCCTGCGGAGATGAGGCTAATGACCTTTCCATGATTGAGTGGGCCGGTCTCGGTGTCGCTATGCAAAATGCTGTTCCAGCAGTTAAGGCTGTAGCAAATGTGGTAACACCAATGACTAATGACGAAGAAGCTGTCGCCTGGGCAATTGAAAAATATGTACTGAAGGAGAACTAAAGAATGGGATTATTTGACCGTTTATTTGGAAAAATAGAAGAACCTAAAATTGAAGATGTTGTCAAAGAAGCTATAGAAAACATTGATTTATCGGATGATAGCCAGCAAACTGAGATGCTAGAATCTGAAAATATCGAAGTCAAAGAGCAAGATGGGACTGTCGTAGCCGAAGAAAATGATGAAGACTTATCTGAAGCAGATGTTGACGAAGAAACTATTGTCGAATCAGTTGACGAAGTTGAGGTTTCTGAAGAAGAGTTAAATCAAGTTCAAGAGGCCGATAGTCCTCAAGAGGAATCGACTCATGTTGAAGAGATTCCTTCAAACGATAGTGACGAGGAAGAAATTGTTCAGCCTCAATCTGACGAAGCAGAAACAGAGTTTTTTGAAGAAGAGGAAGCAAACCAAGCAATCGAAGAAACTCCTCAAGTGCAAGAGACTGTACAGGAAAAATATGACCGCAGTCTCAAGAAAACTCGTACGGGATTTGGTGCCCGTTTAAATGCCTTCTTCGCTAATTTCCGATCAGTTGATGAAGAATTCTTTGAAGAATTAGAAGAACTACTCATCATGAGTGACGTTGGTGTCCAGGTGGCTTCAAATCTTACGGAAGAATTGCGTTATGAAGCCAAGTTAGAAAATGCTAAGAAACCTGAAGCACTTCGTCGTGTTATCATCGAAAAATTGGTGGAGTTGTATGAGAAGGATGGCAACTACAACGAAAGCATTAATTTTCAAGATGGTTTGACTGTCATGCTCTTTGTAGGTGTTAATGGTGTCGGAAAGACAACTTCAATTGGTAAATTGGCACATCGCTACAAACAAGCTGGGAAAAAGGTTATGCTTGTTGCTGCTGATACCTTCCGTGCAGGTGCAGTTGCCCAATTAGCTGAATGGGGGCGTCGTGTAGATGTTCCTGTCGTTACTGGCCCTGAGAAGGCAGATCCAGCTAGCGTTGTCTTTGATGGGATGGAACGAGCAGTAGCAGAAGGTATTGATATTCTCATGATTGATACAGCTGGCCGTCTGCAAAACAAAGAAAACTTAATGGCAGAATTGGAAAAGATTGGTCGTATCATCAAACGCGTAGTGCCAGAAGCACCACATGAAACCTTCCTAGCCCTTGATGCCTCAACTGGGCAAAACGCTCTTGTACAAGCTAAAGAATTCTCAAAAATTACTCCTGTTACAGGGATTGTCTTAACAAAAATTGACGGGACTGCCCGAGGTGGCGTTGTTCTTGCTATCCGTGAGGAACTCAATATCCCTGTTAAGCTAATTGGTTTTGGTGAAAAAATCGATGATATCGGTGAGTTTAACTCTGAAAACTTTATGAAGGGCCTTCTAGAAGGTTTGATATAAAAGAAAATCCTGCAAGAATTCTTGCAGGATTGTTTTTGATTATTCTAAACGACCATCTTTACGATAGGCGATATCTGGTTGCCATGTCCATTTGGCTCCGTATTTTTCAAGGAGATCAAAGCTGGCTTGTGGTCCCATGCTACCTGATTTATAATCATGAAGAGGAGCACCGTTTTCAGCCCAAAGCTTCTCGATACGGTCAATCAATTTCCATGATGCACTCACTTCATCCCAGTGGCTAAAGTTTGTTGAGTTATTGTTCAAAACATCATAGATTAGTTTTTCATATGGGTCTGGTGAAGCACCTGTTGCAGTCGCATCTGTTCGATAGTCAAGCGAATTTGGTGCGAGGCTAAACTCTTCCCCTACCTTCTTACCGTTAAGGCTAAGAGAGAATCCTTCCGTCGGTTGGATGTAGATGGTAAGCACATTCGGTGCTAGTGGTTCTCCAAAGATTGAATCCATTTGTTTGAAGACAATGTTGACATGAGTTCCTTTTTCAGTAAGGCGTTTACCTGTACGGAAGAAGAAAGGTACATCACGGAAGCGATCGGTATCTACAAAGAAGGCACCTGAAGCAAAGGTTTCTGTCATTGATTCTGGGTTGACATTTGGTTCGCTACGGTATGAAATATACTTCATGCCATCAACTTTACCAGAACGGTATTGCCCACGGATGAAGTGTTCTTTAAGTTCCTCATCTGTAGGGTGGTAAAGGTTCTTGAAGACCTTGATTTTCTCTGCGCGAATGTCATCCTTTGTAAAGCTTGCAGGCTTATCCATAGCAAGGAGTGACAGCAGCTGAAGTGTGTGGTTTTGAACCATGTCTCGAAGGGCACCAGACTCATCATAGTAGCCACCACGCTCTTCAACACCTAGACGTTCTGCAAAGGTAATTTGCACATTATCAATATGTTCCCGATTCCAAACATTTTCAAAGATCATATTGGCAAAACGAATGGCAAAGATACTCTGAATCATCTCTTTACCAAGATAGTGGTCGATACGATAGATTTGCTCTTCGTTAAAAGTAGCTAGAAGCTCTTCATTTAGTTTGCTTGCGGTCTCATAGTCAGTACCAAAAGGTTTCTCAACAATCAAACGTTCAAAACCTTTACCATCAACGATTTGCTCTGACTTGAGATGTTTGGCGATGGTACCGAAGAATTGTGGTGCCATTGAGAGGAAGAAGAGCTTATTGTGTTCAGTTTGATACTTTTCATTTAACTCCGCCTGAAGCTTACGTAATTCGATATAGTGCTCAGTGTCATTAACGTCGTGACTTTGATAGTAAAAATGACTAGCAAATGCTTGAGCCTCTTCTGCGCTATCTGCCAAGTCTAAAATAGATTCGACAACAACAGATTCGAAATATTCCTTACTCCAAGGTCTACGAGCAGTTCCAATAACAGCAAAATGATCAGAAAGATTACCTGATTTATAAAGTCTAAAGAGTGAAGGGTAGAGTTTGCGTTTAGCCAAATCTCCACTAGCACCAAAAATTGTAACAATAACTTTAGATGACATCCAGCTACCTAATTTCTATTTACTTTCCTAGATATCCTAGGCATGAGGAATCCCCATTTTCATACCCTTTATTTTATCATAATTTTCTAAAAAATCCAAAATTCCAATACAAGTAAGAAAAAAACTGCAAGGTAAACCTTGCAGTTTTTTTAAGCGTTGAGGACCTTGTCCAAAAATTCTTTTAGACGAGGGTGTTGTGGGTTGTCAAAGATTTGATCAGGTGTGCCATCTTCTAGGAATTCACCGTCTGCTGTAAAGATAACTCGATTGGCAACCTTACGAGCAAATCCCATTTCATGGGTTACGATAATCATGGTCATGCCTTGTTCAGCCAACTCTTTCATAACATTCAGAACGTCGCCGACCATCTCAGGATCAAGGGCAGAAGTTGGTTCGTCAAAGAGCATGATATCTGGATTCATAGCCAAACCGCGAGCGATAGCCACACGTTGTTTTTGACCACCGGATAGACTTTCAGGATTGGCATTGGCCTTGTCAGCAAGCCCAACTTTTTCGAGGAGTTCCATACCCAATTTTTCAGCTTCAGCCTTAGTCATTAACTTATGTTCTACAGGAGCGAAAGTGATATTTTCCAATACGGTCATATGTGGAAATAGATTGAAGTGCTGGAACACCATTCCGATATTTTCACGAACATGGTCTACGTTGGTTGCTTTATCCGTCAAATCATAGCCATTAACTGTGATACTTCCTTTTGTTCCTTCTTCGAGGAGATTTAAGCTACGCAAGAAAGTTGACTTACCTGAACCAGAAGGTCCAATGATACAAACAACATCTCCTTCATAGAATTTCGCTGAAATTCCTTTAAGGACTTTGTTTTTACCATATTGTTTATGTAAGTTATGAACGTCAATTTTTAATTTTGCCATTATTGAATCCTCTTTTCTAAGCGTTTGGCTAATCTAGTTAGAAGAGTGATAATCACAAGGTAGAAGACTGCGAGAATTGCATACATTTTGAAACTTTGATAGTTACGAGCAATGATAATCTTACCAGTCTGGAAGAGTTCTACCAAACCGATTGCAGATACGATTGTTGTATCTTTAAGAGCGATAACAAATTGGTTGACGAAGTTTGGAAGCATGAGCTTGGTCGCTTGTGGCAAGACAATCTTACGCATGGTTTTTCCATATGAGATACCAAGACTTCGACTGGCTTCCATTTGTCCAACAGGAACGGCCTTGATACCACCACGAACAATCTCAGCAATGTAGGCAGCCGAGTTTAGGGAAAGTGCGATAGTACCAGCGACAAAGTCGTTGATTGGACTTTGTTGACCTGTGAGGGATTCGATAAAGTTTGGAATTCCCCAGAAAATAAATGCTGCAAGAATCATGAGTGGAATACCACGGATAACGTCAACGAAAATCTCTGAAATCAAACGGAGTGATTTATAAGGGCTGACACTAAACATACCGAAGATAATTCCGATGAAAATCGCAATTACAAATGAAATAAGGGCTAATGAGAGGGTAATTCCAAGTCCGCTGAGAAGTTGTTTGTAGTTGTTTTTCAACAAGCCCCAGATAGTTGTTTCATCAGCGGTTGAACTTGTAGTAGTAGAATCGCTAGCTAGATACTTATCCAGGATTTTTTGGAATTCTCCATTTGCCTTAAGGTTTGCAAGCCCTTTGTTAAACTTCTCTAGCAATTCTGAATTGCTTCCTTTTTTTACTGCAAAAGCAGTTTCACCAATTGGTGTACCTTCGATTGGTGTTTTTAAGTTTTGACCTTGACTAATAGAGTATTTAATAACAGGTTCGTCGTCCATAACAGCATCAATTGAACCAGTGTTTAAGCTATCATACATAGATGCAGCATCTGAAAAAGTTTTGATCTTGTAACCGTACTTGCTTTGATTCTCTGTTAGGAAGGTTTGTGAAGCAGTACCATTTTTCACACCTACAGTCTTACCGTTCAAATCTTCATAAGAAGAAATGGTACTTGATTCTTTAACACCAAGAATAGTATTTGCTGTATAGTAAGAATCAGAGAAATCAAAAGTTTCTTTACGAGCATCAGTTACTGACATACCTGCAATGATACCGTCTGCTTGTCCAGATTGGACTGCGTTAATAGCAGCATCAAAACCTGGATTGGTAATCTCGATTTCAAAACCTTGGTTTTCAGCGATTGCCTTGATTAGATCCATATCGATACCAGTGTATTGATTACTTGAGTCCTGGAAAACAAATGGAGCAAAAGATGAGTCACTGGCGATAACATACTTTGTTTTTTCTGTGTCAGCTTTTACTAGTCCTAATGAAAGAATAGGAAATAAAATTAGCAAACAAGCTAGAATTTTTTTCTTCATGTGATGTCTCCTTTCAGGGTATTTTTAAATTATAGCAAAAAAAATTGAATCCGGCAAATATTTTATATTTTTATGTCAGAAGATATAACATATACTTGACGGAGATAGAAATTTGATAAACAGAAAGTCTTACCATTTTATGGTAAAATAGAAGGATAGAAAATGTGTATGAGGCTATTATGATAAATCGAATTACAGACAACAAATTTAAACTAGTATCCAAATACCAACCGTCTGGGGATCAACCGCAGGCCATCGAGCAGTTGGTGGATAATATTGAGGGTGGAGAAAAGGCTCAAATCTTGATGGGGGCGACGGGTACGGGGAAGACCTATACCATGAGCCAGGTCATCGCCCAAGTTAATAAGCCAACCCTAGTCATCGCCCACAATAAAACCCTAGCAGGTCAGCTCTATGGGGAGTTTAAGGAATTTTTCCCTGAAAATGCTGTTGAGTATTTTGTATCTTACTATGATTATTACCAGCCTGAAGCTTATGTTCCTTCTAGCGATACCTATATCGAAAAAGATAGCTCGGTCAATGATGAGATTGACAAGCTTCGTCACTCAGCAACCTCCGCTCTTTTAGAACGAAATGACGTTATTGTAGTTGCGTCTGTTTCATGTATCTATGGTTTGGGTTCTCCCAAAGAATACTCGGATAGCGTAGTGAGCTTGCGTCCAGGACTGGAGATTTCTCGTGACAAACTCTTGAATGACTTGGTGGATATCCAGTTTGAGCGCAATGATATCGACTTTCAACGGGGAAGATTCCGAGTCCGTGGGGATGTGGTGGAAATTTTCCCAGCCTCTCGTGATGAGCATGCCTTTCGTGTAGAGTTTTTCGGGGATGAAATTGACCGTATCCGTGAAGTCGAAGCTCTAACTGGTCAAGTTCTGGGCGAAGTGGATCATTTGGCGATTTTCCCAGCCACTCACTTTGTGACCAATGATGACCACATGGAAGTAGCTATTGCTAAGATTGAGGCTGAGTTGGAGGAGCAGTTAGCTATTTTTGAGAAGGAAGGTAAACTCCTTGAAGCTCAACGTTTGAAACAGCGTACGGAGTATGATATCGAGATGCTACGTGAGATGGGTTATACAAACGGGGTTGAAAACTATTCACGCCACATGGATGGACGGAGCGAAGGAGAGCCTCCTTATACTCTTCTGGACTTCTTCCCAGATGATTTCCTGATTATGATTGATGAGAGCCACATGACCATGGGGCAAATCAAGGGCATGTACAATGGAGACCGTTCGCGTAAGGAAATGTTGGTGAATTACGGTTTCCGTTTACCTTCTGCCTTAGACAACCGTCCCCTTCGTCGTGAAGAGTTTGAAAGTCATGTTCACCAGATTGTCTATGTTTCAGCGACACCTGGTGATTATGAACACGAGCAGACTGACACCGTTATTGAGCAAATCATTCGTCCGACTGGTCTTTTGGATCCAGAAGTGGAAGTGCGCCCAACTATGGGACAAATTGATGATCTTTTGGGTGAAATCAATGCCCGTGTTGAAAAGAACGAACGGACCTTTATTACAACCTTGACCAAGAAAATGGCTGAAGACTTGACTGACTATTTCAAAGAAATGGGAATCAAGGTCAAATATATGCACTCGGATATCAAGACTTTAGAGCGAACAGAGATTATCCGTGACCTGCGTTTGGGTGTTTTTGATGTCTTGGTCGGAATTAACCTCCTTCGTGAAGGGATTGATGTTCCAGAAGTTAGTCTAGTTGCTATTCTCGATGCTGACAAGGAAGGTTTCCTTCGTAATGAGCGTGGACTCATTCAGACTATTGGTCGTGCTGCCCGTAATAGCGAGGGGCATGTCATCATGTATGCTGATACTATGACTCAGTCTATGCAACGTGCCATTGATGAAACGGCCCGTCGTCGTAAAATCCAGATGGCCTATAATGAAGAACACGGTATTATTCCACAAACTATTAAGAAGGAAATCCGTGACCTGATTTCTGTTACCAAGACAGTTACCAAGGAAGAGGACAAGGAAGTTGATATCAATAGCCTTAACAAACAAGAACGTAAAGAACTTGTCAAGAAACTGGAAAAACAAATGCAAGAAGCCGTCGAAGTGCTTGACTTTGAACTCGCCGCGCAAATTCGTGATATGATGCTGGAAGTCAAGGCCTTGGATTAGATAGGAGAGAACTTTTGAAAATTTTAGTCATCAATGGACACCCTGATAAGGAAAGTTACTGTCAGGCTATTTTTCAAACCATTGTAGAAAATATTGATTCAAAGCACCATGAAGTTAAAGTCATCAACCTTAATGAAGAGGACTTTGATCCTGTTTTACGTTATGGCTATCGAAAACGTATGGAAGAAGATTCTTTTATCCTTCGTTCCCAAGAATTAATCCAGTGGGCGGATCACCTGATTTTTGTTTATCCCATCTGGTGGAGTAGTATGCCGAGCCTTATGAAGGGCTGGATTGATCGGGTCTTTACACCGGGGATTGCCTACTCGGCCAATGATCAAGGAAGCTTCATCTGGAATTACCTTAGAGGCAAGCAATTTAAGAAGTTGCTTAAAGGCAAAACAGCTAGTATCTATGCGACCTCCATGGCGCCTACTTGGTGGTACAAGATCTTTTCAGGTCCTCTCAACATTCCTGATAGTTATGGTATCTCTGTTTTGAAGAATGCCGTCTTGAACCACTGTGGGATTAAAACCAAGCGCGTCTGTATCTTAGGAGAAGTCGGCCGGGATGTGAATACCGCTAGTATGCGGGAACAGCATCTCAAAAAGGTTGCAGCAGAAGTTAAAAAACTATCATGAAACAAGATAATAAAAAAGAGAAAACATCAAAAAAACACTATATGTCAAATCGAAAAATGAGCTGGCTGGATAAAGTAAAATTGTGGTTGCTACAACATTCAAAAATAGCTTTTCTATTAGATTGTAGTGTATTTTGGTTCTCAGCTATCGGGTTATTTTATTTGTTGCTTGGAACAACTTTTGTTCCAAAATCCTATCAAAACTTTAATTATGTCTTTCCGCTCTTTCTGAATCTTATATTCTTAGTGAATATACTTTATCAGGGTATTTTTAGAGATAATTTCGATGGAATAACTAGAGTCCAAGATTTTGCAAATCCATTCTTGTACCTAAATGGAGTAGGTTTGTTGTTTCACTTATTTTTTGGAATAATGGGTCGAAATAGAAAGAGTATTCCTCCCTTGCTTACGTTAGATCTCCGTTACATCTGGTTTCCAATCGTTACCTATTTAACCTTTTTCCTAGTGCCTGCTTTAATCATTTTAATTTGCAAGTATATTGAAAAGAAAAAGGTAAAAGAAGAAAATAGGGAAAATCCACTCAAATGAAAAAGAATAAAAGAAATTCAAATACAAAAAAGAATCTCTCAAGGAGAGAAAGTTTTCATCTTTGGCTAGATTCTCATAAATTTTTAGGGTTCTTCTTTATCCTCGGTCTTATCCTAGCAATAGGACTAAGTTTGAATCTAATTTTTGAAAGTCTTCCTATTCCGTTGCCCTATAGAGATATCAATTATAGTTTTCCATTATATTTAAATCTTTTTTGTCTGGTGTATCGATTATTTGACTATTGGTTCCTAGACTTGTCTGGGGCAAGGATGACAATAAAAAGATATGCAGATTTATTTATTTATCTTAATAGTATCGGTTTAGTGGCCCATCTCTTTATCGGGGTTGGTGGGAAAAATAGTAAAGGGATTTTACCCTCTCTCTTATCCCTGGATCACCGTTACATTTGGTTCCCTATAGCAACTTATCTGGTCTTTTTTTCCGTAGCTGCTTTAACGATATTGTTTATGAAATTTATTGAAAAGAAAAGGAGTTAATTATGAGAAAACATCTAAATATATTTAGGATTCTTTACCTACTGTTCTTGGTATTTGCCCTAATTCATTTTGTTCTAGGTTTATTTGGTTTAGCTTTTACCCCAGTCTTGTGGAATACCTGGTTCTTTGGTCTTTGTTTAACCCTATTTATCCATCCATGGACTATCTTCTATAAATCTAGAATCTTTCAATGGCATCATTTGATTTTTCAAGCTCTCAGCGGATTCTTTGCTCTCATAATCTGGTTTGTGATTTTCTTTGTTTTATCTGTGGTTCCAGATTCGTCTATGCCTATCAATATAGATTATCAGATAAATAATAAAGATAAGGAAATCAGAATCATCAGAGGATTCTTACTCCATGAAATTCATGAATATCATGACTTAGTTAATCCTTTGATTATGAAATCTAAAGTTAAGTATAAGATAGAAAATTAAAGATTAGAAAGTGAATCCTATGTCTCGAGCACAATTAACCATTCTTACAAATATTTGTATGATTGAAGATCTAGAAAAGCAGCGCGTGGTGATGCAGTATCGATCACCCGAAAGCAACCATTGGTCTGGCTATGCCTTTCCAGGAGGACATGTCGAAGACGGAGAGGCTTTTGCAGAGTCAGTTATTCGCGAAATATACGAGGAAACAGGTCTGACGATTCAAAATCCTCAACTTGTCGGCATTAAAAATTGGCCCTTAGATACAGGTGAGCGTTATATTGTCTTTTGTTACAAGGCGACTGAGTTTACTGGTACTCTGCAATCATCTGAAGAAGGAGAAGTGTCCTGGGTAGAAAAAGACCAGATTCCAAATTTGGATCTGGCCTATGATATGTTACCTTTGATGAAGATGATGGAAGCTCCAGACAAGTCTGAATTTTTCTACCGGCACCGTACAGAAGATGGATGGGAAAAGAAAATCTTCTAATCCTTTACTAAATAACCAAGCTGGTCCAAGGCCTTCTCAATATAGAGGAGGTCTTGTTTATTTTCTGCTTCAATTAAGTGATAATGGATACCATCTGTCAATTCAGATAGGGGGCGAAAATCAGACGTCTTAACCTGGTTTAAAAAGTGCTCAACATCGCGTCTACAACTTAGTTTGAGGAGGGTTTCTATTTCCCCGTAGACAGGATGGTCAATAAGGATATTTTGAACCCTTCCTCCGTTATCGACGATAGTAAGTAATTCTTGCTCCATATCTTCCTCTTTATGTTTGACCTTAAAGAGTTTATGAACAAAAGGATTGGCTTTGTTTTCTTTATAGATATAGCCACGATTGGTTGATAGGATAGGAGCACCATCTGCACGAAGCACAGCTATATCCTGAACGATAATCTGACGAGTGACATGAAAATGTTCTGCTAAGCTTTGTCCGTTTAGAGGTTTTTGAGCTTCTTTTAAGAGTTGAATAAGCGCTTCTTTTCGGTCTTTAGTCATGATTTACTTTCTTAATGGCGTTTTTTTAGTGCTTTATAAACAGCTAATGCTAAGTAATAGTCTATCATACTATGAACAATAGTTCCAAAACCAACCAAGACAAAGAGAACATAGAACATATTTTTTAGGTCTGTTCCTGTACTAGCATAGAAGATAATACAAGCAAAGACTTCGGCAATAGCGTGCACTAAACCAAGTACAAAGTTAAAAATCAATGAAGATTTCTTATTGTCCAAGGTTTGAGGATATTTTTGAAGGTATAAAGCTCCCAGAGTACCAAAGAAGATGTGAGAAAAAGCTCGAAGTACAATAACGATCGGATAACCGGCTAGTAAGAATCCAATACTAGAAGCAACAATGACAAAAATAGCCATCCAAGGGGAGAGAAACATAGCAATGAAAATGGCCACATGGCTTCCTAAAGTATAAGAAGCAGGAGGAATGACAATTTTGATAGGCATTACCAAGGGAATCAAAATAGCGATAGCGGTTAGCAATGCGGTTAAAGTCATGAATTGGGTTTTCTTTTGTGTATTCATAATAACTCCTTTTTATCTGTATATACAGTTGTATAGTACACTAAATAATGTTTCTCGTCAAGAGAGAAATTGATTTTTGAGGAAAAAATAGTTAAACTATAGTATAGTATCTTAGAAATTGGGGGATTGAGATGATAGATATACTTTATCCAATTTTTATCATTCATTACATATCTAAGCAGAAAAAAACAGAATTCAAAGTATCAAAATTTACCACATTTTCAGCCTATAGTTTCTTAATGATTTCGATAATAAGAATCGTATTTGGTTCCTTAGCTCTGATTGTTTTCTCGATACCCATATTCGGTTTCCTCTATTTCAGTATCATAGGGCTCATTCTTTATCACATTAGCATTATTTATGGCATAATCCTACTTTTCTTGTCATTAACTTTTTTCTTAGACAGTCAAAAATCTAATCAGGACATTCAAACCATGGAAAATACTCCATTCATATTTCATGTGTTAATGTTGATCTTTCATGCGCTCTTAATCTATAATACCTTGGTACCAATCTTTTCAATTTACTGAGAAAATATTTAAATATTCTTCTCTAAGTGGCAGTAGAATTGAGAAAAAACTAAAATTTTTTTAAAAAATACTTGCTTTGATAGAATTCTTGTGATATACTTATAAATGGTTTGAAAAAACTGCCTAAGACAGTAGGGGAGCAAGACTCATAAATATCCTACCGAGGACAAAACGTATCATGTAAAAAGAAGCGTATTGTACTTTCGTGTCTAGGTTTGGGCGCGTTTTTCTTTTGGAAAAATTCCCCAAGCAAAATAATTACGGAGGTGAACACACTAATGAGTGAAGCAATTATTGCTAAGAAAGCGGAACTAGTTGACGTAGTAGCTGAGAAAATGAAAGCTGCTGCATCAATCGTCGTTGTAGACGCTCGTGGTTTGACAGTTGAACAAGATACAGTTCTTCGTCGTGAGCTTCGTGGAAGCGAAGTTGAGTATAAAGTTATTAAAAACTCAATCTTACGTCGTGCAGCTGAAAAAGCTGGTCTTGAAGATCTTGCATCTGTTTTTGTTGGACCATCTGCAGTAGCATTTTCAAACGAAGATGTTATCGCACCAGCGAAAATCTTGAACGACTTTGCTAAAAACGCTGACGCACTTGAAATCAAAGGTGGTGCAATCGAAGGCGCTGTCGCATCAAAAGAAGAGATCGTTGCTCTTGCAACTCTTCCAAGTCGCGAAGGACTTCTTTCTATGCTCCTTTCTGTACTTCAAGCGCCAGTGCGCAACGTTGCTCTTGCAGTCAAAGCGGTTGCAGACAACAAAGAAGACGCAGCTTAATTATAAGCTACGCAGCGTAGCCTAGCTACAAAAAATAACAAAATTAAATTTAAACTTATTTGGAGGAAATAACAATGGCATTGAACATTGAAAACATTATTGCTGAAATTAAAGAAGCTTCAATCCTTGAATTGAACGACCTTGTAAAAGCTATCGAAGAAGAATTTGGTGTAACTGCAGCTGCTCCTGTAGCTGTTGCTGCAGCTGGTGCTGCTGACGCTGGTGCTGCTAAAGACTCATTTGACGTTGAATTGACAGCTGCTGGTGACAAAAAAGTTGGCGTTATCAAAGTTGTACGTGAAATCACTGGTCTTGGACTTAAAGAAGCTAAAGAACTTGTTGATGGTGCACCAGGTGTCATCAAAGAAGGCGTTGCAACTGCAGAAGCTGAAGAAATCAAAGCTAAATTGGAAGAAGCTGGAGCTTCAGTTACTCTTAAATAATAGATCGACTGCATTTGTAGCTTAAAAACATGATTAAACCACTATTCTTAGGAGTAGCGGTTTTTCTTTTTGTTCAAAAAGGGGCATGAAAGGGGATGACGTTAGATTAGTATTTCTATTTTAGGTGAATTATTGGAGATTCCTTATGAAATAATTTTACTTTTTAATTGCATTTTGTTATAATAGACGCAAGAAAGAATATCTTATCGGTAAATCCTAAGCGAGCCTGAGATAGTGAGAGTCAGGTGATTGAGAGATAGGTGTGGCACTTTTGGTTTTTTAATAAAGATAATGAAGTAATAAATTAGGGTGGAACCGCGTTTTTAACGCCCCTAGGTCACTTGACTTAGGAGCAAAGACACGGTTTTTTTTGTTTTCTGAGTTGAGCGCAAAAAAAATATAAAGGAGTAAAATATGTCCAATAAACTAACCTTTCACTGCGTGAGTGGCAGATACCTCCTTACAGTCGGACTGCCCCACGCTCAGCACTAAGGTACCTGAGCTAGACGCAGTACTAACTCGTCTTGCCTCGTATAATCGACGAGGCAGACTCGTGTCGCAAGAAATTATAGAAAAAAGGAGAAAACAATGTCTAAAAAATTGACTTTCCAGGAAATCATCCTTACTTTGCAACAATACTGGAATGACCAGGGTTGTATGCTCATGCAGGCTTATGATAACGAAAAAGGTGCGGGAACCATGAGTCCTTATACTTTCCTTCGTGCCATTGGTCCTGAGCCATGGAATGCGGCTTATGTAGAACCATCTCGTCGTCCAGCAGACGGTCGTTACGGAGAAAACCCAAATCGTCTCTACCAACACCACCAATTCCAAGTGGTTATGAAGCCATCTCCATCAAATATCCAAGAGCTCTACCTTGAGTCATTGGAAAAATTGGGTATCAACCCATTGGAACACGATATTCGTTTCGTTGAAGACAACTGGGAAAACCCATCAACTGGTTCAGCTGGTCTTGGATGGGAAGTGTGGCTTGATGGTATGGAAATCACTCAGTTCACTTACTTCCAACAAGTCGGTGGTTTAGCAACAGGTCCTGTTACTGCTGAGGTAACTTACGGTTTGGAACGCTTGGCTTCCTACATCCAAGAAGTTGACTCAGTTTATGATATCGAGTGGGCTCCAGGTGTTAAATATGGAGAAATTTTCCTTCAACCAGAATACGAGCATTCAAAATACAGCTTTGAAGTTTCAGACCAAGATATGCTTCTTGAAAACTTCGAAAAATTTGAAAAAGAAGCAGGACGTGCTTTGGAATTAGGCCTTGTGCACCCAGCCTATGACTACGTTTTGAAATGTTCACATACCTTCAACTTGCTTGATGCTCGTGGAGCGGTATCAGTTACAGAACGTGCCGGTTACATTGCCCGCATCCGTAACTTGGCCCGTGTCGTAGCCAAAACCTTCGTCGCAGAACGTAAGAAACTTGGTTATCCACTGCTAGACGAAGCCACACGTGCAAAACTCCTAGCAGAAGAGGAAGAATAGACAGAATTACGGGAATAAATGACTGAAAGTCGACCGTAGGTCGCTAAATAAAACAAGACCGCTGTAGTGAAAGTCGGATAAGAAGTTTCTTATCCGATTGGAGAACTGACGAGACTTAAGGCTTGGCAGTTAGCAATGAAACTGAAGGTTTGCTTGCGTCCCCCACTACTAAAGGTCTTGTTGAAGAAAATTAATTGATTGTGTAAAGGAAAAAACATGACAAAAAACTTATTAGTAGAACTAGGACTCGAAGAGTTACCAGCCTACGTTGTCACACCAAGTGAAAAACAACTCGGCGAAAAAATGGCAGCCTTCTTGGATGACAACCGCCTTTCATATGAAGGGATTCAAACATTTTCAACTCCACGTCGTTTAGCTGTTCGTGTACTTGGTTTAGCAGACCAACAAACAGATTTGACTGAAGATTTTAAAGGACCTTCTAAGAAAATTGCTTTGGATGCAGAAGGAAATTTCTCTAAAGCTGCCCAAGGTTTTGTCCGTGGAAAAGGCTTGACTGTAGATGACATTGAATTCCGTGAAATCAAAGGTGAAGAATACGTCTATGTAACTAAGCATGAAGCTGGAAAACCAGCAGAAGAAGTTCTGACTGGAATTCCAGAAGTCTTGGCTAGCTTAAGTTTCCCTGTTAGCATGCGTTGGGCAAACAATACTTTTGAATATATCCGTCCAGTCCACACTTTGACAGTGCTTTTGGATGATGAAGCTCTTGAACTAGATTTCTTAGATATTCATTCAGGCAGAGTGAGTCGAGGACATCGCTTCCTTGGACATGAAGTTGAAATCCGTCATGCTGATAGTTACGAAGAAGACTTACGCAAAGCCTATGTCATTGCTGATAGCATTGAACGTGAAAATATGATTCGTGAGCAGATCAAGACTATTGAAGCAGAACATGGCGTTCAAGTACAGATTGATGAAGGACTTTTAAACGAAGTCTTAAACTTGGTTGAATATCCAACTGCTTTTATGGGGAATTTTGATCCTAAATACCTAGAAGTTCCAGAAGAAGTTTTGGTTACTTCAATGGAAACTCATCAACGTTACTTTGTTGTCCGTGATCTTGAAGGAAATCTAAAACCAAACTTCATTTCAGTTCGTAACGGAAATGCTGAACACTTGGAAAATGTCATTCGAGGAAATGAGAAAGTTTTGGTTGCCCGCTTGGAAGATGGAGAATTCTTCTGGCGTGAAGACCAAAAACTCAAGATTGAAGATTTAGTTGCTAAACTTTCACACGTTACCTTCCATGAAAAGATTGGTTCACTTCGTGAACACATGATTCGCACAGGGCAAATTGCTATCCTGCTAGCAGAAAAAGCTGGTCTATCAGTTGATGAATCTATTGATCTTGCTCGTGCTGCAGCCATTTATAAATTTGACCTCTTAACCGGTATGGTTGGTGAATTTGATGAGCTTCAAGGGATCATGGGTGAGAAGTATGCACTTCTTGCAGGTGAAAATGCTGCAGTGGCGCAAGCTATTCGAGAGCACTATCTTCCTGATTCAGCAGACGGGGCTCTTCCTGAATCTAAAGTTGGAGCAATACTTGCACTAGCCGATAAATTAGATACTCTCTTATCTTTCTTCTCTGTTGGTTTGATTCCATCTGGTTCTAACGACCCTTATGCCCTTCGTCGTGCAACACAAGGGATTGTTCGAATCTTAGAAGACTTTGGATGGAATATTCCGATGGACGAGTTGATTGCCAGTCTTTATGCTTTATCGTTTGATAGTTTAACTTACGATAACCAAGAAGAAGTGCTTAACTTCATCAAAGCTCGTGTTGATAAGATGATGGGTTCTACAGCAAAAGATATTAAAGAAGCTGTTCTCGCAAGTTCAAATTTTGTTGTTTCTGATATGATTGAAGTAGCAGAAGCTCTTTCAGAAGCTGCGAAAACTGAAGATTACAAATCATCAGTTGAGTCATTATCTCGTGCCTTTAACCTAGCAGAAAAGGCAGAAGGTTCAGTCAAAGTTGATTCAAGTCTCTTTGAAAATGAGCAGGAAAAAGAACTAGCTCAAGCGGTAGATAACCTAGAATTGAAAGGTTCAGCAAGCGATAAATTAACACAACTATTTGCTCTTAGTCCAGTTATTGATGCGTTCTTTGACAATACTATGGTTATGGCAGAGGATATTGATGTTAAGAATAATCGTTTGGCTATTCTAGCTGCACTTGTCAATAAAGCAAAAACAGTGGCTGCTTTTAACCTTATTAATACAAAATAGTAATTGAAAAGTGGATTGGAGGTCCAAATATGACACCAGAAAAAATCGCTCGTATTAATGAACTTGCTAAAAAGAAAAAAACAGAAGGCTTGACTGCGGAAGAAAAAGTAGAACAAGCCAAACTTCGTGAGGAATATATCGAAGGCTATCGTCGTTCAGTACGTCATCACATTGAAGGAATCAAAATCGTCGATGAAGATGGTAATGATGTGACTCCTGAAAAGCTTCGTCAAGTGCAACGAGAAAAAGGTTTACACGGCCGTAGTCTTGATGATCCGAATTCATAAATAAAAAATTCTCGGTTTGTGTGTGAACCGAGATTTTTTATTGAAAAAAGGAACCGAGTGGTTCCTTTAGGTTATTTTTTAGTTACTTGCACCAGAAGTAGCATCAGCAGCTCCGTGGCCACCATCACCATGTCCTCCAGCGTCAGATGCACCAGAAGTAGCATCGGCATCTCCGTGACCTCCTGCAGCAGGAGCAAAAGGTCCGCTACCGCCTACCAAACGTTGACCAGTTTCTTTCAAGTACCAGTCAAGCCATGGTTGGAAGTTAAAGACAATTTCATTGATACCAGCATATGATCCATCAGGATAGTACATAGCTTGGTAGTTGTGAGTATTGATAACACCTGCAGGTGAACCAGGAACAATTGTACGTACGTATTCTTGGTTGCCATTGCGAAGCGTACCAATAACCCACTCAACGTTTTTCATACGTGCAGGTGGAAGTGATCCGTGAACTGTTGACATACGGCTACCAGATTGAGGTGGTACACGTTTCGCAAACATTGTTTCTGGATCTTGGTGAGCGTTGTTGTAGTATAGGAATTGGTTGTTGTCATCAGCATATGTCAACTCAAAAGGCATAGCTTTCAAGAACATATCGATTTGGTTAACTGTAAGGATACCATGGTCAAGTTTAACGTATGTATCACCTGAAACAGCACCTGTAATTTCTGCAACTTTTTCTACCCATTCTGGATCATCAGGGTCAACTTCTGTAATAGTTGTGGCAATTGGTTTTCCACAATCCAAGTCTTCTGGTTCAATTGGTTTTGGTTTTTTCAAATTAGATACGACTCCTACGTATTTGACAAAGTTATCTAAGCAAGTTTCAAGGAATTTAACAGTTCCTTCGTTAATAATATTTCCTTTTGCATCAAAAGCTTCTTTGGCTTTTCCAAGAAGGAACTCATTACCTGGTAATGTGTAGGCATTTACTCCTGGTGCATCAAGAATTTTACGAAGGTGAACTTGAGCACGTGATGTTCCTTGATCGTAGTATGAAGCACCCACAATCATAACTGGTTTGTTTTCAAATGGATGAACTTCGTATGAAAGCCATTCAAGGACTGACTTAAGTGAAGCAGAAATAGTGTGGTTGTGCTCTGGAGTAGCAATAATCACACCATCAGCTCGAGTAATTTTGTTGTAAAGAAGGCGTAACTGGAAGCTCTCGTCCCATTTTTCGTCTTGGTTAAACATTGGAACTTCATCGATTTCCAAAACTTCTAGTTCAAATTTAAATTTAAACTGACGGCGGATGAACTCCAAGAGTTTGCGGTTATATGATTGATCGTAGTTTGATCCAACAAGTCCAACAAATTTCATTCTTTCGATCTCCTATCTTACAAATTTTCCCAATCAAAATCTTCAGCATCTTTGCGAAGAAGCTCTTGTGCATTACGCAATTTCTCAGTAACTTTAACAAAGATACGGAAGTCATCAAAGATGGCATCCAATTTCTTGATGACATCAAGATCTACCAAGTCACCATTTTGATCAAATGCTTGAAGAGAATGTGAAAGCAAGAATTCATCTGGGAGAACATTTGCTTTGATTTCAGGAGCATTAAGAATTTGACGAAGTTGCAATTGAGCACGTGATGAACCGAGTGTACCATATGAAGCACCAGTAATCATGACAGGTTTGTTCAAAAGCGGGAATACACCATATGAAATCCAAGCAAGAGCGCTCATAAGAACAGCTGGGATTGAGTGGTCGTATTCTGGAGTACCGATAATAACTCCATCAGCAGCTTCGATTTTAGCAGCGATTTCCGTAGCTTCAGCTGGGATTTGTTTGTCAGCTGGTTTGTTAAATACAGGCAGATCTTTAATTTCTACCAATTCGATTTCTGCTTTGTCAGCAAAGTGTTTCTGCATATATTGAAGCAGTTGGCGGTTTGTGGAACGTTTTGAGTTAGTTCCTACAATAGCAATAAGTTTAAGCATGGGCTTTCCTTTCTCTTTTTGCATTATTAATGATTTATCGTTGGATACCAGATGAACAAGCTAGGCGTCCATCTTTGTCAATGAGGATGGCTTCGATACCATCAATATTTTCGACTTGCCACATAATAGAGGCGCTACGTTCGCCAAATAATCGTGTGGTCCATATCTCGCCGTCAACAGAGCGGTCAGATATAATGGTTAAACTAGCTAAATCCGTTTCAATAGGATAGCCTGTTTCACTATCGAAAATGTGGTGGTAATCCTTGCCATTGATTTCAAGATGCCGTTCATAAATCCCAGATGTAACCACTGATTTTCCAGTAATGGATAAGGTCATCAGGTGATTACCGCGTGGATTACTTGGATCTTGAATGCCGATTTGCCACGGACGTCCATCTTTTGATTGGTTGTTCCCAATTGTGAGGATGTTTCCTCCAAGATTGATAAGAGCAGAAGTGACGCCGTTTTCTTTTAAGAAAGCTGCAACCTTATCTGCACTGTACCCCTTTGCTAAACACCCTAAGTCAATTTTCATTCTCTTTTTTTCTAGGAAAACTGTAGAATTGACTGAATCGAGTTTAATAAGATGAGGGTCTATTAGTGGTAAGGCTGAAGCAATTTCTTCAAGGCTTGCAACCTTTGCATCGGAAAAACCAATACGCCAGGTTTGAACCAAAGGCCCTATACTAATATTGAGATGACTTTTAGGAGCTAGACTGTGTTCTAGGCCTAATGAAATAAGCTCAAACAAATCAGGGTGGACTTTAACTGGGGCAATACCTGCCTGATAGTTAATTTCCATTAATTCAGATTCAGTACTGTTAGCATTGAAGCGGAATTCAAGTTCCTTGAGCAAATCAAAAGCTTGACGGAGAAGATTATCGGCTTGTTCATGTACTAAGGAAATAGTAATCGTAGTTCCCATTAATCGCTCAGATGATGAACTAAGAGGCAAAGAATCAACTCCCTTCGAATCACTAGGAAATAGCTACAAATCTTAAATGAATAAGAAATTAAGAATTTATAATTTATTTCCATATAAATAGAATATCATAAAGTCAGCGTTTTCACAAATCATTTTTTACAAAAAGTCAAGAAATATGCTTAAAAAATTAAAAACAGCTCCAAATCAATGAGGACTCTTTGAAAAAAATTGATATATCTTTCAAAAACTTTCTTAAATGACACCAAACGGGTCAAAAGTCTTGAAAACGTTAACAGATAATGGTATACTTGAGAGGTAAATAAAAAAATAAAGGTAGGATTTATCTTATGAGTAAAATCGTAGTCGTGGGTGCTAACCACGCTGGAACTGCATGTATCAACACTATGTTGGACAACTTTGGAAACGAAAACGAAATCGTTGTATTTGACCAAAACTCAAACATTTCATTCCTTGGATGTGGAATGGCTCTTTGGATTGGTGAACAAATCGACGGCGCTGAAGGATTGTTCTACTCTGATAAAGAAAAATTGGAAGCAAAAGGTGCTAAAGTTTATATGAACTCACCTGTTCTTTCAATTGACTATGATAATAAAGTTGTGACAGCAGAAGTTGAAGGTCAAGAACACAAAGAGTCTTATGACAAATTGATCTTTGCGACTGGTTCAACTCCAATCTTGCCACCAATCGAAGGCGTTGAAATCGTTAAAGGTAACCGTGAGTTCAAAGCAACTCTTGAAAACGTACAATTCGTTAAATTGTACCAAAACGCAGAAGAAGTTATCAACAAACTTGCTGACAAGAGCAAACACCTTGAGCGTATTGCTGTTGTAGGTGGTGGTTACATCGGTGTTGAGCTTGCTGAAGCTTTCGAACGTCTTGGAAAAGAAGTTGTACTTGTTGATATCGTTGACACTGTATTGAACGGATACTATGACAAAGACTTCACACAAATGATGGCTAAAAACTTGGAAGACCACAACATCCGTTTGGCACTTGGTCAAACTGTTAAAGCTATCGAAGGTGAAGGAAAAGTTGAACGCTTGATCACTGACAAAGAAACATTTGATGTGGATATGGTTGTTCTTGCAGTTGGTTTCCGTCCAAACACTGCACTTGCTGATGGTAAGATCGAACTCTTCCGTAACGGTGCTTTCCTTGTTGACAAGAAACAAGAAACATCTATCCCAGGTGTATATGCTGTTGGTGACTGTGCGACTGTTTATGACAACGCTCGTAAAGACACTAGCTACATCGCTCTTGCATCAAACGCTGTTCGTACTGGTATCGTTGGTGCATACAATGCTTGTGGACATGAGCTTGAAGGAATCGGTGTTCAAGGATCAAATGGTATCTCAATCTATGGTCTTCACATGGTTTCAACTGGTTTGACACTTGAAAAAGCAAAAGCTGCTGGTTACAACGCAACTGAAACTGGATTTAACGACCTTCAAAAGCCAGAATTTATGAAGCATGACAACTATGAAGTAGCTATCAAGATTGTCTTTGATAAAGACAGCCGTGAAATCCTTGGTGCTCAAATGGTATCTCGTGATTCAGCAATTAGCATGGGAATTCACATGTTCTCACTTGCTATTCAAGAACACGTTACAATTGATAAATTAGCATTGACAGACCTATTCTTCTTGCCACACTTCAATAAACCATACAACTACATCACAATGGCTGCACTTACAGCAGAAAAATAATTGATGATATGTCAATAAAAAAAGTAACTTCAACTATTGAAGTTACTTTTTTATTTTTAGGTTAAGAAACCTCGTCTCTTGCTGGGAAAGTAAACCCTTCCCCAAGGATTTCGTGAGCTTCCGTGATAGTGATAAAGGCCATCGGATCAACTGTATGAATCATTTCTTTCATCTTGACAATTTCATTTCTTGCGACAATACAGTAAATAATCTTTAAGTCCTTTTGGCTATAGTAGCCTTGTCCTGAGATAAAGGTAACACCACGACCGAGTTCTTCGTTAATTTTATCGGCTAATTCCATCGGTTTTTGAGTGATAATCATAAATCCTTTTCCAGCATATCCCCCCTCACCGATTAAGTCAATAACTCTTGAAACGATGAAGTCAAATAAGAGAGTATAGGTTACAAGACGTAGGTCTTGGAAGATGATTAAAATCAGCATCAGAATTAGAAAATCAAGTCCAAAAAGCAATTTTCCAACAGAGATATTGGTGTATTTATTAAGGATACGAGCGACAATATCGGTTCCACCAGTTGTTCCACCCGCATTGAAAATAACACCAAGCCCAACACCTAGGAGGACACCAGCTACTAAAGCAACCACAACAAGATCTCCTTCAAGGTTAAACTGAAGAGGAATTTTTTCAAAGATAGCTAACCAGACGGAGACGGCAATGGTTCCAAGTAGACTGGAATATAGTGATCTTAGTCCAAATATTTTCCAAGCTAGTAGGAAGAGAGGGATATTAATCAAGATATTCATCAGCGAAATAGGGATGTTAAAGAGGTAATAGGTAATCAAGGTTATCCCTGTTGCTCCACCTTCGAACAAGTGATGTGGAACAACAAAATAAGTAAGTCCGAAGGCGAAGATAGCAGCTCCGAATATAATAGTTATAGTTGATTTAATATGCCGTAGCATTGAGCTCCCCTCCTATTTTTGTGTAAAAGTGAAGTAATAATATTTTTAAAATAAGACTGATATTACATTTTCATGGATTCAATTTTCTCGGAATCAGGTGTAACACGAAGAGTTTTTTGACCGGTATAGGTAACAAAACCAGGTTTTCCACCAGTCGGTTTATTGAGTTTTTTAACCTCAATCATATCAACTTGAACGAGATTAGAAAGACGTCCTTTCGAATAGTAGGCTGCGAGTTCTGCAGCATCTGTCTTGACTTCGTCAGAAGGATTGAGGTTTCCTGAGATGACCACGTGGCTTCCTGGGATATCCTTAGCATGGAACCAAAGTTCCTCTTTGCGTGCAATCTTAAAGGTTAGTTCCTCGTTTTGAAGATTGTTTCGTCCAACGAGAATAATGGTCTTACCATCGCTAGCCAGATATTTCTCTGGCTTTTTACGCTTTTGAATTTTTTCGCGTTGGCGTCTTCTAATAAAGCCTGTTTGAATTAATTCTTCACGAATTTCAGCAATTTCATCTAGCCCAGCTTGGTTGAGTACCGTTTCTACACTTTCCAGATAGAGAATAGTAGCCTTGGTTTCTTCAATTAGATCAGTCAGATATTTAACAGCCTCTTTTAACTTCTGATAACGTTTGAAGTATTTTTGAGCATTTTGATTTGGTGTTAAAGCTTTATCGAGAGAAATAGTGATAGGCTGATTGGTGTAGTAGTTATCTAAGACGACTTGGTCCTGGTCATTTGGAACTTGATGAAGAAAAGTCGTTAGTAATTCACCTTTTTGTCGGAATTCCTCAGCGTTTTCAGTAGCCTGAAGTTCTTTTTCTTGCTTCTTCAGTTTTTGCCGATTTTTTTGTAGTTCATTTTCAACACGACGAATGAGTTCACTAGCCTGTTGTTTGACACGATCACGTTCTGCCTTATCTTTGTAAAAAACATCAAGAAGTTGAGATAAGCTTGAAAAATGTCCTTCAATTTTAGTTGAAAAAGGGACACAAGAAAAAGACTTATCAGTTAAGCAAGGCTTGGTTTCTTGCTTAAAAAAGTCACGAAATTTAGAAAGCCTATTATCAGTTAATAAATTCTCTAATTCAATTGCCGTATCACGGCCTAAACCTTGAAAGAGGCTTTGAAGGTTTTTAGCAGTCAATTCCTGTGTTTGTAGGATTTCAAAAAGTTTTTCATCCTTAATGGTAAAAGGATTGAGGGCCTCTGTACTTGGTGGAGCTATGTAAGTTGCACCAGGTAGGAGTGTACGGTAACTATTTTGAGAGAAACCAATGTGCTTGATAACTTCAAGAACTTTGTTGCTAGACTTATCTACGAGGAGGATATTACTATGTTTACCCATAATCTCAATGATGAGGGCGGCTTGAATATCGTCCCCAATCTCATTCTTGTTAGAAACAGTGATTTCAACGATTCGATCGTTTTCAATCTGCTCGATAGACTCGATAACAGCACCCTGTAAATATTTCCTTAAAACCATGATAAAGGTAGAAGGTTGAGCAGGGTTTTCGAAGGTTGTTTCTGTCAACTGAATGCGTCCAAAAACAGGATGAGCAGAAAGGAGCAGACGATGACTTTGGCGATTGCTTCGAATTTGCAAGACTAATTCTTGTTCAAAAGGTTGATTAATTTTCTGGATACGACCATTTACTAATTCTGTTCGTAATTCCTCAACCATGTGGTGTAAAAAAAATCCGTCAAATGACATGGTTCTCTCCTCGTGATTGTATTACATAGTATTATATCAAAAAGGTAGAATAAAATCATAGAAATATGGTATAATAAAGCCAAGTAAAGAGAATCGAGAAACACATGTTTATTGAAATAGTAGATGAAACTGGAAAAGTTTCAAACGAAATTCTACAACAAACTCAAGAAATTTTAGAGTTTGCTGCCAAAAAGTTAGGAAAAGAAGACAAGGAGATGGCAGTTACTTTTGTGACGAATGAGCGGAGTCATGAACTCAATTTAGAGTATCGAGATACAGATCGTCCAACTGATGTCATCAGTCTTGAATACAAGCCCGAGCTAGAGATTTCTTTTGATGAAGAAGATTTAGCCAATGATCCTGACTTGGCAGATATGCTGTCAGAATTTGATGCCTATATCGGTGAACTATTCATCTCTATTGATAAAGCGCATGAGCAAGCTGAAGAATACGGTCATAGTTTTGAACGTGAGATGGGCTTCTTAGCAGTTCACGGCTTTTTACATATTAACGGTTATGATCACTACACTCCGGAAGAAGAAGCGGAAATGTTCGGTTTACAAGAAGAAATTTTAACAGCCTATGGACTCACAAGACAATAAACGAAAATGGAAGAATCGCGACTTGCTCTCAAGTTTAGATTTTGCCCTGACAGGTATTTTTACTGCCATAAAAGAAGAGCGTAATATGAGAAAGCATGCAGTGACTTCTCTCTTAGTTCTACTTGCAGGCATTGTTTTTCAAGTTTCCAGAATTGAATGGCTCTTTCTCCTATTAAGCATTTTTTTAGTAATTGCTTTTGAGATTTTGAATTCTGCTATTGAAAATGTAGTGGATTTGGCTAGCCATTATCACTTCGATATGCTTGCAAAGAAGGCTAAAGACATGGCTGCAGGTGCAGTTCTTGTAGTGTCTTTATTTGCTGCAGTGACTGGACTTATTATTTTCATCCCTAGGATTTGGGATTTGCTATTTTAAACATTATAGAGGTAACTATGACATTTAAATCAGGCTTTGTAGCTATTTTAGGACGTCCTAACGTCGGGAAGTCAACTTTTTTGAATCATGTCATGGGGCAAAAGATTGCCATCATGAGTGATAAGGCGCAGACGACGCGTAACAAGATTATGGGAATCTACACTACTGATAAGGAACAAATCGTCTTTATCGATACCCCAGGGATTCATAAGCCTAAGACTGCCCTTGGAGATTTCATGGTTGAGTCTGCCTACAGTACACTTCGAGAAGTCGATACAGTTCTCTTCATGGTCCCAGCAGACGAGCCACGAGGCAAGGGCGACGATATGATTATCGAACGCCTCAAGGCTGCTAAAGTACCTGTCATTCTAGTGGTCAACAAGATTGATAAGGTGCACCCAGACCAACTTTTGGCCCAAATCGATGATTTCCGTAATCAGATGGACTTTAAGGAAATTGTACCGATTTCAGCTCTACAAGGAAATAATGTTTCGCGTTTGATTGATATTTTGAGCGAAAACTTAGAAGAAGGTTTCCAATATTTCCCGTCAGATCAAATCACCGATCACCCAGAACGTTTCCTAGTATCAGAGATGATTCGTGAAAAAGTGTTACACTTAACTCGTGAAGAAATTCCACACTCAGTTGCAGTAGTGGTTGATTCTATGAAACGAGATGAAGAGACTGACAAGGTTCATATCCGAGCAACCATTATGGTCGAGCGTGACAGCCAAAAAGGAATTATCATCGGTAAAGGCGGTGCCATGCTCAAGAAAATTGGTACCATGGCTCGTAAAGATATCGAACTCATGCTAGGAGACAAGGTCTTCCTAGAAACATGGGTCAAGGTCAAGAAAAATTGGCGCGATAAGAAATTAGATCTTGCCGATTTTGGTTACAATGAAAAAGAATATTAAGAAGAGGTGGGCAGGAGCCTGCTTCTTGTTTTTAGAGAAGGAGGAGCTATGCCTGAATTACCAGAAGTTGAGACTGTCCGACGTGGTCTGGAAAAATTAATTCTGGGGAAGAAGATTTCAAACATTGACATTCATTACCCCAAGATGATTAAGACAGATTTGGATCAATTTCAGAAGGAAATGCCTGGTCAAGTCATTCAATCAATGGGACGTCGTGGCAAGTATTTACTTTTCTATTTATCCGATAAGGTTTTAATCTCTCATTTGAGAATGGAGGGCAAGTATTTTTATTATCCAGACCAAGTGCCAGAACGCAAACATGCTCATGTGTTGATTCATTTTGAGGATGGCGGGACTTTAGTCTATGAGGATGTTCGTAAGTTCGGAACTATGGAGTTGCTTGCTCCTGAGCTTTTAGAAGCTTACTTTATTTCAAAAAAACTTGGTCCGGAACCGACTGAGAAGGATTTTAATTTAGGGAGTTTTAAACTAGCCTTGAAAAAATCTAAAAAACCAATCAAATCGCATCTTCTCGACCAGACTTTGGTTGCAGGATTAGGTAATATCTATGTGGACGAAGTACTTTGGAGGGCGAAAGTTCATCCAGCTAGGATTTCTCAAAGTTTAACAGCACAAGAGGCTAGAAAAGTCCATGATGAAACGATCAATGTTTTAGGTCAGGCGGTTGAAAAGGGTGGTTCAACAATTCGCACTTATACAAATGCATTTGGAGAAGATGGCACCATGCAGGAATTCCATCAAGTATACGACAAGGCAGGTCAAGCTTGTTCGCGTTGTGAAACCATCATCGAAAAGATTCAATTAGGTGGTCGTGGAACCCACTTTTGTCCTAAGTGTCAAAGGAGAAAGTGATGGGAAAAATAATCGGAATCACCGGTGGTATTGCGTCAGGAAAGTCCACTGTCACAGAATTTTTAAGACAAAAGGGGTTTCAAGTTGTAGATGCGGATGCAGTCGTCCACCAACTACAAAAACCTGGTGGACGACTCTATCAGGTTTTAGTGGAGCATTTTGGGGAGAAAATCCTTCTTGAAAATGGTGAACTAAATCGCCCCTTACTTGCTAGCCTTATTTTTTCAAATCCTGAAGAGCAAGAATGGTCTAAGAGTACCCAAGGTGAGATTATTCGTGAGGAGTTAGCTGCATTACGAAATCAGTTAGCCCAGACAGAATCTCTCTTTTTCATGGATATTCCACTGCTTTTTGAGCAGAACTATGCTTCATGGTTTGACGAAACTTGGCTAGTCTATGTAAATCGTGATATTCAATTGGAGCGATTAATGAAACGGGACCAAATTTCAAAAGAAGCAGCTGAATCTCGTTTAAACTCTCAATGGCCTATAGAAAGAAAAATTAGTCTGTCTAGTCATAGTCTAGATAATAATAGAAATCAGGAACAGTTAATAGCTCAAGTAGTTCAGTTGCTTGAAGAAATGTGTCTATAAATTAACATTGTTAGGAAGGAGAATTTTGGTATTGTTTGTTCAAATCATCTTAGATTGAAATAGTATCAAATACAAAAAAATCTAGTGCGTGTAAAAATTAATCTAAAATGCTCCTCTTGTGGCAGCATGAATTATCTAACCAGTAAGAACTCCAAAACACATCCAGATAAGATTGAAGTCTTAAAGTATTGTCCCAAAGAAAGAAAAGTGACTCTACATCTTGAATCTAAGTAGAAATTATGGTAGAATAATAGGGATTTTAAGGAGTTTGATATGTATAACCTATTATTAACCATTTTATTAGTATTATCTGTTGTGATTGTGATTGCAATTTTTATGCAACCAACTAAAAATCAATCTAGCAATGTATTTGATGCCAGCTCAGGTGATTTGTTTGAACGTAGCAAAGCGCGTGGATTTGAAGCCGTAATGCAACGTTTGACAGGAATCTTAGTCTTTTTCTGGCTAGCCATTGCCTTAGCATTGACGGTATTATCAAGTAGATAAGAAAATAATGGGCGGGACTAGGTCTTTGCCTATTTTTATTTTTGAAAGAAATAAGGTTTTACACCAAAAAAATTAACAATCTAGAAAGAAAACATGAAAGATAGAATAAAAGAATATTTAAAAGAAAAGGGACGAGTCACTGTAAATGACTTGGCTCAAGCTCTTGGAAAGGATGGTTCCAAGGACTTTCGAGAGCTCATTAAAACCTTGTCCCTAATGGAGAGAAAGCACCAAATTCGCTTTGAAGAAGATGGTAGTCTCACCTTGGACCAAAAGAAGAAACACGAGATTACTCTTAAAGGAACTTTTCATGCCCATAAAAATGGCTTCGGCTTTGTTAGTCTCGAAGGTGAGGAAGACGATCTTTTTGTAGGAAAAAATGATGTGAACTATGCCATTGATGGCGATACTGTTGAAATTGTAATCAAGAAGGTTGCGGATCGCCAAAGAGGAACTGCAGCTGAAGCAAAGATTATCGATATTTTAGAACACAGTTTGACGACGGTTGTTGGTCAAATCGTTCTTGATGAGGAAAAACCCAAGTATGCAGGTTACATCCGTTCAAAAAATCAAAAGATTAGTCAACCAATCTACGTTAAGAAGCCAGCTATTCAATTAGACGGTACAGAAGTTCTCAAGGTCTTTATCGATAAGTACCCAAGTAAGAAACACGATTTTTTTGTCGCTAGTGTGCTAGATGTGGTTGGACATTCTACAGATGCAGGGATTGATGTTCTTGAGGTCTTGGAATCAATGGACATTGTATCTGAGTTTCCAGAGACTGTTCTCAAAGAGGCAGAAAATGTGCCAGACGCTCCATCAGAGAAAGATCTGGAAGGTCGTCTAGACTTAAGAGATGAAATTACCTTTACCATTGATGGGGCTGATGCCAAGGACTTGGACGACGCTGTTCACATCAAACCATTGAAAAATGGAAATATCGAACTAGGTGTTCACATTGCCGATGTCTCCTACTATGTGACCGAGGGTTCTGCTCTTGACAAGGAAGCCCTCAATCGTGCGACCTCTGTCTATGTGACAGACCGTGTAGTTCCAATGCTTCCAGAACGCCTCTCAAACGGAATCTGTTCTCTTAACCCTCAAGTGGACCGCTTGACTCAATCTGCTATTATGGAGATTGATAAAAATGGTCGTGTTCGTAATTATACGATTACTCAGACTGTTATCAAGACAAGTTTTCGTATGACCTATAGTGATGTCAATGACATTCTAGCTGGTGACGAGGAGAAGAGACAAGACTATAAGAAAATTGTTCCTAGTATCGAACTTATGGCCAAGCTCCATGAGACTTTGGAAAGTATGCGAATCAAGCGTGGTGCTTTAAATTTTGATACCAATGAAGCTAAGATTTTGGTAGATAAAAAAGGGAAACCTGTCGATATCGTACTTCGTCATCGTGGTGTTGCTGAACGTATGATTGAGTCCTTTATGTTGATTGCCAACGAAACAGTTGCCGAGCACTTCAGCAAGCTGGAACTTCCTTTTATTTATCGAATACACGAGGAACCTAAAGCTGAGAAAGTTCAGAAATTTATTGATTACGCTTCAAGTTTTGGATTGCGTATCTATGGAACTGCTAGTGAGATAAGTCAGGAAGCCCTTCAAGACATCATGAGTGCTGTTGAAGGCGAGCCATATGCGGATGTATTGTCCATGATGCTTCTCCGTTCGATGCAGCAGGCTCGATATTCTGACCATAATCACGGTCACTATGGATTAGCTGCAGACTACTACACTCACTTTACCAGCCCAATTCGTCGTTATCCTGACCTTCTTGTTCACCGGATGATTCGTGACTATGGACGTTCTAAGGATGTAGCAGATCATTTTGAACAGGTCATTCCAGAGATTGCGACCCAGTCTTCAAACCGTGAGCGCCGTGCCATCGAGGCAGAGCGTGAAGTCGAAGCTATGAAAAAAGCTGAGTACATGGAAGAGTATGTTGGTGAAGAGTATGATGCAGTTGTTTCAAGTATCGTTAAATTTGGTCTTTTTGTTGAATTGCCAAATACAGTCGAAGGATTGATTCACATTACCAATCTGCCTGAATTTTACCATTTTAATGAACGTGATTTGACCCTCCGCGGGGAGAAATCAGGAATTACTTTCCGAGTGGGACAACAGATACGTATTCGTGTCGAAAGAGCGGATAAGATGACTGGTGAGATCGATTTCTCCTTTATTCCAAGTGAATTTGATGTCATTGAGAAAGGTCTGAAAGGCTCTGGTCGTAAGGATAGAGGGCGTCGTTCGGATAAGAAAGAAGACAAGAGAATATCTGGTCGCTTAGGTGATAAGCGCAAGCATTCTCCAAAAGACAAGAAGAAAAAAAGCAAGAAACCTTTTTATAAGGAAGTAGCAAAGAAAGGAGCCAAGCATGGCAAAGGGCGAGGGAAAAGTCGTCGCGCAAAATAAAAAAGCGCACCACGACTATACAATCGTAGATACGCTAGAAGCAGGAATGGTCCTGACAGGAACAGAAATCAAGAGTGTTCGAGCAGCCCGCATCAATCTGAAAGATGGTTTTGCCCAAGTGAAAAATGGGGAAGTTTGGCTGAGTAATGTCCATATCGCTCCTTATGAAGAGGGCAACATCTGGAACCAGGAGCCAGAACGTCGTCGAAAACTCCTCCTTCATAAAAAACAAATCCAGAAATTAGAGCAAGAAACCAAAGGAACAGGAATGACGCTGGTTCCTCTTAAAGTTTATATCAAAGATGGCTATGCCAAGTTACTTTTAGGACTTGCAAAAGGGAAACACGATTACGATAAACGTGAGTCTATCAAACGCCGCGAGCAAGATCGTGATATTGCGCGTGTTATGAAAGCTGTTAATCACCGATAGAAAGAGTGAAGAATATGGAAAAACTAGTTGCCTACAAACGCATGCCTGTCTGGAATAAAGACACCATGCCAGAAGCTGTTCAAAGAAAACACAATACTAAGGTCGGAACCTGGGGCAAGATTACTGTATTAAAAGGGACTCTTAAGTTTATTGAGTTGACTGAAGACGGGGAAGTTTTAGCCGAGCACTTTTTTGAAGCAGGTGCTGATAATCCTATGGCACAACCTCAAGCTTGGCACAGAGTAGAAGCTGCCACAGAAGATGTGGAATGGTACTTGGAATTTTATTGTAAAGCAGAGGATTATTTTCCCAAGAAATACAATACTAATCCAGTCCATTCGGAAGTTTTAGAAGCTATGGATACAGTAAAACCATGTAAGGCACTAGACCTAGGATGTGGTCAAGGAAGAAATGCACTCTTTCTAGCTCAACATGGATTTGATGTCACAGCTGTAGATCAAAATGAGCTATCTCTTGAAATCTTGCAAAGCATTGTGGAGCAAGAAGATTTAGAAATGCCTGTCGGTATCTACGATATCAATTCAGCTAGCATTGGACAAACTTATGATTTTATCGTATCAACGGTTGTTCTGATGTTTTTACAAGCAGATCGCATTCCTGCAATTATCAAAAACATGCAGGAACAAACCTCATTTGGAGGCTACAATTTGATTGTGTGTGCTATGGATACAGAAGATTATCCATGTTCTGTTAATTTCCCATTTACCTTCAAAGAGGGTGAGTTGGCAAATTACTACAAGGACTGGGAATTGATCAAGTACAATGAAAATCCTGGCCATCTCCACCGTCGTGATGAAAACGGAAATCGTATCCAACTACGTTTTGCAACAATGTTGGCTAAAAAAGTATAATAAATGAATAAAAGGAATAGAGAGCGGTCGTTTTCTATTCCTTATTTGTTCCCCTCATAAGAAAGGGAAATCTCAATTTATGCTATACTAGAAGTAGGAGAAGTCGATGAAATTAAACAGAATTGTGATAGTTTTAAAACGATTCTGATCGCCCACTATTCTTTCAGACTTTTTTGTCTAGGAGGTCTTAAGATGACTAGTCTTTTAATTGAACTATACGACCGTCATACCATTGAAAAAAATGTCTACCAAGCTTTTGTCAGTGATTGTGATGAGATTTTATACCTTTCTACTAGAAAAATTGCTGAGGAAGATAAGCTATCCTTGAAACATTTTCTAATGGAACAAGTTCCACACTTAAAACAAGTACATTTTCGACAATTCCACCTAGAAAATATCTGCCAGGAATTAGACGTATTTATCAATGATTTTGAGTCAGTGACCATCGATGTTTTTGGTGGAGATAATCTATTAGCAATAGTTCTATATCAGTATGGTTTGGAGAAAGGTATTCCCATTATTGCTATGGATGTTGAACAAGGAAGGCAGTATTCCTGGGATAGGGGTAACATAAAGGATAAAGATTTAGCTATCCCAAGTTTATCCATTGAACAATTGATAGCTTTACGTGGTGGAAAAGTCCTTAAATCAAGAAGACCTCAGCATTCTAATAAGCAAGTGCTAGCTGTAAAAAAATTGGCCAAATATGCTATCGAAAATCCTGAAAAATGGTATCAGATTACCCAATTCTTTGCACTTGCAAAAACAAATGATTTTCACGCTGAAACAGCAAAAGTTTTGGAGAGTAATGGAAAAATTTATTCTTACCCCAGTAGCTTGATTCCTTTGTTTACAAAAGCTAATTTATTAAAAGTAGAAGAGGAAACAACAGATACTGTCACTTATACATTCCCAACACCAGAAGCACATCTGTTATGTCGAACAAAAGGGCATGTTTTAGAATTGTATATCTATTTACTAGCCCTTGAGTCGGAGTATTTTGATGAATGTATGATTAGTACTGAAATTGACTGGAATGGTATTTTCCCTGAGGCTGACAATGTTCAAAATGAGATTGATGTTATTCTTCGTAAAGGTCACTCTGTAGTTTTCATTTCTTGTAAAATGACGGATCTAGCAGTTGAAGCTATTAACGAACTTGAAGTATATGCCAATCATTTTGCAGGTGATAATTGTTTGAAAATAATTGTTTGCTCAGGCAAGATTAACCCCGTTTACAGTCATCGTTGTCAGGAATATGGTGTAATGGTGATAAAGCAAGATCAAATACAGAATCTTATTCCCATGTTACGGAAATATATGAAGAACAAACGTCAATGATACTAGATGTTATAGTGAAGAAGAGTCTAGGATAATAGTTCTAGATTCTCAATTGTCTTTGGATTGTCGAGCAAGACGCAGTGGTTGAGTGGGCTCTACTACGCTGATTTCATCAGCTTTTACAGCCCTACTCAACTGTGCGGAGGTGGGACGACGAAATCGAATTCTAACAAATTACTGATTTCTGTCCCACTCTCTTTTCTTATCCTTTTCGAATAATGTAGAAAAGGGGGATATATGTTTTTAGCTAGAGATAAAAAAGGTCATTTAATCAACGCGTTAGAGAATGAAGTAAAGAAACAAGCTTATTATTGTCCAGCTTGCGGAACGAGTGTTCGCTTGAAAAAAGGAAAAAATGTAAGAACTCATTTTGCGCATGAAAGTTTAAAAAGTTGTGATTTTTATCATGAGAATGAAGGACCAGAACATTTGGAGAATAAGGTGGCACTTTTAAATTGGGCTAAGAAAGATGCTGAAGTAGAAATGGAATATCCGATTCCTGAACTTAAGCAAATCGCAGATATCTTTATCAATAAGCAATTAGCACTGGAAGTTCAGTGTAGTCCTATTTCTTGTGAACTTTTACGGGAGAGAAGTAATGGTTATCGAAGTCTGGGAATTCAAGTTCTTTGGCTACTGGGAGAAAAGCTCTGGCTAAAAGAGCGACTAACTAAACTTCAAAGAAATTTTCTTTATTTTAGTCATAATATGGGATTTTATCTTTGGGAGTTAGACCATAAAAGACAAGTTTTGAGGCTCAAGTACCTCCTTCACCAAGATTTAAAAGGGAAACTCCATTATCAGCTCAAGGAATTTTCTTATGGCAAAGGAAATCTTCTAGAAATTTTACGTAGTCCTTATCAACAGCAAGAGCTAACTGCTTTTTCGGTCGAACAGGACAAGAATATTTGTCATTACATTCAAAAACAACTCTATTATCAAAATTCCTATTGGATGAAGCAACAAGCCCAAGCTTACTTGAGAGGAGATAACCTATTAAATTTGAAGACTCAGGACTGGTATCCCCAAGTAAGGCCGATAGAACATGGTCATTTTTGTCAGATAAGTCAAAATCTATATGATTATTACCGCAACTTTCAGGCTTATTATGAACTGAATCCACAAAATCAGCAACAAAAGCTCTATCCACCTGCCTTTTATCAGCAGTATTTCTCGAAAAATATGGTAAAATAGAAAGGATGGAGGAAATTTATGGTATTACAACGAAATGAAATCAATGAAAAAGATACATGGGATCTATCAACGATCTTTGAAACAGACCAAAAATGGGAAGAAGAATTAGCCCTATTAACCGAGGATACAAAAGAAGCAGCTAGACTTGAAGGGCATCTTTTGGATAGCGCAGAAAGCCTTCTTAACATTACAGAGCGTTATTTGGATTTGAGCCGTCGTCTTGAAAAACTCTATGTCTATGCTCATATGAAAAACGACCAGGATACACGAGTTGCTAAATATCAAGAATACTATGCAAAGGCAATGACTCTATACAGTCAACTCGACCAGGTGTTCTCTTTCTATGAGCCAGAATTTATGGCAATAACAGAAGAGCAGTATCAAAACTTTTTAGCAGAAGAGCCAAAACTCCAGCCTTATAAACACTTCTTTGATAAACTCTTGCAAAATAAGGAACATGTCCTTTCACAACGTGAAGAAGAGTTGTTAGCAGGTGCTGGTGAAATCTTTGGTGCTGCTAGTGAAACTTTCGCTATCTTAGATAATGCAGATATCGTCTTTCCATTTGTTAAAGATGAAGATGGAAATGAAGTGCAGTTGTCACACGGTGTCTATATGCGCTTAGTAGAATCTAAGAACCGTGAAGTTCGTCGTGGTGCATATGAAGCACTATACTCTACCTATGAGCAATACCAGCACACTTACGCTAAAACCTTGCAGACAAATGTAAAAGTACAAAACTACCGTGCAAAAGTTCGGAACTACAAGAGTGCGCGTGAAGCTGCTCTTGCAGCGAACTTTGTTCCAGAAAGTGTCTATGACAACTTAGTATCTGCTGTTCGTAAGCATTTGCCATTATTGCATCGTTATCTCGCACTTCGTTCAAAAATTTTGGGTATTCCAGACCTTAAAATGTATGATGTCTATACACCATTGTCTTCAGTAGAATACAGCTTTACTTATGAGAAAGCCTTGAAGAAGGCAGAGGAAGCTTTAGCTGTTCTTGGTGAGGATTACTTGAGTCGTGTTAAACGCGCCTTTAGCGAACGTTGGATTGATGTGTATGAAAACCAAGGCAAACGTTCAGGTGCATATTCTGGCGGTTCTTATGATACCAACGCCTTCATGCTTCTTAACTGGCAAGATAATCTCGATAATCTATTTACTCTGGTACATGAGACAGGTCACAGTATGCATTCTAGCTACACGCGTGAAACACAACCTTATGTATACGGAGATTACTCAATCTTCTTGGCAGAAATTGCTTCAACAACCAATGAAAATATCTTAACTGAAAAATTATTGCAAGAAGTTCAAGATGACGCAACACGCTTCGCTATTCTCAATAACTTCTTGGATGGTTTCCGTGGAACAGTGTTCCGCCAAACTCAATTTGCTGAATTTGAACATGCTATTCACCAAGCCGATCAAAATGGTGAAGTCTTGACAAGCGAGTTCCTAAATGAACTTTATGCTGACTTGAATGAAACATATTATGGTTTGAAAAAAGAAGACAACCCTGAAATTCAATATGAATGGGCTCGTATTCCTCATTTCTACTATAACTATTATGTTTATCAATATTCAACAGGTTTTGCTGCTGCTTCAGCCCTAGCTGAAAAGATTGTTCATGGTAGTCAAGAAGATCGTGACCGCTATATTGATTACCTCAAGGCTGGTAAGTCTGATTATCCACTCAATGTTATGAGAAAAGCTGGCGTTGATATGGAGAAAGAAGACTACCTCAATGATGCTTTTGCAGTCTTTGAACGTCGCTTAAATGAGTTTGAAGCACTTGTAGAAAAATTAGGATTGGCATAAGATCCATGGTAGAATCTTACAGTAAAAATGCCAATCACAACATGCGTAGACCTGTTGTTAAGGATGAGATTGTGGAATTTATGCGCCACAGACAAGAGCAGGTGACTGGTTCTTTAAAAGAATTAGAAAACTTTGCTCGCAAGGAGAATATTCCTATCATTCCTCATGAAACAGTCGCTTATTTCCGTTTCCTAATGGAAACAATTCAACCAAAAAATATTTTAGAAATTGGAACGGCAATCGGATTTTCAGCTCTTTTAATGGCGAATCATGCTCCAAACGCAAAAATAACAACCATTGATAGGAATCCTGAAATGATTGGTTTTGCCAAGGAAAATTTCGCCAAGTTTGATAATCGCCATCAAATCACTCTTTTGGAAGGCGATGCGGTAGACGTTTTGTCAACATTGACAGAGACCTATGATTTTGTTTTTATGGATTCTGCAAAATCCAAATACATCGTATTTTTGCCAGAAATCCTAAAACACCTTGAGGTTGGTGGAGTAGTTGTCTTGGATGATATTTTCCAAGGTGGAGACATTGCTAAGGATATTATGGAAGTCCGACGCGGGCAACGAACTATTTATCGTGGTTTGCAAAGACTATTTGACGCAACTCTAAACAATCCGGGATTAACAGCTAGTCTAGTTCCTCTTGGAGATGGAATCTTGATGCTAAGAAAGAATCAAGCAGAAATAGAACTGCCTGATGTTGATTAATTTCAGATATTTTTAAGACAATTTAGTAAAATAGATAAGGTAAACATTTATCTAGTGTATAAAAAGGAGTAAACATGAAGAAAAAATTATTGGCTGGTGCCATCACTTTGTTATCAGTAGCTACTTTGGCTGCTTGTTCAAATAGCTCTCAAGGAGCTGACCTCATCAGTATGAAGGGTGATGTCATCACTGAGCACCAATTTTATGAAGAAGTGAAAAACAACCCAACTGCTCAACAAATTTTGCTCAATATGACAATCCAAAAAGTTTTTGAAAAACAATATGGATCTGAAGTAAGTGACAAAGAAGTAGAAGATGCGGTAGCAGAAGAGCAAAAAAGATATGGTGATAGCTATCAAATCGTTCTTTCTCGTGCTGGTATGACAGCAGAAAGCCGTAAAGCTCAAATTCGTACAAGTAAACTAGTTGAATATGCTGTTAAGAAAGCTGCAGAAGCTGAATTGACAGATGAGAACTACAAAAAAGCTTACGATGAGTACACACCAGAAGTAACTGCTCAAGTGATTAAACTTGACAGTGAAGATAAGGCTAAAGAAGTACTTGTGAAAGCACAAGAATCTGGAGCTGACTTTGCACAATTGGCTAAGGATAATTCAACTGACGAAAAGACAAAAGCAAATGGTGGAGAAATCACTTTTGACTCTGCATCGACAGAATTGCCAGACGTTGTTAAAAAAGCAGCCTTTGCCCTTAATGTTGATGGAATCTCAGATGTGATCACAGCTCCAGGTACACAAGCTTATTCAAACAGTTTCTATATTGTGAAATTGATCAAGAAAACAGAAAAATCTTCTAACTGGGAAGATTATAAAGAAAAATTGAAGACAGTTATCCTGACTCAAAAACAAAATGATGCTACTTTTGTTCAAGGTGTAATTAGTAAAGAGTTGCAGGCGGCAAATATCAAGGTTAAAGATCAAGCCTTCCAAAATATCTTTACTCAGTACATTCAAAGTGATACAACAACTCAAACGACAACTACATCAGCAGCAACTGAGACGACCACAACTGCAGCTGAAACGACAACAACATCTTCAAACTAAAGATGAAAACTCTATCTTTCTACTCTTGAAAGGTAGAGTTTTTTTGGAGTTTTCTTAGCTAAAAGCCCAAAATATAAATAAATGTTTGTGAATTCTAAAAGCTTAAATTCTAGGCTTTAACGGATAAGAGTTTTTTTCTAGTCTAAAAAGTGGTATAATAGCATGTAAAACTAGAATTAATAGAAAATTAAAAATTTAGTAGATGGTGAAATATGAAAATTAGTAAAAGGCACCTGTTGAATTACTCTATTTTAGTGCCCTATATTCTCTTATCCGTTCTAGGATTGATAGTGGTATATTCAACAACGAGTGCATCCTTGATTCAGGAGGGTAAGAGCGCCTTTCAATTAGTTCGAAATCAGGGCTTGTTTTGGATCGTTAGTTTGTTGCTTATTGCAGTAATCTATAAGTTGAAACTTGGTTTTCTTCGAAACGAACGTTTGTTATTTATCGTTATGTTTGCTGAGTTAGTGTTACTAGCTTTAGCTCGTTTGATTGGGATTCCCATCAATGGTGCTTACGGTTGGATCAAGGTAGGGCCGATTACCGTTCAGCCTGCGGAATACTTAAAAATTATCATAATTTGGTACTTGGCTCAACGTTTTTCAAAACAACAAGAAGAAATTGCCGTTTATGATTTCCAAGTTTTAACTCAAAATCAATGGTTTCCTAGAGCATTTAACGATTGGCGCTTTGTACTTCTGGTCATGATTGGTAGTTTGGCTATTTTCCCTGACCTTGGAAATGCTACAATTCTCTTTTTGGTAGCATTGTTGATGTACTCAATTAGTGGGATAGCTCACCGATGGTTTGCAACTATTCTTGGAGTATTGACCAGTTTATCCTTTGTTTCTCTAACAACCATTAAGCTTGTTGGTGTTGATAAGTTTTCTAAGATTCCAGTATTTGGATACGTAGCTAAACGATTCAGTGCTTTCTTTAATCCATTTGATGATGTCGCTGGTGCAGGACACCAGTTGGCAAATTCATACTATGCTATGGTAAATGGAGGATGGTTTGGGCTAGGATTAGGAAACTCTATCGAAAAACGAGGCTATCTACCTGAGGCACACACGGACTTTGTTTTCTCTATTGTAATTGAAGAGTTTGGATTTGTTGGTGCCAGTCTTATTTTAGCTCTATTATTCTTCCTAATTCTTCGTATTATTTTAGTGGGGGTACGAGCAAAAAATCCATTTAATTCTATGGTAGCAATCGGTATTGGTGGAATGATTTTAATTCAGGTATTCGTTAATATTGGAGGGATTTCAGGATTGATCCCTTCAACGGGTGTAACTTTCCCATTCCTTTCACAAGGGGGGAATAGTCTCCTGGTTCTATCAGTAGCTATCGCCTTTGTGTTAAATATCGATGCTAGTGAAAAGCGTGCAAAACTCTACCGCGAATATGAAGCACAGCTCTAAGAAAATGTGACAAGGAGAAGAATATGTCTCTTCAAAAACTAGAAAATAACAGAAACAAAACTGTAGTCCAAGAAGAAGTTCAAATCTTGACAGATTTACTTGAAGATATCACGAAAAATATGCTTCCTGCTGAGACTTTTGACAAGATTATGCAGTTGAAGAAGCTATCATCAAATCTAGACTATCAAGGACTAGATAAGGTAGTGAGAAGCCTTTCAAATGATGAAATGGTCTACATCTCTAGATATTTCTCTATTTTACCACTTTTGATTAACATCTCCGAAGATGTAGACTTAGCTTATGAGATTAACCATCTAAACAATATTGATCAGGATTATCTTGGTAAATTGTCAACAACCATTGAAATGGTTGCTGAAAAAGAAAATGCGGCTGAAATTCTAGAACATCTGAACGTGGTGCCAGTATTAACAGCCCATCCAACTCAGGTCCAACGTAAGAGTATGCTGGACTTGACTAATCATATCCATACTCTCTTGCGTAAATACCGTGACGTGAGAATGGGACTTATTAACAAAGAAAAATGGCATAATGATCTTCGTCGATATATTGAGATTATTATGCAGACGGATATGATTCGGGAGAAGAAACTAAAAGTAACCAATGAAATCACTAACGTGATGGAATACTACAATAGTTCCTTCCTTCAGGCTGTTCCAAATTTGATGTTAGAATATAAACGTCTAGCGAAAGAACAAGGAATTGACCTAAAACAAGCAAAACCAATTACTATGGGAATGTGGATTGGTGGTGACCGAGATGGGAACCCATTTGTAACTGCTGAGACACTCATGCGCTCTGCAACCATTCAAAGTGAAGTCATCTTCAACTACTATATCAGCAAGATTTCTAGTCTCTATCGCACATTCTCTCTTTCTACTAATCTATCCAAGACAAGCAAGGCTGTTGAAGAAATGGCTGCTCAATCTAGTGATACATCTGTCTTTCGTGAGAAAGAACCTTATCGTCGGGCTTTTCACTTTATTCAATCGAAATTAATTCAAACTCTTTTAAATTTGAAAGAGTGGGCTCTTGTCGGCTCATCGGCAGATGAACGTCATCATATTGAGCGACTTTTTGGTGCTCAAGGACATCAACAAGGAGTGGTTACTGACTATATTAGTAATCGTCTCTCAGGAGCCATTCAAGAATTGGCTGAAGATTGTCCTCCTTACTACGAAACAATTGAAGAATTTAAACAAGACTTAGCTATCATTAAAGATTCATTGCTTGAAAATAAGGCAGAAGCCTTGCTTACTGGAGAGTTTGCCGAGCTTTTGGAGGCTGTTGAAGTCTTTGGTTTCTTCTTGGCATCTATCGATATGCGCCAAGACTCAAGTGTTCATGAAGCCTGTGTTGCTGAATTATTAGCATCTGCTGGAATTAATGAACATTATAGCGATCTTTCAGAAGATGAGAAGTGCGAATTGCTTTTACATGAACTATTAGAAGATCCTCGAATCTTGTCAGCAACACATGCTGAAAAGTCTGAACTTCTTGAAAAAGAATTAGCCATTTTCCAAACTGCACGTGAATTAAAAGATCGTTTGGGAGAAGACGTCATTCGTCAAACGATTATTTCTCATGCAACCAGCGTGTCTGATATGTTAGAATTGGCGATTATGCTGAAAGAAGTCGGTCTTGTGGATGCTGAAAAAGCACGTGTTCAAATCGTGCCTCTCTTTGAAACAATTGAGGATTTGGATCATTCCGAAGAGACTATGAGAAAGTATTTCTCTTTACCGCTTGCTAAGAAGTGGATTGCTTCAAAAGATAATTATCAAGAAATCATGCTAGGTTACTCAGATAGTAACAAGGATGGTGGTTATCTATCATCTTGTTGGACTCTATACAAAGCTCAACAACAATTAACCGCTATCGGTGATGAATTTGGAGTCAAAGTAACCTTCTTCCACGGTCGTGGTGGTACTGTTGGTCGTGGTGGTGGCCCTACTTATGACGCCATTGCTTCTCAACCACTCAAATCAATCAAGGACCGTATTCGATTAACTGAACAAGGTGAAGTTATCGGAAATAAATACGGAAACAAGGATGCAGCCTACTATAACTTGGAAATGTTGGTATCAGCGGCTATCAACCGTATGATTACACAGAAGAAGAGTGATACTAATACATCAAATCGCTATGAGGCGATCATGGACCAAGTAGTCAGTCGTAGCTATGATATCTACCGTGAACTAGTATTTGGAAATGATCATTTCTACGATTATTTCTTTGAATCTAGTCCAATCAAGAATATCTCAAGCTTTAATATTGGTTCTCGTCCAGCAGCACGTAAAACAATCACTGAAATTGGTGGACTACGTGCCATTCCTTGGGTATTCTCATGGTCACAAAGTCGTGTCATGTTCCCAGGTTGGTATGGTGTTGGTTCAAGCTTCAAGGAATTTATTGATCAAGATCCAAAAAATATTGAATACCTTCGTGACATGTATCAGAACTGGCCATTCTTCCAGTCACTCCTATCTAACGTTGACATGGTTCTATCAAAATCAAATATGAATATTGCTTTTGAATATGCTAAACTTTGTGAAAGTGAAGAAGTGCAAGCAATCTACTATACTATTTTGGATGAATGGCAATTGACTAAGAACGTTATCTTGGCTATCGAAGGCCATGATGAACTTTTGGCAGAAAATACTTATTTGAAAGACAGTCTAAATTACCGCATGCCTTATTTCAATGTTCTTAACTATATCCAGTTGGAATTGATTAAGCGCCAACGTCGTGGCGAGCTTTCTTCACATGAGGAAAGATTGATTCATACGACCATTAACGGAATTGCTACAGGATTACGTAATTCAGGTTAATACAAGCAATATTTTCCAAAAACCGTAGGAATTTTCATATTTTTTAAAATAATTCATGAAAATCCTTGACAAGTTTTAGTAAAATGATATAATTTAAGCATTCAGAAAGTAATCATCGAATTTTTTTAGCGAGTCTGTGGTTGGTGGAAACAGATAGAAGAAGATGATGAAATTGGGCTGGATGTTATTAAGAATTTGAAATCATAAGAATTCGGTGAGCACACCTTATAGTGCAACTCGTGAAGCGAGTAAGAGCGATAGGAATAATTCCTATAATTGAGGTGGCACCGCGCATCGACGTCCTCACACAAGTTTTTTGTGTGAGGACTTTTTCTATGGGGAGGAAAAAATTATGGAAATCAAACGATGGCGACGCTTGGTAAAGTTATATTGAAAGTGACATGAACATTACTAAGTTTAAGTGAAATAAGGAGAAATAGATATGAATAAACGTTTAATTGGTATTATTGCAGTACTAGCACTTGTAGTTGGAGGAAGCTTGGTATACTCTAACTTAACGAAACAAGATACTAAAACCGAGACAGCTAACAAAACTGCTAAGGTTGGTGTTCTACAGTTCGTCAGTCACCCATCGCTCGACTTGATTTACCAAGGTATCCAAGATGGACTTGCTGAAGAAGGCTATAAAGGTGATCAAGTTAAAATCGACTTTATGAACTCAGAAGGTGACCAAAGTAAGGTTGCGACAATGAGTAAACAATTGGTAGCAAACGGAAACGATGTTGTTGTCGGTATTGCAACTCCAGCAGCTCAAGGGCTTGCAAGTGCAACAAAAGACCTTCCTGTTATCATGGCAGCTATTACAGACCCAGTTGGAGCTAACCTTGTACAAAACTTGGAAAAACCAGGTGGAAACATCACAGGGGTATCTGACCATAACCCTGCTGAACAACAGGTTGAATTGATTAAAACTTTGACACCTGACGTTAAAACAATCGGAGCTCTCTACTCAAGTAGTGAAGATAACTCTAAATCACAAGTTGAAGAGTTCAAAGCTTACGCTGAAAAAGCTGGTTTGAAAGTCGAAACTTTTGCAGTTCCATCAACTAACGAAATTGCTTCAACAGTTAATGTTATGACTGGTAAAGTGGATGCAATCTGGGTTCCAATTGACAACACAATCGCATCAGCATTTTCAACTGTAGTATCAAGTAACCAAACAGCTAAAAAACCAATCTACCCAAGTGCAACTGCAATGGTAGAAGCAGGTGGTTTGGCATCAGTGGTTGTTGATCAACACGATCTTGGTGTGGCTACTGGTAAGATGATTGCCAAAGTCTTGAAGGGTGAAAAACCTGCAGATACACCAGTTAATGTCTTCTCAACTGGTAAATCAGTAATCAATAAAAAAGTGGCTCAAGAACTTGGAATAACAATTCCTGAATCAGTTATCAAAGAAGCTGGTCAAGTAATCGAATAAGAATGAAGGAGGGGTTGGAGACATCTCCTCCAATTTTTAAAAGAAGGAAATGAATGTAACATGATAGTATCGATAATTTCACAAGGATTGGTCTGGGCTATTCTGGGGTTGGGAATCTTTATGACCTTTCGAATCCTGAACTTCCCAGATATGACAACCGAAGGTTCCTTCCCGCTTGGAGGAGCGGTAGCAGTAACCCTAATTACACAAGGTGTCAATCCTTTTCTTGCTACCTTAGTAGCTGTTGGAGCAGGCTGTCTTGCAGGTTTAGCGACTGGTCTTCTTTACACGAAAGGAAAGATTCCAACACTCTTGTCTGGTATTTTGGTGATGACTTCTTGCCATTCTATCATGCTCATGATTATGGGACGGGCAAACCTTGGGCTCTTAGGAACTAAACAAATCCAGGACGTTCTTCCTTTCTCATCTGAGCTTAATCAATTATTTACAGGTTTGATTTTTGTGACTTTGGTTATCCTTCTTATGCTTTTCTTCCTAGATACTAAATTGGGACAAGCTTATATCGCAACAGGAGATAATCCAGATATGGCTCGTAGTTTTGGTATCAATACTGGACGTATGGAGTTGATGGGCTTGGTCTTGTCAAATGGTGTGATCGCACTTGCTGGCGCTCTTATCGCTCAACAAGAAGGCTATGCAGATGTTTCTCGTGGTATCGGGGTTATCGTAGTTGGTCTTGCAAGCTTAATTATCGGTGAAGTACTCTTTAAGAGTCTTACATTAGCAGAACGTCTGGTTACTATTGTTGTTGGTTCTATTAGTTACCAATTCTTGGTATGGGGAGTCATTGCTCTTGGCTTTAATACTAGCTACCTCCGTCTATACAGTGCTCTTATCCTAGCAACTTGTCTAGTCATTCCAACCCTTAAGGATAAATACTTGAAAGGAGTCAAGTTAAGCAAATGACAGCGATTGTAGAATTGAAAAATGCCACAAAAATTGTGAAGAATGGCTTTGATGAAGAAAAAATCATCCTAAACGATGTTTCGCTTGATATTTATGAACACGACTTCATCACAATCTTAGGTGGAAATGGTGCAGGAAAATCAACACTCTTTAATAGCATTGCAGGAACTTTGCCCCTGACTAGTGGGACTATTCGTATTATGGGTGAGGATGTGACTCATTTTAGCCCTGAAAAACGCGCCAAGTATCTCTCTCGTGTCTTTCAAGATCCAAAGATGGGAACTGCCCCTCGTATGACGGTTGCAGAAAATCTCTTGATTGCTAAGTTTCGTGGTGAAAAACGGGGACTTTTTCCGAGAAGACTCTCAGCTTACAAGGAAGAATTTCAAGCAACCATTGAGAAAGTCGGAAATGGTCTAGAAAAACACTTGGATACACCGATTGAATTCTTGTCAGGTGGACAAAGACAGGCCTTGAGCCTCTTGATGGCAACCTTGAAACGTCCTGAACTCCTTTTGTTGGATGAACATACGGCAGCCCTTGACCCTAAAACAAGTGTGTCCTTGATGGAATTGACAGATGACTTTGTCAGCAAGGACCATCTAACAGCATTAATGATTACCCACCATATGGAAGATGCTCTCAAGTATGGAAATCGTCTCATTGTCATGAAAGAAGGACGTATCATCCAAGATTTAAACAAGGATGAAAAAGCCAAGATGAAGATTTCAGATTACTATCAGTTGTTTGAATAAGATTTCTCATTTACAAAAAACTTAGAGATAAAATTTTACCTCTAAGTTTTTTTGTTGAAGCAAATAGAGATTTTTTTATTTATATATTTTTTAATTTTAGGTAAATGTGTAATTTCCTAAAATTTTACTCTCGAAACTGCCTATTTTCTATGAAATAGAAGCATGTAAAAGGTATGAAATGGTTTACTTTTTTTCAGAAATAAAGTATACTATAAAGGAAACTGTGATAAAATGGAGGTATTGTCTATGGTTGACAAGAGAGTCATCGAAGAAATCAAAAGCAATACCAATATTGTCGAAATCATAGGAGAAGTGATTTCTTTACAAAAATCTGGACGGAACTTTTTGGGGCTCTGTCCTTTTCATGGTGAAAAGACCCCTTCCTTTAACGTGGTCGAAGATAAGCAATTTTACCACTGTTTTGGTTGTGGTCGTTCCGGAGACGTCTTTAAGTTTATAGAAGAGTATCAACAAGTAACTTTTGCGGATGCGGTAAGGATGTTGGGCGAACGACTCGGAATGCACCTTGAAGCTCCCGTACATAACTCTGTCCCACACACGTCACCCCATCAAAATCTCTACGATATGCATGACAAGGCTGCACGCTTTTATCATGCAATCCTCATGACGACTAAAATGGGTGAGGAGGCGAGAAACTATCTCTATAAACGTGGCTTGACTGATGATGTCATTAAACACTTTATGATTGGTCTAGCTCCAGCAGAACGCTCTTATCTTTATCAGCGTTTAGCAGACGATTATAGTGAGAAGGACTTGCTGGATTCAGGTCTATTTTATCTATCGGAAAGTAACCAATTTTTTGATACTTTCCATAACCGGATTATATTTCCACTCTCAAACGACCAAGGAAAGGTAATTGCTTTCTCTGGACGGATTTGGCAAGAGACAGATTCTCAAACTGCCAAGTATAAAAATAGTCGAGCGACGGCGATTTTTAACAAGAGTTACGAATTATATCATTTGGATAGGGTAAAAAAAGGCTCAGGTAAAGCTCCTGAAATTTATCTGATGGAAGGCTTTATGGATGTTATTGCAGCCTACCGTGCTGGTATTGAAAATGCAGTAGCTTCCATGGGAACGGCCTTGACTGCGGAACACGTCGAACATCTCAAACGCTTTACAAAAAAAGTGATTATCACTTATGACGGTGATAAGGCAGGACAAGCTGCAACTGCTAAAGCTTTGGATGAGCTTAAAGATCTACCTGTACAAGTTGTCCAGATTCCTGATGCAATGGATCCTGATGAGTATTTACAAAAGAATTCTCCAGATGATTTGGCTTATCTTTTATCCAATACTAGAATCAGTCCGATTGAGTTTTACATTCATCATTACAAACCAAGTAATAGTGAAAATCTTCAAGCACAGATTGATTTTATCGAGAAAATTGCACCTCTTATCGTCAAAGAACCTTCTATCACAGCCCAGAACACCTATATTCATTTGTTGACGGATCATTTACCATCTTTTGATTATCAACAAGTTGAGCACATTATCAACGAAAGTCGTGTCAGACAAAGACAAGAAAAAGTGAAGCAGGTTGTTAATCCGACACCAATTACTATGTCGGTTTCTAAACAATTGACGGCAGTCATGAGAGCTGAAGCACATATTCTTTATCGTATGATGGAGCACCCCCTTGTGTTGAATGATTATCGTTTGAGAGATGATTTTGTATTTGAAACTCCAGAGTTTCAGACCTTGTATGGACTCTTGATTGATAATGGTTCGATTTCTTCTGAAGACTTGGCAAATCAGACTAGAGAAGTGGAAAATGCTTGGTACCAAGTGTTAGCCTTGGATCTACCTTCTGAAATGTCTCCAGAAGAATTAAAGGAAGTGGAGGAGTCTCGTAATCGTGCTCTTTTGAATCAACAAAACTTGCAAATTAAAAAGAAAGTTCAGGAAGCTAGTCATGTAGGCGACACAGATGCTGCTTTAGAAGAGCTTGAACGCTTAATTGCCCAAAAAAGAAGAATGGAGTAAGAATGGCAAAAAAACAAAAAGAAGTAACAACTTTTGATGTCCAAGTTGCAGAATTTATTCGTAACCATAAGAAAACTGGTACTGCGACAGATGATGAAATTAACAATGTCCTTGTAATTCCTTTTGCTCTTGATGTAGAAGGTATTGAGAATCTTTTGCAACGAATTCAAGATGCAGGTATTGCAATCACTGATAACGAAGGAAATCCGAGTGAACGTGTTTTAAGTACAGAGGAAGAACCAGAACTTAGCGATGAAGACTTAATTGGTTCAACATCTGCCAAAGTCAATGACCCTGTTCGTATGTACTTGAAGGAAATCGGTGTTGTACCTCTTCTTACTAACGAAGAAGAAAAAGAATTAGCTCTTGCTGTTGAAGCAGGCGATGTTGAAGCTAAGCAACGTCTAGCAGAAGCTAACCTTCGTTTGGTTGTGTCTATCGCGAAACGCTATGTTGGACGTGGCATGCAATTCCTTGACTTAATCCAAGAGGGTAACATGGGGCTTATGAAAGCCGTTGATAAATTTGACTACTCTAAAGGGTTCAAATTCTCAACTTATGCAACTTGGTGGATCCGTCAGGCTATTACACGTGCCATTGCTGACCAAGCTCGTACCATCCGTATCCCGGTTCACATGGTGGAAACTATCAACAAGCTTGTTCGTGAACAACGTAATCTTCTTCAAGAGTTGGGACAAGACCCTACTCCTGAGCAAATTGCTGAACGAATGGATATGACGCCTGATAAGGTTCGTGAAATCCTTAAGATTGCTCAAGAACCAGTTTCTCTAGAAACGCCTATTGGTGAAGAAGATGATAGCCATCTTGGTGACTTTATCGAAGATGAAGTGATTGAAAATCCAGTTGATTACACAACTCGCATCGTCTTGCGCGAGCAGTTGGATGAAGTTTTGGATACTCTTACAGATCGTGAAGAAAATGTTCTTCGTCTTCGTTTTGGTCTCGATGATGGTAAAATGCGTACTCTAGAAGATGTTGGTAAAGTCTTCAATGTCACTCGTGAGCGTATTCGTCAGATTGAGGCAAAAGCATTGAGAAAACTTCGCCAGCCTAGTCGTAGTAAACCACTTCGTGACTTTATCGAAGATTAAAATTGGAGGATTACACATGGCTTATACAGAAGAGCAAATTGAAACTATCAAAACGAAAATCTTATCTGCATTAGAAGAAGTTATCGACCCAGAATTAGGAATCGATATCGTCAACCTAGGTCTGATTTATGAGATTCGATTTGATGGTGATACCGGTGATACTGAGATTGATATGACCTTAACGACTATGGGTTGTCCATTAGCAGACCTCTTGACAGATCAAATTTATGATGCTATGACAGATGTACCAGAAGTTACTAACGTTGAAGTGAAATTAGTTTGGTATCCAGCTTGGACGGTTGAAAAAATGAGTCGCTATGCACGTATCGCTTTAGGTATTAAATAGAATGATATAAAAAAGAAATAGTATAAGTGTTAGGAAATTCCCTAGCTTTTATGCTATCTCTTTTTTAATTTGCTGATTTTCTTTCAATAAAATGATATAATGGATAGTATGGAAAAAGAGAAATTACGCATCAACATGCTAAGTTCGAGTGAAAAGGTAGCAGGACAAGGTGTTTCTGGAGCTTACCGTGAACTTGTGCAACTTTTGAAACGTGATGCGAAAGACCAACTAATTGTAACGGAGAATCTTCCTGTAGAAGCTGATGTTACTCATTTTCATACAATCGACCTTCCTTATTATCTGTCAACTTTTCAAAAGAAGCGTTCAGGTCGTAGGATTGGTTATGTCCACTTCTTGCCTGACACCTTAGAAGGTAGTTTGAAGATTCCATTCTTTCTAAAAGGGATTGTTAAGCGCTATGTGTTTTCTTTTTATGACCGTATGGAACACTTGGTCGTGGTTAATCCTACTTTTATCGAAGATTTGGTTGCAGCTGGTATTCCTCGTGAAAAAGTGACCTATATCCCTAACTTTGTTAACAAAGAAAAATGGCACCCACTTTCTGCAGAAAAAGTAAGTCAACTTCGACAAGATATGGGGTTGAGTGACAATCAATTTGTAGTAGTAGGAGCTGGGCAGGTTCAGAAACGTAAGGGAATCGATGATTTCATCACTCTTGCTGAGGAACTACCGGACATCACCTTTATTTGGGCTGGAGGTTTCTCATTTGGTGGGATAACCGATGGTTATGAACGTTATAAAAAAATCATGGATAATCCACCAGAGAATCTGATTTTCCCTGGAATTGTTGAGCCAGAACGGATGAGAGAACTCTATGCTTTGGCAGATTTGTTCTTACTTCCTAGCTATAACGAGCTCTTTCCGATGACCATTCTAGAAGCTGCGAGTTGTGAAGCTCCCATTATGCTTCGGGACTTAGATCTTTATAAGGTGATTCTAGAAGGCAATTACAGACCAACCACCGATGTGGAAGAGATGAAACACGCTATTATGGAATATAGAGAGCATCCAGAAGATTTGAAAGAGTTAAAAGAAAAGGCCAAGGCTATTTCAAGAGAATACTCAGAGGAGCATCTCCTTGAAATATGGCTAAAATTCTATCAGGAGCAAGCGGCTTTAGGAAAAAAATGAGGTAGTATATGCGAATTGGATTATTTACAGATACTTATTTCCCACAGGTTTCGGGTGTTGCAACCAGTATTCGAACCTTAAAAACAGAGCTTGAAAAGCAAGGGCATGCAGTCTTTATCTTCACGACAACCGATAAGGATGTCAATCGTTATGAAGACTGGCAGATTATCCGTATTCCTAGTGTTCCTTTCTTTGCCTTTAAAGACCGTCGTTTCGCTTACCGTGGATTTACGAAAGCTCTTGAGATTGCTAAACAATACAAACTCGATATCATTCATACCCAAACTGAGTTTTCTCTTGGTTTATTGGGGATTTGGATTGCTCGAGAACTGAAAATTCCAGTCATTCATACATATCATACCCAGTACGAGGATTATGTTCACTATATTGCTAAGGGAATGTTGATTCGTCCAAGTATGGTCAAATATCTTGTTCGAGGTTTTTTGCATGATGTTGATGGGGTTATTTGCCCGAGTGAAATTGTACGCGACCTTTTATCTGACTATAAGGTAAAAGTTGAAAAGCGTGTCATTCCTACTGGAATTGAACTTGCCAAATTTGAACGCCCTGAGATTGGTCCTGAACACATTAGTGACTTAAGGGATAAACTAGGGATCCAACAAGACGAAAAGATGCTTCTAAGTCTTTCTCGAGTTTCTTACGAGAAGAATATTCAAGCAGTTCTTAAAGCTTTACCAGATGTCCTAAAAGAAGAACCAAATGTTAAACTGGTTGTAGCTGGAGATGGACCTTATTTAGACAACCTTAAGGAGCAAGCAGAAGATTTAAAAATTCGAGATTCTGTTATCTTTACAGGTATGATTCCGCCAAATGAGACGGCACTCTATTATAAGGCAGCTGATTTCTTCATATCGGCTTCTACAAGTGAGACTCAGGGATTGACTTATCTGGAAAGTTTAGCTAGTAAGACACCTGTTATTGCCCATGGTAATCCTTATTTGGATAATCTCATCAATGATAAAATGTTTGGAACCCTTTATTATGAGGAAAGGGACTTGGCAGGAGCGATTCTTGAGGCTTTACTTGCTACACCGTCAATGGATGAAAAACACTTGGCTGAAAAATTATATGAAATTTCTGCTGAGAATTTTGGTAGAAGAGTCCATGAATTTTATCTAGACGTCATTATTTCAAATAATTTTGCCAAAGAAACAGGGGCTGACGAACCGGTTACAAAACGTATTTTAAAGACAGTCTTCTATATTCCGCAACAGGCTGTTACTATGCCAGTTAAAGGTTCGAAGCGTATGCTTAAGGCATCTAGAAAACAATTAAGAAATTTAAGAAAATATTTAAATGATTAATCAAATCAAAGAAAGGAAATAAAAATATGCAAAAGAAATTTATGAGAAGTGGTAGAGATCAAAAAATCGGTGGTGTATGCGCTGGTTTAGCACATTATTTTGATATTGACCCTACAATCGTGCGTGTTATTTGGGGAGTTTTGGCTTTCTGTTATGGGGCAGGCATTGTTGCTTACTTAATTTTGTGGGCAATCGCTCCTGTATCTGATGAGTATTAATATTAGAGTAAAGGAGAAAACATGGCATTCGGTGATAATGGTAAACGTAAAAAAACATTCTTTGAAAAACTTACAATGTTTGTCGTATTAATCATGTTGTTTGTTACTTTAGCCGGTATTTTTGCAACTGCAATTGGTGTATTCAGTAGATTTTAAAATACTGGTTAGAGGATCAAATTGTATTAGTTGGTGACTGGGATTTTCCCAGCCCTTTTTAAAGTGAGAAGAGAATATGAGTATGTTTTTAGACACAGCCAAGATTAAAGTAAAGGCTGGTAATGGTGGCGATGGCATGGTTGCCTTTCGTCGTGAAAAATATGTCCCTAACGGAGGACCTTGGGGTGGTGATGGAGGACGTGGTGGTAACGTTGTTTTCGTTGTAGACGAAGGCTTGCGCACCCTTATGGACTTCCGTTACAATCGTCATTTCAAGGCCCAATCAGGTGAAAAAGGGATGACAAAAGGAATGCATGGTAGAGGGGCAGAAGATTTAATTGTCCGTGTACCTCAAGGGACAACTGTGCGTGATGCGGAGACTGGAAAAGTTCTCACTGATTTGATAGAGAACGGACAAGAGTTCATCGTGGCGCATGGAGGTCGTGGTGGTCGAGGAAATATCCGTTTTGCAACACCTAAAAATCCTGCGCCAGAAATCTCAGAAAACGGAGAACCTGGTCAAGAACGTGAATTACAGTTAGAACTTAAAATCCTTGCGGATGTAGGTTTAGTTGGTTTCCCATCTGTAGGTAAATCAACACTCCTTAGCGTGATTACCTCTGCTAAGCCAAAAATTGGTGCCTACCACTTTACGACAATTGTGCCAAATCTTGGTATGGTCCGTACCCAGTCCGGTGAATCCTTTGCCGTTGCAGACCTTCCTGGATTGATTGAAGGTGCTAGCCAAGGTGTTGGACTAGGAACTCAGTTCCTTCGCCATATCGAGCGTACTCGCGTTATCCTGCATATCATTGACATGTCAGCTAGCGAAGGACGTGATCCTTACGAGGACTATCTAGCAATCAACAAGGAACTTGAATCTTATAACCTTCGTCTTATGGAGCGTCCACAGATTATTGTTGCTAATAAAATGGATATGCCTGAGAGTCAGGAAAACCTTGAAGAATTCAAGAAAAAATTGGCTGCTAATTATGATGAATTTGAAGAATTACCGCCAATCTTTCCAATTTCAGGTTTGACTAAGCAAGGTCTTGCACCTCTATTAGATGCAACGGCTGAGCTTCTTGATAAAACGCCAGAATTCCTTCTTTATGACGAATCAGAAATGGAAGAAGAAGCATATTACGGCTTCGATGAAGAAGAAAAACCATTTGAGATTGGTCGTGACGATGATGCAACTTGGGTTCTTTCAGGTGAAAAACTCATGAAACTCTTTAATATGACTAACTTTGACCGTGATGAGTCTGTCATGAAATTTGCGCGTCAGTTGCGTGGTATGGGTGTTGATGAAGCTCTTCGTGCTCGTGGTGCTAAGGACGGGGATCTTGTCCGTATTGGAAAATTTGAGTTTGAATTTGTAGACTAGGAGATAGCTATGGGTGATAAACCAATATCTTTCCGAGATGCTGATGGAAATTTTGTTTCTGCAGCAGACGTCTGGAATGAAAAGAAATTAGAAGAACTTTTTAATCGCCTCAATCCCAATCGTTCATTGAGACTTGCGAGAGTGAAGAAACAAGCCGAAGAAAAAAAATAAGAGTAAAAGAACCCGTGATATTTTTATCACGGGTTTTCTGGTTTTCTAACTATTTTTGATCTGGGATTTCAAGACTAGATTGCGCAAGGTCTACTGTTAATTGATATTCAGTATTGTCACGGACAGTAATTTCAAAGTCAGTAGTATAAAGAACGAGTCGAATTGTATCGTCTTTTCTTAGTTTGTAAATTGTTGGTTGGAGTTCAAATTGGAATTCCATCCATTCATCTGGTTTAACTTCTTCAATTTTTAATAAATCATGACGATTTTGGAGGTTGAGGTAGCCTTTGGTAATAACACGTTGGGCATTTGGGCTAAATGGTAGCTCGCAAAGATTTTCCAGCATATGGTAGCGACCATTATCAATAGTACGAGCAGCCAAGACTCCAGGATAAGGTTGAAGGTATTTCTTTTGACCAAGTTCGAGAAGTTGAGCAGAGAGAAGACCTTTATTGGTACTTGACTTGAGACGAAGATTTAGTTTAACACGACCATTGATATGAAGATCTTCAGTCACTGGAAGATCAATAGTAATCTGATTCACCTTACCTTGATAAAGTTCATTGTTAAAGGTTTGGTAAGTTTTTCCAAATCGTTCGAAGTCAGAATCTTGGTAATGATTTTCAATGACAGCTTCCTCAGTACCTAAAGAGAAAGTTTTATGGTCAGTTTGATTTCCAAAATCTTCAAGTGACAGCCAAGTTTGAGGAGCAGTATTGTCTTGCCAAACGACACTTGAAAGTTGGTAGTTAGTGCTTTGACCCAATAATTTCTGTGTCAAAAGGGCATTCATGGATTCACGGAAATCAATAGACTGCCAGTTGTTCATATAAACATGAGCGCCGTTATGGTAAAAGAGATGTTTCTTAATATTGCTTGGAAGAGCATTGAACATTTGATAGACATGAAGTGGTTTTACATTCCAGTCTTGCGAACCGTGAGTAAAGACAACTTCAGCCTTAACCTTTTTAGCATTAAGAAGGTAGTTTCTGTCATGCCAAAATTGGTTATAATCTCCAGTTTTACGGTCTAGATTTTTCTTGAGTTCTTCTATGGAAGCTTTATGAGCCTCGTTTCCACGAATAAAGTCACCAGCTAATAGATTACGAGAATAAGTTAATTCATCTAATGAATCGAAGTCCTCTCCAGGATAGCCGCCTGGGCTTGTCACAAGACCATTTTCACGGTAATAGTTGTACCATGATGAGATACCTGCTTCAGCAATAATGACTTCTAAACCATCAACTCCTGTAGTAGCAAGGCCGTTAGACATTGTTCCTAGGTAAGAAAGACCAGTAGTTGCCACTTTACCATTTGACCAATCAGCTTTTACTTGACGTTTACGACTATGATCCGTAAAGGCACGACAACGACCATTTAGCCAATCGATAACATTCTTATAAGCTTCAACTTGACGGTAATCTCCGTTAGTCATCTGACCTTGTGAATCTTTGGTACCAAGACCTGATACGTAGATATTGGCAAAACCTCTTGGAAGGAAGTAGTCGTTAAGTGTGTAGCTGCTATTGATATGAGTGAGTTTTTCTTCAGCTTCAGAAACAAGTTCAGCATCCCCAACTGGTTCAACCAAGTCCAGGGTTGGATTTTCTAACGTAATTTCATGTGGTTCCTTGACTTCTAGTTCGGCTTCCATCTTATAGAGAGCCTTATCGCTTGCTTTGTCATTGGTTCCTTGATGGTATGGACTTGCTGTCATGACAGCTGGAATCTTTCCATTGTATGCTGGACGAATGATATTTACCTTGATGAGGTCAGGTAGACCATCTTTATCAGAATCAACACGAGTCTCTACATAAACTACTTCACGAATGACATTGTTAGTATTGAAGGTTGCCAAACTCTTGCCATTGAAGTAGTGATAGTTATTGTCCTCAGGAATAAGACCATCACTAACTAACTGATCGATAAGGGTGTTCCCTTTTTTAGTGCGTGTATTTAAAAGCTGGTAGAAATTGTCGATTAAATCTCCGTAAACGATCGGAAACGCTGTTTCTTTGTGAAAAGCAAGACCATCTTCAAAGTCTACTAAGTAACTGAATCCAAGCAATTGAAAGGCAACAGTGTAGAAAATTTCTGCTGTCAATTCAAGGTCTGAATTGAAGAAAGTGAGTAAATCTGTTTCTTTATCAACTGCTAAAGTAGTAAGGGGATAATCCGTATTTGTGTAATTAAAAAAACAAGTCCTAACAAAAGCTTCAAACTGTTCTTTATGTGAAGCTGAAAGATCAAGCTTGAATCCGAGCTCAGATAATTCTTGTAAAGCTTGTTGGGGTGTAACGGGATAATAACTAAATTGATTAAAACGCATGGATATCTCCTTTTAAAGAATCATTCAAGAGTCATTATATCAAAAAATCATAGAAAATAACAGAAAGAGTAGAGATATGACTTATAGTCAGGTATGATAAGAGAGCTGATACCAAAACAAGGACAATTTTCATTTTTTGAGTATCCTATAAGGATATGCTATACTAGATATATGTTAGATTTGGAGAAATACGGTGTGACCATATGGGAAGAGGAGAAAATTCTCTCTTTCCGTCAAAAACTTTTAGCTTGGTATGATGAAAATAAGCGGGACCTACCTTGGAGAAGGACTAAAAATCCATACCATATCTGGGTATCTGAAATCATGTTGCAGCAGACCAGAGTTGATACAGTTATTCCCTATTATGAACGTTTTTTAGAAAGCTTTCCAACTGTAGAGACTTTAGCAAATGCACCTGAAGAACGTTTATTAAAGGTTTGGGAAGGTCTTGGATATTATTCGCGTGTTCGCAATATGCAAACTGCAGCTCAGCAGATTATGAATGAATTAAATGGAGAATTTCCTTCAACTTACGAAGGTATTTCAAGCTTGAAAGGGATAGGTCCCTATACAGCCGGAGCTATTTCAAGTATTGCCTTTAATCTACCACAACCAGCAGTTGATGGGAATGTCATGCGTGTTTTGGCTCGTTTATTTGAAGTCAATCACGACATTGGTAATCCAAGTAATCGCAAGATATTTCAAGCTATGATGGAAATTTTGATTGATCCAGAACGTCCAGGTGATTTCAATCAAGCCTTGATGGATTTGGGTTCAGATATTGAGGCACCCGTTAATCCGAAGCCAGAAGATAGTCCAGTTAAAGATTTTAGTGCTGCCTATAAAAATGGAACAATGGATTGCTATCCGATTAAAGCGGCAAAGAAAAAGCCAGTTCCCGTCTATCTTAATGCTTTAGTTGTTCAAAATGCTAAAGGACAGTTTTTACTAGAAAAGAATGAAAGTGAAAAGTTACTTGCTGGATTTTGGCATTTTCCCTTGATTGAGGTAGATGAATTTTCGAAAAATGAAGAACTAAATCTCTTTAATCAGGTAGCTGAACCATCTATTCAACTTGGGCCATCACCGCAAGAAAGTTTTGAGCAGGATTATGATTTAGAAGTTGAGTGGCAGGATAGTCATTTCGAAGAAGTCAAACATATCTTTAGCCATCGAAAGTGGCATGTACGAATCCTATCCGGGCAAGTAGTTGATAGCAAAGAATATTGTGATAAAGAGGTAGTTTGGTTAACTCCTGAAGATTTTGACCTCTACCCACTAGCAAAACCTCAACAAAAAATTTGGCAAGAGTATTCAAAAAGATGCTGACCACTAGTCTTGCGTGTCTTCTTTGCAATTTTTTGGTATAATTGATACAAGGAAAAAGGTGACTATATGAAAAAAATATTGATTGTAGATGATGAAAAACCAATCTCAGATATTATTAAGTTTAATATGACCAAGGAAGGCTATGAAGTTGTTACAGCCTTTAATGGACGTGAAGCGATTGAATTGTTTGAGGCTGAGAAACCAGATATTATTATCTTGGATTTGATGCTTCCAGAAATTGATGGTCTTGAAGTGGCTAAAACAATTCGCAAGACAAGTAGTGTTCCAATTATCATGCTTTCAGCAAAAGATAGTGAGTTTGACAAGGTTATTGGTCTTGAACTTGGTGCAGATGATTATGTGACCAAGCCATTTTCAAACCGTGAGCTACAAGCGCGTGTTAAGGCTCTTCTTCGTCGTACGGAGTTAGTTGCAGTTGACAACCAAGAGGAAGATACTAAATTGCAAAGTCTTCAAATTAGAGATTTAGAGATTCTTCCAGATGCTTATGTAGCCAAAAAATATGGAGAAGAATTGGACTTAACTCACAGAGAGTTTGAGTTGTTGCATCACTTAGCTTCTCATCTTGGTCAAGTTATTACCCGTGAACACCTCCTTGAGACTGTTTGGGGTTATGATTATTTTGGTGATGTTCGTACTGTCGATGTTACCATTAGACGTCTACGTGAGAAGATTGAAGACACACCAAGTAGACCTGAATATATCTTAACTCGTCGTGGTGTGGGTTATTATATGAGAAATAATGATTGATATAATTAAACAAACAATTTTAACCAGAGATTTCGTCTTTGTACTCATATTACTTGGTTTCATCATGCTTGTTAGCTTTCTCTTGCTTGAAGGCCGTAGAGATAATATTCGACTCAAACAGTTAAATCAAAAGATTAAAGATTTAATTGCTGGTGATTATTCTCAGGTATTAGATATGCAGGGGAATACTGAAATAACCAATATTACCAATAATCTAAATGATTTGTCTGAAGTTATTCGTCTAACTCAAGAAAACCTTGAGCAGGAAAGTAAAAGATTGCATAGTATCCTATCATACATGACTGATGGGGTTCTTGCAACCAATCGTCGTGGTCAAATCACTATGATTAACGATATGGCTAAAAGACAACTTGGGGTTGAAAGTGATGACGCGCTCAATCAAAACATTTTAGAGTTGCTCAAGATTGAAGATGAGTATGAACTCAGAGACTTGATTACTCAAAGTCCTGAAATGATGATTTATTCCCAAAATGTAAATGGGGAGTATATTAGTTTGCGTGTGCGTTTTGCCTTGATTCGTAGAGAATCTGGCTTTATCTCTGGTTTGGTAGCAGTTCTACATGATACGACTGAACAAGAGAAGGAAGAGCGCGAGAGAAGGCTTTTCGTTTCCAACGTTAGTCATGAATTGCGAACTCCATTGACCAGTGTCAAATCTTACCTAGAGGCCTTGGATGAGGGTGCATTATATGAACCTGTTGCTCCTGATTTCATCAAAGTATCTCTAAATGAGACCAACCGTATGATGCGAATGGTAACGGACCTCTTGCATCTATCACGCATTGATAATGCAACTAGTCATTTAGATGTTGAATTGATTAACTTTACAGCTTTCATTACGTTTATCCTAAACCGTTTCGATAAGATACGAGCCCAGGATCAAGAAAAAAAATATGAGTTGGTTCGAGATTATCCGATTACATCGGTCTGGATTGAAATTGATACAGACAAGATGACTCAGGTAATCGATAATATTCTTAACAATGCCATCAAGTATTCGCCTGATGGTGGAAAAATTACGGTTAGTATGAAAACCACTGATGACCAGATGATTTTATCTATTTCGGATCAAGGACTTGGAATTCCTAAAGAAGATTTACCGAAGATTTTTGACCGTTTCTACAGGGTTGATAAGGCTAGAAGCCGTGCCCAAGGTGGCACTGGTTTAGGTCTTGCGATAGCAAAAGAAATCATCAAGCAACACAATGGATTTATCTGGGCCAAGAGTGAATACGGTAAGGGTTCTACCTTTACCATTGTTCTTCCTTATGATAATGATGCTGTAAAAGAAGAAGTATGGGAGGATGAAGTAGAAGACTAGAATGAGTGAAACAGGCTTTAAATATAGTATTTTAGCATCGGGTTCTAGTGGAAATTCCTTCTATCTAGAAACCCCCAAGAAAAAGATTTTAGTGGATGCCGGTTTATCTGGTAAAAAAATTACAAGCTTATTAGGTGAAATCAATCGTAAACCAGAAGATTTGGATGCTATTTTGATTACGCATGAGCATGCTGACCATATACATGGTGTTGGAGTTTTAGCTCGTAAGTATGGCATGGATCTTTACGCCAATGAAAAGACCTGGCAAGCTATGGAAAATAGTAAGTATCTAGGTAAAGTTGACTCTTCACAAAAGCATATCTTTGAAATGGGAAAAACTAAAACATTTGGAGATATCGACATTGAGAGTTTTGGAGTTAGCCATGATGCAGTTGCTCCCCAATTCTATCGTTTTATGAAGGATGACAAGAGCTTTGTTATGCTGACGGATACAGGCTATGTTAGTGACCGTATGGCTGGCATTGTCGAGAATGCAGATGGTTACTTGATTGAGTCTAATCATGATGTGGAAATCCTGAGAGCAGGATCTTATGCTTGGCGACTCAAGCAACGCATCCTGTCTGACCTTGGCCACCTCTCAAATGAAGATGGAGCAGACGCCATGATTCGCACACTAGGTAATCGTACCAAGAAGATTTACCTAGGACATCTATCTAAAGAGAATAATATCAAGGAGCTAGCCCACATGACCATGGTCAATCAGTTAGCTCAAGCCGATCTAGGAGTAGGAGTAGACTTTCAAGTTTACGATACATCTCCAGACACTGCAACACCTTTAACGGATATATAAAAATGAACACCTAATGGTGTTCATTTTTAATGAATCTTAGTTTTTAATTTATGCTATAATAATTTAATAAGCGATTATGATGGAGAAATATAAATTGAAAAAGACTTGGAAATTTGAAGATTACTATGACACAACCATATTATTATTAGCATTGATATCTGTGATGCTAGTTATTTTGGGATTTATGGATGTTATAGATTTGGATAATCCACCTTACAATATTATTGATTTAATGATTTGGATAGTGTTTATAGTGGATTATCTATGGCGTTTCTTTACTAGTAAAAAAATTTCGTTTCATTATTGATAATGTTTTTGATTTATTAGCAATTCTTCCATTAAATGCTATTTTTACAGTTTTTCGTTTGGGACGTATTTTTCGTTTAGCAAAATTAACAAAATTAGTTAAACTTACAAGGTTATTAAGAATAATTGGTTTAAGTGGAAAATTAGAAAGAAAAGCTAGTAGTTTACTGCGAACGAATGGCTTGCTTTATATCTTATATGTCAATGTATTTATTGTATTTGTTGGAAGCTCAATCTTATCAGTTGTTGAGGAGAAGGCTTTTTCAGATAGTCTTTGGTGGGCTATTGTTACAGTAACAACTGTTGGTTATGGTGATATAGTCCCAAATTCGGTATTTGGGAAATGGTTAGCAATAATCTTAATGCTAGTGGGTATAGGAACGATTGGGATGCTGACTAGCGCCTTAACAAATTTTTTTGTTAAAGAAAATTCTAATGAAGAATCCAAATTAGAACAACTACAGAATGAATTGGTTATGCAAAGGCGTTTAGTTGAGAAGCAGGCTGAAAGAATTGAAGAACTTCATAAAATGGTACAAGAATTACTTAACAAGTATTAATTTAGAAAACACAAAAACCACTCAATCGAGTGGTTTTTTACAATCCAGCAAATTCTTTGATTTCTTGAGCTGACATAGAAGAATCGCAACGGACCTTAATCTCTCCATTTTCAACATGAACAAATCCTGGTACAGTTGGGATTTCATAGCGTGAACGGAAATCTTGTAGTGCTTCAAGTTGACTTGGTTCTTCACTATTGATGAAATAGATGTGTGCTTTGGTTTCAGCTACCACACCAGCCAAAGTGCCAGCAAATTTACGGCAGTAAGGGCAAGTTTTGCGGCCGATAAAGAATGTAGCAGTTTCTTTTTTATCAAGAGCTTCTTGGGCACGCGCAACAGTTGTAACTTCAAGATCTTTAATGTTTTCTAAAAATTGTTCCATGAGTTTTCCTCGCTTTCTTTTAAATCTAGTATGCCATAAAGTCTTTAAAAATGCTTAGATTTGATACGGAAAAAAGATGAGACAATCTTATCTCATCTTTTAATATCTTATTTTACAAAGGCATTTATTTCAGCTTCGATATTAGCAATCTTAGCTTGTGAATCTTCGTTGCTTTCTCCAACAACAGCAATGTAGAACTTGATTTTTGGTTCAGTACCGGAAGGACGAACTGCAATCCATGAACCATCAGCAAGTGTGTATTTCAAGACATCACTTGGAGGAGTCGTCAAGGCTGTTACAGTACCATCAGCGGCAGTAGAAGTTTGTGCTTTGAAGTCTTCTACAACTGTGATTTCTGTTGCGTTCCATTCTTTTGGAGCATTGTTGCGGAATTTAGCCATAATCGCTTTGATTTGCTCAGCACCATCGACACCTGAGAGAGTTACAGAGATGGTTTTTTCTGCGTAGTAGCCGTATTCTTTGTAAATTTCTTCGATACCGTCAGCAAGTGTCAAACCTCGAGAACGGTAGTAGGCAGCAAGTTCAGCAACGACAAGGACTGCTTGGATGGCATCTTTATCACGTACGAATGGTTTAATCAAGTAACCGAAGCTTTCTTCAAATCCCATCATGTAAGTGTGATTGTGTTTTTCTTCAAATTCTTGAATTTTTTCAGCGATAAATTTGAAACCAGTCAAGACGTTGAACATAGTTGCGCCGTAGCTTTCAGCAATCTTCGTTACCAAGTCAGTTGATACGATTGATTTACATAGGGCTGCATTTTCAGGAAGAGTTCCAGCATTTTTATGAGCTTCCAAGATGTATTTAGCCATGATAGCACCGATTTGATTCCCTGAAAGGTTAAGGTAGCTACCATCTTTTTGAAGGACTTCAACACCGACACGGTCAGCATCCGGGTCAGTTGCCACAAGAACATCTGCACCAACTTGACGACCAAGTTCTTCAGCAAGGGCAAAGGCTGCTTGGCTTTCTGGGTTTGGAGATTTAACAGTAGAGAAGTCTGGGTCTGGAGTTGCTTGAGCTTCAACGACTTGAACAGAATCAAATCCTGCTTGAGCAAGAGCACGACGAGCCAACATTTCACCAGTACCGTGAAGAGGGGTGTAGACAATCTTCATGTCTTTACCAAATTCTTCGATCAAGGCAGGGTTGATGTTGACATCTTTGACTTCTTTAAGGTATTCAGCATCAATAGCTTCACCGATGACTTCAATTAATCCAGAAGCTTTTTCAGCTTCCACATCCGAAACTTCAACAGCGAAAGGATTGTCGATAGCACGGATGTAGGTAGTCAAAGCGTCTGCATCGTGTGGAGGCATTTGACCACCGTCTTCACCATATACCTTATATCCGTTAAATGGAGCTGGGTTGTGGCTAGCAGTAATCATGATACCTGCAAAGCAGTTGAGGTGGCGAACAGCAAATGAAAGCTCTGGAGTTGGACGGAGACTTTCAAAAACATAAGATTTAATACCGTGTTTTGCAAGAACTGCTGCTGATTCAAAGGCAAATTCTGGAGAGAAGTGACGGCTATCATAAGCGATGGCAACACCACGTTCTTTTTCGTTTCCACCTTTTGATTCAATCAAGCGAGCCAAACCTTCAGTTGCTTGGCGAACAACGTAGATATTAATGCGGTTTGTACCAGCACCAATCAAACCACGCATACCAGCAGTACCGAATTCAAGATTTGTGTAGAAGGCATCTTCTTTAGTTTTTTCATCCATGTTTTCCAAATCACGACGAAGGTAATCTGGTAGGTCAGCGAAATCAACCCATTTTTGGTAGTTTTCTTGGTAAGTCATAAGATATCTCCTTTAATATATAATCTAATCGCCTTCATTATACCACGATTTAAAGTTTTAGTAAAACGTTAGCGTGGCTCAGTTCTTTGAATTTAAGTTTCATTTTAATCATAGAATGAGTAGATATTTATTATATTTAAAAATTTACAATATTTTTAAAAGCGATTTCCTGTTTCTGGTTTGAAAATTTTTGACTGTATGGTACAATATAATAAATAAAAAAAGGAGATTTTCTATTATGAAAAAAGTTCTTAAGCATTCTGCTTTAGTTTTGACTGCTTTAGCATTGGTAGCTTGTGGAAATAGTAAGAAAGCAAGTGATAATGGTACTGCATCTAACTCAAACTTTGAAGTTTCTGTTAAAGACGGTATGTATGTCCTTCCTAAAGATGAAGATTCAAATTCACATTATCTTGCTCTTCAAGTTGAGATTAAAAACAATCGTGATAAACAGTTTAGCTTTACTAGCCAAGATATTGCACTTTATAACGAAAAAGACGAAAAAGTTGAACCGATTCAAATTTATGAGTCAGACAGTAAAACAAAATTTATGTCATACGGAGATAGCCTCTCTAAAGGCAAGAGTGTTGCTGGTTATGTAGTTTATGAAGTTAATAAAGATGCAAAATATGAACTTCACTTTGCACCGAGCTTTTACGATGATGTAAAAGAAAATAAAAAAGGTAAAAATGACGTAGCTATCAAGGTTGATCCAAGTCAATACGAAGATACTATTGATGAAGCTAAAGAAGCTATGAAAAATTATGTTGATGCTGTTTACCTAGATGGTGAAAACACTGGTGGTGCATCAAACGTAAGCTTTACTAATGATAAAACTCAAATCGTTGCACTTGAAGATAAAAAGTCAGATGATAAGAAATCAGACGATAAGAAATCTGACGACAAGAAGTCAGATGATAAAAAATCTTCAAGATCTTCTGACCTTATTACAAACGATGTGAAGGCTGACAGAGAAGAATTTATCAAGAAATTTATTGAGTCATTCGGTAAAGGATTCTACAACTACAAACCATCTGATTCTGAACTTCGTACATTTGCAGAAGCATATATCAAAGCAAATGCAAAACGAGCAAAAGTTGATTACAAAGTAAAAACTTACTTGCCAGACTATGCAGTTATCTATGTAAGACCTGAAACAATCGACTTGGATAACTTGAATGTCCATGAATTGAGCCGTAAATTCTACGACGAAAACAAAGGTAAATACAGCAGCTACTCAGAAGCTATGAAAGCTGGTGAGAAGTACATTTTAGAAAATGCACCAAGTCAATTTGATTCAACTCCTCTTGATACTAGCGATAATATGCAAAAAGAAGGTTACGAAATCAAGATGACTAAGAAAGACGGTAAATGGACAATCGACACATCTTCTAAGAACTATAACTTAAAAGATATGGCACGTACATTCCGTGGTGGTATTGGTTATTAATATCTAAAAGTTCGAGTTTAAAGCTCGAACTTTTTTTATTTGAATTGTTAAAAACAGAAAAAGATAGTAAAATAGTTACATGATTATTTTACAAGCTAATAAAATCGAACGTTCTTTTGCGGGCGATGTTCTATTTGAAAATATTAATCTACAAGTAGATGAAAGAGATCGTATTGCTCTCGTTGGTAAAAATGGAGCAGGTAAGTCGACACTATTAAAGATATTAGTCGGGGAAGAAGAGCCAACTTCTGGTGAGATTAATAAGAAAAAAGATATTTCCCTTTCTTACTTAGCACAGGATAGTCGATTTGAATCCGAAAATACTATCTATGACGAGATGCTTCACGTCTTTGATGACTTACGTACTACTGAAAGACAACTTCGCCAAATGGAGCTAGAGATGGGGGAAAAGACAGGTGCAGAACTCGATAAGCTCATGTCAGACTACGATCGTCTATCTGAAGAATTCCGTCAGGCTGGAGGATTTACCTATGAAGCTGATATTCGCGCCATTTTAAATGGTTTTAAGTTTGATGAGTCTATGTGGCAGATGAAAATTGCTGAGCTTTCTGGAGGTCAAAATACAAGATTAGCCCTAGCCAAAATGCTCCTTGAAAAGCCAAATCTCTTGGTTTTGGATGAGCCGACCAACCACCTGGATATTGAAACCATTGCCTGGTTAGAAAACTATCTGGTTAATTACAGTGGTGCCTTGATAATTGTTAGTCACGACCGTTATTTCCTCGATAAGGTAGCAACCATAACGCTCGACTTAACCAAACATTCTTTAGATAGATATGTAGGAAACTACTCAAGCTTTGTGGAGCAGAAAGAGCAGAAGTTACTGACTGAAGCTAAGAACTACGAAAAGCAACAGAAGGAAATTGCTGCTTTAGAAGACTTTGTTAGCCGAAATCTTGTTCGAGCTTCAACTACCAAACGTGCTCAATCTAGACGTAAACAACTGGAAAAGATGGAGCGTTTAGATAAGCCTGAAGCTGGGAATAAATCAGCCAATATGACCTTTCACTCTGATAAAACATCTGGTAATATTGTGCTGACAGTTGAGAATGCTGCTATTGGATATGATGGAGAAATATTATCAGAGCCTATCAACCTCGACCTTCGTAAGATGAATGCCGTAGCAGTTGTAGGTCCGAATGGGATTGGAAAGACAACCTTTATCAAGTCTATTGTTGATCAGATCCCTTTTATAAAGGGTGAGAAGCGTTTCGGTGCGAATGTTGAAGTTGGCTACTATGACCAAACTCAAAGTAAGTTGACACCAAGTAATACAGTTTTAGATGAACTTTGGAATGATTTTAGATTGACGCCAGAAGTGGAAATCCGAAATCGTTTAGGCGCCTTCCTTTTTTCAGGTGATGATGTAAAGAAATCAGTTGGCATGCTTTCAGGTGGAGAGAAAGCTCGCTTGTTACTGGCTAAACTATCAATGGAAAATAATAACTTCCTGATTCTTGACGAGCCGACCAACCATTTGGATATTGATAGTAAGGAAGTTCTGGAAAATGCACTAATTGACTTTGATGGAACTCTTCTATTTGTCAGCCATGACCGTTATTTTATCAATCGTGTCGCTACACATGTTCTGGAATTGTCCGAAAATGGTTCGACCGTCTATTTGGGTGATTATGACTATTATGTTGAAAAAAAAGCAGAGTTGGCAGCTAGTCAAGAGGAAGAAGCGTCAACTTATAGCCAAGAAAAAGTGGCTTCTCCAGTTAATGACTACCAAGCTCAAAAGGAAAGTCAAAAAGAACTTCGTAAATTGATGAGACAAATCGAAAGTCTTGAGACAGAAATCGAAGAGCTGGAAACTCAAGCCCAAGTTATCTCTGAACAAATGCATACCACCAATGATGCAGATGAACTCATGCAATTACAAGCAGAACTTGATAAGATTAGTCAGCGTCATGAAGAAGCTATGCTGGAGTGGGAAGAACTATCGGAGCAGGTATAGATATAAATAAAAAAGCAGTGATAATACACTGCTTTTTCAATTATTAATAATATTTTATCTATAATCCACCCTGAGGGAATCGAACCCCCATTTTAAGAACCGGAATCTTACGTGATATCCATTACACTAAGGGTGGAAACTTCCCTCATTATATCAAAAAATATGGTGTAACTCAAGAGTCATCTAAAAGATGAAATATAACAATAAAAAAGGATTTAGACAATACCTAAATCCTTTTAAATGTTTATTTTTTTCAAGAAGTGCTTTGATTTCTTGAAGAACTTCCAATTCAGTTGGAGCTGCTGGAGCTTCTTCAGCAACTTCTTCTTTCTTACGAAGGTTTTGAGCTTTTTCAATAGCTTTAATCATGAAGAAGAGAACAGTACCAATTACAACGAAGTTGATAACAGCGCTCAAGAACTTACCATATGTAACACCATTCCAAGCAAGCTCAGCGATGTTTTGTACATTCGCAGCTTCCAAGGCTGGGTTCAATAGAAGTGGAGTGATGATATCATTAACAAATGAATTGATGATAGCACCAAAAGCAGTGGCGATGATCACACCGACAGCAAGGTCAACGACGTTGCCACGGAGCAAGAAATCTTTAAGATCCTTTAACATAATCTTTTTCCTTTCGAAATTTTTCAGTCTAGATTATATCGTAAATTTATATTAAATGCAAGAAAGGTGCTTATTTTTTTTTAAATACGAAAAGCTTACTAAAAACGTAGTTGAGAACCACCATCGTAACTTGTGCAATGAAGATTTCAACTGTATTAATTTTATTAATATCATTTCCAACAAAGTAACCAATAATTTGTGGGAAGCATGTCACAAAAATAAAAGTTAGTAGAAGATCCAATAAAAAGGTGATAAGTCTTGCAGAGGTAAATTTAATTAATCGATTAAACCAGTTTTTTCTTTCTTGCTTAAATACAAATGTGTCATTTGTAAAGAAAGCAAATAGGATTCCAGCAATATTTCCCAAGGCAGTCGCAACTAACTCTTGATGAGTAAGATAGAAGATGACGATGCGGACAAATATTGATACTACGGTAGTAGCAACGCCGAAAAATAAATAAGATAAAATTTCGTTATCGAAGAATTTTTTAATGTATCTTTTCATAAGATTAGTATAGCATAAAGCATTTAAATGTGCTATACTAATAAAGTTGACTTGCTCAACCCTTGGTGCTTAGCTTCTTTCACCAAGCATATTAGACGCGGGATAGCCGCTAAAGGAGAAAACATGAAAAAACTTACTGTCCGCGATTTGGCTGACATTGCCATTGTCGCAGCAATTTATGTGGTTTTGACTATTACACCACCACTCAATGCCATTAGTTATGGAGCTTACCAATTCCGTATTTCTGAAATGATGAATTTCCTAGCTTTTTATAATCCTAAGTACATTATCGGTGTTACTCTTGGATGTATGATAGCTAATTTCTTCAGTTTTGGACTCATTGATGTCGCTGTAGGTGGAGGATCAACTCTTGTCTTCCTAAGCTTAGGAGTTTGGTTGTTCAGTAAATATAGTAAAGACTATCTTTTTAATGGATTGATTCGAAAAGATCATTTCTTCTTTTCAATTCTATTTTCAATTTCAATGATCACTATTGCTGCTGAATTAAACATCGTAGCAGAAGCACCATTCTTCTTTACATGGTTCACTACTGGTATCGGAGAATTCGCTTCACTAATTGTTGGTGCAATTATCATTGGTAAAATTGGTCAACGTATTGATTTGACTAGATAAAGACATCTTATCAACCATTCGTAAAAAGGGCTGAACTTTGTTCAGTCTTTTTCTTTGACAATAAAATAGATGCTCATTAAAAGTGGTATAATAGGTTAAAAAAGGCGGTTTAATCATGATAGATTATTTTTGATTGGGATAAAATCGATGATGAAAAGCTCGGTTTTGACTTTTGCTATTTACTTTATTTCCTTCCTTCTTTTACTGATTCTATGGCGTCGTTATGTCATTGTGCGTCAAAGTGGTGGAAACTATTTTGCCCCGTTTCATATTGCTAAGGGAAGATTATACATTCACACGATTATTCTTTTTAGAAAAAGGATTGTTCCTCTGGCTGAAATTAGACAGATTGATATTGATTACGTTCGAGGGAGAAGAATGAATGGGGACAGGTATCATCTGTACTTTACAAGGAAAGATGGAAAATCTTTTACTTTTCATTTTGGAAAAAGCAAAAGAAACGAGGAGTTATTGAAAAATCTTGCCAATGTGGCCAAGAAGTGCCATATTAAAATCTATTATTATTATTAAGAGTCGATTGCTAAAATTGAATTGTTGTCATTTGTGACAATTGTCAAATCCAGGAGAGTAGCTAATATGCTTCAACTACAAGTAATAAGAGAAGATAATCAACTGAGAAACTTATTGATGAAAGAATGCGATATTCTCTTTTATGACCAGTTGAAAGAGGTTGAATTTTCTCAGAACAATGAAGTTTATTCTCTTTCGCCCATAGCCTTTGCTAAAGACGGTAGTGGGGGAGAATATGTGATTCTTGAGGATGAGAGTATCGGCTTTATAGGGAGTGAAGGCCAAGTTGGTCGGGTAGCAGAAAGTCTTGACGACTTGCTTACTTTCTTACTCCATGCTGGTTCTATCACTGATTTTTCTTGTCGTTTACTCTATCAAAACAAGGATTTGTTGGTAAAATTCTGTCAAGGATTTCTCAATAAAGCACGAGAAAACTACCAGTCAAAAGGCGAAGAGTGGGATAAAGTGAGAGCTGGACTTGTACAATAGTTGGGACTCGAATTTCAGCCAGAGAAACTGCAAGAGTTAGCGTTCAATTTTTATCATTCAGCGATAAGAACCCCTCTATTCACTTGTAAATATGGTCATGGTGAGAATGAATATGTCAGCGATTCTGTTTTATCAGATATTGTCGGCTTGTGGGTTTCAGAGCTTGTAGGATTGACTGCAGAAGAAATTGAAGCTTTTGCTAACATTCAAATGTAAAGAACAAGAATTTATTCCACTTCTTCAGCATTTTCACATCTGACCCAGGATAGTTTTTTACCAAAACTTGTAGCTAAGAAGTTAGCTCGTCCAAGTGAATTGGTTTTACTTGAAGGTATTCTTGCCAACGTGTTTGTTAATATCGCTATTTTGTCTTCAATCTTAGTCAAAGATGCGTCTGCAAAACTTTGGATTATATTGTCAGCAATTTCTATGTTTGTATTTTTATCAAACGAGCACATTGCTGCAAATTTTGCGTCATTTAGTATTGTTAAATTTAGCATTGTTTCTAATGAAGTTCAGCATTTCGAAATCGCAAATATTCTCCGTCATTGGGGTGTCACCTTTGTTGCTAACTTAATAGGTGGTGGTTTCTTGATTGGATTACCATATGCCTTTTTAAATAAAAATGAAGAGACTTATGTAGACTAAAAATTATCAATTGAAGTGGGGAGAAATGCTAGGTTTCTCTCTTTTATTTTAGTTAAAAATATATTAATTATAATAAATAGTTCTAGAAGTTCAGGAATTGTTTTCAGTGATATTAGAAGTCTAAAACCTTAAAACTACAAGAGTGTAAACGATTCCGATAATTTTAAAAAATATTAGTGATTGATTTAGGAAAGCCTTTCCATAAAGTTGATTTTATGTTATAATATTCACAAATAAAAGTTTTAGGAGTTTATATGGTCTCATCAGAATTTATTTCAAAAATCGAATTTGCTTGTAAGAAAAAGGAAAGTCTTTATTCGAATAGTAAATTTAAGTATGCTATCCGTTCAATGTTTGCAGGTGCATTCCTTACCTTCAGTACAGCAGCTGGAGCTGTTGGTGCTGACTTGATCAATAAGATCGCTCCTGGTAGCGGACGCTTCCTTTTCCCATTTGTGTTCGCTTGGGGATTGGCCTACATTGTCTTCTTGAATGCTGAGTTGGTAACATCAAACATGATGTTTTTAACAGCTGGTAGTTTTTTGAAAAAAATTAGCTGGAGAAAAACAGCTGAAATTCTCTTGTATTGTACTTTCTTTAACTTAATTGGTGCGCTTATCGCTGGTTGGGGATTTGCACACTCAGCAGCCTACGCAAATCTAACACATGATAGCTTTATTTCTGGAGTTGTAGAAATGAAGTTGGGACGCTCTAATGAACTAGTTTTACTTGAAGGTATTTTAGCGAATATCTTTGTAAACATCGCCATCCTTTCATTCGTTTTGGTTAAAGATGGTGGAGCTAAACTTTGGTTAGTTCTTTCAGCTATTTATATGTTTGTATTCTTAACAAACGAACACATCGCCGCAAACTTTGCATCATTTGCTATCGTGAAATTCAGTGTTGCTGCTGATTCGATCGCAAACTTTGGTATCGGCAACATCCTTCGTCACTGGGGTGTGACCTTCATCGGTAACTTTATCGGCGGTGGTCTACTGATGGGATTGCCTTATGCCTTCTTAAACAAAAACGAAGATACATACGTAGATTAAAAGTTGGATTGATTCCAACTTTTTCTTTTTGTTTTTCCATGCTATAATGAATGGAGAATAGTTTGATATAGAGGAAAATCATGAACGAAATTAAATGTCCAAATTGTGGCGAAGTTTTTACAGTTAATGAAAGTCAATATGCAGAACTGATTTCTCAAGTTCGCACTGTAGAGTTTGACAAGGAGTTACATGCGCGAATCAAGCAAGAATTGACATTGGTGGAGCAAAAGGCCTTGAATGAACAACAGGTAAAACTCGCTCAAAAGGATCAAGAAATTGCCCAGCTTCAAAGTCAAATCCAAAACTTCGATACAGAAAAAGAATTGGCCAAGAAAGAAGTGGAGCAAAGTGCTAGCCAAAGCCTGTTAGAAAAAGAAAAAGAGGTCCAAGCTCTTGAGAATCAATTGGCTACCTTGCGCTTGGAGCATGAAAATCAACTACAAAAAACTCTTTCTGATCTTGAAAAAGAACGCGATCAGGTTAAAAATCAACTCCTTTTACAAGAAAAAGAAAATGAGCTTTCTCTTGCTTCGGTGAAACAAAACTATGAAGCACAGCTCAAGGCAGCTAGTGAGCAAGTTGAGTTTTACAAGAATTTCAAGGCACAACAATCTACAAAAGCTATCGGTGAAAGTCTAGAACAGTATGCAGAGAGCGAGTTTAACAAGGTTCGTAGTTTCGCATTTCCTAATGCCTATTTCGAAAAAGACAATAAGATTTCTGCGCGTGGTTCTAAGGGCGATTTTATCTTCCGTGATTTTGATGAAAATGGGCTGGATTTCATTTCCATCATGTTTGAGATGAAAAATGAAGCGGACGGAACTGAGAAGAAGCACAAGAATTCAGATTTTTACAAGGAGTTGGACAAGGACCGCCGTGAGAAGAACTGTGAGTATGCAGTTTTGGTAAGTATGCTTGAGGCTGACAATGATTACTTCAATACTGGAATTGTTGATGTCAGTCACGAGTATGAGAAAATGTACGTCGTGCGTCCTCAATTCTTTATCCAACTGATTGGGCTCTTGCGCAATGCTGCCCTTAATTCCCTAAAATACAAGCAGGAACTAGCACTTATACGTGAGCAAAACATTGATATTACTCACTTTGAAGAAGACTTAGAAGACTTCAAGGTAGCTTTTGCTAAGAACTACAATTCGGCTTCAGTCAACTTCGGCAAGGCTATTGACGAAATCGACAAGGCCATCAAGCGGATGGAAGAAGTCAAGAAATTCCTAACCACATCAGAAAATCAACTCCGCCTCGCCAATAATAAATTGGACGATGTTTCCGTTAAAAAATTGACACGGAAAAATCCAACCATGAAGGCTAAGTTTGATGCTTTGAAGGAAGATTAGGAGGCTCCTATGCAGATACGAAAAGCAACCATAAAAGATGCTGAAGCACTATTGTCTCTATATGAAGACTTGGGCTATCCAACGACCGCTTCTAAGCTGTCTCGACGTTTAGAAATGATTCTTTCTCAGCCGCATTATGGCTGTCTTTTAGCTGAAAGAAACGGAGAAATTTTAGGTTTCTTAGGTTACGCAAAGCTCTTCTTTTTTGAAGCAGATGGATCTTACTATCGTATTTTGGCTTTGTCAGTTGCAAAAGAAACAAGACGACAAGGAATTGCTAGTAGGCTAATTGATGAATTGAAAAAACAAGCGGTAAAAGAAGGAGTTAAGGCACTGGCTCTAAATAGTGGTTTAACCGCTGAACGTAATGCTGCACATCAGTTTTATCAGGCGGTTGGATTTGAAAAAGTTACTCTCGGCTTTGCCTTGTATTTATAAATTCAACATAAATAAATCATGAAAAAATAGTAGAGGGAATGAGGTAATGTCTTCGACAAAAGGGAAAACCTTATATTTTAATGAAAAGAGCATGGACTATGTAACATTTGGAAAAGGAAATCAACCTCTGGTGATTATACCAGGATTGGGCGATGGACTACAAACGGTTAAAGGTATGGCTATGCCTTTTTCAATCACATACCGTATACTTGCCGAACGTTACAAAATTTATGTTTTTTCTCGAATCAATGAGTTGAGGCAGGAGTATACGACACGGGATATGGCAACAGATGTAGCAGAAGCAATGGAGATATTAAATATTACCAGTGCCTATGTTATGGGGATTTCGCAAGGTGGAATGATTGCCCAATGGTTGGTGGCGGATTTCCCAGAAAAGGTTCAAAAGCTAGTTTTGGCTGTTACAACTGCAAAACTAAGTAATCTAGGTAGGGAGAGAATTAGTTGCTGGCTGAACCTGATTCAAACAGGTACTTATCAAGATCTGATGATTGATATTGCTCGTCACTCTTATACGACTAAATCCTTTGGAAAATTTAAATACCTTTATCGAATAATGGGAATCTTTGGAAATATTAAAGATAAACAACGTATTGATATTCAGGCTGTATCTTGTTTGAAACATGATAGTTTAGATTTTTTGGAAAAAATTAACTGCTCTACGTTAATCGTTGGAGCAGAAAATGATGATGTTCTTGGCGTAGATGGTTCGCTTGGATTGCATCAGCATATCAAAGGTAGCCAACTGATTATTTTACCAGGGTGTGGGCATGCGCTATATGAACAGAATAAGGATTTCCAAAAGAGAGTTTTAGTATTTTTAGAAAGTTAATGAATGAACGGTATTATCAACTTAAAAAAAGAAGCAGGGATGACCTCGCATGATGCGGTTTTTAAACTGCGTAAGATTTTAGGGACTAAGAAAATCGGACACGGTGGGACCTTGGATCCGGATGTTGTGGGTGTTTTACCCATTGCTGTTGGAAAGGCGACTCGCATGGTTGAGTTCATGCAGGATGAGGGCAAAGTCTATGAGGGAGAAATAACTCTTGGTTATTCTACAACAACTGAGGATGCTAGTGGTGAAATAGTTGCAGAAACTCCTGTTTTAGCTTCACTGGATGAAAAACTTGTCGATGAGGCGATTGCTAGTCTAACTGGTCCGATTACTCAAATCCCACCTCTGTACTCAGCTGTCAAGGTCAATGGTCGCAAGCTCTATGAGTATGCGCGTGCTGGTCAGGAAGTGGAGCGTCCAGAACGTCAGGTAACGATTTATAGTTTTGAAAGAACGAGTCCGATTTGTTATGAGGACAAACTTGCGCGTTTTACCTTCCGAGTAAAATGTAGCAAGGGAACCTATATCCGTACCTTATCGGTTGACTTGGGCGAGAAGCTTGGTTATGCAGCTCACATGTCTCATCTTACACGGACTAGTGCAGCTGGTTTACGGTTAGAAGATTCCTTGACTTTAGAAGAAATTGCCCAAAAAGTAGAGGCTGGAAAACTGGACTTTCTCCATCCACTCGAGATTGGGACAGGGGATTTAGTTAAGGTTTATCTTACTTCGGAACAGGCAGAGGAAGTCCGCTTTGGACGCTTTATTGAGTTAGTGTGTAGCGAGAAAGAAGTTGCCGCTTTCGAAGGTGAGAAGCTACTTGCTATTATGGAGAAACGTGATTATCTCTACAAACCAAGAAAGGTTTTCTCTTAAAATTATACTGAATAAACGATTTTTATCTACTAGTCTAAAGATGAGATGCTCTCATCTTTTTAAAATATTAGCCGATAAATAGTTTTTAAATTTTATGTCTTAAAAAACCATTGAAAATACAGTGTTATTTGACAGTTTTGCTTACTTATGATAAGATTTAATTTAAGAAAAGCTAGAGGAAAATAGAGGATATTATGAGTATTGAAATGACTGTCAGTGAGATTGCTGAGGTCTTGGGACTATCCCGACAAGCAATCAATAATCGTGTCAAAGAATTACCAGAAGAAGATATTACAAAAAACGACAAGGGTGTTACTGTTGTTACTCGCAGTGGATTGATCAAACTTGAAGAAATCTACAAAAAGACTATCTTTGAAGATGAACCGGTTAGTGATGAAGTTAAGCAACGAGAACTTATGGAAATTCTTGTTGATGAAAAGAATGCTGAAATCATTCGTCTTTATGAGCAATTGAAAGCTAAAGATAAACAACTGGCTGAAAAAGATGAACAGATGCGAGTCAAAGACCGCCAAATCGCTGAAAAAGATAAGCAATTGGATCAACAACAACAGTTGACTCTTCAAGCAATGAAGGATCAAGAAACACTTCAGTTGGAGTTGGATCAAGCTAAGCAAGAAGTACAAGCATCGAAGAAAGGCTTCTTTGCTCGCTTATTTGGAAAATAAGAAAAACTGCTTGGTTTCTATGATTAGACCAGGTGGTTTCTTTTTACAAATCAATAAGGAATGATAAGATGGAAACAGTAAGAGATTATATCTCATTTGACTTAGAATTCAACAAACACCAAGATAAGACTCATTTGATTCAGGTATCGGCAGTACATTTTAAAGATGGTGAAGAAGTAGGACTTTTTGACTCTTATGTTCACTCAGATGTACCTTTAAAGAGTTTTATTAATGGTTTGACTGGTATTACTTCAGAGACTCTTAAGAATGCCCCAAAGGTAGAAGAAGTCCTCCAAAAATTTCAAGATTTTGTTGGTGATTTACCCCTTGTTGGTTATAATGCAGCAAAGAGTGATTTACCGATTTTACTAGAACATGGATTTGACTATAGTCATCAATATTTAGTCGATCTCTATAATGAGGCACTTGAGCGACGTAGTTCTGATCTGCATGGAATTGCTAATCTAAAATTACAAACTGTGGCTAATTTTCTAGGTTTTAAAGGGCAATCTCATAATAGTTTAGAGGATGCTCGTATGACTGCTCGAGTGTATGAAGCTTTTCTGGACTCAGATGAGAGTAGACTGTTACTCAATTCTCAAACTAGTCTCAATTCGAATCCATTTGGTGCTTTGGATTTATCACAACTTTTTGATTAGGAGTTTTTATGAAACCTGAAAAACCGAAAAAATTGGGTTTTAAAAAGATTTACCTTAATCTAGATAAAATCCTCTTTCTATTCTTTCTAATTTTTATGTTGGTTGACTATATCTGGTTGCCACTTAACTCAGTGATAGCTGGATTTTTACTAAGTCAGACTGGATATTTGTTTATTTCCTACAACAATATTTTTGAGATTATAAAAAACGCACCCATAGTCAGTCTTGGTTTTGTAATTTTAATAGCCATCAATCTACTTGTAGCCTATTTTCAACTTAGTATCCTCTTTATTGGAGCTCGCCACCTCCTATATCACGAAAAAAGGACTCTTATAGAATATAGTCGAAAAGTATTTCGTGAAAGCCTTGCTTTTATGAAGAAGATGACTATTTCAAAAGCTTTGTTTATCTTTTTATTTGTAGCAATGCTATTTCCTTTTATCAGGAAGATATTTAAGATTTATTATTTCAATAAAATCGTGATTCCAGAGTTTATTCAAACCTACATGGAAGATAAGTACTGGATGTGGTGGGTAGCCATTATTATTTTATCACTCTTATTCTTCTATGTTTCTGTTCGCTTGATGTTCACTCTACCTAAGGTCTTTTATGAAAAGATGACGGTCAAGGAAGCGATCATTTATAGTTTGGATAAAACTAAGAATTTCTTTTGGTTTTATGCCTGGCATTTATTCTTTATTATTGTAAAAACCAATTTATTCTTCTATCTTCCTCTCATCCCAATATTATCTACTCAGTATATAGTGGATAGCCTTACGCAGAGAGAGTCTCTGGTCCTTGCTATTTTGAATTTTGTTCTTATCAAAAATATCCACTATATGGCATTAACCTATTTCCTTGTAAAATTTACGTCTTTCTTAACAGGAGAAGAACTTGATATTATGCCAAGACGCGAGAAGGACCATATCATGAGGTGGGGTGTCATGGTGTGTGCATGTATCTTCTTTGCGATTGAAGGCTATAATTATCTGGAAGCTCCTGTAGTCAATCCACCTCTTGTGATTTCACACCGTGGTGTATCGAATGGAAATGGTGTCCAAAATACAGTAGAATCCTTAGAAAAGACAGCGCAGTTAAAACCAGATTTAATCGAGATGGATATTCAGGAAACTAAAGATGGTCAATTTGTTATGATGCACGATGCTAATCTTAAAGGCTTAGCTGGTATTAATAAAACACCACAGGATTTGACCTTAGAAGAGTTAAAGCAGATTGACATTCATGAGAATGGTTATGAGACAAAGATTTCAAGTTTCGATGATTATCTGACTCGTGCAAATGAATTACATCAGAAACTTCTCATTGAGATTAAGACCAGCCACAAAGATAGCCCGCAGATGATGGAACATTTTCTAGACAAATACGGTGCAAAAATTAAGGTTTATGGTCATCAAATGCAATCCTTGGATTATAAGGTTGTTGAAAAAGTGAGAGAGTATGACACAGATATTCCTGTATACTTTATTCTTCCCTATAATTCTGTTTTTCCTAGAACGGTTGCTACAGGCTACACAATGGAGTATTCTACTTTAGATGAATATTTTGTGACGAAACTATGGAATACTGAGCAAAAACTCTATGTTTGGACAATCAATAGTTCGGAATCATTTAATAAGTCTTTTCACCTAGGTGTTGACGGAATGATCACGGATGACTTAAAAAACATAAAAGAAGAACTAGTAACTGCTCAGGAAGACCCTGAATATAGTGACTTATTGCTAAATAAAGCAACTGAGTTCTTTGCTTATTGACATAAATTAAAAGAGGCTGTAAACCAGCCTCTTTTTGTACGATATTAAAAAGGTAATTTACCTGCGAATGCACCAAGTTTCTTCTTAGTAGTTTCATCAATTTGTTCAAGAGCAGCATTGAGCGCTTGAACAGTCATATCTGAAAGTGTTTCAATATCTTCAGTATCCACAACTGCAGGATCAAAATCGATTTTTACGACTTTTTTATCACCTGTTAAGGTAGCAGTTACAAGGTTTTGAGCAGAAGTTCCAACAAATTCTGTGGCAGCCAATTCAGCTTGGCTTTGCTCCATTTGTTTTTGAAGTTTTTGAGCTTGACGCATCATGTTTTGCATATTCATCATGGCGGTAGTTAGCTTCCTTTTCTTTTATTTTCCATTTTATTTTAACAATTTTAATTGGAAAAGTCTAATTAAAATTTCAGGATCTCTATACATATCAACCAATGATTTAAGGTTTCTTTAAGCTTACTATATTATTCTGAAGAACTCTATTTTAAGCGAGAAATAAAAATGCAAGGATTCATTTTTTTATGTTCAAATCCTAAAGTGTTCTCGACATCAGTTTCTAACTGGAAAGAACTAGTATTTCTTTCAAGATAGTGCTAGATTATGATATAATAGTAAAGAATGAGTTTTTAGAACAAACTAAAGGAGAATCGATATGATTTACGCTGGAATTTTAGCAGGTGGTACCGGCACGCGCATGGGTATTAGTAACCTACCCAAACAATTTCTTGAGTTGGGAGATCGCCCAATCTTGATCCATACAATTGAAAAATTTGTCTTAGAGCCAAGTATCGAAAAGATTGTGGTTGGAGTTCACGGAGACTGGGTGACACACGCAGAAGACTTAGTTGAAAAATTCCTTCCACTCCACAAGGACCGTATCATCATCACAAAAGGTGGGGCGGATCGTAATTCTAGTATTGAAAAGATTATTGAAGCTATCGATGCTTATCGTCCAATTACGGAAGATGATATCGTGGTCACACATGACTCAGTTCGTCCTTTTATCACACTTCGAATGATTCAAGATAACATTGCACTTGCGCAAAATCATGATGCTGTTGATACAGTAGTTGAAGCAGTAGATACCATTGTTGAAAGTACAAACGGTCAGTTTATCACTGATATTCCAAATCGTGCTCATCTCTATCAAGGGCAAACTCCTCAAACCTTCCGATGTAAAGACTTCATTGATTTGTATGGTTCTTTATCAGCAGAAGAAAAAGAAATTTTAACAGATGCATGTAAAATCTTTGTCATTAAGGGTAAAGATGTAGCCTTGGCAAAAGGTGAATACTCAAACCTTAAAATTACAACAGTTACAGACTTGAAGATTGCTAAAAGCATGATTGAGAAAGAATAGACATGATTAATCAAATTTATCAACTGACAAAACCAAAGTTTATTAATATTAAATATCAGGAAGAAGAAATTGATCAAGAGAATCATATCCTCATCCGACCAAACTATATGGCTGTTTGTCATGCGGATCAGCGCTATTATCAAGGAAAACGTGATCCAAAAATCTTATCAAAGAAACTTCCAATGGCTATGATTCATGAGTCTTGTGGGACTGTCATTTCTGACCCAACAGGTACCTACAAAGTTGGTCAGAAGGTTGTCATGATTCCAAATCAACCACCTATGCAAAGCGATGAGGAATTCTACGAAAATTACATGACTGGAACGTATTTTCTATCGAGTGGCCATGATGGATTTATGCGAGAATTTGTATCTCTGCCTAAGGATCGTGTGGTATCATACGAAGATATCGAAGATACAGTTGCTGCCATTACAGAGTTTGTCAGTGTTGGCATGCATGCTATGAATCGTTTCATGACGGTATCTCACAGCAGACGTCAACGAATTGCTGTCATTGGTGATGGAAGTTTAGCTTTTGTCATGGCCAATATTATCAACTACACCTTGCCTGAAGCTGAGATTATTGTTATCGGACGTCATTGGGAGAAATTAGAACTCTTCTCATTTGCAAAAGAGCTTTACATTACTGATAGTATTCCAGAAGATTTAAGTTTTGACCATGGTTTCGAATGCTGTGGTGGTGATGGATGCGGGCCTGCTATTAATGACTTGATTCGTTACATCAAACCACAAGGGACCATTTTGATGATGGGTGTTAGTGAGTATATGGTCAACATCAACACTCGGGATTCATTGGAAAAAGGCTTGTTACTAGTCGGCTCTTCACGTTCAGGAAGAATTGACTTTGAAAATGCTATCCAAATGATGGAAATTAAAAAATTTGCCAATCGTTTGAAGAATATCATTTATCTAGAAGAACCAGTCAGAGAAATTAAAGATATTCACCGAGTTTTTGCAACTGACTTAAATACCGCATTTAAGACAGTCTTTAAGTGGGAATTATAATGGAGGATGATTGTGAAGGAAATCGTTAAAGCAAGGATTGCTTCCTTATTGTCAGCTGACGAAGAAATTCAGATCGTTGAACAATTGGGGGGGATGACCAATCAAAACTATTTGGTTAAGACAACCTCAAACCAGTACATCGTTAAGTTTTTCGGTAAAGGTACTGATAAATTAATCGACCGCCAGAATGAAAAGTACAATCTTGAGTTGTTGAAAGATTTAAAATTAGATGTAGAAAATTATCTTTTTGATATCGAAGCAGGTATCAAGGTTAATCAGTACATCGAAAATGCTGAGACACTTAATTTTAATACCATTAAAACTAAATTTGAAAAGATAGCTCCAATTTTACAAACGATTCATGCTTCTGGTAAAGAATTGAAAGGAGAGTTTGCTCCTTTTGAGGAAATTAAAAAATATGAATCATTGATTCAAGGGGAGATTTCTTATCCTAATTATGAAGCTGTTAGAAAATCAGTTCTTTCTTTAAAAAATGAGCTTGAGAAAATCGGAGTTGATAAGAAATCATGTCATATTGATTTGGTTCCAGAAAACTTTATTGAAGGGCCAGACGGACATCTTTATCTGATTGATTGGGAATATTCCTCCATGAACGATCCTATGTGGGACCTTGCAGCACTCTTTCTAGAATCTGAATTTACACCGGAAGAAGAGGCAGACTTTCTAGCTTATTACGAACGTGACAAGACTCCTGTCTCGAGAGAAAAAATTCGTATCTATAAGATTTTACAAGACATTATTTGGAGTCTTTGGACTATTTACAAAGAAGAAAATGGTGCAGATTTCGGAGATTATGGAATCTCTCGTTACAATAGAGCTGTAAAAGAATTGCAGTCTCAGGGAGGAATTGATGAAGACTAAAAACGGAGTGTCCTTTGGACTTATCTCAGGGATTTTTTGGGGATTAGGGCTAACGATTAGTGCTTATATCTTCTCTATATTTACTGACTTGTCACCTTTTGTAGTAGCAGCAGCGCACGACTTTCTTAGTATTTTTATCTTGTTAGGATATCTTCTAGTTAAAGAAGGGAAAGTACGTTTTTCAATCTTCTTGAATATTCGAAATGTCAGTGTTATTATAGGAGCACTATTGGCTGGGCCAATTGGCATGCAGGCCAATCTCTATGCAGTCAAGTATATCGGTAGTTCTTTAGCATCATCTGTTTCAGCGATTTATCCTGCGGTTTCTGTCCTTCTTGCCTTCTTTATTCTTAAGCATAAGGTTTCGAAGAATACAGTATTTGGAATTTTATTAATCATTGCAGGAATTATTGCTCAGACCTACAAGGTTGAACAGGTCAATTCATTCTATATTGGTATCCTCTGTGCCTTGATCTGTGCCCTTGCTTGGGGAAGTGAAAGTGTTCTCAGCTCATTTGCTATGGAAAGTGAACTCAGTGAACTCGAAGCACTCTTGATACGACAAGTCACATCTTTTTTGTCCTATCTTGTTATTGTTCTCTTCTCGCATCATTCATTTGCGGAAGTGGCAAATGGTCAATTGTTGGGTCTTTTGATTATCTTTGCAGCATCAAATATGATTTCTTATCTAGCCTATTATATGGCTATTAATCGATTGCAGCCGGCAAAAGCTACTGGTCTAAATGTGAGTTATGTAGTATGGACTGTTTTGTTTGCAGCGATTTTCTTGGGCTCGCCCCTTAATTTACTGACCATTATTACTTCCCTTATCGTAATGGCTGGTGTTTATATTATTATTAAAGAATAAAGGAGAAAACGCGTGAAAGCGATTATTTTAGCAGCCGGATTGGGAACTCGTTTGAGACCCATGACAGAAAATACTCCCAAAGCCTTGGTTAAAGTCAATCAAAAACCATTGGTTGAATATCAAATCGAATTTTTGAAAGAACGTGGAATTGATGACATTATCATCGTTGTCGGTTATTTAAAAGAACAATTCGACTATCTTAAAGAAAAGTACGGGGTTCGTTTGGTCTTCAACGATAAGTATGCTGATTACAATAACTTTTACTCTCTTTACTTGGTAAAAGAAGAATTGGCCAACAGCTACGTTATTGATGCGGATAACTATCTTTTCAAGAATATGTTCCGTAATGATATTGAACGTTCAACTTATTTCAGTGTTTATCGTGAAGATTGTGATAATGAGTGGTTCCTAGTTTACGGAGATGATTACAAAGTTCAAGATATTATTGTCGATAGCAAAAATGGACGCATCTTGAGTGGTGTATCATTCTGGGATGCTCCAACAGCTGAGAAGATTGTTGGATTTATTGACAAGGCTTATGCAAGTGGCGAGTTTGTGGACCTCTATTGGGATAACATGGTCAAAGATAATATCAAAGAACTAGATGTATATGTAGAAGAGTTGGAAGAAAACTCTATCTATGAAATCGACAGTGTTAAAGATTATCAAAAATTAGAAAAGATTCTTTCTTCACAAAAATAAGCAACTTTTATGAACTGATACCTCACCTATTTTTACTTGACTTTTTAGGATTGATACAGTATACTAGTGAAAATTTAACCTTTAAGGGCAGTCCAGAGAGACTCACAAGGTGTCAGAGAAAAGAAACTACAATGGAAACAAGTAAGCAAGTGCTTATTTGCTACTTTTGTGTAAATATCTTAACTGAAACCTTGCAAGTGCAAGGTTTTTCTTTATCTGATCCCCTTAAAATTTAAGGAGGAAAAGTTATGAATCCAAATTGTAAAAAACGTATGGGTGCAATTCGCTTGGAAGTTATGAGAGTAGTATCTCAGGAGGAAATCGCGCCAGCAATCTTTGAACTTGTACTTGAAGGAGAAATGGTCGAAGCTATGAAAGCGGGCCAATTTCTTCATTTGCGTGTACCTGATGATGCCCATCTCTTGCGTCGTCCAATTTCGATTTCATCAATTGATAAGGCGACTAAGCAATGCAGACTTATCTATCGAGTTGAAGGAGCAGGGACAGCAATCTTTTCAAGCTTAAAAACAGGTGATAGCATAGATGTTATGGGACCTCAAGGAAATGGCTTTGATTTATCTGATTTAGACAAGCAGAATCGTGTTCTTATAGTTGGTGGTGGAATCGGAGTGCCACCCTTACTCGAAGTAGCTAAACAACTACATGAGAGAGGTGTTGAAATAACAACTGTTTTAGGATTCGCTACTAAAGATGCTGTTATTTTGGAAGATGAATTATCCAAATTTAGTCAGGTCTTTGTAACGACTGATGATGGATCTTATGGTATTAAAGGAAACGTATCGGTAGTGATTAACGAATTTGACACTGAATTTGATGCCATCTACTCTTGCGGTGCACCTGGTATGATGAAATATATCAATCAAACCTTCCATGACCATCCCAGAGCTTACCTATCCCTAGAATCTCGTATGGCTTGTGGCATGGGGGCTTGCTACGCTTGCGTATTGAAAGTACCAGATAGTGAAACAGTTAGTCAACGTGTGTGTGAAGATGGGCCTGTATTTAAAACAGGAACTGTTGTTTTATAAGGAGAGTATCATGACTACAAATCGATTACAAGTCTCTCTACCAGGCTTAGAGTTAAAGAATCCTATCATTCCTGCTTCAGGCTGTTTTGGATTCGGTCAAGAATATTCCAAATACTATGATTTGGATCTATTGGGATCTATCATGATTAAAGCTACAACACTTGAACCACGCTTTGGTAATCCTACTCCACGAGTGGCAGAAACACCTGCAGGTATGCTGAATGCCATTGGTCTACAAAATCCAGGACTAGATGCTGTTCTCTCTGAAAAATTACCTTGGTTGCAAAGAGAGTATCCCAATCTTCCAATCATTGCCAATGTTGCTGGATTTTCAAAGCAAGAGTACGCAGCCGTTTCTAGTGGTATTTCCAAGGCACCTAACGTGAAAGCTATTGAGCTTAATATTTCTTGTCCAAACGTCGATCATGGGAATCACGGACTTTTGATTGGGCAAGACCCAGATTTAGCTTATGATGTGGTAAAAGCAGCCGTAGAGGCTTCATCAGTGCCAGTTTACGTTAAATTGACACCAAGTGTAACTGATATCGTGACCATTGCAAAAACAGTAGAGGATGCAGGTGCTAGTGGTCTCACTATGATCAACACCCTTGTTGGTATGCGCTTTGATCTCAAAACTAGAAAACCAATCATTGCCAATGGTACTGGTGGAATGTCTGGGCCTGCAGTCTTTCCGGTAGCTCTTAAACTAATCCGTCAAGTAGCTCAAACAACTAATCTTCCAATCATTGGTATGGGAGGAGTTGATTCAGCTGAAGCTGCAATTGAAATGTACTTAGCTGGTGCCTCAGCTATTGGTGTTGGAACAGCAAACTTTACCAATCCTTATGCCTGTCCTCATATCATTGATAACCTACCAAAAGTCATGGACAAATATAATATCGAAACTCTGGAGCAATTGAGAAAAGAAGTAAAAAGTAACTTATAGTTTTTTAAATTCGTAATATTTTGAATGCTTTCTTCTTTCTGGTATAATATGACTATGATTGTAACAATACCTATAAAAACTGAAAAAGACATTGCAACACCAGGTCCAACAGTCCTCGTTTTAGGATATTTTGATGGAATTCATCTAGGACATCAAAAATTATTTAGTATTGCTGGTGAAATTGCTGCTAAGAAGAGATTAAGCGTTGCTTTAATTACATTTCATGAATCACCAAAATTAACCTTAAAACCCTATTCACCAGAAAATTTACTTCATATCATGAATGCAGAGGAACGTGAACGCAAGTTTAAACGAGCTGGTGTCGAAAATCTTTATTTAATGGACTTCTCAAGTCGTATCGCTAATATGACAGCTCAAGAGTTTGTAGATACTTTTGTCAAAGAAGTTAAAGCAGATACCATTGTAGTTGGATTTGACTATAGTTTAGGTTCTGATAGAAAATCAGCAGAAGATTTAAAAGAAATCTTTGATGGAGAAGTAGTTGTAGTACCTCCTGTAGAAGATGAAAAAGGAAAGATTAGCTCTACACGTATTCGACAAGCTATCCTTGAAGGGAATGTGAAAGAAGCTGGTCAGTTACTAGGAAGTCCACTTCCCACAAGAGGAATAGTCGTACATGGTAATGCTCGTGGTCGAACAATCGGCTATCCAACTGCCAATCTGGTGCTCTTGGATCGTACTTATATGCCGGCAGATGGTGTCTATACCGTCGATATCGAAATCAAGAGAAAACTCTATCGGGGAATGGCCAGTGTCGGGAAGAACGTTACTTTTGATGGAGAGGAAGAGCGTTTTGAAGTGAATATCTTTGATTTTGATGAAGATATTTATGGCGAAACAGTGACCGTCTATTGGTTAGACCGTATCCGAGATATGGTGAAATTTGACAGCATTGAACAACTGGTCAAACAACTCGAAGAAGATGAAAAAGCTGCAAGAAAATAAAAATGAAGTTCGAATGAAAATTCGAGCTTTTTGTTTTTCAAAAGTAGTCGATTAAGAGTCTTAGATTTATTTTTTTATTGGTAAATTTTTGGGAAAAATTAAATTTCTAGCTTGACATCGTAAATTTTTTGGAGTAGAATGTTTACTAGTTAATTAAATGGTTAAATACTAGTTAAGGAGTTCTAGTGAAAAAGAAAATACTAATAGGTATGCTATCTTCGGTACTTGCCTTATTTTTAGGAGCTTGTAGTCAAGATAAGCAAAATGATGTCAAAGAATCTCATGGAATGAAAATAGTTACCAGTTTTTATCCTGTATATGCTATGGTAAAAGCAGTTTCGGGTGAACTAAATGATGTAAGAATGATTCAGTCTAGTTCAGGCATTCATTCTTATGAACCGTCAGCAAATGATATTGCAGCTATCTACGATGCGGATGTATTTGTTTATCATTCTCATACCTTAGAGTCTTGGGCGGGTAGTCTAGACCCAAGTCTACAAAAGTCCAAGGTTAAGGTCCTAGAAGCATCTGAGGGTATGACCTTGGATAGAGTATCTGGCTTAGAAGATATAAAAGTAGGAGAAGGTGTGGATGAGAAAAGTCTTTATGATCCTCATACTTGGTTAGACCCTGAAAAGGTAGCTGAGGAAGCACAAATTATTGCTGATAAATTATCAGAATTAGATAGTGAGAATAAAGAAAAATATCAGTCGAATGCGAAGAAGTTTATTGATCAAGCTCATGAGTTAACAAATAAATATAAACCTATCTTCGATAAAGTGGAGCAAAGAACGTTTGTGACACAACACACTGCTTTTTCTTATTTAGCAAAGAGATTTGACTTGAATCAACTTGGTATTGCTGGTATTTCTCCTGATCAAGAACCAAGCCCAAGACAACTGACTGAAATCCAAGAATTTGTTAAGACCTATAAAGTTAAAACTATTTTTACAGAGAGCAATGCTTCGTCTAAAGTAGCTGAAACGCTTATCAAGTCAACAGGTGTGAGTCTTAAAACTCTCAATCCTTTAGAGGCAGACCCACAAAATGATAAGTCTTATTTAGATAATTTAGAAGAGGATATTGCAATACTAGCAGAAGAATTGAAATGAGGAAATTATGAATAAAACAAAGAAATACTTAGCTGGATCAGCAGTAGTTATTGCGCTTAGTGTTTGTGCTTATGTTTTAAATCAGCACCAAGAAGCAGAGAAGAAGGAAGATAATCGTGTATCTTATGTCGATGGGAAAAAGAATGAGTCTAAAAAGAACGAAAATTTGACTCCTGATCAAGTTAGCAAAAAGGAAGGCATTGAGGCCGAACAAATTGTTGTGAAAATTACTGATCAGGGATATGTGACTTCTCACGGAGACCATTTCCATTACTATAATGGTAAAGTTCCTTTCGATGCGATTTTTAGTGAAGAACTAGTCATGAAAGATCCAAGTTATCAATTGCGTGATGAACACATCGTTAACGAAATTAAAGGTGGTTACATCATCAAAGTTGATGGAAAATATTATGTCTACCTAAAAAATGCTAGTCAAGCTGAAAATATTCGTACCAAAGAACAAATTGAAAAACAAAAACAAGGGCATACATCTGACCAAAAAAATGATTCTAAGGAAGTTGTGGCAGCTAGAGCTCAAGGACGTTATACAACTGATGACGGTTATGTTTTTAACGCTTCTGATATCATTGAGGATACAGGAGATGCTTATATCGTTCCCCACGGAGGACACTTCCATTATATTCCTAAGAGTGATCTGTCAGCGGGTGAATTAGCTGCCGCAAAGGCTTATTTATCTGGCAATAGTTCAGCTCTCAGTCAACCCTTGTCACTGACACCGAATAATGGTGTTTCTGCAGCAGATGATGGTTATGTCTTTAACCCTAATGATATTGTCAGAGATACTGGCGATGCTTATATCGTACGACATGGGGACCACTATCACTATATCCCTAAATCATTTCTTAACAATCATCAAGCACAATCTAACACTCCAAGCTTAGAAAGTCCTTCTAATTCTACACCAAATAATCCGTTACCACATGTTCACCATGAAGAAGAGGAACACGATCATGGTTTTGATGCAAATAGAATTATAAGTGAAGATTCAGAAGGTTTTGTTATGAGCCATGGTGATCACAATCATTACTTCTTTAAAAAAGATTTATCACCTGATCAAATTAAGGCCGCACAAGATCACTTGTACGGCAATAAACATTCAGAAACTATCCCAGATAATCATAGCAGTCATAAACCAGAAGAACACCATCATGATAACCATGGAAACCATCATGAGGAAGAACACGATCATGGCTTTGCAGCAGATCGAGTGATAAGTGAAGATGATAAAGGATTTGTCGTTTCTCATGGAGATCATAATCATTACTTCTTTAAAAAAGATTTATCCCCTGATCAAATCAAGGCCGCGCAGGATCACTTGTACGGAAATAAACAATCAGAAACTAGCCCAGATAACCACAGTAGTAAACCAGAAGAACACCATCATGAGGAAGAGCACGATCATGGATTTGCAGCAGATCGAGTGATAAGTGAAGATGAAAAAGGATTTGTCGTTTCTCATGGAGATCACAACCACTATTTCTTTAAAAAAGATTTAACAAAAGATCAGATTAAAGCTGCTCAAGAACATTTAAACAGTCATAAAACTGAGTCTGTAAAACCTCTTGCCAAGACGGTTGAAAGTTTCTCTCGAGATGCCAGCGATGAAGAAAAAATAGCTTATATTTCTAGAACATATGGCGTTCCTCTTGAGGCTATCAGAATTTCAAATGGATTCTTTGTATTTGGTAATCCAGACCAGGCTTATGACCCAACTCACATTCACCCTTACGCTGTTCGTAAGGAACACGTTCGTATTCCGATTCAAACTGGAGATGCAGAGCTTGATTTCCTAAACGAACTCTATACAACAGCTCTACGTGATGGTGTTTCTCCTTATAGCTTGCAGGTTGAAAATGGTAGCTTTGTTATCCCTCATGGTGACCATAACCACTACATCAAGGTTCAAACTAAAGGTTATGAAGTCGCTTTGAAAAACAAAATTCCTGCCTTGCAATCTAACTACCAACCTGGTGCATTTGATGAAAATGCTGTAGTGCATAAGGTTGAACAGCTTTTGGTAGAGAGTCGAGAGCTCTATAAAGACAAGCCAAGCGTACAGAGACAAATTGAGCTTGCCTTGGGTCAATTCTCTGAAAATATGAAAAAACTATCAACCAACTCTACTGCAGGATACTTGGCAGCTTTGGATTTGTTTGATAAACAGTATATTCACATTGACTCAAGTGTCAAACCAACAGAAATCAGTCCTTTAGACAAGAAATATCAAGCTTTAGTAGATAAGATTAATACCTTAGACACAGATGCTTATGGACTTCCTAAGAAGGATTTATTAACTCAGCTTCAAGAAAATAAACTAGCCCAAGATGAAGCAGGTTTAGATGCAGTTGAAGCTAAACTAGAAGCCTTGCAGGACTTCAATGATCGTACTGGAGTTACAACAGTCGAGTACATTAAGTATTTCTATCAACATTTATCTGATAATCACTTAAATAACACTCTTAGAAATAAAGTTGCGAACTTAACTTGGACACTTTATCAATCACAATCCTTCCTTAAGGCGACTGACTTGAACAAACTATTCCCGGAAATCTACCAAACAAAACTGGAAGTAGAAGAAGCACTGAAAAATGAGCCGGTCGCAAGCAAGGCTTCTGAAACAATCTTAGATACAGAAAAAGTGGATGGCCATAGTGCTAAAACTGCAGTCTATGAGTTCTTGAAAGGTTTGTATGATGATATTAAACCTGAGGAACAAAGTAATCATGTCTTAAAAGGGCAAGTAGAAGAGTTACTAACAAAAGCTGAAGAATTAGTGAATCAAGTCAATGAGGAAGGGGTTAAAGCTTCACTCTCTGACGAAGTGAAAAATCTTAAGGCTGCTTTGGAGAAAGAAGACGCAGACCTTGATGAATTAAATACACAAGTCCAAGATCTTCTGAAACGCATTTCACAGACTATTCAGAATGAACGTGAAAATGCCAAACAAGATCCAGAGGTCGTGGCTCTCTATCAACAACTATACAACGGAGTCATTGCCCTTCATACTTATTTGGAATTGAATAATGGTTCAGATGCTGACTTTGAAAAAGTCGATGCCTTGTTTGATAAACTAGCAGCGGCAAGTAAAGACAAGCAAGCTTTGCTGACGGTCGCTCAAGAAATCGTTTTGTTAAATCAAGAGTTCCAATCAAAAGGGAAGCCAGCTGAAGCTAGTACTGAAACAGCCAATAAAGAATCAAATGATAAACAAACTGAGTCAAACTTAACTCCTGAAGCTACATCTCCAAAAACAAGTGAGAAAGTAGTAAACTAAAAAAGAAGTAGCCTAGCTACTTCTTTTTTAGTCTTTGTAGGATACGATACCAATGATAGTATCAACTGCACGTTCCATGGTTTGAAGGCTAACGTATTCAAAACGGCCGTGCATATTTTCGCCACCAGCGAAAATATTTGGCGTCGGAATTCCCATAAAGGAAATCTTAGAACCATCTGTTCCACCACGGATTGGTTCGATGATAGGTGTGATACCAAGGCCCTCCATAACCGCTTTCGCAATGGTTACTGGTGTCATATCCTTTTCGATAACTTCCTTCATGTTGTAGTACTGGTCAGTTAATGTTAAAGTAACACGATTGCTACCCAGTTCTTGGTTCATCTTATCAGCGATAGCTTGCATAGCAGCTTTACGCGCTTCAAAGTTTTCTTTTTCGAAATCACGAATGATATAGCTAGCACGCGCTTCCTCAACACTACCAGATACATCCATGAGGTGGTAGAAACCTTGATAGCCCTCAGTCAATTCTGGGCGGTCACCAGCTGGGAGTTGATTGTGGAAGTCAATCGCTAATTGAAGGGCGTTAACCATTTGTCCTTTAGCTGTTCCTGGGTGAACATTACGACCTTGGAAGTGAAGTTCTGCACCTGCAGCAGAGAAGGTTTCGTATTGAAGTTCACCAAGAGGTCCACCGTCAACTGTATAAGCAAAGTCAACATTGAAATCCTCTGCATCAAATTTATTGGCACCAACACCGATTTCTTCATCAGGTCCAAAGCCGACACGAATTTCGCAGTGCTTAATTTCAGGATGAGCAGTCAAGTATTCGATGGCTGTCATGATTTCGGCGATACCTGATTTGTCGTCAGCACCGAGAAGAGTTGTCCCGTCTGTAGTAATTAAAGTTTGACCAGGGTATTTTTCAAGACTCTTGAAATCAGCTGGATCGAGCTTGAAACCAGATTCACCAAGCTCGATAAGGTCACCGTCGTAATTTTCAACTACTTGTGGATTGATACCTTCAGCATTAAAATCAGCTGTATCCATGTGGGAGATAAAACCAATCTTGCGAGTTAAACTTGGATCGTTAGCTGGAAGTGTACCGACAGCAAAACCATTTGGCAAATAATAGACATTTTGCAAACCGACACGCTTCATCTCTGGGATGAGAACATTAGTGGCAAAGTCTACTTGACTTTGAGTACTTGGTGTAGTAGTTGAATGTTCGTCAGAACGTGTATTGACTTTGACATAAGTCAAAAAACGCTCCAACAATGTTGGATATTTCATCGTAACTCTTTTTTTCCTTCTTTTAAAACCATTGTATCATAGAAAGAAGAGAAAAACAAAAGTCAAAAGGAAGATAAAATCCTTATGTTAGCGTTTACTAATGGCTTCTTTAATGATACAATAAGAAAGATAAAAATATCACAAGGATGCAGAGATGAAAAGAGCAATTTTAATGATGACATTTGGTTCACCAGAAGAGATTACCTTTGAAGGAGTAGCCGACTTTTTTACCAACATTCGTCGAGGAGTTAGACCTCAAGACCACGAAATTCAAACCCTTTATGATAATTATGTTCGAATTGGAGGAACTCCACTTCAAAAAATTACCCGTGAAGAAGTTGCCTTGGTAGAAGCTAGGTTAGGTAATGAATATAGTGTCTATTTTGCCAATAAATTTTCAACCCCTTTTATTCCAGATATAATTCGGCAAATGGAACTAGATGGAATTGAAAAGTGTATTTGCTTAATTTTGGAGCCACACTATTCCTTTTACTCTGTCATGGGGTACGAAAAGTTTCTGGAAAGCAAACAAATTCAGTTTTTAGTTATTAAGGACTGGTATCAAGAAGAAGCACTATTAAACTATTGGACAGCTGAAATTGCTAAAATTTTAAAAGAAAAGGTGAAACAGGATAGCTTTAAAGTCATCTTTTCTGCCCACAGTGTACCCATTTTTGCCTTGGATTTTGGTGATCCCTATATCGACCAGATTTTCGAAAATAGCAAGTTAATTGCTGAGAAATTAGGCTTGAAACCAGATCAATATACCAACACTTGGCAGAGCGAAAGTGATATTGGTATTCCTTGGATTAAACCAGATGTATTGGAGTATCTTAGAGAACAGGAAGAACATCCAGAGCATTATATTTTTGTGCCTATTAGTTTTATCAGTGAGCATATTGAAGTCTTGTTTGACAACGATGTGGAATGTCATGACTTGTGTCAGGAATTGGAGGTGAACTACTATCGTCCACCAATGCCAAATACAGATTCTCGTTTTATTGATGCCTTGGTCAATATTATCCGAGCTAATGAACATAAAGAATTTAGAGAATTCCTCCCAGAAGAAGAAACCTTTGATGAATTAGTCCCTTCGGAGGAAACTAAGAATATTTTAGATGAATCACAAGACTTACAAATGCCAGAATTTGTAAAAAAATTAATTGAGAAAAAAGGTCGTGAAAATGTCAAGATGCCTTATTTAATCAAAAAAATGCTTGAAAAAGCTGGCAAATTACCTAAAGACTAAGTGAAAATAGAAAAGAACTGGTAATACTCTTCGAAAATCAAATTCAAACTGCGTCAACGTCGCCTTGGCGTACTCAAGTACAGCCTGCGGCTAGTTTCCTAGTTTGCTCTTTGATTTTAATTGAGTATAAGGTTTGTTTCAGATTTCTGCTAAGGCAGGATATAACTAAGAAGGTGAAAGAAAAGGCGGTGGAACAGAAATCGATAGACAAAGTCTTGATTTCGTAGTCTCAGCCCCGCGAGGATGATTAGGAGCTTTTTGGAGTCTAAAAGACGAACAAAAAGTTCAATCAGCTACCGCGTCAAATTATGATTGATAATAAAAAGTGAGGTCGGGATCTTTTTGTCCCAACCTCTTTTTAGGTGACTAGCATTTTTTTGACCTAGTTTTTATGTTATTTACCCAGACAAAATTGGCTAAACAACTGGGTAATCAGCTCATCTGGCGCAGCATCACCAGTTATCTCGCCAAGAATTTCCCAGGTACGTGTTAAATCAACTTGAAGCAAATCAACTGGCATTCCTAGTTCGAGGCCTTCGTTAACAGCTTGTAGGCTTTCAACTGCCTTTTCAATTAATGAAATATGACGGGCGTTGGATAGATAGGTAGCATCTTGTTCGACCAAGCCAGCATTTTCAAAGAAGAGGTTATTGATGCGTTCTTCAATCTTATCAATGTTTTGATTTTTGAGGACTGAAATACGAATGATATCATCTGGAAGTTCAGAAGTTTCAATCGCTTCTGGCAGGTCAGTCTTGTTGAGAAGAATGATTCGATTAGTATCTTGACTAATTTCAAGAAGTTGTCGGTCTTGGGCAGTTAGAGGTTCGCTAGCGTTTAGGACTAGTAGTACCAAGTCAGCTTCCTTGAGGGCTTTTTTGGAGCGTTCAACCCCGATCTGTTCCACGACATCATCCGTTTCACGAATACCTGCAGTATCAATCAACTTCAGTGGAACACCGTTGATATTGACGTATTCTTCGATGACGTCTCGAGTAGTCCCTGCAATATCCGTTACAATGGCTTTATCTTCGCGCAGGAGGTTATTAAGTAGACTTGACTTCCCAACGTTGGGACGACCAATGATGGCTGTTGCAATTCCTTCGCGGAGGATTTTACCTCGGCGTGCAGTTTTTAGGAGATTGGTCAAGAGTTGTTCAAACTCCATAGTTTTTTCGCGGACAACAGCAGTAGTGGCTTCTTCCACATCGTCATACTCAGGGTAATCGATATTCACCTCAACCTGAGCCAAGGTATTGAGAATTTCCTGACGAGTATTGTTAATGAGGTCAGATAGGGATCCATCAAGTTGTTTGACTGCTATATTCATAGCCTTGTCAGTCTTAGCACGGATGATATCCATCACTGCCTCAGCCTGAGTCAAGTCTACACGACCATTGAGGAAGGCACGCTTGGTAAATTCTCCAGGTTCTGCCATGCGAGCCCCTTCACGGATAGCCAATTGCAGGATTTCATTGGTCACGGCAATCCCTCCGTGGGTGTTGATCTCGATAATATCCTCGCGAGTAAAGGTCTTCGGAGACTTCATAGCCCCAACCATGACCTCGTCCATAACCTTACCAGTCAAAGGGTCAATAATGTGGCCGTAGTTCAGTGTGTGGCTAGCAACTTTGCTCAAGTCTTTGCCTTTAAAAATTTTTTGTGCAATGGCAAAGCTATCCGTTCCGCTTAGGCGAACAATCCCAATCGCCCCTTCACCAAGCGGTGTCGAGATTGCTGCAATGGTATCAAATTCACGTGTAATCATTTCATTTCCTTTTAACAATTTATATACAAATATCTCTTAAAATTGTAACAAAATAAAGTTTTTTATTCAACGAATGCCACTTATAAAGAAAAGCCTAAGCAGATTGCTTAAGCTTTACTTAGTGCGCATTTCCCCTTGCGGGAAGTAAGTTCCTTCAGGCATATCGTTGATGATGACATGAACAGCAGATTGAGGTGCACCAGTGTTACGAACCACAGCTTCAGTTACTTCCTTAGCTAAGGCTTTCTTTTGCTCGAGCGTGCGTCCTTCAAATAAATCGATGCGTACAAATGGCATAATAGCTTCCTCCACTAGTTTTTGATTTCTTCTATTTTACCACATTTTGCCGTTTAAAGCTTTTGGAAAATATGATATACTAGAATGTAGCAGAAAATTAGAAATGGACGTGAAATAGAAACATGGCACAGTTGTATTATCGTTATGGGACCATGAATTCAGGAAAGACCATCGAGATTCTCAAGGTAGCCTATAACTATGAGGAGCAAGGAAAGGGAGTTGTTATCATGACTTCGGCTCTGGATACAAGAGACGGTATAGGCTATGTGTCGAGTCGGATTGGCATGAAGCGACCAGCAGTTGCTATCGATGATACTACGGATATTTTTGGGTTTATTCGAGATTTACCTGAAAAGCCCTACTGTGTTTTGGTCGATGAAGCCCAGTTTTTGAAACGTCATCATGTTTACGACCTAGCGCGTGTTGTCGATGAGTTAGACATACCTGTTATGGCCTTTGGTTTGAAGAATGACTTTCGCAATGAGCTGTTCGAAGGATCTAAACATCTATTATTATTAGCAGATAAAATTGATGAGATCAAAACCATTTGTCAGTATTGTAAGAAAAAAGCGACCATGGTGTTGCGTACGCAGGACGGACTGCCTGTTTATGATGGTGAACAAATCCAGATAGGTGGGAATGAAACCTATATCTCGGTTTGCCGTAAACATTATTTTGCCCCTGAAATCAATAAGGAGAATCAATAAGAATGAATATCTATGATCAACTACAAGCTGTAGAAGACCGTTATGAAGAATTAGGAGAATTGCTGAGCGACCCTGATGTGGTCTCTGATACCAAGCGTTTCATGGAGCTTTCAAAAGAGGAAGCTTCAACTCGTGATACCGTAACCGCCTACCGTGAATACAAACAAGTCCTCCAAAACATCGTTGATGCTGAAGAAATGATTAAAGAGTCTGGCGGAGATGCCGACTTGGAAGAAATGGCCAAGCAAGAACTCAAGGATGCTAAGGCAGAAAAAGAAGAGTACGAAGAAAAATTGAAAATCTTGCTTCTTCCAAAAGATCCAAACGATGACAAGAACATCATCCTTGAAATCCGTGGAGCTGCTGGTGGAGATGAGGCAGCACTTTTTGCTGGAGACCTTCTAACAATGTACCAAAAATATGCTGAAGCCCAAGGCTGGCGCTTTGAAGTTATGGAGGCATCTATGAACGGTGTCGGCGGTTTCAAAGAAGTGGTTGCCATGGTTTCTGGTCAGTCAGTTTACTCTAAACTCAAGTATGAATCAGGTGCCCACCGTGTGCAACGTGTCCCTGTGACAGAAAGCCAAGGTCGTGTTCATACTTCTACGGCAACTGTCCTTATCATGCCTGAGGTAGAAGAAGTAGAGTACGATATTGATCCAAAAGATCTTCGTGTGGACATCTACCACGCATCTGGTGCTGGTGGACAGAACGTCAACAAAGTTGCAACTGCCGTTCGTATTGTTCACTTGCCAACCAATATTAAGGTGGAGATGCAGGAAGAACGTACCCAGCAGAAAAACCGTGAGAAGGCCATGAAAATCATTCGTGCGCGTGTTGCTGACCACTTTGCACAGATTGCCCAAGATGAACAAGATGCTGAACGTAAGTCTACTATCGGTACTGGTGACCGTTCAGAGCGTATTCGTACTTATAACTTCCCACAAAACCGTGTCACAGACCACCGTATCGGCTTGACTCTACAAAAACTTGATACAATTCTAGCTGGTAAATTGGATGAAGTTGTAGATGCCTTGGTTCTTTATGACCAAACACAAAAATTGGAAGAATTAAACAAATAATGAAATTAGCTCAAATTTTTAAAGATTTTGAGGAAAAGTTAATAGTACAAGGAGAGGAAGCAGAAAGCCTCTCCTTTGTCTATCGTAGCCTAAAAAATCTATCTTTTACAGACTTCGTCTTTGCCCTCCAGCAAGAAGTAACAGAGGAAGAGAAGCAATTTGTGGAAGAAATTTTCAAGAAATTAGCAGCACATATTCCTGCCCAGTACATTATCGGTCATGCAGAATTTTTTGGGATGCAGTTAAAGGTTGATGAGCGGGTCTTGATTCCTCGCCCAGAGACAGAAGAGTTGGTAGAGCTCATCCTAGCCGAGAATCTAAAGGACAATCTAAAAGTTCTAGATATCGGAACAGGAAGCGGTGCAATAGCCCTTGTTTTAGCTAAAAATAGGCCAGATTGGTCGGTTACGGCAGCGGATATTTCACAGGATGCATTAGAGCTTGCAACAGAGAATGCTAACGTTCAAAATCTAAATCTCTCTTTTATCAAATCTGACTGTTTCTCTAAAATTTCTTCAAAATATGATATAATTGTATCCAATCCACCATACATTTCTCGTGAAGATCAAGAAGAAGTTGGCTTGAATGTTTTGCATTCAGAACCACATTTGGCACTTTTTGCTGACGAGGATGGCCTAGCTATCTACCGTAGAATCGCGGAAGACTCCAAGGACTATCTAAATGATGGTGGTAAGATTTATCTTGAAATTGGCTACAAACAAGGTCAAAGTGTGCCCGCTCTCTTTATGGAAAATCTTCCAGAGAAACGAGTTCGAACGCTCAAAGACCAATTTGGCCAAGATAGGATGGTAGTCATTGATGATGGAGAAAATTAAGCAAGAGTTGGAAAAAGGTGGAGCTGTTGTTTTGCCAACGGAGACAGTTTATGGCCTCTTTGCAAAAGCATTGGATGAAAAGGCTGTTGACTACGTTTATCAGCTCAAACGTCGCCCTAGAGATAAGGCTCTCAATCTCAATGTTGCTAGTTTAGATGATATCTTGAACTTTTCAAAGAATCAGCCACCTTATTTACAAAAACTTGTTGATGGTTTTCTTCCTGGTCCATTGACCATTATCTTAGAAGCTAATGACAAGGTCCCTTACTGGGTCAATTCAGACTTAACGACTGTTGGATTTCGCATGCCAAGTCATCCTGTTACACTAGAATTGATTCGTGAGTTTGGTCCCTTAATCGGCCCATCTGCAAATATCTCGGGTCAAGCTAGTGGTGCTAGCTTTAAAAAAATTTTAAAAGACTTCGGACAAGAGGTTCTTGGGATAGAAGATGATGCTTTTTTGACAGGTCAAGATTCGACTATTTTAGATTTGACTGCTTGTAAGGCAAGAATTCTACGCCAAGGTTCGATAACTCGAGAAGATATTCTTGCCAAGATACCTGAAATTCCTTTTGAGGAGGTATGACATGCTACGTGCTTTGAAAGCAACAGATGTTGCATCGATTTATGAGATTAACAAAGATGCTTTAGGTTATGATTTTAGTCCTGAGGAAACGGCTAGTCAACTAGCAAAATTATCCCAAGACTCACATCATTTCCTACTGGGGTTTGAGGAACCGACCAGCCATGACTTACTTGGGTATGTACATGCTGAGGTTTATGAATCCCTTTATTCTAATGCCGGTTTTAATATTTTGGCTTTAGCAGTGGTACCCCAGATGCAAGGTAAGGGCATCGGGAAAATTTTGCTCCATGGATTAGAACAAGAAGCAAAAAGACGGGGTTATGAGTTTATTCGATTAAACTCTGCAGACCATCGTCTTGGTGCTCATGCATTTTATGAAAGAGTGGGTTATACTTGCGATAAAGTGCAGAAACGATTTATTAAGTTAATTAAAGGAGAAAAACTATGATTTTTGACAAAGAAGATTTTAAAGCTTATGATGCTGATCTTTGGAATGCTATTGCCAAAGAAGAGGAACGCCAACAAAATAATATTGAATTAATCGCTTCAGAGAACGTTGTATCTAAGGCTGTTATGGCTGCTCAAGGGTCAATCTTAACCAATAAATATGCTGAGGGATATCCTGGACGTCGTTACTATGGTGGTACTGATGTAGTGGATGTTATCGAAAGTCTAGCTATTGAACGTGCGAAAGAAATCTTTGGTGCTAAATTTGCCAATGTCCAACCTCACTCAGGAAGTCAAGCTAACTGTGCAGCATACATGGCCTTGATCGAACCAGGTGATACGGTTATGGGGATGGATTTAGCTGCGGGTGGGCACTTGACTCACGGAGCTCCTGTCAGCTTCTCAGGCCAAACCTATAACTTTGTTTCATATAGCGTTGATCCGGAGACAGAGCTATTGGACTTTGACGCCATCTTGAAACAAGCTCAAGAAGTTCAACCAAAACTTATCGTAGCTGGTGCCTCAGCCTATTCTCACATTATTGATTTCTCAAAATTCCGTGAAATTGCGGATGCTGTGGGCGCAAAACTCATGGTCGATATGGCTCACATTGCTGGCTTGGTTGCAGCCGGTCTTCATCCAAATCCAGTTCCATACGCACATATCACAACGACAACAACTCACAAAACTCTTCGTGGACCACGTGGTGGGTTGATTTTGACTAACGACGAAGACCTTGCTAAGAAAATTAATTCCGCTATTTTCCCAGGTATCCAAGGTGGACCACTAGAGCATGTTGTTGCTGCTAAGGCTGTAGCCTTTAAAGAAGTTTTGGATCCAGCCTTCAAGGAATATGCTGCTAATGTCATCAAGAACAGCAAGGCTATGGCTGAAGTATTCCTGCAAGATCCTAATTTCCGCATTATCTCTGGTGGTACTGAAAACCACCTCTTCTTAGTGGATGTCACAAAGGTTATAGAAAGTGGAAAAGTAGCCCAAAACTTATTGGATGAGGTCAACATTACCCTTAATAAAAACTCAATCCCTTACGAAACATTGTCACCATTCAAGACAAGTGGTATTCGTATCGGAGCGGCAGCAATTACTGCTCGTGGTTTTGGTGAAAAAGAAAGCCGTCAAGTTGCTGAACTTATTATTAAAGCCCTTAAGAATGCAGAAAACGAAGCTGTCTTAGAAGAAGTGAGAAGTGCAGTCAAATCCTTGACAGATGCCTTCCCATTATATGAGGACTAATATTTTATGGATATTTATATTAAGAAAGCCATTATCCATCAGTTCAGCCCTGATGACACAGAGTTGTTCTTGGCGGATAAGTTTCTCAATATCACTCCTAAAATCGAGGAATACTTGCGTAAAAAAGTGGAGCGTGTGTATTCGGATGATGCCAAAACTGGTATTTTTGAAGAGGATAATCCTTTTTTCAATCACATCAAAGAAGATTTAATGGAAACATCTGTTACAATTGCTAATCTCTGGAAAGAGGAATTCTCTGTATCTGAAAACCAAAGGACAAATGACTTGGTTTTTGTCCAGTTTTCAAAAGAGGGAGTAGACCACTTTGCCTTTCTACGAATTGCATTGCGTGAAACCTTGACACACTTGGGTGGCGAGGTTGACAATCCAATCAAACTGACTCAGAATAACTTACCTGGATTTGGAACTGGAGCAGATGAAGCACTAGTTGTTAATCTTCAAAGTCGCAAGTATCACTTGATTGAAAAACGCATCAAGTATAATGGAGCCTTTTTAAACTATTTTTCTGAGAATCTTATCCAAGCACAACCAAAGATTTCACCAAAGAAATCCATTAAGGAACTAGAAAAAACGGCTCAAAAGATTGCCGAAACCTTTAACACAGATGATTTTCAATTTCAATCCAAGGTAAAATCAGCAATTTTCAATAATCTTGAAGAGAATAATGAGCTCTCTCCAGAAAAATTAGCCAATGATCTTTTTGACAATAATCTTACTGCTCGACTTAGCTTCATTGACCAGGTTAAAGAAGCAGTACCAGAGCCAGTACAGTTTGATGAGATTGATGCCAGTCGTCAGTTAAAGAGATTTGAGAATCAGAAACTTTCCTTGTCAAATGGAATTGAACTCATCGTACCAAACAATGTCTATCAAGATGCGGAATCAGTTGAGTTCATTCAAAACGATAATGGAACCTATTCTATCTTAATCAAAAACATCGAGGATATACAAAATAAATAATGTTTAAATTTATACGAAGAATGCTGGTACTAGCAGTCTTCCTTTTCGCTGGATATAAAGCTTATCTGATTCGTCAGGATGTCAAACAAGTCATGACCTACCAACCCATGGTTCGCGAAATCTTGAATGAAAAAGATACCCCAGCAAACGAAGAGCTTGTGCTCGCCATGATTTATACAGAAACTAAGGGTAAAGAAGGGGACGTGATGCAGTCAAGTGAATCTGCTAGTGGCTCTACTGATACCATAAACGATAATGCAAGTAGTATTCGGCAAGGGGTTCAAACCTTGACAGAAAATCTCTATCTTGCTCAAGAAAAAGGAGTGGATGTCTGGACAGCCATTCAAGCTTATAACTTTGGACCTGCTTATATCGATTTTATCGCCCAGAATGGGAAAAAGAATACTCTTGTACTAGCTAAGCAATACTCCAGAGATACAGTTGCGCCTATATTAGGAAATACAACAGGGAAAACCTATCGCTACATCAATCCCATTTCTATTTTTCAAGGTGGAGAACTTTATGTGGATGGGGGAAACTATTATTACTCTAGACAGGTTCAGCTGAATCTCTATATTATGAAAATTTTTAATCTATTTTAAGCATCTAGAATTTCTAGGTGTTTTTATAAGTTTTCTTTAAGGATACTTTAATATGCTAGAGTAGAAAAGGAGGAACGTCTCATGCGAAAGAAATTCTTTCTGACTAGCGCTGCAGTACTTTTAGCAGTTGCAACACTGCAAAGCGCCCAGGCAGCTACTGATGTTCAAAAAGTAATTGATGAAACCTATGTTCAACCTGAGTACGTCTTGGGTTCTTCATTAACGGAAGATCAAAAAAATCAAACACTTAAAAAACTTGGCTATGATGCCTCAAAAGATACTAAAGATTTGAAGACCATGACACCAGATGTCTACTCAAAAATTATGAATGTCGCAAACGATTCAAGTCTTCAACTTTATTCATCAGCAAAAATTCAAAAATTAGGAGAAAAATCTCCACTTGAGGTCAAGATTGAGACACCTGAAAATATCACTAAAGTAACGCAAGATATGTACCGTAATGCGGCTGTTACCTTGGGTGTGGAGCACGCGCGTATCACCGTTGCGGCACCAATTCCGGTTACTGGTGAAAGTGCCCTAGCAGGTATTTACTATTCCCTTGAGTCAAATGGTGTAAAATTACCTCAGGAAAATAAAGACTTGGCTCAGGAAGAGCTCAAGGCCTTGTCAGATATTAACGATGAAAACAAGGACAAATCAGGCTTTGATGCCAATAAACTGAACGTAGCCCTTGCTGATATAAAGGCTGCAGTCGCTAAGGCTAAAGAGTCTAAGGGTGAGCTTACAGAAGATGATGTTCGTAAGATTGTCGAAGATACTTTAAAGAACTATAAACTGGATCAAGTTGTTACAGGCAACCAAGTCAATGTCATCATCAACTTTGCCTTTAATCTTTCAAAGAGCGATATTCTTAACAACGAAGACTTTACAAAGACTCTTAAAGATTTGAAACAAAGCATTGTTGCTCAAGCAGGTGATAGTTTTAGTAATATCGATCTAAACTTTGATGCCAATAAAGCTATTCAAGACGGTGGAAACATCCTCAGCTCAATTTGGCAAGCTATCCTTGATTTCTTCAAGAGTTTTGGTGCTTAGGTCAATTCATGGTATAATAGATGGTAACAGGATTGTTGCCGTCTTTTTTTGTCGGCTTATAGAAAGTGAAAATTATGTTAAAGAAAAATGATATTGTAGAAGTTGAGATTTTCGATTTGACCCATGAAGGAGCAGGTGTTGCCAAGGTAGATGGCTTGGTCTTTTTTGTAGAGAATGCTCTTCCGACTGAAAAAATCCTTATGCGAGTCCTTAAAGTCAACAAGAAGATTGGCTTTGGTAAAGTCGAGGAATACCTTACGCAATCTCCACATCGTAATCAAGACTTAGATTTGGCTTACCTACGTTCAGGTATTGCCGACTTGGGACATCTAGCTTATCCAGAGCAACTCAAGTTTAAAACCAAGCAAGTAAAAGACAGTCTTTATAAGATTGCTGGAATCATGGATATAGAGGTCGCAGATACTTTTGGCATGAAAAATCCGATCAAGTATCGTAATAAGGCTCAGGTTCCTGTTCGTCGTGTCAATGGTGTTCTGGAGACTGGTTTCTTCCGTAAGAATTCTCATGATCTTATGCCTCTTGAAGATTTTTATATCCAAGATCCAGTCATTGATCAAGTTATTGTGGCTTTACGTGATTTGCTTCGTCGCTATGACTTAAAACCCTATGATGAAAAGGAACATTCTGGCTTGATTCGTAACCTTGTTGTACGTCGTGGCCATCATTCAGGTCAAATTATGGTTATCTTGGTGACAACTCGTCCTAAAATTTTCCGAGTTGAACAGTTGATTGAACAAGTCATCAAGCAGTTCCCAGAGATTGTGTCTGTCATGCAAAATATTAATGACCAAAATACAAATGCGATTTTTGGGAAAGAATGGCGAGTTCTCTATGGTCAAGATTACATTACGGATCAAATGTTGGGGAATAGCTTCCAAATTTCTGGACCAGCCTTTTATCAGGTCAATACAGAAATGGCAGAGAAGCTTTATCAGACAGCTATTGATTTTGCGGGGTTGAGTGAAGATGATGTGGTGATCGATGCCTACTCAGGAATCGGAACTATTGGCTTATCTGTCGCTAAGCATGTCAAGGAAGTCTACGGGGTGGAAGTTATCCCAGAAGCAGTAGAAAATAGCCAGAAGAACGCAGAATTGAACGGTATTACCAATGCCCACTATGTCTGTGATACAGCTGAAAATGCCATGAAGAATTGGCTCAAGGAAGGCATCCAACCAACTGCCATCCTGGTCGACCCACCACGCAAGGGCTTGACCGAAAGCTTTATCAAAGCAAGCGCTCAAACAGGAGCTGACCGCATCGCCTATATCTCATGTAATGTCGCAACCATGGCGCGTGATATCAAACTCTATCAAGAGTTGGGCTATGAATTGAAGAAAGTCCAGCCGGTGGACCTTTTTCCGCAAACGCACCATGTTGAGGCGGTATCACTGCTTGTACGAGCTGAGGCATCAGCGTAGTAGAAGGAGATGTTCCGCCCATGCGATAGCTGTCGTAGAGTAAGGAGTTTACGACGAAACGATACGGCAACAGCGAACCGCCGAGTGTGTTGCTCTGCTCGTAAAAGCCTAGAAAGCTTGGTATGAATTAATAATGAAAAGCCTTGATTGTAAGGCTTTTTTTGTGTTTTTGTGATAGAATATAGGTAGTTATAATCGACAGCAACTAAGAAGCAGTAAAAAAATATTATTCATAGAATAATCAGGATTAGGAAGATAAAATGACAGAAATTGACAAAAAGAATTTAAAAAATTATCTTTATTGTACATTTGGAATTACTTATATAGCTTGGGGGATTCTTGCCATCTTTACGCAATCTCATATCTTTGGATTAGAAACAATTATAGGAAGAACATTACATATAGTAGGTGCACTTGGACCAGCTATTGCTAGTGGCTTTTATTTGAAAAGGAATAATATAAAATTTAAACATTTTGTATTTAATAAAAGAAAAAATAGTAGTATTTATTTCATTATTCATTTGTTAGCAATTTTGATACTATTTTCTGTATCTTCCTTAGAATTAAATGGAGTATCCATTTATCTAATGCCACTATTCTTTATTCAATTAATTTTTTTTGGTGGTGGACATGAAGAATTAGGATGGAGAGGAATATTACAACCATTACTTGATAAAAAATATACATATTGGCAATCTAATTTGATTGTAGGATCAATTTGGGGGATTTGGCATCTACCTTTATGGTTTATAGTTGGAGAAAGTCATCAAGGATTTCCTTTTATTTTATTTTTTATATATACATTATTTTTAAGTTTTGTTTTAGGGCTTCTTTACCGTCAAACGAAATCTGTGGGATACTGTATATTATTTCATGCGTTCGCAAATTTGTTAAATCTCTATTTTGTGTTAAAAATTAATCTTATTTTTATTATCATTTTTATTGCTTATTTAATTTATACAATATTGGCTAGTAATAGAATTAGTAAGGAAAAGGATTTTAAATCTTAGAATGGATGTTGTTTCTTTTGGAAGAAGTGATCGACTTTACGTTCCACAGTATTAATTCAAAATCATTGTAATTGGACTTACGTGGTTATGGATAAAGATTGGTGTCCTTTTTGTTATGGAATTGAGTCAGGAAAATGAATTTGAGGTCGATGAGTTTTCATTAAATTTTAGTTATGAGAATGAATTATGTGTTCTTTTAGATTGGATTAGATTAGTGGTTCTCATGGCAAAGGAATAAAAATAATACTGATATCATATTAGAAGTTATTTTTCTATTTTTAAAGCAGTTAACCGATTGGTTAGCTGCTCTTATTATGTGACTTGGCATTCGATGTGTTGAGGTATATCAAATTACTGGTTTGTAAGACGATATTGTCTTTGTACTCAAAATAGAAACAGCTTAACTATAGTTAGTGATAGTATTTAAAATTAGATCTATTTCGTATATGCATTGCAATCGGAGTGATGAGTAGGTATAGCAAGGTCAAAATGATAAAAAATCCGATATCAGCATCCAAAAATACATAAACAATATTAAAGCCAAAATGCATGAAAATAGTATAAATCAAATTGTTATATTTCTCCAAAATAATATTCATTAAAATCGTAATGGATGTAATTACAACTATGTTAGCAATAATATATGGAATCGCACGCCAATCCGTGAATTTTGAATCTACAACCCACAGAAGTGTATGCCAGAAACACCAGACTAGGCCTTGGTAAATAGAGGATTTTAAAAAATGATACTTTTTATTAAATTCTTCTCTCATATAACCACGCCAACCTAATTCTTCACCAGTCGGACCTGATGTAAATGATAAGAATATACTTAGTGGCAATGATACTGTTCCTAGATTGATGTAGGAGAACATTGTTTTTTGGGTCATAAGTGAGTAAATGAAGAGTGATAATATACTGAGCCCAAATGTAATACCAAATGAAGATAGGAGTGGGAGTAGCGAAACTTTAGCAGAGAAACACCGCTTAAGAAAAGTAGTTATTTCTTCATCAGTCCGGAAATACTTCCATCCAAATAAAAGGAGGTATGAAGGAGACCATGCGACGATATTTCGTACTATCCACATAACAACAGGTGGGACTTTAAACAATAGACTTGCGGGGGCTGCTACAAAAATAATGAGGGCCCAAACAAGGATATAAGAACTGAGGATGTATCTTTTTAAATAATTTACATTCATTTAGTTACCCTCTTTCTTTAACTGTATAGACAACAAGTTCACTATTGATACCATTTAGTTCAATTAAATTATCAGAATCTGATGAATCAAAGCGTTCAGTATTTTGTCCATCTTTTTCAAAATAAATGTGTGTTCCAATCCCTTTCGAAACAGCGGTAAATATACTATTTTCTGGGATACAAATTCGAGATGTTGCTGAAATCTGATTAATGGAAAGATCACCGTTTAATGAATTACATAATACTTCCATATCAAGATTACAGTTAATTTTTACCTTGCCTGAAATATCTTCTAGAGTAATACGAGATGTCTTAATGTCAAGCTCAATATTATCGCATTCTAGAGAGCGAATCTCCACAGATTTTGCATTAACTTCACATTCGATGTGACTAATATAGGAAGTCGGAATTTCCACAAAGATACTGACAGTTTCTTTAGCCGTAGCCTCTGTTACACTATTATAACGTTTTACATCTACATCAATTCTTTTTCTACTATCATCAATTTTTACTTTAAAATCATTTTGAAGTGTAGAAAGAAGGTTAGATACCAGACGAACTCGAATTTTTTCTCCGTTGTATCCGGATAATACAAACTTTTCTGCGCCTCCAAATTTCATATCATAACTCTTGATCTTATCAATATCATACTCTGTGATACTCTCGAAGAGATATTCGCTTGTCTTAAGTGTAGTTCCTTTATTACAGATTAGCTCATCGATTGAGATGTTAAATAGGTTTGAGATTGATACCATATTGTCGATATCTGGAATTCCAGCACCAGTTTCCCACTTTGTTACAGCTTGTCTGGATACACCGATTTTTTCAGCTAAAAGCTCTTGTGACATCCCTACTTGTTTACGTATGGATTTTAATTTTTCAGCAAATGTCATGTTGTATGACCTCCTCTATATATTTTATAATGTAAATTGTCATATATTTGATATGACAGAATTTAGTATAGTATAAACGATTATCAAGTCACAAGCAAGTAGACGTTGCATCCTCATTATTTTTGCTACTTTACGTAGCATTTGTTGTTTTGATGTTGATTTTTAGTGTTATTCTAGTTATTTTATCATCGTTTGTTATATAATGAAGTAAGTACCTTAATTACACGTTGAGAACGTTTTATTACTTGTACGTTCTGATTACTCAACTAAGTATTACTAGAAGTCTTACAGTAAGGAGTTTAAATATGAAATTCCATGAATTTGGTGATAAGAATTTGCCTCCTATCTTACTTATACATGGTGGTGGCAGTTCTTGGTGGAATTATCTTCGTCAAGCACGGATCTTGTCGGAGAAGTATCGTGTCATTCTACCCACCTTGAATGGCCACGGCGAAGAATTTCAACTTGATTATGTTTCTACTGAAGATTCTGCTTTGGAGATTCTAGACTATATCAAAGCAAACTGTGGCGGGAAGTTGTTTGCGATTGGTGGTGTTTCACTTGGTGGTCAAATTGCTATGGAGCTTTTGTCAATAGACAGAGATATAGCTGAGAAAGCCATCATAGATGGAAGCCTCTGTATTCCTCAACCAAGATTAGCTAAAATCAGCATTTTTCTGGTACGTCTATTTGGCAAACTGATGTTTAGTAAATCCTCTTGTAAACTTCAGTTAAGCATGATGAACAAAATATATCCTAAATTGGCTTATCCAGAGGAACTAAAAGATTATTATTTGGAGGATCTGCCAAGGACGCCTATCAATACATTGGTGACCATTTACAAAACATATATGGGGCATTACAAGCTAAAGGATACGATTTCTGCTAATAAGGCGCAGGTTCTTTATATTTATGGTGAAAAAGAATTGAACTGTGTGAAAGCATCAGCGAAATTATTTCAACAACTGCATCCAAATACGATTTTGTATGAAGCTAAGGGCTATAACCACGGCTATTTATCAGCTTACCTGCCTCAAGAGTGGATTAATTTGGTGGTGCCATTTTTAAAGAGCGATTCATTGGAAATGTGTAATGAATCTGATATATCATAAGGAGGAATCTGATGCTAGGAGCAATAGTTGGAGATATTGTTGGTTCTGTTTATGAATGGGACAACATTAAAACGAAAGACTTTCCATTTTTTAGAGAAGACTGCTTTTTCACAGATGATACGGTGATGACCTGCGCCGTTGCAGAAGCCATTATGAATGGTGGTCAGAAGGATGACTTTATTGATGCCATGAAAAAATATGGTAGGATGTATCCCGATGCAGGTTACGGTGCAAGATTTGGGAATTGGGTTGATGGCGACGATCGAGAACCTTATAATAGCTTTGGCAATGGCTCAGCAATGCGTGTTTCTCCATGTGCCTGGACCATGGATTGTAGTTTTTGTGCACGAACGGGAGCCTGGCCGTCCAGAAGAGCTCTTGCACGACTTTCTGCAGAGGTGACTCATAACCATCCAGAGGGGGTCAAGGGAGCTATGGCGACGTCTGATGCTATCTTTATGTGTCGTTATTACTTTGGAGGTTACAGTGGCGACTATGGAAAACCGATCAACGATAATCCTATAGAGTGTAAGAGACTCATCAAGGAACACATAGAACAAGAGTATGGATATAATCTTTCTCAAACACTAGATGAAATTCGTCCTACTTATCGTTTCAATGAAACGTGTCAGGATACCGTTCCTCAGGCCATCGTTGCCTTTCTAGAAAGTACAGATTTTGAAGATGCGATTCGAAATGCGATTTCTCTTGGTGGGGACAGTGATACTCTTGCTGCTATCACAGGAAGTATTGCCGAAGCAGCTTATGGAATCCCTGATTGGATAAAGGACAAGGCCTATACCTATCTAGATGAGCCTTTAAAAGAGGTGCTTAGACGATGGAAAAGGGAAGTTGGCTGAATTTATAGAAAAAAGGCTATTGCTCGATAATAGTCAAATTTCTCAGACCAGATGGAGGTGAACCGAGTGATTCAACTTAGCAGTTTTAAAAAAGTGAATGAAATTTGTTTAATTAACAATCATAAACAATCCTATAAGAGTTTTGAAAATATAGATACCAATGTAGGTACTTTAATCAGCAGCCATCAATCTCAGAAAAATAACTTAACTTGGTTTGCTTATCGAAAAAGTAGCCATGAAATTCGGATTGAAGTGAGAGACGAACAGAATTTTCAAAGTTACTATTTAGATTTGGAAGATAGCTTTCTTGATTCTGAAGTGACTTTTAAGAGTTTCTCTGATAGTAAAATCATCGTTTCATTAACAGCGGAACAGGACAGTTCACAGGACTTTTGCCTTGAATTTTTGAATCATGAACTAAGTGTAAAACATAAATTTCCACGAAATTTGGTGTTTGTTTTTACGATTCACGAGGATAGTTCGTTGTTGGTAAATTTTTACACGACGGAATTTTATAAGATATCGAATCATGATTTTCAAATAAAGTCTAGCAAACGATTTCCAGTATTTGAACAGGACGGGTTATCAAACGTTTGGAAGATTAACAATTCTTACGGTGTATTCTCCACAACGGAAGAAAGATGGTTTGTGTTTCATTTAGAGACATTAGAGCTCATTGATGAAATGGTACTAGATATATGCCAAGGAGACTACTCTGGGATAGACACGCTGTTTCCGACAGGAGATCAATTGATTTTTAGATGCTATCTTTACAATGAAGGAACAAAAGAAGTCGAATACATGAGTGTGGAAAAGCGTGATTTGGAGAGCATACTTGAAACAACAAGCTAGGAGGGGTATCGATGGTTATATTGGAATTGTATCAAAGTGATTATCAAAAGGATTTAGTTGAGTTTTATTCTTTAGAAGAGGGGAGAGCCTTAGTAGCTCAAATCCCGGGATATACTTTAGAAAATGAAGATGATTTTGTTTAAGGTAATAAAGTAGAAATAACGAACATTTATATGAAAGGTTTAGAGTAAACATGAGTCTCTTATTTGAAGAATTTAAAACCATTTGTTTCCATTTAAATCGAGTCGGAATTACACCGACACTGATGGGATCTTTGGGATTGGAGTTTAGAACGAAAGAAAATTGGGAGCCGTCTGACATTGACATTCATGTGCCTGGTGACCCTAGAGGTTGGGAAGCACCTGATCATCTCAGAATTTATGACTGGGACAAAATAATGAAAGTGATGAAAGACTTAGGCTACGTCTTAATAGATATTCATGAGCATGAATTCCAAAAGGATCGAGTGAGTGTTGAATTTGGAAGTATCGATTCCTTACCTGGTTTTGCAGGAGTTTCGGAAGCGGATATAGAGCTTATTCACATTGAAGGCATCACTTTTCGTCTTCCAAGTCTGGAGCAGTATCTAAGTATTTACAAAGCTTCTTCTCAAGACTCCTATCGAAATGAACAAAATAACAATAAGGATTTTAAAAAGATCGAGTGGCTGGAAAAACATTTGTAAATTATCATATGAAAAGTAGTAAGTTGTAAGACTGGCTGCTATGTTATTTTTATTGCTTATTTGATTTATACGATATTGGCTAGTAATAGAATTAGTAAGGAAACAACATTTTAAATTTTAGAAAAGGAAGTATTGTCATGGGAATATTCGATGATTTTGAGTACAAAGAAAAATCCCAAAATGAAGAAAAAGTAATTGAAGCACTTAAAAAGATTTTAAGAGCAATTCATCTAAATAATTATAGAGATATTATGGATTGTGTTAAAACTAAAAATTTATGTACAATTGACCAAACAAGACTTAAACCATTGATACAAATGAATTAGAAGCATAAAGTACATTCTTTAAATAGTGTACTTTATTTTTATTTTGTACATTATTCTGGAGTGTTATTTTGTATGTTTTCTAGTACATAATATCATCTAATCGAAGAAATTGATTTGTACATTTTCGACTCTAATAGGTGTAGAAGAAGTGGTGGTTCAATTGTACATTTTTTGAAGCTTATTTAAGTTTCAATTGAACACAAGATATAGATTTTTATTTTGTTGATGGTATAATAAATAATACATAGTGTTATGTTATGAGGTGATAATTTGGCAAATAATAGACAAATTGAAACGTTAGGCGTTTCATATCTGGCAACATTTATTAACAGAAATAAGTTGCTTCAGACTTATTTCGATAACAATGATAAAACTCCAGCGTGGGATGGGGAAATTCATGTTCTTAAAAATGCTAGTGAGAAAAAGAGCGAAATATTTGGGAGAGTACCTGTCCAAATTAAAGCAACTAAACGTAAGAACAATTCAATGAAATCTTTCCCAGTAGATATGCGTGATTTAGAATTGTATTCAAAAAACGGTGGGGTAGTTTTATTCGTAGTTTGGTTAGATGAGAATAGCAATTTAAAAGATATTTATTATAAATCACTGCCACCTTTTTCTATAAAGAAAATAATTAAAAGAAGTAAATTAAAAAATAAGTCTGCAAATTATAAAACACTTTCGGTACAGATTCATAAACTAGATGAACAAAAAATTTATTCGATGTTAGTTGATTTTGTTACTAATAGTCAGAAACAGCATAGTTTTATAAATATCGATGGGATGTCAATTGAAAATATACCCAATAATAAAGAGATCAAGCTTTACTTTTATGGTCAGGGGCATGAAGGAATATTTAATTACCAGAAGGAACACGACCTCTTTCTTTATCTTAGGGATCCTGAAACTGCCATCGAAATTCCACTTGAAAATTCAATAGAGATTGTTGAAACTTTCGAAGCAACAGATTTAATTATTGAGATAGGAGATTATATTTTTGAAGATATAGAGAGACATTATTTTCCTGACGGAGAGGTACAGCTTCATTTTGGGGAAGGTTTTAAAATATCCTTTAACAATGGGAAAGCTCAACCTAAATTTAATTATTCAAGACCTAATATGCTGTCAGATGCTATAAAGTGTACTCAGGCACTTAAAGAACTAGGAAAAGTAGGATTTTTCACACTCAATGGTATTAGTATAGAACTAGATGAACGGTCTTTATCGGATATTAATTCGCTTGATTTAGATAGCCATATAAAAGAATTGTCGAAAATATCAAATTTCATAAAGAAAATGGGGATAAAAAAAGAGCTTGATTTATCCCTCTTTAATGAACAATCTCAAAGAAATTTAAATATCCTTAATTCAGGTCTAGTATTAAAAAACAAGGTGGCGTTAAATTACGAGGAATCGAAATTGTTTAATCTTAAGATTGCTAACATACATATTAGTACTCTATATGCATTTCATGAAGGTAATAATGGAACTATGATAGATATTTTCACTGAAACTCCTTGGTGCAGGAGAGGCGAGGATGAGGATATTTCTTTATTTGAGGTTTTTAGGCCCGAAGATTGGTTAACAATTGATAACTGTAACTTTGATTCGGTTATTGCCTCATACCAAAGATTAGTTGACTGTAGTGTAGAAAACGTGTGTGCTGACGATACCATAATAAAAATAGTTGCTGCAGCCGATATGACAGAAGAAGTTTCAAAAAAAGAACAGTTGCTTAACTGGGCTCAACGTCTTTCTGACTGGAACATGAACCATATAAAAGAAAATAGCATAAGCATCATAAATGATCTTCAAATTAAATATAGAAATCGTGAATTAGATAATACTGAAATAGAGAAGCTTACTAATATTTTATTAAATAATAAAGATAATGATGAAATTTGTTTTGGTGCATCAGTGTTATTAAAATCAAAACCACAAGCTGATTTATTTTGGACTAAGTTAGATAAAGAAACTCAAGAAAGATATCAGGTTTACCCTATTTATAATTTATATAAGGTATTATAACTTAAATTTATTGCAACTCGAATTTTTCTTAATCTTAATATGATAAAAGAGTTTTTATCTGATATGTTAGTTGAAGAACAAGAAAATAAAGGAAAATCAAATTTAAAATCGAAATATTTAGGATGAAGATGTTAACAAATAATCCAATTAATCATAGTGTACTTAAATTGTCAAAGGATTTCGATAATGCTTTTAAACATAAAAATATAGTGGAAATCTATAGACTAATAGAATTTGGAAAAAATATGGAAAATACTATTGATGATATTTCCAAAATTCAATTATTTTATTCTATTGGGACAGCATATGGTGATATATTTGAACTAAGTAATAACCTAGTATTCAACATAGATACCGATTGTACAGTTCAACAAATTTATTACTTTAGAAAAGCTATCGAAATTTCAAATAATATTGATATAGATCCTGAGAACAATAGCTTTATTCACCCATTATTATGTTCACTATACACCAATTACGCAAATCTATTAGATGCTTGTGGTAGAAAACAGTTAGCTATTAAGATGTATTGTAAATGTATACAAATCAATCCAAGATTCACAATGGCTAGTGGTAACTTGGCTATTTGTCTACATCATTATCGTAATTTTTTGAATGATAACGAACATCTTCACTTTATTAAAAAAATTAAAAATTTAATAGAAACAAGTATAACTGTTTCAGATCCAAACAGAGTTGATTATGCAGAAAAGCGATTTATTGAACTTTACGAACAATATCTTAATTATAAAGACTTAGATGAATGCTCTTGTAAAACCATCGATTATAATCCTAATTCACAAAAGTATCGCGAATGGTGTTGGAACAACGGGCTGTATCTTAATCCACTTAATGACTTACAAGCTGACGATATAAATAGATATGATGATAATCTTTTACTACCAAGTTTATTATTTCAATCAGATAAAGATTTAAACAAATATTTTTCTATGTTTAATCAAATTAAGCAAGAATATGTTTATGCGCGTTATCTCTGTTTTAATAGCATTGAGATTGATTCGGTTCATTATGCTGACGAGTATGTTAATCTTATTGATTGTCTAGACTACGTACAATACTCTATCAGAATTGAAGGATTAAAAGCAGCTTTTAAAACACTATATTCATTATTAGATAAAGTAGCAATGCTTATAAATGAATATTATTGTCTAAAAATCATGCCTCGACAAGTAAATTTTCATTCAATCTGGAGAACAAATAGTAATTTAAATAAATTGTTGGATAAAAATATTGGTTTGTCTTCTATATTCTGGATATCGAAAGATTTTGATAATGGTGATAATTCTTTAACAGCAAATCCACACGCAAAGCTATTAAAAACTATTAGAAATTATTTAGAGCATAGATTTACTAATATTACATTGAATTTTATTGATGTAAATAAAGACAATGACGAAAGCAGATTATATCTAACTGAAATTGAATTGCAAGAGTGTACATTAGATTTATTAAATCTTGTAAGAGAAGTTATTTTTTCATTAAAAAATGCCATTCAAATAAGTGAAAATGAAAAACAATCTACTCTAAGCAGTGAAGTTGCTTTAATTCCGATAAATTATGAAGAAGTAGATTTGGAAGATAAATTATAGCATTAAGCATACAATTTATGGTCGTTATAAAAAGCAATAGTCTAAATTCATTTAACTAATCGACTTAACTAGAGCTAAACCATTGATAAAACTGAATTAGAAGGATAAAGTACACTCATTAAGCAGTGTACTTTATTTTTGTTTTGTACATTATTTGTTGATTGCTTAATCAATACTACATCTCTATCAGGCAATTCAGACTCCATTTAGTCCTCTAAAACTCACGTTGAGGCGGTATCACTGCTTGTACGAGCTGAAGCATCAGCGAGGTAGAAGAAGATGTTCTGCCCATGGGACAGCTGTCTTAGAGTAAGGAATTTACGACGAAACGATACGGTAACAGCGAACCGCTGAGAGTGTTTCTCTGCTCTTAAAAGTGAACGAAAGAAATAATGAAAAGCGTGAAGGTAGCTTCTCTAATCGAATAGAGGGTAAGAATCAGAGTAATAGTTCAAGTATGGCTTCTGGATACTATAGTCTGACATGCTATCAATCTATTTCAGAAGCTGGACAAATTGTAATAACTTTCCTTGAAGGAACTGAGGTAGATTTATAAGAGACTGTGACTGGGAAGTTGCAGTCTTTTTAGGGGTTTAATGGTATAATGTAATTATAAATGTGGATATTGTCTAAATACTCTGGAGGACGCATAATGTTGAATTTAGTAAAAGGTCACCGAGTTACCTTGGTAGAAAACCTGTTTGAATCATTTACAAAGTTAACTGAACATCATTTGATGGCGAATGTACACTCAGAAAAAATATTAGAGGTTTTTCAACACTTTATTGCGATTCATGACGAGCCCTTGTTTTTTATTTTGGAATTGCCTGTCAGTATTGATAGAGAAAAAGTAATAGCAAAGAATATTATCAAGGAATCCCATAAGGATGTTTATTATATTGATGGTTGTTCAAGAGAGGAATGCCTAGAACTGTTGATTAGATACGGTGATTTGCTTGTTAATGATGGACTAAGTAAGTTTGGATTTGGTGGGCATAAAAGTCATGATGAGATCATGCTTGATAGCTATAATGTTGTGACAATTTATAGTAAAGAACTATCGAAATTTAATGACTTTTTTGAACCTCATAATATTCAATTTGTAGAAGAACTAGTGACAGCTTGGAAAACTTTTTCTAAGACCTCACCAGGAATCTCTGAAATCTATGAATGTAATGGAAAAACTGTTTATGATTTGCCTGAAGAATTAGCTGAATGGAGAATATATTTAGCTGAAACTCGAACAGAATAGGCATATCTATAGGATTAAAAAGAGAATACTTCAATTCCTTAAAATTTGATTTAGAGTAAGGTGGAGATTGAAGTTGTAAGATAAATAATGGTTATTTATGGCAGAACTCTGGTTCTGCCTTTTTTATTTATGAAGTATATGAAATATGGCATAAAAGACTAAAGAAAAAAATGCAAAACATTTAATATATTAGAATTTTCTTGCTACTTTTTAAAAATATTTTTTCCTTACAGAATCCTTAAAATTATTTTTTATACTATTTACAAGATTAAAGGAGGAATAAAATATGAACAAATATATTTTAGAAACAAATGAGCTAACAAAAGTTTTTGGAAAACAAAAAGCTGTAAATAATGTGTCATTAAAAATTGAGGAAAATTCAGTATATGGATTACTAGGACCTAATGGTGCAGGTAAATCTACGACATTAAAGATGATTACAGGTATGTTACACAAGACGTCAGGTGAAATTATGTTTGAAGGACATGAATGGAGTAGAAATGATTTATCAGATATTGGTGCTTTAATCGAGATGCCACCCTTATACGAAAATTTAAGTGCAAGAGAAAATCTTAAAGTTAGAACATTATTACTTGGATTGCCTGAAGCAAGAATTGATGAAGTTTTAGAAATTGTAGATTTAAAAAATACCGGAAAAAAGAAAAGCGGTCAATTTTCTTTGGGGATGAAACAAAGATTAGGTATTGCAATTGCTTTATTAAATAATCCTAAACTATTGATACTAGATGAACCGACAAACGGATTAGATCCATTAGGAATTCAAGAATTACGTGATTTGATACGTAGTTTTCCTGAAAAAGGGATAACAGTGATTTTATCAAGCCATATTCTGGCAGAAGTAGAACATACTGCAGATCACATAGGAATTATTCATGATGGAGAATTAAAATATCAAAACATCATTGATCATAATGAAAATTTAGAAGAACTTTTTATGGATGTTGTAAAGAATGGAAAGAGAGTATAGATTAATGAAAAATTATATTTTTGCAGAAACTTTGAAACACAAACACAGTTTTTTGTTGAAGATATTATTTATTGCACCAATTATATCTTTACTTGTTGCGTTTGTATTAATGCCATTATATTTTAGTGTAAATGCATATAATTGGTGGTATGTGATGATTATGCCAGCAACTTTCGCTTTAATACCAGCAATGATGCATAGAAAAGAAGAGAGAAAATTAAACTACCGAGCAATTTTTCCACTCAATATTGATTTAAAAACGATATGGATTTCAAAAATATTAACAGCTTCAATTTATCTAAGTATAACTGCTATTTTGCATATGCTAGGAGTATTTGTTTTTCAATTTTTCATTGGAGAACAATTAACAGGAAACTATGCATTCACGACATTATTATTCGCAAGTGTATTATTGGTTATAACTAACATATGGCAAGTTCCATTTTGTTTTTTCCTGGCTAAAAAGTTTGGGTTTATAGCAAGCATTGTAGTAAACGCTGTATTAGGTCTTGTGTTAGGAATTTTGTTAGCTGACGGTTCTATGTGGATTTATTGCCCTTATTCTTGGGGGATTAGATTGATGGTACCCGTTATGCGTATTTTACCGAACGGTATCCCAACAGAAGTATCAGATCCAATGATTTTAAACACATCCTTACTTGTTCCTTGTATTTTATCAATATGTTTGTTTACATTATTGACTTTCATTACTGCAAAATGGTTTTCTAAGCAAGAGGTGAAGTAATGATGAATATATTGAAATCAGAGTTTTATAAATTGAAGCATACATGGATTCCCTGGGCTCACTTTATCTTACCTGTTTTATATGCTCTAATATTTTATGGAGCAGCAACTATGACAAGTCTAAAAAATTTTTCTGATATGGATATCATACTGAATTATTTTGTACTTTTAGGAGCGGTATTACCAATAATCTGTGGTGTTATTACATCTAAGGTTGTTGACATGGAAGCCAGTGCGGGACGATTTCAAGTGCTTCTATCAACTACAAAATCCAGAAGCAAGGCTTATGGTGGAAAACTTATAATGCTCTTATTGAGTTTCCTATTTTCTATAAGTTTAGCAGTTTTTATATTTGCAATGCTATTTGGTAATCAAGGGACTATGGCTTGGTTAATTGAATTATTATTAGTTTTTATAGGATGTTTATCTACATATATGATTCATTTGTGGGTATCAATTATGTTAGGTGGTGGTGCATCTATTGGATTGGGATTTGTAGAAACATTGATTGCTTTACTTTCAATAACCAATTTAGGTGAAAACATCTGGTATTATTTACCTTGTACTTGGGCATCGAGATTATCTGCAACATATATTGTTGGAAGTGAATTGGCTGGTAGCTCATATTTAATTAAAGAGTTTACCATGTGGGGATATGTAGCAATACCTATTACAGTAGTCATTTTTACTGGCTCTTTATTATGGTTCAATAGGTGGGGTGGAAAGTCAATCAGTGAATAATAGCTCTAAATGTATTTGTAAATGGAATATGGTATAATAATAATAAAATATTTATAAATATGGAGGTGGTTTGGTATGGCAAGAATTCTTGCTATAGATGATGAATTAGATATGCTGACTCTAATCAAGAATATTTTAATAAAAGGAGATCATATTGTTGATATTTACCAAACCACGGTAGATATTGATGAAAATAGTTTGGGGAAATATGACTTAATATTACTTGATGTAATGATGCCAGAGGTTGATGGAATCAGCTATTGTAAAAATATACGTAGTAAAGTGGATTGTCCGATTATCTTTTTAACTGCAAAAGCAATGGAAACGGATATAGTAGATGGCTTATTAAGTGGAGGAGATGACTATATTACCAAACCATTTGGTGTTGGTGAATTGTTAGCAAGGGTAGAAGCTCATCTGAGAAGAGAACAAAGAGAAAAACATTCGAGTTTAAACCTAGGGAATATAAGATTTGATTTATCCTCCAATCAAGTATTTGTGAAGGAGGAAGAAATTCATCTGACAAAGTCTGAGTATCAAATTTCGAAGCTTTTAGCAAAGAGAAAGGGACAAGTTTTTTCAAGAGAACAAATATATGAAATGATTTTTGGATTTGATGGGATTGGTGATTCTTCTGCCATATCAGAACATGTAAAAAATATTAGAGCAAAGTTCTTAAAATTTGGTGAAAATCCAATTTCTACAGTTTGGGGGATTGGTTATAAATGGAATTAATTAGAAAAGGACAGTCGCTCAAAATAGTATTTCTTAAATACTTAATGACTGTTGGAGTTGGTTTAGGATGTGCCATCGTACTAGCTTTATTAACTTTTACAGCGTTTTATAGTGTTGGTTTGATTCTTCCGGCTAACCATACAGAAAATTTATTACAAGAAGATAAATATAAAATTTTAAATAAAATTGACTTTGATGAAGCATTGATACCTAAAGGAGCTAGCTATATGTTTTTATCGCCAGATGGTGAAGTGATAAAAACTAATATGGATGAAGCTATTCAACTGAAAGCTAAGAATTTTCACAATCATGAGGGATTTTCAACTCCATCTTCTTCATTTATAGAATTTAAAAGGAATGATGGATATGTATTAATCCATTATTCACTAGAGCCACGCTACAATAATGATTGGATGGAAAAATATTTCCCTAGCATAGATTTACTATTAATATTTTTATTAATCATTTTCTTTTTAATGAGTGCATTTGTGGCTACTCTAATCTGGGCAAAACGAATAACAAGGCAATTATCTCCAATGCTAGATGCATCAGATAAAATCGCCAACCATGAATTAGACTTTGAAATAGGAAGTTCAAATATCAAAGAATTTAATGATGTCTTAAATAGCCTTGATATAATGAAAAAAGCCTTAAGTGATTCATTAAGAGAGAATTGGATTAAAGAAGAGAATAAGAGAAGTCAGATATCGGCATTAATGCATGACTTAAAAACTCCGGTTTCTATTGTCCAAGGTAATGCTGAATTGTTAAAGGTAACTGATCTAACTGATGAACAAAAAGATTATGTAGCGTACATTATAAAAAATTCAACACGTATATCAGATTATACAAAAGCTCTGATGGAGATGAATCAGTCAATTAAATTAAACTCGTTGAATTTACAAAAAGTAAAGGTGTCAGAAATAATCGAAAGAGTTAGTGAAATAGCGAGAGAGATTACACTAATACATGACCGTACTATATCTAAATCTATTAATTGTGAAGATTCAGATGTAATGATAGATGTACAATTATTTGAAAGAGTCATTCAAAATATATTTAGTAATGCTATTCAATATTCACCAGACAAATCCAACATTGAATTACTAATAATGACTACAGATAATATACTTTCAATATCTGTGATAGACGAAGGCCCAGGATTTTCTAATGAGGATTTAAAACGAGGAACGGAGCAATTTTACCGTGGAGATAAAAGTAGACATTCAGCTACAAACTATGGTTTAGGTTTATATAATTCTTGGAAAATAATGTTATTACATAATGGACGCATCATATTAGAAAACAACTCGAATAAACATGGTGCATGTGTAAAGTTAGAATTACCATTACTATAATAGAACAGGAATTGTTTTCAAATGGAATTTATTAAAAATATATCCTTTTTGCTTTTGGTGTAGAATAGAAAATTTACTCCGCTATCAAGCAAGAATCTTACATAGTAGAAAGCTAAATGAACTTTGATAACTGAACAAATTCTAAATGTTAACTTATAAATTTCTAGTAGGAACGGAAGAAAATCTGTGTTTAACTGCAACTAGTAAGTTGCAGTTTTTTATTTTGAATAATGATATAATAGGATAAGAAAATAATGAAAACGCTATATATTTGAAAGTTGATTAGGAAGTAGAAAGTATGAAAACAATTGATATGATTATTAAATCATCAACTGAATTTTATATCGATTTAGTTTATCAGCTTTCAGATACGGTGAGACACATTTTAACTTTATTATTAGGGAAAGCAACTAGATAGCGTATTATTAAGATATTTTTACATATTGGAAACTAAAGTGTAGACGAACTGGATGGGTTACTAGTGAAAACTGCAAGAAGTGTTGGAAAGTGAATCGGAGAGTGCTTGATGAATTTTATTAGTAAGATAGCCATAAATAAAGGCTGGTCAGATGATAAAAAATATTGTGTGACAGATCAAAATCAGCAAAAATATTTCTTGCGTGTTTCTGATAAGGAGAAGTTAGATTCTAAAAAATCTGAATATGATATGATGGAGAAAGTAGCTTCTCTTGGAATTCCGATGTGTAAACCGATTAGTATAGAACTCTGTGATGATGAAGTGCATTCTTTACACGAATGGATAGACGGGAAAGATGCAAGAGAAACCATTTTAACTGTTTCGAAAGAACAACAATACACTTACGGAGTAGAAGCAGGAAGTATACTTCGAAAAATTCATTCACTTCCTGTTACAGAAGTTCGTGAAGATTGGGAACCCTTTTTTAATCGTAAAATTGATGACAAAATCAAAAAATACAAAGAATGCCCCGTTCAATACGAGAATGGTCAGATTTTTATTGATTTTTTAAATGCAAATAGAGAATTATTAAAAGATAGACCTCAGGTTTTCCAACATGGAGATTATCATATCGGGAATTTCATGATTGGTGAAGATCGTAATATTTATGTCATTGACTTTGATCGATTTGACCTTGGAGATCCTTGGGAGGAATTCAATCGTATTGTATGGTCTGCTCAAGTTTCACCTTCTTTTGCCTCTGGTATGATAGATGGATATTTTGATCATAAGGTTCCAGATTTATTTTGGAAACTTCTTGCTATCTATATTCTAAATAACATAGTTGGTGCTCTTCCATGGTCTGTTCCTTACGGAGTTGAAGAAATATCAGTAATGCAAAATCAAGCTAAGGAAATTTTAGAATGGTATGATGATATGAAGCAAATCATTCCTAGTTGGTATTTGATTGAGAAAAAAGCTGAATAATAAAAGAGTTGATTAAAGAAGAATTTGGTAGTTGGGACGTTAAAAGTAAAGAGACTCAACAAGTTTACAAGTTAGCAAGTAAATTTTTTAAGTGACAATTATCAGCTATAAAGTTGAAAAATGGTAACTATAAAATAGTTTCATTCTACATTTTAATTTTAAACAACAACTCAGTTACTTTCGTTCTTTAATATAGGAGTATACTAGCACCACATGTTGAGGCGGTAAGTTTGCTAGTCAAGGAGTAAAACGACGAAGATTAGCATTTACTTCCGCCCATGCGATAGCTGTCCGTGATTGACAAGTGCTAGCACGCAGACAGAACGGAGATAGCGAACCGCTGAGTGTGTCGCTCTGCTCGTAAAAGCTTAGAAACCTTTGAACGAAAGGGATAATGAAAGCCTTGATTGCAAGGCTTTTTGCTTTATGGTGGGTAAGTATCAGAGTGAGAAAATTTTTGGAATGAGTAGAAGTGATAGCTAGAAATTATCAGTTTCTATTTCCATTTACCCTGTGGGTACGTGTTTGTTTCCATTGACAAGGAGTTTGTGGGAATAGAAATGTACCCACCTTGTTTGAATCAAGTGAAGTGTAGTTGAAGGAAATCTGTTGAAAGCAATACTTCATTTTACCGAATAAGTAATAATTTAGGCAACTTCAAATCGATTAAAAAAACTATTTTAAAGGTTAAGAGTAGACAAAAATTGTCCACTCTTTTTTGCAAACTCAATTTATCAATAAATGAAATGAGGGAATGTAAAATGAAATATTTTGAGGTTGAGTTAGAAAATCCTGATGAATTTTTAAAACTACAAACAGAAGATTTTGTGAAAGCTAATCGCTTGCTACTAAGGAAGATAATCCAGAGCGTTACAGTCTATGAAGAAAACTTCGTCATATCCTTTAAATCTGGCATCGAATTGGAAGTATGAGTCTCATTCCATAACTTTTATATTGAACATATCATCTTGTTGTGTTATACTATAAATTGATATAAACAAAGATGTAGGAGGAACCGAAACTATGACAGCCTCAATGCGTTTAAGATAAGCTGGCAATAAAAAAAGCAGAATCTATACCCGATGATAGGCTTTTTTGTTGTGCTTATTTATACGATATTGAGCATTCATTAGTTACGGTGAGGATATTGGTTATTTAACTATACCTTTATTTAACTATGTCTTTAATATGAATGTTTCCAAATTGTATGTATGCAGACCAAAAGCCACATTGTGGGGTTTGGCCTGCATTTTTTATTGCCTAGAATGCTATTCAAAATAGAAATTCAAGCAAAATAATATGCAGGAGATAATATAAATGGAAAAATACAACAATTGGAAACGAAAATTTTATGCAATATGGGCAGGGCAAGCAGTATCATTAATCACTAGTGCCATCCTGCAAATGGCGATTATTTTTTACCTTACAGAAAAAACAGGATCTGCGATGGTCTTGTCTATGGCTTCATTAGTAGGTTTTTTACCCTATGCGATTTTGGGACCTGCCATTGGTGTGCTAGTGGATCGTCATGATAGGAAGAAGATAATGATTGGTGCCGATTTAATTATCGCAGCAGCTGGTGCAGTGCTTGCTATTGTTGCATTCTGTATGGAGCTACCTGTCTGGATGATTATGATAGTATTGTTTATCCGTAGCATTGGAACAGCTTTTCATACCCCAGCACTCAATGCGGTTACACCACTTTTAGTACCAGAAGAACAGCTAACGAAATGCGCAGGCTATAGTCAGTCTTTGCAGTCTATAAGCTATATTGTTAGTCCGGCAGTTGCAGCACTCTTATACTCCGTTTGGGATTTAAATGCTATTATTGCCATCGACGTATTGGGTGCTGTGATTGCATCTATTACGGTAGCAATTGTACGTATACCTAAGCTGGGTAATCAAGTGCAAAGTTTAGAACCAAATTTCATAAGGGAGATGAAAGAAGGAGTTGTGGTTCTGAGACAAAACAAAGGATTGTTTGCCTTATTACTCTTAGGAACACTATATACTTTTGTTTATATGCCAATCAATGCACTATTTCCTTTAATAAGCATGGAACACTTTAATGGAACGCCTGTGCATATTTCTATTACGGAAATTTCCTTTGCATTTGGGATGCTAGCAGGAGGCTTATTATTAGGAAGATTAGGGGGCTTCGAAAAGCATGTATTACTAATAACAAGTTCATTTTTTATAATGGGGACCAGTTTAGCCGTTTCGGGAATACTTCCTCCAAATGGATTTGTAATATTCGTAGTTTGCTGTGCAATAATGGGGCTTTCGGTGCCATTTTATAGCGGTGTGCAAACAGCTCTTTTTCAGGAGAAAATTAAGCCTGAATATTTAGGACGTGTATTTTCTTTGATCGGAAGTATCATGTCACTTGCTATGCCAATTGGGTTAATTCTTTCTGGATTCTTTGCTGATAAAATCGGTGTAAATCATTGGTTTTTACTATCAGGTATTTTAATTATTGGCATTGCTATAGTTTGCCAAATGATAACTGAGGTTAGAAAATTAGATTTAAAATAAACAATATTGGAGGAATATTTATGTATCTTATTTTCATGTAACTCTTCCTGCTAAAATCGCAGGGTTTTCCCTGCATACAAGCAAATGAAAGCATGCGATTATAGACAGGAGGAAATGTTATGGAATTAATATTAAAAGCAAAAGACATTCGTGTGGAATTCAAAGGACGCGATGTTTTAGATATAAATGAATTAGAAGTATATGATTATGACCGTATTGGTTTAGTAGGAGCAAATGGTGCTGGAAAAAGCACTTTACTCAGGGTACTTTTAGGAGAATTAACTCCCCCAGGATGTAAAATGAATCGTCTGGGTGAACTTGCCTATATTCCCCAGTTGGACGAAGTAACTCTGCAGGAGGAAAAAGATTTTGCACTTGTAGGCAAGCTAGGTGTTGAGCAATTAAATATACAGACTATGAGCGGTGGTGAAGAAACAAGGCTTAAAATAGCACAGGCCTTATCGGCACAGGTTCATGGTATTTTAGCGGATGAACCTACGAGCCATTTAGACCGTGAAGGAATTGATTTTCTAATAGGACAGCTAAAATATTTTACAGGTGCACTGTTAGTTATTAGCCATGACCGCTATTTTCTTGATGAAATAGTAGATAAAATATGGGAACTGAAAGATGGCAAAATCACTGAGTATTGGGGAAACTATTCTGATTATCTTCGTCAGAAAGAGGAAGAACGTAAGAGCCAAGCTGCAGAATACGAACAATTTATTGCGGAACGTGCCCGATTGGAAAGGGCTGCGGAGGAAAAGCGAAAACAGGCTCGTAAAATAGAACAGAAGGCAAAAGGTTCTTCAAAGAAAAAAAGTACTGAAGACGGAGGGCGTTTAGCTCATCAAAAATCAATAGGAAGTAAGGAAAAAAGATGTATAATGCTGCTAAAACCCTAGAGCACAGGATTGCGGCCTTAGGAAAAGTAGAAGCTCCGGAAGGCATTCGCAGAATTCGTTTCAGGCAAAGTAAAGCATTGGAGCTCCATAATCCATACCCTATAGTCGGTGCAGAAATTAATAAAGTATTTGGGGATAAGGCTCTGTTTGAAAATGCATCTTTTCAAATTCCGTTAGGAGCAAAAGTGGCGTTAACTGGTGGTAATGGAATCGGAAAAACAACTTTAATCCAAATGATCTTAAACCATGAAGAAGGAATTTCTATTTCGCCTAAGGCAAAAATAGGTTACTTTGCACAGAATGGTTACAAGTACAACAGTAATCAGAATGTTATGGAGTTTATGCAGAAGGATTGTGACTACAATATATCAGAAATTCGTTCAGTGCTAGCATCTATGGGGTTCAAACAGAACGATATTGGAAAAAGTTTATCTGTTTTAAGCGGTGGAGAAATTATAAAATTGTTGCTTGCTAAAATGCTCATGGGTAGATATAACATCCTAATAATGGATGAACCCAGTAACTTCCTTGACATACCAAGTTTAGAGGCTTTGGAAATACTAATGAAGGAGTACACCGGAACTATCGTGTTTATCACCCACGATAAACGATTACTCGAAAATGTAGCAGATGTAGTTTATGAAATTAGAGATAAGAAAATAAATCTGAAACATTAAATTTAAGGTAGTCGCTGGTCAGTATAGTCTGTTCTGGTTGGCGACTCCATTGTTAAAGAGTATAAAGACTTTAGATTTTATGAATATTAAAAATAGGAACAGTCAATTGAACTGCTCCTATTTTTCTGCTAAATATATTGTAGTTTTCTTATATGTATAATGATAGATTAGCGGATTCTCATCTACGGTACTTACTTCAAATATGAAGAAGTGATCGCGGTTATCTCTGGACTTTTCCTTATTGAGGACAAAGTAATTCTTACGTGAAGTCGCCATTGTTTTTAGGATATCATCAGTTAGGAAGGTCAATGGAATATTCATGTTAGAGTAGCGGTAGAAGTCACGTTCAAAATCTTGGTAGCTCTCGCTATAATAGTCCATTTGTAGGTGATTACGCTGAAACTCAAGCTGATTCATAGAGCACCTCCTCGACAAGTTCAATACTAATAATGTCTTTTAATTTCAAATTGATGTGACCTGTTGTAGTTTTTATCAAAATGAAATCTTTGGTCAGACTTGGTATTGTTCCAGTGTAGGAAACACGCTTGTTTTTTTCAATCACTTGAATGCGTGTGCGTAGCTGCCCGGCGTATACTTGACTGAGGAGTAATAATTTCTTCTCTAGTGATAAGTCAGACATGTACGTTACTTTGTTTGTATCATCAGAGAGTGCTGATGCATGTTCAGATAGGAAAAAGCCCATCCATTTTTGCATCTTTGTATCCTGGTACTCTCTTGCTGATTGAAATGGTAAATATGAACGGTCAATCATATCAAATCCTTTCTATGCAGAGGCAAGGGTATTTTTATCAAATTGAATCGTAAAACCTTGAATTCCCCCACCTGTGTAACATTCTTTAAAGCGATTGATTACCTCAGTATAGATTATCACAGATGAGCTTGTTGGCTTAATGCTAAATGTAAATTCCAATGGTAATCGGTTTTCAGATTTAGCATGTACTAGTCGTATCGATATTTCAGTTGTTTTGAGTTTTCTCTGACGAAGTTTTGAAGTTGCTGTTTCAACGATTCCATGTAAAAATCTTTCAAGCATTTCAATATCATTACATCCTTTGCTACGGATTTCTGAAAATTGTACTGTATTTTTTTCTTGTTTCATTTTAATCCCTCCAATCCACCCGCGGAATGACCACCGATAAGTTTACTGCGTTCAATATTTCTGGAACCTTCAGTTAGGACGGTTCCTTTTTGTATGGCTAAAAAACCAAACTGTTCTCTGACAACATCAATAGCTGTCTGAAGTCTATTATCTTTTTCAATTTGTTCTACATCATCAAAGAGTGATAGTAGAGTATAGCTTTCATCTACGAAGCCACTATAAGATACACCAATTTGTCTCACTGCACCAGAGGTGTATTTTTTCGGAATAATACAAGTACATGACTCACCATTGTTTTGGGGAGATTTGCGGGTTCAATTTTATTCTGAGCATTTATAGATTTTTTCATCTCAGTCCTAGAATAGCCAATATGAATAGAAACGACAGTAGTCAATACTAGGGCTACTGTTCCGTTCCACAGTATCATTTAAAAATCATTTTCACACCCTTTCGTCTATTAGTATAGAAGAAAGCTCTCAGCACATGTTGAGTGTGTAAGTTTGTTAGTGAAACGTAGCTAAATCTCTCGCTTTTTTATTTCAAAGCTCCAGTGGAGCTTTGAACTCCCAAACCTTTTGAGTCCCACAGATGCATTATAACGGGGCTGTAGCATTGATGTCAAAACTTTCACCTCCTATATAAACAAATTCTATCCAACGTTTAAAAAGGATCAGTAGCTGATAATATATAGCGGTTTGCATCGTGACGACAAGTAGGTGGATTACGATTATTTGTAATTTATAAAATCTATGATGAGAGGTACGTGATTAGAGGTATCAAGTAATTTTTATTTTGCTAGAGCAAGCAACAAATCTTCTTCATAAGGACTATGCTAAGCAGATGTATCAGATACTAGATTTAGATAAATTTGAATGAGTTATGATGAATCAACTTCTAGACCACATCAGCATTTAAGAGGATAGGAAAATTAGAGTACCCTTCACAGAGGGAACTGAGGTACAGTTATAGAAAAAGAAAGGCTGTAATAACAGCTGGAAAACATTTTCGTTACAGCCTAATTTGCGTTTTTGTGGTATACTGAAATTGTTGAATGACTTTGAAAGTAAACAAGAAAAATAACTATTAAGGCTTTTATATTTGATAGTTATATTTTCGAAAATATAATATAATCAAAGATATTGCAGATGGATAATAAAATATGACTAGAGAAAAAGCGTTTAAAACTATTGAAGAGCAGATTTTGATTCAACGGGGCAGGAATTTGAAGATTACCGATGAGCCAGGGATGGTAAGTTTTATTCAGCAGAAAAATTATTTTAATTCTATAAATGGTTTTGAAACTATTTTTTTGGAGACCTCTAACCCTAAAAAATATATGAAAAGAGTCTCTTTTAAAGATTTTGAGAGAATATACACATTAGATAGAAATATAGCTAAGTACCTATTTCAAGAAATCGAAAAGATTGAGGTTGAACTGAAGTCGAGAATTGCATACGAATTTTCAAAAGTTCATTGCAATAATGGTATTGCTTCTAACTTAAAGTATTTAGATATCAATTGTTATGTGCTACCGATAGCACACAATCGAAATTCTTTTACAGAGTATTTTTATACTCATGGAGATAATAAAAAAACGCATTCTTTTTTTAGAGTGCATACTATTTCTGCCAAGATTAAAGATGTAATGTTTACAGGTAAAATTAGTACCTCTCATACTCGTAACGGAGATGTATATTACAACCTAGAAGGTGATTTTGATGGAATAGTTGATGACCTTAAAATAAATCAATATCGAGGGAGATTTTCAATAAAAGCTTCTAATACTCCTAGTAATATTTCTTCATTAAACGGTTCTATGAATGTGACGATTCAAATTAATAACATAGAGGGAAGATTTTTTGAATTATCTTATTCAGACTTCTGTAAAATTAAATATCCATATATTTCTAGCTATAAAAATCCTCCGCTTTGGGTTATTATTGATACACTAATGTTGAATGACTTGCTGGTTTTATTCCAAGGATTAGACATTGCTATACAAAATAAAATTATGAGTGAGATGGGATTTGATTCCTCTATTAGTGGGAGTCGAGAAAAATTCATTAACGCTTGTGAAATACTGCGTGAGTTGAGAAACCAATTGGCACACTTTGGTCTCATAACCAGATATAGGACGGGAAATAGTATTCTAATCAATAGACTTTTTATCTCTGATTTGTTACTTACTCCTAAAAGGAATAATAGAGTTTTAAAGTTTTATCAAGGTTTAAAAATTTTAAATTCTTTTAATAGATTCTCTCTTAAAAGGATTGATCGAGCTATTCAATCATATTATTTAAAAAATATGTTACTATTGAAGTTTGATATTAATAAAAATTTTTTTAATAGAATTGGCAAGTAAGTGTTGCAAAAAGTTGCTGGTTATGATAGAATAATATAGTTATATTTTAGTGCCACGACGGCGTGAAATCCTTGAAAGAGGTTTTCAAAAAGTCATAAGGGGGAAGGTTAATAAACTTTCCTCCTTATTTTATTTATTTAGATAAGTTGAAAATAGTGTTGAAGATGTTTGATTTCTGAAGTACCTTGAATTGTATAGAGTTTACATGCAGTTTAGAATTTCTGATTTATTATCCAGAGGATAGAACCGCTTATTGAAGATATTTTAGAAAGTTAGTCATTACCAAAGTTAATATTTATTTCTACAGTATAATTCTAAAATCACTTTTTTTCTCTTTCGTCTATTAGTATAGAAAAAAGCTAACACTACATGTGGAGTGTGTGAGTTTGTTAGTGAAACGAAATTAATCCTCAAAAGGTTTCCCAAAACTTTTGAGTCCCACAGACGCATCATGAGGAGAAATCATGAGGGATATTATCAGTTGAATAAGTAAGAGTATAATCTACATCTCCAAAGTAGGAGTGGCTAGTTCCAGCAGAAAGACCTTCATAGGTTTTATAACTGAATAGATCGACTTACTTTGTTGTCGAATTTTTCCTGTTCTTCAAGTAATTCTGAGGAATAGACGACAACTTTAAAATCAAATAAGCTAAAAACGCTCTAAAATCATTAAATTGATATTAAAGTGTTTTTTATTGTCAAAATATACAATTGAAAAAATTTCCAGCTTTTTTAAAATCACTATCTCAGATGACAATTTAATCAAAATATGATATAATACAGAAAAAGTAAAAATAACAAAAGTAACTTACCAAAGTAAAAGAAAAAAAGTATATAGATAGCCACGGCGGATATTCCTTTCATCGTTTAGAAGGAGTTGCTGTGGTTATCGTTGTTGCTGAGCTAGTTAATTGCTCTTATTACTTAGATGAAGTTACTTTTATTATTGAATTAATTTAAATAATAATAACGATCAATGAAAGTACTCATCGATATTTCCTTTTTGCAGTTTAGAGCTCAAAGGAGAACAGTACTGATTTGGTCGTTTTTTTGCGTATTGACATCCTAAAAGCCAGTCAGAACCTTCAGTCATGATAAACAAGGAGAATTAATGAAATTTGTAGTTTATAAACATTCGCTGGTTTTAGGTGATAACAACATCGTGACAAAGCAATTGATTGCACTCAAACATGATGATGGCACATTACAATTCACTGATTTTCATAGATATGTAAAATCTGCCACAAAGATTAAATCTATTTCAGACGATGGAAACAAACGATTTTCATACGTTGTTAAATTTTTGAATTTTATATACGGAACAGTTGGGGTTAACAATCTTGATCAACTAACTTTAGAAATGGTCAAGGAGTTTTTTATGCTTTATGGTTTAGGACAACTTCCAGAAGATAGAAAAAATAGAAAGAAAAGTACAGTCGAAAAATGTGTAAATGCAGTTCTTGATTTTTTAACTCTATACTTGAATGAACGAAAAGGAAAGGTTAAATTGAAGCCAAAAGACCTTTATTCTATCAATACGTTTACCAATAGACGAGGCAGAGTCATCAAAAGAAAAGAGCTGAATTTTGAGATATTTGTTGATGATAGCAACACACAGAAGTCAATTTTTAGAGATATGCCAAACAGCGCCTTTGAAATGCTCTTCGCTCACATTGCTCAATGTCACAAGGATTTACTTATGGCTGTTGCCTTGGGAGCATTTGTTGGTTTAAGACCATCAGAAGCTTGTAATGTAAGACGTGAAGATAGCCCTTTGGGGGCAGGTATCATATTTCACCAAAGTGATAATCAAGTATTTAAAATTGAGGTTGATCTGCGAAAAGAAATGCCCCTTAGAAGCGATTTAAAGTCAACTGGACGAATTAAAAAGGAAAGACTTCAAGCTGTACCTTATATCTTCTTAGAGGTCTTTTTAGACACCTACAATGACTATATGAGCTACCTAGAAGGTAAAAGGTATGAGAAAGATTATGGTCCATTAAGCCTTAACAAGCAAGGGAAAGCATTGTCATACGATGTGTACTATCAACGATTTCGTAAGATTATTCGCGAAGAAATGATTCCAATATTTCTTAAATCTGATGACCCAGAGGTTGTCTTTTTTGGTCAACTCTTGCAAGAAAATAATATTTCACCCCATATCTTTAGGCACTGGTACACCACACAATTGGTTTTGTCAGGTGTTAATGAAGTTAGTGAACTGATGTCTGCTAGAGGAGACAATTCACCAGAAAGTGCTTGGGTTTATTTACAAAATAAAGGAGAAATTGCAAAACAATATGGTCAGGTTAATAATGGTGTTTTTGAATATATGAACTGGCAAGCAGAAAAATTGTTTGGAGAAGATTAAAAGGAGTAGCTATTGGTAGTAGATTTAAAAAATTATCTTGAAAGAATATTAGTCGAGTTAGGTGCTGCTACAATAAAACACCGTGAGAAAGTCAGTGGATTCTTACTAGACAATGAATGGTTTGGTGTGTCTATAAATCTTGATGATTATACTATTTCTGAAAAAGATGCTGAAGTTCTTAAAAATCACATCAAAGACTATCTAACAACACCTCCTGGAATTAAGAGTATGGAAGGAATCTTTTCAAAAAAATTTCCTTCTACAAGTGAATTATTCGTACAATTTGCTGAAGAAGAAAAGCTGAGTGAAACAAATCGTTTCTATCTACTTGATTTTTTAGCATACTACTTAACAAAGGATTTGTTTCTATATAGTGATGCTGAAGTAGAGACCTTAGTAGAAGTAGCAACAGAAGTTCTTACGAAGTCACAAGGCAATATCCTCATTCAATTTATTAAATGGCTACTCAATAAAGGCGTTACTCGTTATCGAGTAAGTTTTGAAATGACAAAGCGTTACACGATTGAGAGTGCAAATGGAGCGTATGAATTAGATGAATACCTTGAATTAATGTACTACCTATTCAACGAAAACTACATCATAAAAAATGATATGTTGTGTAAAGCAGCAAATTCAAAAAACTATGCAGATACATGGTTGTATCTAGGGTTACATTTTATTTGCGCACTAAGATCAACAGACTTAGAAAGATTAGGACATCCTAAATTAACAAGAGAACCATTAGAAGTTTTAGAAGCAGTAGTAGATGGAACTTGGAGTAGTAGTGAAGCTAGAAGGACTTTACTAAGTATTACAACAAGATTGACTTATTTAAACTTAACACCTAATAAAACCAAAAACGCTTCTAATGTTGCTCAGTTAAAGTTTCATGTCCCAGAAAGTTGTCAGGTTCTTATTGGAACGTTATTGGCTATCTGTGAGGCACATTTCCAACTTCAAATACCATACAATGCAGAAAATCCATTGATCAGACAAATTAAAACTTATGAAAAGATTACTAGTTATATGGGAGAGGAAATCGGAAATTTATTTTTAGAGCGTAACTTTAGTAGTCGTTCTGCAAACAAGTCCTACTTACAATCTGTCGCAATGTTAGCAGATGATGTTCTTGAAGAAAAGTCAGAACTGAATATTAAAGGTTATTTTCTAGCAGCATTAGCTCGTAGCCATAAAGGGGATTTTAATGAATTTGCACAAACCACAACAACGTATCTAAAAGATGCCCAACTCGGACAACTAAAACCTGAAATGGTTGCAAAAGAGCTATTTGAACGAGGCGTATTATCCATGATTCCGTCTATGCTCTTGACCATTGTAACTAGAGGAAAGTATAAAAAATTAAGTCCAAGCCAACAAACTCAAATGATTAAAAGTTTAGATTTAACGCCAATTGAAATTGAAAAAACGTTGGAATTGAGTATTAGGGCTGATTCACGTTCGCAACAAGCATTAAAAACTCTAGTTGAAAATAATGTTGATCCTGAACAATTACTGACGATCTGTCATCGAATTGGTAACGGAGAAGCTTTTTCTAAGCAAGGAGAGAGTATGTGTCTTTTATCTGCACTAGGGAAACTATGTCCCTATGATGACCGTCAGCATTGCGTCGGCTGTCAGTATGAATTACAAACAAAATCTACCTTGCTTTTGTTAATTGGTGAGTTTAATCGACTCAATAAACAATATCAAAAATTAAAGAATGAACTTGAACGAGGAAAGGTTCGAGCCATTCTTGAGAAGCAGATTAAACCATGTCTTACAGAAATGTTGCAAGCTTTATCAGAACAGTATGGCGAAGCTGTATTGTCTGATTATGAGGATATTATTAAGGAGTTAGTCAGTTGAATAATCAATCAAAATTATTTCGTAAAGTAAATGAAATTATCCTGTTTGATGACAATATGATTGAGAGCGCAAAAGAATGTTTTCAAGACTATGTTGAAAAAGGGATTATTCTAACCACCAATTTTGAAGAAAATAAATGGGAAACGACTAATGAATATTCTAACGTTAGCTTCATTTTTAACTTGAATAAATTCCAATATAAAAGGTTTTATGAACAAGTATTTCAATTATCTTTTGATGATTTTGTTACCTACTTAAAGAGTTTTATAGTGCTATCTATGGAACATCATGTTTTAATCACTCTCCAAGCCTTTTTAAGAGATATAAAGAAATTAGTCAGAGAACTAAAAGTGAACGAAGCCTTCTCATTAGCAAATATGAAGATTTCCAACCCCTCAGTATGTATAGATTTTCTTTCTACACTACCATGTTTAGAGAGTAACGAATTAACCCAACTGATTGAGCAACTAGATGAACTTTTAAATGTTAGTTATCAACTGAACACTAAAAAACAGCGAAAGTTAGCCCAATTTCAATCCTATTTTTTATTTAATGATATTTTAAACGACTATTGGGTTAAATCATTATTAGATGAGGAAAGATTGTTTTACTACCCTCTTTACTTATGGTGGCAAATAACAGCAGTAGTACCACTTAGACCAAGGGAGTTTTTGCTCACTCAGAGAAATTGTCTCACAGAAAAAGACGGAAAATATTACTTAACTCTCAGACGAAATAACTTAAAAGGAAAAGACAAGGGAGTATCCCATAAAATTTCAGAGGATTATTATTTAACAACTTACGAAGTACCATTTAAGCTTGCGAGTGAGATTTTAAATTATTTAGAGCTAACCAAAGACTTATCATCTACACAGTTAGATACCCTATTTGTGACAGACTCTCATTATCGGAAATGGAAACGTATTGCTAGTACTAAAAACCGTTTCTTGACGTACAGTAACTTAAATACAATTTTAAAATATTTCTTTAATGAGATTGTATCTCAACAGTATGGGTATTTTGTCCATCATATCAATTCCCCAAATCAATTAGACGATCATGAGATTAATTTCATTCATATTGGAGATACTAGACACATTGCAATGATCAATTTGATAGCAGAAGGAGCTAGTCCAGTAACAGCAATGCTCTTAGCTGGACATGATAGTATCACAACATCTTCACATTATTTTTCAAATCTGAGTCAGTTTATTGAATGTAGGAGCTATCAGCTTTATCGTAAATTAACAAACTCTCAAACGTCTTACGCTATAAGTAAAACTCAACATAAATACACCATTAATAAAAACTATGTTCCTCTTGATAATAAGGGCAGATGTTATTCACCTCGATTTGCGGAAGGTGATTATTCAGACTGTCTTAAAGTCATTAGCTCACATGCAGAGCTTGGTGCTTGTACTAGTTGTCCATTTTACAGAAAAGCTGGAAAAGATTATTTCTCTATGGATAAATCCTTTAAGAAATCAATCGACGAGGAAGCTTTAATTGTAGATGAGGCTATAAAAAGAGTTCGACAAGGAAAGGGGAATATAGAAGATATTGGTGAGGCATTATTAAAACTTAAAACAGTTAGTCATTCTTATCAAGAATATCTAACTGAAAAACATTTATCCTTACAGGAGTTCTCAAATGGCTAGAAAGAAGTATATTGATAATCAAGAATTGCTATTATTATTTGAACATTATTTACTGGAACATTGTTCGAATAATCCTAGACTATTCAAAATTCCACAGTTTGGAAATTACCTTAGAAGCAACGGATTTCCGCAGGTTGCAGACACAACGATTAGAAGAAACAAAGAATTTAGACAAGCCCTTAATGATAGATTGGAACTATTTGAAGACGACACTTATCAAACAGTTATAACGTATAAAACTCTAGATGTAGAACGTTTCTTAATGACCAATAGAACCCCTAAAGCAATCAAATCAGCATTGATGGAACTTAACAATTATTATAAAAGAGTTGTTGATGCAGCAATAGAATATAAGGAAGAAGCCAGTAAGCTCAAAACAAGAGTTTCAGAGTTGAAAAATGAGGTAGCACAACTTAATGAAAAGAATGCTGAAATAAAGGAGCAGACAGCGTTAAACAAAGAATTATTAGAGGAAAACAAAAAGTTAAGGAATCTTCTTAAAACTAGTTTGTATCCTGATATTGCGAATGAATTGTTAAAAGAAGAGGGCTTGTTAAAATCTGATCAGCAACTAGTAACTAAGAAGTATCTTAGTGAGAATGTTATTACTTCAGACACAAAAATATCTTTTGAAAAACATACTCATACTGAAAAGCAAACAAGCAAAAGTAAGATTTTGGAAATAAAAGACTTACTGGATAACAAGACTAAGTATTAGGAGGAGAAAATGTCAGACTTAATCACTGATTTTCCAGCCTTATTGAACTATTGGGACTTTGACAAGAATATCAAAATAGATGTAGAAAAAATAACAATTACCAGTAAAAAACACATTAACTGGAAATGTCCTACCTGTTCTTATGAATGGAAAGCAAGTACATCAAAATCTTATAAGAATATTCAAAATCATTCAAAAATCTGTCCTGTATGTGAGCTTGGAAAAGTGTTCATAAAAGGGGAAAACTCTATATCTGCAAGGATTCCTAACTTTCTAAGGTACATAAACTTTCATTATGAAAATATAGAAACCATTCAGGAAGAGATTGATAATTTATCTTTTTCTTCAAAGAGGTTATTTCACTTCAAATGTCCTACCTGTCATGTTGGTTGGAAAGATGTAGCAAACACTTCTAAATTAATCAATAAACATAATCAAGAGCTTGTTCATGTCGGATGTAATGAAAGTACACATTTTGTACCTTACACTAAAGCATACCCTAATCTTCGGAAAATTTATCTTCCAGGGGAGCAAAACGATGTAGAGTTTAATGATCTGAAGTTAAGTGACAATGTTACAATCCCTAGAAATTGGAAATGCGACAAATGTGACCATATCTTTAAGTTGTCTATTGATCAGCTAATTTCAAGAATCAAAAGATATAGTTTCTATTGTACTAACTGTAAAGCTACATTCGATACCTCAATTAAAGTGAAAGCGAACCCCCTATTACATACAGATAGAAATCTTTTTAAGCAATTTATTCCAACTCATGTAAAAAGTAATATGATTGATAGTTTATCCAACATCTTAGTAAGATGGCAGTGTTTTAAATGTCATGGTCAATATGAATGTAGTGTTGTCAAAAGGCATCTTGAAGGCTGCCCTTATTGTGATAATAAATTGATGTTAAAAGGATATAATACTTTACAAGAAACTCATCCTTATTTAGAGAAATTTTGGGATAAAAGTAATGATAAACCTATTTCTGAATACTGGTATAAGTCTTCTAAATGCATAAATTGGAAATGCCCTTGCTGCAAAGTCAGTTTTTATTGTAGTCCAATTGAAATGATTTTAAGAACCGACTTAGAGAATAGTAATTTTCAAACTTGTCCTAATCGTTGTGATTGGGATACACTTGTTTTTAACAATGATATACTCTATAATTTCCCAAAATTACAGGAAGAATGGAGCGATAAAAATGGATTGCCTGTTCATTTAGCATTGAGCCACATTGAAACAAAAAAATATTGGTGGAAGTGTTCTGTTTGTCAAGGTGAATACCTTTGTTCAATTCCAATAAGAAAAGAAGTAATAGATAGCTGTCCATATTGTAATGATGAACAAGCATTAAAAGGTTATAATACAATTGCAGATACTTATCCTGAGTTGTGTGACCTTTGGAGTAGCAAGAATGTAGAAAAACCTGATGAGGTGACGAAATCGTCAGAAACCGAGAATAAAATATTTAATTGGATTTGTGATTGTTGTGATTTAGAATTTCAGGAGAGATTAGGGATTGTTCTAGGTGTGTTTACAAACAATAATTCTAATAGTCTCAATTCTATATGTCCTTACTGTAATAAAAAAATTCCTAAACCAAATGAAACACTAAGCTATGTTAAACCGTACTTAAACAATGAATGGGTAAAAGAACTGAATGGTGATATTGATACCTTCTTTTATGATTCAAATGCTTTAACCAATTGGATTTGTCGAAAATGTCACAGAAGTTTTAAAGCAAAAATTTCTGATCGCCACAAAAACGACCAATGTTGTCCATATTGTTCTTTTAAGAAGACTGCAAAAGGTTATAATGATCTTGAAACAACACATCCTTGGTTAATTAAAGAATGGTCATCATTAAATAAACAAGAAATGTCTTCAGTAAGGGCAAATTCAACATATAATGCATGGTGGAAATGCCCTGTATGTACTGGAGAATATCAGAAAGTTATTAAAGAAAAATTTTACAGAGAAAATTCTTGTCCATACTGTAGAAATCAAAAAGTATTAAAAGGATTTAACGATTTAGCAACAACGCAACAAAGTCTAATGAATGAGTGGGATTATCTAAATAACTCCTTGATAGTAAGTCCAACTGAAATTACAGAGTTGAGTATTCTGCCTGTATGGTGGATATGTCAAGAAAATCTTAATCACCGTTACAAAATTCAAGTAAAAGAAAGAATGGCATACAAAAAACGCAATAAAAGGTCGTGTTCCATTTGCAAAGGCCACAGAAGAAAGCAAGAACACTTTGTACAGTTTGAAAAAATATAGATAAATAAAAACACTCTAAATTTCATTAAATTGATATTAGAGTGTTTTTTTATTGTCAAAATGTACATTTGAAAATTTTTTAGTTTTCACTTAAATAAAGTACATTTTCAACTGAATTGAGAGTAGTAAAAAATTTCCAGTGTTCACTTAAATAAAGTACATAATTGAGTATAATTGGCTTAAAAAATTTTTTTGGTTATTTCTCAGATGGTTCAGAAGTTGATGATGTAAAAGAGTTACTTGAATATATTGACGATTCGTTACAATTAAATAATTTTGATAAAATTGATGAATATGGTGTAGAATGTAATTTCCATCCGAATTATGAGTATTCTCAACTACAAGTTTATGAATTTAGTGATCAAACTGGTTTTGCTGTTGAATATCAGATGACCTCTAATTCTGAATTAGTAGATTTAACCCTACAATTAGAATTTTTATACAATGAGGATGGTTACAAATTAACTTCCATAAATGTAGATCCTGGATAAACTATAGTTAAATATCTTCGTTATGTAATATATATGTAGACTAAGGATAGATAATTAGGTTGTAAGTTGCTTAAATCTCGGTTGGTTTTTCAAATATTGGAAGGATTAATGATGTATCTATTAGAATTGTACCAAAACAATTATTCAAAGGATTTAGTCGTATTTGAGACTTTAGAAGAAGGGAAAGAATTTGTAGCCAAAATACCTGGATATACTTTAGAAAAAGAAGATGGGTTTGTAGTGGAATATTTTAATCCTACACACTTGCCGGATTATATGGAAATTGACTTCAATGGAAATATTGTCCCTTTATCTAGATTTTCATTTGAACCCGAAGAAAACGTGGACATTATTTGGAAAGAAATTTCGAATCTGTCCCTTAAAAACGATAAAGTGATCGAAGGAGCTACAAAAGTAGATGCCTATGTCGTGAATAACGATGAAGTGAAAGCTTATGTAGAAGCACGAGAAGCAAATTTCCGCAAGGCAAAAGCATTCCTAGAAAACAAAGGGTATGAAGCTGACAGAAGCTTTTTCGGAAGTGAAGACGGCGAAGCAATTCTCTACAAAAAACAAGGCGCCGAAGATTGGCACTTCTTATGCCACATAGACCCGCTGTTTGTAGAGATTGAAGATGTCGAGGGATATATGCAGGAAGCGATGGAAGAGTTTTTGTATAGTTAAACTTATTAACTCTTCACAAATAAACAAATCAATCGAAAGGAAAGGTTGGTTTGTTTTTTAATGCTCATCTTGTAAACTTGCTTAATAAACTAGAATCAAGTACAATGAGTTTAGATAGTTCTATATGTATAGTTTTTAACTCAATATAAAACTATCTATCTAATACGACATCAAATAAGTGAATGAGAAACAAAAAGTTTTTTTAATTGATCTATATTATTTTTAAAATCCTTAAGGAGAATTATAAATGAAAAAAATTATGGTAATCATCAATCCAACCTCTGGTGGCGAAAAAGCCTTGGATTATAAGGTGAAACTGGAGAATAAAGCTAGAGACTATTTTGAAGATGTGGAGATTAAAATTACGGAGAAAGCGCAAGACGCCACAAACTTTGCAGAAGAAGCTTCTCGTGAGCGATATGATGCTGTTCTTGTTTTTGGTGGAGATGGGACTGTCAATGAAGTAATTTCTGGTATAGCGGAAAAAGACTACATTCCTAAACTAGCGATTATCCCAGGAGGAACTGGAAATCTCATTACGAAACTATTAGAAATCAATCAAGATATTGATGGTGCTATTGACGAACTCGATTTTAATTCTACGAATAAGATTGATATCGGAAAATCAAATGGGCACTATTTCGGATACATTTTTAGTATTGGTTCACTACCAGAAGCGATTCACAATGTTGGGATAGAAGATAAAACGAAGTTTGGCATGCTCGCCTATGCGATTAATACCATGAAGTCAGTGGTTACAGATCAAGAATTTAATATTTCTGTTGAGACAGAAAATGGAAATTATATTGGCCCAGCTAGCCATGTCTTGGTTCTCCTTACCAATTATTTCGCTGACAAAAAAATCTTTGATGAAGATAAGGATGGTTACGCCAATATCTTGATACTGAAAGATGCCTCAATCCTTTCAAAATTGTCAGTTATCCCTGATTTATTAAAAGGGGATGTCGTCGTAAATGATAATATCGAGTATATAAAAGCTCGTCATATAAAAATTTCTTCTGATTCTGAATTAGAAACGGATGTTGATGGTGACAAATCTGATGACCTACCAGTAGAAATCAAAGTGCTAGGTCAGCATATCGAAGTCTATTCACAACCGAAAGAATAAGATTTTTAAACTTTGACAAGTCTTTTTAACGATATTTTTTAATAAAGGAAAGCCTATGAAAATTAAAAAAATAGCAACTATTGGTCTTTGCTCAACACTTCTTTTGACATTAGTAGCTTGTAGTCAAACTCAAAAGACTTCTGATAGTACTGCTGAAACTTCAGTGACTCAATCACAGTTGAATCAGGTTTCCTGGAAAGCAACTTATAGCAATTTGAACAATCAACCGAGTGCAGAAGAAGTTCGGAAAGCCTTGGCTGCACATTTGGATAAAGATAGTGTCGATGCATTTTTCAACCTTGTCAATGATTACAACGCGACTGTCGGTTCAGTAGGCTTGACTGGAGATTTTTCTACATTTACCAAAACAAACTATGATGTTGAAAAGATAAGCAATCTTTGGACACCTAAAAAGGGTGATTTTGTCGGTACCAACTGTCGTATTAACAGTTATTGTTTATTAAAAAATTCTATTGAAATTCCTAAGTTAGAGAAAGATGATTCCCTTTTGTTTGTCGATAATGATGCCATTGACAAAGGAAAGGTCTTTGGTGCAGAAGACAAGGATGCTTTTGATATTTTATTCTCAAGAGTCAAGACCGAAGCAACGACAGATGTCAAAGTTCATGCAGCAAAGATGGAAAAATTCCTTTCTCAATTCAAGTTTAATGAAAATGCAAGAATGCTCTCCGTAGTCGTCCATGATGACTTGGATGGTCAATCCCTCTTTATTGGTCATGTCGGCATTCTTGTACCAAGCGAGGATGGCTATCTCTTTGTTGAAAAGTTAACCTTTGAGGAGCCTTATCAAGCCATCAAATTTGCGACCAAGGAAGATTGTTACAAATATCTAGATACAAAATACGAAAACTATACAGGTGAAGGTCTAGCTAAACCATTTATTATGGATAATGATAAGTGGGTTCAATTTTAAGGGAGTAGACATTATGGATGCATTGTTTGGACTGATAGTCTTATTCCTAATTGGGGTATGGGCTGTTTGGGTTATCAAAGGAAACCAGCAGAGACCAAGAAAAAATGAAAGGTTTATTGGTTATATCAATCGATATGATGAAGATGGAGAACCTTATCAAGCGGAGATTTGGGAAGTCAGTGAAGATGAGGAGTAGACATATGGAATTACAAGATTTTACGAAACAAGAACAAGAAATGATTAAAAAGGGACTAACTTTCTCTAAGCTGAACGATAAAGAAACTGCTGACAAAATTATCGCGTTGATCCCTCAAGAATACATTAAGCGTATCCCGTTTTTTGTTAGAAAACATGCGATTACGCGTACGATTAAGAGAATCTCTCTTGAGTATCCGGAATTGTACGCTGTTGCTGAACAAGAAGGCCAACTTCCAGAAAAAGAAGCTCAAGAATTACGACAAATTCTTACAGATATTTTCCAAGAGAAAATGAAAAAGCATAAGATCAAGTAGGAGAGCCTAAACGCTCATCTATTTGATTATATGCTTGCTAATGACTAAAACTAACACTCCATCATTCCCACATGCTATGCTGGGCTCTGACTCCATAGCTATCAATCAAACCATCTGAATTGAACTTGGATTCAATACGGTATCTTTTCCAGAGGTCGTAATCTGCTGTTTGAATGGTTAGGATAAAGTTGTTATCCTTATCAGAGACATTATAATCAGCAGGATTGACTTCAAAGATATCGATTAATTTTCGTGTTTGAAAGTCTTGGAGCTTGAGATTTGCTAGCTTGACATGATTGATGGAAATTTCTTCTAGTTGCTTGCTATCCTTAGGTGTTCTGTAATAGGTGATGACGCAGTTTTTGAGCTGATCAGTATCTTTACCTGTGGGAGTAAGGATCATAAAGCCAAAGGACTGATTATCCCGCTTGACTTCGAGAAGCTGACCGTAGTAGAAGTGGTCGTTTTTGGGATTGGTGATGGAACTCTCTGGATTTTTATCTTCTAAGCTAAAGCCTTGGTCCAAAAACTCGGAAGCCTTGCTCTCACCGATAATGACAGTAGTATCTTGAATGGTTACTGGAACAGGTTGAGCCGGAAGACCACTCATCATCATGCAAAACATAAATACATAACTCGTTAAAAAAGCTGTCCCGATAAAAGCGTTGGTTGATGCATAGACATGACTGTTTTGAAAGTTTTTTCTTATAGCAAGTACAACAAATTTGCCAATACTTTTTAAAACCATACTAACAATTACGATAAAAAATTGTTTTTTCAAACATTCATAAATGGCTTGAGGAAAGCTATTACCATGATAGTAGAAGACAGCCAATACGAATAGATTTACGATTAAATAGATTAGCAAGAACCAATGAATCTCTTTAAGGGCATTAGCATCAGTGATTTCTTCATAGTCAACGTGAATTCTTCCTTGAACAGCATGGCCAAGTTTATAAATCCATTTGGGAATGTCTTTGCCTTTTTTAACCGCAACTACAAGTCTAATATAGAGATAGATAGTAAAGCACAAGGATAGAAAGAAAAGAGCATAAAATCCTAAAACAATAGTGGTGAGCATGACTACTTCCCCCGTTTTTCAATTGCTAGAGAACAATTTTGTTAGCTCCATTATAGCATTTTCTAGGGAAATAGAGCTAGAAATATCAGCGGTTTCCTTAAAGATAAAAAGATGAGAATCATTGCCATTTAAGCTTTACCGATTGTACTGATAGAATGCGGCCCCTTCTTTTTAATGGTTTTATTGATTGGGAATTGGACAATAAAGAGAAAGATAAGATTTGAGAGAGAACATAAAGGAGTAGAGAGCCATGGATAGAACGGTGATTATAGGTACTTTAATAGTTTTTGCAATCTTTAATCTGCTACTCGGTCTGGGATTTTATCTCTTTCTAAAAAAGAGGAAAGAGAATGGGCAGTCATTGTACGAGACTCCTGTAAATCAACAAACTCGAACAGAAAAACTAGGTTTAGGTGAGATTTTGGTCTACCTGACACTGATTGCCATCGCAGGAATCTTTGCTTTTCAGACCTTAAATAGAGGTGGTATGGGGAATTCTATTTTAGCTAAAATGATCCTCCTCCCAGCTATAATGGCTCTTTTCAATGCAAGAAAAAGGACTGGAAAGTCTTTACTTGCCCTCCTTATAACCTTTATGGTCTTTCTAGTAGCAGTCATGTTTAATCTCACGATTGGTTTGCCACCTCAAGCACCAATTTTGCAAATTAATGAAAGTAAAATCACGTTAGCAGAAATCAAAGCAAGCGATCTGATGGAAGCTGGATTTGATATCTATGTAAGACAAGGTGATGGTGCTAGCGACTACGAAGACCTCCTGACAGATGGCAATTTCCAAAAGTATTCAGGAGATAAATCAGTCACTATCGAAAAAGGCTTCAGACTTGATAGCAATGCAGTCCCTTACGCTCCATATCTAATAGCAAAAGATGGCTTAGTACTGGGGAGTATTTCCTTTTACGGTGCTGAGGACCAGAATGTGGCTTTAGAAGATGCTAAGATTATTCAGATTCGATTTAACAAGGATAGTATTGAAGCAGCTAAGAAACATTCTATCGCTTTGAAATTGGATGAACTCGACTTGACTAGTCGACTGGACCTTCCACTTGTTCAAGAAACTTTTAAAAAGCATCTATGGTCAATCCCCCCATCAAATACAAGTGATGTCACTCAATTGTGGTATGGATTACAGTGGTCAAGTAACAGTGACTCTCTATTTTGGAATGAGTATTATAGTCTCATCCGCCTAGATGAAAATTACTTGATGACTGATTTTGAACTAGCTGCCAAAGTAGCTCGTGATGAGTAAATACGATTTTGAATAGTTGAATTTGCTTATGCCTAACTAAAGGAATTAATTCATTTAGTTCCTATTTTATTATTTAAAAGCGAATTTGAAATAGTTTTCAATTTTTGTGTATAGTAAAAATACGAACAAAAATGTAAATAATTTATAAAGTTTCCCCAAAATACTTTACAAACTTTTGTAAACATGATATAGTTATAAGGCTTAGAAAATGAGATGATGTTTTCTAGCAAATATAAACCCGAGTAAAAAATGCCTACGGACAGGCAGGGTTGAATGCCGAAGCGTGGTTGCAAAGCCACATTATTGATAGGGTTAAAAGCCTACTTTTATAAGTTGATGTTAGGACATTGGTTCTAATTCGTATACATTTGTTAGTGTGGTGAAAGCACACGTCATCTTGTGAAACGATCAATAAAGTACGTAATATTTGCTACTAGAGAGTTAGGAAACATCAGGAACAGACATACTCAAAAGAAACAAACATAAACACGTCAGTAGATTGTAGAGCAGGTGCCAACCTGCTCTTTTTTCATAAGTATCCTTTAGAACCTTGTATAAGGTGAAAAAAACTATGATAAAGGAGTAAGTCTCTATAATGTTAAATCAAAACCAAGCTCCAATTTATGAGGGACTGGTCAAGTTACGAAAAAAAGAATTGTACCTTTCGATGTACCTGGTCATAAGCGTGGCCGTGGGAATCCAGAGTTGGTTGAACTTCTGGGTGAGAAATGCGTTGGGATTGATGTCAATTCTATGAAGCCCTTGGACAATCTAGGACATCCCATTTCGATTATCAGAGAAGCGGAAGAGCTAGCAGCAGAGGCTTTTGGTGCTGCTCATGCCTTTTTAATGATTGGTGGGACAACTTCATCCGTGCAGACCATGATTCTTTCCACCTGTAAATCCGGTGATAAAATCATCCTACCACGAAATGTCCATAAATCAGCTATTAATGCTCTTGTTTTATGCGGAGCAATTCCTATCTATATCGAGATGAGTGTGGATCCAAAAATCGGTATTGCTTTGGGGCTTGAGAATGACCGTGTTGGCCAAGCAATCAAGGACCATCCGGATGCCAAGGCTATCCTAATAAACAATCCAACCTATTATGGAATTTGTTCAGATCTTAAGGGATTAACAGAGATGGCTCACGCCGCAGGAATGAAAGTCTTAGTAGACGAGGCTCACGGTGCTCATCTACACTTTACAGATAAACTTCCTCTGTCTGCTATGGACGCAGGAGCAGATATGTCAGCTGTATCCATGCATAAGTCCGGTGGTAGCTTGACTCAAAGTTCCCTTCTTTTAGTTGGCGATCAGATGAATCCTGAGTACGTACGTCAGATTATTAATCTGACACAGTCAACATCAGCATCCTACTTGCTAATGGCTAGTCTAGATGTTTCTCGTAGAAACCTAGCCCTTCGTGGCAAAGAGTCCTTTGAGAAAGTTATTGAGCTATCTGAGTACGCACGTCGTGAAATCAATGCCATCGGTGGCTACTATGCCTACTCAAAAGAACTAGTAGATGGTGTCTCGGTTTGTGATTTTGATGTAACCAAGCTGTCAGTTTACACTCAGGGGATTGGTCTAACAGGTATCGAAGTTTATGACCTCTTACGAGATGAGTATGACATTCAGATTGAGTTTGGTGATATCGGCAATATCTTAGCCTACATTTCGATTGGTGACCGTATCCAAGACATTGAGCGCTTGGTAGGTGCTTTGGCTGATATCAAGAGACTATACTCACGAGATGGGAAGGACTTGATTGCTGGAGAATATATCCAGCCTGAGTTGGTGCTGTCTCCTCAGGAAGCCTTTTACTCAAATAGAAGAAGCTTAACATTAGACGAATCCATTGGGCAAGTTTGTGGCGAATTTGTCATGTGCTATCCTCCAGGAATTCCAATCCTAGCGCCAGGTGAACGCATTACACGAGAAATTGTTGATTATATCCAATTTGCAAAAGAACGTGGTTGTTCCCTCCAAGGAACGGAAGATCCAGAGGTCAATCATATCAACGTCATTGAAAGAAAGGAGAACTAGATGGATTTATGGTTTTCTGAAGTTCATACTCCAGATGTCAAGTTAACAATGAGAACAGCCAAACAGCTTTATTCTGGTCAAAGTGAATGGCAGGATATAGAAGTATTAGATACACCAGCTTTTGGAAAGATTTTGATTTTAAATGGGCATGTCTTGTTCTCAGATGCAGATGATTTTGTCTATAATGAAATGACCGTTCACGTTCCTATGGCTGTCCATCCCAATCCAAAGAAAGTTTTGGTTATTGGGGGTGGTGATGGTGGTGTTGCTCAAGTATTAACCCTCTATCCAGAATTGGAACAAATCGATATTGTGGAACCAGACGAGATGCTGGTTGAAGTTTGTCGAGAATACTTCCCAGATTTTGCTGCAGGACTTGATGACCCTCGTGTCACCATTTACTACCAAAATGGACTGAGATTTTTGAGAAATTGTGAAGATGATTACGACATTATCATCAATGATGCGACAGATCCATTTGGCCATACGGAAGGGCTCTTTACCAAGGAATTTTACGGCAATAGTTATAGGGCTCTCAAAGAAGACGGCATCATGATTTACCAGCATGGTAGTCCTTTCTTTGACGAAGATGAGTCAGCATGCCGAAGCATGCACCGAAAGGTCAATCAAGCCTTTCCAATTAGCCGGGTTTACCAGGCTCATATCCCTACCAGTCCTGCTGGCTATTGGTTATTTGGATTTGCATCTAAAAAATATCACCCTGTCAAAGATTTTGACAAGGAAGGCTGGAAAAAACGCCAGCTTTTCACTGAATACTACACTGCAAACTTGCATATTGGTGCCTTTATGTTGCCTAAGTATGTAGAAGACATTTTAGAAGAAGAGGAAGGAAGAAAATGAGTCGTTTATTAGTTATTGGATGTGGGGGAGTTGCCCAAGTTGCTATTTCAAAGATTTGCCAAGATAGCGAAACTTTTAAAGAAATTATGATAGCTAGCCGTACAAAGTCAAAATGTGATGACTTGAAGGCTAAATTAGAAGGCAAAACAAATACTAAGATTGAGACAGCTGCTCTTGATGCTGACAAGGTAGAAGAAGTGATTGCCTTGATTGAAAGCTACAAACCAGAAGCTGTTTTGAACGTAGCTTTACCTTATCAAGACTTGACCATCATGGATGCTTGTTTGGCAACAGGTGTCCACTATATCGATACTGCCAACTACGAGGCTGAGGATACAGAAGACCCTGAATGGCGTGCTATTTATGAGAAACGTTGTAAGGAACTTGGTTTTACTGCCTACTTTGACTACTCATGGCAGTGGGCTTACCAAGAGAAATTCAAAGAAGCAGGTCTGACTGCTCTTCTGGGTTCTGGTTTTGACCCAGGGGTAACAAGCGTCTTTTCAGCATACGCGCTTAAACACTATTTTGATGAAATCCACTATATCGATATTTTAGACTGTAATGGTGGTGACCACGGTTATCCATTTGCGACAAACTTTAACCCAGAAATCAATCTACGTGAGGTTTCTGCACCAGGTTCTTACTGGGAAGATGGAAAATGGGTAGAAGTTGAAGCTATGTCTATCAAACGTGAGTATGATTTCCCTCAAGTTGGGCAAAAAGACATGTATCTCCTCCACCATGAAGAAATCGAATCATTAGCAAAGAATATTCCAGGAATTAAACGCATTCGTTTCTTTATGACTTTTGGCCAATCTTATCTAACTCACATGAAATGCTTGGAAAACGTTGGGCTTCTTCGTACAGATACTATTAATTTTAACGGACAAGAAATCGTACCAATCCAATTCTTGAAAGCCTTGCTTCCGGATCCTGCAAGCCTTGGCCCACGTACAGTTGGTAAAACTAATATTGGATGTATCTTTACAGGTGTCAAAGATGGCGTTGAAAAGACAATCTACATCTACAATGTTTGCGACCATCAGGAGTGCTATGCAGAGGTTGGTTCACAAGCCATTTCTTATACAACAGGTGTTCCAGCCATGATTGGGACAAAATTAGTGATGGATGGTACATGGAAACAGCCTGGAGTTTATAACCTTGAAGAGTTGGATCCAGACCCATTCATGGAAGCTTTAAATAAATACGGTTTGCCATGGGTTGTGGTTGAAAATCCACAAATGGTGGACTAATGAAGTTAGAACAAGTACCAACACCAGCCTATGTCATTGATTTAGCAAAACTAGAAGAAAATTGTAGCATTCTGCAAGAGGTTCAGGAAAAGGCAGGTTGTAAGGTTTTGCTAGCTCAAAAGGCTTATTCTCTCTATAAAACCTATCCCCTAATTAGCCAGTATCTATCAGGTACGACAGCTAGTGGACTCTATGAAGCGAGGTTAGCTAGAGAAGAGTTTCCGGGGGAAGTCCATGTATTTGCGCCTGCTTTCAAGGAATCAGATATGGAAGAGCTACTGCAAATATCTGATCATATTGATTTTAACTCAGAGAGACAACTTCGAAAGTATGGTCAACGTTGTCGTGAGGCTGGTATCAGTGTGGGTCTTCGCATCAATCCTCAATGTTCAACGCAGGGTGACCACGCGCTTTATGATCCTTGTGCTCCTGGCTCTCGTTTTGGAGTGACTTCAGACAAGATACCAAGTGATTTATTGGAATTGGTTGACGGACTTCATTTTCATACCCTCTGTGAGCAAGGGGCAGATGATTTACAAACGACTTTGAAAGCAGTAGAAGACCAGTTTGGTGCCTATTTGCACCAAGTTAAATGGCTCAATATGGGTGGTGGCCATCATATTACGAGAGATGATTATGATGTGGACTTACTGATTTCTGAGATTAAACGAATTCGAGAAACTTATAACGTAGACGTCTACATTGAACCTGGAGAAGCTATTGCCCTTAATGCGGGCTATCTAGCGACAGAAGTCTTGGATATTGTTGAAAACGGGATTGAGACCTTGGTGTTAGATGCTTCAGCAAGCTGCCATATGCCAGATGTTCTTGAGATGCCTTATCGCCCTCCATTGAGAGATGGTTTTGAAGCGCGAGAAAAACCTTATACTTATAGACTCTCTTCAAATACTTGTCTTACAGGGGATATCATTGGGGATTACAGCTTTGAAAAACCGATTGAAATCGGTGATCGCCTCTATTTTGAAGACATGGCTATTTACTCCTTTGTCAAAAATAATACCTTTAACGGCATTGGGCTTCCAAGTTTGTATCTCATGGATAAAGAGGGTGAGTGCAGTCTAGTCAAAGCATTTGGCTACCAAGACTTTAAGGAGAGATTATCATGATGGACAGCCCAAAGAAATTAGGTTATCGGATGCCTGCAGAGTATGAACCCCATCATGGGACTCTCATGATATGGCCTACTCGACCCGGATCTTGGCCATTTCAAGGAAAGGCTGCAAAAAAAGCTTTTAGCCAGATTATCAAAACGATTGCTCAGGGGGAAACAGTCTACCTTTTGGTTGAGGAGGACTATCTATCTGAAGCACAATCCTATCTTGGAGACAATGTTGTTTATCTAGATATTCAGACAAATGATGCCTGGGCTCGTGATACTGGTCCGACAATTCTCCTCGATTATCAAAGGGAAAAGTTGGCGGTAGATTGGTCTTTCAATGCCTGGGGTGGTGCTGTCGACGGTCTTTACCAAGACTATGAAGCAGATGACCAAGTAGCCAGTCGCTTTGCAGAAGTTTTAGAGATACCTGTTTATGATGCCAAACCTTTTGTACTGGAAGGTGGAGCTATTCATAGTGACGGTCAAGGAACCATTCTTGTCACAGAAAGTTGTTTGCTCAGTCCTGGTCGTAATCCTCTCCTGACTAAAGAGGAGATTGAAAAGACCTTACTAGAGAGCCTTGGTGCCGAAAAAGTCATTTGGTTGCCTTACGGTATTTATCAAGACGAGACAAATGAACACGTAGATAATGTTGCAGCCTTTGTTGGTCCTGCTGAGGTTGTTTTAGCATGGACGGATGACCAAGATGATCCTCAGTATGCCATGTCTGCAGCAGATCTAGCTCTCTTAGAGAAGGAAACCGATGCAAAAGGCCGGAGTTTCACTATTCATAAACTTCCAATCCCAGCTATTCATCAAGTAGTTACAGAAGAAGATTTGCCGGGATATACATATGAAGAAGGCGAAGAGGAGCGTTATGCAGGTGAAAGACTAGCAGCTTCCTACGTGAATTTTTATATCGCCAATAAATCTGTCTTGGTACCACAATTTCAGGATGTAAACGATCAAGTGGCCTTGGATATTCTCAGTCAGTGTTTTCCAGACCGTGATGTTGTCGGAATTACTGCAAGAGATATTCTATTAGGTGGTGGAAATATCCACTGTATTACCCAACAAATCCCAGAATAGGAGAAAAAGATGAGAAATGTAACGGTTGCAGCCATTCAGATGCAATGCGCTAAGGATGTGGAAACCAATATCCAAACAGCTGAACGTTTAGTTCGACAAGCTGCTGAGCAAGGAGCTCAAATTATTCTCTTGCCTGAATTATTTGAACGTCCCTATTTCTGTCAGGAGCGTCAGTATGACTACTACCAGTATGCCCAGTCGGTGACAGAAAATACGGCTATTCAGCATTTCAAAGTGATTGCCAAGGAATTAAAGGTCGTTTTACCGATCAGTTTCTATGAAAAAGATGGTAATGTCTTATACAATTCTATTGCTGTCATTGATGCGGATGGAGAAGTACTAGGAGTTTATCGTAAAACTCATATACCAGATGACCATTATTATCAGGAGAAATTCTTCTTTACTCCTGGAAACACAGGCTTCAAGGTCTGGAATACTCGCTATGCCAAGATTGGTATTGGAATCTGTTGGGATCAATGGTTCCCTGAAACAGCCCGTTGCCTTGCTTTAAATGGCGCAGAATTGCTCTTTTATCCAACAGCTATTGGTTCGGAGCCTATTTTGGATACAGATAGTTGTGGTCATTGGCAACGTACCATGCAAGGACACTCAGCCGCTAATATTGTGCCAGTTATTGCTGCTAATCGTTATGGTTTGGAAGAAGTCACTCCTTGTGAAGAAAATGGAGGTCAAAGTTCCAGTCTTAATTTCTACGGTTCGTCCTTTATGACCGATGAAACCGGAGCTATTTTAAGTCAAGCCGAACGACAAGATGAAGCAATACTCTTAACCACTTATAACCTTGACAAGGGAGCAAGCGAGCGCCTGAACTGGGGTCTCTTTAGAGATAGAAGACCAGATATGTATAAAGATATTGTCAGATAATAACAAAAAGTAGCCACCTCAGGCTACTTTTTAAAATTCTTTGTAAACATAAGTATTTTCGGGTTTGTCTACTTTAATGAAGGACTGGACTTCAAGGGTTGGGAGGACTTGGTTGAGTTCTTTGTGGTAGTGATTGCTAATCTTACCTTTGACTTTCACCCAGGTGTTATTTTCATATTGATTGGTGTTTCCTGTAGTCAAAAGGCCAAAAACTCCTGAATCAGCGATACAGTGCATAATACCAAAGCGAAAAACAAATTGACTATTGGTATGATTTGGATCGTTGTAGACAAAGCCAGTAAACTCTATTTCCTTACCTTCAAATTCGTTTGGAAAATCGTAGATAGCTTCCATGACCTCCAGGTAATTTTCATCATTGATAACTATCCTAGATTGAGCTAAGTATTTATCAGCACTCTTCCGAATGATATTTTCATGAGCTGTTTGTGAATAAAAGCGACTGGTATCCGGCTTAAGATACTGACTGCTCGTTCCTTCACTTGCTTGGATTGCCTTGTCAGTTCCCTCCGACAAAGGGAAATAATATCCTTTTGCCGATACTGTTTGTGAATCCAGAGTAACAGTTGGAAATGTAAATCCAATTAATAAGGGCAAACTTAAGAGGACTAAACTAGCAAGCTTGGCTGAAAAACTATGTAAGTGACTATGTTCTTTCAAACGCTTGAAGCAAATATAGGATTGGACAATGGCTAGTAGCAAAGATAAAAACATAGTGATATAAGCCAGATAAGAGTAGTGGAGGTTTATATACTGATTGAGCTTACCTGATAGGTGCAGATAAAGGGTTAAGATAAAATAGCCAAATAAGATAAAAAATCGAATCATAGCATCACCCCAACTAGATAAGAATAGACAAGAACAACAAGAGTTACAATTGTCATGAATTGCCAAATAAAGCGAGTTTTGAGATAATTCTTCATCATGAGTAAGTTCTTGACATCAAGCATGGGACCTATAACCAGAAAGGCAAGAACTGGAGCAAAGCCAAAACTTGATAGAAGAGAAGATCCGATAAAGGCATCCGCTTCACTACAGAGTGATAGAAGGAAGGACAAAACCATTAGAAGAACAATCGCAAGTAGTGGTGTTGCGCTGATAGATGTCAGGATACGAGTTGGAACATAAACTTGGACTATACTGGCAAACAGACAGCCAAAGATCAAATAACGTCCCATATCAAAGAATTCATCAATAGCTTGAATGAATACCTGAAGGATTTTTTGACTTTTACTCAAGTGAGAAAAATCATGCTCATGACAAGCCAATCTATTTTCTTTTTGGATAGGTCCCTCCCAGACAAAACCAAGAAAGATACCCAATATAGTAGCAACTAGAATCGCACCCAAAGCGCGGAGTAAGACCATTTTAAATGAATGACCAAAGGCTGAATAAGTCGCAAAAAGTACGATGGGATTGATGATAGGAGCTGTTACTAGAAAGGGAACAGCTGTATAGCTAGGAACCTTCTTTTCTAAAAAGCGATTGATGATCGGAACGATTCCACACTCGCAAGAAGGGAAGAGAAAACCGATGAAGCTACCAAAAAAGATTCTCCCCAAGCGATTTTTAGGGAGAAACTTATAGACCTTCTCAGGTGTCACATAGACTTCAATGACACCAGATATGATGCTACCGATTAAGACAAAGGGTAAAGCTTCAATGATAATTGAAAGAAAAATGGCGCCAGCTTGTAGCACACTAGAAGGTAAACTTTGAAAGAGTGTCATCTATTTTTTCTTTTCTGCCTTATCTTTCTTTTCTTTGTCGTCTGGGAAAGTCACTTGCTTCAAGTCAGGGAGTTTAGCGAATTCTTCGAACATCTTATCTAAGTCATCAGTTTTTGTAAATTTAACAGCCATAAGGCATACCTCGATTCTTTTAGTTAACACTATTATACTATTATTTCTAAGAAATAGTTGGATTTTAAAATAAACATGGCTTTTATCTTTATAAAGTTGAAATAAAGCAACAAATTAATGAAAACAAGCTTTCGCGCTTATGGTATAATAGTTTCATGGATAAAAAATATGAAAAAATTTCCCAAGATTTGGGTGTAACTTTAAAGCAGATTGATACTGTCTTGTCTTTGACAGCAGAAGGAGCAACTATCCCCTTTATCGCCCGTTATCGGAAAGATATGACCGGAAGTCTAGATGAGGTAGCCATTAAGGCTATTATCGACCTCGATAAGAGTTTAACTGCTCTAAATGATCGTAAGGAAGCGGTCTTAGCAAAAATCAAAGAGCAAGGCAAGCTAACTAAGGAGTTAGAAGAAGCTATTTTAGCTGCTGAAAAACTCGCAGATGTAGAAGAACTCTATCTTCCCTATAAGGAGAAACGTCGCACCAAGGCAACCATTGCCCGTGAGGCTGGACTTTTTCCACTTGCTCGCTTGATTTTACAAAATGTTTCTGACCTAGAAAAAGAAGCAGAAGCATTTGTCTGTGAAGGTTTCGAGACTCCTCAAGAAGCTTTGGCTGGGGCTGTAGACATCTTGGTTGAAGCACTATCCGAGGATGTTCATTTACGTTCAATGACATATCAAGAGGTACTTAGACGCTCTAAGATTACTTCTCAAGTCAAAGATGAGAGTCTTGATGAAAAACAAGTGTTTCAGATTTATTACGATTTCTCAGAAACAGTTGCAAACATGCAAGGCTACCGTACGCTTGCCCTTAATCGTGGTGAGAAGCTAGGCATTTTGAAAATTGGCTTTGAGCATGCGACTGATCGTATTCTATCTTTCTTTGCTTCTCGTTTTAAGGTTAAGAATGCTTATATAGACGAAGTTATTCAGCAATCTGTTAAGAAAAAAGTATTACCAGCTATTGAGCGTCGTATTCGTACAGAATTAACAGAAAAGGCAGAAGAAGGAGCTATCCAACTCTTCTCAGAAAACCTGCGAAATCTTCTCCTTGTTGCTCCGCTGAAAGGGCGCGTGGTCCTTGGATTTGACCCTGCCTTTCGTACAGGTGCCAAGCTTGCAGTCGTTGATGTGACAGGGAAGATGCTAACGACGCAAGTCATTTATCCAGTCAAACCAGCTTCAGCTCGTCAGATTGAAGAAGCAAAGAGAGATTTGGCAGATTTGATTGGCCAATATGGTGTGGAAATCATTGCTATCGGTAATGGTACTGCTAGTCGTGAGAGTGAAGCCTTCGTCGCTGAAGTACTTAAAGATTTTCCTGAGGTCAGCTATGTCATTGTAAACGAGAGTGGAGCCTCTGTCTACTCAGCTAGTGAACTTGCTCGTCAAGAGTTTCCAGAGTTAACTGTTGAAAAACGTTCTGCTATTTCTATTGCTCGTCGCTTGCAAGACCCACTTGCTGAATTGGTTAAAATTGATCCCAAATCCATCGGTGTCGGTCAATATCAGCACGATGTTAGTCAGAAAAAACTGTCTGAAAGTCTGGACTTTGTTGTTGAAACAGTAGTGAACCAAGTCGGTGTCAATGTCAATACAGCTAGTCCAGCCTTACTTTCGCACGTAGCTGGGCTTAACAAAACAATCTCTGAAAATATCGTGAAGTATCGTGAAGAAGAAGGTAAAATTACTTCACGCGCCCAAATCAAGAAAGTTCCCCGTTTAGGTGCTAAAGCGTTTGAACAGGCTGCAGGTTTCCTCCGTATCCCTGAAAGTAGCAATATCCTTGACAATACAGGTGTTCACCCAGAAAACTATGCTGCTGTTAAGGAACTCTTCAAACGTTTGGACATTAAAGACCTAAATGAAGAAGCACAAGCAAAACTCAAATCTATTTCAATCAAGGAAATGGCCCAAGAATTAGACCTCGGTCAAGAAACTCTTAAAGATATTATTGCAGATCTTTTAAAACCAGGACGTGATTTCCGTGATTCTTTTGATGCTCCAGTCCTACGTCAGGATGTCTTGGATATCAAAGACTTGAAAGTTGGTCAGAAGCTTGAGGGCGTTGTTCGTAATGTCGTTGACTTCGGTGCCTTTGTTGACATTGGTATTCACGAGGATGGCCTGATTCATATCTCTCACATGAGCAAGAAATTCATCAAACATCCGAGTCAAGTCGTTTCAGTTGGTGATTTAGTAACCGTTTGGGTGAAGAAGATTGATGTCCAACGCGAAAAAGTAAATCTGTCGCTCCTTGCACCAGATGAATCTAACTGATTACGTTAAACAAGTCTCTTTAGAAGACTTTGGGAAACCTTTCAAACACCAAGCTCAATGGAATACTCGCCTACGGTCGACAGGTGGGCGATTCTTTCCAAAGGATGGGCATTTGGATTTTAATCCCAAAGTCTATCAAGAACTAGGTTTAGAGGTTTTTCGGAAAATTGTCCGTCACGAACTCTGTCATTATCATCTATACTATGAGGGCAAAGGGTATAAACATAAAGATGTAGACTTTAAGAATCTGTTAAAAGAAGTAGACGGGCTCCGCTTTGTTCCTCCCTTATCAAGTGTCAGTCAAACACCAGTTCTAGTCTATACTTGTCAGACTTGTTGCCAAACCTATCATCGAAAGCGACGAATTGATACCAAACGTTATCGTTGTGGTCTCTGTCGTGGTAAACTCATTTTGCAAAATCCGTCTAAGGACTGATGCAGGCTGTTTTAGTTCATGTTATACTTATTTCAAGAATACCGAAAGAGGTACAAACTATGAATAAAAATTTTTACAAAATGAGACGAAATCGTATGATATCAGGAGTACTTGCTGGACTCTCTGATAAATGGGACCTTGATGTTACTCTTGTGCGCTTCATTTTTGCTATCTTTACAATCGCAAACTTCGGACTTGGAATCATCATCTACATCATCTTAGCCTCTATTTTGCCAACAAAGGAAGATATCGAAGCAGAAATGTACGGAACAGGACCACGTAAGATAAAAGAGGCTGAACCTATCAATGATGACGAAGGTTGGTTTTGCTAACCATATTACCATTCATTTGAAGTATTAAACCCTTGTAGTATCAAGGGTTTTTCTTTTGCTTAAAAATTTGTGGTAAACTAATAGTAGTTCATATCAAAAAAATAATCCAATCTTACAAAAATGTAAGATTACAGACCTCTTTTGTAAGGTTGCGTTATGGAACCAACTCTTTTTTTAGAGTACACTTATATCAGAAAGATAAAGTAGCAATACTATGAAAAATATTTTACAAAAGAAACAAACAAGTAAACCAAGTCCAAAAGAGATCGAGCGAGTTCAGCTCGGTTGCTCTATTATGCAGGCTCAGTTTCAATTAATGGAATATTAAAAAGGAGATTATCATGACATTATTAGATGTAAGACACGTTCAAAAGATTTATAAAACACGATTCCAAGGCAACCAAGTAGAAGCCCTGAAAGATATTCACTTTACCGTTGAAAAAGGCGACTACGTTGCTATCATGGGTGAGTCTGGATCTGGTAAATCTACTCTACTCAATATTCTAGCTATGCTTGATAAGCCAACGCGTGGGCAGGTCTTCCTAAACGGAACTGACACAGCTACCATTAAAAATTCTGAAGCATCAAGCTTCCGTCGTGAAAAGTTAGGCTTTGTCTTCCAAGACTTCAATTTGTTAGATACGCTTTCTGTTAAAGACAATATCTTACTCCCTTTGGTATTGTCTAGAAAGCCTATTACAGAAATGATGAAAAAATTGGTCGTGACGGCCGAAAATCTTGGAATCAATCAATTGCAGGAGAAGTACCCTTATGAAATCTCTGGAGGGCAAAAACAAAGGGTAGCAGTTGCACGGGCTATCATCACAGAACCAGAAATTCTCCTTGCTGATGAGCCAACAGGTGCCCTAGACTCTAAATCGTCTGCAGCCCTCCTTGATATCTTTGATCAGATCAACGATCAAGGGCAAACCATTCTCATGGTGACCCACTCAACAGCAGCAGCTAGCCGTGCAAAACGTGTTCTTTTCATCAAGGACGGTATTCTCTATAATCAAATCTACCGTGGTGAAAAGACGGATCGTCAGATGTTCCAAGAAATCTCTGACACCTTGACTGTTATGGCAAGTGAGGTGAACTAGTATGTTTCGATTAACCAATAAGTTGGCCATATCCAACTTAATTAAAAACCGCAAACTCTATTATCCGTTTGCTTTGGCTGTCATTTTGGCAGTCACTATCAGCTATCTCTTTTACTCTCTAACCTTCAATCCCAAGATTGCGGAAATCCGTGGAGGATCCACCATTCAAGCTACTCTAGGATTTGGAATGTTTGTCGTCACCCTTGCGTCAGCCATTATCGTCCTTTATGCCAATAGTTTTGTTATGAAAAACCGCTCCAAGGAGTTGGGGATTTATGGTATGTTGGGCTTGGAAAAGCGTCATCTGATCAGTATGACCTTTAAAGAGTTGGTGCTATTTGGAATTCTAACTGTTGGAGCAGGTATCGGTATTGGAGCCTTGTTTGACAAGTTGATTTTCGCCTTCTTACTTAAACTGATGAAATTGAAGGTTGAGTTGGTCGCTACCTTCCAGATGAAAGTTGTCATTACAGTACTTGTTGTCTTTGGTTTGATTTTCCTAGGCCTCATGTTTCTGAATGCCCTTCGAATCGCCCGTATGGATGCTCTGCAACTATCTCGTGAAAAAGTAAAAGGGGAGAAGAAGGGACGTTTCTTAGTCCTTCAAACTTTACTAGGGCTAATTGCACTAGGTAGTGGCTACTATCTAGCACAAAGCGTAAAAGATCCAGTTTCAGCGACTGTTACTTTCTTTATAGCCGTCCTGTTGGTAATTGTTGCGACCTACCTCTTATTCAATGCGGGTATTACAGTTTTCTTACACTTACTCAAGAAAAACAAGCGTTATTACTACCAACCAAATAACCTCATCTCTGTTTCTAACCTTATCTTCCGTATGAAGAAAAACGCTGTCGGTTTAGCAACCATTACCATCCTTTCCACCATGGTTTTGGTTACTATGTCAGCAGCAACCAGTATCTACAACGGTTCTGAAAATATAAAAAATATCATGTATCCTCATGATTTCGATGTTAAGGCTAAGGGAAATAATATTGAAGTTGAGAATTTAGACCAACTATTGACTCAATATGCCAGTGAAAAGAACTTGACGATTAGCAATAAAGACGTTCTTAGCTATGCTAGCTTTGGCCTTTCTAGTCAAGATGGAACTAAATTAACCATCATGACTAAAGAACAAATCACGGAATTACCTAAGACAGTTTTTCTAGTATTTGATCAAAAAGACTATGAAAAAATGACTGGACAAAAGCTAAATCTTACTGGTAATGAAGTAGGTCTTTGGGCTAAAAATAACCAACTAAAAGGTCAGAAATCATTTAGTCTTAACAGTCAGGAGTATAGTATCAAGCAAGAAATCCAGCAAGATTTTTTAGCTAACCATGTTTCCAATCTCTATATCCTTTTAGTTTCAGATTTTAACTACCTAGTTGTACCAGATCTTCAAAGCTTTTTGGATCAGTACCAAGATTCTGCTGTCTACCCTCAGTTTTATGGTGGTATGGATGTCACCGCAAGTCTAGAGGAACAGTTAAAACTAGCTGATGATTTTGATGCGTATGTAAATAATTTTAGCCATAATCTCAAGAGTGAAGATGCTATGGTTTACGGGGGTAATGGTTCAAGTGATGCAATTGCCCAAATGAATGTTCTCTATGGAGGTGTCCTCTTTATTGGTATTTTCCTCTCTATCATCTTTATGATAGGTACTGTACTGGTTATCTACTATAAACAAATCTCAGAAGGTTATGAAGACCGTGAACGCTTTGTCATCCTGCAAAAGGTTGGTTTGGATCAAAAACAAATCAAGCAAACCATTAACAAGCAGGTTTTGACTGTCTTCTTCCTCCCTGTAATCTTTGCCTTCCTACACCTTGCTTTTGCCTATCACATGTTGAGTTTGATTCTCAAGGCTATTGGTGGTGTGGATACAGCTATGATGTTAAGTGTAACACTTTCCATTTGTAGTATCTTTGCCCTCATCTACGTACTTATCTTTATGATTACTTCAAGAAGTTATCGCAAGATTGTTCAAATATAATAAGAAGTGTTTGTCAAGGAATCATAGTATTAACCCCAACGAATATTTTGGGAACGTTAAAGTTCACGATAAAAAAGATTATAGATAGACATTTCAAGAAAAAATCTTGAAACGATGTTCGCTTAAATGCATATTGGGATTATTATGGATTCTAAAAATAATTTATGAAAACAAGAGTCCCAATGAAAAGATATGGTAAGTGCTTATGAAATTAAAATTATGTATCATTGGATTCTTCTTTTGTTTGATTGCTGCAATTGGTCTGGTCACTATTAGCGATACCGAAACGCCCATACCTTTACCAATTGATGGTGCTTTTTCTATTCAAGGGAAAAGCAATCTTTCTAATAACGAAATTTACGAAATGATTCGTGACCTATCAAAAACGGAAAAAGTTACCATTTACAAGCCGATTGTTCAGAGTTCGGGTCAGTTGAAGTATGTAAATTTCGATGATGCAAACAATGAACAGTTAAAGTCAGTACCGATAATAGGGATGTATTACACCCTTGGGGAAATGGATGTAGACAGTTTGAAACCACTTACGATGACAGGACTACAAACAGTCTATATGGCTTATCCTTGGTATATAGGAGGAATCTTACAATTTACTGGAACTTTAAGAATACTGTTAATGGGTTCCATTTACTTAACTTTATTAGTTGTTTTATTTGTTGTTAGGACGAGGCAGATCAAAGAAGGAGTGATACGACGTTCTTTGGGCTTGCCTGTATACGACCTTAGAAGAGAGTATGGCATTTCTCTTATTTTTGAACTGATTATGATGGCTTTATTGATGATTTCTTACAGTTCTTTTTTGGGAAATGGTTTCTTAACCTATAGTTCTAAGTTATTTTTCTCTCTGCTTATAACGAATTTTATACTATTTCAAATCATTGATCTCATCACCTTTGTTTTATTTTGGTTGACGATTCAGATTGAAAAGCCCATTGAAATTATCAAAAACAAGGCGAAAAACAAGCTTATTTTTGTCGTATGGCTTGCCATTATTTCGATTATTATCGTTGTATCAGGAATTTTTTTACAAGAAACAAAGAGTAGCCAATCCAGTATTAACATACAGATACAGAATTTAGTACCATGGGACACAGTAAAAGACTGGAGAAGGATTGAGTTCCTTGGAATTGAAAATAACTCTGCTAAAAATGGAGAAGTAAGTGATTCGGATGGTCAGTATCTACAGATAGCTGCTTCCTTAAAAAACTTAGATTATTTATATATAGAACGATCCTCGGCCTATGTTCCAGATACATCTCATGCTTTAGAAGACTTTTCTAAACAATTAGAAAATGATGGAATAACGAACCCAGAAATAAATAAAGATCTGATTTATATCAATCAAACAGGTGCTAACCTACAAAATAAAGTGAATGGAACAAACTATCATCTTTTAGATAATAAGATAGCAACCATCTATATTCCTGAAAAATGGAAAGAAAACCAGAAATCTATTGAGAATACAGTTGTAGCAGAACAATTTATTGGAACAAACTATACAAAAGAAGAACTTGCAGTACAAATAATTCCTGATGGTGAAAAAATTTTTTATTTCAATGAGGATGCTGATATCGATCATAAAAATAAAGATATTTTTCCAATGGCAAGTGTAGCAGATAGCAAAGATAACATTGTTGTTGTGTTAGATACAGACAAAATGATCGAAAACAACAAGTTTTCTTTGGCTAGTAATATACTATATAAATCTCTTTTTAGTCCTGAAGCGGTAAAAAAATAAATGAGATGACTACCCAGTTGAATGTTTCAATGAATCCAGTAGATGTTTACCAAATTGTGAAGTTGAAGATCCAATCCTTAGAGCACCAAATTCTACTGTCACAAATCTTGCAGAAGATAATTTACAGTATTGTCTTTATACTCATTTATCAATATGTCCAACTTTATATTGCCCTAAAACAGAATGAATATGTGAAAAAAATCATTTTGGGTCTGTCAAAAACATATATAGCAATTTCAAGTCTCAAGTACTTTATGATGACTATTACAATGGTTATTCTATTTACATTTCTTATGACAGGGCAAATAGAGCTGCTATATATTGGTCTTGCTTCTCTGCTGGTTTTGATGTTGTCAATAATCATGAGTTTTAGAAAATTATCTGAAAGCTATACTAAAATTTTAAAAGGAGATGAAACATGACAATTGACCTTTTGAACGTTTCAAAAAGTTTCGGCTCAAAAAAGATCTTTACAGACTTAAATTTAAGATTTGAATCTGGAAAAAGCTATGCATTGATTGGAGGTTCTGGCTCTGGTAAGAGTACTCTTCTTAATATTATAGGAAGATTAGAAAAAATTGATAGTGGGAATGTTTTAGTTGATGAACAGGATATTTGGAAGATAAAAGAAAGAACCTTCTTTAAAAATACTGTTGGATATGTATTTCAGAATTATTCTTTAATAGAGAACAAAACAGTATATGATAATTTGAAACTTATCACTAAAGACAAAAAAATAATAACTGATGTACTTGAAAAAGTAGGACTGTCGAGCGACTATTTACATCAAAAAATATATGAATTGTCTGGAGGGCAGGCTCAACGTGTAGCTATTGCCAGAATGTTAATGAAACCACGTAAAATTATCTTAGCAGATGAACCTACAGGAGCTTTAGATGGTGAGATTGGAAAAGAAATTATTCGTTTATTATTAAATGAAAGAGATGAAGACAAATATGTTATTATAGCAACTCATGATCCAGCTGTCTATAACAAAGTTGATGTGATCATTGATATGAAAGATATAGGGGATAATGTATGAAAAAGATAATTTATATTGCTTTGATCTTTGTAGCTGGGCTACTTGGTATTTTCTTCTTTGGAAAACAAATGATCATAAAAGAAAATACTAATAAACCAACACTGGAGTTAACAGTTTATACGGTTTCTTCTAGTGATACAGAAAAATGGAATAAAGTGAAAGAAGTAGAAACAGAAGAAGCTACATACTTCATAACTGTAAAAGAAGTAGCGTCTTCAGAAGAAGTATTTTCAAACATCATTGCAAATGGAGCTGCTATGGGGTTCGGAGTTCGTGAAGAAGAAGTGAAGCGATTTAATAATAATTTAGGAGACACTATAGAGGACTCTAAGCATAATAAACTCATTGAAATAGAATTTTTTACTTTTTCTGATGCTGACGAGGGATTTGTAGTAGCAAATTTTGACTATGGTAAAGAAGAGTTGAATTCTCAGAAAAAAGATATAAAAGAGTTCTATAAAAAATTATATGAATCTTTTAAAGAAAAAAGTAAGTGATTGCGATTTATTTGCCTGTTTTGATAGAAAAAAGTCAATTTTTAATTCTAATATCTTATCTTGATAATCGCGCTTTTTAGTTGATAAAACTTACAAATAGTCCTGAAGAAGACAATGACATTCATTTTACTTATTTGCATCGTGTGTATACAAAGTTAGGTCCATCGCATCATCAATTTATGTTTATCAATAATTGAGCAGTTGTTGCATCATTTGATTTTTCAGAGGACCAGTGCAGTTTTTTCTTACAGAATACCTTTCTCATGCCATGGTTTATAATTAATACTCTTCGAAAATCAAATTCAAACTGCTTTAGCGTCGCCTTGATGTACTCAAGTACAGCCTGTGGCTAATTTCCTAGTTTGCTATTTGATTTTCATTGAGTATTAGAGGCAAATAAGCCATTTAAACAGAGTTAGGATTCACCTTCACGACTATAAATCTAGCAAAATTGGCCAGTAGTTTAGACTCTAAAAGGCTACTATTCAAAAACCACACAGTATTTCTTTCGGCTTGATGCTATTCAAGCTTGAAATCACTGTGTGGTTTTATTTTTAATCTAGTTTTTGCTCAGCATCAATTTTTATCTTAAATACTAAACAACTGACCCAATAGATAGGTCACTCCCATGGTTAAAAGACCGATACAAAGGTTACGAATCATAGCTGTTTTAGTTGGGGCTTTCCCAAGTTTGGCACTGGTATAACCTGTAATCAATAGAGAAATCGCAACGATAAAAACAGTAGCAGGGATTCGATAGTCATTTGGAAAGATGGTAATGGAAAGCATTGGTGGTAAACTACCAAGAACAAAAGCGACGAAGCTAGATGCTGCAGCATGCCAAGGATTTGTAAACTCTTCATACTCGATTCCGTATTTTTCTTCAACTAAGGCTTTAAGTGGATTTTTAAGAAAAGCTTTATTGACTAAAAGTTGAGCTGAAGTTTCACACTCACCATTTTGAAGATAAGCAGCATAAAGAGATTTCTTTGCGGCCTCGATATCCTTATCCAAAAGTAATTGTTCACGGGCTACAGCGGCTTCTTCAGTGTCTTTTTGAGTGGATACTGAAACATATTCACCTCCAGCCATAGAGAAGGCACCCGCTAAGATGGCAGCCAAACCTGAAAGAAAGATTATCCAGATATTACTGGTTGCACTGGCAACCCCGATAACAACTCCAGCGATGGAAATGATCCCGTCATTGGCTCCGAGCACACCAGCACGTAAAATATTTAAACGACCAGCGAAGTTTGAATCAATTTCATGTGTAATTTCTGACATAGTCTTCTCCTTTTTATCCATTATAAAGTATAGAAATAGCGAATACAAACTTTTTAAACTATCTGAAAAAAGTTTTTCAATTCTAATATATGCCATAGCTATTGCTTATGCCAATATATAACAAAGTTGTATTTGTAACTGACTGCCATAGATGATACAATTAATTTACTGAAATCTTTGGAGGTCTGATGATGACTCGTGAATTTAAATTTGAAACTCTTCAATTGCATGCAGGGCAAGTGGTAGATACTACTACCAAGTCTCGTGCTGTCCCTATTTATCAAACAACATCTTTTGTATTTGAAAATACACAGGAGGGTGCAGACCTTTTTGCCCTTCAAAAAGCTGGAAATATCTATACTCGTATTACCAATCCAACAACTTCAGCCTTTGAAGAGCGTATTGCAGCACTAGAAGGCGGAGTAGGTGCACTTGCCACAGCTTCTGGAATGGCAGCTCTTACTTATACTATCCTTGGACTTGCTCATGCAGGTGATCATGTTGTTGCAGCTTCAACAATCTACGGTGGAACCTTTAACCTTTTGAAAGAAACTCTTCCTCGATACGGAATCACCACAACTTTTGTTGATATCAATCATTTAGAAGAAGTGGAAGCAGCGATTAAAGACAATACCAAACTTGTTTTGATTGAAACTTTGGGCAATCCAGTTATCAACATTCCTGATATCGAAAAAATTGCTGAAATTGCTCATAAACATCAAATTCCTTTAGTTTCTGATAATACTTTTGCAACACCATATCTCATTAATGTCTTTTCACACGGTGTAGATATCTCAGTTCACTCGGCAACTAAATTTATCGGTGGACACGGTACAACTATTGGTGGTGTCATTGTTGATAGCGGCAAGTTTGATTGGGCAGCTTCAGGGAAATTCCCTCAATTCGTCAATGAAGATCCAAGCTACCATAATTTAAGCTATACTCGTGATGTAGGTGCTGCAGCCTTCATCGTTGCTGCTCGCGTGCAATTGCTTCGCGATATGGGAGCTGCCCTTTCACCATTTAACTCATTCTTGCTCCTACAAGGTCTTGAAACACTATCTCTCCGTGTTGAACGTCATGTTCAAAATGCTGAAAAAATTGTTGATTTCCTTGTGAACCATCCAAAAGTTGAAAAAGTTAATTATCCAAAATTAGCTGATAGCCCTTACCATTCATTGGCGGAGAAATATTTACCAAAAGGTGTTGGTTCTATCTTTACCTTCCACGTTAAGGGTGGAGAAGCAGAAGCACGTAAAGTGATTGATAGCTTAGAAATCTTTTCAAACCTTGCAAACGTAGCAGATGCCAAATCATTGGTCGTTCATCCGGCAACTACAACGCATGCTCAATTGTCTGACTCTGATCTAGAAGCAGCAGGAGTAACTAAAAATCAAATTCGTCTATCAATTGGACTGGAAAATGTCGATGATTTGATTGAAGATTTGCGTATTGCACTTGAAAAAATCTGAAAATAACTAGTTTTTATGAAATTAAGCATCCTTCTCACGAATAATAAAGTGAGGAGGATTTTTATGTATAGTATTTCATTTCAAGAAGATTCGCTTTTACCAAGAGAGAGACTAGTCAAAGAAGGAGTAGAAGCACTTAGCAACCAAGAATTACTGGCAATATTACTAAGGACAGGCACAAAACAGGCTAATGTTTTTGAAATAGCGCAGAAGGTCTTAAATCAGCTGACATGTTTAACTGACCTCAAAAGAATGAGTCTACAGGAATTGCAGACTCTATCGGGTATTGGACGTGTTAAGGCTATCGAATTGCAAGCCGTTATTGAATTAGGCTACCGTATCCATAAAAGGGAAACAGTGGAAATGGAGAGTATTCTTAGCAGTCGTAAATTAGCTAAAAAGATGCAGTCTGAGCTTGGAGATAAAAAACAAGAGCACCTAGTGGCGCTCTATCTGAATACTCAAAATCAAATCATTCACCAGCAGACTATTTTTATCGGGTCTGCCACGAGAAGCATTGCTGAACCCAGAGAAATTCTCCACTACGCTTTGAAGCATATGGCAACATCTGTGATTCTGGTTCATAATCATCCATCAGGAGCAGTAGTTCCTAGCCCTAATGATGACCATGTTACGAAGCTTGTTAAAGAAGCCTGCGAATTAATGGGATTGGTCTTATTGGATCATTTAATTGTCTCTCATTCTGATTATTTTAGTTACCGCGAGAAGACGGATCTGGTATAAAAAACCTGTATATGATACAGGTTTTACAATTCATTGACGACATAGTCGAAAAGTGTTTTCTCTTTGGGGCGATTTTCAAAGAGAAATTCAGGATGCCATTGAACACCAAGATAAGGGAAGCCGTCCGTAGTTGTTACAGCTTCGATAATACCATCTTTAGGATCATGTGCTACAACCTTAAGATTAGGGGCTAAATCTTTGATGCTCTGATGGTGGAAAGAATTGATATGAGAGATTTCTCCATAGATTTCTCTTAGAATAGTATCTGGTTCGGTGACAAGCCGCTGAGTGGTGTATTCAGCGGAAGTATCTTGCCAATGATCTTCGATATCTTGATAAAGAGACCCACCCATGGCTACGTTAAAGAGCTGAGTACCACGACAGACAGAAAAAATAGGTTTCTTTTGCTTGATTGCTTCTTTAATGAGGGCTAACTCAAAAATATCGCGTTGAAGGTGGTAATCGTCGCTATCAATAGCTTTTGGCTCACCATAGTATTCAGGGTCAACGTTTTGTCCACCAGTTAGAATAAGTTTATCAATTAAACTAATGTAGTAACCGGCCATTTCTTCATCACCAATTGGTAGGATAATGGGGATACCTCCAGCTTCCTTAACTCCTTCAACAAAGCCTTTGGCAGCATAACTCATCATAAGCTCATCGTCTGGATGGGCTTTTTCGTTTCCTGTAATCCCAATAACTGGTTTTTTCATAAATCAATTCGCTTTCTAATCCTCTTTTCGCATGAAATAGAGGAGGGTTTGAAGTTCGCTAGTAAGATCGACATACTGAACAACTACGTCTTTAGGAAGATGTAGGTGAACAGGAGAAAAACTGAGGATACCTTTGATACCAGCATCAACCAAAAGTTCCGCAACTTCTTGAGATTTAACACTAGGAACAGTAAGAATAGCAGTTTTAACATCACTATCCTTAATTTTATCCTTTATTTGAGAGATTCCATAGATTGGAACACCGTCGGGTGTCTTTGTACCAACCTCAGGATGATCATCTAGGTCAAAAGCCATGATGATTTTCATTTTATTACGCTCATGAAAGCGGTAGTGGAGGAGGGCATGCCCCATATTTCCAATACCTACCAGCATAACATTGGTAATAGAATTATCATTTAAAAGATCAGCGAAAAAGTTCATAAGCTTTTTGACATCATAGCCAAATCCACGACGTCCAAGTTCGCCAAAGTAAGAGAAGTCACGACGAACAGTGGCAGAATCAATTCCAATCGCTTCTGCAATTTGTTTGGAATTAGCTCTTTCAATTTTCTCGGCATTAAATCTTTTAAAAATACGGTAATAGAGAGAAAGTCTCTTTGCTGTTGCTTTAGGAATAGCAGACTGTTTTTCTTTCACAAAATCACAACCTTTCTATCTACTATTTTATAGAAAGCTTGTGAAAATTGCAACAATAACGAAAAAAACTAAGAAAATTCTTAGTTTATCTTCGTTTCGTGGTAAGTCCTTAAAAAGCGGTAGAGGTTACCTAGAAGCCCTTGATAGATTTCAACTCCATCATGTGTTAATGAAGTAATATGAGTAGTATCAGGGAGAGTTACACAACCCGATAGAGAGAGCATAAGAGCTTCATAGTCTTCATATTCTTGCACACGCTCTACTTGATAGGAGTCCTTGTAAGTTAATCGAAACATAATGACCTTCTATCTTTCGCTTTTTGTAAATACGCCACGTTCAACCAGGCTATCCATCAAAAAGTAAAATTTCTCTTGGTGGATATGAGTTTCTTCTGATTTGAAGATATCAACTAAACGTAGACCAAATTTATCAGTGATATTGATTTTTACACCAGTTAAGTCTTTGTTGATGATAATCTTAAGTTGGAATCCTTCTCCGCTATTTGGAACTTTTTCAAGTAGACGCGTTAATTCATAGTTCCCAACTTTAGTTTCAAAAAAAGTATTATCTTTAAGCGTAAATTTTTTAACAGTTGGACTAAGTGTGTATTCGTAACGACAATTTTTAAGTTTAATCGTTTGCTCAAATGCCATTAAGTTTATCCTCCGATGATATTTTTAAGAGTTTTAGCAAGAGTTATCATTTCTTGTTCTGTATTTTGAGGTGAAATGCTGACACGTACAGACTCGTGTAAGCGAGGAGATTCTTCTCCGTAGAAGGCTTGAAGAACATGACTGACCTGAACAACACCAGCTGTACAAGCAGAACCTGTTGAAATAGAAATACCTTCAAGGTCTAAACGAAGTAGTAGTAGATCGTTGCGTTGTCCCGGAAATCCGATATTTAGGACATAAGGGAGTTGCTCTTTACCTTGATTAAGATAATAGGTTGATTCAGCCATTTCATTTAGAAAAACTTTCTGTAGTTTTTGAACTTTATTAAAGTTAGCCTCTAGATGATCTATATCGTCCTTAAGAGCTGCAACCATACCTATAATTGCGGGAAGGTTTTCTGTCCCTGCTCTTTTTTTCTGTTCTTGATCTCCACCATGTAGATAAGGATCAAAATCTGTAGAAGCAGCGTATAGGAAACCGATACCCTTTGGACCGTGAAATTTATGAGCAGAAGCACTGAGGAAATCTATCCCTAGTTCTTCAGGAAGAATCTCTAGCTTCCCGACAGCTTGAACAGCATCTACATGATAAGCAGCTGAATGGACTTTTAAAATCTGACCAATTTCAGCGATTGGTAAAAGAGTACCTGTTTCATTGTTAACATACATAGTTGAAACGAGAATAGTATCTTCACGCAGTGCATTTTTGACTTGATCTGCAGTGATTTCATGATTGTCGTCGGGTTTTAAAATAGTCACTTCAAACCCAAAATTTTCCACCAGATATTCAATTGGCTCAAGCACAGCGTGATGTTCGATAGCAGTAGTAATAATGTGTTTTCCGCGATTTTGATGACGAAGACAGTAGCCGATAATAGCAGTATTATTACTTTCTGTACCACCAGATGTGAAGAAAATGTGTTGGGGCTTTGTACCTAGTATACCTGCTAACTCTTGACGGGCTTCACGTAATAATTTTCCTGCTTGACGCCCATGACCATGAATACTAGAAGGATTGCCATAAGTCTCCTGCATGACTTGAGTCATTGCTGAGATAGCTGCAGATGACATGGGTGTCGTAGCAGCATTATCTAAATAAATCAAAAACTCACCTAATTTCTATTTAAATTTAAATAGTGGACTAACTGGTTTTCTTTCATGAATACGAACCATGGCATCACCAATTAGTTCGCTTGCGGTAATATATTGTACATTCTTAGGCTTTTTACTTTCTGTCAATACAGAATCTGTAACCAAGACTTCCTTGATATTAGCTGCATCCAACAACTCTGCAGCACCGTTGACGAACAATCCATGGCTGGATACCGCGTAAATTTCAGTAGCACCATCGCGTTCCAAAATTTTAGCAGCTTCTGAGAAAGTACGGCCTGTATTAAGAATGTCATCGATTAAAATTGCTTTCTTACCTTCAACCTCTCCGATGATGTAACCTTGGCTACGTTCAGAATCATCTTGAGCATAGTCAATGATAGCAATCGGAGCATCAAGGTATTCAGCAAGGCTACGAGCACGTTTTACACCTGAGTTTTTAGGGCTGACAACAACCACATCTGGACCAGTTAAACCTTTATCAATGTAGTGTTTAGCAAATAGCGGAATTGTATAGAGGTTATCTACAGGAATATCAAAGAAACCTTGTACCTGAACAGCATGAAGGTCCAGTGTCAATACACGGCTAACCCCAGCTTTTACTAACATATTTGCAACAAGTTTAGCCGTAAGAGGTTCTCGAGAAGAAGCAATACGGTCTTGACGTGCATAACCAAAATAGGGCATGACAACATTAATTGTATTTGCACTGGCGCGGACACAAGCATCGACTGTGATTAAAAGTTCCATTAAATGATTGCTAACTGGATAAGAAGTAGACTGAATGATGTAAACATCATATCCACGTACACTTTCTTCAATGTTAACTTGGATTTCGCCATCGGAGAATTGACGTGATGACAACTTTCCAAGTGGAACACCTGCAGCATCTGCAATTTTTTGAGCTATTTCATGATTGGATGAAAGAGAAAAAAGCTTCATATTTTTTGTATCTGACATTGATAAACCGTCCTCTATAAATTAAGTGAATCGGTGAAAAAACATTTTCAAAGGAAAGTGTTTTCTTTCACAGATTCTATTATTTTTTATCTCTTCTATTTTATCAAAAAAAGAAGATAATTTCAGTTTTTTTTCATATTTTCTATAAATCTCACTAATTTAGAAGGAGCTTTCTTGTAATGGATATCATTGGCTTGTAAAAACTCCTGAAAATCAAGACTTCCTTGGTCACCATTTTCAACTTCTAGCTCTAGTTCATAATCTACAATATCAAAGTAGCGGCTTTGGTCAAGCGCCATGAGCCCAATTGCTGTTTCTTTTTCGTAACGAACAGTAGTTAGGCAACCTAAAACCACCCAACCACTTGTTGAAAGTCCACGGCTTTTTAGTTCTTCCAAAATCAACCCCTGAGGAAGTTTACAATTTTCAAGACAATATTTAGCTTCCTCAAGAGTAAGGGATTGATTGTATTCCATATTTCCAACTTTTTGAGGAATCTTAATGGTTAATTCGGCACTATTTTCAAAAGTACGTATTCGCATAGCGATTTTATGCTGGCGAAGGTAAAAATCAGGCGAATCTAGGTAGTAATTTTTTTGTGTAACAGGAGTGACTTCTGAAAATTGAGCTAGCAATCGATCATATTCTTCTTCACTGAGAAGTGTTTTCATTTCAATTTCTAAATGTTTCATTTTTGCAACCTTTTCTTTATATTTGAAAGCGATTTATGGTATAATAAGCATTGTATTTATTGTATATGATTTTCATGAGAAAATCAAAAACTAGATAAATTAAACTGCATAGAGAATTGGACGTAAGAGTTATATGATTACAGAATGGGAAGAATTTTTAGATCCTTACATTCAAGCTGTCGGAGAATTAAAAATAAAACTCCGAGGAATCCGAAAACAATACAGAAAACAAAACCGACATTCTCCAATCGAGTTTGTCACGGGTCGGGTTAAACCGATTGAAAGTATCAAAGAGAAAATGGCACGCCGGGGTATTGGCTATGACACACTTGAACAGGATTTGCAAGATATTGCAGGTTTACGTGTCATGGTTCAATTCGTAGACGACGTAAATGAAGTTGTTTCTATCCTTCGTAAAAGACAGGATATGAGAGTTGTTCAAGAACGTGATTACATAACTCATCGAAAGGCTTCGGGTTATCGTTCTTACCATGTGATTATTGAGTATATGGTTGATACGATTTACGGTGCAAAAACCATTCTAGTTGAGATTCAAATTCGTACCTTGGCTATGAACTTTTGGGCTACAATCGAACATTCACTCAACTATAAATATCAAGGAGATTTCCCAGAGGAAATCAAAGAAAGACTTGAGATTACAGCCAGAATTTCACATCAGCTAGACGAAGAAATGAGTAAAATACGTGCTGATATCCAGGAAGCACAAGCGCTCTTTGATCCTTTGCACAGAAAGTTAAATGACGGGGTAGGAAACAGTGACGATACCGATGAAGAATACAGGTAAACGAATTGACCTAATTGCCAACCGTAAGCCTCAGAGTCAGAAAGTTCTATTCGAGTTAAAAGAACGATTAAAAAAGAATAATTTTATCCTGAATGATAAAAATCCAGATATCGTCGTCTCTATTGGTGGAGATGGGATGTTGTTGTCTGCTTTTCATAAGTATGAAAACCAACTGGATAAGGTTCGTTTTGTTGGGGTTCATACAGGACATTTAGGCTTTTATACGGATTATCGTGATTTTGAGTTGGACCAATTGGTTACAAATTTACAGTTGGATAATGGTGCTCAAGTGTCTTATCCACTCTTAAGTGTCAAAATATTTCTCGAAAATGGTGAAGTCAAGTCTTTCCGAGCACTAAATGAAGCTAGCATTCGTCGAGCGGATCGAACTATGGTTGCTGATGTCATTATTAACCATGTTCCCTTCGAACGCTTTCGTGGTGATGGCCTAACAGTTTCAACGCCGACTGGAAGTACTGCTTATAATAAATCACTTGGTGGAGCAGTACTGCACCCGACCATAGAGGCCCTACAATTGGCTGAAATTGCTAGTTTGAACAACCGAATCTACCGCACGCTTGGTTCATCAATTATTGTTCCAAAAAAAGACAAGATTGAATTGATACCAACACGAAATGACTATCACACAATCTCAATCGATAATAGTATTTATTCTTTCCGAAATATTGAGAAAATAGAGTATCAGATTGATCACCACAAGATTCATTTTGTAGCCACGCCAAGCCACACTAGTTTTTGGAATCGTGTTAAAGATGCCTTTATTGGTGAGGTGGACGAATGAGGTTTCAGTTTATTGCCGACGAACATGTCAAGGTCAAAACTTTTTTGAAAAAACATGAAGTTTCAAAAGGCTTACTTGCCAAGATTAAGTTTCGAGGTGGTGATATTCGAGTAAACGGGCATCCGCAGAATGCAACCTATCTCTTAGATATCGGAGATGAAGTCGTCATTGATATTCCGCCAGAGGAAGGATTCGAGACACTTGAAGCAATTGATTATCCTCTAGAGATTCTATTTGAAGATGATCATTTCTTGATTATCAACAAACCATTTGGAGTTGCATCAATTCCTAGTGTCAATCATTCTAATACCATTGCCAACTTTATCAAAGGCTACTATGTAAAACAAAACTATGAGAATCAGCAGGTTCACATTGTGACACGACTTGATAGAGATACTTCTGGATTGATGCTTTTTGCTAAACATGGCTATGCGCATGCCAGATTAGACAAGCAGTTGCAAAAAAAAGCAATTGAAAAGCGGTATTTCGCTTTAGTCAAGGGAAATGGGTATCTGGAACCTCAGGGAGAAATCATAGCACCAATAGCTCGAGATGAAGATTCCATCATTACAAGGCGAGTAGCAAAGGGTGGAAAATATGCTCACACTTCCTATCAAATTGTGGAATCTTATGGGGATATCCATCTAGTCGATATTCGTCTTCACACGGGTAGAACTCATCAGATTCGAGTACATTTCTCGCATATAGGGTTTCCATTGCTGGGAGATGACCTTTATGGGGGAAGCCTAGATCATGGCATAGAACGCCAAGCTCTTCATTGTCATTACTTATCGTTCTATCATCCTTTCTTAGAAGAGCAGTTAGAGCTGGAATGCCCACTGCCGGATGATTTCAACACACTTATAACACAGTTATCAAATAATAATTTATCTTAAAAGGAGTCAAAACTCATGGAAGTTTTTGAAAGTTTGAAAGCCAACCTAGTTGGTAAAAATGCACGCATCGTCTTACCTGAAGGTGAAGAACCACGTATTCTACAAGCAACCAAGCGTTTGGTAAAAGAAACAGAAGTTATCCCTGTACTATTAGGAAACCCTGAAAAGATTAAAATTTATCTTGAAATTGAAGGAATTACAGACGGCTACGAAGTTATTAATCCAGAAAATTACCCACAATTTGAAGAAATGGTAGCTTCTCTTGTTGAACGTCGTAAAGGAAAAATGACAGAAGAAGAAGCGAGAGAAGTACTTATCAATGATGTGAACTACTTTGGTGTTATGTTAGTTTATATGGGCTTAGTAGATGGTATGGTTTCAGGTGCTATTCACTCAACAGCTTCAACTGTTCGTCCAGCTCTTCAAATTATCAAGACTCGTCCAAATGTTAGCCGTACATCAGGTGCCTTCCTCATGGTCCGTGGCACTGAGCGTTACTTGTTCGGTGACTGTGCGATCAACATCAACCCCGATGCTGATGCTCTAGCTGAAATTGCTATTAACTCAGCTATCACAGCTAAAATGTTCGGTATTGAACCTAAGATTGCTATGCTTAGCTACTCAACTAAAGGTTCAGGTTTTGGTGAAAGTGTTGATAAGGTTGTTGAAGCAACTAAAATCGCACACGAATTGCGTCCAGACCTTGAAATTGATGGTGAATTACAATTCGATGCTGCCTTCGTTCCGGAAACTGCAGCTCTTAAAGCTCCAGGAAGTAATGTAGCTGGACAAGCTAATGTCTTCATCTTCCCTGGTATTGAAGCAGGTAACATTGGTTACAAGATGGCAGAACGTCTTGGTGGATTTGCTGCAGTTGGACCTGTTTTGCAAGGCCTTAACAAACCAGTAAATGACCTTTCACGTGGATGTAACTCTGATGATGTCTACAAACTAACTCTAATTACTGCAGCGCAAGCTGTTCATCAATAAAAATTTTTCCCTCTTTTCCTCTTGGCAAAGGGGGATTTCCCTTTTTTGAAGATACAATTCACCTGCAAAAATAGCCAAAATATGGTAAAATAGTCAGTAATCATCTATATTTTATGAAATAAGTTTGTATGAAGAAAAGGAAATAAAATGGCGACTATTCAATGGTTTCCTGGCCATATGTCAAAAGCAAGACGTCAAGTCCAGGAAAATTTAAAATTTGTTGATTTTGTGACAGTTTTAGTGGATGCACGCTTGCCCTTGTCTAGCCAAAATCCAATGCTGACTAAAATCATCGGGGACAAACCAAGACTATTGATTCTGAACAAGGCAGACCTTGCAGACCCAGCATTAACAAAAGAGTGGCGTCAGCACTTTGAATCGCAAGGAATTCAAACGCTTGCTATCAACTCTAAAGAGCAAATTACGGTAAAAGTCGTGACCGATGCTGCAAAGAAACTCATGGCTGATAAGATTGCTCGTCAAAAAGAACGTGGTATTCAAATTGAGACCTTACGTACAATGATTATTGGGATTCCAAACGCAGGAAAGTCAACTCTGATGAACCGTTTGGCTGGTAAGAAAATTGCCGTAGTTGGAAACAAGCCTGGTGTGACAAAAGGCCAGCAATGGCTTAAAACCAATAAGGATTTAGAAATTTTGGATACTCCAGGAATTCTCTGGCCAAAATTTGAAGATGAAACCGTCGCCCTTAAACTTGCACTTACGGGAGCCATCAAGGATCAGTTACTTCCAATGGATGAGGTAACGATTTTCGGTCTCAATTACTTTAAAACACATTACCCCGAGAAGCTTCAAGAACGTTTTAAACAAATGAATCTGAACGATGAAGCTCCAGAAATCATTATGAATATGACTCGCATCCTAGGTTTTCGTGATGATTACGACCGTTTTTACAACCTTTTTGTCAAAGAAGTTCGTGATGGAAAACTTGGTAACTATACCTTAGATACATTGGATGATCTCAATGACAACGATTAAAGAAATCAAAGAAGAATTAGCAAAAATAAGAGAACTTGAAAGTCCCTTATTTAAGGAATTTGAAAAAGATTCTCGTTCAGGTGTCCAAAAGGAAATTGAAAAGCGTAAAAAGGCCATCCAAGCAGAAATGGATGAAAATCTCCGCTTAGAAGGCATGCTTCGCTATGAAAAAGATCTATATAGTAAAGGGACATCCCTAATTGCTGGTGTAGATGAGGTTGGACGTGGTCCTTTGGCCGGACCTGTTGTTGCTGCGGCAGTCATTCTTCCCAAAAATTGTAAAATAAAAGGTTTAAATGACAGCAAAAAAATTCCTAAGAAAAAACACGAGGAGATTTTTCAGGCTGTCAAAGAGAATGCCCTAACAATCGGTATTGGGATTATGGACAATCATGTCATTGACCAAGTCAATATCTATGAAGCGACAAAACTAGCTATGAAGGAAGCTGTTTCGCAACTTGAACCTCAGCCAGAACATCTTTTGATTGATGCTATGAAGTTGGATTTGCCGATTTCTCAGACATCCATCATTAAAGGAGATGCTAACTCGCTGTCTATTGCAGCGGCATCTATCGTTGCTAAGGTTACGAGAGATAAGATCATGGCAAACTATGACCAAGAATTCCCAGGTTATGATTTTGGTCAAAACTCTGGCTATGGAACCGCTAAACATCTAGAAGGTATAGATAAGCAGGGTATTACACCCATTCATCGCACTAGTTTTGAACCCGTTAAAACACTTGTTGCGTCAAGTAAAGAAAAGAATTGAGAGGAAGCAACTATGGAGGAGCACTCGGAAACACTTAGTTCCAAGAAAGAATTTGCCTTCGCGTCCAGTACGATCTTAGCTCAAGTAGGGCGAGGTATTATTGTCGGATTAGTCGTAGGAATTATTGTGGGATCATTTCGATTTTTGATCGAAAAAGGCTTTCATATCGTTCAAGGATTTTATCAAGACCAAGAGAATCTGATATGGAATCTATTGATTGTTTTATTGTTTTATATCCTCATTTGCTTACTTAGTGCCAAATTAACACGTTCAGAAAAAGATATCAAAGGTTCTGGTATTCCTCAAGTTGAAGCGGAGTTAAAAGGTCTCATGTCTCTCAACTGGTGGAGTGTCCTCTGGAAGAAATACATTCTAGGTATCTTGGCCATTGCGAGTGGGCTTATGCTCGGTCGTGAAGGTCCCAGTATTCAGCTAGGTGCCGCTGGAGGAAAAGGAATTGCTAAATGGCTCAATTCTAGCCCTGTTGAGGAGCGTTCTTTGATTGCTAGCGGAGCTGCTGCTGGACTTGCTGCAGCCTTTAACGCACCGATTGCGGGGTTATTATTTGTAGTAGAAGAAGTTTATCACCATTTTTCACGATTCTTCTGGGTTTCTACCTTAGCTGCTAGTCTAGTAGCAAACTTTGTTTCTCTTCTTATCTTTGGCTTGACACCCGTTCTGGATATGCCAGATAATATCCCTCTCATGAGTTTGAGTCAGTATTGGATTTATCTGCTTATGGGGATTTTTCTTGGTTTTTCAGGTTTTCTTTATGAGAAAGCGGTTCTGAATGTCGGCAAAGTTTATGATTGGATTGGGAAAAAGGTTCACATTGACAAAGCTTATCATCCAATTTTTGCTTTTATCCTGATTATTCCTGTGGGAATATTCCTACCTCAAATACTTGGTGGGGGCAATCAGGTTGTCTTATCCTTAACAGAACAAGATTATAGTTTCCAAATTCTCTTAGTTTACTTCATCATTCGTTTTATCTGGAGTATGATTAGTTACGGAAGTGGACTACCAGGTGGTATTTTCTTACCAATTTTAGCTTTAGGGTCTTTACTTGGTGCTCTGGTCGGTGTTATTTGTGTCAATCTTGGACTCGCCACCCAGCAGCAATTTCCTATCTTTGTGATTCTTGGAATGAGTGGGTATTTTGGTGCTATCTCAAAAGCACCTTTGACAGCTATGATTCTTGTGACTGAGATGGTCGGAGATATCCGTAATCTCATGCCTCTAGGGATGGTAACTCTTGTTGCTTACATCGTTATGGATTTGCTTAAAGGAGCGCCTGTATATGAAGCCATGCTGGAGAAAATGTTACCTGAAACCGCAAGTGACGATGGAGAAGTTACTCTTATTGAAATTCCTGTTTCTGATAAAATAGCAGGCAAGCAAGTACATGAACTTAATTTACCACATAACGTTCTGATCACAACCCAAGTTCATAACGGAAAACGTAAGACGGTTAACGGTTCAACAAGAATGTATTTAGGAGATATGATCCATCTTGTTATTCCAAAAAGCGAGATTGGGAAAGTGAAAGATTTGTTACTATAAAAACATAAAAAAAGTTATGTATTTTTAAGAACAAAAAGATAATAGAATATATTTGTTGCATAATATAATTTATGTAACAAATATATTTTTTAGGATATTTTTAAATAATTAAAGGAAGATGCTATGAGTAGAAATAAAGCTCTTGCAGTTTATTTATTTGGGACTTTTAGTCAATTATTATTAGTTTGTTTAGTTGTATTTTTCTGCAATTATTATGGCGTTCATTCTGTTCTAGTAAATGTTTTCGGAGTAATGATTGGTGGAATCTCTACAGCCTTATGGGGTAGCATTGTTGCCATTTGCTATTATGAGATTGACTTAAAGAAAATAATAAAAGATTTTTTTAACATTCAGACCAGTTACAAACATTATTTATTAGCATTTTTTCTTATTATTCTTGATTTCTCTTTTCTATTTTTTGGGGGAAAATCGTACAATTTATCTGGTATCTTCCTTTTCTGATGTTTTTCAAGTTTATTGTATTTGGCGGTTTGGAGGAAATTGGTTGGAGATATGTATTTCAGCCACTTTTACAAGAAAAGTTCCACTATTTTCAAGCGACAATTTTAACATTTATCATATGGTCAATTTGGCATTTATTGTTCTTTTATATAGATGGTTCTCTAGCCATCCTTCAAATAGTACCTTTTTTATTTGGGTTGCTGACAAATTCGTTTATTCTTTCAGCTCTTTATTTAAAAACAAAAAATCTCTGGATTTGTGTGATGACGCATTCAATGATTAATGTATTTTCTCAAATGACTATGAGTGACGACCATTACGGAATGTATCTAATCAGAATTATTGTTATTGTTGCATCGTGTTATCTAGTAATGTCTAGCAAAGTTAAGTATAAAACTTATTAAATAGTATTTAGAATAATTTTGAACATTTAATAGAGAGTTAAAAATCCAAATCACTTTGTTGATTTGGATTTTATTGATTTTAGAGAAAATTATAAGTTTATGTAAAAGTTATTTAAACATTGATAGAAAAACTAAAAGTTAATGTACATTTGAACAATTTCTAGTTTTCACTTAAATAAAGTACATAATTAAGAATAATTAGCTCTAGAAAAATTTTTTAAAACTAAAAGTTTATGTACAATTGACTTAACAAGTGCTAAACCATTGATACAACTGAATTTGAAGCATAAAGTACATTCTTTAAAGAGTGTACTTTATTTTGTACATTATTCTGGGGTGATATTTTGTATGTTTTCTAGTTCATAACATCATCTGATTTAAGGAATTGATTTGTACATTTTTACTCTAATAGGTGCAGAAGAAGTAGTGGTTCAATTGTACATTTTTTGCTACTCATTTAAGGTCTTATTGATAGTAAGATATAGATTTTTTACTCGTGGTGCTAGTTAATCTCAAAGTATCTCAGATTATAAGTCAGTACAATTTGCTCCATTCTCAACTACAATCCTGTTAAGCCTCTAGTTAGTGTTTGTTCGACATCAAAAAAAGCACAAAGTTCTGAAAATCGAGTTTCAATAGTCCGTCTCATAGCCATTAGTTTCCAATGATTATGTTGTTTAGCTCTTGCCATATTTTTGACATAAAGGCATCCAAAGATGGTAACCTTTCTGTTTCAACTGTTCTCTGAGTTCATAGCTAAGATAAGCTAAATCAGCTAAAACATAGGGTTGAGAACAATTTTCTAGTAAGTCATCAACTGCCTTGACCGTCGATTAAACCGACTTCTTTCAAGGAGACACCCACAAGGATTCTTGTTTAGAAGCACCGAATCAATCAAGAAGGATCACCCAGAGGTTCCAGCATTTGAAGAATATGACGAGCTACTTGAAGCAATCAAAAAATCCCTATAAAGGGATTTTTTTATACCTATAATACCTTGTGCAAAATAGTCGTATATATCAAAATCAGAGTCACGTTACCTACTATTAGGCCGAAAGTCGCAAGTATTGTCTTTGATGTACCCGGCCTAAAATCTGCACTAATCAAATAAGGCCAAAAACATGCCATTGGAAAAATGGCTATTAGTATACATACATAGATGGGAAAGCTTGTCCAAAGAAAGCGTGTTGTCTCTAACCAGCGTCCCCATGAAGGTATCATTATTTTGCTTATAGTGAAAAGTATGCATATAAGATGGACAACAAGAAGATAAATGGCATACTTTGTCTTGTTTAGCGTTTTTTCTTTTTCATTTTATCTAAGTATCCTTGCTAATTTTCCAATCGCTCAGCTGCAATCTTGGAACTAAAATTAAAATTAACTATATCATTATTCGAATCAAGGTCTAAATTCATAAAATAATGATTCCAAAAGAATTCATTGTTACCTGCTCCCCACTGCACGCCATAATGACCCAAATATTCATCTCTTGGCTCGTTTGGAGTCAGCCATATTTTTTTCCCAAATACTTTCGTGAACTCGTTTTCGTCAAGCTTCTTTAGCAAATCTATACCATCTATATTATATGAAATTCCATGTTTTTTGGCAACAGCTGTGCACTCAGAATCGAAGCAAACCTGCGTAACTACACAGTCCTTCAGCTCCGTACTCTTCCTCTTATCTCCGTAAACACCTATACATCCGAGAACTACATTCTTCTTTACAAGAAGATAGGTGGATCGCGTAACTGCTGAGTCATAGGACTTAAAGCCGTTTGGTACGCTAACCCCAGCTCCTTGGTATTTAGTATAGCTTCCCGTTGTCAAAAGCTCGTTATAATTAGGATAATCATGTCTACCATTTGACACATAAATTTCAAACTCCTTGTCTATCAAATCCGAAATCTTAGTCTCTGTAAGATGAATTTCAGTTCCGTCAATTTTAAGTGGAGGTGCGTTATCAGGTAGACCTATAATTATATATACAAACATCAAAAACACGAATACCATAAGCACTGCAACGATACCTATCCAAGATTTCCCGGTCCTCCTTCGTGCATTGAAAAGCGACATTATAGAAGGCGTGATTATAGCAGCACCAATTGGCGCCGCCCCATGACGGAACATGCTCATGACCTTAAAGGCAATTACAGCGCTAATTAGTATTAAAATTATGTGCACTGCATACTCTCCTGCGCTTAGCTTACTCGTCCTAGTCTGATTATTTGCTGGGGCATCGTACACTGGAACACCGTTCTCAAAGGTGTTCTTCATTCTAAAACGCAGCCAAAACAATATTCCAATAAACACAAATGCCAAGAACACTAGCATTCCGATAAAAACTAATTTTTCCATCTGTAACCTTTTCTCTGACCTAATTATCGTCCATCAAAATTCATATCTAGTCTACCACATTTTGAAATTGTTTTACAATATTTACATAATTGTGCACGAATCTAAAATGTATACAAGCTTTTCAGAGTATTTATTCTTTACACCTCTTTTTCGCTATGTTAAACTTGTAGTAAGTTTAATACTTGTTTTATTCTAAATGTGCGCATCATTTTAACGCAAAAAACAAATTTAATTTCGTTGTTTCTGTAGTTAACTTTTTTATCGAAGTAATTCAGGAGTCCTATATTCAATATGAAGTTAGGAGACCTTATGGAAAATCCAAAATAGAAAGTAAAAGTCTGATTTAAATTAAGTAAGAGATTAGCTAACTAGTTTAAAAACTAAAAGTTTATGTACAATTGACTTAACATGAGCTAAACCATTGATACAACTGAATTAGAAGCATAAAGTACATCCTTCAAGAAATGTACTTTATTTTTGTTTTGTACATTATTCTGAGGCGGTATTTTGTATGTTTTCTAGTACATAATATCCTCAAATCTAAGAAATTGATTTGTACATTTTTTACTCAAGTAACAGCAGAAGAAGTGGTGGTTCAATTGTACATTTTTTGAAACTTATTTATGTTCCTACTTAACACAAGATATAGATTTTTATTTTGTTGATGGTATAATTAATGATAGATGATGCGCTATTTCTAAACGTAAAATACAAGATTTTCTAATTTATTTTCTTTTAGACTAGAAGATTATTGCAATAAATACTATGTATAAATTATTAAAAAGGTAGGAGCTATAATGGCCGATAAATTTGGACAGTTTTTTAAAGATACACTAAAAGAAATTCTCGTAGAACATGTAAAAGAATTAAAAAATCAATCTGAAATTGATAAATTTTATGAAAAATATGAAAAGGCTGATTTTTCAGGATTATATCTAGAAATGATTAATGACACTTCAAATCAAATGGTAAGCGATGCTAAGATGATAATGCATGAGAATACGTTACTGTTTAGAGGAGAGGAAACAGAAATAATTGCAAGAATAGAGCAAAAGTGGTCTAATGCGTTTGCTACATCTGAGACCATGTATATGATGGTTCTTGAATCTGTAAAAGATTATTCTGATTATGTAAATAAAATTGATAACAAGGAGAGAGAAAAATCTATTCATAAATACACAGCCTTAAAATACATACACGGAAGAGGTCTACAACAATTTTTAGAGATAATCACTTTAATGAAAAATGGATTTGCTGATGGTGCGTATTCTAGATGGCGTTCACTCTACGAATTAAATATTATTGCGTCGTTTATTTCAGAATATGGAGAGGAAGTTGCTGAAGCTTATATTTCATCACATAATACAGAAGATCGTTATGAATGGGCAAGAGCTTGCGGTGAATTTAGTCCTAAAAAGAGATATATAAGTTTTGACGATATCAGAAAAAAATCCAATTTCCCATCAGAATTATGGCAACAACCATATCGAATCTCTAATGAAGTCACACATGCATCATCACAAGGCACATTTAATCGATTAGGTCTAATGGACGGGGAAGAGAAAATAAGTGTAGGACATACTGATTATGGACTAACAATACCTGGTGAACACTCTGCTATCACAATAGCGCAACTTACGGGGTTGCTTTTGATGGTATATCCATCTGGTGATTCTATAGTAGCTGCAAAAATGATAAATAAATGGGTAGATGTAGTAAGAGAGCAATATTTTAAGACACATGACTATATTTTTCCTGATGAACCTAAATTATGGGACGATGAAATAAATTAAAGTCTAAGATAGATATTTGATAGAATAAAAAAAGTACAAAAAATTAAAATTATTTTTATCAAAGATTCAGCAAAACACAATATATTGATTTTTTCATTTGTAAACATAAAGTTTTCATTGAAAATTACTACATGTTGTGTCACGAGTGGTGATTTGACAACTATTATTGGATATTGTACAATAAAAACGTAAAGACAATCCCCTCATTCCGTTAAGGCAGACACGTTCTGACATGAGGGCTTTTATTTTACCCTAGGGAGCATATATGGAACCAAAATCTTTAAAAATCGAAGACCAACTCGACCTCTTCTATAGAAGAGGTGTTTTTATAACAGATAAAATTAAGGCCCTAGAGAAGCTTAAGCACATTAGTTATTACAGGCTTAAAGATTTCGCTAGACCTTATTCTAGTATAACAATGTACGGTGAAGTACCTGTATTGAAATACTCCAACATTACATTTGAAGATATTGTTAAAAGATATTATCAAAACAAAAATTTAAGAATAAATCTTCTTCATGCCATTGAGAAAATAGAAATATCAATAAAAAGAAATATTTCTTTCATTTTAGGGAGTAGATATGGTGCTTATGGGTATTTAGAATTTGATAAATGGGCAAATAAAAAAGATTACAAAAAATTTGAACTAGAGCAAGAACAGTTCTATTTTAAAAAGGATTTACTTAAAACGGTAAAAAAATCGTCCCTCTCAGATTTAGGCGATAAAAGAAATTTGAATACTGAAGGATTCCCAACAATTTGGATTGCAACTGAAATTTTAATGTTTGGTGAGCTAGTTCACTTAATAAAAATCATGAGTACCAAAAATCAAAATGAACTAGCAAAATTTTATAATTGTTCATTCAAAGAGTTGTTATCGTGGCTTAAATGTTTAAACTTTGCTAGGAATGTCTGTGCTCACAATGCCAATATCATTGATATCAATTTACAAACCAAACCTATAATACGTAATGAATGGAAAGATAAATTTTTGTATACTACGACAGATAGTAATGGCAACAAAATAGTAATACATAAAGTTGCCACTATAATTTTGATTACAATTACTTTAGTGAATGAAATAAATAAAAAATACTGGTGGAAGCCTATTAGGAGTAACATCGCTACAATTTGCAAAGATTCTGATGTTCATAAAGCTGATTTGAACGCTAATATCATAGGATTTGCAAATTCGACTACAGCGTTGGATTTAGCTACATTTGCTAATGGTAGCTACTTGTTAACGTAGTTTGTGTTAAAATTATCTCTGTATAATTTGTTAATTAATTAAATTCAAAAAGAAAAGCTCTTTTGGAATCAACTATAGTGAGATAGAATGCTGATATCGAGAAAGGACTAGCGTCGTCCTTTCTTTTTTTAATTACCTCTGAGTAAATTTTCTCTAGTAAAAAATTATTAATTAATGATATAATGTAAAATGAAATGGTAAGAAATAGGAATAACTTAATATACTTACTTAAATTATAATCGTTTAAATATACTTATATCATGGAATTAATATAAGATTAAACGATATAAATCCAAAATTCCTTATTTTCATAACAAATCGTTCGTTATAAAATAAAGAATTTTGAATATGTTTTTAAAACTAAATACAACGATTTTGTATTTATCTTTTACTTCCTAATAAAAGAGAGGGGAACAAATGGCTGAAAATTCTGCTCTACATACAGCAATGAGTGATAAAAATGATGAATTCTATACTTTATACTCTGATATCGAAAGAGAAATGAATTCTTATATCGATTTCAACCCCAAAGTATTTAACGGGAAAACTGTACTTTTACCTTGCGATGATCCAGAATGGTCGAACTTCACAAAATATTTTGCAGCAAACTTTGAACGATTAGGTTTAAAAAAATTAATTTCAACATCTTATTCAAAAGGTGCAGGAAATAAGCAGATGACACTGTTCGAACTTGGATCATCGTATTATGATGAAGAGAAGCACAGTACAAAGGGAAAACTATTTGTTCTAGAGTATGATAAAGATAATTCTGGAACTATTGATATTAATGATATAGAATTTTCTGGTTATCTTGAGGGAGACGGAGATTTTAGATCTGAAGAGGTTAAAAAATTACGTGATGAAGCTGATATTATCGTCACAAATCCTCCATTTTCTCTTTTTCGAGAATTTATGTCTTGGTTGAATGAATCAAAAAAAGAGTTTATTGTGATTGGAAACATGAACGCTGTTAAATATAGAGAAATATTTCCACTATTACAACAAAACAAAATTTGGCTAGGAACTACTAATCCTAAAGAGTTTGTAGTTCCTGAGATTTTATCAACTAGAAATAATATGTATACTAATCCTGATGGTGTAACGTTTGCTAAATTTGGTAATATTTGTTGGTTTACAAATATCGATCATGGTCTAAGACATTCTCCATTATTGCTTGACACCATGAAAAATAATTTGAAATTTAATAAAAAACTTATAAAAAAACTTAAAAAAACTTTTGGGAAGACTGAATATGTCAAGTATGCAAATTACGATGCAATTGAAGTCCCTTACGTAGAATGTATTCCTTCTGATTACGATGGCATCATGGGTGTCCCCATTTCTTTCTTAGAGAAATATAATCCTGAACAATTTGATTTAATTGGACGAACTGGGAATATCGAGTGGGCTGAATCTGATGAGTGTGATTTTTTTATTCCTCCTACTGAAGACGAGAAACTAATCTACAAACAACAAACAAAAACGTGGCGAGTACAAAATGCGTATTATGTGGATGAAAAGGGAATCGCGAATACTACATATGACCGATTTTTTATTAGAAGAAAAATGAAGGAGTAACTAATGAAAACAACTTTGCATACCGATTGGACAATAGAAGATATTTGTGAAGGTTTTGTATTTTCAACTTATGAAGGTAAGGGCCTTTTTGGCTTGGATGGGAAATTAATTATTCAACCTGAATATCAGAGAAACTATATTTATGACGATGGGAAGCGTGATGTTGCCGTTATAGAGTCTATTTTAAAAGGTTATCCACTGGGCTTAATTTATTTTGTAAAAAATCAAGACGGAAACTTTGAAGTGCTTGATGGACAACAACGTATTACTTCTTTTGCGCGTTATGTTAATGAGACACACCCATTCAAGATAGATATTGAAAATAAACCTTACTACTTTAGTACACTTCCTAAAGATAAGCAAGATTTGATACTAAATACTAAACTTACAATTTATGTATGTGAGGGAGAACCTTCTGAAATTCAAGAATGGTTTAAAATTATTAATATAGCGGGAGTCCCATTGGTTAAGCAAGAATTAAGAAATGCTGCTTATCATGGTACATTTGTAACTGAGGCAAGAAAATTGTTTTCAAATACTGGAAACGCTAATATGAATCGCTGGAGAACATATGTTAAAGGTGATCCTAAACGACAAGCAATCCTTGAAACAGCTCTTAGTTGGGTTAGTGATGGAGAGATTGAAGATTATATGGCAAGTCATCGAAATGATGATAACGTCAACGAACTAGAAAAGTATTTTGAAACAGTTATTAATTGGGTTGATGCTATTTTTGACTATACAGGTAATGAGTTATGTGGGATTGAATGGGGGCGTTTATATAAAGAATACCACCGTACACCATATTCGAAATCAACAGTTAATCAAAAGGTCAATGAACTCTTAAAAGATCCTCAAATACAAGATAGAAAAGGAATTTTTGAATATATTCTTGGAGGTGAGAAGAACCCAAGTCTTCTAAATGTTCGTGTGTTTGATAAAAGAACTAAGCAAGCCGTTTATAATAAACAAACTATTGCAGCTGAAAAAGATGGCACTTCAAATTGCCCTCTATGTGCGATTGGTAACGACAACAACTCGAATCGTATTTGGAAATTATCCGAAATGGATGCAGACCACGTTACTGCATGGAGTAAAGGGGGGGCTACAGACGAATCAAATTGTCAAATGCTCTGTGTTACACACAATCGTGCAAAAGGGAATAGATAAACTGAGGAATTCTTTATCCATGGTCAAAAATGAATATTTCTTTCTTTTATAATGGGATTTTTTATAAAAATAAGACAGTAGAATCAAATCTACTGTCTTTTATAATATCCGAACATCTAAATTATTTTAGAAAAAATGCAACTATGACCTATTATTTAACTTCTAAATAAAAAAACCAGCAATAATTTTTGTCTGGTTTTTTTTATTTAAAGCAATGCCGCCATCGCTTTGTGCTCTTAAGAGCGTCTCATATACAAATACTATACAAAATAAAAAGAAAATTGTCAACTATTTTACAGAATATATTTTTGGCCTCTTAATACAGCTTTCCATTCTCTAAAATTTTCATTGCCCATTCGTTTAAGAAGTAAGTTATTTGTCAACTTGCCTTTTTTCAGTCCCATACTAAAAATATTAGCAATGTATATTTTTCTTAAATGTCTTTCAAGTATAGATATATCTGCAAAAAAACTAAGGATTTTTAACGTATCAAAAAGTTTTAACCCAGAAGGCAAATTACCTAAATTAATTGGATTTAACTTAAAACTTCTAATTAATAATCTATTGATTTTATACTTATTTGGTGTTCTAAATCTTTGAATCAGTGAATTATGAGCACAATTATTTCTTAAACATAATAAAAAATCCAGCATATTTAAAAATTGATTTCTTTTACCCGTTCCAAATCCAAAATCTGCCATAATTTTTTCTAATACAGGAATTTTTAAATAATGCAGAAATCTTAGTAGTTTCCCAAACTCAAGTGTTTCAATTGCCACCCATAATGGTACAGCAACTTGCAAATTAGTATGAGTATCTACATCATTCGGAGGTATATATGAATGGTCTTGATAAAAACTATCATCAATATGTTCGTAATTTACAGTAAGCTTATTCAAAAATCCAGATTTAAATAGCACAAAGTCATTAAAATATTGATAAATAGGAAAATTTTGTTCATTTTGGAACGGATAAGAAGCTGAAAAACTACAATAAGTACTACTTGATGGATTACTATCTTTCGGATCCATATAATTATTCTTATTCGTATATTGCATCGTATCATTTAAACTAGAACAATAAGCTTCAGAAAAATGGTAAGAAACAGATGCCTTCAGTCTCTCTTCAACTTGATTAAGAATGGCAAGGACTTCCGAAGTAAATTTTTTATCAAATTTATAGATATGTAAAAAATCTCTTAGGTGTACCCCTTGATACCTTTTAGGGGTACAATTATCCAAGAGTAACGATTCAATTCCATTAAACATTTCAAAATAATTATAATTGATCAAAGCTTTTTCTAATTTATTTTTATCAGCTTTCAAGCCTCTCTTTATTAACTTATCTCTTAAATTAGTTCTTGTCTCAAAATTCTTAATTCCCACAGTTATAAGTCTCTAACCTTTCAAAATCATAACATTAATATGATTTGCTATAGTATTCATTATATCACAAAAAAATATATCTGAAAATTTCTTCTACTATATTATCTTGCCTTAAATCAAGGTTTTTTCGTTTCTACTGAAACGTAATGACCTATTATTTAACTTCTGTAATAATCAAATTGTGAAGTTTTTTGAGAAGAATTAATTTTTACTATAAATTTCGTTTATTGAAACGAGTCGTAGATAGTTTTTGTAACGATACACTTTTTTTACATAGGTTTGATTATTAAACTCAAACGCATAAATTTATCTGTCCTCGACATTTGTAGATTGCTTAATCAATACTACATCACCATCAGGAAGTTCTGGCTCCATTGAGTCACCTACAACCCATGTTGCAAAATCATGAGGAATATTTTAGGTTGAATAAGTAAGAGTATAATCTTCATCTCCAAAGTAGGAGTAGCCCGTTCCTGCAGAAAGACCTTCATAGGTTTTATAACTGAAGAGATCAACAACTTTGTTGTCGAATACAACTTTAAAATCATTATCTCAGATGACAATTTAGTCAAAATATGTTATAATGCAGAAAAAGTAAAAATAATAAAAGTAACTTACAAAAGTAAAAGAAAAAAAGTAAATAGATAGCCACGGCAGATATTCCTTTCATCGTTTAGAAGGGTTGCTGTGGTTATCGTTGTTGCTGGGCTAATTAATTGCTCTTATTACTTAGATGAAGTTACTTTTATTCTTGAATTAATTTAAATAATAATAACGATCAATGAAAGTACTCATCGATATTCCCTTTTCGCAGTTTAGAGCGCAAAGGAGGACAGTACTGATTTGGTCGTTTTTTTGCGTATTGACATCCTAAAACCCAGTCAGAACCTTCAGTTATAATAAACAAGGAGAATTAATGAAATTTGTAGTTTATAAACATTCGCTGGTTTTAGGCGATAACAACATTGTGACAAAGCAATTTATTGTTTTGAAGCACGATGATGGCAATCTACAATTTACTGATTTTCATCGTTATGTTAAATCTACTTCAAGAATCAAGTCGATCTCAGATGATGGGAATAAACGCTTTTCTTACGTTGTTAAGTTTCTTAATTTCATATTTGGTACTCTTGGACTTAAAAGTGTAGATCAACTTACACTTGAAATGGTTAGAGAGTTTTTTACGCTTTATGGATTATCTCAGTTACCAGGGGATAGCGGAAAAAGGAAAAAAAGCACTGTTGAACAATGCGTAAATGCAGTTCTTGACTTCTTAACTTTCTATTTAAGTGAGCGTGAGGGAAAGGCTAAGTTAAAAGCAGAAGAATTGTATTCTACGACAACTTTTACGAATAGTCGAGGGCGGGTTATAAAACGTAAAGAACCAAATTTTGAAATCTACGTAGATGATAGTAACACTGAGAAAGCTATTTTTCGTGATATGCCAAATAGTGCTTTTGAGATGTTGTTTTCTCACATTGCTCATTATCATAAAGATCTACTCATGGTTGTTGCCTTGGGAGCCTTTGTTGGCTTAAGACCATCAGAAGCATGCAACGTAAGGCGTGAAGATAGTCCTTTAGGACCAGGTGTTTTATTCCACCAAAGTGATGGCCAAGTATTTAAGATAGAAATTGACTTACGAAAAGAAATACCTCTTAGGAGCGATTTAAAGCCGACTGGACGGATTAAAAAGGAAAGACTTCAAGCAGTACCTTATATCTTCTTGGAGGTCTTTTTAGACACCTACAATGACTATATGACTTATCTGGAAGGTAAGAAATATGAGAGGGACTATGGGCCACTCAATCTTAATAAACAAGGCAAGGCGTTAACCTATGACGTGTACTACCAACGATTCCGTAAAATCATTCGTGAAGAGATGATTTCTCTTTATCTCAATGCTGACGATGAAGAGGTTGTTTTCTTTGGCAGGCTTTTACAAGAGCACAATATCTCTCCGCATATCTTTAGACATTGGTACACGACACAGTTAGTCTTATCAGGAGTTTCTGAAATCAGTGAGCTCATGTCAGCAAGAGGTGACAAATCGCCTGAGAGTGCATGGGTTTACCTGCAAAACAAGGGAGAGATTGCAAAACAATATGGACAAGTCAATGACGGGGTTTTTGACTATATGAACTGGCGAGCAAGTGAAATGTATGGTAAATAGATAAGGAGTAGCAATGGCTTATTTGGTGAAGGATATTCTGGAGAAGAGTTTAGCAGAACTAAATGCTGATACATCTGAGAACAGAGAAGTCATCAGTCAGTTTTTACTTGATAACGCTTGGTTTGGTATTAAGGTAGATATGACAAACCTTAGCATATCAGAATCAGATGCCCATTTATTGACTGACAAAATAAAGGCTTTCCTATCTGGTCCAGTGGGTTTAACGGGCCTACAGCCTATTTTTAAACAGAAGTTCCCAATGACATTTGAGCTGTTTCAAGATTTCTCAAAAGAGCAAAAGTTGTCCAGAAGTAGTAGATTCTACCTTCAAGATTTTCTTGCTTATGATTTAACCAAGGATTTGTTTCTTTACAGTGATAGTGAAATAGAACGGCTGGTTCAAGAGGCAACAGAAGTGCTCAGTAAATCCTATGGTGAAGAGTTAAACGACTTTATCAGATGGATGATGGCTAAAGGCATTACTCATTATCGTAAGAGCTTTGAAATGACGGCCAGATACACCTTAGAGGATAAAAATGGGGCATATGAGTTAGATGACTATCTAGAACTCATGTATTACCTCTTCAACGATGCCTATATTGAAAAGCAGGATATGCTCTATCATGCAGCTTCTTCAAAGAACTATGCCGATACTTGGCTATACTTAGCCCTTCATTTCATTTGTGCCTTGCGAACAACAGACCTTGAACGTCTTGGCCATCCAGAACTGCCTAGAGAGCCCAAAGGGGTGCTAGAAGCCGTTCAGAATGGGACATGGAGTAGTAGTGAGGCAAGACGAACCCTTTTTAGTATCACCACACGTTTAACCTATCTCAATGTTAGACCTAATAAAACAAAACGATCTTCCAATGTTAGTAAGCTAAAATTCCATGTTCCTGAGAGTTGTCAGGTCCTCATCGGAACCTTATTGGCTATCTGTGAATCTCATTATCAATTAGGAAATAACACAGATAGCGAAGAGTCTCTTATCCGTAAAATCAATGATTACGAACGGATTTGTAAGTACATGGGTGATGAGATTGGTTCTCTCTTCCTTGAGCGGGACTTCAGTAGTCGATCAGCCAATAAGTCTTACTTACAAGCTGTTGCCATGTTGGCAGATGATGTTCTAGAGGAAAAATCGGAATTGAATATAAAAGGCTATTTCTTAGCAGCTTTAGCTAGAAGTCATAAAGGCACTTACAATGAATTTGCCCAAACTACAACTGCTTATTTGAAGGATGCTCAACTTGGTCAATTACAGCCTGAGATGGTTGCAAAAGAACTCTTCGAACGTGGTGTTTTATCTATGATTCCATCCATGCTGTTAACGATAGTAACCAGAGGTAAGTATAAGGAGTTAAGCCCTAGCCAGCAAACTCAAATGATTCAACAACTAGATCTAACACCTAGTGAGATTGAAAAAACGCTGGAGTTGAGTATTAGAGCAGATTCAAAGGCTCAAAAAGCCCTCCAAACAGTCGTGAGAGAGGATATGAACCCTGACCAACTACTTACAGTTTGCCATCGTATTGGTAATGGTGAAGCTTTTTCTAAACAGGGAGAAAGCATGTGTCTCTTGTCCGCCCTGGGCAAGTTTTGTCCCTATAATGACAGAATGCACTGTGTAGGCTGTCAGTATGAGCTCCAGACAAAATCCACCCTGTTACTACTTGTTGGTGAGTTTAACCGATTGAATAAAAAATATGTCAAAGTGCAAAGCAATCTAGAAAAAGGTAAAATTCGAGCGATTATAGAAAAACAGCTCAAACCTTGTTTGACTGAAATGCTACAAGCACTAGCTGAACAATATGGAGAGAATGTGCTAAACGACTATGAAGAGATTATAAAGGAGTTAATTAAATGATGAGTGATCCAGCTAAGTTATTTCGAACCGTGACAAACTTTACCATTTTCGACAACAATCTGATTGGTCATGCCAGAGAGGTTTTTGATGATTACATAGAGAAGGGGATTATCCTCAATTATGACTTTGATCATCACAAATGGGAGACTACCAATGAATATGCTAATGTCACCTTTTTATTCAACGTCAATACCTTTCAATACAAACGGTTCTATCAGCCTTTCTTTGGTATAGATTATGAAGGATTTATCGCCTATCTTAAAAGCTTTATTGTGCTGTCCATGGATCAACATGTACTGGGCTCTTTACAAGCTTTTTTACGAGATATAAAGCGTATGATCAAGGAGACGAAGCGGGATATTCTTTCAGACATTGAAGTCATTAAAATCAGCTCTCCTAGTCTTTGTATTGATTTTCTGGCCAGTCTTCCCTATCCAGATGATAGTGAAGTGAGCCAGCTTCTTGAGCAGCTGGATAATACGATGACTATTGTCTACCAAAACAAGCCCAAACAACAACGACAATTGGCTCAGTTCCAGTCCTATTTTGCATTCAATGATATATTAGCGGATTATTGGGGTCAAGCCTTATCTCAAGAACAAAGGCTCTTTTACTTCCCACTCTATCTTTGGTGGCAAATTACAGCTGTGATTCCACTAAGACCCAGAGAATTTTTGCTAACTCAAAGGGATTGCTTGTCTGAAAAAGATGGTAAGTATTTTCTCACACTTAGACGTAATAACTTAAAGGGAAAAGAGAAATCGGTATCTCACAAGATTTCCGAGGATTATTATAAGACCACTTATGAGATTCCTAAAAGTTTGGCTATGGACATACAAGATTATTTAAACTTAACAAATAGTCAATCAGCAACAAAGCTCAACACCCTCTTTGTCACTGATTCTCACTACAAACGGTGGGAACGTAGGACTGGGGTAAACAATCGTTTCTTGACCTATACCAACCTTAATACCATTCTCAAGTATTTCTACAATGAAATAATTACTGAACAATATGGTTATCAAGTTTACTATCTAAACCCCCCTACAAAGCTAGAGGACAAGGAAATTAACTTTATTCATATTGGTGACACTAGGCACATTGCTATGATTAACTTGATTGCAGAAGGAGCTAGCCCAGTGACAGCAATGTTATTGGCAGGACATGACAATGTGGCGACTTCATCCCATTATTTCTCAAATCTTAGTCAATTCATTGAATGTAGTAGTTATCAAGTTTATCGAAAACTTACCAGTTCTCAGACCAACTATGCTGTAAGTAAAGCTCAACGTCAATACACCATTGGAAAGGATTATGTCACCTTAGACAACAAAGGTCGATGTTATTCTCCATGTTACGCTAAAGGTGATTTTTCAGATTGCCTCAAAGTGATCAGCTCACATGCAGAGCTTGGAGCTTGTACCAGTTGCCCGTTTTACCGTAAGGCTGGAAAAGACTATTTCACCATGGACAAAAGTTATAAAAGGGCCATTGACGAGGAGGCACTGAGTGTTGATGAAGCAATAAAACGAGTTCGAGAAGGTAAAGGTCATGTGGAGGATATTGGAGAGGCTTTACTAAAGCTAAAATCAGTTAGTCACTCGTATCAAGAGTATTTAAAAGCAAAACAGCTATCGTTAGAGGAAGAATCAAATGGCTAGAAGAAAACATATAGAAGACGTTGAAATCATAGAGCACTTTGAAAAATATTTGCAAGAAGAATGTTCGAATAATGTATCTCTTTTTAAAATACCTAGATTCGGCGACTATCTTAGAAAGAATGGCTTTCCAAGTGTTGCAGACACAACCTTAAGACGAAATACTAGCTTTAGAGAGGTGCTTGCCGAAAGAAAAGCTAAATACGACGAGGAGGAAGAGTATCGAACTGTCATCACTTATAAGACTATTGATGTTGATAGTTTCATGGCGACAAATCGGACACCTAATGCTATCCGCACTGGTTTATCTGAATTGAATCTATACTACAAGAAGGTTGCAGAAGCTGCTCTTGAGTTTAAAAATGAAAATGTGAAACTCCAAGATGAGAATGAAGAACTGAAGGAGCAAATTCAACAATTGCTCCAGAAGGAAACAAGTCGAAAAGCTTTAGAAACGGAAAATATAAAGCTACGTGCTCTAATTAAATCAAGTGTATATCCTGAGATTGCAAATGAATTATTGAAAGAAGAGGGAATACTTCAATCTGAGCAACAAGTGATTACAGATGAGTTTATGGTGAATAATATTCTCACTGCTGATTCAGAAATTAACTTTCATTCTGATACTACTAACAGTAAAGATGATAAAGGCGACATAAGAAAACCTAAAAAGGTAGTAGCAATCAAAGATTTACTGGATAGTAAAACCAATTACTAAGGAGGTTTTAATGATAGATGTGATAAAAGATTGCCCTTTACTTTTGATGTATTGGGACTTCAAATTAAATCATCTTGATATTGAAATGACAAAAATAAATCGACGAGCATGTGCTCATTGGATTTGTCCTGATTGTTCTTACAGTTGGGAAGCAAAGGTTTATGATGTGTACAGAAGTAGCTTGAACAGTAAGGCATTTTGCCCTTGTTGTCAGCTAGGGAAATTATTGGTCAAAGAAAAGAATAGCATTCCTGCCGTCTTTCCTGATTTCGAAAACTATATCAATTTTCACCATGAAAACAAGGATACCATCCTAGAAGAGCTTTGGAATGAAAAGTTTAATTCAAAGCGTGTTTTCCACTTAAAATGCCCTACATGTCAGGTCAGTTGGCGCGACACAGTAATGAATCTTCGATTATTTCAATCAGAGGACAAAGAGCTCTTTCATTTAGATTGTAATGAATGGGGTTATCACTATTATTATCATGAGGTATATCCAAACCTTGCTAAGATTTATAGTGATGATAGCAACCAAATTTCGTTTGCCCAGTTACAACTTCATCACAACGTCACCCTACCTGTTCAATGGAAATGTGACCACTGCAATAGTCAATTCGAGTTATCCATTGATCAACTATTTAATCGTATCAAGCGAAATGGCTATTATTGTACGAACTGTCAGGCCTCATTTGATATGCCACTGGATGACAATGTCGATTATGAGCCATTGTCCTTTTTAACACCATCTTACTTAGACGAATGGTCAACTAATAACAATATAGCCGTAGAACAAGTAGATAACTTGTCAAATATAGAAGCCCTATGGACCTGCTCAGTATGCCATGGAGAGTATGCGTGTTTAGTTCGAGAAAAGAATCAGGAGAGTTGCCCATTTTGTTCAAATAGACAGTTGTTAAGTGGCTTTAACACACTTGATAAAACTCATGCCTATCTTGATATATTCTGGTCTTCTGACAATGATGGTAGCTTGACTGATTACTGGCAATATTCTACCGAGCCACTAACTTGGCTATGCCCTTGTTGCCAAATTGTTTTTCAGTGCAGTCCCCAAGAGATGGTTCTTCGCACTAATTTCGAAAATCAAGTCTTTCAAACATGTCCCAACTTATGCGATTGGAATACTGAAGTGTTCCAAAATCAAATCTTTTATAGCGAACCTGAGTTGGTTAAAGAGTGGAGCGATAAAAACGATGTTCCAATCTATCTAGCTCAAACGACAATCGAGACCAAGAAATATTGGTGGCATTGCTCAACCTGCCAAGGAGATTATCAGTGCTCTATTCCTATTCGAAGAGCCTCAGCTAACCCATGTCCTTATTGCAACAAGGAGACCCCCCTCAAGGGCTATAACACACTTTTAGATGCTTACCCTGAATTAGTAAGTATTTGGAGTCCTAAAAATCAGGAGCAAACAGATTCTATAGTTCCCAATGAAGTTGAAAAACGGACTTTTATGTGGCATTGCAATAGCTGTAATTTAGACTTTAAAGAAAGAATGAATACCGTGCTAAAACGTTATTTAACCTCGGAAACCAAAAGTCTAAAAGATATTTGTCCCTATTGCACACATCTGCTCCCAAACCCCAAAACAGAATCAATAGACGTAGTAAAACCACTCCTTATTGAAGAATGGCAGTCGGATATCTATGGGAGCATTTCAGCAGTCTTTCCATCCTCTACAGCAAAAGTTAATTGGAAGTGTAGAAGGTGTCAGGGGGAATTTGAAGCTAGAATCTGTGAACGTGAAGAAAACGATAATTGCTGTCCTTACTGTTTTGGACGAAAAGTACTACCAGGATATAATTCATTTGATGTTACGCAGCCAATCTTAGTTCAGGAATGGGATTACTTAAATAATATTCTATTAGCAAACCCTAGTGAAGTCAGTGAAAAGAGTCGGATCAATGTGTGGTGGACCTGCAAGAATAATGGTGAACATAGGTACAAGATGTCCTTATATAATAGAGTTTTATTTGAGAAACGTCACAAAGAACCATGTTTAATTTGTAAAGGACGGAGAAGAAAAAGGCAACATTTTGTGCCTTTCAAGAATATTTAGGAAGACCAGGTTGCTAAAAAGTAGCTTGGTTTTTTAGTTTTAGACAATTTCAACAAACCCAGCAGCTACATAAAAATACTTTGAATTCTCAAAAACTAAAAATTTATGTACAATTGACCAAACAAGACTTAAACCATTGATACAAATGAATTAGAAGCATAAAGTACATTCTTTAAATAGTGTACTTTATTTTTATTTTGTACATTATTCTGGAGTGTTATTTTGTATGTTTTCTAGTACATAATATCATCTAATCGAAGAAATTGATTTGTACATTTTCGACTCTAATAGGTGTAGAAGAAGTGGTGGTTCAATTGTACATTTTTTGAAGCTTATTTAAGTTTCAATTGAACACAAGATATAGATTTTTATTTTGTTGATGGTATAATAAATAATACATAGTGTTATGTTATGAGGTGATAATTTGGCAAATAATAGACAAATTGAAACGTTAGGCGTTTCATATCTGGCAACATTTATTAACAGAAATAAGTTGCTTCAGACTTATTTCGATAACAATGATAAAACTCCAGCGTGGGATGGGGAAATTCATGTCTTAAAAATGCTAGTGAGAAAAAGAGCGAAA
>NZ_ALCH01000005.1 GCF_000279535.1 Streptococcus infantis SPAR10
ACGTGCTTTTTTTACGAGGATTGCAACTAGTAGAAGTCATAATGCTATCTCCTAGTTTTTGTATCAAAAATAACTAATTGGTTTGATTTCCCACGATTTCATCCTCTTCAAAGTGTCCCACACCATCTTCAACAACAAATGGGCAAGTAACTTTCTTTTTTATTCCATTTTCATCATAGGAACTAGTGATGTTATAGATTCCATCGGAAAATGAATTTTTTGGTAAAGATAAGATTCTTTCCTTAAAGGCGTCCACAGGACTACCATTTTCTGCCTTTATAATCGAAAGGTCACAATCAAAATCGAGAGTAAGACCTTTGTTTTTCATGAGATCTTTTGTTGTAATATTATAAAATCCAGCTGCGTCAGAATCTCCTTTTTCTCGATTGCTGACAGCCTGCGCCATAATTGCCACATAGTAGTTTTCTATTGGATATTTTCCAAATTTAAAACTAGAAGCTATTGGTGTATCAAAAAGCTTATTTATTTTGTCAGCAGTAGTATTTTTGATACTATCTTCTTCTTGTTGTAGATTCGGTCTTTCTTTGTATACATCTAGTAAGAAACTGAATTCATCTTGTTTGACAGTGTGAAACAGTGCCTTTTCTTTGTCGTTAAGAAGTGTTTCAAGATCTGTTCCTGAAAGAAGAAAGAAATTTGATAAATGTTCTCCACTTCTTCCTTGAATTTGTGCAGTAGTAGTTTCTTTTAAAATAGTTCCATCGGATAATTTTTCTGTATATGTTAGCTTGTAGGCTGTTCCATAAAATGCTTCAATCTCTCTGTGTTTATCAACTACTTCAACCTTTCCTTTAAGCCCAAGTGATTGAAATTCTTCAGCGAAAGAAGGAGTAGTGTGTTTAGTAGTGTGTTTAATTGATGGAGAAGTGATTATAACTAGTGCTATGATAGTGAGAAAAATGATCATCCCCCCAAAGATAAAGCCAGCTATGGTAGCATTATCTTTTTCTTGCCCTAGCTTTATTGTCTGATAAATAGCAATCATGATAATGATAGAGTATACAATACTTGCGCAAACCAGTACGGGATAATTATCAATGTAATTAAGTGGAGCTCCCTTGAAACCTATTATTTGCATAAAAAATCCAATTGTAGCTAGGACTAACTGTATTGTAGAAGATTTTTGAATAAACGCATTATCTTCAAAGGAGGCTTTTAATTTTGAAATATCTCTAAACATAAAAATATTTCCTAGCACAATTGCCCCATATGAAAAGATAAGTTCTTTCCCCATGGATATAAAAGCAAAACCTCCGGAATCATAAGTAATCGAATAAGCATAATTAAAGATAAAGTATCCTATCATGATAAGACTGAGCCGAGCTACACTAATTTTGTATGGTTTCATAGGAGAACCTCCTCGTTTCTATTGACTAAATTATATCATATTTGAAGTGGAAAAGAGAGCGTTTACATAAAAGTGTAAATAAAAAAGATAGGCCGAATGACCTGTCTTTTTTTAATAGTTTAAATATTGTTCAATCTCAGATTTTTGGATTTCTTTACCGTAGTGACAAATCGGACAAGAAACGAAATAAGTTTTTCCGTAAGGAAAGAGTGGAATCCAATAAAGAGTGAACTTGCGTCCATATTCCGTAATTTCCCAAGTATCAACATTGTTACAATGGCCACATTCGATAGTAGTCTGTGTATGTCCCAACACTTTTTGGTAACCTTTTGACCCCCAAAATAGAATCATTTTACATCTCCTTATAACTAATGATGTTATTGTTTACTGAAATCGTAGTCTTTAACAATTTCGATACTATCGATAGTGATAGCAGTAGTCGGCTTGTCTTTTTCATCTTTTTCAGCCTTAGCAATTTTATCTACAACGTCCATCCCATCGATTACTTGACCAAAGACTGGGTGTTTTCCATCAAGAGTTGGATTTCCGCCTTCTTTGTAGGCTTCGATAATTTTCTTAGGATAGCTACTTGTAGGAAGTTTAGATGAATAGTCTGTTGTACTTTGGTTGATAAAGAATTGGCTACCATTTGAATTTGGCTGACCAGTATTGGCCATAGATAGAGAACCACGGATATTATAGAGATATGGAGAAATTTCGTTTTTGAAACCTGTTCCCTTGTCCTTGGTTTTATCCTTATCATGCCAGATAGATTCACCACCTGTTCCATCTCCCTTAGGATCCCCAGTTTGTACCATAAAGCCGTCAATTACACGGTGGAAAGTCACACCATTGTAGTAACCTTCTTTAGCATGAGTAAGGAAGTTTTCAACCGCAAGTGGAGCTAACTTAGGAAAGAGTTTGATACGAATATCACCTTGACTTGTGTGAAGGATAGCTTCAGCCTCATCTTCAGCTACTTCCTTAGAAAGTTGAGGGAAGTTAGCATTTTCGTTTGTTAAGGCGTCTTTCAAATCTTTTTCTGCTTGGGCAGCAGCTTTCGAACTCTCTTCAGCAGCAATTTTAGAATCCACGTAATCATCACCACGAAGTGCACGTTGGATGCTTGTGCATCCACCAAGAGCAAAAGTTGAAATGAGTAGTAGTGTAGCTAATTTTTTCATATTAGTCCTTTCAAAAATCATTTTTACTATTGTACCGTAAAAGAAAGGGGATTTCAAATTTTCAATTAAGAATATTTATCTAACACATGTAACTTTATAGCTTTACTTACTCCATTTTGTTCATTAGAGTCAGTAACTGCTTTTGCACAAGTTTTGACATCTCTAGGAGCATTCCCCATGGCTATACCTAGCCCTGCGGTTTCAATCATGGGAATATCATTATAATTGTCACCGAGAGTCATAATTGAGGTAAGGGGAAGTTGATAGTAATTTGCTAATTCTAACAGAGCTTGTTTTTTGGATACTTGATTATGTGTAACTTCTAGATAGTTATCTTTAGAGAGATAGAAGTCGGTTTGAGGGAAATCTATTGAGGATAAGGTTTTTTGAAGTTTCTGTATGGTATCCGTATTATCTATCAGCAAAAGTTTATGAACAAGAGTTTTCTCGTCTCTTATAAAATCTGCTAAAGATGTAACTTTTGGACTTTCTCCAGTAATAGTTGCTTCGATTTCTACCCATTCATCAATAGTATTCACAAGCCAATCTTTTCCAGAATAAACATTTATAGAAACTGTCGGGAATTCTTTTTTCAAAAAGTCATGAAGTAAGAGCAATTCGCTTTTATCAATAGAATACTGACTTAGGATTTTATCTCCTAAACTGATGAGTGCTCCATTATAGCAGGCAATAGGACAGTCGGTGATGCCAAGTTCTTTAGAAATTGGAGCTATACCGAGAGGAGATCTAGCAGAAGCTAGAACAAAAGGAATATTACATTGTTTTAAAAGTGGCATCAGTTCTATCAAATAAGAATCTAATTGGTGATTTTTATCCAAAATAGTGCCGTCAATGTCACTCATAATTAATTTAATTCTTGACATATTTTGCTCCTTTTTAAAATAGTATTGTTGTTCTACCATCTAAAGATTCTTGTATTTCTACATCAGGCTCTTTATCTGTAATCCAGTAATCAAAATCAGCTAGTTCAGAAAGTATAAAATGAGAGTGTTTGTTTATCTTTCCTGTTTCAGCTAACAAGACGCGAATTTTACTAGTTTTAAATGCTCTTTTTTTCATGAGAACATCTTCTTGATCCTCAAAACTAACTTGTCCGTCTGAAAGACTAGCAGCGCCAAAAAATGCTACATCAAATCTAATTCCCTCTAAAGTATTGGATTCTTCTAGTGAATAATAAAAACGATTCTGTCTATGAAATTTTCCACCGAGAATATGAAAATCGACATTTTCATTATTTCCTAAGATAAGTGCGTTATCTAATGAATGACTGAAAATAGTAACTTTTTTATCTATAATTTTTGCTAACTCAAGTATAGTGGTTGAAACATCAAAGAATATCAGTTGTGAATCAGAAATGAGTTGGGTAGCTAAATGAGCAATTTTCTCTTTTTCTTTAGAAGATTGTTCTGCTCTACCTTGAAAATCAAGAATCCTTTGCTTTTGAATTGGCAATAAACCTCCATGAGTTCTTCTTGCTCGTTTTTCCTTTGCGAGAATTGAAAAATCTCTACGGATGGTATCTTTGGAAACATGGAAATGGTCAACCATTTCTTTTGCTGACAGACTTCCTCTATCCTCTAAAAGTTTTATGATTTCTTCTAATCGTTGTTCTTGGTACATAGGAATTCCTCCTTTTTTTAATACTATACTCTTTTTATAAGCATTTGTCAATAATTGTAATGATTTGTAAGTGTTTTAAAAAATTACAAAAAAATCAACCAGCTTTGGTTGATTAAAGATTCTTTTTAGGATGGAGGTCAATGATTACTTGATGGTCTTTGAGAGCTTGTTCACCTTTTGGAGTTAGTTTATAGCCACGAATCGAAAAGCGGTTAGCTAATTCTTCTTCTGAAAAATGATCATGAAGTGCTTGATTCAATTCGGTGGCCTTCATCTTGGAGAGTCCAGTAACACCCTTCTTTTTAAGGATACTCTTTTTCATAGTAGCATTTAGATGGTAAAGCGAGTCAAAGGCGGTTTCGATAATAGCATATCCTTTTTCAACAAGCGTATCTAAATGTTTTGGGATATCAATGCCATAAGAATTACTATATTTTAAAAGAGTATATTTTCAAAGGATTTTTTCTTTCGGCTTCAATTCCTAATGAATCAATGAACTTAATACTAGGTCTCGAAAAGAATTATGCTTCCTATTTCTGTCTGAGTTCAAAGAGGTCTTCTACTTTCAGATTAAAAACTTGAGCAATTTTAAGAGCCATTTCCAGCGAAGGATTGTAACGATTATTTTCCAAGTGCAGAATTGTCTCGCGTCGCATGCCGATGAGGTCGGCTAACTCTTGCTGGGTCATGTCTGTGGACTCACGAACAGATTTGAGATTAGTAATAATATTGCTTTCTTTGGCCATGCTTATCCTCTACGTTCTAAGATAACATAGACAACCGCAAAGATGCAAATCAAGGCAGCTATGCTAATAAATATTTGGCCCATGTAAAGAGTGAGAGACCCCATATACCCAATGATAACTGCTAGGATCATCAGTGCGCCTAGTATAAAAACAAACATCAAGCTAGCTGCCTTGGCTAAATTAGCATAAAAGCGTTCGTCCGGAGTTTCCTTGACATTTTTCAAACAGAAAAAACCAAATACAATCACTTCAATAACGAGGCCAATTCCCAAAATCCATTCTTTAATACCAGAACTTACGCTTGGGGTCGCAAGCCAAATCCCTACTGTATAAAAAATGCTAGCTGCAAAAATAAGTATCGAGTAAAGCTTTGCAGACAAGTCAAAAATAATCTTCCCCTTATCTTTCTGACTCTTATGAGGCCGTGGTTTCATATGTAGCCAGCTCCAAATAGCTACAATCTGACCTAACGCTGAAATACCAACAATAACTAACTTGGGTTCCCAACTAAGATTAGAACCAAATAAAACAATAAAATCAATAAAGAGAGCTACGGCAATCATTGCAATGAGGCCACGCATTTTTTGACTTTTTTTCATGATAGACTCCTTTTTATGTTATAAATATATAACACTTAAATTTATGTTATAAATATATCACATTTAAATTTGGAAAGCAAGAATTTATGTGCCAATGAGGAAATTATTTGAAAAAACTTTTTAATTAAAGACCTCGCTAGTCAAACAACTAAAGAACTCTTTGAAGCAATGCATCGGATTTGGTTTGGATAGTTTTGTTAATAATATTTGATGATAAAGAATATTTGGAAAATCTAGATACTGTATGGATCTCTACTTTTTTTCTTAGACTGTTATAAAGTCTGTCAGAATAAGCTTTGTAGGTGTAGAAGTTCATTTTTTCTTTCTAATTTATCCCTATTAGTCTAAAAAATTTAAAAATTTTAAAGTCTGTCAAGTTTTTTTCTTGACACCTCTCAGAAATCTGTTATAATAGAACATGTGCTAAATAGCTTAGCTATTTCACCGAAATAAAAAATAAAAGAAAAGAGATATTAAAAATGGCAGTAAAAATCCGTTTGACTCGTATGGGTTCTAAGAAAAAACCTTTCTACCGTATTAACGTAGCAGATTCACGTTCACCACGTGACGGACGTTTCATCGAAACAGTTGGAACTTACAACCCACTTGTTGAAGAAAACCAAGTAACTTTGAAAGAAGACCGTATTTTGGCATGGTTGGCTGATGGAGCTCAACCTTCAGATACAGTTCGCAACATCCTTTCAAAAGAAGGTGTATTGAAGAAATTCCACGATTCTAAATTCTCAAAATAAGTTTAAAGTAGGTTGACAGATGGATACGATTGAAAATCTCATTATTGCAATTGTGAAACCTTTGATTTCACAACCAGATGCCTTAACTATCAAGATTGAAGATACACCAGAATTTTTGGAATATCATTTGGATCTTGACCAGAGCGATGTGGGTCGTGTAATCGGTCGTAAGGGTCGCACTATTTCTGCGATAAGAACGATTGTCTACTCTGTCCCAACTGAAGACAAAAAAGTAAGAATCGTTATTGACGAAAAATAAGAAAAGCGGGACAAGGTCTCGCTTTTTTTTGCAAGAAAATCCATGAATGTTCTTCATAATTAAAGAATCGTTATCCCTTTCTCCAACTTGTGAAAATCCCTGTAACATGATAAAATAAAGGGAGAAACAGATACAGGAGACAAGATGAACTACTTTAACGTTGGGAAAATCGTCAATACGCAAGGTTTGCAGGGTGAAATGCGAGTCTTGTCAGTGACAGATTTTGCTGAAGAACGCTTTAAAAAAGGGGCAGAGCTTGCCTTATTTGATGAAAAAGATCAGTTTGTGAGAACAGTGGTCATTGCAAGCCACCGTAAACAAAAAAACTTCGATATCATCAAGTTTAAAGATATGTACCATATCAATGATATCGAAAAATATAAGGGGCACAGTCTGAAGGTTGCTGAGGAAAATCTCAATGATCTTGATGATGGTGAGTTTTACTACCACGAGATTATCGGTTTAGAAGTCTATGAGGGAGATAACTTGATTGGAACTATCAAGGAAATCCTTCAGCCTGGAGCCAATGATGTTTGGGTAGTCAAACGCAAAGGCAAACGAGACCTACTCTTACCTTATATCCCGCCTGTAGTTCTCAATATAGATATTCCGAATAATCGTGTGGACGTTGAACTCTTAGAAGGGTTAGACGATGAAGATTGATATTTTAACCCTCTTTCCAGAAATGTTTTCACCCCTAGAACATTCCATCGTTGGAAAGGCTCGAGAAAAGGGTCTCTTAGATATCCACTATCATAATTTTCGTGACTACGCTGAAAAGGCCCGCCATGTGGATGACGAACCCTATGGCGGTGGTCAAGGGATGCTCCTACGAGCGCAACCCATCTTTGATGCCTTTGATGCGATTGAAAAAAAGAATCCGCGCGTGATCCTCTTAGATCCAGCTGGAAAACAGTTTGACCAATCTTATGCTGAGGATTTGGCGCAAGAAGAAGAGCTTATCTTTATCTGTGGTCACTATGAGGGCTATGACGAGCGGATTAAGGCCTTAGTAACTGATGAAATTTCTCTAGGAGATTATGTCCTTACTGGTGGAGAACTTGCAGCAATGACTATGATTGATGCGACGGTTCGCTTGATTCCAGAAGTTATCGGCAAGGAAGCTAGTCACCAGGATGATAGCTTTTCATCAGGACTCTTGGAATATCCTCAGTACACAAGACCTTACGATTATCGTGGAATGTTAGTCCCAGATGTGCTTATGAGTGGACACCATGAAAACATACGTCAATGGCGACTCTATGAGAGTCTTAAGAAAACCTACCAACGTAGACCTGATTTGCTGGAAGAGTATGAACTGACAGCAGAAGAAGAGAAAATGTTAGCAGAAATTAAAGAAAATAACAATTAAAAGGAGAAAACTATGCAAGTAATTAAACGTGATGGACAAGTCGCTGATTTTGATCCAGATAAAATCTACCAAGCTATCCTTAAGGCGGCTCAGACAGTCTATGTTTTGACTGACGATTTGCGCCAAAACCTAGCTCAAGTTACTAAAAAAGTTGTGTTGGATTTAGAAGAAGCAAAAGTAGAACGTGCGACTATCAGTATGATTCAATCAATGGTTGAGCACCGCTTACTTGGTGCTGGCTACATTACAATCGCAGAACACTATATCTCTTATCGTTTGCAACGTGATTTGGAGAGAAGTGGTTATGGCGACCACATCGCTGTTCACCTTCATTTTGAACAAATTCGCTAAGATAAAAAGAGTGAGATGATAGAAGCATCTCACTCTTTCTTAAATCTTCTTTTTTGGGCCGTTTGGATAGTAGAAGGAACGAAAGTTACTCTTCGAATATCCGACACTCGAATAATACGGCTGACGTTTTTGGCGAAATTTTTAACAATAATTTGTTGGCGGTCAGTATCATACTTGATAATATCGCCTGTAAAACTTGACTCAGCAAAAATAATGTGTACAGCTGTTTTTTTAGCTAGGGCTTCTTCAAGTCTAGCAATTAGGGGATCGCTTTTTTCAGGAATGGAATCTTCATGTCCATTAATAAAATCATGAACTTTTTGCAAAGCCTGTTTTAATAAATCTTTCATTCCGGCCTCCCTTCTTTTAATCATTATATAAAAATTTTATGAAATCTACAAGATTTTTCGAATAATCAATTGAGAACAAAAAGGAGAAAAACATGGCAGAATTTACATTTGAAATTGAAGAACATTTGCTAACTCTATCTGAAAATGAAAAAGGATGGACCAAAGAAATCAATCGTGTCAGCTTTAATGGTGCACCAGCGAAGTTTGACATTCGTAGCTGGAGTCCTGACCACACCAAGATGGGGAAAGGAATTACCCTCTCAAATGAAGAATTTCAAATCATGGTGGATGCTTTTAAGAATCAATAAACTTTCATCTAAGATTAATTAAAAAGAGGTTAGGGAAAATCCCTGCCTCTTTTATTTGCTTGAAAAATAAGCTTGTGTACGAAGACGTTGGAGTAGTGGTCGGCTGATGAAGCTAATGGCTACAATTTTGGCAAGATCAGGTATGATAAAGGGAATAACACCGACAGCCAGTGCTTTATCAAAAGGCATTCCAGCTAAGAAGTGGAGACTGAGAATACCACCAACAAAAACAAGTGAATCTCCCAAGAGATTTGCAAAGAAAATACGTAGGACACCACTATTGGTGTGAATGAGATAGGAAGCAAGCCCTGCATAGACAAGGTCGAACCAAAGATAACCAGCGCTTGGTCCAACTAAAACATGAAATCCAGCTCCACCGTTAGCAAATACCGGAAGACCAATAGCTCCAAGTAAGAGATAGAGTCCGACAGAGAGAACAGCTTCCCTTGGTCTAAAAACAGTAGCGATGAGTCCAATAGCAAAGTTTTGCAGAGTGAAAGGAACTGGACCAATCGGCATACTAATTTGGGCCAATACTGCAATAAGAGCCGCTCCAATAGCAGGAATAGCGTAAATGTGTGCTTTTTTCAAAATAGTTAACCTCTTCTATAAATTATAGTAACTATTATACTAAATGAGATATGAATGTCAACCTATTTTAAAATAAAAGGTTACAAATTTGTAACGGCCGATTTAGAGTAAAAAAGAGACCAAGGGGTCTCTCTTTTCTTTTAACGCATGGTCACAAATTCTTCTGAGCCAGTTGGGTGGATAGCGACAGTAGCATCAAAGTCAGCTTTTGTAGCTCCCATCTTGATAGCAACTGCGAAACCTTGAATCATTTCGTCAACGCCATAGCCGATTCCATGAAGGCCAACTACTTTTTCGTCTGCACCAGCTGTTACGAGCTTGAAGCGAGCTTCTTGGCGGTGACTAGTAACGGCAGAATACATAGATGCAAATTTTGAAGTATAGACTTTAACGTTTTCTTGGCCGTACTCTTTGATAGCTTCTTCCTCAGTCAGACCGACTGTTCCGATTGCTGGGTGTGAGAAAACTACAGTCGGAATAGTCGTGTAGTCCATTTTAGCATTGGTTTTACCGTTGAAAAGTCTTTCGGATAGGGTACGACCAGCCTTTATAGCGACAGGAGTCAGTTCCTTTTCACCTGTGACATCTCCAAGAGCGTAGATACCTTCAACGATAGTATTTTGGTATTCATCAACCTGGATAAAGCCGCGTTCATTGAGGGTAACACCAGCTTTTTCGAGTTGAAGTCCTTCAACATTTGGACGGCGACCAGTTGCCCAGATAACTTGACTGGCAGTATGAGAGCTGCCATCTTCGAAATGAATGGTAATACCTTGTTCAGTTTCTTCAAGTTTAGCAGGAACCTTATGGGTGTGGAGGTTTAGTCCTGTATTTTCCATTTCTTGAACTAGACTCTCAACGATATAGCCATCAAATCCACGTAGCGGACGTTCACGACGGACAAATAAATCTGTCTTTACACCAAGTGTATGGAGTACACCAGCTAATTCTACAGCAATGTAACCAGCACCTAGAATAGCTACCGATTCAGGTAACTCTTCCCAGGCGAAGATATCATCTGAGCTACCACCTAGTTCAGCACCAGGAATAGCAGGGATATGAGGATGAGCTCCAGTCGCAATTACAATATGCTTAGCACGGATCAATTCGCCATTAACACTGACAGTATGAGCATCAACGAACTCAGCACGTCCTTCAATCAAATCAACCCCGTTGCGCTTGAAGCTTCCATCGTAAGACGAGCGAGCACGATCAATATAAGCTTCACGATTCTTACGAAGTGTTGCGTAATCAAATTCGTTGTCAGTGCTTGTGAAACCATAGTCAGGTCCATATTTGTGGATACTCTCTGCAATTTGGGCTCCATACCACATGATTTTTTTAGGGACACAGCCGAGATTGACACAAGTTCCCCCTAATTTCTTTTCCTCAATAACTGCGGCTTTAGCACCATGTTCGCCAGCACGATTCATGGTAGCAATACCCCCGCTACCTCCTCCGATGGCGATAATATCATATTTTCTCATTGAAAGCTCCTTTACTTGTTTTCTAGTCATATTCTATCTTTTTTTGAAAGTCAATGCAAAAATTTACTACGTTTAAAATTTTTAAGAAAATGCTTGCAAAAATAAAAAAGAAGTTGTATTATATAACTAACACAACAATAAAAGATTTGGCAATTATTTTTGGATGGACAGAAAGCAATTGTCCAATTTTATGACTTGTGCTATAATCTTAATATATGTTTATAAAAGAGGTATGGATATGAAAAAGAAGTCAAAAGCTAAAAAATGGCCCCTATTTACAGCTATAGGAGTTACGTCAGTTCTTGTAGTAGGAGCAGCTGCTGTTCTTCTATTGAGACAACCAAATCAAGCTGCAACACAAGACGAAACTGCAAAAATCGTTCTTGCCAAAGAGGGATCAGTGGCTTCAACAGTTCTCTTATCTGGTACCGTAACAGCTCAAAATGAACAATATGTTTATTATGATGCTAGTAAAGGTGACTTGGATGAGGTTTCGGTCTCTGTCGGAGATAAGGTAAGTGAAGGCCAAGCTCTTGCTAAGTATAGTAGTACAGAAGCTCAGGCTGCCTATGATGCTGCCAGTCGTGCAGTTGCGAAAGCTGACCGTCATATCAATGAATTGAATGAGGCTCGAAATACCGCCGCAGCAACACCTGTGCTCCCTCAAGCTGGGGTTGAAGGCGCTACGGACCAAACCCAAGCACAATCTTCTACATCAGCTACAGCTTCTATCGATTCACAAATCAGTGATGCGCGTGATGTTCGTGCAGATGCAGCGGCACAACTTGAAAAAGCCCAGGCACAGTTGGATGCCGCTACAGTTTTGAGTACAGTAGAAGGTACAGTTGTCGAAGTCAATCGTAATGTTTCAAAATCTCCAACAGGAAATAGCCAAGTATTGGTACATATCGTTAGTAACGACAACTTGCAGGTCAAGGGAGAACTTTCTGAGTACAACCTTGCCAATCTATCTGTAGGCCAAGAAGTTACCTTTACTTCAAAGGTTTACCCAGATAAAACTTGGAATGGTAAGATTAGCTATATTTCAAATTATCCAAAGAACAGTAGCGAAGCAAGTAGTAGCTTAGCTGGTTCAAACACAGGTTCTAAATACCCATATACGGTCGATGTAACTAGTGAAATTGGCGATTTGAAACAAGGTTTTTCTGTCAGTGTCGAAGTGAAAAGTATGAGTAAAGCATTGCTTGTTCCTATTACAAGTATCGTCATGGAAGAAGATAAAAACTATGTTTGGATTCTTGATGAAAATCAAAAGGCCAAAAAGGTTGAAGTTGGATTGGGCAATGCAGATGCAGAAAACCAAGAAATCACATCTGGTCTGACAGATGGAGCAAAAGTCATCAGTAATCCGACAGCTTCCTTGCAAGAAGGAAAAGAGGTGAAGACTGATGAAGCAACTAATTAGCCTCAAAAATATCTGCCGTAGTTATCGAAATGGTGATCAAGAGCTTCAAGTTCTCAAAGACATTAACCTTGAAGTTCACGAGGGAGAATTCGTGGCTATCATGGGACCATCTGGTTCTGGTAAGTCCACCCTCATGAATACCATCGGTATGTTGGATACCCCTACAAGTGGTCAGTATTTTCTAGATGGAAAAGAAGTAGCTGGTTTGGGTGAAAAACAATTAGCCAAGGTGCGAAATCAAGAGATTGGCTTTGTCTTTCAGCAATTCTTTCTCTTGTCCAAAATGAATGCTCTCCAGAATGTCGAACTTCCCTTGATTTATGCGGGAGTTTCAGCTTCAAAACGTCGCAAATTAGCAGAAGAGTATCTGGAAAAGGTTGAACTGACTGAGCGTAGCCATCACTTGCCATCGGAGTTGTCTGGGGGGCAGAAACAAAGGGTTGCCATTGCACGAGCTCTTGTCAACAATCCATCTATTATCTTGGCTGATGAGCCAACTGGAGCTCTGGATACCAAAACGGGTAATCAGATCATGCAACTCTTAGTTGAATTGAACAAAGAAGGAAAAACCATCATTATGGTAACGCATGAGCCTGAAATTGCCGCCTATGCCAAGCGTCAGATTGTCATCCGTGACGGTATCATTTCGTCTGACAGTGCTCAAGTAGAAAAGGAGGAAAACTAAGATGCAGAATCTGAAATTTGCCTTTTCATCCATTTTGGCCCACAAGATGCGTTCCTTCCTGACCATGATTGGGATTATCATCGGTGTTTCCTCAGTTGTCGTGATCATGGCCTTGGGTGACTCTATGTCTCGTCAGGTCAATAAAAACATGACCAAGTCTCAAAAAGACATCCATGTCTTTTTCTCACCTACCAAGAGTAAGGACGGTTCCTTTACACAAAGACAATCTGCACTGACCTTGTCTGGCGGTCAAGAAGATTTTGTTGAACCACCAAAACCTCAAGAATCTTGGGTTAAAGAAGCTGCCAAACTAAAAGGTGTGGACAGCTACTATGTAACCAACTCAGCCAATGTGACCTTGACTTATAAGGATAAAAAGGTCGAACACGCTAACATGACGGGTGGGAATGTCACCTATATGGATGCGGTCGAAAATGAAATTATTGCAGGTCGTGGACTTAAAGCACAAGATTATAAAGATTTTGCAAGTGTGATCATTTTAGATGAAGAGCTTGCCAATAGCCTTTTTGGTTCTGCAAAAGAAGCCCTCAACCAAATTGTTGAAGTAAATGAAATCAGTTACCGTGTTATTGGTGTTTACGCAAGTAAGGAAGCCAAGGCAGCCAAAGCATTTGGTGTTGGAGGACTACCAATCACGACCAATATTTCCTTGGCAGCTAATTTTAACACAGACGAGATTTCAAATATTGTCTTCCGTGTTAACGATACGAGCTTGACTCAGACTTTGGGTCCAGAGTTGGCAAGAAGAATGACAGAGATTGCAGGTCTTCAACAAGGGGAATATCAAGTTGCAGATGCGTCTGCTGCCTTCCAAGAAGTTCAACAACTCTTTGGCTTCATAACAACGATTATTAGTGCTATTGCAGGGATTTCCCTCTTTGTTGGTGGTACTGGTGTTATGAACATTATGCTTGTTTCTGTGACAGAGCGTACCCGTGAGATTGGTTTACGGAAAGCACTAGGAGCAACTCGGGGTAATATCCTAGTTCAGTTTTTGATTGAATCCATGATTTTAACCTTATTAGGTGGATTCGTTGGTCTACTGCTTGCTGCAGGGGTGACTATGCTTGCAGGGGTTCTTCTTCAAAACTTGATTGCAGGAATCGAAGTTGGTGTATCCATCCCAATCGCTCTCTTTAGTTTAGCTGTCTCAGCTAGTATCGGTATGATATTCGGTGTTCTACCAGCCAACAAAGCCTCTAAGCTTGATCCAATCGAAGCTCTTCGCTATGAATAATTTAAAAGATAAAAAAACGAGATAGACATTTGTCTGTCTTGTTTTTGTATGGATTTCTCTATCGAAAATCACTAAAAATGTGGTATAATGAAGTGTTAGAAAAACAGGTTTCATTAGCCTGGAAAGGAAATATTATGTCTGAAAAGAATTTTTATATTACAACACCGATTTACTATCCATCTGGTAAACTTCATATCGGTTCTGCCTACACAACTATCGCATGTGATGTCCTAGCACGTTACAAACGCCTGATGGGCTACGATGTCTTTTATCTGACTGGTCTTGATGAGCATGGTCAAAAGATTCAACAAAAAGCAGAAGAAGCTGGCATCACGCCTCAAGCCTATGTTGACGGAATGGCAGTTGGAGTTAAAGAACTCTGGAAATTGCTTGATATCTCATACGATAAATTCATCCGTACCACAGATGACTACCATGAAAAAGTAGTAGCACAAGTTTTTGAACGCTTGCTAGCTCAAGATGACATCTACTTAGGTGAATACTCTGGCTGGTACTCAGTATCCGATGAGGAATTCTTTACAGAAAGCCAACTTGCGGAAGTTTTCCGTGATGAAGATGGAAATGTGACGGGTGGTATCGCTCCATCAGGTCACGAGGTTGAATGGGTTTCAGAAGAGTCTTATTTCCTTCGCCTCAGCAAATACCAAGATCGCTTGGTCGAATTTTTCAAATCACATCCTGACTTCATCACTCCAGATGGTCGCCTTAATGAAATGTTGCGTAACTTCATTGAGCCAGGTTTGGAAGACTTAGCAGTATCTCGTACAACCTTTACCTGGGGTGTACCAGTCCCATCAAATCCGAAACACGTCGTCTACGTTTGGATCGATGCACTTCTTAACTATGCGACAGCTCTTGGTTATGGTCAAGATGAACATGGTAACTTTGATAAGTTCTGGAATGGAACAGTCTTCCATATGGTTGGGAAAGACATCCTTCGTTTCCACTCCATCTACTGGCCAATCCTTCTTATGATGTTGGATGTTAAATTGCCTGACCGTTTGATTGCCCACGGTTGGTTTGTCATGAAAGACGGCAAGATGTCTAAGTCTAAAGGGAATGTCGTTTATCCTGAAATGTTGGTAGAGCGCTATGGTCTCGATCCACTTCGTTACTACCTCATGCGTAGCCTTCCAGTTGGTTCAGATGGCACCTTCACTCCAGAGGACTATGTAGGTCGTATCAACTATGAATTGGCAAACGACCTTGGAAACCTCCTCAACCGTACGGTTTCAATGATTAACAAGTACTTTGATGGTCAAATCCCTGCCTATGTAGAAGGTGTAACAGACTTTGACAATGAACTTGCTCAAGTGGCAGAACAATCAATTGCTGACTACAATACCTACATGGAAGCAGTTGACTATCCACGTGCACTTGAAGCAGTCTGGACTCTTATCTCACGTACTAATAAATACATCGATGAGACAGCTCCATGGGTACTGGCTAAGGATGAAGCTCACCGTGACCAATTGGCAAGTGTGATGAGTCACTTGGCAGCTAGCCTTCGTGTCGTAGCTCACTTGATTGAGCCATTTATGATGGAAACCAGTCGTGCAGTCTTGACACAACTTGGTCTAGCAGAAGTTTCTAGCCTTGAGAACTTGAGCTTGGCTGATTTCCCTGCAGGTGTATCCGTAGTTGCCAAAGGAACACCAATCTTCCCACGTCTGGATATGGAAGAAGAAATCGCTTATATCAAGGAACAAATGGAAGGCAACAAGCCAGCAGTCGAAAAAGAATGGAATCCAGATGAAGTCGAACTCAAACTAAACAAGGAAGAAATCAAGTTTGAAGACTTTGACAAGGTTGAAATTCGTGTTGCTGAAGTCAAAGAAGTTTCTAAAGTAGAAGGTTCTGATAAGTTGCTTCAATTCCGCTTGGATGCTGGAGATGGTGAAGACCGTCAAATCCTTTCTGGTATTGCAAAATACTATCAAAACGAACAAGAATTGGTCGGTAAGAAAGTACAAATCGTTGCCAACCTCAAACCACGTAAAATGATGAAAAAATATGTCAGCCAAGGGATGATTCTCTCAGCTGAACATGATGGAAAATTAACCCTTCTAACAGTTGATCAAGCTGTACCAAACGGAAGTGTGATTGGCTAAGATTTAAAAAGAACCAGTTTAAACTGGTTCTTTTCTTTTGTAAGGTATCAGTTGATAAAAGTGGCATTCTACTTTATAATGAAGAAAAACGGAGGAAATTGCCATGAAATATATTCCATTTGGTCAAGAGAAAAGAGAATTGTCCGAAATCGTTCTAGGCATGATGCGAATCAGTGACAAGTCGGTTAAAGAGGTTGAGGAGTTGGTTGAAACAGCCCTATCTGTAGGAATCAATGCCTTTGACTTGGCAGATATCTACGGTGGAGGTCGTTGCGAAGAATTACTGGGTCAAGTGTTAAAGCATCGTCCTGACCTGCGAGAAAAGATGTGGATCCAGTCCAAGTGTGGCATTCGCATAGAAGAATTTACCTATTTTGATTTTTCAAAAGATTATATTTTAGAATCAGTAGACGGGATTCTAAAAAGATTGCAGGTTGATTATCTAGATAGCTTGCTTCTCCATCGTCCAGATGCTTTGATGGAAGCTGATCAAGTGGCCCAAGCCTTTGAAATTCTACACAAATCAGGTAAAGTTCGAGACTTCGGTGTGTCCAATCAAAATCCTATGATGATGGAATTACTGAAGAAAGAGGTCAAACAACCTTTATCTATCAATCAATTACAACTAAGCGCAGCTTTCACGCCAGGATTTGAATCAGGTTTCCATGTCAATATGGAAGGTGACAAGGCAGCTTTGCGTGATGGTAGCGTCTTTGAATACTGCAAATTAAATGACATGGTTATTCAGGCCTGGTCAGTCTTGCAGTTCGGATATTTCAAAGGGAATTTTGTCGGCAATGAGAAGTTTCAACAACTAAACCAAGTCCTAAATCGATTAGCCTTAAAATACGGTGTGAGCCCTTCAGCTATTGCTATCGCTTGGGTGTTACGCTATCCAGCTAAGATGCAGGCAGTAGTAGGAACAACTAACCCTAAACATTTGATAGAAGCAAGCCAAGCAAGTAATGTTAACCTAACTCGAAAAGAATGGTATGAGATTTACCTCGCAGCAGGGAATGATTTGCCATAGGAAAAAATGCATTTTAAGAAATCACAGTCAAAAAGCCGTTGCAAAACGGTTTTTTGTTATAATAAAACAAGAGAACTATTAAGGAGAGAAACATGACATTTGAAGAAATCCTGCCTGGATTAAAGGCAAAAAAGAAATACGTGCGTATTGGCTGGGGTGGAGCTGAAAACTATGTGCAGCTTTTTGATACCATCGAGCAAAATGGCGTCGCCCTTGAAGTGACACCCTATTTCCTCATCAACGTATCTGGTGAAGGGGAAGGTTTTTCTATGTGGAGTCCAACTCCTTGTGATGTCTTAGCGACGGATTGGGTGGAAGTACATGACTAAACGGGTCTTGATTACAGGCGTGAGCTCAGGGATTGGTCTGGCGCAAGCTCGACTCTTTTTAGAAAAAAGTTATCAGGTTTTTGGAGTGGATCAGGTAGCGGATCCTCAGTTGCCAGGCGATTTTCACTTCTTACAGCGAGACTTAACCTTGGATTTGACACCAATCTTCGACTGGTGCCCTCAGGTGGATGTTCTCTGCAATACGGCTGGAGTCTTGGATGCTTACAAACCGCTTCTTGAGCAAAGCGCTCAGGAGATTCAGGAGGTTTTTGAAATCAACTATGTGACTCCGGTAGAGCTGACACGGCATTGTCTGACTAAAATGTTGGAGAAGAAGCAAGGGATCATTATCAATATGTGTTCCATTGCTTCTAGCCTAGCAGGAGGTGGCGGTCACGCTTATACTTCCTCCAAGCATGCTTTAGCAGGCTTTACCAAGCAGCTGGCTCTAGACTATGCTGAAGATGGAATTCAGGTCTTTGGGATCGCTCCAGGTGCTGTCAAGACTGGCATGACTGCTGCGGACTTTGAACCCGGTGGCTTAGCAGACTGGGTAGCTAGTGAAACGCCTATCAAACGCTGGATTGAGCCAAGTGAAATAGCTGAAGTTAGCCTCTTTTTAGCAAGTGGAAAAGCAAGCGCCATGCAAGGACAAATCTTGACTATTGATGGTGGCTGGAGCTTGAAGTAGGAGAATCTGATGGAAATCAAACACCGCTTTTTGTGTCTATGGTGTTTGCTATGAGAATGGGAAATTACTCTGCATTGAGAAAACGATAGGTCCGTATCAACACCGTTACAATCCACCTGGTGGTAGCTAGAAACTAGGATAAGGCAGAGTTACGAAGATTTCCAGAATTAGAACTGACAAGCTATAGAAATTGGAAGGTGAATGATGAGAAATCAACTAGCTCTTAGTGGCGAAAAAATTGTTGAAAAAGTTTATCCCCATTTATTGCACCACGTCGGCTTGATTCGTGGGGAATACTTGTTGAGAGAGCTCAACCAAAACATCCTGTTACCAAGTTGTCAGCAATTTGTAAAAGATTATCTAGACACTATTTGCCATTTATACTCAGATGAAGAAGTCTGGTATCGTTTTTCAGAGTTAACAAATGCAGAAGCAAATAGTCTAGACGGGACTAAAGAGTATTTTGACGAACGCCACCCATTATTTGGATATAGAGGGACTAGGCGTTTATTGGCGTGTCCAGATGAATTACAGGCTGAGGCACATGTCGTTACAGAAGTTTATCAAACCAATCCCAATCTGTCTGTTATTTTTCCTTTTGTGAATGATGCTGAACAGTTAAAACAAGCTATTAGGGTATTGCGCCAGCATGGTTTTACTGGAAAAGTTGGAACAATGATTGAATTGCCGTCAGCTTATTTTGACTTGGACAGGATACTGGAAACTGGTATTTCAAAGATTGTAGTGGGAATGAATGATTTGACTTCATTTATTTTTGCGACTATAAGAAACAGTCAATGGCATGATATGGAAAATCCCATTATGTTAGAAATGCTGGGACAGATGCAGGATAAAGCAAGGATGAAAAAGATAAATTTCGCTGTAGCAGGCTATCTGAATCCTTCTTTCATACAAAAAATGAATCAGATGGGGATTGAGTGCATTATCCACTACAGTTCTATTCCGGAGATTTTTAATTTAGAGATTGACCATCCAGATCATCTCAAATGTGTAAAAGAAGAAAGTAAAAAAATACAAAGGAGCAACCCATGACACCTCAAGAAATGTGGAATGCCTACAAGTAAATTAACCCCTCTATCGGAGATGAGATAGACGATTGGGCTTTTGGAGTGGCCCCAGACCTTTTGGCAGATTTGGTACTAAGAGGCGAAAAGACAGCAACTGCTTCAGCTTACGATCTTTACGCTCTAGAGGACGAACCCCTTCCACAAGAAGGGACCTTTGATATTATTTTAGACAGCCAAGACCAGGCTGTCTGCATTGTCGAAATTACAAAGGTTTCTGTTCAGCCTTTCTATCAAGTGTCAGCCGACCATGCCTACAAGGAAGGTGAGGGAGACAAATCTCTAGCTTATTGGCGTCAGGTTCATGAAGACTTTTTCAAAGACTGCTTTGGAGAAGCAGGTCTGACGTTTACACCTGACAGCAAGGTTGTTTTAGAAGAATTTCGCAAGGTTTACCCTCTATAGACTGCTATAAGAAAGAAAGTTTTGGAAATCACCGTCCAAAGCTTTTTTCTGATTTTAAATGATAAAATAGCCAAACAAAAAGCGGACAATCATGTCCGCTTTTTGAATCTATCAAGTGAAGTTGTGGATAAAGTATTGCAAAGATGTTTATCTTTTGAATCCCTATTCACGTCACTTCTACATTGGTTGATTATTTTTCGGTAAAAAAGAGAGAGCATTGCTCTCTCTTCTCTATAGAAACTTATCTAATATTATTTAGAAAGTTTACGTTTCATAACTACAGTACCTGCCAAGATTACCACACCTGCCAATACAAGTACTAGGCTTGTAGTCTCACCAGTAAATGGAAGACTTGGTCCTTCTTCTGTTGTAGTAGAACGACCTGGTTCTGGTGTTGTAGCAGGACGACCTGGTTCTTCAGTAGTCGTTGTTGTAGTTGGTGTTGGGGCTTCAGTAGACTTAGGAGCCTCAGTTGTTGTTGTAGTTGGTGTTGGGGCTTCAGTAGACTTAGGAGCCTCAGTTGTTGTTGTAGCTTCTGTTGTCGTTGTTGCTGCAGTTGTTGATTCAGTAGTCGTTGTTGACTCTGTTGTCGTTGTTGCTGCAGTTGTTGATTCAGTAGTCGTTGTTGACTCTGTTGTCGTTGTTGCTGCAGTTGTTGATTCAGTAGTCGTTGTTGACTCTGTTGTTGATGCAGTCGTTGATTCAGTAGTCGTTGTTGACTCTGTAGTCGTTGTTGTAGTAGTTGGTTTGTTTGATGTGTTGACGACCTTAATCACGTTTGCATCATCAATTTTTTCAACTTTAGAAGTATAACCTTCAGGTGTATTTGTTTCCACTACTGAGTACTCAATCTTCTTACCGTCTTTGATACCTGGTAATTTAGTAAATTCTGCTTTCCAACCAGTAGCTTTTGTAAGAGTTTGTGTCAACCCTTCTAAGGCTTGGCCGTCAGCATACAATTGAACAGTAATATCTTTACGGTCAGCTTCTTCGTCACCAACCCATTCTTTCTGAACGGTCACAGTTGTGTCACCAGAAACCCAGAATTTCAACTCATTGTTGTTCCAGAAGGCTGGGTCTGTTTGAGGTGTTGTGATTTCATCTGAAGTCAAGGTAGCGTTGTTATCGATACGGATAGTTGTCTTAGGAATGATTGTTTGGTATTCAACGATCAATTCATCGCTAGACGATGTTTTAAATACATCACTGACATCAGATAAGTTTACAGTGAATCCATTGCCATCTGCATCGAATTTCACATGTTTCCAGAAATCCCAACCAGAAGCAACTACTTGTCCACCTTTTCTTAAAGTGAAGGATGGTTTCAAGTAAGTTCCTACAAAGAATTCATTTGCAGCGTGGTTTGCAGCAGGAGCAAAAGTGATTTTTGAGTAATCGACGGCTGGAGCTTGGATTTTATCTGATACAACAGGGTTTGTGATGGCTTGTTTCTTACCATCTCCGTTGATACGGATGAACCATTTTGTTAGATAGTAGTCATCACCAACATTCATCCAGGCATAGTTTTCAGAAACGTCTAGTTTGAATTGCTTAGCTACATAGGAACCATCAAGGTTGTACTTGTTCAAAACAGATTCAAATACGCCAGGTCCATCAGGGCGAGTAATGATGACAGATTCTGAACCGACTTTAGAAGTGGCGGTCTTGTTTCCAGGATTTCCTGGAGTGCTATCCCACACTGCTCGGTATTGGAATCCACCCTTAACATTTTGGTTCATGGCTTCGATTGCTTTTTTAAAAGTAAAAGTAATCTTCTTGTTTGTCATTGACAAGGTAGCTACTTCAGCACCGTTGGCTTGAAGTGATTGCGTTGCGAGTTCTGTGATATTTAAACCTTCGGGAGCGTCGATGGTAAAAGTATCTCCTTCTTTAACAGATTTACCTGTTAAGTCCCAGTCAAAAGAAAATGTGACCTTTTGACCAGATGTATCTGCTTTAAGGTTTGTAATAGTCGGAGTGACAGTTGCTGCAGAAACTGGCTTGATGATTGACAAACCAAGAGCAACTACACTGAACATTGCTACAAACGCGAATAATTTTTTATAGAAAGTTTTCACTTGTTCCTCCATTCCTTTCTTCCATAAAATCTTCTTGTTTGGTAATAACACCCAAAATGTTGATTGATATCATTTAATAAAATTGACAGTCCTATTCTGACGTAAAATCCTTTCTTTATCGCAGTTTACTCCAGCTCCATTGAAGATAAATTAATGCAATAGTTTTAAGACTCCGTATGTTATTAACTAATTTACATTTAGAGTGACTTTTAAACGTAAAAGGGATTTTCTGCTAGTTTATTTCATGGACGTGAATCCAATATTTAAAAAATAACCAATGAATTTTTTAAATATTGGATTCACTTCTGAAGAAAACTAATAATAGAAGTGCAATATATTAAAAAAAACATAATGATTGTCATAGATTAAGTATTAATATACCAAACACACTAATTTTAGCACTAACGTATGCATTAGTCAACGAAATAGGTGCGAATTTCCTATAAATTTTGGAGTCTTTTGACTTGTTTTGACAAAATACCAAAACAGGCTTAAAATATAGAAATTCTAGGTGTTAATAAAAACCGTTTTCTTATTATTTTAGTTCAAAAAGACAAAAATTTTATAAAAGAACTTTCAAAGCTTTTTTCTGACTAAAAATATGATAAAATAGGTATGTTTGAACTAGAGCATATGCTCAGAAATTTAGAATAGGAGAATATGATGCAAGCAGTAGAACATTATATCGAAAAATTTGTTCCTGAACATTATGATTTATTTTTAGACTTGAGTCGTGAGACCAAGACTTTTTCAGGAAAAGTAACCATTACTGGTCAAGCTAAAAGTGACCGTATTTCCCTTCACCAAAAGGACTTGGAAATTGCTTCAGTTGAAGTAGCAGGTCAAGCTCGTCCATTTACAGTTGATAACGAAAACGAAGCCCTTCATATCGAACTTGCAGAAGCAGGTTCAGTTGAATTGGTTATTGCTTTTTCAGGTAAAATCACAGACAACATGACAGGAATCTATCCATCATACTACACAGTTGATGGTGTCAAGAAAGAAGTTTTGTCGACGCAGTTTGAAAGCCACTTTGCCCGCGAAGCCTTCCCATGTGTGGATGAGCCAGAAGCGAAAGCAACCTTTGATCTATCTCTTCGTTTTGACCAAGCAGAAGGCGAACTTGCCTTGTCAAACATGCCGGAAATCGATGTTGAAAATCGAAAAGAAACTGGTATCTGGAAGTTTGAAACTACACCTCGTATGTCTTCTTACTTGCTAGCTTTCGTAGCTGGTGATTTGCAAGGGGTAACTGCTACAACTAAAAATGGTACTTTGGTAGGTGTATACTCAACCAAGGCACATCCACTTTCAAACCTTGATTTCTCACTAGATATCGCTGTTCGCTCAATTGAATTTTACGAAGATTACTACGGTGTCAAATACCCAATTCCTCAATCTCTCCACATTGCCCTTCCTGATTTCTCAGCTGGTGCTATGGAAAACTGGGGACTTGTGACTTACCGTGAAGTCTACTTGGTTGTGGATGAGAACTCTACCTTTGCCAGCCGTCAACAAGTAGCCCTCGTCATTGCCCACGAGCTTGCTCACCAATGGTTCGGCAACCTTGTAACTATGAAGTGGTGGGATGACCTCTGGCTCAACGAAAGCTTCGCCAACATGATGGAATACGTCTGTGTGGATGCCATTGAGCCAAGCTGGAATATCTTTGAAGATTTCCAAACAAGTGGAGTGCCAGCCGCTCTTAAACGTGATGCAACTGATGGTGTTCAGTCTGTTCACGTCGAAGTCAAACACCCAGATGAAATCAATACACTCTTTGACTCTGCTATCGTTTATGCTAAAGGAAGCCGTCTCATGCACATGCTTCGTCGTTGGCTAGGAGATGCTGATTTTGCTAAAGGTTTGCGTGCTTACTTTGAAAAACACCAATACGGAAACACTATTGGTCGTGACCTTTGGAATGCCCTTGGTCAAGCATCAGGCCGTGATGTAGCAGCCTTTATGGATTCTTGGTTGGAGCAACCCGGTTATCCAGTTTTGACTGCTACAGTTGAAAATGATGTTTTGAAGATCTCACAAAAACAATTCTTCATCGGTGAGCATGAAGACAAGAACCGTCTTTGGGTAGTACCCCTTAACAGTAACTGGAAAGGTTTGCCAGACACACTCGAAACAGAAAGCATCGAAATCCCAGGTTATGCAGCGCTTCTTGCTGAAAACAAAACAGCTCTTCGTCTCAACACTGAAAACACTGCCCACTACATTACTGACTATCAAGGTGAATTACTGGATGCTATCCTTTCAGAATTAGTTGAACTTGATAACACAAGTAAGCTTCAAATCGTCCAAGAACGTCGTTTGCTTGCTGAAGCAGGACATGTATCATATGCAGACTTGTTGCCAGTCCTTGATAAACTTGCTAAGGAAGAGTCTTACCTGGTTGTTGCTGCAGTTTCTCAAGTTATTTCTGCCCTTGAGCGCTTTATCGATGAAGGAACAGAAGATGAGAAAGCCTTTAACACTCTGGTTGCTAAATTGGCCCGTCACAACTATGAGCGACTTGGCTTTGAAGCGAAAGACGGAGAATCAGATGAGGATGAGTTGGTTCGTCAATTGACCATTTCTATGATGATTCGTTCAAATGATGAAGAAGCTAGTCAGGTAGCAAGTCAAATCTTTGCAGCCCATAAAGAAAATCTTGCAGGACTTCCAGCAGCCATTCGTTCTCAAGTTCTTATCAATGAGATCAAACATCACGAAACTAAGGAATTGGTGGCGACTTATCTGGATCTATACACTCATGCAACGGATGCAGTTTTCAAACGTCAATTAGCAGCTGCGCTTGCATACAGTACAGATGCAGAAAACATCCAAACTCTTCTTGCAACTTGGAAGGACAAATTTGTCGTGAAACCACAAGACCTTTCAGCATGGTATCTCCAATTCCTTGGACACCAAGCTACCCAAGAAACTGTTTGGGTTTGGGCTCGTGAAAACTGGGATTGGATCAAGGCAGCCCTTGGTGGAGATATGAGCTTTGATAGCTTTGTTATCTTCCCATCACACATCTTTAAAACAGAACAACGTTTGGCAGAGTATAAGGCCTTCTTTGAACCACAACTTTCTGATCTTGCCCTTAGCCGTAATATCAGCATGGGTATCAAGGATATCGCAGCGCGCGTTGAATTGATTAAACGTGAAAAAGCAGCGGTTGAAGCAGTTGTTGCACAATATGGCAAGGCTTAAAAACTTCTTGACTAAATAGTATATAAAAACTCAACTTTCTCTTAGAAAAACAAGGAAAGTTGAGTTTTTTTTAAGATATTTTTGCTATAATGGATATAATAAGGAGGAATTTTTGATGATTAAAATTCTATTAGTGGAAGATGACCTAGGCCTGTCAAATTCAGTCTTTGATTTTTTGGATGATTTTGCAGATGTTATGCAGGTATTTGATGGCGAAGAAGGTCTCTACGAGGCTGAAAGTGGCGTCTATGATTTGATTCTCCTTGATTTGATGTTACCTGAAAAAAATGGTTTCCAAGTCTTAAAAGAACTACGTGAAAAAGGTGTTTCGACTCCTGTTCTCATCATGACAGCCAAGGAGAGTCTTGATGACAAAGGACATGGCTTTGAGCTGGGAGCAGATGACTATCTAACCAAACCATTTTATCTAGAAGAACTCAAGATGCGTATTCAGGCACTTCTCAAACGCTCAGGGAAATTTAACGAAAATACCTTAACGTACGGTGATTTGACAGTCAATCTATCTACTAATGAAGTTAAGGTTCAAGATGCCTCTGTTGAGCTGCTTGGTAAAGAATTTGAACTCTTGGTCTATTTCCTCCAAAACCAAAATGTCATCTTACCAAAAACCCAAATCTTTGACCGTTTATGGGGATTTGACAGTGACACAACCATTTCCGTTGTAGAAGTTTATGTATCAAAAGTTCGTAAGAAATTGAAAGGTTCAGCCTTTGCTGAAAATCTCCAAACTTTGCGTAGTGTTGGGTATATTTTAAAACATGTTTAAGAAATTAAAAAAGAATTGGTACGCAGAAGATTTTAGCTACTTTATCCGTAATTTTGGTGTTTTCACCCTAATTTTCTCTGCCATGACCTTGATTATCTTGCAGGTTATGCACTCCAGTCTCTACACATCAGTGGATGAGAAACTGCTATCTCTCAGCAACAATCCTCAGGACATCATTCAATTGGCCGTCAATCGTGCAACTGAAGACGTTAAGGATTTAGATAGTGGCAGTGTCGCTTCAGCATCTGATAAAAAGCCAAATGTGAGTTCCAATACTGAAGTGATTTTGCTAGATTCAAATTTGAATCAATTAGTGACTGGCAATCGCTTTTTGGGATTAGACAGAATAACTTTCAATAAAAAGGATTTAAACCATATCCGACAACTTCATGTTGTGAATAGCTACGGCCAGGATGAGATTTATCGGGTGGTCTTAACGGAAATGAATATTGATTCTGTTTCGACTAATATTAAGTATGCTGCTATACTGATTAACACAAGCCAACTAGAGCAAATTAGTCAAAACCACGAGCAGTTAATCGTGGTGGTAATGGCAAGTTTTTGGATTCTATCTATCTTAGCCAGTCTCTATCTTGCACGTGTCAGTGTTAAACCCTTACTTGAAAGTATGCAAAAGCAGAAAAGCTTTGTGGAAAATGCCAGTCATGAATTACGGACTCCGTTGGCAGTTCTTCAGAACCGTCTGGAAACTCTTTTTAGAAAACCAGAGGCGACTATTATGGAGTCAAGTGAGAGTATCGCTTCTAGTTTGGAAGAAGTTCGAAATATGAAGTTTCTAACGACTAACCTTCTCAATCTGGCACGTAGAGATGATGGAATCAAGCCTGAGTTTGGAGAGGTAGAGCCAGACTTCTTTAATACAACCTTTACTAACTATGAGATGATTGCGTCCGAGAATAATCGTGTCTTTCGTTTCCAAAATCGTGTTCATCGCACCATTATCACAGATAAACTCCTCCTCAAGCAATTGATGACCATTCTGTTTGACAATGCGGTCAAGTATACAGAAGAAGAAGGAGATATATATTTTGAGATTTCAACGAAAGAACGAAGCCTCTATCTAACGGTAGCTGATAATGGGATCGGTATTTCTGCAGCTGATAAAAAGAAAATTTTTGATCGTTTTTATCGCGTGGATAAGGCACGTACACGGCAAAAGGGTGGTTTCGGTTTAGGCTTGTCTTTAGCTAAGCAGATTGTCGATGCCTTAAAAGGCTCTATCAGTGTGAAAGATAACAAACCTAACGGAACAATTTTTGAAGTCAAGATAGCTATCACAACACCATCAAGACGAAAGAATAAATAAAAAAACCTTCGATTTATCGAAGGTTTTTATTTGAATTTTTTCTTGATAAAAGTGCGCTGAAATTGTAAAGCTATAAGACTGAGGCCGATAGCCAAAGCAAATGATAAAACAGTGTTCAATTTAAGCGATAAGAACATGAAACTAAAGATAGCTAAAAAGACACAGAAGCAAGCAATGTTAACAAAAAATAGGACTTCCTTTACACTAGCAACAGAAGTATTTTCTGGAACATAATCTTGAAACTGAGCAGTTTTTATACTTTCTTGTTCTAACTCATACGGGTGTAGTTTTCTTGCGGGCATATTTCTCTCCTTAACAGTACATTACTATTTTATCATTTTTTAAAGAGAGAATTATTACAGGATTGTTACAAATTGCATAAAATCTGTTATCAAGGCCAATTTAGGAATTCTTGACATGCTGATGGGAAAATGATAGGATGAGTAAACCGTTTAAACTTTATTATTTTTCTCTTATTTCAACGAGGGGAAATTTGATGGTTAAAACGAATAAAAATCATACACAGATGCAAATAAATTCAATTTTGAAGTAAGGACAGGATTCTTTTAAATTGATTCTAGTTGTTCATGACGAGATAGTTTTCTATCTTTAGTGCTATGGTAAAGAGGAGATTTGTTCCCTCGACAACAGAATACTTAAAGGAGATTGGCATGTATCTTGCTATCAAAGAAATTTTACAGAATAAACTGCGTTACAGTTTAATTCTAACAACTATTTTTCTTATTGCTTTTATGGTCTTTTTTATGACTAGTTTGGCTCTCGGGCTTGTTCGAAATAACAGGGCTGCTATTGATAATTGGCAAGCAACAGGAGTTGTGCTATCCGATTATGCAAATGATAATTTAACTGCATCCTTTATACCAGAAAAAGACTACAAAGATAAAGTGTCTGGGGATGCTGTTCCTCTAAGCTACATGTTTGCGGTGACAAACCTTGTCGATAGTAGTGACAAGATGAATGTCTCTATTTTTGGTCAAGAGTGGGACAGCTTTATCTCGCCAACCTTGATTGAAGGGCGTTACCCAGAAAATGACCAAGAAGTGGTAGTGGATCAGTCTTTTGAAAATTACGGCATCAAACTCGGGGACGCTATTCAACTCAACGGAAGTGAGACAAGTTTTAAGATTGTAGGTTTGACCAGAGAAAATAAATTTTTCACAGAACCTGTTGTTTTTACGAGCCTAACAACCTATTGGAATTTACAAGGAACAACAAAAGCTAATCGCTCTATCTCTGCATTGGTATTGCAAAATGATGTAGAAGTGACTGGCGATGGCTTGAAGCAGATTTCTATTAAAAAAATGATTTCGAAAATTCCTGGCTATACCCCTCAGGTCAATGTATTCTCAGGAATGATTCTGGCTATGATTGTCATTACAGGTCTGATTGTAGGAATTTTTATCTACATCATTACCATTCAAAAATTAGGCCTCTATGGCATTATGCGAGCGCAAGGGATTCAGATAAAATCCATCGTATGGTCCCTTTTCTGTCAGATTTTTCTTCTATCTGGTTTGGGTATTGGATTGGCCTTAGTAGCCATTTGGGCTGTCATCTTAGTTTTACCTGCAACCTTCTTTTTCTACTCTAGTTGGTTGGCATACTTTATGCTAAGCCTGGTCATTTGCTTGATGGCACTACTAGGTGGCGTCATTTCGCTTCCGCGTATACTTAAAGTAGATCCAATTACAGCGATTGCAGAATGATAAGGAGAATGATATGACGACATTAATTGAGATGGTTCAAGTGACAAAAACTTATGGCGAAGGCAATATGAAAGTTACAGCTCTCCATGAGACCAATTTTCAGCTAAACGCTGGGGAGTTTGTAGCGATTGTGGGGCCTTCTGGATCAGGTAAAACAACCTTTTTAACGACTCTAGGCCAACTTCAGGAAGCTTCAAGTGGAAAGATTCTAGTAAAGGGAAAAGAGACTGGGCATTTATCTGAAAAAGAAAAAACGGATTTGCGCTTTAGTGAATTTGGTTTCATCCTCCAGGCTTCAAATTTGATTCCATTTTTAACGGTTAAGGAGCAATTAGATTTAATTGACCGTTTGGATAAAAAGAAATCAGAAAAAAGTGACCGACAAGAGTTGTTCAATTTGTTGGATTTGGAAAAGGTTCAAAATCACTATCCCAAAGCTCTCTCTGGTGGTGAACGCCAACGAGCTGCAATTGCTAGAGCCCTTTATAATAATCCTAGTATTGTACTTGCAGACGAACCGACAGCTAGCTTGGATACACAACGTGCTTATCAAGTGACGGATATGTTGGCTTCAATTGCCCATGAGCAAGGCAGGGGAGTTGTCATGATTACGCATGATACTCGCTTGCTAGATAAGGTTGACCGTGTTTATGTGATGAATGACGGACGACTTGTTGAAAAGACACAGGCATAAATCTAAAAAGTGAACTGTTATTGGTACGGTTCACTTTTTTTAAAAATTTGGACTAACAAGACCCACTTTTCTATATAGCTGATTTTTTGGAAATGTGGTATAATTTTCTCTATGGAAAAGATTATCATTACAGCAACTGCTGAAAGTATTGAACAAGTAAAACAGCTACTTGAAGCTGGTGTCGACCGAATTTATGTCGGTGAGAAAGATTTTGGTCTTCGTTTGCCAACGACCTTTAGCCATGAAGAATTGCGTGAAATCGCAAAAATTGTTCATGATGCCGGTAAGGAATTAATCGTTGCGGTCAATGCTCTTATGCACCAAGACATGATGGACCGGATCAAGCCCTTCTTGGATTTTTTAGAAGAAATCAAAACGGACTATATCACAGTTGGAGACGCAGGTGTCTTTTATGTGGTTAACCGTGATAACTATTCTTTCAAAACGATTTACGATGCCTCAACCATGGTCACAAGCAGTCGTCAGATTAACTTCTGGGGACAAAAAGCAGGAGCGTCAGAAGCTGTTTTGGCGCGTGAAATCCCATCTGCAGAACTCTTCAAAATGCCTGAAATTTTAGAAATTCCTGCTGAGGTCTTGGTATACGGTGCTAGTGTCATCCACCATTCTAAGCGTCCACTCTTGCAAAACTACTATAATTTCACACAGATTGATGATGAAAAATCTCGTCAACGTGACTTGTTCTTGGCTGAGCCAAGTGACCCAGAGAGCCATTATTCTATTTTTGAAGACAATCATGGGACTCATATCTTTGCTAACAATGACCTTGATTTGATGACCAAGTTGACTGAACTAGTAGAACATGGTTTCACTCATTGGAAGCTTGAAGGTCTTTATACACCTGGCCAAAATTTTGTAGAAATTGCAAAACTCTTTATCCAAGCGCGCAATTTGATTCAAGAAGGTAACTTTACACATGACCAAGCCTTCTTGCTTGATGAAGAAGTTCGCAAGCTCCATCCTAAAAATCGTTTCTTGGATACTGGATTTTACGACTATGACCCTGATATGGTTAAGTAAACATCACAAAACCCGAAATAAAATGTTCGGGTTTTTCTAGTGTAAGGATGAATTTGAAGCGTATTCATGATATAATAGAAGTAGCTTTATTTGGAGGTGTATAAGTGGAAAATCTGAAAAAAATGGCAGGGATTAAAGCTGCCGAGTTCGTCAAAGATGGTATGGTTGTCGGGCTTGGAACAGGCTCAACTGCCTACTATTTCGTAGAAGAAATAGGTCGTCGTATCAAGGAAGAGGGCTTACAGATTACAGCTGTAACGACCTCTAGTGTGACCAGCAAGCAGGCAGAAGGACTCAATATTCCTCTTAAGTCTATTGATCAAGTGGACTTTGTAGACCTGACAGTTGATGGTGCAGATGAAGTAGACAGTCAGTTTAACGGAATCAAAGGCGGTGGTGGGGCCCTTCTCATGGAAAAGGTTGTCGCAACTCCATCTAAAGAATATATCTGGGTTGTTGATGAAAGTAAGCTAGTAGAGAAACTTGGTGCCTTTAAATTACCAGTAGAGGTTGTTCAATATGGTGCTGAACAGGTCTTCCGTCGATTTGAACGAACTGGCTATAAACCGAGCTTTCGTGAAAAAGATGGTCAACGTTTTGTGACGGATATGCAAAACTTTATCATCGATTTGGCCCTGGAAGTGATTGAAGACCCAATTGCTCTGGGACAAGAATTGGATCATGGCGTTGGTGTCGTCGAGCATGGGTTGTTTAACCAAATGGTGGATAAGGTCATCGTTGCTGGACAAGAGGGCGTTCAGATTTTAACTTCAACAAAAGCAAAATAATCAAAATAAAAAGGAGACACACTATGCCAAAATTTAATCGTATTCACTTGGTGGTACTAGATTCTGTAGGAATCGGTGCAGCACCAGATGCTCATAACTTTGTCAACGCTGGTGTTCCTGATGGTGCATCAGACACGCTTGGACACATTTCAAAATCAGTAGGTTTGAATGTTCCAAATATGGCAAAACTTGGTCTTGGGAACATTCCTCGTGAACAAGCCTTGAAGACTGTTCCAGCTGAGAGCAATCCAACTGGTTACGCTACGAAGTTAGAAGAAGTCTCTCTTGGAAAAGATACCATGACAGGTCACTGGGAAATCATGGGGCTCAATATCACTGAACCGTTCGATACTTTCTGGAATGGATTCCCAGAGGAAATCCTTACTAAAATCGAAGAATTTTCAGGACGTAAGGTTATTCGTGAAGCCAACAAACCATACTCAGGAACAGCTGTCATCGATGACTTTGGACCACGCCAAATGGAAACTGGCGAGTTGATTATCTATACATCAGCTGACCCAGTTCTTCAAATCGCAGCTCACGAAGATATCATTCCTTTGGATGAACTCTACCGTATCTGTGAATACGCTCGTTCAATTACCCTTGATCGCCCAGCTCTTCTAGGACGTATCATTGCTCGTCCTTATGTTGGTGAGCCTGGAAACTTCACTCGTACGGCTAACCGTCGTGACTTGGCTGTATCTCCATTTGCCCCAACTGTTTTGGACAAATTGAACGAAGCTGGTATCGATACATATGCAGTTGGTAAGATTAACGATATCTTCAACGGTGCAGGTATCAACCACGATATGGGCCACAACAAATCAAACAGCCACGGTATTGACAACTTGATCAAGGCTATGAAATCAGAAGACTTCAAACATGGCTTCTCATTTACAAACTTAGTAGACTTCGATGCCCTTTATGGACACCGTCGTGATCCACACGGCTATCGTGATTGTTTGCATGAGTTTGATGAGCGCTTGCCAGAAATCATTGCAGCAATGAGAGAAGACGATCTTCTTTTGATTACTGCTGACCACGGAAATGACCCAACCTATGCTGGTACTGACCATACTCGTGAATATATTCCACTTTTGGCATACAGTCCATCCTTTAAAGACAATGGATTAATTCCAGTTGGACACTTCGCCGACATATCAGCAACGGTTGCGGATAACTTTGGAGTTGAAACTGCCATGATTGGTGAAAGTTTCTTAGATAAATTAGTTTAAGATGATTCGCTACGCTCTACTTGTTAGAGGTATTAATGTCGGTGGAAAGAACAAGGTGGTCATGGCTCAACTGCGTCAAGAATTGACGGAGTTGGGATTAGAAAATGTAGAAACCTACATCAATAGTGGTAATATTTTCTTTAATAGCATTGTGCCTAGAACTAAATTAATAGAGAATTTACAGGCTTTCTTTGAAAGACGCTATCCATTTATTCAGAGTTTTTCCTTGCTGAGTCTTGAAGACTATGAAAAGGAGCTTAGAAATCTTCCTGATTGGTGGAATCATGAGATGGCTCGAAAAGATGTGCTCTTTTACACTGAGAGCTTGGATGTGGATCAAGTCATCAAGAAAGTGAACAGTTTGGAACTGGTCGATGAAGTGCTTCATTTTGGGGAATTAGGGATTTTCTGGGCTAAATTGTCAGAAGCTAGCTACTCTAAAACAGCTTATCATAAGCACTTGCTTAAGATGCCTTTCTATCGCAATATTACCATTCGTAACGCTAATACCTTTGACAAAATTGGTCAATTTTTAAAACATAAAGAAGGAGATACCTAATGACATTATTAAATAAAATCAATGAAACAGCTGCATTTTTGAAGGGCAAAGGAATCGAAGCTCCTGAGTTTGGCTTGATTCTTGGTTCAGGACTTGGAGAGTTAGCTGAAGAAATTGACAATCCAGTTGTTGTAGACTACGCTGACATTCCAAACTGGGGTCGTTCGACGGTTGTCGGGCATGCTGGTAAATTGGTTTATGGTGATCTTGCTGGACGTAAAGTTTTGGCCCTTCAAGGACGTTTCCACTTCTACGAAGGAAACCCACTAGAAGTGGTGACTTTCCCAGTTCGTGTCATGAAAGTGTTGGGATGTGAAGGGGTGCTTGTCACCAACGCTGCTGGTGGTATCGGCTTCGGTCCTGGTACCTTGATGGCTATCACTGACCACATCAACATGACTGGTCAAAACCCATTGATCGGTGAAAACTTGGATGACTTTGGTCCACGTTTCCCTGATATGTCGAAAGCTTACACTCCAGAATACCGTGAGACTGCTCATCAAGTAGCAGACAAATTGGGCATTAAACTGGATGATGGGGTTTATATCGGTGTAACTGGTCCAACTTATGAAACACCAGCTGAAATCCGTGCCTATAAGACTCTTGGTGCAGATGCTGTCGGTATGTCAACTGTTCTTGAAGTTATCATCGCGGCTCACTCTGGTTTGAAAGTTCTTGGTATTTCATGTATTACCAACTTTGCGGCTGGTTTCCAAGAAGAGCTCAACCACGAAGAAGTTGTGGAAGTGACAGAACGCGTCAAAGGCGACTTCAAAGGATTGCTGAAAGCGATTCTTTCTGAATTGTAATCATGTTACATGAGTTGAGGAGGAGTCTTCAGAAGATCCCATATAACCTCAAATTAGTTCTAGCGGTCATCATGCTAGGGCTAGTTTCAGGTATATTCGGAATTTTGCTCCATTATCTTTTAGAGCTGGTCGAAGGGATTGCTTTTGGTCAGACAGAGCATAACACTGGATTCTTGACAGATGGGGTTGCCTCATCACGGATAGGTATCAGTTTAATCATCCTAGGCGTCAGTTCTGCCTTGGTATGGTATTTCTTGCAAAGAAAAGCAAAGATTTTTTCCATCAAAGCGCAGATGAAAGATGAAACATCACAATACAAACTTCATTTTTTAAAACAACTAGTTCATTCAATTTGGCAGATTGTTGCAGTTGGAGGAGGAGCGCCTATCGGTAAGGAAGCTGCGCCACGGGAGATTGGAGCTTTATTTGCAAGACCTATTGCCAATATATTTTCTCTCTCCGTGAAGGACCAAATCTTTCTCATTGCCTGTGGAGCTGGTGCGGGTTTAGCAGCTGTCTATCAGGTTCCGTTAACGAGTGTGTTTTTCGTTTTTGAAACCTTGGGAATTGCTTTATCTGTCAAACGTTTTTTCTTGGTTGGTCTGACTACATATGTATCAGCCTTTATAGCAGGCTTTGTTGTTTCAGATCATGCTCTCTACCAGATTCCAGCTTTGACTTGGTCACTAGGTGATATGTGGCTTATTCCCTTATTAGTTCTTTTCCTGACTCCACTCGCTTGGCTTTTTAGTCGCTTCAACAAACAAGCTTCTTCAAAGAGAATTAAGGACAAGCGGATACTCTATACTCTGCCTGTAACATTCCTTTTCCTTGTTGGATTGGCTAGCCATTTCCCTCATCTACTTGGTAATGGGCGTATGATGGCTCAGGAAATTTTAAACGGCAGTAATGCAAAGACGGTAATCCTCTTATTTGTCTTGAAAGCCTTGGTCGTTTTAGTCACCCTTTGGGCAGGTGCCTATGGCGGTACCTTGACCCCATCTTTTGCCTTGGGGATGGCAGGAGCTGCACTCTTGACCATGTTTTTAGGTAGTGGCAACCAGCCAGCAGTTTTACTATTAGGTTCGGTTTGCTTTTTAGCTGTGACCTTGAAGGCACCCCTGTCTGCAACTGGATTGGTAATGGGTTTCACTGGTCAGTCATTTGAGGCTATGCCTTTTCTTTTGGTGACTGCTTATTTGGCATTTAGTTTTGCTAGAATGCTGGACCGAATCCCTTGGGAGAAATACTTAGACCAAAGACAAGGATAATAGAAAATTAATAAGAATACTCTAGTTTTTCTAATCCAAAATATATTTTAAATTTATAATCAATATCATTTAATAAAGAAAGGTAGAGCATGTGTTCAGATTTGAACACAAGCGGAAAGCTTTTTTGAACAAAATACACACAGAAAGGATGGGTTAACCGTATTCGCTGAACTGAATACTGTTTACTCTCCTCTAAATCATAAAATTTAAGAAAGAAAGGAATTGAACCCACCCTAAAAGCAGTGGGAAAAAGATAGTTGGTCTAGCGAGCATCGCTCACTGCGCCCAACTCCTATTTTCCCTTCGCTTTTTGACGGGTTTGGTATCTTATATTATGTCTATCCATATTGCTGCTAAGCAAGGTGAAATTGCTGATAAAATTCTTCTTCCTGGGGATCCTCTTCGTGCGAAATTTATCGCTGAGAATTTCCTTGAAGATGCTGTTTGCTTTAACGAAGTCCGTAACATGTTTGGTTACACAGGTACTTACAAAGGTCACCGTGTATCTGTTATGGGAACAGGAATGGGGATGCCATCCATCTCTATTTATGCGCGCGAGTTGATTGTTGACTACGGAGTGAAGAAATTAATCCGTGTGGGAACGGCTGGTTCTTTGAATGAGGATGTTCACGTCCGTGAATTGGTCTTGGCTCAAGCAGCTGCAACCAACTCAAACATCATCCGCAACGATTGGCCTCAATACGATTTCCCACAAATCGCTAGCTTTGATCTTTTAGATAAGGCTTACCACATTGCCAAAGACCTTGGTATGACTACTCATGTCGGAAATGTATTGTCATCAGACGTTTTCTATTCAAACTACTTTGAGAAGAACATTGAACTTGGTAAATGGGGCGTGAAAGCTGTAGAAATGGAAGCAGCAGCCCTCTACTATCTTGCTGCCCAACACCACGTCGATGCTTTAGCTATTATGACGATTTCTGATAGCTTGGTTAATCCAGAAGAGGACACTACAGCAGAAGAACGTCAAAACACCTTCACTGATATGATGAAGGTTGGTTTGGAAACATTGATTGCTGACTAAAAGAGAACGCAAAAGGAAGACTTTCTGGATGAAAATCTTCCTTTTTTAGTCATTCAGTCCATACTGTGACCTTAATGAAATGTTGCTCTATCGTCTATTTTGAAGAGATTGTAAGAAACAATCAATCTCTGCTTGAGAATGGAGAATGCGCATCTTCTTAGGGTATGTTTTGTTTAAGTATTGGTATCTATCCTTAGCATTTTTCGTTCGTCCATCCCAAAGAATCCAGCGGATAAACTCCCAGTCAAAACGTTCAGGACAACCGTCTGCCATACTTTCTCTAACTTTTCCTCTGTATCTTAGATAGCGTTTAAAGGCTCTTGCTAAACAATTCCATGCTGAGAAGTTTAAAAAGATAATCTGATCAGCTTGCTCCATTCTTTCCTCATAGCAACACCAGCTATAGTTGCCGTCGATAACCCAATCCTCATGTTTAGAAAGGAAAGTTTTCATTTTCTTTAACATCCAATCGCGATCGCTATCTTGCCACCCAGGCTGAAATTGCAATCGGTCTATATGGAGTTTAGGAATGGAGTAGTAGCTGGAAAGTTTTTCAGCCAGAGTAGATTTACCTGAGCCTGAATATCCTATAATAGCAATTTTCATGATAACCTCCAGAAAAATGTGTACAAAAAAAGCTCCGAAGAGCTCATTTTGTATCCAGTTAAAGATTAACCAAGTTTAGCTGCAAGACGTGCTTTATCACGGTTAGCTTTATTCTTGTGGATCAAACCTTTAGTTTCTGCTTTATCGATGGCTGAGCTAGCAGCACGGTAAAGTTCTTCAGATGGGTTTGCTTCAAAAGCTTTGATAGCAGTACGCATAGCTGATTTTTGAGCTGAGTTCTTTTCGTTTTGTTTAACGTTCAATTCAGCGCGTTTGATAGCTGATTTAATGTTTGCCAATGTTCTTACCTCCATATTTACTAACTATACCATTATATCTGAAAACTATTATTTTGACAAGGGGAAATCACTTTTTTAAATAAATTTCATCAATTTCATGATTTTTAGATTTATGAAGAATGACTTCAGCCCGATTTCTTGTCGGTTCGATGTAGTTTTGTAGATTGGTCAAATTAATACTTGTCCAAACCTGATGGGCAAAATCTTTGACTTCACTAATTGGTTGCTGGGTGAAACGATAGTAATAGTTGTTTGGATCATCTTGTGCAAAGCTAAGAAGTTTCAAGAAACGGTCCAAATACCAGCTCTCAATATCCTCGACTGCAGCATCTACATAGATTGAAAAATCGAAGAAGTCTGTAATATAAAGACGGCTATTACGTGGTGTTTGAAAGACGTTGATACCTTCTACAATGACAAAATCCGCTGCTTGAACTCTTTGTGTTATATCAGGTACGATATCGTAGATTTCGTGAGAATAAACAGGAATGTCAACATCCTGACCGTTTTTAAGTTGATCAAGGAAATCGAGCAAGCTTTCCATATCATAACTCTCAGGGAAACCTTTTCGGTTTAGGATATTTCGCTCATTTAAGATGCTGTTAGGATACAGAAAGCCATCAGTTGTCACTAATTCAACACTTGCTTCTGGAAAAATACGGGAAAGCAAAATTTGTAAGAGTCGGCTAGTAGTTGATTTGCCAACAGCGACACTACCTGAAATTCCGATAATAAATGGCTGATTTTTACTCTCCCTTTGGAGAAAAATCCCTTTTGAAAAGGCTAGATCTTCTTTGGAGCGTTTGTAGATTTGAATCAGATGAGCTAGCGGTAGGTAAATATCTGTTACATCTTGGAGACTAATCTGGTCATTAAAACTCTTAATCGAATCCAATTCCTCCTCGGTTAAAGGAGGTGTAGTTTTACGATGTAAAGATTGCCAAGTTCCGCGACTGATTTTTTCATAATGTATAAATTCGTTGGTCATAAAATTTCCTCGTTTGATACCTCAGTATACCATAATTTACAAAGAAAGACATCTGAATCATTTGAGAAAAAGTGCTCTCTTTGTTAGAATAGAGGTAGAATAAACATCAAAAGAGGTGGTGTTATGAGACTAGTGGTGAGTGATAAAATTCTAAAACTGACTAGCTTACTAGCAGTGATTCTGTGGTTATCTCCTACTTTGATTGAGTTTACCGTTAGTTTAGGAAGTCAAACCTTTAGCTGGTCTGCCTTTGTCTTGTTGTTCTTGCTACCAATTATTGGTTTTATCTACTTGATTCTCGCCATTTTAATAAGAAAATGGTGGCTTTTCTTGTTTGGTCTAGCCTGTATTTTTTCCTTTGCTATCACTATGGCATTGGGTTATTACTTGCTCGGTCCTTAAAAGGAAATTCAACTTATATTATTTTTCAATAAATCGATGGCAAAGAAAAGCCTTTGTTGTCATGTAAACGATTTACAATTAACTTATTTATGTGGTAAAATGAAACTATGAGTAAAATGTATTATGCAGAAAATCCAGATGCAGCCCATGATGTTCATGAACTTAGAGTTGAGCTACTTGGGCAAAAGATGACCTTTTTGACAGATGCAGGTGTCTTTAGCAAAAAAATGATTGATTTTGGAAGTCAGTTGTTGTTAAGATGTTTGGATGTCGAAAAAGGTGAAAAAATACTTGATGTTGGTTGTGGCTATGGTCCTATTGGCTTGTCTTTAATCAAGGCATATGGTGTTCAAGCGACTATGGTGGATATCAATAATCGTGCCCTGGATTTAGCCCAGCAAAATGCAGTGAAAAACAATGTTCAAGCGACTATTTTCCAGTCCAATATTTATGAGCAGGTAGAAGGGCAATTTGATCATGTCATTTCGAATCCACCCATTCGTGCAGGCAAGCAAGTCGTCCATGAAATCATCGAAAAAAGCATTGATTATCTTGTAGACGGTGGTGATTTGACCATTGTCATCCAGAAAAAACAGGGAGCTCCTAGTGCTAAAAACAAGATGGAAGAAGTCTTTGGTAATTGTGAGGTCGTGAAGAAAGACAAGGGTTATTATATCCTTAGAAGTGTGAAAGAATGAGAGCAGTAGATCTAATCCAGAAAAAAAGAGACGGTCAAGAACTAACCTCAAGTGAAATCAAATGGCTGGTAGAAGGCTATGTAGCTGGAACTGTTCCAGATTATCAAATGTCTGCTTTTGCTATGGCTGTTTATTTTAAAGGCATGACCACACGTGAGATTTCTGATTTGACTATGAACATGGTCAAGACAGGTCAGGAATTTGATTTATCCGCTATTGAAGGTATAAAGGTCGATAAACACTCTACCGGGGGAGTAGGAGATAAGGTTACCTTGATTTTAGCTCCATTAGTCGCTAGTTTTGACGTACCAGTTGCCAAGATGAGTGGTAGAGGTCTGGGGCACACCGGAGGTACTATCGATAAATTAGAATCTATCAAAGGTTTTCAAGTCGAACGCAGTCAAAATGACTTTATCAAACAGGTTCAGGATATCGGGGTTTCAGTTATTGGTCAATCTGACCAACTAGTCAAAGCGGATAAACTGCTCTATGCACTACGTGATGTGACCGCAACAGTTGATACTATTCCCTTGATTGCTAGTTCTGTCATGAGTAAAAAGATTGCAGCTGGAGCGGATGCTATTTTGCTGGATGTTACTGTCGGTGAAGGTGCCTTTATGAAAACAGTCGACGAGGCGCGTGAACTGGCTCAAACCATGGTGAATCTCGGGAAAGCTGTGGGGCGTAAGACAGTAGCAGTCATTACGGATATGAGTCAACCTTTGGGACGTGCCATTGGGAATCGCTTGGAAATTCTAGAAGCACTAGAAATTCTTCAGGGTAAAGGACGCGAGGATATTAGTCACTTTATCTGTGAGTTAGCCCAGATTATGCTTTCTCTGGCAAATGTTGAAAAAACAGTCGAGGAAGTAAGGCAACATCTTGAAAATGGTCAGGCACTCAAGAAATTCGAAGCGATGGTCCTCGCTCAAGGTGGAGATTTAGAAGATCTTTATCGACCTGTAATAGTTGATCATGTGGTAGAAATTCCTGCTCAGGAAGATGGTGTTATTGAGGCACTGCCAGCCATGGAGTTCGGCCTTTTCGCTATGAGATTAGGTGCTGGTCGTGCAGTCAAAACAGATGCTCTTGATTATGAGACAGGAATTGTTTTTGAGAAGAAAGTTGGGGAATCAGTCAAAAAAGGTGAAATTGTCGCAAAAGTATATGCAAATGGCAAAATTTCTCCGGAACTAGTTACAGATTTCCAAAAATATGTTAAAATTAAAATAAGTGATGAAACGCTTAAAACGCGTGAAATCATCGAAATTATCTCCTAATTTAAGGAAAATCCGAAATGAAATTAAATAAATACATTGATCATACGCTTTTAAAGCAAGATGCGACCGAACAACAAATCGATCGTTTGCTATCTGAAGCAAGAGAGTACGGTTTTGCCAGTGTTTGTGTGAATCCTTGCTGGGTTTCGCATGCAAAAGCTGGTCTAACAGATACTGATGTCAAGGTTTGTACAGTTGTAGGTTTTCCTCTTGGAGCTACAACTTCAGCTGTCAAAGCCTATGAAACCAAAGAAGCCATCCAAAATGGTGCTGACGAAATTGATATGGTTATCAACGTTGGTGCACTAAAGTCAGGAAATCTTGCATTAGTTGAGACAGACATTCAAGCTGTTGTTGAAGCAAGTGGAGACAAATTGGTTAAGGTTATTATTGAAGCTTGTTTGTTAACGGATGAAGAAAAAGTTCTGGCTTGCCAACTTGCTCAAAAAGCTGGTGCAGACTTTGTCAAGACTTCTACAGGATTCTCGACAGGTGGTGCGACCCTACCAGATGTTCAATTAATGCGTCAGACAGTTGGTCCTGATATGGGGGTCAAAGCAGCTGGTGGAGCTCGTTCTTATGCAGATGCAGTTGCCTTTGTTGAAGCAGGAGCTACTCGTATTGGAACATCTTCTGGTGTTGCGATCTTAAAAGGAGAATTAGCTGATGGCGACTACTGAGTTGATTGAATTAGCGATTGAAACTAGTAAAAAAGCTTACGTTCCCTACTCACATTTTCCGATTGGCGCTGTTTTGGTAGCCAAGGACGGAAGTATCTATACAGGGGTTAACATTGAAAATGCTAGCTACCCCTTGACCAACTGTGGCGAAAGAACTGCAATCTTTAAGGCGGTTTCTGAAGGACAACGAGACTTTTCAGAATTGATTGTCTATGGTCAAACTGAGAAACCAATTTCGCCTTGCGGTGCTTGTCGTCAAGTTATGGTAGAATTTTTTAAACCAGATCTAAAGGTGACTCTAGTCGCCAAAGATAAAACGACGGTCGAGATGACGGTCGGGGAATTACTTCCATATTCTTTTACAGACTTGCAATAGTCTGTGTCACTCTCTGAGTGGCAAGGGTCCTTGTGACCAATCAATTCATACTTGCAACTTAGTTGCGCATCTTATTTAGGAGGTTCAGTAATGAACAAGAAACAATGGCTAGGCCTTGGTCTAGTTGCAGTAGCAGCATTTGGACTTGCTGCATGTGGTAATCGCTCTTCTCGTAACGCAGCTTCATCTTCTTCTGATGTGAAGACTAAAGCAGCTATCGTTACAGATACTGGTGGTGTTGATGATAAATCATTTAACCAATCAGCTTGGGAAGGTCTTCAAGCTTGGGGTAAAGAACACAACCTTTCAAAAGACAATGGTTACACTTACTTCCAATCAACAAGTGAAGCTGACTACGCTAACAACTTGAACCAAGCAGCTGGAAGCTACAACTTGATTTTCGGTGTTGGTTTTGCCCTTCACAACGCTGTTGAAGAAGCAGCAAAAGAACATTCAGATAAAAACTATGTTTTGATTGACGATGTAATTAAAGATCAAAAGAACGTTGCTAGCGTTACTTTCGCAGACAACGAAGCAGCTTACCTTGCAGGTGTTGCAGCTGCTAAAACTACAAAAACTAAACAAGTTGGTTTTGTAGGTGGTATGGAATCTGAAGTTATTTCTCGTTTCGCAGCTGGTTTTAAAGCTGGTGTTGAGTCAGTTGACCCATCTATCAAGGTACAAGTAGACTATGCTGGATCATTTGGTGATGCGGCTAAAGGTAAAACAATCGCTGCAGCTCAATACGCTGCAGGTGCAGACGTTATCTACCAAGCAGCTGGTGGTACTGGAGCAGGTGTCTTCTCTGAAGCTAAATCATTGAACGAAAGTAAAAATGAAAACGAAAAAGTTTGGGTTATCGGTGTAGACCGTGACCAAGTTGATGAAGGTAAATACACTTCTAAAGACGGTAAAGAAGCTAACTTCGTGCTTGCTTCTACATTGAAACAAGTTGGAACAACAGTTAAAGACATCTCAAACAAGGCTGAAAAAGGTGAATTCCCTGGTGGTCAAGTTATCGTTTACTCATTGAAGGATAAAGGTGTTGACTTGGCAGTGACAAACCTTTCTGAAGAAGGTAAAAAAGCTGTTGAAGATGCAAAAGCTAAAATCCTTGATGGTAGCATCAAAGTTCCTGAAAAATAATTGAAGGAAGTCATTTCTTAGGAAGCGGCCAGTGGCCGCTTCTTTAAGGATTGAGACAAATGGTTTTGTCTCAATAGAGCTTGCTAAATTTCTTTAGCAGGTTTTATTGAAACAAAATATAATTCTGAAAGGAAGAGCACATGGCACACGAAAATGTCATTGAGATGCGTGAAATTACCAAAGTTTTTGGTGAATTTGTCGCTAACGACAAGATTAACCTTGAACTTCGTAAAGGTGAAATTCATGCACTTTTAGGAGAAAATGGAGCTGGTAAGTCCACTCTTATGAACATGCTAGCGGGGCTTCTAGAACCAACTAGTGGTGAAATTGTGGTCAACGGTCAAGTTGTAAAGCTAGATTCGCCATCAAAAGCGGCTAGCTTAGGAATTGGGATGGTCCACCAACACTTTATGTTGGTAGAAGCTTTCACTGTTGCTGAAAATATCATTTTGGGGAGTGAATTGACCAAAAATGGTGTGCTAGATATTGCTCGTGCAACTCGAGAAATCAATGAGTTGTCTGAACGTTATGGCCTTGCTGTGAATCCTTCTGCCAAAGTTGCAGACATCTCTGTTGGGGCTCAACAACGTGTTGAAATCTTGAAGACACTTTATCGTGGAGCAGATATTCTTATCTTTGACGAACCTACTGCTGTTTTGACGCCATCAGAAATTGATGAATTGATGGCTATTATGAAGAACCTGGTTAAAGAAGGTAAATCAATTATCTTGATTACCCATAAGTTGGATGAGATTCGTGCTGTATCAGATCGTGTTACAGTTATCCGTCGTGGTAAATCTATTGAAACAGTTGAGATTGCTGGTGCGACTAATGCTGACTTAGCTGAGATGATGGTAGGACGTTCTGTTTCCTTTAAAACTGAGAAACAGGAAGCTCAACCTAAAGAAGTTATTCTGTCTATTAAAGACCTAGTAGTAAACGAAAACCGTGGTGTTCCTGCTGTTAAAAATCTCTCACTCGATGTTCGAGCTGGTGAGATTGTCGGAATTGCCGGTATTGATGGAAATGGTCAATCTGAATTAATCCAAGCTATCACTGGTCTTCGTAAGATTGAGTCTGGTATCGTGGAGTTGAAAGGCCAGTCTATCGTAGGTTTACACCCTCGTCAAATTACAGAAATGAGTGTAGGCCACGTTCCAGAAGATCGCCACCGTGATGGTTTAGTTTTAGAAATGATGATTTCTGAAAATATCGCTCTTCAAACCTACTATAAGGAACCTCTTAGCAAGAAGGGAATCTTAAACTACACCAATATCATCGGGTACGCTAAACAGTTAATGCAAGAATTCGATGTGCGTGCTGCTAGTGAGATTGTTCCAGCATCAGCTCTTTCTGGAGGAAATCAACAAAAAGCAATTATCGCTCGAGAAGTCGATCGAAATCCTGATCTCCTAATCGTCAGTCAACCTACTCGTGGTTTGGACGTCGGTGCTATTGAGTACATTCACAAACGCTTGATTCAAGAACGTGATAATGGGAAAGCTGTCCTTGTAGTCAGCTTTGAACTAGATGAGATTTTAAATGTCTCAGATAGAATCGCTGTTATCCATGATGGTAAGATTCAAGGAATTGTTACACCAGAAACAACCAACAAGCAAGAGCTTGGTGTCTTGATGGCTGGTGGTGAATTGGAAAAGGAGAAGAGTGATGTCTAAAAAATTACAACAAATTTCGGTTCCCTTGATTTCTGTTATTTTAGGAATTCTACTCGGAGCCATCGTCATGTGGATTTTCGGTTACGATGCAATCTGGGGCTATGAAGAACTGTTCTACACAGCCTTTGGTAGTGTTCGAGGAATCGGTGAAATCTTCCGTGCCATGGGTCCTTTAATTCTGATTGCCCTTGGATTTGCAGTTGCAAGTCGTGCTGGTTTCTTTAACGTCGGACTACCAGGACAAGCTCTTGCAGGCTGGGTTATGAGTGGCTGGTTCGCTCTTTCTTTCCCGGATTTACCACGGCCATTGATGATTCTTGCAACGATTGTAATCGCCTTAGTTGCGGGAGGAATCGTTGGTGCCATTCCTGGTATTTTAAGAGCCTACCTTGGGACATCTGAGGTTATCGTAACCATTATGATGAACTACATAGTTCTTTATGTGGGAAATGCCTTTATCCACCACTTCCCTAAAGAAATCATGCAAAGTACTGACTCATCAATTCGAGTAAGTGCAAATGCAACATATCAAACACCTTGGCTTGCTGAGTTAACTGGAAATTCTCGTATGAACATTGGGATTTTCTTTGCTATCATAGCAGTTGCAGTTATCTGGTTCATGCTTAAGAAGACAACTCTTGGTTTTGAAATCCGAGCAGTTGGTCTCAATCCAAATGCTTCTGAATACGCAGGTATTTCAGCCAAACGCACCATTATTCTATCAATGATTATTTCTGGTGCCCTTGCAGGACTTGGTGGCGCAGTAGAAGGACTAGGTACCTTCCAAAACGTCTACGTCCAAGGTTCATCGTTAGCAATCGGATTTAACGGTATGGCAGTAAGTCTACTTGCTTCAAACTCACCAGTTGGAATTCTATTTGCAGCCTTCCTTTTCAGTGTTCTTCAAGTAGGTGCTCCTGGTATGAATGCTGCACAAGTACCATCTGAGCTTGTAAGTATCGTTACAGCCTCAATTATCTTCTTTGTCAGCGTTCACTATATCATCGAACGCTTTGTCAAACCAAGAAAACAACTTAAAGGGGGTAAATAAGGATGTCGATTACAACAATGTTAACCCTTATGGTTTCTTCAATGTTGATTTATGCAGCACCACTTGTTTTCACAAGTATCGGAGGAGTTTTCTCCGAACGTGGTGGAGTTGTTAACGTTGGTCTTGAAGGAATCATGGTCATGGGTGCCTTTTCTGGAGTTGTTTTTAACCTTGAATTTGCTCAAGATTTGGGAGCACTAACTCCTTGGTTGGCTCTCTTAGTTGGTGGATTAGTTGGAGCTATCTTCTCGCTCATTCACGCAGTAGCTACAGTTCATTTCCGTGCAGACCATGTTGTCAGTGGTACTGTGCTTAACTTGATGGCGCCAGCCTTGGCAGTTTTCTTGGTGAAGGTGCTTTATAATAAGGGACAAACGGATAACTTAACGCAAACCTTTGGGCGTTTTGACTTCCCGGTATTAGCTAATATCCCTGTTATCGGAGATATCTTCTTCAAGTCAACTAGTCTACTAGGTTACCTAGCAATTGCTTTCTCATTCCTAGCTTGGTTTATCCTCTTTAAGACTCGCTTTGGACTTCGCCTTCGTTCAGTTGGTGAACACCCACAAGCAGCAGATACTTTGGGAATCAATGTCTACAAGATGAGATATCTTGGAGTAGTGATTTCAGGCTTCCTTGGAGGAATCGGTGGAGCTATTTACGCTCAGTCAATCTCCGTCAACTTCTCAGTTACAACTATCGTAGGACCTGGATTTATCGCTCTTGCGGCCATGATTTTTGGTAAATGGAATCCTGTTGGTGCTATGCTTTCAAGTCTCTTCTTTGGACTATCACAAAGTTTGGCAGTTATCGGTTCTCAACTTCCTTTCTTGCAAGGAGTTCCAGCCGTTTACTTGCAAATCGCACCATATCTCTTGACCATTGTCGTCCTCGCTGCCTTCTTTGGTAAAGCTGTTGCGCCGAAGGCAGATGGTATCAACTATATCAAGTCTAAATAACATAAAAAAACGTCAGTTGAAACTGACGTTTTATTTTTTTGGTTCTTGGTGTGTTATGTTAAGTCCCCAAGGAATGAGATTTTCTGTTTTATTTTGGATCCGTTTGATATTGTCCTTGTGTCGTATAATCACTAGACTTGCAAGACCAATAATAATCAAAGTGAAAAGTAGGTCATAACTAGTTAAAATAAATCCAAAGAGAGGAAACAGAAGGACGCCAATAATTGCAGCAATAGCAGCAGAGATACTAGAGAGGGAAATCATACTTCCCAGATAAAGGATTCCAAAGAAAATGACTGCAAGGTAAAGGCAAAAGAGAGGAGCAAAACCAAAAATAACTCCAGCACTGGTTGCAACAGCCTTACCACCCTTAAATTTGGCAAAGATAGGGAAGGTGTGGCCAATGACTGCTAAAAGCCCAAAGACAATTGGTGAAACTCCCTGCACATGGAAGATTAGTGGAAGTAGAGTGGCCAAAGTACCTTTAAAGAAATCAATTACAAAGGTTGCCATTCCAGCTTTCTTGCCTAGGATTCGGAAGGTATTGGTCGTCCCAGTATTACCAGATCCATGTTCTCTTAGATTGATGTTAAAGAATATTTGTCCAATCCACAAGCCTGAAGGAATTGAACCTAATAAATAAGCTAAAATTAATAATACTATTGTCATCATGTTTCTATTATACCATGAAATAGGAGAGAAACGAAACTGAATCTTTTCACCATTTGTGACATCTGATAATTTTATAAGTAGAAAAAGTTTTAAATGAATAGTATGATTATTCGGAAGTCAAGTCTAAAGTTTTAAAAATTCATGAAAATTTCTGAAATGCTTTATATTTATGTTTATTTATGCTATAATGGGAACAATTATTTTTAGGAGGTGGAGTATGTCTTACTTATTCGAGATATTACCAAGTTTATTGAGCGGTGCGACAATGACTTTACAAGTTTTTGCACTGGTCATACTCTTTTCAATCCCTTTAGGCATTTTGGTTGCTTTTTGCTTACAGGTCCATTGGAAACCCCTCCATTACATGATTGATATCTATATCTGGGTGATGCGCGGGACACCCTTGCTCTTGCAACTAATTTTTATTTATTATGTCCTTCCAAGTATTGGGATTCGTTTAGATCGTGTGCCTGCAGCGATTATTGCCTTCACGCTTAATTATGCAGCCTATTTTGCTGAAATTTTCCGTGGAGGAATTGCAACTATTCCTCAGGGCCAATATGAGGCAGCGAAAGTTTTAAAATTCAATCCTATCGATACCGTTCGCTACATTATCTTGCCACAGGTGACCAAGATTGTCTTACCAAGTGTATTTAACGAAGTAATGAGTTTGGTTAAGGATACTTCTTTGGTTTATGCACTCGGTATTTCAGATTTAATCCTAGCCAGTCGTACTGCGGCCAATCGTGATGCTAGTTTGATTCCAATGTTTTTAGCAGGTGCTATTTATCTGCTTATGATTGGTATTGTTACAATCCTAGCTAAGAAACTTGAGAAGAAGTTCAGCTACTATAGATAGGAGGTTAACCATGTTAGAGTTAAGAAATATCAGCAAAAAATTTGGAAAAAAGAAATTTTATCCAATTTTAGTTTAACAATTCCTGAAAAGCAGATTTTGGCCATCGTTGGACCTTCTGGTGGTGGGAAGACTACCTTGCTTAGAATGTTGGCTGGACTTGAGACCATTGATTCAGGTGAGATTTTTTATAATGGAGAATCCCTACCTTTGGATGAACTTGAAAAGCGTCACTTGTTAGGTTTTGTTTTTCAAGATTTTCAGCTGTTTCCACACCTTTCCGTTATGGAGAACTTGATTTTGTCGCCAATCAAGACTATGGGTATGTCTGAATCAGATGCTAAGAAGAAGGCGGTAGAATTACTAACTCGTCTGGGTCTTGAAGCACACGCTGATGCTTATCCATACTCCTTATCTGGTGGTCAGAAGCAACGTGTTGCCTTAGCACGTGCAATGATGATAGATCCAGAAGTGATTGGGTATGACGAACCAACTTCGGCTCTTGATCCAGAGTTGCGTCTCGAAGTTGAAAAACTGATTTTACAAAATCGAGAATTAGGCATGACTCAAATTGTCGTAACCCACGATCTCCAGTTTGCAGAGAATATTGCTGATCAGATTCTCAAAGTGGAGCCTAAGTAGGAGGTGTCTATGAATCGAAAGAAAATCAGCCTTGTTTTGGTATTCTTTCTGGCTTTTTTCCTGGTAGGATGCACGCAAAAGGCTAGCAATCCTAAAGTAGATAATTGGGAAAAATACCAACAACAGGGAACAATTACTATCGGATTTGACAATACTTTTGTTCCTATGGGATTTGAAGAAAAGAATGGGCAATATGTGGGATTTGATATTGATTTAGCCCAAGCCGTTTCTGAAAAACTTGGGTTCAAGGTTCAGTTTCAACCCATTGATTGGGATATGAAGGAAACAGAGCTTCAAAATGGAACTATTGATGCTATTTGGAACGGCTATTCTGCGACAGATGAACGTCGTGAGAAGGTAGCTTTTAGCATCCCTTACATGGAAAATCAGCAAGTTCTCGTCTCTAAAAAATCGCAAAATATCCAATCAGTGTCTGATATGGCAGGTAAAGTTTTAGGTGCTCAGGCAGGTTCTTCGGGTTATCTAGATTTTGAAGCTCAGCCTGAACTCTTGAAAAATATCGTAAAAGATCAAAAAGCTAACCAATATCAAAGTTTTAATGAAGCCTTGATTGACTTACAAAATGACCGGATTGATGCCCTTCTAATTGACCGTGTTTATGCTAATTATTATCTTAAAACTGAAGGGATATTAGACCAGTATGAGATTTTTCCAGCTGGTTTTGAGAGCGAGTCTTTTGCAGTTGGAGTGAGACCAGCTGATAAGACCTTGTTAGCAAATTTGAATAAAGCTTTTGTCGAGCTCTATCAAGAAGGAAAATTCCAAGAAATCAGCCAGAGATGGTTTGGCGAAGATGTGGCTACGAGCCAAATTAAAGGAAAAGAAAACTAAGATTTTTATCTTGGTTTCTTTTTTGGTATAACTAGGTGATGTTTTTGCTAAAAAGACTTGGGAATAGGCTTTTTAACTAGAAAAACTTTGCAAAATCGCTAGAAAACCTGTAAAATAGTAAAGATGAACAAATAGGAGGTTCCTTGTGTCAAAAAAGGAAATCAATATTAACAATTATAATGATGACGCCATTCAGGTGCTAGAAGGGTTGGATGCGGTCCGTAAACGTCCAGGGATGTATATCGGATCGACTGACGGTGCTGGTCTCCACCACCTTGTCTGGGAAATCGTCGATAATGCTGTCGATGAGGCCTTGTCTGGATTTGGTGATCGGATCGATGTGACAATCAATAAAGACGGAAGTTTAACGGTTCAAGACCACGGACGTGGAATGCCGACTGGAATGCACGCTATGGGAATTCCAACGGTTGAGGTTATCTTTACCATCCTTCACGCCGGAGGAAAATTCGGTCAGGGTGGTTATAAGACATCAGGAGGTCTCCACGGGGTTGGATCTTCTGTCGTCAATGCCCTCTCTAGTTGGTTAGAGGTAGAAATTACTCGTGATGGAGCAGTTTATAGACAGCGTTTTGAAAATGGAGGCAAGCCAGTTACAACTCTAGAAAAGGTTGGGACTGCACCTAAGTCTAAGACAGGTACCAAAGTGACCTTCATGCCAGATGCCAGTATCTTTTCTACGACAGACTTTAAGTACAATACTATTTCAGAGCGTCTCAATGAGTCAGCCTTTCTATTGAAGAATGTAACCTTGTCATTAACGGACAAGCGAACAGATGAAGCAATCGAGTTCCATTATGAGAATGGGGTACAGGACTTTGTTTCTTATCTTAACGAAGACAAGGAAACCTTGACGCCAGTCCTTTACTTTGAAGGGGAAGACAATGGTTTCCAAGTAGAAGTAGCCCTCCAGTATAATGATGGCTTTTCAGATAACATCTTGTCCTTTGTCAATAACGTTCGTACCAAGGATGGTGGAACGCATGAGACTGGACTCAAGTCTGCTATCACTAAGGTCATGAATGACTATGCACGTAAGACGGGGCTTCTCAAGGAAAAAGATAAAAATCTGGAAGGGTCAGATTACCGTGAAGGTTTATCAGCTGTTCTTTCTATCTTGGTTCCGGAAGAACATTTGCAATTTGAAGGACAGACTAAGGACAAACTAGGAAGTCCACTAGCTCGTCCAATCGTTGATAGTATTGTTGCTGAAAAACTGACCTTCTTCCTTATGGAAAATGGGGAATTGGCTTCGAATCTGATTCGTAAAGCCATCAAGGCCCGTGATGCCCGTGAAGCAGCACGTAAAGCGCGTGATGAGAGCCGCAATGGCAAGAAAAACAAAAAAGACAAGGGATTGCTTTCTGGTAAATTAACGCCAGCCCAGTCTAAAAATCCAGCTAAGAATGAACTCTACCTAGTCGAGGGTGATTCTGCCGGTGGATCTGCCAAACAAGGTCGTGACCGTAAGTTTCAGGCTATTTTGCCTCTTCGTGGTAAGGTCATCAATACAGCCAAGGCCAAGATGGCAGATATCCTCAAAAATGAAGAAATCAATACCATGATTTATACCATCGGTGCTGGTGTGGGGGCAGACTTCTCTCTTGAAGATGCTAACTATGACAAAATCATTATCATGACCGATGCGGACACCGATGGTGCCCACATTCAAACCCTTCTCTTAACCTTCTTTTATCGCTACATGCGTCCACTAGTCGAGGCAGGCCATGTCTATATCGCCCTTCCGCCTCTTTACAAGATGTCCAAAGGTAAGGGCAAGAAAGAAGAAGTAGCCTACGCTTGGACGGATGGTGAGCTAGAAGAGCTTCGTAAGCAGTTTGGCAAAGGCGCAACACTCCAACGATATAAAGGTCTTGGTGAGATGAACGCGGACCAACTTTGGGAGACAACCATGAATCCAGAAACTCGAACTCTCATTCGTGTTACGATTGAAGACTTAGCACGCGCAGAACGTCGTGTCAATGTCTTAATGGGTGATAAGGTCGAACCACGTCGTAAGTGGATTGAAGATAATGTCAAGTTTACATTGGAAGAAGCGACTGTGTTTTAAGTAAATCTTCCTCCTTCAAAATCTTAGCTCTCTAAAAGAGGTATACATCATGATAAGTTTATTGTATCATACTCCTTTTCTTGCGATAGTTTTAGCTATAGGTGCAGTTATGTTTATAACAGCTAAACAAGGAAAACCTGAGAAAATTCGCTTTCTTGAATTCTTACTATTAGCTATAGTAACCGCCTGTGTCTTTTTATTTGATAATCCTTTTAGATCCAATCCTTATGCAGGTTTGCTATTCTATACTTTTGACATTTTTATTTTCACACCAGCTAGCTTAGCTTTTGGATTCACAGCTATTTATAAGAGCAATAAACATCTCAAACATTATCCTAGTAGTTACTCAAAACTTCTTAGGCTAAATGCCTGGTTTTTAGAAATATTTTCAGTTATTAATTTCCTATTTTTAATGCTGACGGAAGAAATGGGAATTATGTTGCTGCTACCATTTTTTGGAATTAGTTCTATCATTCAATTTATAGTCGGAGAGCTTGAAAGAAAAAGAGTTCGAAAACTACAACAACAAAAGAAAGAAGATGCTCCTTTTACTAACCATGTTTCAGATGAGGGTAAAATAGATGAGAACTGACCAGGAAATGTTTGAACTGATTTTTGGAATAGTTAAACCTTAAAAGTTGACACTGGTAAGAACACAAGTATCTCTTCTTGAATAATCTAACGGAAAATATCACTCAGACCTGTTTCTTTAGGGGTGTGGATGCTTCATATTATTACGAAGGGTATAACCTTTACTAGACAGGGAAGTTGTAAAGTTCAAGTAAAGGTGACGATCATCTTTTGTATGTAAACAATCGCTAAAACTATTGGAGGTGCGGTATTGATTACGTTATTAATGTTGCCTTTTTTCCTTGTTCTCCTAGCCATTTTTGGAATTATATATGATTTGATGACCAATAAAGGTAGAAAAGAGTGTGCTCGCACAGTATCTTTATTTATATTGAACATCCTCACTATTTGTATCTGTCTATTAGATCTACCAATGGAGAGTAAACCATACTCAGGAATAGGGTTTATCTTATTTTATGCACTTGCTTTCACCCCTTTGATGATTGTTTTTTCACTATATACTCTCTATAGGATTGGAAAACATTATAGGTATTTTAAGAGTAAGTTTGCTATAATACTCCTATTCAATGCTACTTTACTTTTCCTTCTTTCATTAGTAAATACTTTTGTATTATGGAGAAGCTTTAAAATATATCATAGAAACGATATGAATTTGTTTTATTTTATTTTAATCGTTTTGGGGATTTGCTCAACTAGCCAATTAATCGTAGGGGAACTTGAGAAGAAAAGAATACGAATCCTTCAAAAACAAGAGGAGCTAGATAGTTATGAAAAATAACTTGATTAAAGATAGGTGCAGAAAATATAGAAGTCAAGAGCAAATGCTGAGGTTGATTTCACAGACTGGACAAACTTTACAAGTTGATGCTGTGGCATTATCTGGTTCACGAACGGATACAAAAGCTCCAAAAGATGAGTTTCAGGATTACGACGTAGTCTATGTCGTAGATGACATAGACAATCTAACGAGTGACCTTTCTTGGTTGGACCAGTTCGGTAAACGCGTCATTGAGCAAGAAGTTGCTCTTGGACATCGCCATCTTTACCTCATGCTCTTTGAAGATGGGAATCGCATTGATTTGACTCTCTGCCCACAAGAACACATACAAGAATGGGTGGATAGTGAGGCAGGCTTCACAGTTTTAGAAGATAAGAAGGGTATTTTTGAGACTTACTCTCCAAGTCCAGAGCGTTTTTGGATACATCCAGCTAGTGAGACGGATTTTGAAAAAGTCTGCAATGAATTTTGGTGGGTATCAGCCTACGTGGTTAAAGGGATTTATCGTAATCAGCTCATCTACTCGACCGACCATCTCTACGGTATTTGTCAGCAAGAACTCTTGAAAATCTTAGCTTGGCAGGTAGCAAGTGATAGAGGTGCTGTCGACATTGGTAAAAATTACAAGTATCTCTTCAACTACTTGCCAATTGAGAAGGAGAAGGAATTCTCTGCTCTTCTTGATTTCTCAAGTTTAGAGAAAATAACTCAGTCTTTATTTGCTACCATGCAACTTTTCCACCAAGAAGCTCAATATCTTGCTCAAAAGATGGGCTTTAAGTATAAAAAAGAAGTGGCTGAGAAGATGATTGAGTATGCTAAGGAGAAATTGGAATAGTATGTTAAATTTTATTTTTACAATATTTTTTCTGGGATTCCCAGGAATACAGATTTTGGTAGCAGTGTTTTCTATTTTTCTAGCTCTTAAAAGAAATAAGTTGAATAAACGGATGTATGGGCTATTTTTCCCGATAATTTTAACAATGTGTAATATTTGGCTTATATCAATCGATCGAACCGAGATTTACGATGATGTTTTAAGATTTTATTTCTTTCTAATATCTTTTTGTTTTCCAATGCTCATTATAGCAGTAATTTATCATGCTTTTCGATTATCTTCTGTCAATTCTCTATTAAGGTGGAAGGTAATAGTTATTAGCTTCTGTTATTTAATTGGTTTAGTCTTCCATCTTGTTAATACTATGTATTGGAATGAAGTTTTTCAAGGGCATCAAAATGTATTTAATGCATTTCTTATTGGGACAGCTGTTATTTCATTTCTCCCTGCCATCTATTTATTTTTTGTCCAAAGAAAAATCAAACAAGCATCAACTAGCTAAATTTAAGTAAACTAAAATGTTTTAACCTGATATAAAAAATTAAAACTACAGAAAGGATAGTTTGGCTACTAGAGGTAACTGAACACGGGACTAATTTCCGTAAAGTATCCTTCACTGTATAAAAACCTACTCTACATTTTTTGAAAGGAGTTGAACACGCCCTAAATGCTGTGTGAAAAAGATAAATTCTCTTGTGAGCATCGCTCACTGTAAGAATTTCCTATTTTCACTTTGTATTTTACGGGCTTTGTATCCTATATGAGTAATATCCAAAATATGTCCCTGGAGGACATCATGGGAGAGCGCTTTGGTCGCTACTCCAAGTACATCATTCAAGACCGGGCTTTGCCAGACATTAGGGATGGATTGAAGCCGGTTCAACGCCGTATTCTTTATTCGATGAATAAGGATGGCAATACTTTTGATAAGAGCTACCGTAAGTCGGCCAAGTCTGTCGGTAATATTATGGGGAATTTCCACCCACATGGGGACTCTTCTATCTATGATGCCATGGTTCGTATGTCTCAGGACTGGAAAAACCGTGAGATTCTAGTTGAAATGCACGGAAACAACGGTTCAATGGACGGAGATCCACCTGCGGCTATGCGTTATACTGAGGCTCGTTTGTCTGAGATTGCAGGCTACCTCCTTCAGGATATCGATAAAAAGACAGTTCCTTTTGCTTGGAACTTTGACGATACGGAGAAAGAGCCAACTGTCTTACCAGCAGCTTTTCCAAACCTCTTAGTCAATGGTTCAACAGGTATTTCAGCTGGTTATGCCACAGATATTCCACCGCATAATTTGGCCGAAGTTATTGATGCGACAGTCTACATGATTGATCATCCGACTGCCAAGGTTGATAAGTTGATGGAATTTCTGCCTGGACCAGACTTCCCTACAGGAGCCATTATTCAAGGACGAGACGAAATCAAAAAGGCCTATGAAACTGGTAAGGGGCGCGTGGTTGTTCGTTCCAAGACTGAAATTGAGAAGTTAAAAGGTGGTAAGGAACAAATCGTTATCACTGAGATTCCTTATGAGATTAATAAGGCTAACTTAGTCAAGAAAATTGATGAAGTTCGTGTCAATAACAAGGTAGCAGGTATCGCTGAGGTTCGTGATGAGTCCGACCGTGACGGTCTTCGTATTGCTATCGAACTCAAGAAAGATGCGAACACAGAGCTTGTTCTCAACTATCTTTTTAAGTATACTGACTTGCAAATCAACTACAACTTCAACATGGTTGCGATTGACAATTTCACCCCTCGTCAGGTTGGAATTGTGCCTATCTTATCTAGCTATATTGCCCACCGTCGTGAGGTCATCTTGGCACGTTCTCGCTTTGACAAGGAAAAGGCTGAAAAACGTCTCCATATCGTGGAAGGTTTGATTCGTGTCATCTCTATTTTAGATGAAGTCATTGCTCTAATCCGTGCTTCTGAGAACAAGGCTGATGCCAAGGAAAACCTCAAGGTCAGTTATGATTTTACTGAAGAGCAGGCTGAAGCTATTGTTACCTTGCAACTATATCGTTTGACCAATACAGACGTAGTTGTCTTGCAGGAAGAAGAAGCAGAACTTCGCGAAAAAATTGCTATGCTGGCGGCTATCATTGGTGACGAACGGACTATGTACAATCTCATGAAAAAAGAACTTCGTGAGGTCAAGAGACAGTTTGCGACACCTCGTTTGAGTTCTTTAGAAGATACAGCGAAAGTGATCGAAATTGATACAGCTAGCCTTATCGCAGAGGAAGATACCTATGTCAGCGTGACGAAGGCTGGCTATATCAAGCGTACTAGCCCTCGTTCTTTCTCAGCTTCAACGTTAGAGGAAATTGGTAAACGGGATGATGACCGATTGCTATTTATCCAATCTGTTAAGACAACTCAACATCTCTTAATCTTTACGACATTAGGAAATGTTATCTACCGTCCTGTCCATGAATTAGCAGATATTCGTTGGAAGGATATTGGGGAACACTTGAGCCAAACGATTACAAACTTTGAAACCAATGAAGAAGTGCTATACGTAGAAGTTGTGGATCAGTTTGATGATGCGACGACCTACTTTGCAGCGACTCGCCTTGGACAAATCAAGCGTGTCGAACGTAAAGAATTCTCTCCATGGAGAACCTATCGTTCTAAGTCTGTCAAATATGCTAAGTTGAAAGACGAGACTGACCAGATTGTAGCTGTTGCACCAATCAAACTTGATGATGTTTTGTTGATTAGTAAAAATGGATATGCCCTTCGCTTTAATATCGAAGAGGTTCCAGTTGTTGGAGCCAAGGCTGCAGGTGTCAAAGCTATGAATCTGAAAGCAGATGATGAGCTTCAAGCTGCCTTTATCTGCAATACTTCATCCTTCTATCTGTTAACGCAACGTGGAAGCTTGAAACGTGTATCAACAGAGGAAATTCCAGCAACCAGTCGTGCTAAGCGTGGTCTTCAAGTTCTGAGAGAATTGAAGAGTAAACCACATCGCGTCTTCTTGGCCGGTTCTGTCTCAGAACAAGGATTTATCGGAGATCTTTTTAGCACCGAAGTGGAAGACGGAGAACAAACTCTTGTTATCCAATCAAATAATGGAACAATTTACGAAGCAATTCTGCAAGATTTGAATCTATCAGAGCGCACAAGTAATGGAAGCTTTATCTCAGATACTATTTCAGACGAGGAAGTTTTCGATGCCTATCTCAAAGAAGTCTTTAAAGAAGAAAAAGATAATTAATAAGAAAATCAGTCCTAGTGACTGATTTTTTATAAATAAAATTTTCAGAAAATTACAAATAATACTTGAATTTTTAGGAGAATAGTGTAGAATAGAACACAAAGCTTGATTAGAATAAAGGAGATTGTCATGACCGTTACGATTGATTGGGAAAATCTCGGTTTTTCCTATATGAAACTACCTTATCGTTATATCGCTTATTTTAAAAATGGACAATGGACTCAAGGAGAATTAACAGAAGATGCAACCTTGCATATTTCAGAGTCTTCTCCAAGCCTTCACTATGGACAGCAAGCATTTGAAGGATTGAAAGCCTATCGTACAAAAGATGCCAGTATTCAACTCTTCCGTCCAGATGAAAATGCTAAACGACTCCAACGTACCTGTGATCGTCTATTGATGCCCCAAGTTTCAACAGAAATGTTTGTAGAGGCTTGTAAGTCAGTAGTTCGTGCTAATGAAGAATACGTACCCCCTTATGGAACTGGTGGAACCCTTTACCTTCGTCCGCTCTTGATTGGTGTTGGAGATATCATTGGGGTAAAACCAGCTGAGGAGTATATTTTTACCATCTTTGCTATGCCAGTTGGAAATTACTTTAAGGGTGGATTGGTTCCAACAAACTTCTTGATTCAAGATGAGTATGACCGTGCTGCACCAAATGGGACAGGAGCTGCCAAGGTCGGTGGTAACTATGCAGCTAGTCTTTTGCCAGGAAAAATGGCTAAATCCCGTCATTTCTCAGACGTTATTTATCTTGACCCCTCAACCCACACCAAGATTGAAGAAGTCGGTTCAGCGAACTTCTTTGGAATTACAGCTGATAATGAGTTTGTAACCCCATTGAGTCCATCAATCTTACCATCTATTACCAAGTATTCATTGCTTTACTTGGCAGAGCATCGTTTAGGCTTGAAGCCTGTTGAGGGAGATGTACCAATTGATAGTCTGGATCGATTTGTAGAAGCAGGTGCCTGTGGAACAGCAGCAGTAATCTCACCTATTGGGGGAATCCAACATGGTGATGATTTCCATGTTTTCTACAGTGAAACAGAGGTTGGTCCAGTGACTCGTAAACTATACAATGAATTGACAGGTATCCAATTTGGTGACATTGAAGCACCAGAAGGTTGGATTGTAAAAGTAGATTAAAAATTATTAAAGGAGATCTTTATGAAAACGAAAAAGTGGATGTTAACAGCAGGAGTTGTCCTGAGTACAGCAGTTCTTCTTGTGGCTTGTGGTAAAGCTGATAAAGAAGCAGATGCACCTACAACCTTCTCTTATGTCTATGGAGTAGACCCATCATCTTTGGACTACAGTATTGCAACTCGTACTTCAACAACGGATATTATTGGTAACGTCGTTGATGGTTTGTTGGAAAACGATGAATATGGAAATTTGGTTCCTTCACTAGCAGAGGATTGGACTGTCTCACAAGACGGTTTGACCTATACTTATAAACTTCGTAAAGGAGTTAAATGGTACACGTCAGAAGGTGAAGAATACGCTGAAGTGACAGCGCATGACTTTGTTACTGGACTAAAACACGTAGCAGATGGTAAATCAGACGGTGTCACTCTTATTCAAAACTCCATTAAGGGCTTGAATGAATATATGACTGGTGAGACTAATGACTTCTCTACAGTTGGGGTTAAGGCATTGGATGACTACACAGTCCAGTATACTCTTAATGCACCTGAAAGTTTCTGGAATTCGAAAGTGACTTCAGCAACCATGTTGCCGGTAAACGAGGAATTCCTCAAAGCTTCAGGTAAGAACTACGGAGCAGTAAGTCCATCTGGAATTCTTTATAACGGTCCGTATATCCTGAAGACATTGACTTCAAAATCTTTAATCGAATACGAAAAGAACCCAAATTATTGGGATAAAGAGAAGGTTAAAATCGAGAAAGTAAAATTGACCTACTATGATGGTTCAGACCAAGAATCATTAATCCGTAGCTTCTCTTCAGGTGTTTATACAACAGCTCGTATCTTCCCAAGTAGCTCAAACTTTGCTTCTACATTGGAACAATACGGAGATAAAATCACATACAGTCCACAGGATTCAACTAGTTATTACTTTACCTTTAACGTAAACCGTCAATCTTACAATAAGACTGCGAAAACAAGTGAAGAACAGAAAACTTCTACAAAAGAAGCGATGTTGAACAAGGACTTCCGTCAAGCAATTAACTTTGCCTTCAACCGTCATTCTTATGCTGCACAGCTCAATGGTGAAGATGGTGCGGACAAGATTATTCGTAACAGTCTAGTTCCAGATAACTTTGTACAATCTGGCGGTAAAAACTTTGGTGATATCGCTCAAGCAGAATTGGTCAACTATGGAGACCAATGGAAAGGCGTTGAGCTTGTAGACGGAAAAGATACTATCTACAATCCTGACAAAGCTAAGGCTTCATTCGAGAAAGCTAAGAAAGAATTGGAAGCAAAAGGTGTAACCTTCCCAATTCATTTGGATGTTCCAGTTGAACAGACAGATACAATCGCCGTTCAACAAAGCAATTCCTTCAAACAATCAATCGAGTCAACTCTTGGTTCTGAAAATGTCGTGATTGATGTCCTTCAGATGACCGATAACGAAAAGGAAAGCATTACATCGCAAGCGCGTGTTCCAGCACAAAAAGACTATGACTTGAACAGTACTGGATGGGCTCCAAGCTACCAAGACCCAGCAAGTTATCTCAATATCATGGATCCTAAGACTGGTTCTGCTATGAAACACCTTGGTATTACGAAAGGTAAAGACAAGGAAGTAGTAGCTCAACTTGGTCTGGATGAATATAAGAAACTCTTGGATGATGCAGTTTCTGAAACAAACGATTTGGACAAGAGATATGAAAAATATGCTAAAGCGCAAGCTTGGCTCACTGATAGTTCTCTCTTGATGCCAACAGCTTCATCAGGTGGTTCACCAGTTGTCAGCAACGTTGTTCCATTCTCTAAACCATACTCACAAGTAGGTATTAAGGGTGATCCATATATCTTCAAGGGAATGAAATTGCAAAAAGAAATTGTATCTGCTAAAGAATATCAAGCAGCTCTTGAAAAATGGCAAAAAGAAAAATTGGAATCAAACAGTAAATACCAAAAAGAACTAGAAAGTCATGTCAAATAAAACAGACTAGTATTTTTGGAATAAAGGGGCCTATATGGAATGGATTAAACTAATAGGGATAGTTATCATTGTGGTTGGTTTTATCTATAAATTAGATACCATCGCAACGGTAGTCTTAGCTAGTTTAGTTACAGCTCTAGTTTCTGGAGTTTCTCTTGTTGAGTTCTTGGAAATTTTAGGAAGAGAATTTAGCAATCAACGAGTTCTTACGATTTTTATGGTAACCTTGCCCTTGGTTGGTTTATCTGAAACTTTTGGCCTCAAGCAACGTTCGATTGACTTGATTCAAAGGATAAAGGGGCTGACCGTAGGAAGTTTTTATACCGTTTATTTCTTTTTTCGGGAACTCGACAGCTTCTTTGCCATTCGTATCGGAGGGCAGCCACAGTTTGTAAGGCCTCTGGTTCAACCCATGGGACAAGCAGCGGCAGAGTCACAATTAGGTAGAAAATTAACGGAGCAGGAGAGCGAAGCGCTAAAAGCGCGTGCAGCAGCAAATGATAATTTTGCAAATTTCTTTGCTCAGAACACTTTCGTTGGTGCAGGTGGTGTCCTCTTAGTTGGGGGCACTCTGGACCAATTAGGTTACGAAAGTAATTATGCAGGGATCGCTTCGGATTCTCTTATTGTTGCAGGAGTTGCCCTACTTGTGGTAGGGATTTACAATTACTTATTTGATAGAAAACTGCTAGCGAATAAGCTTAGTAAAGGAAAAGAAGAATGACCAATCTAGCAAGACAGTTATTAGAGTTAACCTATATTGTGATTGGTTGTCAATTTCTTCACACGGCCTATTGTAGCTACAAAGACAAAACAAACCCAGTTCGATATGGAACAGCTGGGTTTTGGGCTTTATTGGGAATCAGTTTTATTGGTGGTTCCTATCTACCATCTATCTGTATTGGAATTATCGTAGTGCTCTTAGCCCTACTAACACTCTTTAAACAGGTTCGTATCGGAACCTTGCCGTCTCTGAATGAAGTCAAGGCAAATATTGAAGCTAAACGGTTGAAGAATAAAATTTTTATTCCGGTCATGTTGATGGCTTTGATTGCTTTAGTATTAGCAAAAATGATCCCTGAGTTTAGTAAGATTGCTATCAGCCTTGCAGCATTTCTTGCAACCATCTCTCTTTTATTGATTACTAAAAGTTCTCCTAAAAGCTTGCTGGCAGAAAATAATCGCATGGTTCAGCAAGTCTCAACTAGTGGGATTGTGCCCCAACTTTTAGGGGCTTTGGGAGCGATTTTTACCGTAGCAGGAGTTGGAGATTTAATGTCACATCTGATAAGTGGTTTTGTTCCTTCGGGGAGTCGGTTGATGGGTGTAGTGGCTTATGTGTTGGGAATGGTTCTATTTTCAATGATTATGGGAAATGCCTTTGCGGCCTTTACTGTCATTACTGCTGGAATTGGTGTTCCCTTTGTATTTTCCTTGGGAGCAGATCCAATCATGGCGGGTGCTCTTGCTATGACAGCAGGTTGTTGTGGGACTCTATTAACCCCAATGGCTGCCAATTTCAATACTCTACCTGTGGCCCTTTTGGATATGAAAGATCCAAATGGCGTTATCAAAGCGCAAATAGGAGTAGCTATTGTCATGATTATCATACATGTATTTCTGATGTACTTTTTGGCATTTTAGTAAAGGAAATAAAATGAGAATATTAGTTACAGGATTTGATCCTTTTGGTGGTGAAAAAGTCAATCCAGCTCTAGAAGCAGTTAAATCATTACCGTCTGTAATTCATGGAGCTGAGATACGCTGGGTAGAGATTCCAACAGTCTTTTATAAATCAGCAGAGGTTTTAGAAGCAGAAATAAATCGATACCATCCAGATGTTGTGCTTTGTATCGGACAAGCAGGAGGAAGAGCGAGTTTAACTCCTGAGAGAGTTGCTATCAATCAAGATGATGCTAGAATTCCAGATAACCAAAGAAATCAACCGATTGACACTCCAATTCGCCTAGATGGAGAAGCTGCCTACTTTAGCACACTCCCTATCAAAGCAATGGTACAAGCCATAAAAGAAGAAGGGCTACCTGCTTCAGTATCCAATTCAGCTGGAACCTTTGTTTGCAATCATCTAATGTATCAGGCTCTCTACTTAGCGGATAAGAAATTTCCTAATATGAGAGCAGGCTTTATGCATATTCCCTATATGACAGAACAAGTGGTAAATAAGCCTAATACTGCATCCATGTGCTTAAGAGATATTGTCCGAGGTATCGAAGTTGCTATTGGTGCTATCGTAGACCATAAAGATAAAGATTTGAAATTAGTCGGAGGGGCGACTCACTAATGATTCAATTTTCAAATTAAAAAATATTCCTTAAACTCTCTATCAAGATTAGCTTGATAGAGAGTTTTTTCTTGCTAGATTAGGGATTTTCTTGTAAAATAGAAAAAGTGAAAAGAGGTATGGTATGAGCAAAAAAGATAAAAAAATTGAGATTCAATTATCAGATGCTAAAGTAGCAGTTGGAAAAGATAAGTACGCTGGTTACACATTAACAATTGGTAAAAAGTTAATCGGTGAAATTGCCGAACTAGATGACCAATTTGCAATCATAAAGAATGGAAATGTCGATAGTTTTTACAAAAATCTTGAAAAAGCTGTGGAAATATTGATTGAGAACTATAATTTAGCAAAATAATGCTTGTTTTTTGCAAATTTTCATGATATAATAGTTTTCGTTGATTGTCGGAGAGATAGCGAAGAGGCTAAACGCGGCGGACTGTAAATCCGCTCCTTCGGGTTCGGGGGTTCGAATCCCTCTCTCTCCATATCATCAATGGGGTATAGCCAAGCGGTAAGGCAAGGGACTTTGACTCCCTCATGCGTTGGTTCGAATCCAGCTACCCCAGTTCTTAGGTAATAAATTCAAGATAAAAAGAAAAATATCTTAGGGTATTTTATTTTTATAATTGAAGGACGTTCGAGATGTTCATGTCGTTGCGGGTGCTTAGGAAAAAAATTATAAGTATGTCAAGTTAAAAAAGACTTGATTGTTGGAGGATTTTTTAGATGAATGAATTTGAAGATTTGCTAAATAGCGTTAGCCAAGTTGAACCTGGTGATGTTGTTAGTGCTGAAGTATTGACAGTTGATGCTAATCAAGCTAACGTTGCAATCTCTGGAACTGGTGTTGAAGGTGTCTTGACTCTTCGCGAATTGACAAACGATCGCGATGCAGATATCAATGACTTTGTAAAAGTAGGTGAAGTATTTGATGTTCTTGTACTTCGTCAAGTAGTTGGTAAAGATACTGATACAGTAACATACCTTGTATCTAAAAAACGCCTTGAAGCTCGCAAAGCATGGGACAAACTTGTAGGACGCGAAGAAGAAGTTGTTACAGTTAAAGGAACTCGCGCTGTTAAAGGTGGACTTTCAGTAGAATTTGAAGGTTTGCGTGGATTTATCCCAGCTTCAATGTTGGATACTCGTTTCGTACGTAACACTGAGCGTTTTGTAGGTCAAGAATTTGAAGCTAAAATCAAAGAAGTTGACCCTAAAGAAAACCGCTTCATCCTTTCACGTCGTGAAGTTGTAGAAGCAGCTACTGCAGCAGCTCGTGCTGAAGTATTCGGTAAATTGGCTGCTGGTGATGTAGTAACTGGTAAAGTTGCTCGTATCACAAGCTTCGGTGCTTTCATCGACCTTGGTGGTGTTGATGGATTGGTTCACTTGACTGAATTGTCACACGAACGTAACGTTTCACCAAAATCAGTTGTAACTGTTGGTGAAGAAGTTGAAGTTAAAATCCTTGACCTTAACGAAGAAGAAGGACGTGTATCACTTTCACTTAAAGCAACAACACCTGGACCATGGGATGGCGTTGAGCAAAAATTGGCTAAAGGTGACGTTGTAGAAGGTACGGTTAAACGTTTGACTGACTTCGGTGCATTTGTTGAAGTATTGCCAGGTATCGATGGACTTGTTCACGTATCACAAATTTCACACAAACGTATTGAAAATCCAAAAGAAGCTCTTACAGTTGGTCAAGAAGTTACTGTTAAAGTTCTTGATGTTAATGCTGATGCAGAACGTGTATCACTTTCTATCAAAGCTCTTGAAGAACGTCCAGCTCAAGAAGAAGGACAAAACGAAGAAAAACGTGCTCCACGTCCACGTCGTCCAAAACGTCAAGAAAAACGTGACTTTGAACTTCCTGAAACTCAAACAGGATTCTCAATGGCTGACTTGTTCGGAGACATCGAACTTTAATCAATCAGAACTAATTATAAATCCTTTGTTGTAAAACAAGGGATTTTTCTTTTTTCAACTAGTATTTTTTGATATAATGGACTTATGTTACATTCCGAAAAAGAATCAATTTACCAAATTGTAAATGAACAACTCTCTAGTCTTTTAGAAGGTGAGACCAATGTGTTGGCTAATCTATCAAATGCTAGTGCTCTCTTAAAAATGAACTTTCCTCGTACTGTCTTTGCAGGTTTCTATTTATATGACGGAAATGAGCTTATTTTAGGCCCTTTTCAGGGTGGAGTCTCATGTGTTAGAATCGCTCTCGGAAAAGGAGTTTGTGGTGAGTCAGCGGCTAGCCGTCAAACAGTTATCGTTGGTGATGTCAAGACTTATCCAAATTATATTTCTTGTGATAGTAGTGCTCGTAGCGAAATCGTACTTCCAATGGTAAAAAATGGACAGCTTTTGGGTGTATTAGATTTGGACTCATCTCATGTTGATGATTATGATTATATAGACCAACAGTATTTAGAAGAGTTTGTGTCCATTTTACTAGATAAGTCAGAATGGAAATTTTCAATGTTTGAGGAGAAAGCATAATGTATCAGGCGCTTTATCGAAAATATAGAAGTCAAAATTTTTCACAGTTAGTGGGCCAGGAAGTTGTTGCTAGAACCCTTAAACAGGCTGTGGAACAGGATAAGATTAGTCACGCCTACCTCTTTTCAGGGCCTCGTGGAACTGGTAAGACTAGTGTGGCTAAGATTTTTGCTAAGGCTATGAACTGCCCTAATCAAGTAGGGGGAGAACCTTGTAATAACTGTTATATCTGTCAAGCTGTTACGGATGGAAGTTTAGAAGACGTTATCGAAATGGATGCTGCTTCTAATAATGGGGTTGATGAAATTCGTGATATTCGTGATAAATCAACTTATGCTCCAAGTATAGCTCAGTATAAGGTTTATATCATTGATGAGGTTCATATGCTTTCGACTGGTGCCTTTAATGCTCTTTTGAAAACACTGGAAGAACCAACTCCAAATGTAGTCTTTATTTTGGCAACGACTGAGCTTCATAAAATTCCTGCAACTATTTTGTCTCGTGTTCAACGATTTGAGTTCAAGTCCATTAAGACTCAGGATATTCGAGATCATATCTTCCAGATTTTAGAAAAAGAAGGGATTGATTACGAAACAGAAGCTGTTGAAATTATTGCTCGCCGAGCTGAGGGTGGTATGCGGGATGCCTTGTCAATTCTAGACCAGGCATTAAGCTTAACCCAAGAAGCAACATTGACAACTGCAGTCTCAGAAGAAATCACTGGTACCATTAGTTTAAGTGCCTTGGATCATTACGTAGCTGCTTTAGCTCAGAAGGATGTACCAGGAGCCCTTCAAAATCTTGATTTGATTTTTGAGAATGGAAAGAGCATGACACGTTTTGTAGTCGATTTGCTGCAATATCTACGTGATATCTTAATTGTCCAAGCAGGCGGAGAAAATACACATCATAGTGATGCATTTGAGAAAAACTTAGCTCTTCCGCAGGATGTCTTGTTTGAGATGATTAGTCTTGCTACTAAAAGTCTAGCTGATATTAAGGCTAGCCTACAACCTAAAATTTATGCCGAAATGATGACTATTCGTTTAGCAGAAATTGATTCTCAACCAGAACTTTCAAGTGAGGTGGCTGAGGAATTGTCTTCTCTTCGAGAAGAAGTTGTACGATTGAAACAAGCTCTTGCCAATGTTGGTTCTAATCCCAAACAAACTGTTTCTACACCAAGTCGTCCGACTAACAGTAAGTCAATCTATCGTGTAGACCGAAATAAGGTGCAGTCTATTCTTCAAGAAGCAGTAGAAAATCCAGACTTGGCCCGTCAAAACTTAATCCGTCTTCAGAATGCTTGGGGAGAAGTCATTGAAAGCTTATCAGGGCCAGATAAGGCACTCTTGGCTGGTTCTAAACCAGTTGCTGCTAATGAACATCATGCGATTTTGGCTTTTGAATCTAACTTCAATGCTGGTCAAACCATGAAACGAGACAATCTTAACACCATGTTTGGCAATATTCTTAGTCGTGCTGCTGGATTTTCTCCAGAGATTCTTGCTATTTCTATGGATGAATGGAAGGAAGTTCGAGCTGCATTTTCAAGCAGAGCTAAAGGTTCTCAAGAACAGATCAATAAGGAAGAACCCGAAGAATCCATACTTCCTCAAGGCTTTGAATTTTTAGCAGATAAAGTGACCATAGCAGAAGACTAATAGGAAGTTGTGGTAAAAGACTATGAACAGACAACAATTTATTATCATGGCCTTATTTACTGCTGCTGAGACTTATTTCTTTAATGAATCCATCATGGAGCAACGGTATATCGTGGCCTTGCTTTGGGCTATTTTGATCCTGAGAAATTTTCGCGTGAGCTATATCATGGGTAAAATTGTGAGCGCTATAGATGATCATTTTCAAGGGAAGAAGTAGCTCCTAGCTTCTAGACAAAATCAAAGCCTTTTAGGCTTTTTTTGTTATACTATAAAGGTATATTTATTGACATTTTACCGTATTTTCTAAGACTTTAAAAAAGTTGAATTTTAGTGGGTACTGTAAAAAGGATTGAAAAGAAAGGAACTATCATGTCAGTATTAGAGATCAAAGATCTTCACGTTGAAATTGAAGGAAAAGAAATTTTAAAAGGAGTCAACCTGACTCTTAAAACAGGGGAAATTGCAGCTATCATGGGACCAAATGGTACCGGTAAGTCTACTCTTTCAGCTGCAATTATGGGAAACCCGAACTATGAAGTCACTAAAGGTGAAGTCTTGTTTGACGGTGTAAATATCCTTGAATTGGAAGTGGACGAGCGTGCGCGCATGGGACTTTTCCTTGCTATGCAATACCCATCAGAAATTCCTGGAATCACAAATGCTGAGTTTCTTCGTGCAGCCATGAATGCTGGTAAAGAAGATGACGAAAAGATTTCAGTTCGCGAATTTATCACTAAGCTAGACGAAAAAATGGAATTGCTCAACATGAAAGAAGAAATGGCTGAGCGTTACCTTAATGAAGGATTCTCTGGTGGTGAGAAAAAACGTAACGAAATTCTTCAACTCTTGATGTTGGAACCAACTTTTGCACTCTTAGATGAGATTGACTCTGGTCTTGATATTGATGCCCTTAAAGTTGTCTCTAAAGGTGTGAATGCTATGCGTGGTGAAGGTTTTGGTGCTATGATCATTACTCACTACCAACGTCTTTTGAACTATATCACACCAGATGTGGTACACGTTATGATGGAAGGTCGTGTTGTTCTTTCTGGTGGTCCAGAATTAGCTGCACGCTTGGAACGTGAAGGATACGCGAAACTAGCTGAAGAACTTGGCTATGACTACAAGGAAGAATTGTAATTCCCTCGTATCTTTTAGGAGAAGTAAATGACTAAAGAAACTATTAAACTTTTTTCAGAAATGCACGCTGAACCAAGCTGGTTGTCAGACCTCCGTCAAAAAGCTTTTGATAAGATTGAGAGTTTGGAATTGCCAGTCATTGAGCGTGTAAAATTTCACCGTTGGAATCTTGGTGATGGTACCATCACGGAAAGTGAACCATCAGCAAATATTCCTGATTTCACTGCTTTAGATAATCACTTGAAATTGGTGCAGGTTGGAACTCAAACAGTTTTTGAGCAAATTCCAGTTGAGTTGGCTGAACAAGGAGTGGTCTTTACAGACTTCCATTCGGCTTTAGAAGAAATTCCAGAACTCGTAGAAGAATTTTTCATGTCATCAGTAAAATACGACGATGACAAATTGGCAGCCTACCACACAGCTTACTTTAATAGTGGTGCTGTTCTCTATATTCCAGACAATGTCGAAATCACAGAACCAATCGAAGGAATTTTCTACCAAGATAGTGATAGTGATGTGCCATTTAACAAGCATATTCTGATCATTGCAGGTAAAAACTCTAAAATCAGCTACCTCGAACGTTTAGAATCACGCGGTGATGGTAGTGCTAAGGCGACTGCTAATATCACTGTTGAAGTGATTGCACGTTCTGGTGCTCAAGTGAAATTTGCTGCAATTGATCGTCTTGGTGAGAATGTCACTGCCTACATTAGCCGCCGAGGTAAATTGGGCAACGATGCAAGTATTGACTGGGCTATCGGTGTCATGAACGAAGGAAATGTCGTTGCTGACTTTGATAGTGACCTATTTGGAAATGGTAGCCATGCAGACCTTAAGGTCGTAGCTCTTTCAAGTGGTCGTCAGGTGCAAGGGATTGATACTCGAGTGACTAACTATGGTTGCAACTCTATCGGTAATATTCTTCAACATGGTGTTATCCTTGAAAAAGCAACTTTGACTTTCAATGGTATTGGCCACATCATCAAGGGTGCTAAGGGAGCAGATGCCCAACAAGAAAGCCGAGTGCTGATGCTTTCAGACCAAGCACGTTCCGATGCCAACCCAATTCTTTTGATTGATGAAAATGATGTCACTGCAGGTCACGCGGCTTCTATTGGTCAAGTTGATCCAGAAGACATGTACTACCTCATGAGCCGTGGATTGGACAAGGCAACTGCAGAACGTTTAGTTGTTCGTGGTTTCCTTGGATCTGTAATCGTTGAGATTCCTGTCAAGGAAGTTCGTGATGAAATGATTGCGACGATCGAAGAAAAATTGTCAAAACGCTAAGGGGAAGCATATGTTAGATGCAGAAGTGATTCGCAAGGATTTTCCAATTTTAGACCAGATTGTTAATGACGAACCTCTGGTTTATTTGGATAATGCTGCGACGACACAAAAACCACTAGCTGTTCTGGAAGCCATTAACCGCTACTATGAGCAGGACAATGCCAATGTTCACCGAGGGGTTCATACTTTGGCAGAGCGTGCGACAGCATCTTATGAGGCTGCTCGTGAAACCATTGGTAAGTTTATCAACGCAGGCTCTACAAAGGAAGTACTCTTCACTAGAGGAACTACGACTAGTCTCAACTGGGTGGCACGTTTCGCTGAGGAAATCTTGACTGAAGATGACGAGGTCTTGATTTCAGTCATGGAACACCATTCCAATATTATTCCATGGCAGGAAGCTTGCCGAAAGACTGGGGCAGAGCTTGTTTATGTCTATCTCAAAGATGGGGCTCTGGATATGGATGACTTGCGTTCTAAATTGACTGACAAAGTTAAATTTGTTTCACTAGCTCACGCATCAAACGTTCTTGGAGTGGTTAATCCTATCAAAGAAATCACGCAAATGGCTCATGAAGTTGGAGCTATTATGGTGGTGGATGGTGCTCAGTCTACACCTCATATGAAGATTGATGTCCAGGACTTGGATGTGGACTTCTTCGCCTTTTCGGGTCACAAGATGGCTGGTCCGACTGGTATTGGTATTCTTTACGGTAAAGAAAAATATCTGGAGCAAATGTCACCAGTTGAATTTGGTGGCGAGATGATTGATTTCGTCTATGAGCAATCTGCTAGTTGGAAGGAATTGCCTTGGAAATTCGAGGCTGGAACTCCTAATATGGCTGGTGCTATTGGGCTTGCAGCTGCCGTGGATTATCTTGAAAAGATTGGTATGGACGTCATTGAAGCCCACGAACAAGAATTGATTGCATACGTCTATCCAAAATTACAGGCAATTGAAGGTTTGACCATTTACGGTTCGCAAGATTTGGCTCAACGTTCAGGTGTCATTGCCTTTAACCTAGGCGATCTTCATCCTCATGACCTCGCGACTGCTCTGGATTATGAAGGAGTAGCAGTTCGTGCGGGTCACCATTGTGCCCAACCATTGCTTCAATATTTAGACGTCCCAGCAACAGCTCGTGCTAGTTTTTATATCTACAATACCAAGGCAGATTGCGACAAGCTGGTCGATGCCTTACAAAAGACAAAGGAGTTTTTCAATGGCACTTTCTAAACTAGATAGTCTTTATATGGCAGTGGTAGCGGACCATTCGAAAAATCCCCATCACCAAGGGAAGCTAGAAGATGCTGAACAAATCAGTCTCAACAATCCGACCTGTGGTGATGTCATCAATCTATCTGTCAAGTTTGATGCTGATAATCGTTTGGAAGATATCGCTTTTCTAAACTCTGGTTGTACCATCTCAACTGCCTCTGCTAGTATGATGACGGATGCAGTTTTAGGTAAGACCAAGCAAGAAATTTTAGAACTTGCGACCATTTTTTCTGAAATGGTTCAAGGTCAAAAGGATGAGCGTCAAGATCAACTTGGAGATGCAGCTTTCTTATCAGGAGTTGCCAAATTCCCTCAAAGAATCAAATGCGCAACCCTAGCTTGGAATGCCCTTAAAAAAACAATTGAAGACCAAGAAAATAAATAAGACAAGCTTTCTTTGTCTTATAAATCATTAGAAATAAAGAATGAAAGAAAGGATATTATGGCTGAAGAAAGAGTAGAACCAAAACCAATTGACCTTGGTGAATATAAATTTGGTTTCCATGACGATGTAGAGCCTGTCCTATCGACAGGAAAAGGATTGAATGAAGATGTCATTCGTGAACTATCAGCAGCTAAGGGAGAACCTGAGTGGATGTTGGAATTCCGTTTGAAATCTTATGAAACCTTCAAAAAAATGCCTATGCAAACTTGGGGAGCAGACTTGTCAGAGATTGACTTTGATGACTTGATCTACTACCAAAAACCATCTGATAAACCAGCCCGTTCTTGGGATGACGTTCCTGAAAAAATCAAAGAAACCTTTGAACGGATTGGGATTCCTGAAGCTGAGCGTGCCTATCTAGCTGGAGCTTCTGCCCAGTATGAATCAGAAGTGGTTTACCATAACATGAAGGAAGAATTTGAGAAGTTAGGAATTATCTTTACAGATACAGATTCTGCCCTCAAGGAATACCCAGACTTGTTTAAACAATACTTTGCGAAGTTAGTACCGCCGACAGATAACAAGTTGGCTGCCCTCAACTCAGCAGTATGGTCAGGTGGAACCTTTATTTACGTGCCAAAAGGTGTTAAGGTAGATATTCCACTTCAAACTTATTTCCGTATCAATAACGAAAATACTGGACAGTTTGAACGTACCTTGATCATCGTTGATGAGGGAGCAAGTGTACACTACGTAGAAGGATGTACAGCGCCAACTTATTCAAGCAACAGCTTGCACGCTGCTATTGTAGAAATCTTTGCTTTGGACGGAGCTTATATGCGTTATACGACTATTCAAAACTGGTCTGACAACGTTTATAACTTGGTAACCAAACGTGCTAAAGCTTTGAAAGATGCGACTGTTGAGTGGATTGATGGAAACTTGGGTGCCAAAACGACGATGAAATATCCATCTGTTTACCTAGATGGAGAAGGTGCGCGTGGGACTATGCTTTCGATTGCCTTTGCCAATGCAGGGCAACACCAAGATACTGGTGCCAAAATGATCCACAATGCTCCACATACGAGCTCGTCTATTGTCTCTAAATCAATCGCTAAAGGTGGAGGTAAGGTAGACTACCGTGGACAAGTAACCTTTAATAAAAACTCTAAGAAATCTGTTTCTCACATCGAGTGTGACACCATTATCATGGATGACTTGTCAGCGTCAGATACCATTCCATTTAATGAAATCCACAACTCGCAAGTTGCACTTGAGCACGAAGCCAAGGTATCTAAGATTTCAGAAGAACAACTCTATTACCTTATGAGTCGTGGCTTGTCAGAGACTGAAGCAACTGAGATGATTGTCATGGGATTTGTAGAGCCCTTCACCAAAGAACTTCCAATGGAATATGCAGTTGAGCTTAACCGCTTGATTAGCTATGAAATGGAAGGGTCAGTTGGATAATCATTATGAATAAAAACTGAGCAAATATTACATTTGTTCAGTTTTTTTAGATACAATTTTATAAATATTCACAAAATACATTATTTGTGGTAAAATAAAACAATTATTGTTAGTGGAGATCAAGAATGAATATTTTTAGAACAAAAGACTTCAGTCTAAGTAAAACAGAAATGCATCGTCATTTGAAATTATGGGATTTAATTCTCTTGGGAATTGGTGCCATGGTTGGTACAGGAATCTTTACTATTACAGGAACAGCGGCAGCAACATTAGCGGGTCCTGCCCTTGTTGTATCTATCGTAATTTCAGCTATCTGTGTTTCCTTATCGGCGCTCTTTTTTGCAGAATTTGCTTCTCGTGTTTCAGCAACTGGTGGCGCATATAGTTATTTATATGTGGTTTTGGGAGAATTTCCAGCTTGGATAGCTGGTTGGCTAACTATCATGGAATTTATGACAGCAGTCTCTGGTGTAGCTTCAGGTTGGGCTGCCTATTTTAAGGGGTTGCTTAGCCATTATGGAATTTCCTTGCCACAAGCCTTGAATGGAACTTTTAATCCTGAGCATGGTACTTATATTGATTTCTTACCAATTTTAGTGATTATGCTTGTTACAGCAGTCGTCCTCATGAATTCGAAAACTGCACTTCGCTTCAATTCGATTCTTGTCGTTTTAAAATTTTCTGCTCTTGCTTTATTTATCTTAGTTGGAGTCTGGTATATCAAGCCTGAGAACTGGTCAGACTTTGCTCCATTTGGTTTTGGTCAAATTTACGGTGGAAGCACTGGAATTATGGCAGGTGCTTCACTCATGTTCTTTGGATTCTTAGGTTTTGAGTCCATTTCTATGGCAGTTGATGAAATTCAAAATCCACAAAAGAATATTCCACGTGGGATTGTTTTATCCTTAATCATTGTAACTATTCTATATGCCATGGTTACCTTGATATTAACTGGTATCGTTCACTATAGTAAGCTCAATGTTGATGATGCAGTGGCTTTTGCTCTTAGAAGCATTGGTATTGGTTGGGCGGCTAATTATGTCTCACTCGTTGCAATTTTTACTTTGATTACGGTATGTATTTCCATGACCTACGCCTTGTCACGAATGATTTATAGTTTGGCTCGTGATGGGTTGTTGCCTAAGACTTTTAAAGAAGTGACCAAGACAAGTCGTGTTCCAAAGAATGCGACAATCTTAACAGGTCTTGTTTCAGCGATTGCAGTCGGAATCTTTCCTCTATCAAGTATCGCAGCCTTTCTCAATATCTGTACTTTAGCCTATCTCATTCTCTTAGCTTATGGAATTATTAAATTAAGAAAAGACAAGGGAGAGCCTAAAGAGGGAGAATTTAAAACGCCCTTGGTTCCTTTTCTACCAATCTTATCGATTTTAATTTGTCTGTCCTTTATGCTTCAATATACTCTTGAAACTTGGATAGCATTTGTATTAGCACTAGTAGTAGGAGTTATTATTTACTTTACTTATGGCTATAAAAACTCTACACTATCAAAAAATCAATAAAGAAAAAATCGCGATTTTTCGCGATTTTTTTATAATTTTTCATTTACAAATCGAACGAAACGATTCCACCATACTTTTAAGAAGAAGGCTTTCTCAACATTCTTTTCAGCGACCATTTCAAAGGTTGGTTTGTCAGTGGTGATATAACCTTGACCGACTAAGTCTTTGTCATCGTAAGTCAGATGTCCAACGACTGTACCTGCTTCAAGTGGTGCAGTATGCTCAGTACTATCAGGTGTGTAAGTAACAGATGACTGTGCTCGACTACCGAGACGTTGAACAATTTTTATATCTTCTTTAGCGACTGCTGTAACCGTATCTTGCTTCCCATCATAAACTGGAGATTTGCTATCTTGGTAACTTTCTCCTTGATTGACGATTGTTTGAAGAGCGAAATTGGATGAGATATAATCTAAAAGAGCTGAAGTTGCTGTGAAACGAGCGTAGGGATTGGTATCTTGGTTGTCAGCGTTAAGGACAACTGTAATGATACGCATTCCTTTTTCTACAGTTGTTCCGACAAAGGATGCTCCAGCTTTATCAGTCGTACCAGTTTTAAGACCATCAACACCACCACGATAGGCAGGTAATCCCTCTAACATATAGTTTGTAGAATGAATAGTCATCCCTGCAAAAGTAGAAGAAGGTTTCTTGGTGATTTCTAAAACCTGTGGGTATTTGAGGATAAGATTACGAGCGACAACTGCAACATCATAGGCACTCATCTTGTTTTCGTCATCTTTCTTAGAGCCAGGATAGATATTATCTCCAAGAGTTTCATTATTTAGACCAGTTGAATTGACGAGGGTAGCATCTTGAATTCCCCATTCAAGAAGTTTGGCTTTCATCATATCGACAAAGTCTTTTTCCGATCCAGCAACCTTTTCTGCCAACGCGATAGCTGCACTATTGGCACTAGATACCAATGTTGCTTCTAACAACTCTTCAACAGTATAGTTACGAGCTTCCATAGGAACGTTACTTGCCGCAGAATTGGTTGTCAACTGGTAGGGATAATCTGAAATTTCTACCGGAGTGGAAAGAGTGATTTTCCCTTGTTCTAGGGCCTCATAGACCAAGTAAACAGTCAGCAACTTACTGATAGAGGCAATCTCTACAGGTTGAGTGGCATCTTTTTCATATAAAACCTTACCAGTATTAGCTTCAACAGCGATGGCGTGTTTTGCTGGGACATCAAAATCCTGAGCAAAAACAGTAGTAGCCGAACCAAATGAAATAAGTGTTAGTAATGTTAAAAATAATTTCTTCATAGTAATTGTATTCTATCATAAAGACAAAAAATATTCTTGTTTTTATAATGAAGGTTATCAATCTTTTTCGAAATATGGTAAAATAGGAAAAAGAGGAGGTGGCTTATGTTTCGGAGAAATAAATTGTTCTTCTGGACCACTGAGATATTATTAATTACCTTAATTTTCTACTTATGGAGAGAAATGGGTGCTATTGTTACACCGTTTGTAAGTGTCGTAAATACAATCATGATTCCCTTCTTATTAGGAGGATTTCTCTACTACTTAACAAATCCAATTGTCATTTTTTTAGAGAAGGAATGTCGCATTAATCGAATCATTGGTATTTTGTTAACACTTTGTGTTCTCTTTGGAACCATAGTGATAGCTGTCGTCTATCTCTTGCCGATTTTAATTAATCAGTTGAGTAGCTTGATTAATTCTAGCCAAGATATCTATTCTCGAATCCAAGATTTAGTGATAGAATTATCGAAATATCCTACTTTCCAAGAGCTAGATATTCAACAAACAATCCAACAATTAAATCTTTCTTATGTCGATATTTTACAAAATATCTTAAATAGTGTGACAAATAGTGTAGGAAGTGTCCTTTCTGCTTTGGTAAGCACTGTTTTAATTATCATTATGACACCGGTTTTCTTGATTTATTTCCTTTTGGATGGTCATAAATTCTTACCGATGCTAGAAAGAACTATTTTAAAGCGAGACAAACTCAATATATCTGGTTTAATAACAAACTTGAATGAGACTATTTCCCGTTACATAAGTGGAGTATCAATCGATGCATTTATTATCGGGTGTTTGGCTTTTATCGGTTATAGTGTGATTGGCTTAAAATATGCATTAGTTTTTGCTATTTTCTCAGGTTTAGCAAATTTGATTCCTTATGTTGGACCGAGTATTGGACTAATTCCAATGATTATTTCAAATCTGTTTACGGATCCTCAAAAGATGATTATAGCAGTTATCTATATGCTGATTATCCAACAAGTAGATGGGAATATCCTATACCCTCGTATTGTTGGTGGAGTCATGAAAGTTCATCCGATTACAATTCTCGTGCTATTATTGTTGTCAAGTAATATCTATGGTGTCGTAGGTATGATCGTTGCCGTTCCTACCTACTCAATTCTCAAAGAAATATCCAAATTCCTAGTCCGACTTTATGAAAAACATAAAGAAGTACAAGAAGTGGTAGAAAAATAAAGATTTTAAAAAGAAACGGATTCATCTGTTTCTTTTTTATCAATAAATCGACAACTTATAGTAAGAACAAGAATAATTAATAAAAACTTTGTAAAACACTTGCAATTTAGCTAAAATTTGATAAAATAGTAAGGAAAGTTAGACTGTATTGCCTACTGTCTATCTATAAAATATATTTTATTGGAGGCTTTTACTCAAATGGCAAAAGAAAAATACGATCGTAGTAAACCACACGTTAACATTGGTACTATCGGACACGTTGACCACGGTAAAACTACCCTAACTGCAGCTATCACAACTGTTTTGGCACGTCGCTTGCCTTCAGCAGTTAACCAACCTAAAGACTATGCGTCTATCGATGCTGCTCCAGAAGAACGCGAACGCGGTATCACTATCAACACTGCGCACGTTGAGTACGAAACTGAAAAACGTCACTATGCTCACATCGACGCTCCAGGACACGCGGACTACGTTAAAAACATGATCACTGGTGCCGCTCAAATGGATGGAGCTATCCTTGTAGTAGCTTCAACTGACGGACCAATGCCACAAACTCGTGAGCACATCCTTCTTTCACGTCAGGTTGGTGTTAAACACCTTATCGTCTTCATGAACAAGATCGACTTGGTTGACGACGAAGAATTGCTTGAATTGGTTGAAATGGAAATCCGTGACCTTCTTTCAGAATACGACTTCCCAGGTGACGATCTTCCAGTTATCCAAGGTTCAGCTCTTAAAGCTCTTGAAGGTGACTCTAAATACGAAGACATCATCATGGAATTGATGAACACTGTTGATGAGTACATTCCAGAACCAGAACGTGACACTGACAAACCATTGCTTCTTCCAGTCGAGGACGTATTCTCAATCACTGGACGTGGTACAGTTGCTTCAGGACGTATCGACCGTGGTACTGTTCGTGTCAACGACGAAATCGAAATCGTTGGTATTAAAGAAGAAACTTCAAAAGCAGTTGTTACTGGTGTTGAAATGTTCCGTAAACAACTTGACGAAGGTCTTGCAGGAGATAACGTAGGTGTCCTTCTTCGTGGTGTTCAACGTGACGAAATCGAACGTGGACAAGTTATCGCTAAACCAGGTTCAATCAACCCACACACTAAATTCAAAGGTGAAGTTTACATCCTTACTAAAGAAGAAGGTGGACGTCACACTCCATTCTTCAACAACTACCGCCCACAATTCTACTTCCGTACTACTGACGTTACAGGTTCAATCGAACTTCCAGCAGGTACTGAAATGGTAATGCCAGGTGATAACGTGACAATCGACGTTGAGTTGATCCACCCAATCGCCGTAGAACAAGGTACTACATTCTCTATCCGTGAGGGTGGACGTACTGTTGGTTCAGGTATGGTTACAGAAATCGAAGCTTAATTCGATTTAGTTCCCAGAAGAACAATTATTTAAGTCAGACATTAAAAGAATCTTGCTATGCAAGGTTCTTTTTTTCTAGTTACACAAAGACAAAATAAGACAGTATGATAGTTGATTAGGAATATAGAAACTTAATTAAATAAATATCTTATTTATTAACGAATGTATATCCTAGTTTTTCAGAATAAATTTTTATTAGGTTAAAAAGCTTTTCACAAATGCCTGTTTTTTTGATAGAATAGAAGGAAGAAAAAAAGAAATGAGTTCGTCATGTCAAAAGGATTTTTAGTCTCTTTAGAGGGGCCAGAGGGAGCTGGTAAAACGAGTGTGCTTGAAGCTATCCTTCCTTTGTTAGAAGAAAAGAATATTGAGTTTTTAACAACACGTGAGCCAGGTGGTGTTTTGATTGGTGAGAAGATTCGAGAAGTCATTTTAGATCCTAGTCATACTCAGATGGATCCAAAGACAGAGTTGCTTCTCTATATTGCAAGTCGTAGACAGCACCTAGTAGAGAAGGTCTTGCCAGCACTTGCAGCTGGAAAATTGGTCATCATGGATCGTTTTATTGATAGTTCAGTTGCTTATCAAGGCTTTGGTCGTGGTTTGGATATTGAAGCTATTGACTGGCTCAATCAATTTGCGACAGATGGTCTTAAACCAGATTTGACACTTTATTTTGATGTTGAAGTGGAGAAGGGGCTTGAAAGAATCGCGGCAAATAGCGATCGCGAAGTCAATCGTTTAGATTTGGAAGGTTTAGACCTGCACAGAAAAGTTCGTCAAGGCTATCTTTCTCTTCTTAAGAAAGATGGTGAACGCATTGCTAAAATCGATGCAAGTTTACCGCTAGATCAAGTTGTTGAAAATACTAAACAAGTTTTGTTTGACAGAATGGGGCTGACAGAATGAATCAAGAGCAATTAAGAGCTTGTCAACCACAGCAATTTGACCGTTTTGTTCACATCTTAGAACAAAGACAGCTGAATCATGCCTATCTCTTTTCAGGGTATTTCGGAAGCATGGAGATGGCCTTATTTCTGTCTAAGAGTCTATTTTGTACAGATAAGCAGGGTGTCTTACCTTGTGAGTCTTGCCGAAATTGTAAGTTGATTGATCAGGAAGAATTTCCTGATGTCACTATTATTCGTCCGGTAAATCAAATCATTAAAACAGAACGAATCCGAGAATTAGTTGGCCAGTTTTCTCAATCAGGAATCGAAAATCAACGTCAGGTTTTTATTATTGAACAAGCAGAAAAAATGCATGCCAATGCCACCAATTCACTACTAAAGGTCATTGAAGAACCGCAAAGTGAAACCTATATTTTCTTCTTAACCAATGATCAAGAGCAGATGTTACCAACTATCCGAAGCCGGACTCAAAATTTCCAATTTAAGAAGCAAGTCGAAAGCCTTAGGAATCAACTTGAACAAGCAGGATTGGTCAAAAATAAAGCAATGCTTTTAGCTGAATTTAGTCAATCGCAAGCAGAAGCCGAAAAACTGACAAATCAAACAAGTTTTTGGACTCTACTTGAAGAAAGTGAACGATTCTATTCTTGGTTAGATGCTGGGAAAAAGGAATCTTATTTACAGGTCTCAAAATTAGCTAGTTTAGCAGATGACAAAGAAAAACAAGACCAAGTTTTTAGAATTTTAGAAGTTTTAGCAGGCCAAGAGATTCAAAAAAATGCAGCACGTGCAATATTGCAAAACCTTCTCAAAGCCAGAAAAATGTGGAAAGCAAATGTGTCTTTCCAGAATTCTTTGGAATACCTAGTTTTACAATAAAATGAACATGAAGACAGAAAAAGAAAGGGCTGTTCATGAACAAGAAAGAATTATTTGATGCCTTAGATGATTTTTCTCAACAGTTGTTGGCAACCTTGGCAGATGTCGAAGCCATCAAAAAAAATCTCAAGAGTGTTGTAGAAGAGAATACAGCTCTTCGCTTAGAAAACGATAAACTGAGAGAGCGCTTGAGTGAGGAAGAAGAAACAGCTCCAACTAAGACCAAGCATGTTAGAGAAAACGTGAGCCGAATCTATGACGACGGTTTTCATGTGTGTCGCGACTTTTATGGCCAACGTCGTGAACAAGATGCAGAATGTATGTTTTGTGATGAATTGTTGTTTAGGGAGTAAGCATGCAGATTCAAAAAAGTTTTAAAGGGCAGTCACCTTACGGTAAGTTATATCTTGTCGCAACTCCGATTGGGAATCTAGAGGATATGACCTTTCGTGCTATTCAGACTTTGAAAGAAGTGGACTGGATTGCTGCCGAGGATACTCGTAATACTGGTCTATTGCTCAAGCACTTCGATATTTCAACTAAACAATTCAGTTTTCATGAGCATAATGCCAAGGAAAAGATTCCTGATTTGATTGGTTGGTTGAAACAAGGTCAAAATATTGCTCAGGTCTCGGATGCTGGTCTACCTAGCATTTCTGACCCAGGTCATGATTTAGTCAAGGCGGCAATTGAAGAAGATATAGCAGTTGTCACAGTTCCAGGTGCTAGCGCAGGAATTTCTGCCTTGATTGCCAGTGGTTTAGCTCCACAACCCCACATTTTTTATGGATTCTTACCTCGAAAATCGGGACAACAAAAGCAATTTTTCGAATCAAAAAAGAGTATCCTGAGACCCAGATTTTCTATGAATCTCCACATCGTGTGGCTGATACTCTAGAAAATATGCTAGAGGTTTACGGTGATCGTTCAGTTGTCTTAGTTCGAGAATTGACTAAGATTTTTGAAGAATACCAACGGGGGAATATTACAGAGTTACTAGAAAGCATATCTGAAACACCGCTCAAGGGCGAGTGCCTTCTCATCGTAGAAGGTGCTAGTCAAGAAGTAGAAGATAAGGATGAAGAAGATTTATTCTCTGAAATACAAAATCGTATCCAAGAAGGTGTTAAGAAAAATCAAGCCATTAAGGAAGTCGCTAAAATATATCAGTGGAACAAAAGCCAGCTCTATGCATCTTATCATGAATGGGAAGAGAATCAATCGGATGACTAAACAGGGAAGTTTGCCTTCTTCCCTTTTTTTGTTATACTAGTAAAAGAAAAATTAGAAAGATTTGTGGGTGTCAAACAGTCCAGTAGCTTGTTTTTATTTGGACCTAGGTTCCACCCAAAGAGGTATTAGTGTCGTGTCTCAATCTTATATTAATGTTATCGGAGCAGGTTTAGCGGGGTCTGAAGCTGCTTACCAAATCGCAGAGCGTGGTATTCCAGTTAAACTCTATGAAATGCGTGGTGTCAAATCAACACCTCAGCATAAAACAGATAATTTTGCAGAATTAGTGTGTTCCAACTCATTACGAGGAGATGCTCTTACAAATGCTGTCGGGCTCCTTAAGGAAGAAATGCGTCGTCTTGGTTCTGTGATTTTAGAATCAGCAGAAGCAACCCGTGTTCCTGCAGGTGGAGCCCTCGCAGTTGACCGTGATGGTTTCTCCCAAATGGTCACTGAAAAAATTGCTAATCATCCTTTGATTGAAGTGGTTCGTGATGAAATTACAGAATTGCCGACAGATACTATTACAGTTGTAGCGACTGGTCCTTTGACTAGCGATGCCCTGGCTGAGAAAATTCATTCTCTTAATGGTGGTGACGGTTTTTATTTCTATGATGCGGCAGCGCCTATTATCGACGTCAACACCATCGATATGAGCAAGGTCTATCTCAAGTCTCGATATGACAAGGGAGAAGCTGCCTACCTCAATGCACCGATGACCAAGCAAGAGTTTATGGATTTCCATGAAGCCTTGATCAATGCGGAAGAAGCACCCCTCAACTCATTTGAAAAAGAAAAGTACTTTGAAGGGTGTATGCCAATTGAAGTTATGGCCAAACGTGGTATCAAAACTATGCTCTATGGCCCTATGAAACCAGTTGGTCTAGAATATCCAGAAGACTATAAAGGATCTCGTGATGGTGCCTTTAAAACACCGTACGCAGTCGTTCAGCTTCGTCAGGACAATGCGGCTGGAAGTCTTTATAACATCGTTGGTTTCCAAACTCACCTCAAATGGGGTGAGCAAAAACGTGTCTTCCAAATGATTCCAGGACTTGAAAATGCTGAGTTTGTCCGTTATGGTGTCATGCATCGTAATTCCTATATGGATTCGCCAAATCTTCTTGAACAAACATACCGTTCTAAGAAACAGCCAAATCTTTTTTTCGCTGGTCAGATGACAGGTGTGGAAGGATATGTTGAGTCGGCTGCTTCAGGATTAGTTGCTGGAATCAATGCTGCTCGTCTTTTCAAGGGAGAAAGTGAGGCTATTTTCCCAGAGACTACAGCTATCGGTAGTTTAGCTCATTATATCACTCATGCTGATAGCAAGCATTTCCAACCCATGAATGTTAACTTCGGGATTATCAAGGAGTTAGAAGGTGAGCGTATTCGTGATAAAAAGTCTCGTTATGAGAAAATTGCGGAACGCGCCTTGTCTGATTTAGAGAAATTTTTATCTGTCTAATTTTTTTGAAAGAATCGCTCATGATACTATAAAAATCCTTGAAATTGTGATAAAATAGGTAGGATGAAAAAAGGAGAGAGAAAATGGTAGAACCTAAGTATAAACGTATCTTAATCAAGCTATCTGGTGAAGCCCTTGCTGGCGAACGTGGTGTCGGTATTGATATCAAAACCGTCCAAAGTATGGCCCAAGAAATCAAGGAAGTTCACGAGCTAGGAATTGAAATCGCCTTGGTTATCGGTGGTGGAAACCTTTGGCGTGGAGAACCTGCAGCAGAAGCTGGTATGGATCGCGTTCAAGCGGATTACACTGGAATGCTTGGGACAGTCATGAATGCTCTTGTGATGGCAGATTCATTGCAACAAGCTGGTGTTGATACTCGTGTACAAACAGCTATTGCCATGCAACAAGTAGCAGAACCTTATATTCGTGGACGTGCCCTTCGCCACCTTGAAAAAGGACGTATCGTTATCTTTGGCGCGGGAATTGGTTCACCTTACTTCTCTACAGATACAACAGCGGCTCTTCGTGCAGCTGAGATTGAAGCGGACGCTATTTTGATGGCTAAGAATGGTGTAGACGGTGTCTATAATGCGGATCCTAAGAAAGATAAAACGGCTGTTAAATTTGAAGAATTGACTCACCGTGATGTTATTAATAAAGGACTCCGTATCATGGATTCAACAGCTTCAACTCTATCTATGGATAACGATATTGACTTGGTAGTCTTTAATATGAACCAACCTGGCAATATCAAACGTGTTGTATTTGGTGAAAATATCGGAACAACTGTTTCAAACAATATCGAAGAAAAGGAATAAGAAAAATTATGGCTAACGCAATTGTAGAAAAAGCTAAAGAGAGAATGACTCAATCTCACCACTCGCTTGCTCGTGAGTTTGGTGGTATCCGTGCTGGTCGTGCTAACGCAAGCTTGCTTGACCGTATCAATGTTGAATACTATGGTGTCGAAACACCTCTTAACCAAATCGCTTCTATCACAATTCCTGAAGCGCGTGTCTTGTTGGTAACACCATTTGATAAATCTTCATTGAAGGATATCGAGCGTGCTTTGAACGCTTCAGATCTTGGTATTACACCAGCTAACGATGGTTCTGTTATTCGCTTGGTAATCCCAGCTCTTACAGAAGAAACTCGTCGTGATCTCGCTAAAGAAGTGAAAAAAGTTGGTGAAAATGCTAAAGTAGCGATCCGTAATATCCGTCGTGATGCTATGGATGAAGCTAAAAAACAAGAAAAAGCTAAAGAAATCACTGAAGATGAATTGAAGACTCTTGAAAAAGAGATTCAAAAAGCGACAGACGATGCTGTTAAACACATCGACGACATGACTGCCAATAAAGAAAAAGAAATCTTGGAAGTCTAAAAAATAAACAGAAAAACTCAGTTGGCATTGCTGGCTGAGTTTTATTCGAAAGAAGGAAACATGAATACAAATCTTGCAAGTTTTATCGTTGGACTCATCATCGATGAAAATGACCGTTTTTACTTTGTCCAAAAGGATGGTCAAACCTATGCTCTTGCTAAGGAAGAAGGTCAGCATACAGTTGGTGATACTGTTAAAGGTTTCGCCTACACGGATATGAAGCAAAAACTTCGCTTGACAACTCAAGAAGTGACTGCGACTCAGGATCAATTTGGTTGGGGAACTGTAACAGAAGTGCGTAAGGATTTGGGTGTTTTTGTTGATACAGGGCTTCCTGACAAGGAAATCGTTGTGTCACTTGACATCCTACCTGAACTGAAAGAGCTCTGGCCAAAGAAGGGCGATAAACTTTATGTTCGTCTAGAAGTAGATAAGAAAGACCGTATCTGGGGAGTTTTGGCTTATCAGGAAGACTTCCAACGTTTGGCACGTCCAGCATACAACAACATGCAAAATCAGAACTGGCCTGCAATTGTTTATCGTCTTAAGTTATCAGGAACTTTTGTCTATCTACCAGAAAACAACATGCTTGGATTTATTCATCCAAGTGAGCGCTATGCAGAGCCACGTTTGGGCCAAGTGTTAGATGTGCGTGTCATTGGTTTCCGTGTAGTTGACCGAACTCTTAATCTATCACTAAAACCTCGCTCTTTTGAGATGTTAGAAAACGATGCACAAATGATTCTGACTTACTTGGAAAGTAATGGTGGATTTATGACCTTAAATGACAAATCATCACCAGATGACATCAAGGCTACCTTTGGTATTTCTAAAGGTCAGTTTAAAAAAGCTCTTGGTGGTTTAATGAAAGCTGGAAAGATTAAACAAGACCAATTTGGTACAGAGTTAATTTAGGGAGGCTTATGCGAAAATCATTTTATACTTGGCTTATGACAGAGCGTAATCCTAAAAGTCATAGTCCCAAAGCAAATTTAGCGGATCTTGCCTTTGAGGAGTCAGCCTTCCCAAAACATACGGATGATTTCGATCAGGTGAGCCGATTTTTAGAAGAACATGCTAGTTTTTCCTTTAATATGGGAGACTTCGATCGTATCTGGCAAGAATATTTAGAACATTAAAAAGGGCATTGGTGTTAAGGATAGCAATTTCTAATTGCCTTTGCTATAATAAAAAGAAATTAAAGAGTTAGAGAGGTTCTTTATTTGAAGGAACATTCAATAGACATTCAGTTAAGTCATCCAGATGACCTGTTTCATCTTTTTGGTTCCAATGAACGCTATCTTCGCTTGATGGAGGATGAGTTAGATGTTATCATCCATGCTCGTACAGAGATTGTACAAGTCTTGGGAGAGGAGTCTTCTTGTGAAGAAGCACGACAAGTAATTCAAGCCTTGATGGTCTTGGTCAATCGTGGCATGACAGTAGGAACTCCGGATGTGGTGACAGCCATCAATATGGTTAGAAACAATGAAATCGATAAGTTTGTTGCCCTCTATGAAGAAGAGATTATCAAAGACAATACTGGTAAGCCGATACGTGTAAAGACACTAGGTCAAAAACTTTATGTAGATAGTGTTAAGAACCATGATGTGACCTTCGGGATTGGGCCAGCGGGGACAGGTAAGACCTTCCTAGCAGTGACCTTGGCTGTTACAGCTCTCAAACGTGGCCAAGTCAAGCGTATTATCCTGACTCGTCCAGCAGTAGAAGCTGGAGAAAGCTTGGGATTTCTTCCAGGTGACCTTAAGGAAAAAGTAGACCCTTATCTTCGACCTGTCTATGATGCCTTGTACCAAATTCTTGGGAAGGACCAGACAACTCGTCTCATGGAGCGAGAAATTATTGAAATTGCCCCTTTGGCCTACATGCGTGGACGTACTCTGGATGATGCCTTTGTCATTTTGGATGAAGCGCAAAATACAACCATCATGCAGATGAAGATGTTTTTGACTCGTCTTGGATTCAATTCAAAAATGATTGTCAATGGAGATATTAGCCAGATTGACCTACCGCGTAATGTTAAATCAGGTCTGATTGATGCCCAGGAAAAACTTAAGAACATTCACCAGATAGACTTCGTTCATTTTTCAGCCAAGGATGTGGTTCGCCATCCAGTCGTTGCTCAGATTATCAGAGCCTATGAACCTCGACCTGTCAAAGCTGAAGAAAATCAAGAAGAAACAGAATAAAGAAAAAGAGCAGTTGAAAAACTGCTCTTAATTTTTTTTGAATTTCTTATTAAACAAGCTCACTAATAGGTGTATAGTCACGTTCTAAACCTTCAGCAACTGGTTGACTAGTCAATTGACCTTGGTAAGTTGTAACCCCTTCACGCAAACCAGCATCTTCAAGGATTGCTTTCTTAAATCCTTTTCCTGCCAAGGCTTCGATATAAGGAAGGGTCACATTTGTAAGGGCGATAGTAGAAGTACGAGCAACTGCTCCAGGAATGTTAGCAACCGCATAGTGAAGGACACCGTGTTTCTCATAGACAGGCTCATCATGGGTTGTCACACGGTCAGCTGTTGCAATAACACCACCTTGGTCTACAGCAACGTCTACGATGACAGAACCAGGACGCATTTGTTGAACCATGTCATCTGTCACTAATTTTGGAGCTTTAGCACCAGGAATCAATACTGCACCGATAACAACGTCTGCTTCACGCACACTTGCTTCGATATTAAATGGGTTAGACATGAGTGTTTGGATTTGGTGACCAAAGACATCTTCAAGTTCAGAGAGACGTTTAGCACTGATATCTAGAATAGTTACTTGAGCACCTAAACCAAGAGCGATACGTGCTGCGTGTGTACCAACGACACCACCACCGATAATGGTCACTTTTCCTTTTGGTACACCTGGGACACCACCTAAAAGAACTCCAGAACCACCAGCTTGTTTCGTCAAGAAGTGAGCTCCGATTTGGACAGCCATACGACCTGCAACCTCACTCATTGGAACCAATAGAGGAAGTTGACCTTCAGTATTGCGTACAGTTTCATAAGCAACACCAGTTGTTTTCGCTGCAAGCATAGCATCCGCTAATTCTGGGGCTGCTGCCATGTGCAAGTAGGTGAAGAGAAGTAAATCGTCACGCAAGAACTGGTACTCACTAGCAAGGGGTTCCTTGACTTTAACAACTAACTCTGCAGCCCAGGCTTCAGCAGCAGTTGCGACAATCTCAGCTCCTTGCTTTTCATAGTCAGCATCAGCAAAACCAGATCCAAGTCCAGCATTTGTTTCAATGAGGACTCGGTGACCACGACCGACAAGACTCTGTACACCAGCAGGTGTCAAAGCAACACGATTTTCATTATTTTTAATTTCCTTTGGAATTCCAATTAACATAGAGATTAGCTCCTTATTTAACATCTAGGTTCTTATACGAAATCATCACAGGAAGAACCCAGTCATTTCTTGTGATGTTCTTATTTTATATGAAACCGCTAAAAATTGCAAGAAAAACTTATTTCTCTACTTAAGATATGTCTTGAATAAGGAAGATTATTTTGCAAATAAGTAAGCAGTTGAAAAGATTTTTCAGCTGTTTTTTCTTTGCATTACGAATAAGATAAGAGAGGAGAAATTATGGAAGAACTTATTGAGATAATCAAAGAATATAAAATCATTGTTATCTGTGCTAGTTTGGGTTTGGTCTTGGGTGGCTTTTTCCTACTAAAGCCAGTCGCTCAAACACCGGCTAAGGAAAGCAATTTGCAAACAGAAGTTACAACTGTTTCAAAGGATTCGACGGATGAAAAGGATGATAAAAATCAGAAGGAAGAAGTGGTGAAGCAAGATCTGATTACTGTTGATGTAAAAGGTGCGGTCAAATCACCTGGAATCTATGATTTGCCAGTTGGAAGTCGTATCAATGATGCTGTCCAGAAAGCGGGTGGCTTGACAGATAATGCAGACAGTAAGTCTATCAATCTTGCCCAGAGAATTAGTGATGAAGCACTTGTTTATGTTCCATCTAAGGAAGAAGCTACCAGTCAAGAGGCGCATTCAAATGCTTCCAACACCAAAGAAAATAAGAAAGTCAATCTTAATAAAGCCAGTTTAGAGGAGCTGAAACAAGTCAAGGGGTTGGGAGGCAAACGTGCTCAGGATATCATCGACCATCGTGAGTCCAACGGTAAGTTTAAGTCAGTTGATGAGCTCAAAAAGGTTTCTGGTATTGGTGCAAAAACGATAGAAAAGTTAAAAGAGTATGTCACAGTGGATTAGTCGATTTCCCATCCCCAAAATCTATCTCAGTTTTCTCCTGCTTTGGCTCTACTATGCTATCTTTTCAGCAAGCTTTTTAGCACTCTTGGGCTTTGTCTTTTTACTTCTCTGCCTCTTTTTTCAATTTTCATGGAAGACTGTGGTCAAGGTTCTCTTTGTTTGTGCTCTTTTTGGGAGCTGGTTTATATTTCAAAAATGGCAACAAGAAGAAGCGAGTAAACATCTTGTTGACTCAGTTAATACGGTACGAATCTTGCCTGATACTATCAAGGTCAATGGAGATAGTTTATCCTTTCGTGGGAAGGCTGATGGTAGACTCTTTCAGGTCTATTATAAATTCCAGTCAGAGGCTGAAAAGGAAAGGTTTAAAGAGTTATCTGAACTGCATGAGATAGTAGTAAAAGGAAAGCTAGCTATTCCTCAAGGAGCAAATAATTTTGCGGGATTTGATTATCGGAACTATCTCAAAACACAGGGGATTTATCAGACCTTAACTATATCGGAAATTGTCGAATTAAAGAAAGCATCCAGCTGGGATATAGGAGAAAATCTATCCAGCTTGCGGAGAAAAGCAGTTGTTTGGATAAAAAGGAATTTTCCTGATCCCATGCGTAATTATATGACGGGACTCTTATTGGGTCATTTGGACACAGATTTTGAGGAAATGAATGAACTCTATTCCAGTCTAGGGATTATTCACCTTTTTGCTTTATCAGGGATGCAGGTTGGTTTCTTCATGAATGCTTTCAAAAAGTCACTCTTACGATTGGGTTTGACGCAAGAGAAGTTCAAATGGCTTGCCTATCCCTTTTCTTTGGTCTATGCAGGTTTGACAGGGTTCTCAGCTTCTGTTATTAGAAGCCTGTTGCAAAAACTTTTGGCTCAGCATGGTTTCAAGGGGCTGGATAACTTTGCTTTGACAGTCCTTGTCTTGTTTATCGTGATGCCGAATTTCTTCCTAACTGCTGGAGGAGTGCTCTCCTGTGCCTATGCCTTTATCCTGACCATGACTGGTGAAGAAGTAGCAGGGATAAAAGGTCTAGTTAGAGAAAGTTTTATTATTTCCTTAGGAATTTTGCCAATTTTATCATTCTATTTTTCTGAATTTCAACCTTGGTCCATACTCTTAACCTTTGTCTTTTCTTTTTTATTTGATATGGTCTTGCTACCACTTTTATCAATACTCTTCTGTCTGTCATGGATATATCCTATTACCCAGTTTAACTTTCTCTTTGAATGGCTAGAGAACATCATACGCTATGTTTCTCAACTATCTACTAGACCCTTTGTTTTTGGTCAACCGAATCTCTGGGTTTTGGTATGTCTATTAGTCTCTTTAGCGCTAATTTATGATTATCGTAAAAATTTGAAGAAAGCACCTTTGCTTATCCTATTTATCGTTTACCTTTTCTTAGTAACCAAACATCCACTGGAAAATGAAATCACAGTCCTAGACATGGAGCAGGGGCGAAGCATTTTCCTAAGAGACATGACAGGAAAGACAATATTACTGGATGTCGGTGAAAAGTTAGCAGTTGAGAAAAAAGAAGCTTGGCAGGAGAAAGTCACCTCGAGCGTTGCCAAACGGAGTTTAATTCCCTATCTGAAAAGTAGAGGAGTGGCAAAGATTGATCAGCTTGTTTTAACGGATAGTGAACCTAAGCAACTAGACAATCTACTAGAAATTAGTAAAGCCTTCAATCTTGGAGAGATTCTAGTAACTGAAGAAACTCTATCTAAAAGTGAATTTATGGATAAATTAAAGGAAAATAACTTGAAAGTACGTCCTATTAAAACAGGAGAGCAGTTATTTATTTTTGGGAGTAGTTTAGAAGTAATCGAAAATCAAAACAGTGATAGTAAAGCCTCAATAGCAATGTATGGGAAGCTACTAAATCAAACTTTTCTAGTCACTGGAAATATAGAGGAGAAGTTCTTAAACAAGTCTTATCCAAAAATCCAAGCAGATGTAGTGCTAACTCATCAGCAAGCATCGAAGAAAAAGACTGATGTCGAGGTCTTAAAAGCTTTACAACCTAAAATCTCAGTCATTTCTGTAGACAAGAAGAAAAAATTTAAAGAAAAAAATGGGGAGAATAACCAAGAACTTGGGAATTCGATTTACAAAACGGATCAAAAGGGGGCCATTCGTTTTAAAGGTTGGAGTGCTTGGAAAATAGAAACAGTTCGCTGAGCTTAGCTTTACAAGAAAATTAAAATTGTCTAAACAATCAATCAAAACTTGATTTTAGAACCTTTTTGCTATAAAATGGTAAAGATTAGTGTCAAACTTTTATATTGCAAATAGGAGAAAACATGACAAAAACTTTGAAACGTCCTGAGGTTCTATCACCTGCAGGAACACTTGAAAAACTAAAAGTAGCTGTTCAATATGGAGCAGATGCTGTCTTTATTGGTGGTCAGGCCTATGGTCTTCGTAGCCGTGCAGGGAACTTTACTTTCGAACAAATGGAAGAAGGAGTACAGTTCGCGGCTAAGTATGGAGCTAAGGTATATGTGGCTGCCAATATGGTTATGCACGAAGGAAACGAAGAAGGGGCCGGCGAATGGTTCCGTAAATTACGTGATATTGGGATTGCAGCGGTTATCGTGTCTGATCCAGCCTTGATCATGATTGCTGCAACAGAAGCACCAGGACTTGAAATTCACCTTTCAACCCAGGCTAGTGCGACTAACTACGAAACCCTAGAATTCTGGAAAGAACTTGGTTTGACTCGTGTTGTTTTGGCGCGTGAGGTTTCTATGGAAGAATTGGCAGAGATTCGAAAACGTACAGATGTTGAGATTGAAGCCTTCGTCCATGGTGCTATGTGTATCTCATACTCTGGTCGTTGTACTCTATCAAACCACATGAGCATGCGTGACGCCAACCGTGGTGGATGTTCACAATCTTGCCGTTGGAAATATGACCTTTACGATATGCCGTTCGGTAAGGAACGTAAGAGTCTCAAAGGAGAAATTCCTGAAGAATTCTCTATGTCTGCGGTTGATATGTCTATGATTGACCATATCCCAGATATGATTGAAAATGGTGTGGATAGTCTGAAGATTGAGGGCCGTATGAAGTCTATCCACTATGTTTCAACAGTAACAAACTGCTACAAGGCTGCTGTTGATGCCTATCTTGAGAGCCCTGAAAAGTTTGAAGCGATCAAGCAAGACTTGATTGATGAAATGTGGAAGGTTGCCCAACGTGAGTTGGCTACAGGTTTCTACTACGGAACACCATCTGAAAATGAGCAACTGTTTGGTGCTCGTCGTAAGATTCCAGAATACAAGTTTGTCGCTGAAGTTGTAGCTTATGATGATGCAACACAAATTGCAACTATTCGTCAACGTAACGTTATCAACGAAGGCGACCAAGTTGAGTTCTACGGTCCAGGTTTCCGTCATTTTGAAACTTTTATCGAAGACCTTCACGATGCCAAAGGAAATAAAATCGATCGCGCCCCAAATCCAATGGAACTCTTGACCATTAAAGTTCCTCAACCTGTTCAAGCAGGGGACATGGTACGTGCCCTGAAAGAAGGTCTGATCAATCTCTATAAAGAAGATGGAACAAGCGTCACAGTTCGTGCCTAGATAAGGAAAAAGAATGGTTCAAGCTCAGGGCTTACTAGTAGATCATGAAAGCAGATGTGTTCATTACCATAGTGATAAGGATATCGTAGCCTTACAGTGCTATGAGTGTCAGAAATACTATGCCTGTTATCAGTGTCATAATGAACTGGAGTCGCACATATTTTCTCCCTATCCTTTAAATCTGAAAAAGGATAGACCTATCTTATGTGGATCCTGTGGGAAAACACTAACGTATGAGGAGTATACAGAGACGGGCACTTGTCCATTTTGTAATGCTGCATTTAATCCAGCTTGTCAAAATCATTACTCAATTTATTTCAGATAAGAACTGACAAAACCGAGTTGTAAAACTCGGTTTTTTGTTTTCAGAAAACAAGGAAAGGTAGTGAAAGTGGTATGAAAAGACAATAAAATTTTCTATATAATTGTCTTGAAAATCCTAAAATTAGAAATAAATGATTCGAAACGCTTTCAATACTAGTAAAAAGTTGACAAAAGCAAATTTTAGGACTAAACTAGGGAGGTAAATTTAATTTAAAAAAGGAGAATTCGTCATGAATTTAACATTTTTCGGACTTTGTCTTGCCTGTATGGGTGTATCTATTGCTGAAGGATTGATTATGAGTAATCTCTTCAAGTCTGCCGCTCGTCAACCTGAAATTATTGACCAATTACGCAGCCTTTTAATTCTTGGTGTTGCCTTTGTAGAAGGTACCTTCTTTGTAACCCTAGCGATGGCATTTGTCATTAAATAGACAACTCTATTTAGAAATGGAGGTGTCAAACCATGGAAGAAAGTTTGAATCCAACCGTTAATATTGGACCAATATCCTTTGATTTGACCCTGCTTGCCATGTCTCTTGTAACTGTTTTGATGGTTTTTGCCTTTGTCTATTGGGCAAGTCGAAAAATGACCATCCGTCCCAAGGGCAAACAAAATGCTCTTGAGATGATTTATGACTTTGTAGTTAGTTTTGCAAAACCAAACATTGGAGATTCATACATCAAGGACTATTCCTTGTTCCTATTTTCTCTATTCTTGTTTATCTTGGTTGCCAATAATATTGGTTTAATGGCAAAAGTACAAACAACAAACGGTTATAACTTGTGGACTTCTCCAACAGCCAACCTTGGATACGATTTATCCCTCTCATTATTGATCACTTTGATCGCTCATGTAGAAGGAGTTCGTCGTAGAGGCGTTAAAGAATATTTGAGAGCATTTGTTACACCTGGCTTCATGACTCCGATGAACATTTTAGAAGAGTTCACCAATTTTGCCTCCTTGGCGATTCGGATATACGGAAATATTTTTGCCGGTGAGGTTTTAGCAGGATTGCTATTGGCCTTGTCACAACATGCCTTGTATTGGTATCCTTTTGCCTTTATTGCAAACATGTTATGGACAGCCTTTTCGATTTTCATTTCATGTATTCAAGCTTATGTATTTACCATGTTGTCATCTATGTACATTGGTAAAAAAATAAATGAAGGGGAAGAGTAAGTAGAGGAGGATTAGAAGATGGATTTAACTATTAGTACCATTATTGGTGACTTTATTCTGATCGCTGGTTCCTTCCTTTTATTGATCTTTTTAGTGAAGAAATATGCTTGGGGAAATATTACCAGTGTCTTAGATGAACGCGCTGAAAAGATTTCTTCAGATATTGATGGTGCCGAGGAAGCCCGTAAAAAGGCAGAGGAACTTGCTAGCAAACGCGAAGCTGAGTTAGCAGGTAGCCGTACCGAAGCTAAAACGATTATCGAGAATGCAAAGGAAACAGCTGAGAAAAGTAAGGCCGATATTTTGGCTGAAGCTAAACTTGAAGCAGGGCGCTTAAAAGAAAAAGCCAACCAAGAAATTGCTCAAAATAAAGCTGAAGCTTTACAAAGCGTTAAGGGAGATGTGGCAGACTTGACAATCAGTCTAGCTGGAAAAATCATCTCTCAAAACCTTGACAGTCAAGCCCATAAAGAACTCATTGATCAGTATATCGATCAGCTAGGAGAAGCTTAATGGACAAAAAGACTCTAAAGGTAATTGAAAAATACAGCATGCCTTTTGTCCAATTGGTGATTGAAAAAGGAGAAGAAGATTCTATTTTTTCAGACTTGTCTCAAATCAAGCAAGTAGCTGAAGAAACAGGCTTACCTTCTTTTTTAGCTCAGGTGGCAGTAGATGAGTCGGATAAAGAAAAAACGGTTCGTTTTTTCCAAGACTCTGTGTCACCTTTAGTGCAAAACTTTATCGAGGTTCTACTTTACAATCACAGATCAAACCTATTTTATGATGTGATTGTAGATTGCTTGAATCGTCTTGAAAAAGAAACCAATCGTTTTGAAGTGACTATTTTGTCTGCACATCCTTTGACTGATGAACAGAAAGAACGACTAATCCCTCTAATCGAGAAAAAGATGTCTCTAAGAGTTCGTAGCATTAAGGAAAAAATCGACGATAGTTTAATCGGTGGTTTTGTTATTTTTGCCAATCACAAGACAATTGATGTGAGTATTAAACAACAACTTAAAGTTGTTAAGGAAAATTTGAAATAGAAAGTGGTGTTCTTTTGGCAATTAACGCACAAGAAATCAGCGCTTTAATTAAGCAACAAATTGAAAATTTCAAACCCAATTTTGATGTGACTGAAACAGGTGTTGTAACCTATATCGGTGACGGGATTGCGCGCGCACATGGCCTTGAAAATGCCATGAGCGGTGAGCTATTGATTTTTGAAAATGGCTCTTATGGTATGGCGCAAAACTTAGAGTCAACTGATGTTGGTATCATCATTCTTGGGGACTTTACAGATATCCGTGAAGGCGATACAATTCGTCGTACGGGTAAAATCATGGAAGTTCCAGTTGGCGATAGCTTGATTGGACGTGTTGTCGATCCCCTTGGTCGTCCTGTAGACGGACTTGGTCCAATCAACACAGATAAGACTCGTCCAGTTGAAGCACCAGCTCCTGGTGTCATGCAACGTAAGTCTGTCTCAGAACCATTGCAAACTGGTTTGAAAGCTATTGACGCCCTTGTTCCAATCGGTCGTGGCCAACGTGAGTTGATCATCGGTGACCGTCAAACAGGGAAGACAACTATCGCTATTGACGCTATCTTGAACCAAAAAGGTCAAGATATGATCTGTATCTATGTAGCGATTGGACAAAAAGAATCAACAGTTCGTACACAAGTAGAAACACTTCGTCAGTACGGTGCCTTGGATTACACAATCGTTGTGACAGCCTCAGCTTCCCAACCTTCTCCATTGCTCTTCCTTGCTCCTTATGCAGGGGTTGCTATGGCAGAAGAGTTTATGTACCAAGGGAAGCATGTCTTGATCGTTTATGATGACCTATCTAAACAAGCGGTAGCTTATCGTGAACTTTCTCTCTTGCTCCGTCGTCCACCAGGTCGTGAGGCCTTCCCAGGGGATGTCTTCTACCTTCACAGCCGTCTACTTGAGCGTTCTGCAAAAGTATCTGATGAGCTTGGTGGTGGATCTATCACGGCTCTTCCATTTATCGAGACCCAAGCAGGAGATATCTCAGCCTATATCGCGACAAACGTAATCTCTATTACGGATGGACAAATCTTCCTAAGTGATAGCCTCTTTAATGCGGGTATTCGTCCAGCTATTGATGCGGGTTCTTCTGTATCTCGTGTTGGTGGTTCAGCTCAGATTAAAGCCATGAAGAAAGTTGCTGGTACTCTTCGTATCGACCTTGCTTCATACCGAGAGTTGGAAGCCTTCACTAAATTTGGTTCAGACTTGGATGCTGCTACTCAGGCTAAATTGAACCGTGGTCGTCGTACTGTAGAAGTATTGAAACAACCAGTTCACAAACCACTACCTGTTGAGAAACAAGTAACCATTCTGTATGCCTTGACTCATGGATTCTTGGATACTATATCAGTTGATGATATTGTTCGTTTTGAGGAAGAATTCCATGCCTTCTTTGATGCGCAACATCCAGAGATTTTGGAAACTATTCGTGAAACAAAAGACTTGCCAGAAGAAGCAGTCTTGGATGCTGCGATTACTGAGTTTCTCAACCAATCTAGCTTCCAATAAGAATAGAGGTGTCAGATGGCAGTATCTCTAAATGATATTAAAACAAAAATCGCCTCAACGAAAAATACTAGTCAAATTACTAACGCCATGCAGATGGTTTCTGCAGCTAAGTTAGGTCGTTCTGAAGAAGCTGCACGTAACTTCCAGATTTATGCTCAAAAAGTCCGTAAACTCCTTACAGACATCCTTCACGGAGATGGTGCTGGCGGATCAACAAATCCAATGTTGATTAGTCGCCCTGTCAAAAAAACAGGCTATATCGTCATTACATCTGACCGTGGTCTTGTTGGAGGATATAACTCTTCAATCTTGAAGGCTGTCATGGAACTGCAACAAGAATATCATCCATCAGGTGATGATTTCGAAGTCATCTGTATTGGTGGTATGGGAGCAGACTTCTTTAAAGCTCGTGGTATTCAGCCAATTTATGAATTGCGTGGTCTCGCAAGTCAACCAAGCTTCGATGAAGTTCGTAAGATTATTTCAAAAACCATTGAAATGTATCAAAATGAACTTTTCGATGAGCTCTATGTTTGCTACAACCACCACGTGAATACACTGACAAGTCAAATGCGTGTGGAGCAGATGCTTCCAATTGTCGACTTGGACCCAAATGAAGCAGATGATAACTACAGCTTGACATTTGAGCTTGAAACAAGTCGTGAAGAAATCTTGGATCAACTATTGCCACAGTTTGCAGAAAGTATGATTTACGGTGCTATTATTGATGCCAAGACAGCTGAAAATGCGGCAGGGATGACGGCTATGCAAACAGCTACAGATAATGCTAAAAAAGTTATCAATGATTTGACTATCCAGTATAACCGTGCCAGACAGGCGGCGATTACACAAGAAATTACAGAAATTGTAGCAGGAGCTAGTGCTTTAGAATAGGCTCTAGTCCAGCTCGTATGAAAATGAACTTATACTCAATGAAAATCAAAGAGCAAACTAGGAAGCTAGCCGCAGGCTGTACTTGAGTACGGTAAGTCGATGCTGACGTGGTTTGAATTAGATTTTCGAAGAGTATTAGGACCTAGTTGAGCTAGGAACCGACAGTATCTTATACAGAATAGGAGAAGTAGATGAGTTCAGGTAAAATTGCTCAGGTTATCGGTCCCGTTGTAGACGTCATGTTTGCAGCAGGTGAGAAACTACCAGAGATTAATAATGCACTTGTCGTCTACAAAAATGACGAAAGAAAAACAAAAATCGTCCTTGAAGTAGCCTTGGAGTTGGGAGATGGTATGATTCGTACCATCGCTATGGAATCAACTGATGGCTTGACCCGTGGTTTGGAAGTATTGGACACAGGCCGTCCAATCTCAGTACCAGTTGGGAAAGAAACTCTAGGACGTGTCTTCAACGTTTTGGGAGATACCATTGACTTGGAAGCTCCTTTTGGTGAAGATGCAGAGCGTCAGCCAATTCATAAAAAAGCACCAACTTTTGATGAATTGTCTACCTCTTCAGAAATTCTAGAAACAGGGATCAAAGTTATCGACCTTCTTGCCCCTTATCTTAAAGGTGGTAAGGTCGGACTCTTCGGTGGTGCCGGAGTTGGTAAGACCGTATTGATCCAAGAATTGATTCACAACATTGCCCAAGAACACGGTGGTATCTCAGTATTTACTGGTGTTGGGGAACGTACTCGTGAAGGGAATGACCTTTACTGGGAAATGAAAGAATCAGGCGTTATCGAAAAAACAGCCATGGTATTTGGTCAAATGAATGAGCCACCAGGAGCACGTATGCGTGTTGCTCTTACTGGTTTGACAATTGCTGAATACTTCCGTGATGTAGAAGGTCAAGACGTTCTTCTCTTCATTGACAACATTTTCCGTTTCACACAAGCTGGTTCAGAAGTATCTGCCCTTTTAGGTCGTATGCCATCAGCCGTTGGTTATCAACCAACCCTCGCAACAGAAATGGGTCAATTGCAAGAACGTATCACTTCAACTAAGAAGGGGTCTGTAACCTCTATCCAGGCCATCTACGTGCCAGCGGATGACTATACTGACCCAGCGCCAGCAACAGCCTTCGCTCACTTGGACTCAACAACTAACTTGGAACGTAAATTGGTTCAATTGGGGATCTACCCAGCCGTTGACCCACTTGCTTCAAGCTCACGTGCCTTGGCACCTGAAATTGTTGGAGAAGAGCACTATGCAGTAGCTGCTGAAGTGAAACGTGTTCTTCAACGTTACCATGAGTTGCAAGATATCATCGCCATCCTTGGTATGGATGAACTTTCTGATGAAGAAAAGACTTTGGTTGCTCGTGCACGCCGTATTCAGTTCTTCTTGTCACAAAACTTCAACGTTGCGGAACAATTTACAGGTCAACCAGGATCTTATGTTCCAGTAGCTGAAACTGTTCGTGGCTTCAAGGAAATTCTCGACGGTAAACACGATCATTTGCCAGAAGATGCCTTCCGTGGAGTAGGTTCAATCGAAGATGTTATTGCTAAGGCTGAAAAAATGGGATTTTAAGAGGTGATCTATGGCACATTTAACTGTCCAGATCGTGACACCAGATGGCCTCGTCTATGATCACCATGCCAGCTTTGTATCGGTACGAACTCTGGATGGTGAGATGGGGATCTTGCCACGACATGAAAATATGATTGCGGTTCTAGCAGTTGATGAAGTAAAGGTTAAACGCATCGATGATGATACTCATGTGAACTGGATTGCAGTAAACGGAGGAATTATTGAGATTGCTAAAAATGTCATTACCATTATTGCTGACTCAGCTGAACGTGCGCGCGATATTGATGTTAGTCGTGCAGAACGTGCTAAACTTCGTGCAGAACGTGAAATCGAAGAAGCACAAGACAAACACTTAATCGATCAAGAGCGCCGTGCTAAAATTGCATTGCAACGTGCTATTAACCGTATCAATGTCGGAAATAAATTATAAAATAAAAAATGAACTTGATTTAACAAGTTCATTTTTTATTAGTTCTTATTTATTGAAACTTATGCAGACTGCTTCAGGAACATGAAATTCATTAGAGATTTCTGCCAGTCTACCAGTTTCAGGATTGCGCTTAAAGACTGTAGCGTTATCAGAATCCTGGTGAACAGCGATAAGGAATTCTTGGTCAGGTGACAAATCAAAATCACGTGGATTTTTCCCATTGGTTGGAACAATCTCTAATAATTCCAAGCTTCCATCTGCTAAAATGCTATAAACAGCGATAGAATCATGGCCTCGGTTAGAAGCGTAGAGGAATTTGCCATCTTTAGAAAGACGAATAGCCGCAGTACCATTAAAGCCATTATAGTCATCTGGTAAGGTTGAAATGACCTGCATTTGTTCAAATTCTCCGACTCCATCGTAAATCAAAACTTCAATCGTACTGTTGAGTTCACAGATGAGATAAGCAATCTTGTAGTGGTGGTGGAAAACAAGGTGACGAGCACCAGCGCCAGGATTACAATTATAAGTTGCTAGTTTAGTCAACTTTCCTTCTAGATCGACATCATAGGTAGTGACCTCGTCAGTACCCAAGTCACAAGTTACCAAATATTGGTCTGGTGTTAAATCGGTGTAGTGTACGTGGGGAGAAGATTGATTTTCATGTGGACCATGGCCAGTGTGTTGAACTTTGTCTGCCAATTCAAGACAGCCATCTTCTTTACGTTTGTAGACTAGAACTTGACCTTTATGATAGTTAGCGCCATAGACTAGACTCCGTGTCTCATCGACTGCAACATAGCAGTGAGGAGCACCTTCTTCAACGACGTGATTCAGGAGGACACCATCAGTTTTGTATGCTGCGATTCCACCTTTGTCCTCATGGCTTCCGACAGTATAGAGATGCTGATGCTGATCAAAGGCTAGGTAGGTTGGACTTGGTTCTGCTGCAAAGAGTTCTAGATTTGAGAGTTTGCCAGTCTCAGTATCAAAATCAGCCTTGTAAATCCCTTGAGAAATACGTCGTGTATAGGTTCCAAAATATACTATTTCTTTCATATTCATACCTCTAGAAAAAGATAATTCAATTATAACATAAAAAGGCCTGCTAGATGAAAAATCTAAGTCAGAAAAAACAGCTCTTCCCTTGTCAAGAAGACAAATTTATCTCTTGCTAAAAGACTATAAAAAACCCTTATTTTTCTTAAAACATGGTATAATGTTAGGACAAAGGAAAGGAAGAAAAAATGGAACAAAAAGAGAAACACTTTACCTTATCTTGGTTTTTTAAATGGTTTTTAGACAATAAAGCGACCACTGTTTTCTTGGTGACCTTGTTATTAGGTCTCAATATTTTTATTCTCAGTAAAATTAGCTTTTTATTTTTCCCAGTTATAGACTTTTTATCAGTAGTGATGTTGCCGGTTATTTTATCGGGTCTACTTTTTTACCTCTTAAATCCACTAGTAGATCTGATGGAGAAGTACAAGATTAACCGTGTCTTAGCCATCAGTATTATCTTTATCATTATTGCAATACTCTTGATTATTGGACTAGCCGTTGCAATTCCAAACCTTCAACGTCAAGTAGTCGTTTTTGCGCAAAATGTCCCAAGTTATCTCGAGGATGCTGACAGAGTTATTGATGATCTTGTTACCAAGCGTTTGCCGGATGACTTTAGACCACAATTGGAGCAAGTTTTAGCTAATTTTTCAACACAAGCAACTGCTTGGGCAAGTAATATTTCTTCTAAGGCTGTTAACTGGGTGAGTGCTCTTATCAGTGGAACGTCACAGGTCATTGTCGCTCTGATCATCATGCCATTTATGCTCTTTTATCTCCTTCGAGATGGAAAAGGACTTAGAGACTATATTACTCAATTCTTACCAAATAAATTGAGAGAACCAGTTGGTAAGGTTCTTTCAGAAGTCAATCAACAACTTTCCAATTATGTTCGAGGGCAAATTACAGTGGCTGTAATCGTCGCCATCATGTTTATTATCTTATTCAAGATTATAGGACTTCGTTATGCTGTTACTTTAGGTATTACAGCCGGTTTTCTCAATTTAGTTCCTTATCTAGGTAGTTTTCTTGCAATGATTCCAGCCCTTATTTTGGGTTTGATTGCTGGTCCTGTTATGCTCTTAAAAGTTATTATCGTTTTCATTGTAGAGCAAACTATAGAGGGACGTTTTGTTTCTCCACTGATTTTGGGTAGCCAATTGAATATTCACCCAATTACCATTCTTTTTGTACTGTTGACTTCAGGATCCATGTTTGGTATTTGGGGTGTATTGCTAGGTATTCCAATCTATGCTTCCGCAAAAGTAGTCATCTCAGCAATTTTTGATTGGTATAAAGGAGTTAGTGGACTTTATGAACCAGTAGAGGAGACTGAAGGTGAACAATAGTCAACAAATGCTCGAGGCCTTGGAGCAACAAGATTTATCAAGAGCTGATTCTTTTTTCCAAAATGCCCTAGAGGAAGATTCAGATGAAGTTCTTCTTGAACTTGCTGCATATCTCGAAGGGATTGGTTTCTATCCACAGGCAGCACAGATCTATGAGAAATTAGCGCCGAAATTTCCAGAAGTCTACATCAATCTAGCTGCAATAGCTGGTGAGGATGGACTTATCGAAGAAGCTTTTGATTATTTAGAGAAGATTGGTCCAGAAAGTGAATGGTACGTATCAGCTCTTGCCTTAAAAGCAGATTTATATCAGATGGAAGGATTGACAGATGTTGCGCGTGAGAAGCTTTTAGAAGCTCGTAGCTACTCTGATGATCCTCTCCTGATATTTGGACTAGCTGAACTAGATAGTGAGCTAGGAAACGATTTAGAAGCCATTAAGGGCTATGCTCAACTAGATAATCGAGTTATCTACGATCAAACTGGAATTTCGACCTATCAGAGAATTGGTCTTGCTTATGCACGTTTAGGTAAGTTTGAATCTGCAATAGAATTTTTAGAAAAAGCCTTAGAGTTAGAATATGATGATCAAACAGCCTTTGAGCTTGCAAGTCTCTATTTTGACCAAGAAGACTACCAGAAAGCCGTACTATACTTTAAACAACTAGACACTATTTCTCCAGATTTTGAGGGTTATGAATATGGTTATAGTCAAGCACTGCATAAGGAGCATCAGACAGAAGAGGCTCTTAAAATAGCTCAACAAGGCTTGTCAAAAAATCCTTTTGAAACTCGGCTCTTACTCCTTGCATCTCAGCTATCTTATGAGTTGCATCAACCTGAGCAAGCAGAAGCTTATCTGATTCAAGCACAAGAAAATGCTGATGACCAGGAAGAAATTTTGCTACGCTTAGCTACCATCTACCAAGAACAAGAAAGATACGAAGATATTCTAGCTTTAGCAGTCTATGAACCTGAAAACCTCTTGACTAAATGGATGATTGCGCGAAGCTATCAAGAGACTGAAGAATTAGATGCAGCATATGATCTCTATAAGGAACTTGCTACTGAACTCAAGGATAATCCAGAGTTTTTGGAACAGTTTATTTATTTGTTAAGAGAGTTAGGTAAGCTAGAAGAAGCAAAAGACTACATTCAATCCTATCTACAATTAGTACCTGATGATTTACAAATGCAAGATTTGTATGATTATTTATCTTAAATACAAAAGATAATCACCAAGCAAAGGTGATTTTCTTTTTTTATTAAAAAGAAGTATAAATTGCTTTAAATTTGGGTGGATTGAGTATGAACTTTTAGTATTTTTTTGATATAATTGTTATAGTTATAAGTTGAACAATCAACAATAGTAAAAATAGAAAGATTGGCAAAATGACAAAAGTAAAAATTGTAACGGATTCTTCGGTTACTATTGAACCGGAAGTGGTTAAAGAATTTGATATTACTGTTGTTCCACTATCTGTGATGATTGATAGTGTCCTTTATTCAGATGCAGATCTTGAAGAAGGAGAATTTCTTCGCTTGATGCAAGCTAGTAAAAATCTTCCTAAGACTAGTCAACCACCAGTGGGACTCTTTGCAGAAATTTTTGATGATTTGGGTAAGGATGGTAGTCAGATTCTAGCTATTCACATGTCCCATGCTTTATCAGGAACTGTTGAAGCGGCTCGTCAAGGAGCAAGTTTGTCAACAGCAGATGTAACTGTTTTGGATAGTTCATTCACAGATCAGGCCTTGAAATTCCAAGTTGTGGAAGCTGCTAAACTAGCTCAAGAAGGAAAAGACCTTGAAACTATTCTAACCCATGTAGAGGAAGTAAAAAATCACACCGAACTCTACATCGGTGTTTCAACTTTAGAAAATCTTGTAAAAGGTGGTCGCATTGGCCGTGTTACTGGTTTGCTGAGCTCTTTACTGAATATTCGAGTAGTCATGCAGATGAAAGATAATGAATTGCAACCGATTGTCAAAGGTCGTGGTTCAAAAACCTTTAAGAAATGGTTGGATGAGTTAGTAGCCACTCTTTCAAATCGTTCAGTAGCTGAGATTGGTATTTCTTATGCAGGTACAAATGAATTTGCAAACGAGATGAAAGCTGTTCTACAACCTTACGTTGAAAAACCGATTTCAGTCCTAGAAACAGGCTCAATTATCCAAACTCACACCGGGGAAAACGCCTGGGCGATCTTAATTCGCTATAATTCCTAAAAAAATGAAGAAAAATCAATAAAAACGTGTTTTTGACTTGACCTAAAAGCAATTTTAGGTTATGATTATAAGTGTTAATTAGAAATAATTTTGGAGGATTCATTAACATGGCAAACAAACAAGATTTGATCGCTAAAGTAGCAGAAGCTACAGAATTGACTAAGAAAGATTCAGCAGCAGCAGTTGACGCTGTATTCGCAGCTGTAACTGAATTCCTTTCAGCTGGTGAAAAAGTTCAATTGATCGGTTTTGGTAACTTCGAAGTTCGTAAACGTGCAGCTCGTAAAGGTCGCAACCCACAAACTGGTAAAGAAATCAAAATCAAAGCTTCTAAAGTTCCAGCATTCAAAGCTGGTAAAGCTCTTAAAGAAGCAGTTAAATAATGATTTTATAAAAAACCTATTAATCAAGCGTCAAGCTTGGTTCGTAGGTTTTTTTATTTTGTAGAGGACTTGTTACGAAAGTAGAAGTAGAAATAAGAATTTGGACTATTATAAGCTATAAAAAAATTAAAGCTTGAAAAAATAAAGGAAACAAAAAAACAACTCCGAATCGAAGTTGTTTTCGTTTAACCGTATACAAGTGATGCGGTTGATTATTTGAGACCGTATTTTTTGTTGAAACGATCCACGCGTCCATCTGCTTGAGTGAACTTTTGACGTCCAGTGTAGAATGGGTGTGAGTCTGATGAAATTTCCACACGGATCAATGGGTAAGTTTCGCCTTCGAACTCAACTGTTTCGCTAGAGCGTTTTGTTGAACCGCTAAGGAATTTGTAACCAGTAGTTGTGTCCATGAAGACAACTGGGCGATATTCTGGATGGATATCTTTTTTCATTTTGCAATATTTCCTTTCTGCCATGGTCTCTTTGCGAGCCATAGATTGTTACCATACTAGTCTATCAGATTCTGAAAAGTTTGGCAAGCTTTTTATCTATTTTTCAGCAAGTTTTTTAATTTTTGGTAGATGAGCTTATTCTCTTCTAAACTATAGGAATTTGCTCCACTAGCAAGAGGATGGCCACCGCCATCATGTTCTTTTGCAACTTCATTGATTGGGACAAATTTACTGCGAAGACGTATGCGGTAGTGACCATCTGCTTGCTCCACAAAGATTCCCCAAAGGCTAACAGTATCAATACGGCCTGGAGCTCCAACGATGGCTGCTGTTTCCGCATCAGTAACGTCGTATTTCTTCAAGATTTCTTGGGTGAGAATAACACGTGCAGCACCATTTTCATCAACTTCTAAGTGGTCATAAACATAACCCTGGAGTTTGGCAATCTTAAAGCTCATAGTATCCATTTTACGTGTTAATTCAGCATAGTCAAAGTTATGTTCTCTGAGTTGACTTGCGATACGAAGCGTACGTGCAGAAGTAGAAGGGTAGAGAAAACGGCCGGTATCACCAATAATTCCAGAGCAGAGCATTTTAGCAGCGTAGTCAGATAATTCTAAGTTAGTTGCTTCAGCAAAAAGAGCAATCATCTCACTCGCACTACTAGAGTTCGTGTCTACCCAAACAAGATCGCCGTAGACTTCGTCATTTGGATGGTGGTCAATTTTGATAATTGTCTCAGCATTAAGATAACGTTTATCATCAATACGTGCTGTGTTTGCAGTATCACAGATAATGGCAAGTGCACCTTGATAGTCTGTGTCCACTACCTGATCCATTTTAGCAAGCCAAGTTAAGGTTGGTTCATTAAAACCAACTACTTTTATCGTTTTTTCTGGAAAATGATGCTCAAGCAAGGCTTTTAAACCTACCTGGCTCCCCAGAGCGTCAGGATCTGGTTTCATATGACGGTGGATGATAATAGTATTGTATGCTTTGATTTTTTCTAAAATTTGGTGGCAAATCTCCATAAATAACCTCAATTCTTTCTCATATCATTGTAGCACAAGAGTTTTTATTTTTAAAATGAAAAAGATGTGATATAATGGAGGAAGATTAATTGAGGAGGACCTTATGGCATTAGCAAAAATTGTATTTGCCAGTATGACCGGTAATACTGAAGAAATCGCTGATATTGTAGCAGATAAATTAAGAGAATGTGGTTTAGAAGTGGATGTTGATGAGTGTACAACCGTTGATGCTTCTGACTTTTTAGAAGCAGACATCGCCATTGTCGCAACCTATACCTACGGAGATGGAGAATTACCAGATGAGATGATGGATTTCTACGAAGATCTAGCAGACCTCAACTTGAGCGGTAAAATCTATGGTGTAGTCGGATCAGGTGATACTTTCTACGATGAATTCTGTAAAGCTGTTGATGACTTCGACCGAGTATTTATCGCTACTGGAGCTGAAAAGGGTTCAGAGTGCGTTAAAGTTGACCTTTCTGCCGAGGAAGAAGATATTGAACGCTTGGAGCAATTCGCAGAAGAATTAGCTGCTAAAGTAGGATAAGCATGAAGTGCACTGATGAAAATTGTCAGTGCAGTTTTTATTAAGCAGGATTAGGACTTTACTAGCCTACTTAGTGCTTTTTTGGTACAATAGTTCAATTAAAAAGGAGACTCTATGGATTTAGATACTATTCGACAAGAAATCGATAAAATCGATGACCAGATCGTTCAACTTTTAGAAGAGAGGATGCATTTAGTTGAAGGAGTAGTTGCCTATAAAAAAGCTTCAGGAAAACCTATTCTAGATACTAAAAGAGAAGAAGTTATCTTTGAAAAAGTCAAAAGTCGTGTAGGCAATAAAAAATACGAAGATACAATTGTTGCGACTTTTTCAGACATTCTCAAACGTTCACGTGATTATCAGGATAAAACGTTCAAATGAAAAAAGAAAAATTTTACCCTCTAGGAATCTTTCTAGCTGGTATGCTGGGAGGAATTGTGCGTTTTCAGATTTCGAGATGGTTGCCATCTAGTCCAGACTTCCCTTGGGGAACACTAGTAGTCAACTATTTAGGAATTTTTTGCCTTGTCTACCTTGTAAAAGGTTATCTGGTTTATAAGGGAAGTAGTAAAGGCACCATTCTAGCGCTTGGAACAGGATTCTGTGGTGGCTTAACGACATTTTCTAGTCTCCTATTAGATGCTGTGAAATTGCTGGACACAGGACGATACCTTAGTTTGGTGATGTATTTGCTTTTGAGCATTGGTGGCGGACTTTTATTAGCTTATTGTCTAGGGAGGAAGAAATGGTAGTATTTTATCTAGCGCTTGCTTGTGGACTGGGTGCCCTTGTTCGTTATTTCTTTTCCCGTTATAATCAAGGGTCAGTGCTACCACTAGGAACACTCATAGCTAATCTTCTAGGTTGTTTTTTGATTGGATTATGCTATAACTATGTGGAGTCAAAAGAAGTCTATTCTATACTTGCGACTGGTTTTTGTGGTGGTTTGACTACTTTCTCAACTTTGAATGATGAACTCCAAAGACTGATCAATGACAAGAAGGCATTTTATAGTTATTTATTATTAACCTATTTGCTTGGTTTTCTTGCAATTTTTTTGGGAATTTTGCTTTAAATTTCTTTACTTTTTCTAGGAAATTTGATAAACTGTATCTTGTGTGTAATGGACGCACAAAAATACAGTTTATCCGCTGAGGAAGTTTCCTCAAGATTGACAAAGATAGGAGAATAAAATGAATCCATTAATCCAAAGCTTGACTGAAGGTCAACTTCGTACAGATATCCCTTCATTCCGTCCTGGTGACACTGTTCGTGTACACGCGAAAGTTGTCGAAGGAAACCGTGAACGTGTTCAGATCTTTGAAGGTGTTGTTATTGCACGTAAAGGTGCTGGCATCTCAGAAAACTACACAGTTCGTAAAATCTCTAACGGTGTAGGTGTTGAACGTATCTTCCCAATCCACACTCCACGTGTTGAAAAGATCGAAGTTGTTCGTTACGGTAAAGTACGTCGTGCGAAATTGTACTACTTGCGTGCTCTTCAAGGTAAGGCAGCTCGTATCAAAGAAATCCGTCGTTAATTCGATGAAAAAACTCTGCTGCAAGGCAGGGTTTTTCTCTAGCTCCCTTAGTTCAATGGATATAACAACTCCCTCCTAAGGAGTAGTTGCAGGTTCGATTCCTGCAGGGAGCGAAACTAGTCACAAAAACACTGGATAACCAGTGTTTTTTCTTTGAACAAATTTTGAACCATTCATAAGATATCCATGGTGTGGTATAATGGACATAGAAAGTCTAGGAGAAAGAGATGAAAAAAGGCTTATTAATCGGTTGCTTATCCATGGTTATACTATTCGCAATATTCATAGTCCTTAGTCCTATTATTGCAATGATGGATATGTGGGGTCTATTTGCCCATGCAAGTCGGAATGAACTTGAGCAAGCTGTACATCGTTCTTATGAGAACTACGGTCTTACAGGACAGTTTGAGTTAGAAGAATATGATAAAAACTATACAAGTGTAGGAGGATATCTAATCCATGGTACGTATAGTGAAAATATAGCTGGTAAAACCTATCAGGCTAAGACTCTTTTTAAATACTATACTCGTCCTTCAGAACTTAAAAATTATAAAAAAACAGATGCGGAAGTAGATTATAAACAAAACAAAAAAATCTATCAAACTTTTCCAGAATTAGCTTATTTAGGGATTGAAATAAGTCCAGGCACCAGTGAGTTTTTAAAAACATTGGATACTTCAATAACAGATCCCAAAATGACTGCTTTGAAGTACGAAGGAATTGATTTTCAATTTAATAGTAAATCTGGCAACATGTATCTTTATGATGAAATCTTAGAGGAAAATCAAAGAAAAGGACAAGCATTACAAGGGATGTATCCTATGGATGCTCAATATCTTTTCCAAAAAGATATTTTTATACCAGAATTTCAATTTCGATACTACACTCCAGAAGACAAGAAAGATCAGTTATATAATGCCTATCTTGAAGACCTTGAATCGCAAATGAAAGAATTCTTTAACAATCAACCCTTACCAAACGGCCTTTATGCTGTAAAGATTGATAGATACGAAGGGGATAAACTTGTTAATAATAGCGGTGGATATTATGTGAGAATAGCAAACCGTCAAGTTGTGGCCTTTATCAAAGATTTACAGTAGGAGTTACTATGCTAATGCTGTTTATAAAGTCTTATAACACAATGATATAAGATTGAAGGTAGAATATTCAGAGTGCTAAAGTGTGAGTAAAGGAGTAAGGACGATGTTAGCCATTTATATTGATTCTATAGGGGATAAGTCAGCGACCTATAAGTTGTTAAGAAACTATTCATCCTTGCCTCTTTCCTTAATTCAATCAAGAATAAAAAATCATGATTCAGTTATGGATGTGGATATTCTAGATTTGGAAGAATTAAAAAAAGTAAGGGTCCTTATTCATGACTTGAGTGGCATTGGAACCATGGTTACTATGAAAGATTCGACTGGTGTTATCACCTTAAAAATATTAAATAATATTATTACTACCTATGAAGAGATTGCGGCTGAAAGAGAAGAATTAGACGCACTTATGTTTGATGAGGAAGAATAATCCGTAATTTAAAACACCCCAGGAGTTAGTTTTTTATCTCTAACTTCTGAGGTGCTTTTTCTATATTTTAATAATTTTACAAGACCCAAGTACGAATAGCATGGGCAACGCCTGATTCATCATTTGTTTTGGTGATGTATTTGGCGATTTTTTTGAGTTCTGGATTTCCATTTTCCATAACAACTGGATTTCCAACGACTTCAAGCATGGCACGGTCATTTTCTTCATCTCCGATAGCCATAGTCTCATCTTTTGTCAATCCTAGTTTTTCAGCTAGATGTGTAATAGCTGAGCCCTTGTCTACACCTTTTTTGAGAAGTTCTAGGTAGAAAGGAGCAGATTTGTTGATAGAGTAGCGCTCGTAAAATTCTTCAGGAATCTTTTTAATCGCAGCATCAAGAATCTCAGGCTCATCGATAAACATACACTTGACGATTTTCTTGTCAGCCATTTCTTCAGGAGTGCGGTAAAAGATAGGCATGCTGACGAGGGTTGATTCGTGTACGGTATATTTACCGATATTACGATTGGCTGTATAGATACCATCTTTGGTAATAGCATGCATATGAACTCCAAGTTTACGGCTGAGAAATTCCATATCCAGATAGTCTTCGTAGGTCAAGGATTCGCTGATGATCTCATGTCCTGTAGCAGTTTCTTGGACAAGGGCGCCGTTGAAGGTAACAACATAGTCGCCCTCATCTCTCAACTGTAAGTCGTCAAGGAGTTTAGCAACACCGGCAATAGGACGACCTGTTGCAATCACAACCTTAACACCAGCTTGTTTGGCATCTTGGATAGCTGCAAAGACTTCTGGCGTAATTTCTTTCTTGCTATTGACTAGGGTACCATCGATATCGACGGCGATTAGTTTAATACTCATAAATTTCCTCTGTTATTTCTTGTCTGGAGTAAAATGATCATTTTCAATCAAATGTGAAAATTGTTGAATGGTAGAAGCAAAAATATTGTTTGGATTCAGCATTTCTTTTGGGAAGTAGAAACGGTTGTCACCATGACGACTTCCTGCAAGAGATTGGACGATAGGTGAAAGACTAGATAGTTCAGCTAACTCACCATTTTTTTGCACAATCTCAATCTGTGTTCTAGGATTTTCAGACTCTGGTCGATAAATATCGTAAGGAAGGTCAAAATTCTTGTGGATAGCTGTGTAATAGTTGGGATCAAAACCAATTTCCTCTACTAAACCTCGCATGATTTCAAGTTGATTCTGGTCTTCCTGAGAAAAAGTAATAGATTTAAAGACCTTCCGATTGATGAAACGTTGGGAAAGGTCAGCCAATATCTTGTCTGTACTTGTCATCCAGAGTTGGAAGTAAGTATTCATCACACCATCATCTAGGGCAAGATAGTCAGCTAAGCTTACATTCTTCTCAAAAAATGGAAGGAGATGAGGCGAAGTAAGAGCGAAGAATTCTTTATTTTCTGGATAGAGTTCTTTGGCACGTTTCAAAAGATTTTGCAGAAGAACCTCCATGGCCCGTGTAGCTGGGTGGAAATAAACCTGCATATACATCTGGTAACGACTGAGTACATAGTCCTCGATGGCATGCATCCCATTACGCTGAAAGGCAATGCCATTTTCAACAGGACGAATGACACGAAGAATACGAGTGAGGTCAAACTGGCCATAAAAAGCACCGGTGAAGTAGGAGTCGCGTAGGAGATAGTCCATACGGTCTGCATCAATCTGACTAGAAATGAGCTGAACCACTTGTTTGTTTGGATAAGTGTGGTCGATAACGCTGGCTACTTTTTTTGGAAAGTCCGGTGCAACCTGCAAAAGAACCTGATGAATCTCTGTATCAGGGCTTTGGATAATTTCCTGGGTAATTGCCTCATGGTCGGTGTCAAAGAGATTTTCAAAAGTATGAGAGTAGGCACCGTGTCCGAGATCATGTAGTAAAGCTGCAGTCATGGTTAGTAGTGACTCGTTAGAATCCCATTCCTCAGGATATTTCTCCTCAAAAATCTCAGTGATTTGACGGGCAATTTCGTAGACACCCAAACAGTGAGAAAAACGACTATGCTCTCCACCATGGAAAGTATAGCTAGATGTCCCAAGCTGTTTGATGCGACGGAGCCGTTGAAATTCTTTGGTATTGATCAGGTCATAAATGACTTGATTATTAACGTGGATATAGTTGTGAACTGGGTCACGAAATACTTTTTCATTCATAAGACCATTATAGCAAATTCCTTGCCTTTTTGGTAAAATAGTAGGGATAAGTGAGAAGAAAGAGGAATAGTTGTGAAGATTAGAATGAGAAATACCATCAAGTTCGATGACCAATTGGAAGTAATCGACCAACTTTATGATGTTGAATTACGGGAAAAGGGCGATTTTTCCTATCTCCTTTTTTACAATGAAGACCAAGAAAAAGTAGTTTTGAAATTTAATGGGGAGGAACTTGTCATGACACGTTTCTCAAATCCCAAGACCATCATGCGTTTTCTCAAGGATTCTGATAGTTTAGCCTATATTCCAACACCTATGGGACTGCAGGAGTTTATCATCCAAACAAGCCACTACGAAGTTGGTGAAGAGAAGATTGAACTAGCCTATCAACTACAAAACAAAGAAGGAGTTCCATTTGCCAACTACCGTTTAGAAATTACTTGGGGATAAGAAAAAGAGGCTGGGAAAAAAGTTCTAGCCTCTCAATTGTATTTGGAGTGTCGAGCAAGACGCAGTGGTTGAGTGGGCTCTAATACGCTGATTTCATCAGCTTTTACAGCCCTACTCAACTGTGCGGAGGTGGGACAGAAATCGAATTCTAACGAATTACCGATTTCTGTCCCACTCTCATTTGATATAGAGTTCTTGATTTTTTAGGACGATTTCACGTACACTTGCAAATTTCTTAAGTTTTTTAAGTTCTTCTGGATGGGTTACAAGGGTGATGACATAGCCATCTTTACCCATACGCCCTGTACGACCCGCACGGTGAGTGTAAGTTTCCGTGTCTCTAGGGACGTCAAAGTTAATCACGCATTCCAAGCTATCAATGTCGATACCACGAGCCAGAAGGTCTGTCGCAAGAAGTAGTGTCAGTTGATTATCTTTGAATTTTTCTAGAATAACTTTTCTAAATTTAACGTTGACATCGCTAGCTAGCGAAACTGCTAAAACATCACGGTATTGTAATTTTTCCTCGGCGCTTCCAAGATCAGACAAGCTATTAAAGAAGACAAGACCACGGAAATCTTCAACCTGTGCCAGTTTACGAAGCATATCTACTCTGTGACGTTGGTCTACTTGCATGTAGAAGTGTTGGATGTTGTCTAACTTTTGGTCTGAGAGGTCAATGATGCGCGTGTTAGGTGCAATCTTATCTTGGTCAAATTTGGTAGTGGCACTCATGTAAATAAGTTGATGGTCACGAGGTGCGTAGTTGGTAATTTTCTCGACAAAATGAATTTGAGAATCATCAAGGAGTTGGTCGAATTCATCAAGAATGATTGTTTCCACGTTCATCATCTTGATTTTTTTCAATTTGACCAGTTCAAAGATACGACCAGGTGTTCCAATCAGAATTTCTGGTCCTTTTTTAAGTCGTTCAATTTGGCGTTTCTGGCTCGAACCGGATAGAAATAGCTGAGCTGTTAATCCGATAGCCTCACCCCAGGTTTTAGTGACTTCAAAAATTTGTCCAGCAAGCTCAGTATTAGGTGCTAAAATCAATAATTGTTGGGCTTTTTTCTTTTGCAGTTTGAGAAGACTAGGTAGGAGATAGGCTAAAGTTTTCCCTGTACCAGTTGGACTGACTCCAAGTAGGTTTTCACCTTCTGTTATTGGTTCAAAAAGTTGAGTTTGAATGGGAGTAAATTCTTGGAATCCCAGTTGATCAATCAATTCTTGCCATTCGGTAGGTAGTTTGGTTTTCATTTTTCTGCCTCAAATCTAATGCCAGCATTCTGGCGCATGGTATAAAGTAGCTCATGGACGTGTGTCGCATCATCAATCCAAGATTGGTAGAGATTCAGGTCTGCTTGCTTAATCATATGTGCGAAAGCAGCAACTTCCTCAGTCATGGTGTGAGGAGCCTGCTGGATAGGAAGTTGAACTTCATTTCCTTGATGGTCTGTAAAAGTAGCTGATTGGACATGCTCGATTGTATTAAGTGTCAAGGTTCCATCAGTAGTATAAATCTCACAAGGAAGATTAGAAGTGATATTCTTTCCTGCTTTGATGTGTACTTGATAGTCAGGATAGTAGAGCATGCCGTCACCGTTCAAATCGATACTATTATCTAGTTTCTGAGCTTGATAGGTTGCATGAGTCGGTTTTCCAAATAAGCGAACAGCAGCGTAGATAGGATAAATACCAAGATCCATAAGTGCACCACCTGCATAACGGTCTGAGAAAACATTAGGAGTATCGCCAGCAAGTAGGTTAGGCATCTTAGAAGAATATTTAGCGTAGTTAAAGTCAGCACCAAGAATTTGTTTGTTCGCAAGAAAGTCTTTGATTGTGGCAAAAGCATCTTCGTGGTAGTTACGTGCTGCTTCAAAGATAAAACATTTATTATCTTTAGCCGTTTGAACTAAATCCTGCCATTCTTGTGGTTGAGTGACAGCTGGTTTTTCAAGGATAACATGTTTTCCAGCAGATAAAGCCATCTTTGCCTGACTAAAATGCAGGGAATTCGGACTAGCAATGTATACCACATCGAATGAATCATTAAAGAAATCATTTAGCTGATCAAATAGCTTCACGCCTTGATGCTGTTCAGCAAACTTTTCTGCGGTTTCTATTTTTCTAGAATAGACTGCACCCAGTTGAAATTCTCCACTAGTATGGGTAGCCTCTAGAAAATGATGGTTGATTGAACTAGTTCCTATGATACCAAGTTTTAGCATAGTTACTCCTTTTCCACAAGTAATGATTGATTTCATTATAACATAGAAAGAGTCAACTCGTTACCTTGAGATAATTCTTTTGCTTTGATACTTCGAAATTTCTAGAAAAAATGGTACAATAGTCACAGATATTTAGGAGATTAGTATGAGATTATTACCTATGAGAAAAATTTCTCGTCATTCAAAAAGATTGGCGCTTTTTTTGACTTTTTGTGCAGGCTATGTAGATGCCTATACCTTTATAGTAAGAGGGAATACCTTAGTCGCTGGGCAAACGGGGAATGTGGTATTTTTATCAGTCGGAATCGTTCAGAGAAATTTAGCTGATGCTGAAATAAAGATATTGACACTTTTATCTTTCATGTTAGGCGTTTTTTTGCTTACGATTTACAAAGAAAAACTTCGCATTGTTAAAAAACCCATTATATCACTTATACCATTGGCCATTTTATCATTGATAATCGGCTTTATTCCATTGAGTGTAGATAACATGTTTATTGTTCCTCCTCTGGCTTTTTGTATGGGTCTCGTTACAACAGCTTTTGGAGAGGTTTCAGGGATAGCCTATAACAATGCATTTATGACGGGAAATATTAAACGCACCATGTTGGCTTTTGGCGAATATGTTCGGACTAAGCATACAGCCTTTTTGATGGAAGGATTGATTTTTGTGAGCCTACTAGTTAGTTTCATTCTAGGAGTAGTATTTTCAGCTTACTTAACGATTATCTTCAACGAAAAAACGATTTTAGGCGTCCCTATCATGATGAGTATTTTTTATCTAAGTATGGTTTTATCTTCTTTGAAAAAAAGTCTGATAAAAGGCTGAATTTTGAGTGAAAATACTTGTCAAAAATTTGGAATCATGCTATACTTGTAGAGTTGACTATGCACAGTCCTGTGCAACCGCACGAACATCGTTGCTTGATTCATCAAGTTTAAGTGGTTCGTCCCACGATGCTAGGCGAGTCTTCACAAAAATTCGGGGTAACCCCAAAAAATCATAGGAGGTGCATAATGAGCACATACGCAATTATCAAAACTGGCGGAAAACAAGTTAAAGTTGAAGTTGGTCAAGCAGTTTACGTTGAAAAATTGAACGTTGAAGCTGGTCAAGAAGTTACTTTTAACGAAGTTGTTCTTGTTGGTGGTGAAAACACTGTTGTCGGAACTCCACTTGTTGCTGGAGCTACTGTAGTTGGAACTGTTGAAAAACAAGGAAAACAAAAGAAAGTTGTTACTTACAAGTACAAACCTAAAAAAGGTAGCCACCGCAAACAAGGTCACCGTCAACCATATACTAAAGTTGTCATCAACGCAATCAACGCTTAATTTTAAGGAGAACGCATGATACAAGCAGTCTTTGAGAGAGCCGAAGATGGCGAGCTGAGGAGTGCGGAGATTACTGGACACGCCGAGAGTGGCGAATACGGCTTAGATGTCGTGTGTGCATCGGTTTCTACGCTTGCCATTAACTTTATCAATTCAATTGAAAAATTTGCAGGCTATGAACCAATCTTAGAATTAAACGAAGATGAAGGTGGCTATCTGATGGTTGAAATTCCAAAAGATCTTCCTTCTCACCAGAGAGAAATGACACAATTATTCTTTGAATCATTTTTCTTAGGTATGGCAAACTTATCGGAGAACTCTTCTGAGTTCGTCCAAACCAGAGTTATCACAGAAAACTAACACGGAGGAAAACATTATGTTAAAAATGACTCTTATCAACTTGCAACTTTTCGCCCACAAAAAAGGTGGAGGTTCTACATCAAACGGACGCGATTCACAAGCTAAACGTCTTGGAGCTAAAGCAGCTGACGGACAAACTGTTTCAGGTGGATCAATCCTTTACCGTCAACGTGGTACACACATCTATCCAGGTGTAAACGTTGGACGTGGTGGAGACGATACTTTGTTCGCTAAAGTTGAAGGCGTAGTACGTTTCGAACGTAAAGGTCGCGATAAGAAACAAGTTTCTGTTTACCCTATCGCTAAATAAGAATTATAAAAGGCTTTCCAAGATTTTTGGAAAGCTTTTTTCTTGAATAAAATTAGCATTAGTTATTTTTTAAGTTTACTTGAGAAACTATTCTAAATCAATAAAATCTTAAGGGACTTATTTGATTTATTATGATAGATAATAAGAAAGAAATATGGTATAATATAGGGTGAGACCTTATGAATAAATAGTGAAAGAGTATATAAAAAATAATGAAAAAAATTGTCATTAACGGTGGGCGTCCATTAAAGGGTGAAATAACCATTAGCGGAGCAAAAAATAGTGTAGTTGCTTTGATTCCAGCTATTATTTTGTCAGATGATGTAGTTATTTTGGACTGTGTTCCAGACATCTCTGACGTTGCTAGTTTGGTTGATATCATGGAAATTATGGGTGCTAGTGTAAAGCGCTATGATGATGTTTTAGAGATTGATCCTCGTGGTGTTCAAAATAAACCAATGCCATATGGTAAAATCAACAGTCTTCGCGCATCCTATTATTTCTACGGCAGTCTCCTTGGACGTTTCGGTGAAGCAACAGTAGGTTTACCTGGTGGATGTGACTTGGGACCTCGTCCGATTGACTTGCATTTAAAAGCCTTTGAAGCTATGGGTGCTAAGACAACCTATGAGGGAGACAATATGAATCTCTCAACAAATGGTTCTAAGTTGCAAGGCGCACACATCTACATGGATACTGTTAGTGTTGGAGCAACTATTAACACAATGCTTGCAGCGGTAAAAGCCCAAGGACGTACAGTCATTGAAAACGCGGCTAGAGAGCCTGAAATCATTGATGTAGCTACTTTGTTAAATAATATGGGAGCTCATATTCGTGGTGCAGGTACAGATATGATTACTATCGATGGTGTTGAATCTTTACACGGCACACGCCATCAAGTAATTCCTGACCGTATTGAAGCAGGGACTTATATTGCAATGGCTGCTGCTGTGGGACAAGGAATTCGTATTAACAATGTACTTTATGAACATTTAGAAGGTTTTATCGCAAAACTTGAGGAAATGGGTGTTCATATGACGGTTTCTGAAGATAGTATCTTCGTTGAAGAGCAAACAAATCTTAAGGCTGTTAATATCAAAACAGCTCCATATCCAGGATTTGCGACAGACCTTCAACAACCGATTACTCCTCTTTTGTTGAAAGCTGAAGGACGAGGAACATTGATCGATACCATTTATGAAAAACGTGTCAATCATGTTTTCGAATTAGCCAAAATGAACGCAGATATTTCTACAACGAATGACCATATTTTCTACAAAGGTGGCAATCCTTTACAAGGTGCAAGTGTAAGAGCGACAGACTTACGTGCAGGTGCAGCTTTGGTTATTGCTGGATTAATGGCTGAAGGTAGAACAGAGATTACTAGTGTTGAGTTCATCCTACGAGGCTACTCAAATATTATTGAGAAATTACGTAATCTTGGAGCAGATATTGAGCTAATTGAAGATTAGCAATTCGAGGATAACAATGAATATCTGGACAAAATTAGCAATGTTTTCTTTCTATGAGACGGAACGTTTGTATTTCCGTCCATTCTTTTTTACGGATGTAGAAGACTTCCATCAGCTGGCATCAGACCCTGAAAATCTTCAATTTATTTTTCCTACGCAAGCTAGTATTGAAGAAAGTCAATATGCTCTTGCCAACTACTTTATGAAATCACCCTTGGGAATTTGGGCCATTTGTGATCAAAAAGACCAAAAAATGATTGGAGCAATTAAGTTTGAAAAGCTTGATGAAATAAGGAAAGAAGCTGAAATTGGCTATTTTTTAAGGAAAGACTATTGGTCTCAGGGATATATGACGGAAGCAGTTACCAAATTGCGAGATTTGTCTGTGAATCAGTTTGAATTAAAACAACTGTCTATTGTGACACATCTGGAAAATAGCGCCAGTCAAAAGGTTGCGCAAAAGTCCGGCTTCGTTTTATATCGTCGGTTTAAAGGTAGTGACCGCTATACTCGTAAGATGCGGGATTATCTAGAATTTTGCTATACAAAAGGAGAGCTAAATGAGTAAACACCAAGAAATTTTAGCTTATTTAGAAGAATTACCAGTCGGAAAACGGGTTAGCGTTCGAAGTATCTCAAATCGTCTGGGAGTGAGCGATGGGACAGCCTATCGTGCGATCAAAGAAGCTGAAAATAGAGGCTTAGTTGAAACACGTCCTCGAAGTGGGACAGTCCGTGTGAAGTCAAAAAAAGTTGCCATCGAAAAGCTAACATTTGCAGAAATTGCAGAAGTTACTGGTTCAGAAGTTTTAGCTGGTCAAGCTGGTTTGGAGAGAGAATTCAGTAAATTCTCCATTGGAGCCATGACAGAAAAGAATATTCTTTCTTATCTTCATGATGGCGGTCTACTTATTGTCGGTGACAGAACACGGATCCAATTATTGGCACTTGAAAATGAAAATGCAGTCTTGGTAACCGGTGGATTTGAAGTTCATAAAGATGTTTTGAATGCTGCTGATAAGAAAAATATTCCAGTATTACGTAGTAAACATGATACATTTACAATTGCGACGATGATCAACCGTGCTTTGTCAAATGTTCAAATTAAGACAGATATTTTAACGGTTGAAAAGATTTATCGTACTAGTCATGAATATGGTTTTTTACAAGAAACGGATACTGTAAAAGATTATTTAGATTTAGTTCGTAAGAATAGGACTAGTCGCTTCCCTGTTATCAATCAGCATAAGGTTGTTGTGGGCGTTGTAACCATGCGAGATGCTGGAGATAAATCACCAGGTACAACCATTGATAAGGTTATGACAAGAACTGTCTATATGACTGGATTAGCAACGAATATTGCTAACGTGAGCCAGAGAATGATTGCAGAAGATTTTGAAATGGTACCCGTTGTGAGGAGCAATCAAACCTTGCTAGGTGTCATTACTAGACGGGATGTCATGGAAAAAATGAGTCGTTCTCAGGTTTCAGCACTCCCAACATTTTCAGAACAGATTGGACAAAAGTTGTCTTATCATCATGATGAGGTTGTCATTACAGTTGAACCTTTCATGCTTGAGAAAAATGGTGTCCTTGCAAATGGTGTCCTTGCAGAAATCTTAACCCATATGACTCAGGATTTGGTCGTTAATAGTGGGCGTAACCTGATCATTGAACAGATGTTGATTTACTTCTTACAGGCTGTTCAGATTGATGATGTTCTACGTATTCAAGCTAGAATTATTCACCATACGAGACGGTCGGCTATTATTGATTATGACATTTATCTCAATCATCAAATTGTATCAAAAGCAAATGTTACTGTAAAAATTAATTAGAATCTAGGAGAAAACATGATTACATTAAAATCAGCTAGAGAAATCGAAGCTATGGATAAGGCTGGTGATTTTCTTGCAAGTATCCACATTGGCTTGCGTGATATCATCAAACCAGGTGTAGATATGTGGGAAGTAGAAGAGTATGTCCGCCGTCGTTGTAAAGAAGAGAATTTCCTTCCACTACAAATCGGTGTGGATGGAGCCATCATGGACTATCCATATGCAACCTGCTGCTCACTCAATGACGAGGTAGCTCATGCTTTTCCACGCCACTATATTTTGAAGGAAGGCGATTTGCTCAAGGTTGATATGGTCCTTGGTGGGCCAATCGCTAAGTCTGACCTCAATGTTTCTAAACTCAATTTTAACAACGTTGAGCAGATAAAAAAATATACTCAAAACTTTACGGGTGGATTAGCTGATTCTTGTTGGGCATACGCAGTTGGTAAACCATCAGAAGAAGTTAAAAACTTGATGGACGTGACCAAGGAAGCTATGTATAAGGGTATCGAGCAAGCTGTTGTTGGTAACCGAATTGGTGATATTGGTGCAGCAATTCAAGAATATGCTGAAAGTCGTGGATACGGTGTTGTTCGTGATCTTGTAGGACACGGTGTTGGCCCAACCATGCATGAAGAACCAATGGTTCCTAACTATGGTGTAGCTGGTCGTGGTCTCCGTCTTCGTGAAGGTATGGTCTTGACAATCGAACCTATGATTAATACAGGTGATTGGGAAATCGATACAGACATGAAAACAGGCTGGGCTCACAAAACTATTGACGGTGGTCTATCATGTCAGTATGAACACCAGTTTGTTATTACCAAGGATGGACCTGTAATCTTGACAAGTCAAGGTGAAGAAGGAACTTATTAATAAAAAAGGGAGCTGAGCTCCTTTTTTTTCGTTTTAGTTGAAATCAAATTTGCGTAGCAGATATCTTACAAAAGTTTTCTTTTATAGTAAAATAAAAGATAACTATATGAAAGAAGGTTCTTAATTGGAAAGTATTATATTTTTTATTTCTGTCTTTTTAGCTGGTGTCTTGTCATTCTTTTCGCCCTGCATTTTTCCCTTGTTACCAGTCTATGCAGGTGTTTTATTAGATGATCAAGAACAGTCAAAAACATTTCGGTTTTTAGGTAAAGATGTTGCCTGGTCAGGATTAATTCGGACACTCTGTTTTATCACAGGTATCTCTCTGATTTTCTTTATTCTAGGGTTTGGAGCAGGATTTCTCGGGAACTTACTCTATGCTGATTGGTTCCGTTATGTTATGGGTGGCATTATTATCATACTAGGCTTGCATCAGATGGAAATCCTTCATTTACAAAAATTAGAGTTCCAAAAAACAGTAACATTTAATCAAAAACAGTCTAGTAAATATCTATCAGCCTTTCTATTAGGTATCAGTTTCAGCTTTGGTTGGACTCCATGTATTGGTCCAGTTTTAAGTTCTATTTTAGCACTGGCTGCCTCGGGAGGAAATGGAGCTCTTCAAGGGGCATTATTGACCCTTATCTATACTCTTGGAATGGCGCTTCCATTTTTAGTATTGGCCTTGGCATCAGGTCTGATTATGCCTTATTTTAGTAGAATTAAATCTCACCTGCTCTTACTGAAAAGAATTGGTGGTTTACTGATTATTCTCATGGGAATTTTATTGATGTTGGGACAGTTAAATGTCTTATCTGGAATATTAGGATAAAAGGAGTTATCTATGAAAAAAACAATCTATTTTGGACTTAGTTTCTTATCTATCTTTCTTTTGATTGCTTGTGGCAAAGAAGAGAAGAAATCAAGTCAGGAAAATCAAACGACTCAAGCACAGCAACAAGCAACGGTTAAGCAAATAGCTGTAGGAGCAGAAGCACCGGATTTTACGCTCCAATCTATGGATGGAAAAGAAGTCAAACTATCTGATTTTAAAGGTAAAAAATTTATCTAAAATTCTGGGCTTCTTGGTGCGGACCATGTAAAAAAAGTATGCCAGAACTAATGGAACTTGCTGCAAAAGAAGATCGTGATTTTGAAATTTTATCTGTTATTGCACCAGGTCTTCAAGGTGAAAAAACGATTGACCAATTTCCAAAATGGTATGAGGAGCAGGGCTATAAGGATATACCTGTCTTATATGACACTAAGGGAACAACCTTCCAAGCTTATCAAATTCGAAGCATTCCAACAGAATTTTTGATTGATTCACAAGGGAAAATTGGAAAAATTCAGCTTGGAGCGATTAGCAATGCAGACGCTGAAAAAGCCTTTGCTGAGATGGAATAAATAAGATAAGAAAAGCTGTCTAAACGTTTGTCTAGACAGCTTTTTTAATATTAAATTAGTTTTTAGAAGCTGCTTGGAATTCTGGATTTTTCCATGCTTCGTCAATAATTTCTTGCAATTCACGAGCAGAAAGTTGCATTTTTTGAGTTTCAGCGTCGTTCAATGGGATGTTAACTGGGCGAACGATACCGTGCGCACCAACGATAGCTGGTTGACCGATAAAGACGTTTTCAACTCCGTATTGTCCTTCTTGGAAGACTGAAAGTGGAAGAACCGCATTTTCATCATCAAGGATAGCTTTTGTGATACGAGCAAGAGCAACTGCGATACCGTAGTATGTAGCACCTTTTTTGTTGATGATTGAGTAAGCTGCATCACGAACTGAGATGAAGAGTTCAACAAGGTCAGCTTCATTCAAGTCACGGTTAGCTTGCAACCATTGTTCCAATTTAACACCGGCAACGTTAGCGTGTGACCAAACAGCAAACTCAGAGTCACCGTGTTCACCCATAATGTAGGCGTGAACTGAACGTGCATCAACACCGATAGTTTCAGCAAGTGCTTGACGGAAACGAGCTGAGTCAAGTGAAGTACCTGAACCGATAACGCGTTCTTTAGGGAAACCTGAGAATTTCCATGTTGAGTAAGTTAAGATGTCAACTGGGTTAGCAGCAACAAGGAAGATACCGTCAAAACCAGACGCAACAACTTGTTCAACAATTGATTTGTTGATAGCAAGGTTTTTACCAACAAGGTCAAGACGAGTTTCACCTGGTTTTTGTGGAGCACCAGCAGTGATAACTACAAGGTCAGCGTCCGCACAGTCTTCGTACTTAGCTGCATAGATTTTTTTAGGTGAAGTAAAAGCTAGCGCATGGCTAAGGTCTTCAGCATCACCAACTGCTTTTTCAAACAATTGAGGAATTTCAATGATACCAAGTTCTTGTGCAATTCCTTGTGTTACGAGGGCAAAAGCGTAAGATGAACCTACGGCACCGTCACCGACGAGGATAACTTTTTTGTGTTGTTTAGTTGCTGTCATTTGTCTAAACATCTCCTTTATTTTATTAAGGGGGAACCCCCATTTGATTTCATTCTATCACTTTTGCTAGGCTTTGTCACGGATATACCTTCGGGATAAATATGTAAACGTTTTACACGTGTTGTTAGACTGTAAAATAGTCCAAACTATGGTATAATATATCTAGTTACTAATAGTGAAATGAGGCATTTGTTAATGCAAGATAAAAATTTAGTGAATGTCAATCTGACCAAGGAGATGAAGACTAGCTTTATCGACTACGCCATGAGTGTAATCGTATCGCGTGCTCTTCCTGACGTTCGTGATGGGTTGAAACCTGTTCATCGTCGTATTTTGTACGGAATGAACGAATTAGGAGTTACGCCTGATAAACCTCATAAGAAATCTGCCCGTATTACAGGGGATGTCATGGGTAAATACCACCCACACGGGGACTCATCTATCTACGAAGCTATGGTTCGTATGGCTCAATGGTGGAGCTACCGCTACATGCTTGTAGATGGGCACGGTAACTTTGGTTCTATGGACGGTGATGGCGCTGCCGCGCAACGTTATACTGAGGCACGTATGAGTAAGATTGCTCTTGAAATGCTTCGCGATATCAATAAAAATACCGTTGATTTTGTTGATAACTATGATGCCAATGAACGAGAACCTGTTGTTTTACCAGCTCGTTTCCCAAATCTTTTGGTCAATGGTGCTACAGGTATTGCCGTTGGTATGGCGACCAATATTCCGCCACATAACTTGGGTGAAACCATTGATGCTGTTAAACTCGTCATGGATAATCCTGAAGTTACAACCAAAGATTTGATGGAAGTTTTGCCTGGTCCAGACTTCCCAACTGGTGCCCTAGTTATGGGTAAATCAGGTATTCATAAGGCGTATGAGACTGGTAAGGGATCTATTGTTCTTCGTTCTCGTACGGAAATTGAGGAAACGAAAACAGGTCGCGAACGTATCGTTGTCACTGAATTCCCATATATGGTCAACAAAACCAAAGTACATGAACATATTGTGCGTCTGGTTCAAGAGAAACGTATTGAAGGTATTACAGCTGTTCGTGATGAATCTAACCGTGAAGGTGTTCGTTTTGTTATTGAAGTTAGACGCGACGCATCAGCTAATGTTATTTTGAACAACCTATTTAAGATGACTCAGATGCAGACTAGCTTTGGTTTTAACATGCTTGCTATTCAAAATGGTGTTCCAAAGATTTTATCGCTTCGCCAAATCTTAGATGCTTATATTGAGCATCAAAAAGAAGTTGTGACTCGTCGTACTCAATTTGACAAAGAAAAAGCTGAGGCACGCGCACATATCTTGGAAGGTTTGCTAATTGCTCTGGATCATATTGATGAAGTCATTCGTATCATCCGTGCAAGCGAAACTGATGAAGAAGCTCAAGCAGAATTGATGAGCAAGTTCAAGCTATCTGAACGTCAAAGCCAAGCGATTCTAGACATGCGTCTTCGTCGTTTGACCGGTTTGGAACGTGATAAGATTCAATCCGAATATGATGACCTCATTGCTTTGATTGCCGACTTAGCAGACATTCTTGCTAAACCAGAACGCGTGGCCCAAATCATCAAGGAAGAATTGGATGAAGTCAAACGCAAGTTTGGAGATAAACGCCGTACTGAGTTGATGGTTGGTGAAGTCTTGACACTTGAAGATGAAGACTTGATTGAAGAGTCTGATGTTCTTATCACTCTATCAAATAAAGGTTACATCAAACGTTTGGACCAAGACGAGTTTACTGCCCAAAAACGTGGTGGACGCGGTGTTCAAGGAACAGGAGTCAAGGATGATGACTTTGTCCGTGAGTTGGTTTCTACCAGCACCCATGATCACTTGCTCTTCTTTACCAACAAAGGTCGTGTCTATCGTTTGAAAGGTTATGAAATACCAGAATATGGTCGTACAGCCAAGGGATTGCCTGTAGTTAACCTCTTAAAACTGGATGAGGGAGAAAGCATCCAAACTATCATTAATGTCGAATCAGAACGTAGTGATGATGCATACATCTTCTTTACGACTCGAGCAGGTATTGTTAAGAGAACTAGCGTTAAAGAATTTGCGAACATTCGTCAAAATGGTCTAAAAGCCTTGAATTTGAAAGATGAGGACGAATTGATCAATGTTCTTCTGACTCAAGAAGATACTGATATCATTATCGGTACTAAGTTAGGCTATGCAGTTCGTTTCAATCAATCATCCGTTCGTAGCATGAGCCGTAGCGCCACAGGTGTTAAAGGAGTAAATCTTCGTGAAGGAGATGCTGTAGTTGGAGCTAGAGTGATTACCGATAAAGATGAAGTTCTTATCATTACTGAAAAAGGATACGGTAAGCGTACAGTTGCCACTGAATATCCAACTAAAGGTCGTGCTGGTAAAGGTATGAAAACTGCTAATATTACTGATAAAAACGGTCAACTTGCAGGCCTTCTCACAGTAAAAGGTGACGAAGATTTGATGGTTATCACAGATACCGGTGTCATGATTCGTACAAATGTTGCCAATATTTCTCAAACTGGACGTTCAACCATGGGAGTTAAGGTTATGCGTTTAGATGAGAACGCTAAGATTGTAACCTTTACAACAGTTGCGGCAGCTGAGAAAGAAGAAGTTGGGGCAGAAAACGAAACAGAAAGTGAAGAATAATGTCTCAAAAAAGAACTAAGAGTAAAAAAAATAAACGTAAGAATCTGCTGATTAATATTTTAGCTGGCTTTCTAATCCTTTTGTCTCTATCCTTGATTTTTAACTCAAAGATTCGTAATATCTTTATGGTTTGGAATACTAACAAGTATCAAGTTAGTCAAGTTTCAAAAGAAAAGCTTGAAGAGAATAATGGTGCAGAAGGGAATTTTGATTTTAATTCTGTGAAGGCAATTTCTTCAGAGGCTGTTTTATCAGCTCAATGGGATGCACAACAGTTGCCTGTTATAGGTGGGATTGCTGTTCCGGAAGTAGAAATCAACTTACCAATCTTTAAAGGTTTGGACAATGTAAACTTGTTCTACGGAGCAGGAACCATGAAACCAAATCAAAAAATGGGTGAAGGAAATTATTCTCTAGCTAGTCACCATATCTTTACAGCTGAGAATGCTAGCCAAATGCTATTTTCTCCTTTGGTTAATGCCAAAGAAGGTATGAAGATTTATTTGACGGATAAGGATAAAGTTTATACCTATGAAATTCGTGAAGTGAAACACGTAACACCAGACCGTGTTGATGAGATTGATGACCGTGAGGGTATCAATGAAATCACCTTAGTGACATGTGTGGACTATGATGCTACCGAACGGATTATCGTAAAGGGAGATTTAAAAGAAATCAAATCTTATTCAGACACTCCGTCAGATGTCTTAGCTGCATTTAATAAACCATATAAACAAAGATATTAATTTGTAAATTTTTAGAAAAAGGTTCGCTAAAGATTGCGAGCTTTTTTCTTGTCAATTTCAGAAAATAGATTAGGTAAAGACTTTTCAATTCCACCAAAAAGTAGTATAATGTTTCTATTATAGAAATTTTTAGAAAATTCCAAAAGAGGTTTGTTATGGGATATACAGTTGCTGTTGTCGGTGCTACAGGTGCCGTTGGTGCTCAAATGATCAAAATGTTGGAAGAATCAACTCTTCCAATCGATAAGATTCGCTACCTTGCGTCTGCACGTTCTGCAGGAAAGGTCTTGCAATTCAAGGGCCAAGATGTGACTATTGAAGAAACAACAGAAGAAGCTTTTGAAGGAGTCGATATTGCTCTCTTCTCAGCTGGAGGTTCAACTTCTGCAAAATACGCACCTTATGCTGTAAAAGCAGGGGCGGTAGTAGTTGATAACACTTCTTATTTCCGTCAAAATCCAGATGTACCTTTGGTAGTGCCTGAAGTGAATTCCCACGCTCTTGATGCTCATAATGGGATCATCGCCTGTCCTAACTGTTCAACTATTCAAATGATGGTAGCTCTTGAACCAGTTCGTCAAAAATGGGGCTTAGATCGTATCATCGTTTCAACTTATCAAGCTGTTTCAGGTGCAGGTATGGGAGCCATTCTTGAGACACAACGTGAATTGCGTGAAGTATTGAATGATGGTGTAAATCCACGTGATTTGCATGCGGAAATTTTGCCATCAGGTGGCGATAAGAAACACTATCCAATTGCTTTTAATGCTCTTCCTCAAATTGACGTCTTCACTGAGAATGACTATACTTATGAAGAAATGAAGATGACAAACGAAACTAAGAAAATCATGGAAGACGATAGCATTGCCGTTTCAGCAACTTGCGTACGTATTCCAGTTTTGTCAGCTCACTCTGAGTCTGTTTACATTGAAACAAAAGAAGTAGCACCAATCGAAGAAGTTAAAGCTGCGATTGCTGCCTTCCCGGGTGCAGTTCTTGAAGACGATGTGGCTCACCAAATCTATCCACAAGCTATCAATGCGGTTGGTTCTCGCGACACATTTGTTGGTCGTATCCGTAAAGACTTGGATGCTGAAAAGGGAATTCATATGTGGGTGGTTTCAGATAACCTTCTCAAGGGTGCTGCTTGGAACTCAGTTCAAATTGCAGAAACCCTTCATGAACGTGGTCTAGTACGCCCAACAGCTGAGTTGAAGTTTGAATTGAAATAGGGAGCAAAACAGAAATCAGTAACTCGAAGAGTTTGATTTCTTCCTCTTATTTTATGTATAGAACAGGAGGCAAAGGCAAGTATGCCCCAGCCTCTTTCTTATATAGAGAAAGGTTTTTTCTATGTCTTATCAAGATTTAAAAGATTGTAAAATTATCACTGCTTTTATTACTCCTTTTCATGAAGATGGGTCAATAAATTTCGACGCTATTCCAAAGTTGATTGAACATTTATTGGCACATCATACAGATGGTATTCTCTTGGCGGGGACGACTGCTGAGAGTCCGACTCTTACTCACGATGAGGAGTTGCAGTTGTTTGCAGCTGTTCAGAAGGTTGTTAATGGACGTGTTCCTTTAATCGCTGGTGTTGGTACTAATGATACACGCGACTCTATTGAGTTTGTCAAAGAAGTAGCAGAATTTGGAGGTTTTGCAGCCGGTCTCGCAATTGTTCCCTACTACAATAAACCATCTCAAGAAGGAATGTATCAGCACTTTAAAGCTATCGCAGATGCGTCTGATTTACCTATCATTATCTATAATATTCCAGGTCGTGTAGTAGTTGAATTGACTCCGGAAACCATGCTTCGCTTAGCGGAACATCCAAATATCATCGGAGTTAAAGAATGTACCAGCCTTGCAAATATGGCCTATTTGATTGAGCACAAACCAGAAGAATTCTTGATATACACTGGAGAAGACGGAGACGCCTTCCATGCTATGAACTTGGGTGCTGACGGGGTTATCTCTGTTGCTTCTCATACCAATGGTGATGAAATGTATGAAATGTTCACTGCGATTGAAGAAAGTGATATGAAGAAAGCGGCAGCTATTCAACGTAAATTTATTCCCAAGGTTAATGCTCTCTTCTCATACCCAAGTCCTGCACCTGTTAAGGCAGTCCTCAACTATATGGGATTTGAAGCTGGTCCAACGCGCCTACCATTGGTTCCTACGCCTGAAGAAGATGCTAAACGCATTATCAAAGTTGTTATTGACGGAGACTATGAAGCAACTAAAGCGACTGTCACTGGAGTTCTTCGACCTGATTACTAATATAACTAACATAAATAGAAACTTCCTAACAAGTAAAATTGTTGGGAGTTTTTTCTTTTTTTACGAATAGATAAATAGAGAGAGAAAAAGGAGTCGATCATGAAAATTAAGATTGATAATTTCGAAATTTATAAGTTAAAGCAAGCAGGTTTAAGTAATCAGCAGGTTCTGAATGTACTTCAATATGGAGAAATTTATGATCAGGAATTGAGTTTAGAGACGATCGCTGAAGCCTCAGAGTGTCGTAATCCAGTGGTTTTTATGGAGCGGTATCATAAACTGACTTTTGAAAGCATGGAACGTTTAAAGAAAGATTTTGAAAAGTTCCCATCATTTTCGATTCTGGATGATGTTTATCCCATTTCGCTTAGTGAAATTTACGATGCACCAGTATTGCTTTTTTATAAAGGAGATTTAAATCTCTTAAAATTACCAAAGATAGCAGTTGTAGGGAGTCGCTCTTGTAGTCAAACCGGAACCAAATCAGTCCGGAAAGTCATTGAAGAACTGGAGAATGAATTAGTTGTGGTGAGCGGACTTGCTAGAGGAATCGACACAGCAGCCCATATGTCAATTCTTCAAACTGGTGGCAAAACGATTGCAGTGATCGGGACTGGTTTAGACGTCTATTATCCCCGCTCCAATAAACGTCTTCAAGAATACATTGGAGACAATCATTTAATACTAAGTGAGTACGGACCAGGGGAAGAACCCTTGAAATTTCACTTTCCTGCCAGAAATCGCATTATTGCAGGATTGTGTCGAGGAGTTATCGTTGCAGAAGCTAAAATGAGATCTGGTAGCTTAATCACTTGTGAGCGTGCTATGGAGGAAGGTAGAGATGTCTTTGCGATTCCAGGTTCCATTTTAGATGGACGCTCAGACGGCTGTCATCATTTGATCCAAGAAGGAGCAAAACTAGCAACATGTGGGCAGGATATTCTCGCCGAGTTTGAGTTTTAGACATAGAATCATTTCATTTAGCAAACTTTTCTTCTATTGTATGGGTGTTAAGTCTTGACAGGTTTTTAAAAATGGTTTACACTTTATAAAGTTTAATTACTTTGAGAAGGTGTGATACTGTGGTAACGGCAACCAAAAAGAAAAAATCAACAAGTAAAAAAAATCTTGTAATCGTGGAGTCGCCTGCTAAGGCGAAAACGATTGAAAAATATCTAGGACGTAATTATAAGGTTTTAGCCAGCGTCGGACATATTCGTGATTTGAAAAAATCAAGTATGTCAGTCGATGTAGAAAATAATTATGAACCCCAATATATCAATATTCGTGGTAAAGGTCCTCTCATCAATGATTTGAAAAAAGAAGCTAAGAAAGCCAATAAAGTCTTTCTTGCAAGTGACCCGGACCGTGAAGGAGAAGCTATTTCTTGGCACTTAGCGCATATTTTAAATCTTGATGAGAATGACGCCAACCGTGTTGTTTTCAACGAGATTACCAAGGATGCGGTTAAAAATGCCTTTAAAGAACCTCGTAAAATCAATATGGATTTGGTCGATGCTCAACAAGCCCGTCGTGTTTTGGACCGTTTAGTGGGGTATTCAATTTCACCAATTCTTTGGAAAAAGGTTAAAAAAGGTTTATCAGCAGGACGTGTTCAGTCTGTTGCTTTAAAGCTAATCATTGATCGCGAGAATGAAATCAATGCCTTCCAACCAGAAGAATATTGGACGATTGATGGTGTCTTTAAAAAAGGTACCAAGCAATTCCAAGCTTCTTTTTATGGAATGAATGGCAAGAAGATGAAGTTGACTACCAATGATGAAGTCAAAGAAGTTTTATCTCATATGAACAGCAAGGATTTTACAGTTGATCAAGTAGATAAAAAGGAAAGAAAGCGCAATACTCCTCTTCCATATACAACGTCTTCTATGCAGATGGATGCTGCTAACAAGATTAACTTCCGAACTCGTAAGACTATGATGGTTGCTCAGCAACTCTATGAAGGAATCAATATTGGTAAAGGTGTCCAAGGTTTGATCACCTATATGCGTACGGATTCTACTCGTATCAGTCCAGTTGCTCAGAACGAAGCTGCTAGTTACATCAATGAACGTTTTGGTAGTAAGTATTCTAAACATGGTAGCAAAGTGAAAAATGCCTCTGGCGCTCAAGACGCCCACGAAGCTATTCGTCCTTCAAGTGTCTTTAATACGCCTGAAAAAATTGCTAAGTATTTGGATAAAGACCAGCTTAAACTTTATACCCTTATCTGGAACCGCTTTGTAGCGAGTCAAATGACTGGTGCAATTTTTGATACAATGGCTGTTAAATTATCACAAAATGGTGTTCAATTTGCAGCGAATGGTAGTCAGGTTAAGTTTGATGGTTATTTAGCTATTTATAACGATTCTGATAAGAATAAGATGCTGCCAGATATGGAAGTAGGAGATGTGGTTAAACAGGTCAATAGTAAACCTGAACAACATTTCACACAACCGCCTGCACGATATTCAGAAGCAACACTGATTAAAACCTTGGAAGAGAATGGAGTTGGACGTCCATCTACCTATGCTCCAACCATTGAAACAATCCAAAAGCGTTATTATGTGAGATTGGCTTCTAAACGCTTTGAACCAACTGATCTAGGTCGAGTTGTTAACAAGCTGATTGTCGAATACTTCCCAGACATTGTAAATGTGAAATTTACTGCTGAAATGGAAGGGAAACTGGATGATGTCGAAGTCGGAAAAGAAGAGTGGCAACGGGTTATTGATGAATTTTACAAACCATTCTCTAAAGAGGTTGCAAAAGCTGAAGCAGAGATGGAAAAAATTCAAATCAAGGATGAACCAGCTGGATTTGACTGTGAAGTTTGTGGCAGTCCTATGGTGATTAAGATTGGACGCTTCGGTAAGTTTTACGCATGTAGCAATTTCCCTGATTGCCGACATACACAAGCCATTGTCAAAGAAGTTGGTGTTACATGTCCAAATTGTCATCAAGGGCAAATCATCGAACGCAAAACTAAACGTAATCGTATATTCTATGGCTGCAATCGTTATCCAGAATGTGAGTTTACTTCTTGGGATAAACCGGTTGGACGTGATTGTCCTAAGTGTGGCCACTTCCTCATGGAGAAGAAAATCCGTGGTGGAGGCAAACAAATTGTATGTAGCAATGGTGACTACGAAGAAGAAAAGATTAAATAATAGTGAGAGGGCTGAAGTAGATACTTCAGGCCTTTTTCTAATTTAAACTTGACAGATTTTATCTTTTTATGCTTAACTAGAAGAAGATTATTCTTAACTAGGAGTAGACATGCGTATCATTTATCTCAGTATTGGCTTTATTTCATTAGCTTTGGCTATCGTTGGTGTAGTCTTACCGCTATTACCAACAACTCCCTTCCTCTTATTATCAATTGCCTGTTTTTCTAAATCTTCTAAGCGTTTTGAAGATTGGCTCTATCATACCAAGCTCTATCAAACCTATGTTGCCGATTTTAGAGAAACCAAGTCCATTGCGCGTGAACGCAAGAAAAAAATCATTGTTTCGATTTATATCTTGATGGGAATTTCCATTTATTTCGCACCTCTTTTACCAGTAAAAATTGCTTTAGGATGTTTAACAATATTTATAACCTATTATCTCTTTAAGGTAATACCAGATAAAGAATAGCTAAAAAAGTAATGATTTTCCTTGATAAAAAGTGGGGGTTACTTAAAACAATATGATATAATAATATCAAATAAATCGTCAAGGAGTATCAAATGATTTACGAATTTTGTGCTGAAAATGTAACCTTGCTTGAAAAGGCTATGCAAGCTGGAGCTCGCCGTATTGAGCTCTGTGATAATCTTGCTGTTGGTGGAACGACACCAAGTTATGGAGTAACTAAGGCAGCTGTTGAGCTGGCAACTAACTACGATACGACTATTATGACTATGATTCGTCCACGTGGTGGTGACTTTGTTTACAATGACATCGAGATTTCTATTATGCTCGAGGATATTCGTCTAACTGCTCAAGCAGGTAGCCAAGGGGTTGTTTTTGGTGCCTTAACAGCAGATAAGAAGTTGGATAAGGCTAACCTCGAAAAGTTGATTGCTGCATCTAAAGGTATGGAGATTGTCTTCCATATGGCTTTTGACGACTTAAGTGACCAAGAACAACTAGAAGCTATTGATTGGCTCAGCCAGGCTGGTGTAACACGCATCCTCACTCGAGCTGGTGTATCTGGCGATTCGTTAGAGAAACGTTTTGCTCACTACCGCAGAATTTTAGAACACACAGCAGGAAAAATTGAAATTTTACCTGGTGGGGGGATTGACATGGACAACCGTCAAACCTTTATTGACCAACTGGGTGTGACACAATTACATGGAACTAAGGTTGTCTTTTAAAAAATAGAAAGGAACTGCTAGCTTTTGGTAGCAGTTTTCGCTTATGTTTGAAATTTTTAAAGCCTATCAGTTTAATATTAAAAAGGCTAAAGAGTATGGATTTGTAGAAAAACAAGGTGTATGGACCTATAGTTCGACTATCTTGCAGGGTGATTTTCTTATGAAGATTATAGTTGAGGATAGTGATTTAACTTTTCAGGTTTTTGATCAGGAAACTGGCGAACTCTATCCTCAAGTTCATATGGAAAGTATGAGAGGTACTTTTGTCGGAACTGTTCGAGAAGCTTGTTTAGAAGTTCTTTATGGCATTCGAAAGGCTTGTTTTGAGGTACAGGAATTTCTCTGTCCACAGACCAAGAGAATTATGGCGTTTGTTCAAGAAAAGTATGGCAATCAGCTGGAATATCTATGGGAGAAATCACCTGATACGGCGGTTTTGCGCCATGAAGATAATCAGAAGTGGTATGCTATTTTAATGAGAATTCCTTGGGATAGGCTAGATAAGGGGAGAGATGGGCTAGTGGAAGCAGTCAACCTCAAACACGACCAAGTAGCTGACTTGCTTTCACAAAACGGGATTTATCCAGCCTTTCATATGAATAAACGCTATTGGATTAGTCTTCCACTCGATGACACTCTAACTGACGAAAAGGTCCTTGAATTATTTGAGAGAAGTTGGTTTTTGACTTCTAAGAAATAAATAAACATATTTGAGTTTTCAAATACGTTCAATTCGCAAAATATTCTTTATTGAAGAAATTTTCAGAAAATATTGGATTTTTTCTTGACAAGTGATTTTTCCTATGCTAGAATACTAAACAAGACATCAGACAAAGGAGAAAGCCAAACATGAAAACAGCTAAGTTTAATCAATTTGCTTTGTTGTTGAGGTACTCGGACTAGTGCAAAAGCATTAGTCCTGTTTGGCTTACCAAGCGGGAGTAAATCAACATCTCGCTTGGAACTCCGAGCGAGATGTTTTTTCTATATCGAAAATGTGAAGGGAGAATTCTCATGCGTGTAGTTGAGTTTTTAGATACCAGTCTCCGAGATGGTGAGCAGACACCAGGTGTCAATTTTTCAATAAAGGAAAAGGTTGCTATAGCAAAACAGCTAGAGAAATGGGGAATTTCAGCAATCGAAGCTGGTTTTCCAGCTGCTAGTCCAGATTCATTTACAGCTGTTCAAGAAATTGCTAAGGCTATGAAAAAAACAGCCGTGACAGGCTTAGCTCGTTCTGTTAAATCAGATATTGACGCTTGTTATGAAGCACTCAAGGATGCTAAGTATCCACAAATACATGTCTTTATAGCAACAAGTCCTATTCATCGTAAGTATAAGCTCAATAAGAGTAAGGAAGAGATTTTGGAAGCGATCAGTGAACATGTTTCCTATGCACGGAGTAAGTTTAAAGTAGTAGAATTCTCTCCAGAAGATGCGACTAGAACTGAGCTGGACTTTCTCCTACAAGTCGTTCAAACTGCGGTTGATGCGGGTGCGACTTATATCAATATTCCTGATACAGTTGGATTTACGACGCCAGAAGAGTATGGTGCTATATTCAAATACTTGATTGAGAATGTCAAGACTAATCGTCAGATTATCTATTCTCCTCACTGTCATGATGACCTCGGAATGGCAGTAGCGAATAGCCTCGCTGCTGTAAAGAATGGTGCAGGACGTGTCGAAGGAACCATTAACGGTATTGGAGAACGAGCTGGAAATGCTGCTTTGGAAGAAATAGCAGTTGCTCTCAATATTCGCCAAGATTACTACCAAGCAGAAACCAGTATTGTCCTAAATGAAACCATCAATACGTCAGAAATGGTTTCTCGCTTCTCAGGTATCCCAGTTCCTAAAAACAAGGCCATTGTTGGTGGCAATGCCTTCTCTCACGAATCGGGTATTCACCAAGATGGCGTTCTTAAAAATCCTCTTACTTATGAAATCATCACCCCTGAATTGGTCGGTGTTAAGAGCAATAGCCTTCCGCTTGGAAAATTATCTGGTCGCCATGCCTTTGTAGAAAAACTGAGAGAACTGGCCTTAGACTTCACAGAAGAGGATATCAAGCCACTCTTTGACAAATTCAAATCACTTGCAGATAAGAAACAAGAAGTCACAGACGCGGATATTCGTGCTCTAGTAGCTGGAACCATGGTTGAAAACCCAGAAGGCTTTCACTTTGATGATTTACAACTTCAAACTCATGCGGAAAATGAAATTGAAGCGACTGTCAGATTGGCTAATTTGGATGGTGAGAAAGTCAACTTTAATGCGACTGGACAAGGTTCTGTTGAGGCTATCTTTAACGCTGTTGACAAGTTCTTTAATCAATCTGTTCGCTTGGTATCCTACACTATTGACGCGGTGACGGATGGAATCGATGCTCAGGCAAGGGTTTTGGTTACTGTTGAAAATAGAGAAACAGAAACAATATTTAACGCAGCCGGAATAGATTTCGATGTGTTGAAGGCTTCAGCTATTGCCTACATCAATGCTAATACTTTTGTTCAAAAAGAGAATACCGGAGAGATAGGTCCAAATGTTTCCTATCGCGACATGCCTAGTCTTTAAAGGAGAATATCATGACAAAGAAAATTGTTGCCCTAGCAGGTGATGGGATTGGACCAGAAATCATGGAAGCTGGTTTAGAAGTTCTAGCATCTATAGCCAAAAAAACAGACTTTGACATTGAGATAGTCAAACAACCTTTTGGCGGTGCAGGTATTGATGCTGAGGGCCACCCCTTACCTGACAAAACCCTCAAGGCATGTAGAGAAGCAGATGCTATCCTCCTTGCTGCAATAGGTAGTCCTCAGTATGATAATGCTACAGTTCGACCCGAACAAGGGCTTTTGGCACTCCGCAAGGAACTTAATCTTTATGCCAATATTCGTCCAGTTAAAATTTTTGATAGTCTTAAGCACTTATCGCCTCTCAAACCTGAACGAATTGCTGGTGTTGACTTTGTCGTGGTGCGTGAGTTGACAGGTGGGATTTACTTTGGTGATCATATCCTTGAAGAGCGAAAAGCGCGTGATATCAATGATTATAGTTATGAGGAAGTAAAGCGAATTATTCGTAAGGCTTTTGAAATCGCAAGAAGTCGGAGAAAAATCCTGACCAGTATTGATAAGCAAAATGTTTTGGCAACCTCAAAACTTTGGCGAAGAGTGGCTGAGGAAGTCGCAAAAGATTTTCCAGATGTAATCCTGGAACACCAGTTGGTGGACTCAGCTGCCATGCTCATGATTACCAATCCAGCCAAGTTTGATGTTATCGTGACAGAGAATCTTTTCGGAGATATCCTCTCGGATGAGTCAAGTGTTCTATCTGGTACACTTGGGGTTATGCCATCAGCCAGTCACTCTGAGAATGGACCGAGTCTCTATGAACCCATTCATGGTTCGGCGCCTGATATTGCAGGCCTAGGAATCGCCAATCCTATTTCTATGATTTTATCAGTTGCTATGATGTTGCGAGATAGTTTTGGACGATATGAGGATGCTGACCGTATTGAAAAAGCAGTTGAAGCAACTTTAGCTGCAAGAATTTTAACGAGAGATATAGGAGGACAGGCTTCTACCAAGGAAATGACGGAAGCCATCATTGAAAAATTATGAAGATAAATCAAGGAATTACTTTTGCTATTTTGATTTGGAATCTATTGGTATTTATGATTTATGGTATTGATAAATCTAAAGCAAAAAGAGGTGCTTGGCGCATCCCTGAAAAATATTTATTATCATTTGCATTCTTATGTGGTGGTTTTGGTGCTTGGTTGGCAGGTGTTACCTTTCACCACAAGACTAGAAAATGGTATTTTAAAACGGTTTGGTTCCTAGGAATAGTGACTACACTAGTAGCTTTGTATTTTATATGGAGGTAATGAATGGCAGGAAAATCGATTTTTGATAAATTATGGGACCTCCATGTGATTACAGGAGAAGAAGGACAGCCTCAACTCATGTATGTAGATCAGCACTATATTCACGAGGTGACCAGTCCTCAAGCTTTTCAAGGATTGCGGGATGCAGGACGTAGATTGAGACGACCAGATTTAACATTTGGTACCTTTGACCACAATGTCCCGACTGTCAATATATATGATATTCGGGATGTAATCTCCAAAGCACAGATTGATAAGTTAGCTGAAAATGTTGAAGAATTTGGAATCGAACATGCTGCCCACGGTTCAGAAAAACAAGGTATCGTTCATATGGTTGGTCCAGAAACGGGAAGAACACAACCTGGGAAATTTATCGTCTGTGGTGATAGCCATACTGCAACTCATGGAGCTTTTGGAGCGATTGCCTTCGGTATTGGAACCAGTGAGGTCGAACATGTCTTTGCAACCCAAACCATTTGGCAGGTTAAACCCAAGAAAATGTTGGTGGAATTCACAGGAGTTCCTCAAAAAGGGGTTTATGCCAAAGATTTCATTCTAGCCTTAATTGCCAAATACGGTGTTGCTTGTGGTGTTGGTTACGTGGTGGAGTATCGAGGTCAGGCCATTGATGCACTTAGCATGGAAGAGCGAATGACTATCTGCAATATGTCCATAGAATTTGGTTCCAAAATGGGAATTATGAATCCAGATCAGAGGACTTATGATTATTTGAAGGGTCGAGAGTGTGTTCCCAAGGATTTTGCTGCAGCAGTAGCTGATTGGAAAAGGCTTGTTAGCGACGACGATGCCGTTTATGACAAGGTTATCCGAATGGATGTCTCTGAATTAGCACCTATGGTGACTTGGGGAACCAATCCTGCCATGGGAGTTGACTTTGAGACTAGCTTCCCAGAAATAAAAGATATGAATGATGAACGTGCTTATCATTACATGGATTTACAACCAGGTCAGAAACCAGCTGATATCGAACTTGGCTATGTCTTTATCGGTTCTTGTACCAACGCTAGACTTAGTGATTTACAACTAGCAGCTCGGTTTGTAGAAGGGAAGAAAATCGCTCCAAATCTAACGGCTATCGTGGTACCCGGTTCTCGACCAGTCAAGCGAGCTGCTGAAAAGCTGGGCTTGGATAAGATTTTCCAAGATGCTGGCTTTGAGTGGAGAGATCCAGGTTGCTCTATGTGTCTAGGGATGAATCCTGACAAGGTACCAGATGGTGTTCACTGCGCGTCAACTAGCAATCGTAACTTTGAAGATAGGCAGGGATTTGGAGCGAAGACTCATCTTTGCAGTCCAGCAATGGCAGCTGCCGCAGCTATCGCAGGACGTTTCGTAGACGTTCGGCAAATGCCAGAGGCCCAGTAAGGAGAGGATATGGAAAAATTTACAGTTTATACAGGAACAACGGTTCCTCTTATGAATGATAATATCGATACCGACCAAATCCTACCCAAACAGTTTCTGAAGTTGATTGATAAGAAAGGTTTTGGAAAATACCTCATGTATGCTTGGCGTTATCTGGATGATCAGTATACTGAGAATCCAGACTTTGTCTTTAACCGACCTGAATATCGCAAAGCCAGTATTCTCATCACAGGAGATAATTTTGGGGCTGGTTCTTCGAGGGAACACGCGGCTTGGGCACTAGCAGACTATGGCTTTAAGGTCGTGATTGCAGGTTCTTTTGGAGATATTCATTACAATAATGAACTCAATAATGGCATGTTGCCTATTGTACAGCCTAGGGAGGTTAGAGAAAAGCTAGCCCAACTTAAACCGACCGACCAGGTAACTGTGGACTTGGAACAACAAACAATCATCTCACCAGTTGGAGAATTCACTTTCGAAATTGATAGTGAGTGGAAACATAAGCTCTTAAATGGTTTAGATGATATCGGTATTACCTTGCAGTATGAAGACTTGATTGCTGCTTACGAAAAACAACGACCGGCCTACTGGCAGGATTAGTAAAATAGAAAAGGAACTATAGAACTATGACAAAACACATTCAATGGAACGGAACACTTTCTCAAGAAGGCTATGACATTTTAAAAGGTGAGGGCGGATGTATCGTTTGCCCCACAAAAGTTGGTTACATTATCATGACGAGCGATAAGGCAGGTCTTGAACGCAAATTTGAAGCTAAAGAACGTAACCGTAACAAACCAGGTGTTGTACTTTGTGGTAGCATGGACGAGCTTCGCGCTTTAGCACAACTCAACCCAGAAATTGAAGCCTTCTACCAAAAACATTGGGACGAAGATATTCTCCTCGGTTGTATCCTTCCATGGAAAACAGAAGCCTTTGAAAAATTGAAAGCATACGGTGATGGTCGTGAAGAACTCATGACCGATGTGCGTGGAACGAGCTGTTTCGTTATCAAGTTTGGGAAAGCTGGTGAACAATTGGCGGCCAAACTTTGGGAAGAAGGCAAAATGGTATATGCTTCATCAGCTAACCCATCAGGAAAAGGAAATCGTGGTAAGGTTGAAGGAATCGGTCAACGTATCGAAGGCGCAGTGGACCTTGTCATTGAAGCAGATGACTATGTGGCATCTATCCAACCTGATAAAACAGTTGAGACTCGTTACGAGCAAGGTGTGATGGTGTCTATGGTCGATAAAGACGGCAAACTCATTCCAGAACAAGGTGGAGCACGTTCAACTTCACCAGCGCCAGTTGTGATCCGTAAAGGACTGGATATTGATAAAATCATGATGCATCTGTCAGACACCTTTAACTCATGGGACTACCGTCAGGGTGAGTATTATTAAGATAAAAAGAGCCTAGTATTAAGAGCAGTTGAAGCTCCTAACGCTGGGCTTTTTCTTTAGAAATTCTTTTCTTTTTTAATGGGATGTGTTATTCTAGATTTGAAATATATGTTAATAGATAGTGTAATATTCAAACATTATCAGAAAAAGGAGTCTAATTGATGAATGATAGAAGAGTTAGTTTAGAAGATTTTTATGATTGGTATCAAGAAAATGAAATTAATTTAAGAGAATCTGCAAAACAATACAGTTTGAAAAATGAAGAATTGAGAGAGGAATTTCTTAAGGAGTGGCCACTTGATAGAATTTTAACCATGTCTATCGATGAATATGTCATTGGGAAAGGTGCTACAAGTAATTCTTTTTGCTATGTTCTTGAGACTGGAAAGTACCATTCATTATTTATGGGAATTGGTGGAGGAGGTTCTTCAAAATTTGGTATTTATTGGAATGAGGATACTAAAAGCTATAAGAATCAAGCTAATAAAATCATTCCAGAATCAGAACTAGAAGACCGATTTAACAAATTAAAATCAGATTTGTATGAGATCATTCAAGCTGGTAGAAAATTAGATTTCAATAATCCTATCTTTGACATGAAAAAGTCAAAGAATGAATTTATTGGGCGTTCTGCGGTGGTGACAAAATTACTTTGTATTTATTCTGAGAATCATTCTTTTTTAGGGGTAAATATGAATAGTCAAAAGAGATTCTGGAACAAGCTACTTCCTCAAAAAAATCAAGGGGGGCCATATCTTCAGAATCATGAGATTTGTCAACTCGTATTGCAAAAGTATCCTGAGCTGGAACCATCATTGTTGGGGAGTATCTTATTTGAATATTCAACACAATTTTTAGACGAAAAAGAAAAGAAAGAAGAAAAAATGTCTCTAGAATATAAGGTTTATCATCCATTGAGTCAAACTCTACTACAATCCAAAAACCTCATTCTCCGTGGTGCTCCTGGTACAGGTAAAACCTATCTTGCTAAAGAAATTGCCAAAGAATTAACGGATGGCAACGAAGACCAAATCGGCTTTGTTCAGTTTCATCCATCCTATGACTATACAGATTTTGTGGAGGGGTTAAGACCGGTATCAAATGGGGATGGCGCTATTGAGTTTAAGCTACAGGATGGTATTTTTAAAGATTTTTGTCAGAAAGCAAAAGAAGCCCAATTGATTGGAGGACAAGACAATTTTGACCAAGCTTGGGATTCTTATTTAGAATATATAAATGTTGCTGAAGAAAAAGAATATATAACAAAAACATCTTACTTATCTGTTAATAGTAGACAAAATTTGTCAGTAAATTATGATAGTGGTGTCCCAGGATGGTCAATACCTCGCAAATATGTTTACGAGTTGTATAAAGATAAAAATTATAATAAGCAAGAATACTACAAAAGTGGTGGAAGAACTGTCCTAGAAACATTGAGAAAGAGATTTGGTCTGAGAGACTACCTTTCTCCAACAGAGGTTGAAACAGACAAGAAATTCGTTTTCATCATCGATGAAATCAACCGTGGTGAGATTTCTAAGATTTTTGGGGAACTCTTTTTCTCAATTGAGCCTGGTTATCGTGGTGAAAAGGGGAGTGTTTCTACCCAATATGCCAATCTACACGAAACTGATGAAAAGTTCTATATCCCTGAAAATATCTATATTATCGGAACTATGAATGATATTGACCGTTCGGTGGACACCTTTGATTTTGCCATGCGTCGTCGTTTTCGTTTTGTTGAAGTTACTGCTGAAAGCCAACTAGGTATGCTAGATGATGTTCTTGGCGATAAAGCTGAAGAAGCGAAAGCGCGTCTAAGAAACTTGAATGCCGAAATTGAGAAAGTTCAGGAGCTAAACAGTCACTATCATATCGGACCAAGTTATTTCCTTAAACTAGAAGAAGTAGACTTTGACTATGAGTTACTCTGGTCTGATTATCTGAAACCACTCTTGGAAGATTATTTACGAGGTTCTTACGAGGAAGTTGAAACTATAGCAAATTTGAAAAAGGCCTTTGACAAGACAAGCAATGAGCAAAAAAATCAGGTAGTTACTGACAACAATGAAGGCGATGGAAATGAAAATGCGGATCACTGATAATCAGCATAAGATTATTAAAGAAGACTTTGTTGCAGAATATCCCAAAATAAGCCAACTTCTCTTAGATAGAACATTAGGAAATCTTTCTCAAGAAGATAATATCTTTATTTTTCCAAGTGACCTAGAATATTCTCCGGACTTAGATAAGGATCAAAAAATCTTAGAAACTGTCAATCGGGAAATAAAGACAGGAAATATCATTGGATTTCTTGGCTACGGTCAGGAGAGATTAACCATTTCTTCTCGTTTTTCAAACGAAAGTAATGACTATTTTTTACATTATCTATTGCAAAAGGTTCTTCATATCAATCTGACTAGTTTAGATGTTGCTTTGTCGCGTGAAGACAAGCTCTATCAACTTTTGATGTATCTATTTCCCAAGTATCTGCAAGTTGCTCTCCGAAAAGGTCTTTATAAGGAATACCAGCGATTTTCTCATAATGACAGCCATGTTAAGGGAGTGATTGATGTAGGAAATCATCTCAAGAAAAATCTTCCTTTCACGGGAAATATTGCCTACACAACTAGAGAGTTTACCTATGATAATCCTCTTATGCAGCTGATCCGTCATACAATTGAATTCATGAAGAATCAGAAAAGTATAGGGAGAGGAGTTCTTGAAAATCTCTCAACTAGCCGTGAAAATGTCTCTGAAATTATTCGTGTAACCCCATCTTATAAACTAGCTGATCGTGCTAAGATTATCAGACTAAATCAAACCAAACCTCTTCGTCATGCCTACTTTCGAGAGTACAGAAAATTGCAAGAGCTTTGCCTGATGATCCTAAATAGAGAAAAGCATGGTTTAGGATACCAAGAGCAAAAAATCCATGGTATTCTTTTTGACGTTGCCTGGCTTTGGGAAGAGTATGTTCATACTTTGTTGCCAAAAGAGTTCATCCATCCACGAAATAAGGATAAGATGGATGGTATTTCAGTATTTTCTAATCGTGAAAGAAAAATATTTCCAGATTTTTATCATAAAGAGTTAAAAATCGTTTTAGATGCTAAATACAAAAAACTGGAATTGACTGAAAAGGGAATCAATCGTGAAGACTTGTTCCAGCTGATTTCTTATTCTTATATTTTAAAAGCTGAGCAGGCTGGGCTTGTTTTTCCGAGCAAGGAAAAGGTAGTTGATAATGAGATAGGTAAGCTAGCAGGTCATGGAGCCCTGTTGAAGAAATGGTCTATCCAAGTCCCTGGACAAGCTGAAGGTTATCAAGATTTTGTCAGGAAGATGGAGTCCTTTGAAAAAGTCTTTATAGAAAATCTAGGTAGAAATTTAAAAGGTAAGAGAAATTCAGGGTAAATGTCTAGTTATCTTATTGATCGAAAATACGAAACACGAACATTATTTGTTTTCGAACATAATAATTGACAAAAAACGGACATTATTGTAAAGTTGTTAGAGTAATTGTCTGGAAAAGACGAGGCTATTCCTAACTTTAGGAAGGTCTAAACAAGAGAAATGAGAGAAATATGTTAAACGAATTTCCGATTTTTGACTATGAAGATATTCAGCTAATCCCAAATAAGTGTGTCCTTCAAAGTCGAGCAGAAGCTGATACACATGTGACCTTGGGAAAACATACCTTTAAGTTGCCAGTTGTTCCTTCTAATATGCAGACTATCTTGGATGAAGATGTTGCTGAACAGCTTGCCAAGGGTGGCTATTTCTACATCATGCACCGTTTTGATGAAGAAGGACGCATTCCTTTTGTGAAACGCATGCATGAAAAAGGGTTGATTGCATCTATCTCTGTTGGTGTTAAAGATTACGAGTATGATTTTGTTAGTCAATTAAAGGCTGATGCTCCAGAGTACATCACTATTGATATCGCTCATGGACATGCCGACAGTGTGATTTCAATGATTCAGCACATCAAGAAAGAATTGCCAGATACGTTTGTCATCGCTGGTAACGTTGGTACTCCCGAGGCAGTTCGTGAACTTGAAAATGCTGGAGCAGACGCTACTAAGGTCGGAATCGGTCCAGGTAAAGTATGTATTACTAAGGTTAAAACTGGTTTTGGTACTGGTGGTTGGCAGTTAGCAGCTCTTCGCTGGTGTGCTAAAGCTGCGCGTAAACCGATTATTGCCGATGGTGGTATCCGTACACACGGAGATATTGCCAAGTCAATCCGCTTTGGTGCAAGTATGGTTATGATTGGTTCTTTATTTGCAGGCCATATCGAAAGCCCTGGTAAAACTGTCGAAGTCGATGGTAAACAATTTAAAGAATACTATGGTTCTGCTTCGGAATACCAAAAAGGTGCCTATAAGAATGTCGAAGGTAAGAAAATTCTTCTTCCTGCCAAAGGACATTTACAAGATACCCTAACTGAGATGGAACAAGATTTGCAAAGTTCGATTTCTTATGCTGGAGGTCGTAAAGTAGCTGATCTTAGACATGTAGATTATGTCATCGTGAAGAACTCTATCTGGAATGGAGATGCTCACTAAAAAATATCATTACTTATTTATGCCATGAATAGGCGTGGTGTTTCTACAAGGTACCGTAAATACCTAACAATGAGTAAGTCGAAGAGAGATAAAAAGAAGCAGACTATCTGTTTCGATATTTCCAAGGGACTTACGTTGTAAGTCCCTTTTTATTTCGGAGGTTATTGTGAAAATACTAGAGGAACGTATTTTAAAAGATGGGAATATTCTAGGTGAGAATATTCTTAAGGTGGATTCCTTCTTGACCCACCAAGTTGATTATTCCTTGATGCGCGAGATTGGTCGCACCTTTGCAGAACATTTTAAAAATGATGGTATTACCAAAGTCGTAACCATTGAAGCATCTGGAATTGCTCCAGCTCTATATGTAGCTGAACAATTGGATGTACCTATGATTTTTGCTAAGAAGGCAAAAAACATTACTATGAATGAGGGAATTTTAACTGCTGAAGTATATTCCTTCACTAAACAGGTAACTAGTACCGTATCTATTGCAGGGAAGTTCTTATCTCGAGGAGATAAAGTATTAATTATTGATGATTTCTTGGCAAATGGCCAAGCAGCTAAAGGGCTGATTCAGATTATCGAGCAAGCTGGTGCTACAGTTGAGGCCGTCGGAATTGTGATTGAAAAATCCTTCCAAGATGGTCGTGAGCTGTTAGAAAAATCAGGTCATCAGGTAGTATCACTTGCTCGTTTAGAGAGTTTTGAAAATGGAAAAGTCATCTTCAAGGAGGCAGAAATCTAATGAATCAAAAAGAAAACCACTCAAAAGCGGCCGTATTGGGCTTGCAACACTTACTTGCTATGTACTCAGGTTCAATCCTGGTACCAATCATGATTGCAGGTGCCCTAGGTTACTCACCTCAACAACTGACATACCTTATCTCTACAGATATCTTTATGTGTGGTGTTGCAACTCTATTGCAGTTACAATTAAATAAATATTTCGGTGTCGGTTTACCGGTTGTTCTGGGTGTGGCCTTTCAGTCTGTTGCTCCACTTATTATGATTGGACAAAGTCACGGTAGTGGTGCTATGTTTGGTGCCTTGATTGCTTCTGGTATTTATGTCGTTCTTGTAGCAGGTGTATTTTCTAAGATTGCTAATCTGTTCCCTTCAATCGTAACAGGTTCTGTCATTACAACAATCGGATTGACCTTGATTCCAGTAGCTATCGGAAATATGGGAAATAACGTCGAAAAACCAACGGGACAAAGTCTAGCATTAGCAACAATCACTATTCTTATCATTCTCTTGGTTAATATCTTTACAAAAGGGTTTATTAAGTCAATTTCTATTTTGATTGGTTTGATTGCAGGTACTATCATCGCTGCGACTATGGGCTTGGTTGATTTCTCTCCAGTAGCAGAAGCTCCACTTGTTCATATCCCAACTCCATTCTACTTTGGTGCTCCACAATTTGAGATTTCTTCTATTGTAATGATGTGTATTATCGCTACTGTATCAATGGTAGAATCAACTGGTGTATATCTTGCCCTTTCTGATATTACTAAAGATCCAATTGATAGCACTCGTCTCCGTAATGGTTATCGTGCTGAAGGTCTTGCTGTTTTACTTGGTGGACTTTTCAATACCTTCCCTTATACAGGATTTTCACAAAACGTAGGTTTGGTGAAACTTTCAGGTATTCGTACACGCTTGCCAATCTACTATGCTGGTGGTTTCCTCATCTTACTTGGTCTCTTGCCTAAGTTTGGTGCCTTAGCACAGATTATTCCTAGCCCTGTTCTAGGTGGAGCCATGCTCGTCATGTTTGGTTTCGTTTCACTTCAAGGGATGCAAATCTTGGCACGTGTGGACTTCGAACATAATGAACATAACTTCCTCATTGCAGCAGTTTCTATTGCTGCTGGTGTGGGATTAAACGGAAGCAACCTCTTCAATACTTTACCGACTGAATTACAAATGTTCTTCTCAAATGGTATCGTCATTGCAAGTACAGTGGCCATCATTTTGAACGCTATTTTGAATCGTAAAAAATAAAAATAAGTGAGAAGGATAGAAATATCCTTCTCATTTTGTTTTTTAGAGCTTCTGTATTGTTTCTATAGTCCTTTTTATGGTAAAATGGTTCTATGAATGAAAGAATGAAAGAGCTCGTTGAGTTGCTCAATCGCTATGCGACAGAGTATTATACAAGTGATAACCCATCTGTATCTGATAGTGAGTATGATCGTCTCTATCGTGAACTGGTAGAGTTAGAAAAAGCTCACCCAGAGCAAGTCTTGCCAGATAGTCCAACCCACCGTGTTGGCGGTAAGATTCTAGATGGTTTTGAAAAATATAGTCATCAGTATCCTCTCTATAGTTTGCAGGATGCTTTTTCTCGTGAAGAGCTCGATGCCTTTGATGCGCGTGTTCGTAAAGAATTGGATGACGTTACTTATATCTGTGAGTTGAAAATTGATGGTTTATCGATTTCCTTGACTTATGAGCAAGGAATTTTTGTTGCTGGAGCGACTCGTGGTGATGGTTCTGTCGGTGAGAATATCACAGAAAATCTCAAACGTGTCAAGGACATTCCTTTATCCTTAACAGAGAAATTAGATATCACTGTTCGTGGTGAATGTTATATGCCAAGAGCTTCTTTCAATCAAGTCAATCTTGCTCGTCAAGAAAACGGGGAGCCGGAGTTTGCTAATCCACGAAATGCTGCTGCAGGAACCCTTCGCCAGTTAGATACAGCAGTAGTAGCAAAGCGTAATCTTGCAACTTTCCTCTATCAGGAAGCAAGTCCTTCAACTAGAGACAGCCAAGAGAAGGTTTTAAATCATCTGGAACAGTTGGGCTTTGTTGTCAATCCAAGACGACTATTAGCGCACAGCATGGATGAGGTTTGGCAGTTTATCCAAGAAATTGGTCAAGAAAGAGATCAGTTGCCTTATGATATTGATGGTGTTGTTATTAAGGTCAACGACCTAGCTGGTCAAGAGCAGCTTGGATTTACAGTCAAAGCACCAAAGTGGGCAGTAGCTTATAAGTTTCCAGCAGAAGAAAAAGAAGCGAAACTTCTTTCTGTTGATTGGACAGTAGGAAGAACTGGTGTCGTAACTCCGACTGCTAATCTTACTCCGGTGCAATTGGCAGGTACAACAGTTAGTCGTGCAACCCTGCATAATGTAGACTATATCGCTGAAAAGGATATCCGCAAGGATGATACAGTGATTGTTTATAAGGCAGGGGATATCATTCCAGCTGTTTTACGTGTAGTAGAATCCAAGCGTATATCTGAAGAAAAACTCGACATTCCAACAAACTGTCCAAGTTGTGACAGTAAGCTTTTGCATTTTGAAGATGAAGTTGCCCTTCGTTGTATAAACCCACGTTGTCCAGCTCAAATCAAGGAAGGTCTAATTCATTTCGCATCTCGTGATGCCATGAATATTTCTGGCCTTGGTCCATCAATCGTAGAAAAATTATTTGCCGCCAATTTAGTTAAAGATGTTGCAGATATATATCGTTTGACAGTTGAAGATTTTCTCTTGTTAGATGGCATCAAGGAGAAATCGGCTCAAAAACTTTATCAAGCTATCCAATCATCTAAGGAAAATTCTGCAGAAAAACTCTTATTTGGTTTAGGGATTCGTCATGTTGGTAGCAAGGCAAGTCAACTACTCTTACAACATTTCCATTCGATCGAATCACTTGCTCAAGCAAATCCTGAAGAAGTAGCAAGTATCGAAAGTCTAGGGAGTGTTATTGCTCAAAGTCTTCAATCCTATTTTGAGTCTGAGGGTGCTCAACTACTTTTAAGAGAATTAAAAGAATTAGATGTTAATCTAGATTATAAAGGACAGATCGTTGCGGCAGATGCAGCCTTATCTGGTCTGACTGTTGTACTGACAGGAAAGCTAGAGCGTTTAAATCGTTCAGAAGCTAAAAATAAACTAGAAAGTTTAGGTGCCAAGGTAACTGGCAGCGTATCGAAAAAGACCGATCTTGTGGTAGCAGGAGCAGATGCAGGGAGCAAACTCCAGAAAGCGCAGGAATTGGGAATCGAGATTCGAGACGAAGCTTGGCTTGAAAGTTTGTAAGGAATACACAGTCTAGAATACTCATCTATCATTTCTTGCTTCTATCCAATTATTATAATCAAGAAATGCTACTATATAAATTTAACAATTAGAAATTAGGAAAAAACATGTATCATTATCCTGTACTTATTCATTATCATCGTAAAGATGACGCTTATAAGGCATGCAGTTTCAATAAGAATCCTCTAGATTCAGTAGAGTTTATCAAAGAAGAAGAATACTTTGGAGAAAAATTTTCATTTACTCAACTAAGTGAAACACCTCTCGAACAAATGCTGTTTACAGTTGAAAAAAATGGAGTCAGCAAAGAATATCCTATCCGATTCAATCATTATCCACTCTTAACAGAGGTTTGGATTTTAGATGGGGATGATACCGTGTATTATTCTGAAAATCCAGCTATCGCAAGTCCACACTATAAAGATCAAAATCCATTTGCTTTTGATAAAGCGATTAACAGTGCTAGTTTTGACCATCACTGGGGTTACCAAGGAGAGTTGGGATGCCAGGTTTCCGAAGAAGAAACAAGCTTTAAACTTTGGTCGCCAACAGCAACAACTGTACAAGTTGTAGTTTATGAATCAGCAAGTAATGATGCGGCTATCCTAAAGACTTATGAAATGCAACGTGGTAACAGTTATTCATATAGTCACAAGGATAATACAATTGGCGTTTGGAATTTGACAGTTCCTGAAAGTCTTGCTGGTCGTGCCTATCAATATCAGATTAATTTTCCACATCATCAATCATTGACACGAGATCCATATACCATTGCGACAAGTCCAGATGGCAAACGTTCAGCGATTCTTTCAGAAAAAGAACGTCAAGTTGAAGGTTTTGAAGTTAAGAATGGAACGGAAGCTACTTGGCGATTGGAAAATTCTTGTCAAGCTGTTGTTTACGAAATGCATATTCGTGACTTGACCAAGTCTGAAACTTCTGGTGTTGCTCCAGAATTAAGAGGAACATTCTTGGGTGCTGCCCAAACTGGAACAGTCAATCACTTCGGTCAGTCTACTGCATTTGACTACATCAAGGAACTTGGTGTTAACTATGTTCAACTGCAACCAATTGCTGATCGTCACAAAGAGTATGATGCAGATGGAAATGTGACCTACAACTGGGGTTACGATCCACAAAACTACAATGCACAAGAAACCAGCATGTCTACGAATCCAAATGATCCAGGACAAGTTATCCGCGATTTGAAGACGATGATTCAAGCCTACCATAATGCTGGAATCGGCGTCATTATGGATGTGGTTTACAACCATACGTTTTCAACTGTTGATGCTCCATTCCAAACAACCGTTCCAGACTATTATTACCGAATGAATCGCGATGGAAGTTATCAAAATGGTACAGGTGTAGGAAACGAAACTGCAAGTGAACACGAAATGTTCCGTAAGTACATGATTGATTCACTTCTCTATTGGGTAAATGAATTTAATATTGATGGTTTCCGCTTTGATTTGATGGGAATCCATGATGTTAAAACGATGCAGATGATTCGTTGGGCTATGGATGAAGTCGATCCTAAAATCATCCTTTATGGAGAAGGTTGGGATATGGGAACTGGTCTTGCTCCTTATGATAAGGCTAAGAAAGACAATGCCTATCAGTTACCTAATATTGGCTTCTTCAATGATGATCAACGTAATGCGATTAAGGGTGCTGAAGTTTACGGTGATATCAAATCAGGCTTCGTAAGTGGTGCTGCCACTGAACCAATTGTTGCCAAAGCTATCCTTGGTAGTCGTGAACTAGGCTCTTATCTAAGCCCTAACCAGGTTGTCAACTATGTAGAAGCCCATGATAACTATAACTTGCATGATTTATTAGCGACACTTCATCCAACAGAAGACCAAGCAAGTATCATGAAAAAGGTAGAAACAGCAACTGCAATGAATCTACTCATGCAAGGCATCTCCTTTATGGAACTTGGTCAAGAGTTTGGACGTACCAAACTGGTTCCTACAGGTGAAAACGGTGTGTTGACTCATGATGATCGCGAACGTGCTATGAACAGTTACAATGCTCCAGACGCTGTTAACCAGGTAGACTGGGACTTAATCAATGAGCGTCAAGAAAGCATTGAATTTATTCGTCAGATTATAGGTCTTAAAACAAAGACTAGTGCCTTTTCATATCCTACATACGAGGAAGTATACCGTCACGTCTTTGTTCACACAGCTATTGAAAATAGTGGCTGGATTGTCTATGAGATTCAGGGAACTAAAGAACATTTCTTGGTTGTATTTAATGCCAAAGGTGCATCTTTCTATTATGAAAATGCTGGAAATCTAGAAATGTTGGTAACAAATAGTCGTTCAAATCAAGAAAACACTCTTGATAATGTGAGCGTTGCAGTTATGAATGTTTTAGTTTAAAAAAATAAAACTCAAGATTAATCTTGAGTTTTTTTATATATAAATTTGTCCTAATAAAAAATATGGGAATATTACTAAAAATAGTTGAAAATTTCAGAAAATTTGATAAAATTGTACTTAAGATACTTTATCCGAACAAAAAGTTTGATTCATGAAAATAACGTTAAGTTTTTTAAGTATCTGTTTTGCAAAATTAGGATTGAAAAAAATATTGTAAGTGATTTAATGCTACAAAAACTTTTATCAAGGTAGAATATCAATAAATACTGAAAATTTAAGAAATGTCAAGATAATTACTTGAAGATTTTCTAAAAAATATTTATGATAATTCGGAAATTGGTTGAAAGTTTTCTTAAAAGATAGTATAATAGAAATATAGAAAACGCTTACAATATAAAGGGGGATTTATGGATACATTAGAAGCTTTAAGAACTTTTACAACAGGCGAAAATTTCCATCTTCAGCACTATTTGGGCGCACATCGTGAGGAGAAAGACGGGGAATGGGGTTACACATTCCGAGTTTGGGCTCCAAATGCGCAGGCTGTTCATCTAGTCGGTGATTTCACGAATTGGGTTGAAAATCAAATCCCTATGGTTCGAAACGAATCTGGAGTTTGGGAAGTTTTTACAACTTTTGCCCAAGAAGGTCAGATTTATAAATATCATATCACACGGGCTAACGGTCATCAGCTTATGAAGATTGATCCTTTAGCTGTTCGGTATGAAGCACGTCCAGGCACAGGTGCTGTTCTAACAGAAATTCCAGAAAAGAAATGGAAGGATGGACTTTGGTTAGCTCGTAGAAAACGTTTGGGATTCTTCGAAAGGCCAGTTAATATTTACGAAGCACACGCTGGTTCATGGAAACGAAATCCAGATGGAACCCCATATAGTTTTGCTCAATTAAAAGAAGAGTTGATTCCTTACTTAGTTGAAATGAACTACACTCATATAGAGTTTATGCCTTTGATGGCTCACCCGCTAGGTTTGAGTTGGGGCTATCAACTTATGGGATATTTCGGTTTAGAACATTCTTACGGAAGACCAGAAGAGTTTCAAGACTTTGTTGAGGAGTGTCACTTAAACAATATCGGTGTTATCGTGGACTGGGTTCCAGGTCACTTTACAATCAATGATGATGCCTTAGCCTACTATGATGGAACTCCGACTTTTGAATATCAAGACCATAACAAAGCTCATAACTATGGTTGGGGGGCATTAAACTTCGACTTAGGGAAAAACGAAGTACAATCTTTCCTAATTTCTAGCATTAAATTCTGGATTGATTTTTATCATTTAGATGGTATCCGTGTAGATGCCGTAAGTAATATCCTTTATCTTGATTATGATAATGCACCTTGGACACCAAATAAAGACGGTGGAAACCTTAACTACGAAGGCTATTATTTCCTTCAGCGTTTAAATACTGTTATTAAGCTAGCTCACCCTGATGTCATGATGATTGCAGAAGAAAGCTCTTCAGCAACTAAAATAACAGGTCCGAAAGAGATGGGTGGTCTTGGATTTGACTACAAGTGGAACATGGGCTGGATGAATGATATCTTACGTTTCTACGAAGAAGATCCAATTTACCGCAAGTATGATTTTAACCTTGTAACCTTTAGTTTTATGTATGTCTTTAATGAAAATTATCTCCTACCATTCTCACATGATGAGGTTGTACATGGTAAGAAGAGTATGATGCATAAGATGTGGGGGGATCGTTATAATCAATTTGCAGGCCTTAGAAACCTTTATACTTATCAAATTTGCCACCCCGGTAAGAAATTGCTCTTTATGGGTAGCGAATTCGGGCAGTTCTTAGAGTGGAAATCAGAAGAGCAATTAGAATGGTCAAACCTTGAAGATCCAATGAATGCCAAGATGAAATACTTCACATCTCAGTTGAATCAACTTTATAAGGACCACCGTTGTCTTTGGGAAATTGATACAAGCTATGATGGAATTGAAATTATCGATGCAGATAATAGAGATCAGAGTGTTCTTTCCTTTATTCGTAAAGGAAAGAAAGGAGAGATGCTAGTCTGTGTCTTTAATATGGCACCAGTCGAACGTCCTGATTTCACAATTGGACTGCCAGTTGCAGGTGTGTATGAAGAAATTTGGAATACAGAGTTGGAACAATGGGGAGGTGTTTGGAAAGAACACAATCAAACCGTTCAAACTCAAGAAGGATTATGGAAGGATTATGAGCAGACTTTGACCTTTACCTTGCCAGCTTTGGGGGCAAGTATCTGGAAAATCAAACGTCGCTTGAAACCCGCTAAAAAAGAATCAAATAAATCTCAAAAAGGAGTAGAAAATGAAGAATGAAATGCTAGCTTTAATCCTTGCCGGTGGGCAAGGAACTCGTCTCGGTAAACTCACTCAAAGCATTGCAAAACCTGCTGTGCAATTTGGTGGGCGCTATCGTATCATTGACTTTGCTCTTTCTAACTGTGCCAACTCTGGTATCCACAATGTTGGGGTTATCACACAGTATCAACCTCTTGCTCTCAACAGCCACATAGGTAATGGTTCTAGTTGGGGTCTTGATGTAATTGATTCAGGTGTTTCTATCCTTCAACCTTACTCTGCAAGTGAAGGAAATCGTTGGTTTGAAGGTACAAGTCATGCGATTTACCAAAATATTGACTATATCGATAGCATTAATCCTGAGTATGTTTTGATTCTTTCAGGAGACCATATCTACAAGATGGACTATGATGATATGCTCCAATCACACAAGGATAACAATGCCAGCTTGACAGTTGCTGTTTTGGATGTACCACTAAAAGAAGCTAGCCGTTTCGGTATCATGAATACAGATGCTAATAATCGCATTGTTGAATTCGAAGAAAAACCTGCCCAACCAAAATCAACTAAGGCATCAATGGGGATTTATATCTTTGACTGGAAACGACTTCGCAACATGCTAGTTGCTGCTGAAAAGGCTAACCTAGATATGTCTGATTTCGGAAAGAATGTTATTCCAAATTATCTTGAAACTGGTGAAAGTGTCTATGCTTATGAATTTAATGGATACTGGAAGGACGTTGGTACTATCGAATCACTCTGGGAAGCAAATATGGAATACATCTCTCCAGAAAATGCTCTAGATAGCCGTAACCGTCAATGGAAAATTTATTCTCGTAACCTTATCGCTCCACCAAACTACCTTGGAGAATTTGCTCAAGTAGAAGATTCTCTAGTAGTAGATGGATGTTACGTGAATGGTACTGTAAAACATTCCATTCTTTCTACAGCTGCTCAAGTTCGTAAGGGAGCAGAAGTTGTTGATTCTGTCATCATGAGTGGAGCAGTTATCGGTAGAGGTGCTAAAATTACACGTGCAATCATCGGTGAAGGTGCAATTATTGCCGATGGTGTTGAAATTGATGGTACAGAAGAAGTACAAGTAGTCGGATATAACGAAGTAGTGGGGGTAGCAACAGATGAAGATTGATAAATATTCAGCGATTTTAGGAAATACCGTTGGTTTCCATGATATGTCAACCTTGACAAGTAACCGTCCAGTGGCAAGTTTGCCATTTGGAGGAAAGTATCGTTTGATTGACTTCCCACTCTCAAGTTTAGCAAATGCTGGTGTTCGAAGTGTCTTTGGAATCTTCCAACAAGATAACATCAGCTCTGTATTTGACCACATTCGTTCAGGACGTGAATGGGGGTTGAATACCCTTCTTAGCCACTACTATCTTGGAATCTACAATACTCGTGTGGAAAGTAGTACTGTTGGTAAAGAGTATTATCAACAACTCTTGACTTATTTAAAACGTTCTGGATCTAACCAAACGGTTTCCTTGAACTGTGACGTTTTGGTAAATATTGATCTTACTCAGGTTTTCCATTTGCATAATACTACAAAATCTCCTATTACAGTTGTTTATAAGAAACTACCTAAAAAGGATATTTCAGAAGTAAATGCTATCCTAGATATTGATGAAACTGACCACGTGCTCTCTCACAAACTCTTCGATAAAAAAGCTGAACAAGAATACTACAACATGTCAACGGATATCTTTGTTGTAGATACTCAATGGTTGATTGAACGTCTGGAAGAAGAAGCTCAGAAAGAACACCCAGAAAAACTACGTTATGTTCTACGTGACTTAGCAGCGGAATCAGGCGCTTTTGCATATGAGTATACTGGTTACTTAGCTAATATTCATTCTGTAGAAACATACTACCAAGCCAATATTGATATGCTTGATCTGCATAAATTCTACTCTTTATTCTCTCCAAATCAAAAGATTCACACAAAGGTGAAAAACGAAGAACCAACTTATTATGCACCTGGTTGTGAAGTAAATACTTCGCAGTTTGCTTCTGGTAGTATTGTCGAAGGTAAGGTTGTTCGTTCAGTTGTTTCGCGTAATGTTCAAATTCATAAAGATAGCTTAGTTAAAGAATCTATTGTTTTCCCTCGTGTTGTCATTGGTGAAGGTGCTCAAGTTGAGTATGCGATTATTGATAAGGGTGCTGAAGTAGCTGATGGAGTTGTTATTCGTGGTACAGCAGAAAATCCTGTTGTCATCAAAAAAGGTGAAAAAGTAACAGAGGACATTCTTTCATGAAAATTTTATTTGTAGCAGCCGAAGGAGCCCCTTTTTCTAAAACAGGTGGCTTGGGAGATGTTATCGGTGCTCTTCCAAAATCATTAGTTAAAGCTGGTCATGAAGTTGCTGTTATCCTGCCATACTATGACATGGTGGAGGCCAAGTTTGGAGATCAAATTGAAGATGTTCTTCAATTTGAAGTATATGTTGGTTGGCGTAGACAATTTTGTGGCATTAAGAAGACTGTTTTAAATGGTGTTACTTTCTACTTTATTGACAACCAGTATTATTTCTTCCGTGGTCATGTGTATGGTGATTTCGATGATGGTGAACGTTTTGCCTTCTTCCAACTTGCGGCTCTGGAGGCTATGGAGCGCATTAGATTTATTCCAGATGTTCTTCATGCTCATGATTATCATACAGCTATGATTCCTTTCTTGTTGAAGGAAAAATACAGATGGATTCAAGCCTATCAAAATATTAAGACTGTCTTAACGATCCATAATTTGGAATTCCAAGGTCAATTCTCTGAAGGTATGCTTTGGGATTTGTTCCGAGTTGGATTTGAACGCTATGCGGATGGTACAGTTCGCTGGAATGACTGCCTGAACTGGATGAAGGCTGGTATCCTCTATGCAGATCGTGTATCTACTGTATCGCCAAGCTATGCTTATGAAATCATGACAACAGAGTTTGGATGTGGTTTGGATCAAATTCTTCGAATGGAGTCTGGTAAGGTTTCTGGTATTGTAAATGGAATCGATACGGATCTTTATAATCCAGAAACGGATCCTTTGTTGGATTATCATTTTAATAAATCAGACCTATCAGGAAAAGCTCAGAATAAAGCTAAACTTCAAGAGAAAGTTGGTCTTCCAGTTCGTCCTGATGTTCCAATGATTGGTATTGTGTCGCGTTTGACAAGACAGAAAGGTTTTGATGTCGTCGTTGAAGGTTTGCATCGCATGCTTCAAGAAGATGTTCAAATCGTTCTCTTGGGTACAGGTGATCCTGGTTTTGAACAAGCCTTCTCATGGTTTGGTCAAGTATTCCCAGATAAACTTTCTGCCAATATTACCTTTGATGTCAAGCTAGCACAAGAAATTTATGCAGCCTGTGATATTTTCCTCATGCCAAGTCGTTTTGAACCTTGTGGACTTTCTCAAATGATGGCTATGCGTTATGGAACATTACCACTTGTTCATGAGGTAGGCGGGTTGAGAGATACTGTTCAACCATTCAATCCAATTGAAGGAACGGGTACAGGATTTAGTTTTGACAACTTGACGTCATACTGGCTTAACTGGGCTCTTCAAACAGCCTTGGATGTTTACTATAATCATCCTGACGTTTGGAAGAAACTTCAAGTCCAAGCAATGGAATGTGACTTCTCTTGGGATACAGCTTGTCAGTCTTACCTTGATCTATATCACAGCTTAGCAAATTAAATAAATAAAATCGTATGATGCTTTCATACGATTTTTTGAGATAATGAAAGTATGGGGAATAAATGAATAAAGCTAGAGGTCTCTGTGTGCTCGATGTAGATGGAACTCTGATAGAAGAAGAGGTTATTGATTTATTAGGGAAAGAGGCAGAGTGCGAAGAAGAAGTAGCCCTGCTAACAGCTCAAGCTATGAGAGGAGAATTAGACTTCGAAGCAAGTTTAAAAAGTCGTGTTTCTCTTCTTAAAGGTCTCTCTATCCATGTTTTTGATAAGATTTATCATGAACTTCACCTTAGTAAAAATGCTGCCAAGTTTATTAAAGTTCTTCAAGAAAATCAGATAGAAGTCGGTTTAGTATCAGGCGGATTTACCACTGTTGTAGAAAGATTAGCAAAAGATTTGGGAATTTCATTATACACTGCTAATCAACTGGAAATCAGAGATGATCATTTAACTGGAAATCTAAATGGCCCTATTATAAGCAGAGAAGTAAAAGAAGCAACCCTCGTGAGATGGGCTGAAGAATTACAAGTGCCTTTTGATAGAACGATTGCAATCGGTGATGGAGCTAATGACTTAAAAATGCTTAAAAGTGCAGGACTTGGTATAGCCTTTTGTGCCAAGAATATTGTGAAAAAGGAAATAAATCTTCAGGTAGATGAGAGAGATTTTGGGAAAGTTTTAGAAGTGATAGACTTCCTTTAGATAGAAAGAGGAATCAAAATGAAAATTGTTATCGCACCGGACTCTTTCAAAGAGAGTCTACCTGCAAACGAAGTAGCAGAAGCTATAAAAAGAGGATTTAAAAGGGTGATACCTAACGTGGAGTGTCTACTTTTACCTGTTGGTGATGGAGGTGAAGGAACAGTAGACGCCATTAAAAGTTCTCTAGATTTGGAAGAAAAAACAGTCCAGGTAACTGGCCCTTTTGGTGATGAGGTTTTGATGTCTTACTTTCAAAAAAGAGAATTAGCTCTATTTGAAGTTGCAAATTTAGTAGGTCTTGCTAAAATTCCTTTTGAAAAACGTAATCCTCTAGAGATTCAAACAAAGGGAATTGGTCAACTAATCTTGCATTTAATAGAACAAGGAATCAAAGATATCTACGTTGGTGTCGGTGGTACGGCAAGTAACGATGGTGGAATTGGCATTGCTTCAGGACTTGGTTACCAGTTTTATGACAAAAACGGAATTGTACTTCAAGTAAATGGTCAATCACTATTTGATATCAGGAAAATTTTGAAGGAAAGAGTAATTCAAATTCCTTCTGATGTACATATAAAAATATTAGCAGATGTGACCAATCCGCTTTGTGGACCTTATGGTGCTACCATTACATTTGGGAAACAAAAGGGATTGGATCCATCTAAATTTAAAGAAGTTGATGCTGCTATTAAAGACTTCTATAGTAAAGTTGGACCCAAAATATTAAAATTAGATGGTGCAGGAGCAGGTGGTGGAATTGCCGCTGGCTTGTGTGCCTTCGCAGGAGCAGAGATTGTATCTGGTATTCAAACTTGTTTGGATTTGATAAACTTCGATCAAAAAGTTACTGATGCAGACCTAGTTATCGTTGGCGAAGGCAGACTGGACTCGCAAAGTCTAGCTGGAAAGGCGCCAATTGGAGTAGCAAAAAGAACACCAAACGGTGTTCCAGTTCTTGCTATTTGCGGTAGTTTATCAGAGGATTTACCACCCTTACCATTTGAGAACATAGTCGCAGCTTTTTCCATACTTGAAAAAAGCGAACCGTTAGCAGACAGTCTAAAAAAAGCAGCTGTTTATCTAGAAAATACAGCTGCAAGCATCGCACAAATCATGTCTTTGAGATAGAGTTAACCAAACCATTTTTTCCAGAGAGAAGTAGGAGCTTTCGTCTCTTTCTCTTGCCACAAGTCTGAAAAGGCCTTTCTGAGGTCTTTTTCACTTGTTTGAACCGGAACATCGCTATGGATAACCAGTCCGAAAGGAGAAGAGTTATGATCTTCAGAAACGATAGTTGCTTGGCAATCAGAATCTTTAGCATTTTTTAAATAATAAACTTGTTTTTCAAACTCAACTTGAGGAGAAATCTTGACAAACAGAGGTTCAGTTCCTTTTTTTAAAGTCTCCAAAATAGTCAAAAAACCTTTTTGAAATTTGTCATCATTAGCAGTAGCGAGTTCAGCGTAGCCAAGAACACGTTCTTCAAACGTACCAAGAAAACGTCTTTGTTCGTCGGGATTTAATTTAAGCCCGCCATGAGCTTTTTCTAATATTTGTTTTGATACATCAGTCATAAATATAGTATATCATAAAAGTCTATAGATAAGGCGGAAAAGAAAGCGATTACTTAACAAACTTAAGGAAAATTTGCACAAAGATAACGTTTTTTCTTGAAAAAGGTATCTTTTTGATGTATCATAGAGGTGTAAAATAATTAAACTCAAAGGAGAGTAAAAAATGTCAATTATTACTGATGTTTACGCTCGCGAAGTCCTAGACTCACGCGGTAACCCAACACTTGAAGTAGAAGTTTATACTGAATCAGGTGCTTTCGGACGTGGTATGGTTCCATCAGGAGCTTCTACTGGTGAACACGAAGCAGTTGAACTTCGCGACGGTGACAAATCTCGTTACGGTGGTCTTGGTACACAAAAAGCTGTTGACAACGTAAATAACATCATTGCTGAAGCTATTATCGGCTACGATGTACGTGACCAACAAGCTATCGACCGTGCTATGATCGCTCTTGACGGTACTCCTAACAAAGGTAAATTGGGTGCAAACGCAATCCTTGGTGTGTCAATCGCTGTAGCTCGCGCTGCTGCTGACTACCTTGAAATCCCACTTTACAGCTACCTTGGTGGTTTCAACACTAAAGTTCTTCCAACTCCAATGATGAACATCATCAATGGTGGATCTCACTCAGATGCTCCAATCGCTTTCCAAGAATTCATGATCGTACCTGCTGGTGCACCTACATTCAAAGAAGCTCTTCGTTGGGGTGCTGAAATCTTCCACGCACTTAAGAAAATCCTTAAATCACGTGGTTTGGAAACTGCCGTAGGTGACGAAGGTGGATTCGCTCCTCGTTTCGACGGAACTGAAGATGGTGTAGAAACAATCCTTGCTGCTATCGAAGCTGCTGGTTATGTTCCAGGTAAAGATGTATTTATCGGATTTGACTGTGCATCATCAGAATTCTACGATAAAGAACGCAAAGTTTACGATTACACTAAATTCGAAGGTGAAGGAGCTGCTGTCCGCACTGCTGCTGAACAAATCGACTACCTTGAAGAATTGGTAAACAAATACCCAATCATCACTATCGAAGATGGTATGGACGAAAACGACTGGGACGGTTGGAAAGCACTTACTGAACGTCTTGGTGGTAAAGTTCAATTGGTTGGTGACGACTTCTTCGTAACAAACACTTCTTACCTTGAAAAAGGTATCGAAGAAGGTGCTGCTAACTCAATCCTTATTAAAGTTAACCAAATCGGTACTCTTACTGAAACATTCGACGCTATCGAAATGGCGAAAGAAGCTGGTTACACTGCCGTTGTATCACACCGTTCAGGTGAAACTGAAGATTCAACAATCGCTGACATCGCAGTTGCAACAAACGCAGGACAAATCAAGACTGGTTCACTTTCACGTACAGACCGTATCGCTAAATACAACCAATTGCTTCGCATCGAAGATCAACTTGGTGAAGTAGCTGAATACCGTGGATTGAAATCATTCTACAACCTTAAAAAATAATCTAGTTCAGTGAACTAATTAAAGCCCTTGGATTTTTCCGAGGGCTTTTGTATATTATTAGACAAGCTCAAAGAAATCCAGTCTTGTTTTCGTATTCTAGAGGTGAAAAGAGAGATTTTTAAACGTTTTTTTGGTATAATAATACCCAGGAAAAACTAGAGAAAGAAGGAGGTTGAGATGGAAAAGTATTTGTCGGTAACAACTTTGACTAAGTATCTGAAAATGAAATTCGATAAAGACCCATACTTGGAGAGGGTCTATTTAACTGGTCAGGTTTCTAACTTCCGGAAGCGTCCAACTCATCAATATTTTTCTCTAAAAGATGATCGAGCTGTAATCCAAGCGACTATTTGGTCAGGTATTTATCAGAAACTAGGTTTTGATTTGGAAGAAGGGATGAAGATCAATGTTATCGGTCGTGTCCAAGTCTATGAACCAAGTGGGAGCTACTCTATCATCATTGAAAAGGCAGAGCCTGATGGTGTAGGGGCTCTTGCGATTCAGTTCGAACAATTAAAAAAGAAATTATCAGAAGAAGGCCTTTTTCAAGAACGCTTTAAACAAGCAATCCCTCAGTTTGCAAAACGCATCGGGGTTGTGACTAGTCGTAGTGGTGCTGTTATACAGGATATTATTACTACCGTTAGCAGACGTTTCCCAGGGGTTGAGATTGTTTTATATCCTACCAAGGTTCAAGGCGAAGGGGCAGCAGAGGAGATTGCCCGTAACATTGCTAGAGCTAATGAACGAGAAGACTTGGATGTTCTTATCATTGGTCGTGGTGGTGGATCAATTGAGGATCTTTGGGCTTTTAACGAAGAGATTGTAGTGCGTTCTATCTTTGAATCGCGCCTTCCTATTATTTCAAGTGTGGGCCACGAAACAGATGTAACTTTGGCTGATTTTGTTGCCGACAAGAGAGCAGCAACACCAACTGCTGCAGCAGAGTTAGCTACACCTGTGACTAAGTTAGATCTACTGACCTACCTTAAAAATCAAGAGAAACGAATGGCTACTGCTGTACAAAATACTTTATCAAAGAAAAAAGAAGTCTTGAGAGGGCTTAGTCAATCAGTCATCTTCAGGCAACCAGAGCGTTTATATGATGGATATCTGCAACGTTTGGATCAGTTAATGCTTCGACTGAAGCAGGGATTGAATGGTGAGTTAGTTAGAAATCAACAGAAGTTTCAAGCTCAAATTCACCGTTTGGAGCAATTATCGCCAAATGTCAAGATTCAGCGCTACCAAGACCGTATTCAACAGTTACAAAAATTAATGCGTAGCCAGATGGCTGTGATCTATGATGCCAAGGTTGCTGAAGTAAAACGCTTGTCAGAAGCTCTACTCATGTTAGATACGAGTCGTATCGTAGCAAGGGGTTATGCGATTGTTAAAAAAGAGGATACCGTGGTATCTTCTGCAAATGATTTGAAAAAAAATGACCAGGTGATGCTGATGATGCGAGATGGTCAAGTAGATTTAGAGGTTAAAGATGTCAAAACAGAAGAAATTTGAAGATAATTTAGCAGAGCTTGAGACTATTGTTCAGAGTTTAGAAAATGGTGAAATTGCTTTAGAAGATGCTATTACTGCATTTCAAAAAGGAATGGTTCTTTCAAAAGAATTGCAAGCAACACTTGATAAAGCTGAAAAGACCTTGGTTAAAGTCATGCAAGAAGATGGAACAGAAAGCGAACTTCTATGAACAAGCAAGAAAAATTAGCTTTGGTTGAGTCAGCTCTTGAGGAGTTTTATGGAGACCAGCAATTAGCTGCTAATCTCAGAGAAGCTGTTCTCTATTCTATTCATGCAGGTGGTAAAAGGATCCGTCCTTATCTACTTTTAGAAGTTTTGGAGTCTTTACAAGTGCCAATCACTATAGCTCATGCCCAGGTTGCAGCAGCGCTTGAGATGATTCACACAGGAAGCTTAATTCATGATGATCTTCCTGCTATGGATGATGATGATTTTCGTCGTGGGCGTTTAACCAACCATAAGAAGTTTGGTGAAGCACTAGCAATTTTAGCAGGAGATGCCCTCTTTTTAGATCCTTATGCTTTGATAGCGCAAGCAGACTTGCCAAACGAAATTAAGGTAGATTTAATAGCTTCTTTGTCCCTTTCTTCTGGAAGTATGGGGATGGTCGCTGGCCAAGTTTTGGATATGGAAGGTGAAGGTAAACATTTAAATCTAGAAGAACTTCAGACCATCCATGCTAATAAAACTGGTAAACTTTTAGCCTTCCCTTTTCAAGCGGCAGGAGTTATTGCAGGATTGGATGAAAATCTTCAAAAACAGTTGAAAACAGTTGGAGAGCTGATTGGGCTTGCTTTTCAAGTGAGAGATGATATCCTTGATGTTACTGCTAGTTTTGAGGAAATTGGTAAAACACCACAAAAAGATTTGCAAGCTGAGAAATCAACCTATCCTGCTTTGTTAGGATTGGATGAGGCAAAAGTTTTTTGTAACCGAACTTTGGATCAGGCTAATGAAAAATTAGATGTGATTAGCCAATTAGTCGACTTTGATAAAGAACCAATTGTAAAAATAGTAGAAAGTTTGAGAATCAATGCCTAAGGAAAGAGTAGATGTACTTGCCTACAAACAAGGTTTATTTGAAACAAGAGAACAGGCTAAGCGGGGCGTAATGGCTGGATTAGTGATTGCAGTCCTTAATGGTGAGCGTTTTGATAAACCAGGAGAAAAAATTCCTGACGATACTGAATTAAAACTCAAGGGTGAGAAACTCAAGTATGTTAGTCGAGGCGGCTTGAAACTTGAGAAAGCTTTAGAAAAATTTGAAATATCAGTTGAAGGCAAAACGACCATTGATATTGGAGCTTCAACAGGAGGCTTTACGGATGTCATGCTTCAAAATGGTGCGAAACTGGTTTATGCCGTTGATGTTGGGACCAATCAGCTAGCCTGGAAATTACGCCAAGATTCACGTGTTATCAGCATGGAGCAATTTAACTTTCGTTATGCTGAAAAAAATGACTTTGAAGAAGAACCAAGTTTTGCAAGTATCGATGTGAGTTTTATTTCTTTGAGTCTCATTTTACCGGCTCTACATAGAGTCTTGGAAGACCAAGGTGAAGTCGTCGCACTCATAAAACCACAGTTTGAAGCAGGACGAGAACAGATTGGTAAAAATGGAATTATCAGAGATGCCAAAGTTCACCAAAATGTTTTAGAATCAGTTACTAAAATGGCAGTTGATGAAGGATTCTCAGTCTTAGGATTGGATTTCTCTCCTATTCAAGGTGGACATGGGAATATTGAGTTTCTTGCTTATTTACGTAAAGAGGAACATGCAAGCAATCAAGTAGTTTCTGAAATAGAACAAGTAGTAGAAAAAGCACATAGAGAGTTTAAAGATGAATAAAAAAGAAAGACTTGAAAAGATTAGAAGATTTGTGACTGACTATCAAATCGGCACACAAGAAGAAATCGTTGAACACTTGAGAGAAGCAGGCATCTCTGCTACTCAAGCAACTGTTTCACGTGATATCAAAGAATTAGGGATTGTAAAAATTCCTTTGAAAGACAATACATATGTCTATGAATTACCAAAGTCAGTAGTTAAAAGTTTACAGTTAGCTGAGAACAATATCGAAAGTTTCGAAAGAATGGGTAATCTCATCAACTTAGATGTTATTCCTGGGAATACAATTTTTGTTAAAAGTCAATTGACTCAAACATTTTCGGATATGATTTTTAGCTGTTTAGCAGATGATAACTCAATTTTAATTGTGGCGCGAACTGAAGAAGCAGCTGTAGAGATTGTTGAGCAAGTTAAAAAGTGGTAGGACCTTATGTTACTTGAAATTTCAATTAAAAACTTTGCCATCATTGAGGCTATTTCACTTAATTTTGAGAAGGGGATGACAGTTCTGACTGGAGAAACCGGTGCTGGGAAGTCTATCATCATCGATGCTATGAATATGATGCTGGGCGCCAGAGCTACAACGGACGTCATTCGTCATGGTGCTCCTAAGGCTGAAATCGAAGGTCTTTTCTCGGTTGAAAACAGTCATGCTTTGCAAATGATTTTTGATGAGCAAGGAATAGAGTTAGGTGATGAAATCATCATCCGACGTGAAATTTTACAAAACGGGCGTAGTGTTAGTCGTGTCAATGGACAGATGGTTAATCTATCTGTTCTTCGCTCAATTGGACAGTATCTTGTTGATATCCATGGCCAACATGACCAAGAAGAGTTAATGCGTCCACAATTGCATATTCATATGCTTGATGGGTTTGGTGATACAGATTTTCTGGAACTGAAGCAAGCCTATCAGACAAACTTTGATGCTTATCGTAAAATGCGCAAGCAACTTCTTGAGATTAAGAAAAATCAAGAAGAGCACAAGGCTCGTATTGAAATGTTGGAATTTCAGATGGCTGAAATTGAATCTGCATCCTTACAGCCAGGTGAAGACCTCAAACTAAACCAAGAACGAGATAAACTTCTAAATCATAAAAATATTGCTGATACGTTGACTAATGCTTATACAATGTTAGATAATGAAGAATTTTCAAGTCTAGCTAATGTGCGTTCAGCTATGAATGATATGGAAAGTTTAGAAGAGTATGATGTAGAATATCGTGAAATTTCTACTTCCTTATCTGAATCTTATTATGTTCTAGAAGATGTTACTAAACGCTTAGAGGATATTATTGAAAGTCTTGATTTCGACGGTAATCGTCTCATGCAGATTGAAAGCCGTTTAGATCTCATTCACGCCATTACACGTAAGTATGGTGGGAATGTTGACGATGTCTTGATGTACTTTGCTAAAATCACAGAAGAATACAACCTTTTGACTGGCAATCATTTATCTTCAGATGATATGGAAGCAGAACTTAAAAAGTTGGAAGTAAGTCTTGTTGACTTAGCAAGTCAGCTAGCATCTGCTCGCCACAACCTAGCCCAACGATTAGAGATTGAAATTCAGCAAGAACTAAAAGACCTCTATATGGAGAAAGCTCAGTTTCAGGTTCAGTTTACTAAAGGAAAATTCAGTCGTGAAGGAAATGAAAGTGTTGAATTTTACATCTCCACCAACCCTGGAGAAGACTTTAAACCATTGGTTAAAGTAGCGTCTGGTGGAGAGTTATCTCGTCTCATGTTGGCTATTAAGTCTGCCTTTTCTCGTAAGGAAGGTAAGACGAGCATTGTATTTGATGAGGTGGATACAGGAGTTTCAGGTCGCGTAGCTCAGGCAATCGCACAGAAAATTCATAAAATTGGTCAGCACGGCCAAGTATTAGCTATATCTCATCTTCCTCAAGTCATTGCGATCGCAGATTATCAGTTCTTTATTGAAAAGATTAGCAATGAGCATTCAACCGTTTCAATAGTTCGCATGTTGACAGTTGAAGAAAGGGTGGAAGAAGTTGCTAAAATGTTGGCTGGTGAGAATGTGACTGAAGCAGCACTTAGTCAAGCGAGAGAATTGTTGCAAAGTAAGGAGAAATAAATGACAGACTATTATGTAATTGGAGATGTCCATGGAAAAGCAGGTATGCTCGAGGACCTTCTAAAAACATGGGATGGTAAGACTCAATTACTCTTTCTAGGGGATTTGATTGACCGTGGTGAAGACAGTCGCCGTGTTCTAGAAATGGTTAAGGACTTGGTCGACAATCATGGAGCTATCTGTCTATCAGGAAACCATGAGTATATGTTTCTGACTTGGCTCGATAATCCTGAAGAAAGCTATGACCACTATCGTCGTAATGGTGGAGATACAACTATAAATTCTATTTTGGGGCGCCTACTGGATGCGCCAGTAGATGGAGTAGCAGATGCTAAACGAGTTGAGACAGAAGCAGCAGACTTAGTGGAGTTTATCCGTCAAATGCCTTTTGTCATTGAAACAGATAAGTATATCTTTGTACATGCTGGTATTGATTTGACTTTGGATGATTGGCATGAAACGACAGATTACAAGAAAGTTTGGCTCAGAAAACCATTTCACGAAGCACCTAATCACACTGGAAAAACCATTGTCTTTGGGCATACACCAGTCTATGGTTTGTTGGATCAAAAACCTGGCACATCTGAACTCTGGATAACAGAAGACGGTAAGATTGGAATGGATGGAGGTGCTGTCTACGGCGGTGTTCTTCATGGGATTGTCTTTACCGACCAAGGTATGACAGAACATTACTTCATTGAAAATGATGGCTTTGTTGCTGAAGATTAGTACTCCTAACAGGGTATGGTCTTGTCAAAATGTTAAAAACAATTTATAATTAATAGATACCCTGAAAGGAAGAGAATGATGAACTTAGAAGAATTGAAAAAACGACAGGAGAAGATTCGTAACTTCTCTATTATCGCCCATATTGACCATGGAAAGTCAACACTAGCAGACCGTATTTTGGAGGCGACTGAGACAGTTTCCAGTCGCGAAATGCAGGCCCAACTTCTTGATAGTATGGATTTAGAGCGTGAGCGTGGAATTACGATCAAGCTTAATGCTATCGAGCTTAATTATACGGCTAAAGATGGTGAGACTTATATCTTCCACTTGATTGACACACCAGGACACGTGGACTTCACTTATGAGGTATCACGTTCTCTAGCTGCTTGTGAGGGTGCTATCTTAGTAGTCGATGCCGCCCAAGGAATTGAGGCTCAAACCCTGGCAAACGTCTATCTTGCTTTGGATAATGATTTGGAAATCCTTCCAGTTATCAATAAAATTGACCTACCAGCAGCAGATCCAGAGCGCGTGCGTACAGAAATCGAAGATGTTATTGGTCTAGACGCTAGCGAAGCAGTACTGGCTTCAGCCAAAGCGGGCATCGGTATCGAAGAAATTCTCGAGCAAATTGTCGAGAAAGTACCAGCCCCAACTGGTGACGTGTCAGCACCATTGAAAGCCTTGATTTTCGACTCAGTTTACGATGCTTACCGTGGGGTTATCCTCCAAGTGCGTGTCATGGATGGGGTAGTCAAACCTGGTGATAAGATTCAGCTTATGAGCAATGGTAAGACCTTCGATGTAACTGAAGTCGGAATCTTCACACCTAAAGCTGTAGGACGTGATTTTCTTGCGACAGGTGATGTTGGTTATATCGCGGCATCTATCAAGACAGTTCAGGACACACGTGTCGGTGATACAGTAACCTTGGCGACAAATCCAGCGACTGAACCACTTTCTGGATACAAGCAGATGAATCCGATGGTTTTCGCAGGTCTCTATCCAATCGAGTCTAACAAATACAACGACCTTCGTGAAGCTCTTGAAAAATTGCAACTAAATGATGCTAGCTTGCAGTTCGAACCAGAAACATCCCAGGCTCTTGGATTTGGTTTCCGTTGTGGTTTCCTTGGACTTCTTCATATGGATGTTATTCAGGAACGTTTGGAACGTGAGTTCAACATCGACCTCATCATGACGGCTCCGTCTGTTATCTACAAGGTTAATCAGACTGATGGGGAGTCTATGGATGTGTCTAACCCATCTGAGTTCCCAGATCCTACAAAGATTGCGACCATTGAAGAACCATATGTTAAAGCACAAATTATGGTACCGCAAGAATTTGTCGGAGCAGTGATGGAGCTAGCTCAGCGCAAACGTGGTGACTTTGTGACGATGGATTATATTGATGACAATCGTGTCAATGTTATCTATCAAATCCCACTAGCTGAGATTGTCTTTGACTTCTTTGATAAGCTCAAATCTTCAACACGCGGTTATGCAAGCTTTGACTATGAATTGTCAGAGTATCGTCCATCTAAGTTGGTTAAAATGGATATCCTTCTTAATGGTGATAAGGTGGATGCTCTCAGCTTTATCGTTCACAAAGACTTTGCTTATGAACGTGGAAAACTCATCGTTGACAAGCTCAAGAAAATCATTCCTCGTCAACAATTTGAAGTTCCAATTCAAGCAGCTATTGGACATAAGATTGTGGCTCGTACAGATATCAAGGCCCTTCGTAAGAACGTACTTGCCAAGTGTTACGGTGGTGACGTTTCTCGTAAACGTAAACTCCTAGAAAAACAAAAAGCTGGTAAGAAACGAATGAAATCTATCGGCTCAGTTGAAGTACCACAAGAAGCCTTTCTTAGTGTCTTGAGCATGGATGAAGAATAGTTGATAGGTGAGAATGGCATCTAGTATAAGAAATCAATTACTGTATTTTGTAAATTTTCAAAATACAGTAATTTTTTGACACTTTTCTCTTCTTGCTTTAAAATAGAAGGGAAAGGAGAGTTATCATGAAAAAAATAATAACTTTATCTACACTTTTACTTTGCAGTCTTGGTCTAATTGCTTGTAGTCATTCAGAAAAGACAAATGAAGTAAAGACAGAAGCATCTTCTAGTGTTCAAGAAGTTTCAAGTCAAGAGCCTAGTTCATCGCAAAAACAGACGGAAGAAACTCAAATAGTTGGATCTGATGATTATGGATATGTGAAAATTCCTAAATCATGGGTTCATTTCAAAGAAATTGAAGGTGGAGATGACATTCAGTACTGTGATGGAACGGATGTCAATATTGTAACTCTCAATACCTTTAAACCTGAGCAGTTTGGTATTAGTGAAAGTGAATATGCAGCGCTTGAAACTGTTCAAATTTCAACTAGCATTTATGAATCTAAACAGAAAAGTCAAGACTTCTCCAAGGTATGGGGGTCAAAATCAACTATCGGAGGCTATGAGGCCTACGTAGTAAACTGTATTGCTAAGAATGGGAAATATCTAATTATCTGGGTATTTAAATCCGATGATGGCAAGTTTAGATATGTTTCTCTGGAAGGTGTTCCAGAGGTATTAAAAAATCTCCTTCCAATGGTGGAAGAAAGTTGGACCAATAAAAAGAGTTAACATCGTGAAAACAGGAGTCATTCCTGTTTTTTTATTATACTTATTAAGAAAATTATAAAAATATGTTTGAAATCATTAAATGTTTAATTCGTAAACAAAAAAATAAAAATCAAACAAAATACAACAAAAAAACATTGACAACGGTTTCATATAGTGTTATACTTGTACCATAAAAGTTAAATATGAAGGGAGAAGGTCATGGGATTAGATCATTTCTTTGACAAAGACTTAGTCTTTTGCTTAGAAGCAGATAATCAAGAGCAACTTTTCGATCAAGTTGCAACCCTATTGGAAGAAAAGAAAGTTGTTACAGAGACCTATCGATCGGCCTTGATTGAACGTGAAAAATCGTTCCCAACTGGTTTGGATATGGAGTTTTTAGGGAAGGATTTGCCTAACGTAGCTATCCCTCATACTGATACAATTCATAATCTAACTGAAAATGTTGTCGTGGTTCGTCTAGAGAAACCAGTCACGTTCCACAATATGATTGCTCCTGATAAGGAAGTAGAAGTATCATTACTCTTCTTTATCATCAACAATTCAAGTTCAAGTCAAACAAATATACTTGCACAGTTGATGGACTTCTTTACAGGCAATGGTCATCTTGAAGCGCTGTCTAAGATTACGGAACCTGAAGCTTTGTTCCAATATATCTCAGAAGCGACTGCTTAATTTGTTAATAATTTTTATATAAAAACGGAGGAAATCCAAATGATTAAAATTCTTGCTGCTTGTGGTGCAGGTGTTAACTCAAGCCACCAAATTAAAAGTGCTCTTGAAGAAGAACTTTCTAACCGTGGGTACGATGTTCAATGTGATGCTGTTATGGTAAAAGATGTCAATGAAGACTTGATTAAAGGTTATGATATCTTCACACCAATCGCTGCTACTGATTTAGGTTTTGAACCAGGTATCCCAGTTGTTGAAGCAGGACCAATCTTGTTCCGTATTCCAGCTATGAGCGCTCCAGTTTATGACAATATTGAAGCAGCTATCAAAGAACATGGTCTAAGTTAATTATTAATTTGTAAATATTCCATAAAAATAAAGGGAGGAAAATTATGGATATCATTATCGAACTAGCCAATAAGCTGTTCAAACCTATCTTGGAAATGGGTGGACCGATCATCATGCTGATCATTTTGACATTATTGGCTCTACTTTTTGGAGTGAAATTCTCCAAAGCGCTTGAAGGTGGTATCAAACTTGCCATCGCTCTTACTGGTATCGGTGCTATCATCGGTATGTTAAATGGTGCTTTCTCAGCGTCTCTTGCAAAATTCGTTGAAAACACTGGTATTCAATTGAATATTACCGACGTTGGTTGGGCACCACTTGCTACAATCACTTGGGGTTCAGCTTGGACACTTTACTTCTTGCTTGTGATGTTGATCGTCAACATTGTAATGCTTGCAATGAAGAAAACTGATACACTTGACGTCGATATCTTTGATATCTGGCACTTGTCTATCACAGGTCTTTTGATCAAATGGTACGCTGACAACAATGGAGTTAGCCAAGGAGTTTCACTCTTCATCGCGACTGCAGCAGTTGTTCTTGTTGGGGTTCTTAAAATTATCAACTCTGACTTGATGAAACCAACATTTGATGACCTTCTTAACGCACCAAGTTCATCACCAATGACTTCAACTCACATGAACTACATGATGAACCCAGTTATCATGGTTTTGGATAAGATTTTTGATAAACTCTTCCCAGGTCTTGATAAATACGACTTTGACGCTGCTAAATTGAACAAGAGAATCGGTTTCTGGGGATCTAAATTCTTCATCGGTTTCATCCTTGGTATCGTTATCGGTTTGATGGGTACTCCACATCCGGTTGCAGGTGTTGAAGGGGCTGAAAAATGGGAATATGTAATTAAAGGTTGGTTGTCACTTGGTTTGACTGCTGGTGTCTGCTTGGAGCTCTTCTCATTGATCGGTTCATGGTTCATCGCAGCCGTAGAACCACTTTCACAAGGTATTACAAACGTTGCTACTAAACGTCTTCAAGGACGTAAATTCAACATCGGTCTTGACTGGCCATTTATCGCTGGTCGTGCTGAAATCTGGGCTTGTGCCAACGTACTTGCTCCAATCATGTTGGTTGAAGCTGTGCTTCTTTCAAATGTCGGAAATGGTATCTTGCCACTTGCTGGTATCATCGCAATGGGTGTAACTCCAGCTCTCTTGGTAGTTACTCGTGGTAAATTGCTCCGTATGATTATCTTCGGAACACTCTTGTTGCCACTCTTCCTTCTTTCAGGTACACTTATCGCACCATTTGCAACAGAACTTGCTAAAGGTGTAGGTGCCTTCCCAGAAGGTGTAAGCCAAACTCAATTGATTACTCACTCAACTCTTGAAGGACCAATCGAAAAACTATTTGGTTGGGCAATTGGTAACGCTACAACTGGTGATATCAAAGCTATCCTTGGCGCATTAGTATTCCTAGTATTCTACGTTGGTATCTTTGCATGGTACAGAAAACAAATGATCAAACGTAATGAAGAATACGCAGCAAACGCAAAATAATTCGCTCCTAAAAATGTAAATTGTAAAAACTAGGTTGTCAGTTTCCAAATCTGGAGTCGACAGCCTAGTTTTTTAGGCCTTAAATAAATGGAGGTAATTCTAATGATTGAATTAAAAACAGAACAGTTAAGTGTACAGTTTCAAACTTTTGGTGGTGCACTTTCTTCAATAAAAGACAAAGATGGAATTGAGTATTTGTGGCAGGGAGATCCAACTTACTGGAGTGGACAAGCACCTGTTCTATTTCCAATTTGTGGATCCGTTAGAAATGATACTGTCTTTTATGAGCAAGAAGATGGTAGTCAAGTAAAAGGTAAAATTCCACGTCATGGATTGGTTCGAAAAAAAGAATTTGAATTAGTGGAACAAACAGAGAACTCAGTCACCTTTGCTATCGAAGATGACCAAGAAATGTATGAGAATTATCCCTATCATTTTCGTCTAGAAATAACTTATTCTGTTACTGGAAATACTATTCGAACACAGTATCAAGTTACCAATAAGGAAACAAATAAGAAAATGCCTTACTTTATTGGTGGACATCCTGGCTTTAACTGTCCTTTATTTGATGGTGAGGCTTATGAAGACTACTATCTTGAATTTGAAAAGCCAGAAACTTGTACAGTTCCTAAGCCATTCCCAGAAACAGGGATGTTAGATTTTCAAGATAGAAGTAGCTGGTTAAAAGATCAAAAAGAATTGGATCTAAACTATGATTTCTTTAGCTATGATGCTGTGACTTTAGATGAGTTAGCCTCTCGCTCTGTTTCCTTACGGTCACGTAAGCATGATAAGGGATTAAAACTAGACTTTAAAGAGTTTCCAAACCTCATCGTTTGGTCAACGCTTAATAAAGGTCCCTTCCTTGCTCTGGAACCTTGGTCAGGTTTGTCAACTTCACTCGAAGAGGGAGATCATCTAGAAGATAAGAAAAATGTTCGAATCTTAAATCCAGGTCAAAGTGATCAAATTGGTTTTGATATAGAAATTTTCTAAAAAATAAACAAAAACAAACATAAACTGTTGACTTTTTTAAACAATAGTAGTATATTATGTTTAGAAAGAACAATTTGTGTTTGTTTTAACAAGTTATTCTTCCAATTTCTCCAAGGAGAAGTTACAAAGAGTGATTAGATGAATCATTCTTAAACTAAAATAGTCAACAAAAACTACTAGTAACTACTTGGTGATGGTCATTTTCTTTCCAGAACCAAAATATTTTTACTGGTCTATATAAAAAAGGAGTATACAATATGTCTATTGTTATTGGTGCAGATGCTGCAGGTTTGAGATTGAAAGAAGTCGTGAAAGATTTCTTGGAAAAAGAAAACTTCCACGTTGTGGATGTTACAGCTGAAGGTCAAGACTTCGTTGATGTAACTCTTGCAGTTGCTGAAGAAGTTAAAAAAGAAGAACAAAACCTTGGTATTGTCATTGATGCTTATGGTGCAGGTCCATTTATGGTTGCTACTAAAATCAAGGGAATGGTTGCTGCAGAAGTATCTGACGAACGTTCAGCTTATATGACTCGTGGTCACAACAACTCACGTATGATTACTATGGGTGCTCAACTCGTTGGTGACGAATTGGCTAAGAACATCGCTAAAGGCTTTGTAAACGGTAAGTACGACGGCGGTCGTCACCAGATTCGTGTCGACATGTTGAACAAAATGTGCTAATTTTTATAACGAAAGAAAGGTAAGATAAAAATGAGAATTGCAATTGGATGTGACCACATCGTAACTAATGAAAAAATGGCGGTTTCAGAATTTTTGAAATCAAAAGGACATGAAGTCATCGACTTTGGTACTTATGACCACGCTCGTACTCACTACCCAATCTTTGGTAAAAAAGTTGGTGAAGCAGTAGTTAGTGGCCAAGCTGATCTTGGTGTATGTATCTGTGGTACTGGTGTAGGTATCAATAACGCTGTTAACAAAGTTCCAGGTGTTCGTTCTGCTTTGGTTCGTGATATGACTACAGCTCTTTACGCTAAAGAACAATTGAATGCCAACGTTATCGGATTTGGTGGTAAAATCACTGGTGAATTGCTTATGTGCGATATCATTGAAGCTTTCATCAACGCTGAATACAAACCATCTGAAGAAAACAAAAAATTGATCGCTAAAATTCAACACGTTGAAACTCATAACGATCACCAAACTGATGCCAACTTCTTTACAGAATTCCTTGAAAAATGGGATCGCGGTGAATATCACGACTAAGAGGTGACTCATGATTTTAACAGTCACAATGAACCCATCCATTGATATTTCCTATCCTTTGGATGAATTAAAAATTGACACTGTCAACCGTGTTGTCGATGTTACGAAAACAGCGGGTGGTAAAGGTCTCAATGTTACACGAGTTCTATCAGAATTTGGTGATTCTGTAGTCGCAACAGGACTTGTTGGTGGTAAACTTGGTGATTTTTTAGTAGAAAATATTGATAATAAAGTAAGCAAACGTTTCTTCTCTATTCAAGGTGAAACCCGTAACTGTATTGCAATTCTACATGGAGAAAACCAAACAGAAATCCTAGAAAAAGGTCCTAAAGTTCAAGAACAAGAAGGTCAAGATTTCTTGGCTCATTTCAAGGAACTTATAGAGACTGTAGAGGTAGTAGCCATTTCAGGTAGTCTACCAGCAGGACTTCCTGTTGACTATTATGCTAGTCTAGTTGAACTTGCTAACCAAGCTGGTAAACCTGTTGTCTTGGACTGTTCAGGAGCTGCACTTCAGGCGGTTCTTGAATCTCCACATAAACCAACGGTTATCAAGCCAAATAATGAAGAATTGTCTCAACTTTTAGGAAGAGAAATTTCTAAAGACTTGGATGAATTAAAAGAGGTTCTTCAAGAGCCCCTATTTGAAGGAATTGAGTGGATCATCGTTTCCTTAGGTGCTAATGGTGCCTTTGCAAAACACGGGGACACTTTCTATAAAGTGGATATTCCAAGAATACAAGTTGTAAACCCAGTTGGGTCAGGTGATTCAACCGTTGCAGGTATTGCATCAGGTCTTTTCCATAAAGAATCTGATCAAGAATTGCTGACTAAGGCGAATGTCCTTGGTATGCTTAATGCTCAAGAAAAAGTGACCGGTCATGTCAATATGGCTAACTATCAAGGCCTATATGACCAACTAGTAGTGAAAGAGGTATAAAATGGTTTTAACAGAAAATAAACGTGCATGTTTGCAAAAACTCTCAGATGAAAATGGTATCATCTCAGCTCTTGCTTTTGACCAACGTGGTGCTTTGAAACGTCTCATGGCTCAATACCAAACAGAAGAGCCAACAGTAGCTCAAATGGAAGAACTTAAAGTGTTAGTTGCGGATGAATTGACAAAATACGCTTCATCAATGCTTCTTGATCCTGAGTATGGACTTCCTGCTACAAAAGCACTTGCTCCAAATGCAGGTCTTCTTCTTGCTTATGAAAAAACAGGCTACGACACAACAAGCACAAAACGTTTGCCAGACTGCTTGGATGTTTGGTCTGCAAAACGTATCAAAGAACAAGGTGCAGATGCAGTTAAGTTCTTGCTTTACTATGACGTAGATAGCTCTGACGAACTTAACCAACAAAAACAAGCCTACATTGAACGTATCGGTTCTGAGTGTGTGGCTGAAGATATTCCATTCTTCCTTGAAATCTTGGCTTACGATGAAAAGATTGCTGACGCAGGTTCTGCAGAATACGCTAAAGTGAAACCTCACAAGGTTATTGGTGCCATGAAAGTCTTCTCAGACCCACGTTTCAACATCGATGTCTTGAAAGTAGAAGTTCCAGTTAACGTGAAATACGTTGAAGGCTTTGGTGATGGAGAAATCGTTCATACACGTGAAGAAGCAGCAGCATTCTTCAAAGCGCAAGATGAAGCAACTAACCTTCCATACATCTACTTGAGTGCAGGTGTATCTGCTAAGCTCTTCCAAGAAACTCTTGTCTTTGCCCACGAATCAGGCGCAAACTTCAATGGTGTTCTTTGTGGACGTGCAACATGGGCTGGATCTGTTGAGGCTTATATCAAAGATGGTGAAGCAGCAGCCCGCGAATGGCTTCGTACAACTGGATTTGAGAACATTGACGAACTCAACAAGGTTCTTCAAACAACAGCAACTTCATGGACTGAACGTGTGTAAACTTCCCCCTTTATGTCCTAAAACCTGGTAAAAAAACTTTAAAACATTTTAAAAAAAGTTGTATGTAAAGGTTTACAAAAAATCATTCTTGTGATATACTAAAGTCACAAGTTAATACAAAGTGAGTGTTACTAAGTAATATTAGGCATGATCACAGATGACTCAGATGTATATTTTCTGAGTTCATTTGTGGTCATTTTTTATGCTCACAAAACTTAAATAATAGGGCAAGGAGGTTGCCATGTATCGGATATTAAATCCAATGAATAACAATGTTTCTCTTGTGCGTAATAGTAAGGGAGAGGAGTTGATCGTAATTGGTAAGGGTATTTCGTTCGGTAAGAAGAAGGGAGATTTGATTTCTGAGGATCAGGTTGAAAAAGTTTTCCGGATGAAAACAGAAGAGTCGCGAGAAAATTTTATGGCTCTTCTCAAGGATGTACCGCTTGATTTTATTACGGTTACTTATGAGATAATTGATAATCTTTCTAAAAAATATCAATATCCTGTCCAAGAGTATCTCTACGTCACTCTGACAGACCATATCTATTGTTCTTATCAGGCTATTAGTCAAGGGCGTTATAAGGATAGTAACTTGCCTGATATTTCTGCCAAATATCCTATCGCTTTCCAGATTGCACAAGAAGCTTTTGAAATCTATCGTCAAAAACTGACAGAAAATTTTCCTGAAGACGAGATCATTCGTATCGCTTATCACTTCATCAATGCAGAAGGTGAGAATAAAGTCGAAGTTGTTGAGTCGATTGATAAGAGAAAGGAAATTTTAAAGAGGGTTGAAAGCGTTTTGAAGAGTTATAAAATCCAGCGAACACCTGAAAATAATAATTTTTACGATCGCTTTATGATTCATCTCAATTATTTCTTGGATTATCTGGATCGTAGTCGCGATGATAATCAATCCTTGCTCGATATGGAAGAACATATAAAGAATACTTATCCAGAAGCATTCGAAATTGGTAGCAAAATTTATGAAGTCATTGCTCAGGAAACTGGTCTTGACCTTTACAAGAGTGAACGAGTTTATCTTGTTCTACACATTCAACGTTTATTGTCATAACATCTACTAAAAAATATATAAGGAGAATTCTATCATGAATAGAGAAGAAGTAACATTGTTAGGTTTTGAAATCGTAGCCTATGCTGGCGATGCTCGTTCAAAATTATTGGAAGCTTTGAAGGCTTCTGAAGCTGGTGATTTTGCGAAAGCGGATAGCTTAGTTGTGGAAGCTGGTAGCTGTATCGCTGAAGCACACCACGCGCAAACAAGTCTTTTAACCAAGGAAGCTGCAGGTGATGATTTGGCTTATAGCGTGACCATGATGCATGGCCAAGATCACTTGATGACAACTATTTTGTTAAAAGATTTGATGCACCATTTAATTGAACTTTATAAAAGAGGAGCTAAATAATGAATAAGTTAATTGCCTATATCGAGAAAGGGAAGCCTTTCTTTGAAAAGCTATCTCGAAATATCTATCTTCGTGCTATTCGTGATGGATTTATCGCTGGAATGCCAGTCATTCTCTTCTCAAGTATTTTTATCTTGATTGCCTTTGTTCCAAACTCTTGGGGCTTTAAATGGTCTGATGAAGTAGTAGCACTTTTGATGAAACCCTACAGTTATTCAATGGGTATTCTCGCACTTTTGGTTGCTGGTACAACTGCTAAATCTTTAACAGACTCTGTTAACCGTAGCATGGAAAAAACTAACCAAATCAACTATATGTCAACTCTATTAGCTGCTATTGTTGGGTTATTGATGTTGGCAGCTGACCCAATTGAAGGGGGCTTTGCAACAGGTTTCCTCGGAACAAAAGGTTTGCTTTCAGCTTTCCTAGCAGCCTTTGTGACTGTAGCAATCTATAAGGTTTGTGTGAAGAATAATGTTACTATTCGAATGCCTGACGAAGTTCCACCAAATATCTCACAGGTCTTTAAAGATGTTATTCCATTTACGCTTTCTGTCGTTTCCCTATACGGTCTTGACTTACTTGCTCGTCATTTTGTTGGTGCAAGCGTAGCAGAATCAATCGGTAAATTCTTTGCGCCTCTATTCTCAGCAGCAGACGGTTATGTTGGTATTACGATTATTTTCGGTGCCTTTGCATTCTTCTGGTTTATTGGTATTCACGGCCCATCTATCGTTGAGCCTGCGATTGCAGCGATTACTTATGCAAATGCCGAAGTCAACTTGAACCTTCTTCAACAAGGTATGCACGCTGATAAGATCCTTACATCTGGTACACAAATGTTTATCGTTACTATGGGTGGTACAGGGGCAACTCTTGTGGTTCCATTCATGTTTATGTGGTTATGTAAATCGAAACGAAATCGTGCTATTGGACGCGCTTCAGTAGTTCCTACATTCTTTGGTGTAAACGAACCAATCTTGTTTGGTGCACCACTTGTTTTGAACCCGATCTTCTTTATCCCATTCATCTTTGCACCAATTGCAAACGTATGGATCTTTAAGTTCTTTATTGAAACACTTGGCATGAACTCATTTACTGCCAACCTTCCATGGACTACACCAGGACCTCTTGGTATTGTTCTTGGTACAAACTTCCAGTTCTTATCATTCGCTCTTGCAGCATTGTTAATTGTAGTAGATATTGCTATCTACTATCCATTCCTCAAGGTTTATGATGAACAAATTCTTGAAGAAGAACGTTCAGGTAAAGCTAATGATGAATTAAAAGATAAAGTAGCTGCAAACTTTAACACTGCAAAAGCAGATGCTATTCTTGCAAAAGCTGGAGTAGAATCAGCACAAAATACAATTACTGAAGAAACAAACGTCCTCGTTCTTTGTGCGGGTGGAGGAACAAGTGGTCTTCTTGCCAATGCTTTGAATAAAGCCGCAGAAGAGTATAAAGTTCCAGTTAAAGCTGCAGCAGGTGGCTATGGAGCCCACCGTGAAATGTTGCCAGAATTTGACCTTGTTATCTTGGCGCCTCAGGTTGCTTCAAACTTTGAGGATATGAAGGCTGAAACAGATAAACTTGGAATCAAATTGGCTAAGACTGAAGGAGCTCAATACATCAAGTTGACTCGTGATGGTAAAGGCGCTCTTGCATTCGTTCAGGCTCAATTCGATTAACGATAGGGACTGTGAAACAGTCTCCTATCGTAACGGAAATCGCTATGGCGATTTTCCTAATCGCCTTGTTAATTCGTCGGTAAAAATATATCGTTTTTACCTCCTCATGTCACAATTCGGTGGCTTGGAACAAAAAGTGAGATGGAGATGGATGGCTCACTAACTCCTCTCCCCTCACTTTTCATTTTATACAATCAAGAAATAGGTGAAAAAATGACAAAAACACTTCCTAAAGATTTTATTTTTGGTGGGGCAACAGCTGCCTATCAAGCAGAAGGAGCTACCCATACTGACGGAAAAGGACCAGTTGCTTGGGACAAATACTTAGCAGATAACTATTGGTATACAGCAGAACCAGCAAGTGATTTCTACCATAAATATCCAGTAGACTTACAGTTGGCTGAAGAATATGGCGTCAATGGTATCCGGATTTCGATCGCTTGGTCTCGTATTTTCCCAACGGGCTACGGCGAAGTAAATGAAAAAGGTGTTGAATTCTACCATGAACTATTTGCTGAATGCCACAAGCGTCATGTTGAACCATTTGTGACTTTGCATCATTTTGACACACCAGAAGATCTTCATTCAAATGGAGATTTCTTAAACCGCGAAAATATAGAACACTTTGTAGATTATGCCGCTTTCTGTTTTGAAGAGTTTCCAGAGGTAAACTACTGGACAACTTTCAATGAAATTGGCCCAATTGGTGATGGTCAATACTTGGTTGGTAAATTCCCTCCAGGCATTCAATATGATCTTGCCAAAGTCTTCCAATCACACCACAACATGATGGTCTCTCATGCACGAGCTGTGAAATTGTACAAAGACAAAGGCTACAAAGGTGAAATCGGGGTTGTTCACGCCCTTCCAACTAAGTATCCATTGGATCCTAAAAATCCTGCAGACGTACGTGCGGCTGAGTTGGAAGATATCATCCACAACAAATTTATCTTGGATGCAACCTACCTTGGACACTATTCAGATGCAACCATGGAAGGTGTAAACCACATTTTGTCTGTTAATGGTGGTAGTCTGGATCTTCGGGACGAAGACTTTGCAGCACTTGAAGCAGCTAAAGACCTGAATGACTTCCTTGGAATTAACTACTACATGAGTGATTGGATGGAAGCATTTGATGGTGAAACTGAGATCATCCACAATGGTAAAGGGGAAAAAGGAAGCTCTAAATACCAAATCAAAGGTGTTGGTCGTCGTGTAGCTCCTGATTATGTACCTCGCACTGACTGGGACTGGATCATTTATCCTCAAGGGCTATATGATCAGATCATGCGTGTGAAGGAGGATTATCCAAACTATAAGAAGATCTACATCACTGAAAACGGACTTGGATACAAAGATGAATTTGTGGACAACACTGTTTACGATGATGGCCGTATCGATTATGTGAAACAACATTTGGAAGTATTGTCTGATGCGATTGCCGATGGTGCAAACGTCAAAGGATACTTCATCTGGTCACTCATGGACGTCTTCTCATGGTCTAATGGTTATGAAAAACGTTACGGACTCTTCTACGTTGATTTCGATACACAAGAACGTTATCCTAAGAAATCAGCTCATTGGTACAAGAAAGTAGCTGAAACAGGAGTTATTGAGTAAATGTAACGATAAAAAAGTCTCACCAATGGTGAGACTTTTTAAGGTGTCGATTTAATAATCTTTGTTTGTTTGGACAAAGTTTTTAGGGTTTCTTGGCTAAGTTTTGAATCTGAAATAATCGTATCAATATCAGCGATATTATAGAAAGTATAAAAATCAAACTTATTAAATTTACTGTGGTCAGCAAGAAGAATCTTTTTATTAGCATTATTTAATGCTAGCTTTTGGACTTCGCCTTCATCTTCGCTAAAAGTAGCGATAGCATGATCTTTTATACCATTGCAACTAACAAAAGCTTTAGAGTATTGAAGACTTTCGATATCTTGGAGCGTTAAGGTTCCGACAAAGGCACCGGTGATTTCTCGATAATTTCCACCAATCAAAATTAAATCAGTCAGTTTTCGTTCATTCAAGATAATGAAAACAGGAAGGCTATTTGTTACCACACGAATATTATCTATTGGAAGTTCACGCGCAAAAAACTCAAGAGTAGTACCTGGACCGATAAAAATCGTTTCTCTTTCTTCGACTAAATGACCAGCAAACTTTGCGATTTCTTGTTTTTCAGCAATCTGAAGACCTTGCTTTTCGACATTCGAGCGTTCATTTGCTAATAGAGAACCAGAACGAAGTTTTTCAGCGCCTCCATGCACTCGAACAAGTAGATCTTTGTCAGCTAACTCTTGCAGATAACGTCGAGCAGTCATATCAGAAATATCTAAACGATTCATTATTTCTTTGACTGTGATGGTTCCTCTTGTATTGACAATCTCTAAAATCACATCTAGTTTTTCTTGTTTTAGCATTGAATCACCCCCATATCCAATATCATTTTATCACATTTTAAACATCTAAGCAACTTAAATAAAACAAAAATAAACAAAAACAAAAAACATCTGTGTTTGTTTTTAACTCAGATGTTTTTATATTTTTTAATTAGTCTAATCCGTAGTTATAATCATCGTCCTGCATAGCTTCGACTTCACCAAGTAGATAACCATTACCAACTTGAGAGAAGAAGTCGTGGTTGGATGTACCAGTTGAAATTCCATTCATAACAATTGGGTTTACATCGTCAGCTGAGTCAGGGAAGAGAGGATCTTGTCCTAGGTTCATAAGAGCTTTATTGGCGTTGTAGCGAAGGAATGTTTTCACTTCTTCAGTCCAACCAACACCATCATATAAACTCTCTGTATAACCTTCCTCATTTTCATAAAGAGTGTAGAGCAGGTCGTACATCCAGTCTTTTAACTTTTCTTGCTCTTCTTCTGGTAATTCGTTGAAACCAAGTTGGAATTTATAACCAATATATGTTCCGTGAACTGACTCGTCCCGAATGATGAGTTTGATGATTTCAGCAACGTTTGCCAACTTGTTATTTCCTAGATAGTAGAGTGGAGTGAAGAAACCAGAGTAGAAGAGGAAGGTTTCAAGGAATACACTAGCCACTTTCTTTTCAAGTGGTGTTCCGTTAAGGTAAATCTCATTGATGATTTGTGCCTTTTTCTGAAGATATGGGTTTGTATCAGTCCATTCAAAGATTTCTTCAATCTCAGTCTTGGTATTCAAGGTTGAGAAAATAGAAGAATAAGATTTAGCGTGGACAGATTCCATAAATTGGATGTTGTTAAACACAGCTTCCTCATGTGGTGTACGGATATCTGCACGTAACGCTTGAACCCCTGTTTCAGACTGCATGGTATCCAAAAGTGTCAAACCGCCAAAGACTTTTCCTACCAAGTCTTTTTCTTTATTTGATAACTTTCTCCAGTCATCTAAGTCATTAGATAAGGGAATACGTGTATCCAACCAAAATTGTTCAGTTAGTTTTTCCCATGTTGATTTATCGATGACATCTTCGATGGCATTCCAGTTAATGGCTTTGTAGTAAGTTTCCATTTTATAAAATTCCTTCTGAAATATTCATTTTTGTTTGCTATCTAAAAGTTGTTGTATAGAATTGTTATATTCCTCATCAATGTCATCTGTACTTTGATTGTTTTCTTTTCTTTTTTGTACTTCGACTAAGTAATCATCAGTTTTTTGTTGAATTAGTTGATTGATTTCATTGTTTAAGGTGTTTTTATTCTTGCTTGTTTGAAGTTTAGAAAGAAAATTTTTATATACTTTTTGAAAACTGATAGTTGCTACTGCACCTAGAGCAGTCCCCAAAGAAATAAGTATAGCAGCTGCTTTTTTTGGCCCTCCCCATAATTTTGTAAGTTGAGCCATTTTAGCATAATCCCACTTAACTTCTTTTATAATTTTAACAGATTCTAAAATTAGGTTTTTCATGATTGTTACCTTAAAAATGAACTTCGACTTAAATCACACAGCTTTCACATTGGTTAGCACCAACTTCACCGCCGTCATCTGTGTAGGTACGAACGTAGTAGATAGACTTAATGCCCTTGTTAAAGGCGTAGTTACGAAGGATAGATAGGTCACGTGTTGTTTGTTTGTTCTCTTTCTTCCATTCGTAAAGACCTGTTGGGATATCACTACGCATGAAGAGAGTAAGTGAAAGCCCTTGGTCTACGTGCTCAGTTGCAGCAGCATAGACATCGATAACTCTACGCATATCCATGTCATAGGCAGAAGTGTAGTAAGGAATAGTTTCAGTTGATAATCCTGCAGCAGGATAGTAAATCTTACCAATTTTCTTCTCTTGACGTTCTTCAATACGTTGAGTGATTGGGTGGATAGAAGCAGACACGTCATTGATGTAGCTGATAGAACCATTCGGCGCAACAGCAAGACGGTTCTGGTGGTAAAGTCCATCTTCTTTAACTTTATCGCGAAGTTCAGCCCAATCAGATGCAGACGGGATAAAGATTCCTTCAAAGAGTTCTTTAACACGATCAGATTTTGGAACAAATTGACCAGACGTATACTTATCGAAATAAGTACCATTTGCATAGTCTGATTTCTCAAAGTTGTGGAAGGTAATACCACGTTCACGTGCAATATTGTTTGATTCTACCAAAGTCCAGTAATTCAAAAGCATAAAGTAGATGCTTGTAAATTCAACAGACTCAGGTGATCCATATTCGATTAATTGCTGAGCAAGATAGCTGTGAAGCCCCATAGCACCAAGTCCAAATGTATGAGCTTGGCTATTTCCGTGGTCGATAGTTGGAACAGCAACGATGTGAGAGCTATCTGTTACAAAGGTCAAAGCGCGAACCATTGCACGAATAGAACGTCCAAAGTCAGGTGATGTCATCATATTTACAACGTTGGTTGAACCAAGGTTACATGAAACGTCAGTACCCATTTGAAGGAATTCTTGCGCATCGTTGATAAGACTTGGTTCTTGGACTTGAAGAATTTCTGAACACAAGTTACTCATGATAATCTTGCCATCAACAGGATTTGCACGGTTAGCAGTATCGATATTGACTACATAAGGATAGCCAGATTCTTGTTGCAATTTAGAAATTTCTGTTTCCAAATCACGGGCCTTAATTTTTGTCTTACGGATGTTTGGATTTGCCACCAATTCATCGTATTTTTCTGTGATATCGATGTAGTTAAAAGGTACACCATACTCTTTTTCAACAGAATAAGGACTGAAGAGGTACATTTCCTCATTCTTACGTGCTAATTCGTAGAATTTATCTGGTACCACAACACCAAGTGAAAGAGTCTTGACACGAACTTTTTCATCAGCATTTTCTTTCTTAGTAGAAAGGAAAGCAATAATGTCTGGGTGGAAGACGTTAAGGTAAACAACCCCAGCCCCTTGACGTTGACCCAGTTGGTTAGAGTAAGAGAAGCTGTCTTCGAAAAGCTTCATAACCGGTACGACACCAGAAGCAGCTCCTTCATAGCCTTTGATAGGTGCACCAGCTTCACGAAGGTTGCTGAGGGAAATTCCGACACCACCACCGATACGTGAAAGTTGAAGAGCTGAGTTGATAGAACGTCCAATAGAGTTCATATCATCTGTTACCTGAATCAAGAAACAGGATACCAATTCACCACGACGTGCACGGCCTGCATTCAAGAAAGAAGGTGTAGCAGGCTGGTAACGCTGGTGGATGATTTCATTGGCAATATCAATTGCGATAGCTTCGTCACCATCAGCAAAGTAAAGAGCGTTAAAGAAGACACGGTCTTCCATGCTCTCAAGATAGTACTCTCCGTCATTAGTTTTCAAGGCATATTGATTGTAAAACTTGTATGCTGCCATGAAAGACTTGAATTGGAAGTTTTGATCCTTAATAAATTGGTAAAGCTCTACTAAGAATTCTGGACGATATTTCTTGATAAACGCTGTTTCGATATAGTCTTGTTTAATAAGGTAATCGATTTTATCAGTGATAGAATCAAAAACCATAGAATTTGGCACAACATTTTCTTTAAAGAAAGCGTCCAAGGCTTCTTTATCTTTGTGGAGCATGATTTGTCCATTAACAGGACGGTTGATTTCATTATTTAGACGGAAGTAAGTTACGTCCTCAAGTTGTTTTAATCCCATAAAATTTCCTTTAATTCATTACAAAAGAAAGGCTTCTAAGATTGACATAGAAGCTTTTAATCCTGATACTTAAGCAAGTTCTTTAAGTTTTGCTGGTTGGAAACCAGAGAAAACTTCAGTTGGTGTTTGAATGATAGGAGCAGCGCTGAAGCCTAGCTCTTTAACTTGTTCAATAAATTCAGGTTGTTCATCAAGATTGATTTCGCGATATGCGATTTTGTTACTATCTAAGAATCGTTTGGTCATTTTACATTGAACACAATTGTTTTTAGAATAAACGGTTACCATTCTGTAACTCCTCTTTCAAAATTTAATTACTTCTTAAGTATATCAGAAAAAAAATCTTTGTCAACGAAGAAAAACTAAATATTGTAGATTTTTTTCAGATGAGAGTTATCCAAGCACAATATATAGTGATTGTAAAAAATAAAACCCATAAATAACAGCGTTTTCTAAATGTTAAAATTATAAAAAACTACATGATGTATTTTGATACATAAAATAGAAGATTTTCAGCAAGTTATCTGAAAGGAAAAAGAAGAAATCCCATAAAATACTTGAAAAAAATCCTAGAAGGTGATATAATACCAAATTGTAAGGGTTATCAGATATAACTCAAAAAGAAAACATTTAAAGGAGAGTCAAATTATGGCTTCTAAAGATTTCCACGTAGTGGCAGAAACAGGTATTCACGCACGTCCAGCAACATTGTTGGTACAAACTGCTAGCAAATTTGCTTCAGATATTACTCTTGAGTACAAAGGTAAATCAGTTAACCTTAAATCTATCATGGGTGTTATGAGCCTTGGTGTTGGTCAAGGTGCTGACGTTACAATCACTGCTGAAGGTGCAGACGCTGATGACGCTATCGCTGCTATCTCAGAAACAATGGAAAAAGAAGGATTGGCATAAGGATATGACAGAAATGCTTAAAGGAATCGCAGCATCTGATGGTGTTGCAGTTGCTAAAGCATATCTACTCGTTCAACCGGATTTATCATTCGAGACTATTACAGTCGAAGATACAAATGCAGAAGAGGCTCGTTTGGATGTTGCTCTTGAAGCTTCTCAAAACGAGCTTTCTCTTATCCGCGAGAAGGCTGTAGGTACGCTTGGTGAAGAAGCGGCGCAAGTATTTGACGCTCACTTGATGGTTCTTGCTGACCCTGAATTGATCGGTCAGATTAAAGAAACAATTCGTGCTAAGAAAGTAAATGCAGAAGCAGGTCTGAAAGAAGTTACAGACATGTTTATCACTATCTTCGAAGGCATGGAAGACAACCCATACATGCAGGAACGTGCAGCGGATATTCGCGACGTTACAAAACGTGTTTTGGCAAATCTTCTTGGCAAGAAACTGCCAAACCCAGCTTCTATTAATGAAGAAGTAATCGTGATTGCACATGACTTGACTCCATCTGATACTGCTCAATTGGACAAAAACTTTGTAAAAGCTTTTGTGACAAACATTGGTGGACGTACAAGTCACTCAGCTATCATGGCTCGTACACTTGAAATTGCAGCTGTATTGGGTACAAACAACATCACTGAACTTGTAAAAGATGGTGACATTTTGGCTGTTTCAGGTATTTCAGGTGAAGTTGTTATCAACCCAACTGAAGAACAAATTGCAGAATTCAAAGCAGCTGGTGAAGCTTACGCTAAACAAAAAGCTGAATGGGCTCTTTTGAAAGATGCTAAAACTGTTACTGCAGATGGTAAACACTTTGAGTTGGCAGCTAATATCGGTACACCTAAAGATGTTGAAGGTGTGAACGAAAATGGTGCTGAAGCTGTTGGTCTCTACCGTACAGAATTCTTGTACATGGATTCTCAAGATTTCCCAACGGAAGACGACCAATACGAAGCTTACAAAGCAGTTCTTGAAGGTATGAACGGTAAACCTGTTGTCGTTCGTACAATGGATATCGGTGGGGATAAAGAACTTCCTTACTTCGATCTTCCTAAAGAAATGAATCCATTCTTGGGTTACCGTGCTTTGCGTATCTCTATCTCTGAAACTGGTAACCAAATGTTCCGTACGCAATTACGTGCATTGCTTCGTGCATCTGTTCACGGTAAATTGCGTATCATGTTCCCAATGGTTGCTTTGTTGAAAGAGTTCCGTACTGCTAAAGGTATCCTTGAAGAAGAAAAAGCAAAATTAGTTGCTGAAGGTGTTGCTGTTGCGGATGATATCCAAGTTGGTATCATGATTGAAATCCCAGCTGCAGCTATGCTTGCAGACCAATTTGCCAAAGAAGTTGATTTCTTCTCAATTGGTACAAACGACTTGATCCAATACACAATGGCTGCTGACCGTATGAACGAACAAGTTTCATACCTTTACCAACCATACAATCCATCAATCCTTCGCTTGATCAACAATGTTATCAAAGCAGCTCACGCTGAAGGTAAATGGGCTGGTATGTGTGGTGAGATGGCTGGGGACCAAACAGCTGTTCCACTTCTTGTCGGAATGGGCTTGGATGAGTTCTCAATGTCAGCTACTTCAGTACTTCGTACACGTAGCTTGATGAAGAAACTTGACACAGCTAAGATGCAAGAATACGCTAACCGTGCTCTTACTGAATGTTCAACAATGGAAGAAGTTCTTGAACTTTCAAAAGAATACGTTAACTTTGATTAAAAACATTAAAACCTTGTAGAACTAAACTACAAGGTTTTTTGTACTCTAATTTGAAAAGTCATCCTGTAAAATTTTCTAAAAATATGGTAAAATAGACAAAGGAAAAATACGGAGGCAACTATGCAAAACAGACCAATCATTATCGGAGTAACAGGGGGATCTGGTGGAGGAAAAACCAGTGTTTCTAAAGCAATTTTATCCCATTTCCCAAATGAAAAAATTGCCATGATTGAGCATGATTCCTACTATAAAGATCAATCTCATCTAACCTTTGAGGAGCGTATCAAAACAAACTATGATCATCCTTTTGCTTTTGATACTGACTTGATGATTGCGCAAATTAAGGAATTATTGGCGGGGCGTCCTGTTGATATTCCTACCTATGATTATGCTGCCCATACAAGAAGCTCGAAAACCTATCGCCAAGAACCTCAAGATGTCTTTATTGTAGAAGGAATTTTGGTTTTAGAAGACAAACGTCTTCGTGATTTGATGGATATCAAGATTTTCGTTGATACAGATGATGATGTCCGTATCATTCGTCGTATTAAGCGTGATATGGAAGAGCGTGGTCGTAGTTTGGATAGCGTTATTGATCAGTATCTTGGTGTCGTAAAACCTATGTATCATCAATTTATCGAGCCAACAAAGCGTTATGCAGATATCGTTATTCCAGAAGGAGTGACCAATACTGTAGCAATTGATTTACTGACAACAAAGATTGAAAAGATTTTAGAAGAAGCTCGTTTAGCCCAGTAATAATTAAAAAAACTGTATCTCTTGATACAGTTTTTATTGTTTAATTTTTTCAAGTCTCGGAACAATGACGAGTGTTAAGAGGGCCGAGATAATTAATTCTGCGATTGAATTTGTTGAGATAACAGTCGCTAATAGTTTTTGAATATTTCCATCAAAAACATTACCAAAGAGAAAGAAGATACCGCCTAAGACAAAAACTGTATTCGTGAGTGAGCCAAGTGCACCTGCAAAGATGAGTCCAGCTCTTCCCTTTAGTAGTTTATAGACGAAATAAGGGGTCAAACCGATTAAGATACGAGGAACAATTGCAATCACAACTGAATAAAAGTTACCATTTGGTACAAATGGTGAGAAGAGATAGCTTGTTGGTAGGATTGTGAGAGTATTAACCGTTAAGCTAAGCATTCCCATCAGGAAACCTAAGGTTGCGCCGATTCTTGGTCCGTAGATAATACTTGCAATAATTACTGGAATGTGAACGATGGTTGGTTTGATTGGAAAGGGAAGTACATTAAATAAAATTGAGCTTAGTAAATGAATAACAATCATAATGGCAAAAAAGATAGCGATTGGAGCAATATTAGAGCGTTTTTTCATGAATTTTATCCTTTATTTCTTGTAAAATAGTTTTGAGATCAGCGAGAGCACCACGACCTGTATCCCCACAGGCGAGTAGAGAATCTTTGGGAGAAACAATTGTATAACCATAATCTTCTAAAGTTTTAAGATTAGCTTGGGTCGCAGGGTGGTCATACATCTTTGTGTTCATAGCTGGAGCCAATAGTTTGGGTACAAAGTGTGGCAAAGCAAGAGCAGTAGCAGTCACCATATTGTCAGCAAAACCGTGAGCTAATTTAGCGATTGTATTGGCTGTCGCAGGAACTACGATAAATAAATCTGTTTCTTTTCCAAGTTCGATATGATTAACTTTGTTAGGATATGGTTCCTTCATAACATCCAGATGCACGCTGTTTTGAGATAAGACTTGAAGGGTTAAAGGCTGAATAAATGCTGTCGCAGCCTGAGTCATAAGAACGGTCACAGAATGCCCCTGTTTTTTCAAAGAACTAACTAAATCAGCAGTCTTGTATGCGGCAATAGATCCAGTAATAGCGATTGTAATATTAGCCATATGATTCCTTTCTAATCATTAAATTTCAGGATTCTATCGAGGAGTAAATCAGAAATTTCTTGTTTAGTAGTAGCAGTTTGAACACTATTTTTCTCGACTAAGTAAGCCTTGTGTTGCTCGCTGTTAATCTGAGTGAGGTCGTTTGCTACAATCAAATCAGCTTGATTGTTTTCAAGACTTTCTCTAGCGATTTGAATCAGATGTTCCCGACTGACATCAACCAATAATTTAAACCCAATCAGATGAATGCTGGGATTCCATGCTTTAACAAGAGATATGATCTTAGGATTTTTCTTGAGAAAAAGCACCTGTACGTCATCTTTAGAGGAAATTTTTGTTTCCTGATTCTTCCTATCTAAAAACTCTGTTAAATCTTGACTAGCTTGAAGTGCATCAAACCCAGTCATATATACAGGAGTGTAGTCTGATACTGCCATGGAATGGATTAAGACCTGGTGATCCATAACCTTATCTTTCATGACTTGCAGCAAATCAGCAGTATTTTTAATTTCGATGATAGTCAAGTTTGGCTGACTAAGTGGCTTAACTGCCTGAAGAGTGGTAATCAAACAAACTTCGTGACCAGCCTTTAGAAGAGTTTCGGTGATAATTTTTCCAAGTTTACCGGAAGAGTGATTGGTAATAGAACGAACTCTATCAATTTTTTCACTTGTACCACCAGAAGTAACTAAAATTTTCATAGAACTATTGTACAAAAAAATGAGCATTAAGTAAAATGAAAGCGATGTAACAAGGGCCGAAAATAGGATGTTAATCCATAGTTAAAATCTATAAAGGCATATAAAAAATTAAATAGAGATAAAGAAAGTCTGTTATTTAGCGATATTCACGAACGTTACTAATCATAATGACTGTTAAAAATCTTGTTTTATGATATAATGAATTAACACATTAGAGGCTAGAGGAGTTTTTTTATGAAAACAGATATTGAAATTGCACAGAGTATTGAGTTAAAACCGATCGTTGATGTTGTTGAGAAACTTGGTATTTCATATGATGATTTGGAGTTGTATGGAAAGTACAAGGCTAAACTAAGCTTTGATAAAATTCGTGAAGTTGAAACCAATCCAGTTGGTAAGTTGATTCTTGTTACAGCTATCAACCCAACACCTGCTGGTGAAGGAAAATCAACCATTACCATTGGTCTTGCTGATGCTTTGAATAAGATTGGCAAGAAAACGATGATTGCCATCCGCGAACCTTCTCTTGGCCCTGTTATGGGGATTAAAGGTGGAGCTGCTGGTGGTGGTTATGCCCAAGTGTTACCAATGGAAGATATCAACCTTCACTTTACTGGAGATATGCACGCTATTACAACTGCCAACAATGCTCTCTCTGCCTTGATTGACAATCATTTGCACCAAGGAAATGAGCTAGGAATCGATCAACGTCGTATTCTCTGGAAACGTGTTGTTGACTTGAATGACCGTGCTCTTCGTCACGTAACTGTTGGTCTTGGTGGTCCACTTAATGGTATTCCACGTGAAGATGGTTTTGATATCACAGTTGCTTCAGAGATCATGGCTATCCTTTGCTTGGCAACTGATATTGAAGATTTGAAACGTCGTTTGGCTAATATCGTCATCGGCTACCGTTATGACCGCACACCAGTTTCAGTTGGTGACTTACAGGTCGAGGGTGCCTTGGCATTGATTTTGAAAGATGCTATTAAACCCAACTTGGTTCAAACAATCTATGGTACACCTGCATTCGTACACGGTGGCCCATTTGCCAATATTGCCCACGGATGTAACTCTGTATTGGCGACAAAAACAGCTCTTCGTCTAGCTGATTATACTGTAACAGAAGCCGGCTTTGGTGCAGACCTTGGTGCAGAGAAGTTCCTAGATATCAAGACTCCAAACTTGCCAACTGCTCCATCTGCGGTTGTTATCGTAGCGACTCTTCGTGCCCTTAAAATGAATGGTGGAGTTGCTAAAGATGCTCTGACAGAAGAGAATGTAGAAGCAGTACGTGCTGGATTTGCAAACTTGAAACGCCACGTTGAAAATATTCGTAAATTCGGTATTCCAGCGGTTGTTGCTATCAATGAATTTGTTTCTGATACAGAAGCTGAAATCGCAGCTTTGAAAGAACTATGTGCTTCAATTGATGTTCCAGTCGAATTGGCTAGCGTATGGGCTGATGGAGCTGAAGGAGGCGTTGCTCTAGCTGAAACTCTCGTAAAAACAATCGACGAAAACCCAGCAAACTACACACGTCTCTATGACAACGACCTTTCTGTTCAAGAAAAAATCGAAAAGATTGTTACTGAAATCTACCGTGGTAGCAAAGTAAACTTCGAAAAGAAAGCTCAAACACAAATCGCTCAAATCGTTCAAAACGGATGGGACAAATTACCAATCTGTATGGCTAAGACACAGTACAGTTTCTCAGATAATCCAAATGCACTTGGAGCACCTGAAAACTTTGAAATTACCATTCGTGAATTGGTACCAAAACTTGGTGCAGGCTTCATCGTTGCCTTAACTGGTGATGTCATGACTATGCCTGGACTTCCAAAACGTCCTGCCGCTCTCAACATGGATGTTGAAAGCGATGGAACTGTTCTTGGATTATTCTAATTCAAACACAAAAGACAACCTCTTAGATAAGGTTGTCTTTTTAACTACAAAAAACTCCTAGAAATCATCTAGGAGTTTAGTTTTTATTTCATAGTTGGGAAAAGAAGTACGTCACGGATAGTAGTAGTATCAGTGAGTAGCATGCAGAGACGGTCGATACCGATTCCCAAACCACCTGTTGGTGGCATACCATATTCAAGGGCTTCGATGTAATCATAGTCGATACCAGTCGCTTCGTCGTCACCAAGTTCTTTTGCTTTAGCTTGGGCTTCAAATCGGCTAAGCTGATCGATTGGATCGTTGAGCTCAGTGAAAGCATTTCCGTATTCTTTGGTCATGATAAAGAGTTCGAAACGGTCAGTAAAGCGTTCGTCTTCAGGATTCTTCTTAGCAAGTGGAGATACTGCTACTGGATGTCCATAGACAAAGGTAGGCTGAATCAAAGTTTCTTCAACAAATTCTTCAAAGAAAGCATTGATAATGTGACCTACTTCAGTATAGTGTTTCTCAACTGGAACTTTCTTCTCAGCAGCAATAGCTTTAGCTTCTTCGAAGGTCATGTCTTGCCAGAAATCAACACCTGTAATTTCTTTGATAGCATCAACCATGTGAACACGTTTGAATGGTTCGTTGATTTTAATTTCAGTACCTTGGTAGTTGACTGGGCCATCACCTTTAACAGCTTTTGCAACGTGTTGGATAATACCTTCAGTCAAGTCCATGATATCTTGGAAGTCTGCATAAGCTTGGTAAACTTCGATAGAAGTAAACTCAGGGTTGTGTGTAGCGTCCATTCCTTCGTTACGGAAGATACGACCGATTTCGTAAACGCGTTCCATACCACCAACGATAAGGCGTTTTAAGTGAAGCTCAGTCGCGATACGAAGCACCATGTCAATGTTTTGAGCATTGTGGTGAGTAATAAATGGACGAGCAGCAGCACCTCCAGCTTCGTTGTGAAGAACAGGTGTTTCAACTTCAAGGAATCCTTTTTGGTCTAGGTAACGACGAATTTCAGAGATGATTTTTGAACGAGTGACAAAACGTTCAAAGCTCTCACGGTTAGAAATTAAATCTAAGTAACGTTTACGGTAAATGGTTTCAACGTCAGTTAAACCGTGGAATTTTTCTGGAAGCGGACGAAGAGCCTTAGACAAGTGAGTAATGTGAGTTGCCTTGATAGAGAGCTCTCCCATATCGGTACGCATGACTTCACCTTCGACACCAAGGAAGTCTCCGAGGTCAGCTTTTTTAAAGATTTCGTAGTTTTCTTCACCGACCTCATCTTTACGAACGTAGATTTGGATTTGACCTTCGCGGTCTTGAAGATGGGCAAATCCAACCTTACCTTTACCACGTTTGGTAACAAGACGACCTGCAATAGTAGCAGTTTCGTTTAGTTCGTGTAGCTGTTCTTTATCAAGATCAGCAAATTTATCTTTTAGTTCTTGAGAGTTGGCAGTACGTTCAAAACGTTTACCGAAAGGATCAATTCCTTGTTCACGGAGCGCAGCCATTTTTTCGCGGCGAACGATCTGTTGGTCATTCAATTCTTCCATGTGTTCTGTTGACATGAGTTCCTCCTAATTTTAATCGAAATTTGAAATAATAAATTAATTTTTCACGATACTCCATTTTATCATAAATAGTCAAGAAATTCACGGATATTCTATAAAAACTAAAAAGAACTTGATTGTTAATATCAAGTTCTATATTTTTTGATAAGAAGTATCGTTCCAAGTCTTTAGAGTAAATGTTTCAAAGTCATCAGTTTCTATAATTGTCAGACTTGCATTAGCCAAACCTCCGTCTTTACGAAGCAGAGCTTCCTGATAGCCTATAAGCGTGCGAAGACTTGCAGTAAGGTTTGCTCCATGACCAACAAGTAATAGGTATTCTGCCTTAGAGTTTTTTAAGGACTTGATAAATTGGATGGTGCGCTGAGTTGTAGTGTAGAGTGATTCAGCTTCAAACATGCGAGTATCAAACTTAGCTAAGTTAGTTTTAAAGGCTTGAATTTGCTGAGGGTAGATAGCGTTTAAAGTCGCAATTTTTAGACCTTCAAGCTTACCCAGGTGCCATTCTCTGAGTTCAGGAACACTTTCTAAGGGACATGGATTTGTCAGTTGACTTTGGATAATCTCAGCTGATTTTACCGCTCTTGGTAAATCACTCGAATAAATCTTGTCAAAAGGGATATCTTTAAGATACTGGCCCAGGTCTTTTAAAGTTTCAATAGATTCAGGGAGAAGTGGTGAATCTCCGCCAGCCCCTTGAAAACGACCTTCTAGATTCCAGACTGTTCGACCGTGACGGACAAAGTAAAGTTTCATAAGTTACTCTCCTCCAAGATATCTACAAATTCAGCTTTTACAAAGTTTGCCAGATCTTTAGGTGCGATGATGATACTGTGTCCGACCTCGCCAGCAGAGACAATCATTTTTTCTAATTCTAAAGCAGTTTCATCAATAAAAATAGGGTAGTTGTGTTTTTGACGGATACCTACAGGGTTATTAGCTCCATGGATATATCCAGTCGTTTTTTCTAAATCCTTTTGAGGAATCATGGCCACTTTTTTATTTCCAGAAATCTTTGCTAATTTCTTTTCAGAAAGGTGTTCGGTGATAGGGACAATTCCTATTACCGGACCAGTTTTATCACCCAATAATGCTAAGGTCTTAAAGATATGATTTCTATTATAACCAGAAGGAAGTTCTCCTTCTAAAGCATTGATTTGAATGCCTTGATGGTCAACACCTGCCTTAGTCAAAATTTGCTCTACTAAGGTTTTTTTAACTTTTACTTTTTTAGCCATTATTTGTATTTATCCTCCAATTGACTCATCCAAATACCTAACCAAATACCAAGAGCAAAAAAGAAGGCAACAATGACATAAGACACAAGAGATAAACCAGTGTAGTTAATACTTTCAGCATTACCCGCATTTGGAATCAATATCAAGAGTGTACTTGAAAGAACTATTGCAATGATGAAATGATAAACACGAGAGTGATACACTCGAAGAGCGTAGTCCATCAATTTTGAAAAAATGACTAGAGTAGCAGCAGCTCCAATTCCTATTGGAAGGAAGGTACCAAATAAATCAAAAGTTTTAAATCCAGTTAACATTGGGGTATAAAGACCTAAAATCAAGAGAAGATTTGAGGGGCTTAATCCTGGAACCAAGATACCTAGAGCAAGCAGAGCACCAGCTAGGATAAAACTTGTGAAACTTGCGCTGAGTGAACCAACAACAAAGTTTAAAGCATAAAGACCAATTCCAGAAACAATAAAGGTCACCCAAAACCAGATAAGATCGACTTTGTCTCTTTCTGAATCTTGAGTAGCCTCCCTTACAAGGCTTGGGACTGTACCAATAATGGCACCCGCAAAACTCCATAAAACATAAACCTGATAGTGCTCAAGGAGGTACTTAATTGGATAAGAAAATAGCCCAATACCTAGTAACATCCCAATAGCAACAGGTAAGAAATAAAGAATATCTTCTTTTAGGTTTTTGAATGGATGGGCAAGAAAACGAATCATTCTCTCATAGATACCCAAAATAGCTGCCAAGACTCCACCAGAAATACCAGGCAAGATAAATCCTAGCGCAATAACAATTCCTTTAATCATTTTTGAAATCCAAGATAACATAAACTCTCTCCATATTTATTCTCTAAAATTCTCTTCTTGTATTATATCACAAAGTAAGAGAAATAAAAAAAGCAAGCAGAAGTAATATCTTGCTTGCTGAATGAAATTAAGGTTTTAAAAATAGTTTTCTAAACGTCTCTTGCTTATCTTTTGACAAAGAAATAAGATTTAGGTCTAGATGGTGTTCAAATCCAACCAGTTTACCCTTTGAGGTGTATTGATGAAGATCGAAGTCAAGGTCTGTATTTGGTGAACTTTCAAAATAGCCCGAATCAGGTCCGTAGGAAGGAATCCAAATAGCTGAAAACTTATCTGTGCTGATGCTATGCTCTTCCATGAAGTAAACTCCGATGTAAATACCGATGTTTTTAGCACCTAGAGATTCTAGTTTAGCACGAAAAGCTTCAACCCCTTTATTCATATCTGACATCGTTTTTTCTTCGACATCTAACCAATAGTAACTTGGATTGTATGGGGAAGCTGAATTGTAGAATGCTTCAGCAGCCTTTTCCATTTCCTCTACACTCTTTCCAGATACATATGCATAGACAGCAACTGGAACATTTCTCTTTTGAAACTCAGCGATATGACTTTTATAAGCTTTATCTGTTCCATTGGTATAAGATGCATCGTTCTCAGTAGTAATCTGGTTTCCTCCGTGGACTCGAACAATAGCACCAGAGATATTTTTAGATAAAACATCATAATTAATCTCTGACGGTCGTTGCCAACCAGAGATATCGATGATAGGCTTATCCAAGTTATGTAGAGCTTGTGTTTCTATTTGAACTGGATTTTGTTTGGTTTTTACAGGATGTTCTTCGAATCGTGGACGATTGAGAATCAAGAGTCCTATAAAAGCAGCAAATATAATAACTATAAAAGCTGGACGAATTTTTTTTCTCATACTCCTATAGTTTATCGTAATTTATTAAAAAAATCAAAAAATTTACTCAAAACGGAGTAGTGACAGTCATTAGCGTTATGTTGAGGTCAACAAATTTGTGTATCGTGAAGTAAATTGTGGTATAATAATAAAGAATTTCTATAGAAAAGAGAAAAATATGGCAAATTATGCAATTATTTTAGCAGCGGGTAAAGGTACCCGTATGAAATCAGATCTACCTAAAGTTATGCACAAGGTTGCGGGAATTTCAATGCTTGAGCATGTTTTTCGTAGCGTGGGCGCAATTAATCCTGAAAAAACAGTTACTGTAATCGGGCATAAGGCTGAACTTGTAGAGCAAGTTTTAGCAGGACAGACTGATTTTGTGAGACAGTCCGAACAATTAGGAACTGGTCATGCGGTTATGATGGCTGAGCCAATTCTTGAAGGACTTTCTGGACAAACATTGGTTATTGCTGGTGATACACCACTCATTACTGGTGAAAGTCTAAAGAACTTGATTGATTTCCACGTTAATCACAAGAACGTAGCTACAATCCTAACTGCAGAAGCTGAAGACCCATTTGGTTATGGACGTATTGTTCGTAATGAGAATGCTGAAGTGCTTCGTATCGTGGAGCAGAAGGACGCTACAGATTTTGAAAAACAAATCAAGGAAATCAATACAGGAACTTATGTTTTTGATAATGCTCGTCTTTTTGAAGCTTTGAAGAATATCAATACCAACAATGCACAAGGCGAGTACTATATCACTGATGTGATTGGTATTTTCCGTGAAGCTGGCGAAAAAGTCGGTGCTTACACTCTTAAAGACTTTGATGAAAGTCTCGGAGTAAATGACCGTGTTGCCCTTGCAACAGCTGAAGGTATCATGCGTCGTCGCATTAACCAAGCCCATATGGTCAATGGGGTTAGTTTTGTGAATCCTGAAGCTACTTACATTGACATTGATGTTGAGATCGCTCCAGAGGTTCAAATCGAAGCGAATGTAACCCTCAAAGGTTCTAGTAAGATTGGTGCAGGAACTGTTTTGACCAATGGAACTTATATCCTTGATAGCACTATCGGTTCAGGGGCAGTGATTACAAACTCGATGATTGAAGAAAGCACGGTTGCTGATGGTGTTACAGTTGGACCATATGCTCATATCCGTCCAGGATCAAGCCTTGCGAAAGATGTGCATATCGGGAACTTTGTTGAAGTCAAAGGTTCAAGCATCGGAGAAAATACAAAAGCTGGTCATTTGACTTATATTGGTAACTGTGAAGTTGGTAGTGATGTCAACTTTGGTGCTGGAACGATCACTGTAAATTACGATGGTCAACACAAGTTTAAAACAACTATTGGTAACAATGTTTTCGTTGGTTCAAATTCAACCATCATTGCTCCAGTAGAACTCGGAGATAATTCTCTTGTTGGGGCAGGTTCAACCATTACTAAGGATGTTCCAGCTGATGCCATTGCTATTGGACGAGGTCGCCAAATTAATAAGGACGAATATGCAACTCGCCTCCCTCACCATCCTAACAATAAATAGGAGCTAACGATGGAATTTGAAGAAAAGACGCTTAGTCGTAAAGAAATTTATAAAGGACCTATATTCCAATTGGTTCAAGATCAGGTTGAACTACCTTCTGGAAAAGGTAGAGCGCAACGTGATTTGATTTTCCACAATGGGGCAGTTTGTGTCCTTGCAGTTACTCCAGAAAATAAGATTGTCCTTGTTAAACAATATCGCAAGGCGATTGAAAAAGTCTCTGTTGAAATTCCTGCAGGTAAGCTGGAAATTGGGGAGAATGCAGATCCAGAAGCTGCAGCACTTCGTGAATTAGAAGAAGAAGCAGCCTATACTGGTAAATTAAGCCTTGTCTATGATTTTTACTCTGCGATTGGATTTTGTAACGAGCGTTTAAAACTTTACTTGGCAAGTGATTTGACAAAAGTTGAAAATCCTCGTCCTCAGGATGAAGATGAGACTTTGGAGTTACTTGAAGTCAGTCTTGACCAAGCTAAAGAACTTATCCAGTCAGGAGATATTTGTGATGCCAAGACTATCATGGCTATTCAGTACTGGGAATTACAAAGAAATAGTGGAGGAACCCATGGGTAAACCTTTATTAACAGATGAAATGATCGAACGTGCCAATCGAGGAGAGGACATCTCAGGTCCTCCCTTGCTAGATGATGAGGAAACTAAGATTTTACCGACTTCTTCTCAAAATTTTGGCTATTCGCGAACCAAAGATCATGGTTTTAGCCAGGATACACTGACCATCGAAGTTGAACCTTCTATTCACAAAAGTCGTCGGATTGAAAATACCAAGAGAAATGTCTTTAATTCTAAATTAAACAAGATTCTTTTTGCAGTCATTTTTCTTTTGATTTTGTTGATTCTAGCAATGAGATTTATTTAAGGGGTCTATCATGAAAATTGGAATTATTGCAGCTATGCCAGAAGAGCTAGTATACTTGATTCAACACTTGGATGATGCCAGTGAGGAAAAGGTTCTGGGACATAGCTATCATACTGGTAAGATTGGTTCTGTTGAGCTTGTACTTGTAGAGAGTGGTATTGGTAAAGTCATGTCTGCGATGAGTGTCGCTATCTTAGCAGATCACTTTCAAGTCGATGCAGTGATTAATACTGGTTCTGCTGGTGCAGTGGCAAGTGGAATCGCAGTAGGGGATGTAGTGATTGCAGACAAGCTTGCCTACCACGATGTTGATGTGACTGCCTTTGGCTATGATTACGGACAAATGGCTCAACAGCCTCTCTATTTTGAATCAGACAAAAAGTTTATCAGCTTGATTCAAGAGAGTTTGTCTAAACTGGACCAAACTTGGCATTTAGGTTTGATTGCGACAGGAGACAGTTTTGTTGCTGGAGAAGATAAAATCAAGGCCATTAAAGAGCATTTCCCTCAAGTTCTTGCTGTAGAAATGGAAGGGGCAGCTATTGCTCAAGCAGCTCAGTCTTTGAACCTTCCTTTCTTAGTCGTTCGTGCCATGAGTGACAATGCCAACCATGAAGCATCCGTTTCCTTTGATGAATTTATCGTAGAAGCAGGACGTCGTTCTGCCCAAGCCCTAATGACGCTTTTGCAGTCTATAAAGGATTAATAGAATTATTACTAAGAACACTCATCCAGTGTTCTTTTCTTGTCTAATCTCCTAAAGTAATCAGAAGGCTCCTAAGAAAAGTTATTTTCAAACTTTTTTGATATAATAGAAACATTGACTTGAAGAATAAGGAAGAGAAAATGAACGATTTATTAAAGGGGATGAATGACCGTCAAGCCGAGGCCGTTCAAACCACAGAAGGACCCTTGCTGATCATGGCGGGGGCGGGATCTGGTAAGACTCGTGTTTTAACCCACCGTATTGCTTACTTAATTGATGAAAAGATGGTCAATCCATGGAATATCTTGGCCATTACCTTTACCAATAAAGCGGCACGTGAAATGAAGGAGCGTGCTTATGGACTCAATCCAGCTACTCAGGATTGTTTGATCGCGACCTTCCACTCTATGTGCGTGCGTATCCTACGGCGCGATGCCGACCACATTGGCTACAATCGCAATTTCACGATTGTGGATCCAGGGGAGCAGCGAACGCTCATGAAACGTATTCTCAAGCAGTTGAACTTGGATCCTAAAAAATGGAATGAACGTACCATTTTGGGAACCATTTCCAATGCTAAGAATGATCTGATTGACGATGTAGCTTATGCTGCCCAGGCAGGAGATATGTACACGCAAATTGTAGCTAAGTGTTATACAGCCTATCAGAAAGAACTTCGTCAGTCAGAGTCAGTGGACTTTGACGACTTGATCATGTTGACTCTGCGTCTCTTTGATCAAAATCCCGATGTTTTGACTTATTACCAACAGAAGTTCCAGTACATTCATGTTGATGAGTATCAAGATACCAACCATGCTCAGTATCAACTCGTTAAACTCTTGGCTTCTCGTTTCCAAAATATCTGCGTAGTAGGGGATGCTGACCAGTCTATCTACGGTTGGCGTGGTGCTGATATGCAGAATATCTTGGATTTTGAGAAGGATTATCCTAAAGCAAAAGTTGTTTTGTTGGAGGAAAATTACCGCTCAACCAAAACCATCCTCCAAGCAGCTAATGATGTCATCAAAAACAATAAAAATCGTCGTCCTAAGAATCTCTGGACTCAAAATGCGGATGGGGAACAGATTGTCTACTATCGTGCTAATGATGAACAAGACGAGGCTGTCTTTGTTGCTAAAACTATCGATGAACTTGGTCGAAGCCAAAACTTCCTCCACAAGGACTTTGCAGTTCTTTACCGTACCAATGCCCAGTCTCGTACCATTGAAGAAGCTCTGCTCAAGTCTAATATTCCTTATACTATGGTCGGTGGAACTAAGTTCTATAGCCGGAAAGAAATTCGTGATATTATCGCTTATCTGAATCTCATAGCCAATTTGAGTGATAATATCAGTTTTGAGCGAATTATCAATGAACCAAAGCGTGGCATTGGACCAGGAACAGTAGAGAAAATCCGTGACTTTGCCAACCTACAAAATATGTCTATGCTAGATGCTTCAGCTAACATCATGTTATCAGGGATTAAAGGTAAGGCAGCCCAGTCAATCTGGGATTTTGCCAATATGATTCTTGATTTGCGGGATCAACTAGATCAATTAAGCATTACTGAATTAGTGGAAGCAGTCTTGGAAAAGACAGGCTACGTAGATATTCTCAATGCGCAGGCGACTTTGGAAAGCAAGGCTCGTGTTGAAAATATCGAAGAGTTCCTTTCTGTTACCAAGAACTTTGATGATAATCCAGATAATCAGGAAGAAGAAACTGGCTTGGATAAGCTCAGTCGCTTCTTGAACGATTTGGCATTGATTGCAGATACAGACTCTGGCAGTCAGGAAACATCAGAAGTAACCTTAATGACGCTCCATGCGGCAAAGGGATTAGAGTTTCCAGTTGTCTTCTTAATTGGAATGGAAGAAAATGTCTTTCCACTTAGTCGTGCAGCAGAAGACATGGATGAACTAGAAGAGGAACGCCGTCTAGCCTATGTCGGTATCACGCGCGCAGAGAAAATCCTTTATCTAACCAATGCTAACTCACGCTTGCTATTTGGTCGAACGAACTATAATCGCCCAACACGCTTTATCAATGAGATTAGTTCAGATTTGTTAACTTATCAAGGTTTGGCGAGTCCTGCTAATAGTAGCTTCAAAGCATCCTATAGTAGTGGAGGTGTCGCCTTTGGTCAAGGCATGAGTCTAGCTCAAGCTCTACAAGATCGCAAACGTAATGCAGCACCAAGATCAATTGAATCAAAAGGACTACCTTTTGGACAATTTGCATCTAATAGTAAATCGTCATCTAGTGAAACTAGCTGGTCTATCGGAGATATTGCTCTTCATAAAAAATGGGGTGAAGGAACTGTCCTTGAGGTATCAGGTAGCGGCTCAACACAGGAATTGAAAATCAATTTCCCAGAAGTCGGCCTCAAAAAACTCCTAGCCAGTGTAGCACCGATTGAGAAGAAGTAGGTTTTCTAAACGAAAAAGAACGTGACATTCCTTTAGTAGGAGCTAATGCTCCAGGTATCGTTTTTGGGATTATTACCGCATTGACAGCTTTAATTTAAATATATAGAGTGAACTCTTCTTCATATTTAATCATGAAGGAGAGTTTTTCTTTATCCGAAATTCCTAAAAAAACATGATATAATACTATTAGAAAGGTTGGTGTTTATGGCTAGAATACTTATCGTTGAAGATAATAATGAGATTCAAGAAATTTTGAGAACTCTTCTTTCTGAGAAACATGAGGTGATTCAGGCTTTTTCTGGTACCGAAGGAATGATTCGATTTGAACAAGGCGGCATTGATCTAATCTTGTTAGACATTATGCTTCCGGGTAAAAATGGTGATCAGGTTTTAAAAGCCATTAGACAAGATAGTTCAGTTCCTGTTATCATGCTAACTGCCCTAAGCGATAAAAAGCTTATCAGTCAATATCTCTTAGATGGTGCTAATGATTATATTGTAAAGCCTTTTGATTTGGATGAAGTTTTTGCTAGGGTTATGGTACAATTGCGTCAAAATAGTGACAAGCAACCAGTTGAAATCGAACATCCAGACAAGTTGATTCACCAGTTAAAAAATATTCAATTTGATCCAGATAGTTTTGAAATCAAAAATAGCCAGGAAATTATTCGCCTAGCTAAGAAAGAATGCTTGATTCTCCAAACCTTGTTGAGACATCCTAAGAAGATTTTTACGAAAGAAGAACTCTTTGAATTGGTCTGGGAGGATACTTATTTACCAGGTGACAATACTCTCAACACTCATTTAAGTAATCTCCGTAAAAAATTAAGCCAACTGGATCCAGAGCAAGAGTATATTGAAACTATCTGGGGAGTTGGTGTTCGCTTAAAAGGAGATGAGCAATGATCTACATTTTACTATCTTTGCTACTGCTGGTTATTATCCTATTGACGATAGGGTTGATTCGCTATCATTTAGCACTCGTGAACTTGAGCCAACAAATCGAAGACAAGATTTATACTGGAAGTATGAAGAGAATCGGAGTATCTACTTTCTCCAAGGATTTTTTACATCTCTACCAGCAAATTAATCAACTCTTTCAAGAAGTTGAACAGTCGAGATTGATTATGAAGCGTGAAAAGCAGACTTTGGACATGGCTATCAGCAATATTGCACACGATATTCGAACACCTTTAACGATTGCGTCAGGTTATACTCAGCAATTGCTTAAAACAGAAAACCCTGAGTATGAGAGTTTAAAAAAAATTTCCCATCATCTCAATCAAGTTTCAAAACGTCTAGAGGCTCTTTTGGACTATCGTCGTTTAATGGAAGGAGCAGTTAAAGCTGACTTATCTGAGTTAGAAGTTTCAACATTTATAACACAAAAATTACTGACCTATTATGATTCTTTTCAGACGGCAAAGATTAACCTTGATTTTCAAGTGGAACCTGGTCTCTATTTATTAACAGATCCAGATTTATTAGATCGTATGTTACAAAATATTATTGGCAATGTTCTAAAACATGGTAAGGATGAAGCGAGATTTTCTTTGAAGGAAGTGGACAATCACATTTGTTTGGAAATTGCTAATCTGGTCAAACAACCCATTCGTAAAATTGAAAATCTCAGTCAACGATTTTACTCTGAAAACCTCTCAGATACTGAAGAATCATCAGGTTTAGGTCTTTATATTACAGAAGAATTATCCCATCTACTTAGTGCAGAACTACAACTAAGTACAGATGGTTTTTGGTTTACAGTTAAAGTTCTCTTTTAAAGCAAAGAACCTCCTCTTTTTGAATAGAGGAGGTTGTTTTTATAGGCTTTTCTTCTTGAAAATTATCAGTCCACTGAAAGAGAAGAAAAGTATGACCGTTACGCAAACCGTTATGGTATAGAGAATAGCTTGACTATTAGTAGTCATGGCATAGGCAACATTCAAGGATAAATAGCGTAAAATCTCGATATCTGGAAAGATAAGCATCGGCGTTGAAAGCAAGGTAGAGCTGATTAAATAGCCAATGAAAACAGCCAAATAAGAATGAGTCACATAGAGAATGAAGGAAACAATAGATAGCCAAGCTAGAAGGCAGAGAAATTGAAGAGAAATTGTTAGAAGGAGATTGCCAATAAATCCTTCTGGCATCGTACCAAGACCGTTTAGGATAGTCGCTGGTACGAAAGCAATAACTAGGCTAACAAGAATTTGCATTAGAGCGATACTTGCTAATACTACAAATTTAGCTAGGAAGAATTCTGTGCGAGAAACACCCACTGTCAAACTGTTTTTATAGAGTTTTCCGATAAGATCAACTCCTAGAACTAAGCAAGCAAGGATAATACAGAGGAAAACTAGGTTTGAGCTATTGCTAGAGGTGTTAATAAGGGCTTGTATACCATCCCATCCCTTGCTAGGTAGTTCGCTTTCCACGTTTGTACTTGTACTGACCGATATGAACTTGCCTGTAGCTCCGAAAGTAGCTCCCATTAACATGAGTGCAAAGAGAACGAGCTCTGTAATCCAAAAACCTTTGGAACGGAAAAGACGGTAAAAGTCTGCTTGAATTGTATGTATCATGGTTTTCCTCCTATTTTACTAATTGTGTGAAGTATTCTTCAAGATTTTGACGAGCATAGTAAATCTCATCCACAGCGACATCTGCTAGAGTAAGTTCTTTGAGAATGCGTTTAACATCTTGTTCATGACTAAAAATATGAATTTCATTATCTGAATTAACAACTTTAAATTCAAGATGCACTTTGTCTTTTAAGATTTGGCTAGCTTTTTCTTTGTCACTCGTTTTTAGAACAATATAGTCTTCATTCAATGTCTCAAATTCGGCCTTACTGATTTCTCGAATGATTCTTCCTTGATCCAGAATTCCAAAGCGATTGGCAACCAGATAGAGTTCTGACAAGATATGACTAGAGATGAGAATTGTTATGTCTAGTTCTTGATTCAGACGTTGGATCATTTGACGAAACTCTTTGATACCGATTGGGTCGAGACCATTGATGGGTTCATCAAGGATGAGAAAGTCTGGTTTTGATAGGAGAGCGATAGCAATGCCTAAGCGTTGTTTCATCCCAAGAGAAAAATCTCGAAAAACTTTTCTACCTGTATCTGTTAACCCCACATACTTTAATGTTTCCTGAATGACTTGATCAGCATTTGGGATATGTCGAATCGTACAATAGTATCTTAGATTTTGATAGGCTGTTAAATGATTGTGAGCTACTGGGGATTCAATGACTGAACCTACTCGAGATAGGGCTTTCGTGCACTCCTTATATCCTTGACTGGAAAAGAGGGAAATAGTTCCATGGTCAGCAGATAATAATTGGGTAATGATTTTAATCAGAGTTGTTTTACCAGCACCATTTTTTCCGATAAGTCCATAGACATCTCCTTCTTTAACTGAGAGACTTAGATCTTGTAGAATAGGTTGTTTGCCAAATTGTTTGGACAAGCCATGGATTTCGAGGACTGTTTTCATAGTTTTCTCCTTTAACCTTTAATACTCAATGAAAAACAAAGAGCAAACTAGGAAGCGAGCCGCAGGCTATACTTGAGTACGGCAAGGCGAAGCTGACGTGGTTTGAATTTGATTTTCGAAGAGTATAAGATGTTTTATTTTTATAACTCTAGTATAAAGCATAGATATCAAAGAATCGTCAAGCATTTCTAAAGAGTTTCTAAAGTTTTTAAATTTTAAAAAAATAAAAGCCCAGTTGGCTAGAAATACTAGTTGACTGGGCTTATTTTCTACAAAATATATTTCTCAATAGCGCGTGCAACACCGTCTTCTTCATTGCTAGCGGTTACGGCATCAGCGAGAGATTTTACGTGGTCGCTGGCATTTCCCATGGCGATCCCCAGCCCAGCAAACTCTAACATCTCAATGTCGTTATTGGCATCACCCATAGCCATGATTTCAGAAGGTTGGATATCCAAAATCTCAGCCAAACGAGAAAGAGCAGAAGCCTTGGTTGTACCGAGTGGCATTGCTTCATAAATAACTGGTTGAGACCGAACACCGCTAAATCTCTGACAAAGTTCATCAGTAAATCGTTGTTCAAAGTCATCTGTTTCTTCCTTTGTACCTAAGAACATACCTTGGAACATACGATATTTACCGCTGGTAGCTTCCTCTAGTGTGATTTCAGTCAGGTCAGCAAAGACAAGTGTAGCATCATATTGAACGATAGGATTTGGTTTACCTCCAAGAACGAAGTAGTGCTCTTCATCAAAAAGAGTCAATTGAACCTCACTCTTTTCAGCAAGGTCATTCAGGTATTCGATGTCAGATTTGCTAAGTTCCCGCCAGTCAACAAGGCTCCAGTCGCTGGTTTGGTGGGTAGAACAACCATTATTGACAATAACGTATTCATTTTGCAAATCAAGACCGAGTTTCTTGTAGTAGGGAAGAACTCCAAAGAGGGGACGACCAGTACAGAGAACCAGTTTGACACCTTTTTCGATAGCTTTATGAATGGCATCAATATGAGCTTGAGGAATTTCCTTGGCTTCGTTGAGAAGAGTACCGTCCATATCAAGAGCAAGTAGTTTAATCATAGTATTTCCTTTTCACGTGTTTTGCCTATATTATAGCATATTTTGAGGCAAATAAGTCTAAAGCTGAGTGAAATGCCATTTCTATTTAGGTTTTTAGTAGATCGATAACAAAAATATGATATACTAAATTAGTAATATATTTAATATTATACTGATAATTGATAAAAAATCAGAGGATTTATCATGAAAAAAAGAGCTGTGCAGATTTTACTAGCCTTATTGGTAATCATTTATAGGAAGACATGGTTTTGGTGGATTTTTAATCACTTTACAGCTAGATTTGTAGTTGCTAGTCGAGAGTATTTCTTGATTCTTGCTTTTTTAGAGCTCATCGTTACTTTTATAGCTATTCTTTATTTACTAGTATTCGAAGGTAGGAAAATTCTTGAGTTGAAGTGGAAATGGAGATATCCAGTTTATTTGCTTCTTGCTTATGGAGTCAGTCATCTTTCAGGTATTGTGTTCTCCTTTTTAACCCCAGCAACGTCCAATCAAATCGCTTTAAATGAATTGACTGAGATGACAGGGCGACAAGAGTTACCTTATCTTTTACTTATTGTTTGTCTGCTAGGACCAATTACCGAAGAATTGGTATATCGAGGAGTTCTGATGAATACATTTCTGAAAGATTCACCATGGTATGGAGATGTTTTGCTATCAGCCTGTGTCTTTGGCTATGTGCATGTCAGTTCAGGTTTAACACCACTCGCCTTTTTCACCTATGCAAGTGGAGGAGCAATTTGTGCATTCCTCTACCGAAAAACTCATTCACTCTATTACCCTATTTTACTTCATATCATGATCAACATTTTAGCATTTTGGGAATTATGGGTACTCTTGTTTTCTGGTAGTTAATAACTATAAAAGATCGGATTTTATTCCGACTTTTTTGATATGGGACAGGTTAAAATTAGGGCTTTATATCAATCTATTTTGACTTAAAAAATGATATAATAAAAGGTAATGACAAAAACAAACGAGGCAGAGATGAAACTACTTTATACCGATATTCGGACTTCTTTGACAGAAATCCTAACCAAGGAGGCTCAAGGACTGGTTGCCCAAGGCAAACGAGTCTTTTATATCGCCCCTAACTCTCTTTCTTTTGAAAAGGAACGTGCTGTGCTGGAGTGCTTGAGTCAGCAGGCTTCTTTTGCTATCACAGTCACGCGCTTCGCTCAAATGGCTCGCTATCTGGTTTTAAATGATATTCCTGAGAGGTCAAGTCTCGATGATATCGGTCTTGGTATGGCTTTCTATAAATGTCTGTCCGAGATTGACCCTAAGGATTTACGTGTTTACGGGGCTATTAAGCAAGATCCTCAATTCATCCAGCAACTGATTGAGATTTATCATGAAATTTCAACTGCAAAGATGAGTTTTTTGGACTTGGAAAGTTTGACAGATGCTGATAAACGCTCTGATTTAATCTTGATTTTTGAAAAGATAACAGCTTATTTAAATCAAGGTCAAGTTTCACAGGGGAGTACATTATCCTATCTGATTGATGCTATCGAAGAAAACAAGGTAAGTAGCGATTTTAGCAAGATTGCCCTAGTCATTGATGGTTTTACCCGTTTTTCTGCAGAAGAGGAATACCTAGTGGATTTGCTTCATCGTAAGGGTGTTGAGATTATTATTGGCGTATATGCGTCTAAGAAAGCCTACACTAGCCCCTTTAGTGAAGGGAACCTCTATCAAGCCAGTGTTGAGTTTCTACGTCATTTAGCTTTTAAATATCAGACCAAGGCAGAAGATGCATGTCAAGAACATGAAAACCTTGATGCTTTTGCCAAGGCCTCAAAATTACTGGAAAGTGCTTATGATTATTCTGAAATTAGCTTAGAAGTGGATGCTAAGGATAGAGAAGAATTGCAGATCTGGTCTTGTCTGACACAAAAAGAAGAGCTGGAGCTCGTTGCTCGTAGCATTCGCCAAAAATTGCACCAAGAACCTGAACTAAGCTATAAAAATTTTCGTATCTTACTAGGAGATGTAGAGTCTTATAAACTGTCCTTGCAAACAATTTTTAATCAATATCAGATTCCTTTCTATCTGGGGAGAAGCGAGTCTATGGCTCATCATCCTTTGACTCAATTTGTAGAATCTGTGGGACGTCTCAAACGGTACTATTTCCGTCAAGAAGATTTGATTAACCTCTTACGCACTGGATTGTATACCGACCTTAGTCAAGAGGAAATCGATAGCTTTGAACAATATATCCGCTATTTGGGTATTGATGGTCTTTCTAACTTTAAACAAGAATTTACAAAAAATCATCATGGAAAATTTGATTTAGAAAAATTAAATGAACTACGTGTCCGTATCCTAAATCCACTAGAAACTTTATTATCCAGTCGTAAGCAAAAGACTGAAAATATCCTTACAAAATGGAATAACTTTTTGAAGGATGCATCTGTTACCAAGCAATTACAATCCTTATCTGAAACGATGGATGCGACAGAGCAAGAAAGACAAGAAGAGGTATGGAAGGCATTTTGCCACGTAATGGAGCAATTTGTGACCGTATTTGAGGGGACTCAGGTTGCTTTAGATGATTTCTTGGCTCTTCTTCATTCAGGGATGTCATTGTCAAATTATCGTACAATCCCAGCAACGGTAGATACGGTTCTGGTGCAAAGCTATGATTTGATTTCGCCTTTGACTTCTGATTACATCTATGCACTTGGCTTAACCCAGGACCATCTACCTAAAATCACCCAAAATACTAGTCTTTTAAGTGATGAAGAAAGAGAAGTTTTAAACCAAGGTACTGAAGATGGCTCTCAATTATTGATTGCTAGCCATGAAAACCTTAAGAAGAATCGCTATACCATGCTTTCTTTGGTAAATTCTGCCAAGAAGCAATTAGTCTTATCAGCGCCTAGTTTACTCAATGAAAACGAGAGTAAAGAGTCGATTTATCTAAAAGAATTGCAGAATTTTGGTTTTACCAAGATTGAAAAGAGAATCGATCGAAGAAACCTATCAAAGGATGATATTGGTTCTTATCACAGTCTTTTGTCTAGTCTTGTTGCTTATCACCAGCAAGGTGAGTTGGAGACAAGTGAGCAGGACTTAACCTTTATTAAGGTTTTAGCTCGTGTTATGGGGAGAAAATTAGAAGATCAAGGTCTTGATAATCCTGTCCTACTGACAAGTCCAAAAAGTAAGACCTTAGCTACTGAAACTTTGGAAGCCTTGTATCCTCAAGATCAAGATTTCTATCTATCAACTTCTGGATTGACAGAGTTTTATCGAAACGAATACAGTTATTTCCTTCGATATGTCTTAGGCTTGCAGGAAGAATTACGTTTGCGACCTGATGCTCGAAGCCATGGGAATTTCTTGCATCGTATTTTTGAACGAGCTATGAAACTTCCTGCTGATACACCTTTTGACCGACGTTTAGAACAAGCAATCTCTGAAACCAGTCAAGAACGAGAGTTTCAAGCGATTTATCAAGAAAGTTTGGAAGCCCAATTAACCAAGGAAGTTCTTTTGGATGTTGCTCGTGCAACTGGGCACATTCTTCGTCACAATTCTGAAATTGAAACAATTCAGGAAGAAGCAGTCTTTGGTGGTAAGGAACAAGCTTTTGTTCAGTTAGAAAACGACAGAAATGTCTATGTCCGTGGTAAAGTCGACCGTATAGATCGCTTAAAGACAAGTGAAGCCATTGGTGTTGTAGATTACAAATCTTCTCTAACTCAGTTTAACTTCCCTCTCTTCTATAACGGCCTTAATTCACAGTTACCAACCTATCTAGCTGCTCTTAAGAAAGAAGGAAATACCGACTTCTTTGGTGCTATGTATTTAGAGATGGCTGAGCCAATTCAGTCCTTACAATCTGTTAAAACTCTTTCAAAGGCTTTAGCAGAAACGACTAAGAGTATGAAATATCAAGGGCTATTTCTTGAAAAAGAAATAAAGAATCTTGGGGAACTTTACAATAAAAACAAGACCTATCAGTTGTCTGATGAGGAATTCCAGTTATTGATGGACTATAACGCCCTTATCTATAAAAAGGCGGCAGAGAAGATTTTATCTGGTAGTTTTGCTATCAATCCTTACACAGAAGACGGCAGAAGTATTGCTCCTTATGTCCAACAATATCAGTCGATAACTGGTTTTGAAGCTAATTACCATTTAGGTCAGGCAAGATTGTTAGATAAGGTCGCTAAGAGCAATGATAAAGAAACATGGTTTAATAAAATTAGAGAGGAGTTGGAGCGATGAAATTTTTATCCCAAGAAGAGATTGAAAAGTTGCAGATAGAAGAAGCTCATTCTGACAAGAAAACAAAGAAAACTGCTGAGCAAATTCAAGCTATTTACAGTTCTGGTCAAAACATTCTGGTCTCAGCATCAGCTGGCTCAGGAAAAACTTTTGTCATGGCTGAACGAATTCTTGATCAACTAGCGCGTGGAGTAGAAATTCGCCAACTCTTTATCTCAACCTTTACAGTCAAGGCAGCAACCGAGTTAAAAGAACGATTGGAAAAGAAAATCAGCCAACAAATCCAAGAGACTCAAGATATGGAGCTAAAAAAGCATCTTGGAAGACAATTAGCTGATTTACCAAACGCTGCTATTGGAACTATGGACTCTTTTACTCAGAAGTTCCTGGCTAAACATGGTTATCTGATTGACCTCGCCCCAAACTTTCGGATTCTTGAGAATGAAAGTGAGCAACTCCTCTTAAAGAATGATGTGTTTCGACAAGTTTTCGAAACTCACTACCAAGGTAAGGAACAAGAACAGTTTAGTCAGTTGGTCAAGAACTTTGCGGGTAAAAGTAAGGATGCACGTGGATTGCGTAAACAGGTCTATATGATTTATGACTTTTTGCAATCTACAAGTAATACTCAGGCTTGGCTACAGGAATCTTTCTTAAAAGGATTCGAACAGGCCGATTTTACAAGTTCTAAAGAAAAGCTGGCTCAAGACATTCAGCAAAGACTCTGGGATTTGGAAAGTTTCTTCCGTTACCATCTAGAGAATGATGCTAAGGAATTTGGGAAAGCAGCCTACTTAGAAGCTGTCCAACAAGTTCTTGATGAAATTGGAGCTTTAACCAACGAATCTACTTTTAATCAATATCAAGAAGTTCTAGAGCGAGTTGTGAGTATTTCTAAAGATAAGGGTGGCCGTGCTCTCACAAATGCTAGTCGCAAGGCTGAACTCCTAGAACTGAAAGAAGCATACAACCAAGAGAGAAAAGACAAGTTTGAAAAGCTAATTGCACTAAATGACCAAATTACTTTATTGAAATTCCAGGAAAAATATCATCAAGAGTCTTGGGACTTAGCAAAGATTTTTCAAGTTTTCATGAGTGATTTTGTTGATGTCTATCGAAATCGTAAACGCGAAGAGAATGCCTTCGAATTTGCGGATATTAGTCACTATACCATTGAGATTTTGGAAAACTTCCCTCAAGTTCGAAAAGAGTATCAGGAACGTTTCCACGAAGTCATGGTCGATGAGTACCAAGATACCAACCATATCCAGGAAAGAATGTTGGAGCTCCTCTCTAACGGGCATAACCGTTTTATGGTGGGAGATATCAAGCAGTCTATTTATCGTTTTAGACAGGCAGATCCCCAAATCTTCAATGAAAAATTCCACAGTTTTGCTCAGGATAGCAAAGAAGGTCAGTTAATACTGCTCAAGGAAAATTTCCGTAGTAGTTCTGAAGTACTAAATGCTACTAATGATGTCTTTAAGCATCTCATGGACGAGGAAGTTGGAGAGATATCTTATGACGTCATGCATCAACTTGTTTTCGGAAATACTGATTTACACCCAGATCCAGAAAACAAGGCAGAAGTCCTCTTGTATGATAAGGATGTTGATGGTGATTCTAAGGAAGAGGAAGAGTTTTCGACCAACAAACTGACTGGTGAAATGCGAATGGTGCTTAAGGAGATATTGCATCTCCACAATGATAAAGGTGTGCCCTTCAATGACATTGCTCTCTTGACTGCCAGCAGAAGTCGGAATGACCAGGTTTTACTTGCTTTGTCGGAATATGGGATACCAGTTAAAACTGATGGAGCTCTAAACAATTATTTGCAATCTTTAGAAGTGCAGGTTATGTTGGATACTCTTCGTGTCATCCATAATCCTCTGCAAGACTTTGCTTTAGTAGCTCTCATGAAGTCTCCGATGTTTAGCTTTGATGAAGATGAATTGGCTCGTCTAGCTCTTCAAAATTCCGAGGATAAGGTTCAAGAGAATTTTTATGAAAAACTAGTCAATGCTCAAACAAAAACTAGTATTCAAAAGGATTTAATTAAGCCTGAACTCCATAAAAAGCTTAACCTTTTCTTGGAATCTGTTAATTCTTGGCGTTTGTTCTCAAAAACTCATTCGCTTTATGACCTTATTTGGAAAATCTATAGCGAACGTTTCTACTATGATTATGTTGGTGCTTTACCAAATGGTCAGGCTAGACAGGCTAACCTCTATGCCCTAGCACTACGAGCTGACCAGTTTGAAAAGAGTAATTTTAAAGGCTTATCACGTTTCATAACTATGATTGATCAAGTCTTGGAAGCCAAGCACGACCTTGCCAGTGTCACTGTAGCTCCACCTAAGGATGCTGTGGAGCTTATGAGTATTCATAAGAGTAAGGGGCTTGAGTTCCCATATGTCTTTATTCTCAATATTGATCAGCAATTTAATAAGCAAGATTCCATGTCTGAAGTTATCCTTAGTCGTAAAAATGGCCTTGGTCTCAAGTATGTTGCTAGAGTAGCTACAAATGCAAAAGAGGAATATCTTCCATCTACGATTAAGTTATCCATTCCAAGCTTGACTTATAGTCAAAATGAGGAGGAGCTCCAATTAGCAAGCTATTCTGAGTTGATGCGTTTACTGTATGTAGCCATGACTCGTGCTGAGAAAAAACTTTATCTAGTCGGAAAGGGATCTAGGGAAAAGTTAGAGTCTAAAGAATACCCGACAAATGGGCAAGGTCTCCTAACTCGTCAAACCAGGTTAGATGCTCAAAATTTCCAGGACTGGATTTGGGCCATCTATCAAGCTTTTTCTAAAGAGAACTTACACTTTAGTGTTCGTTTCGAGGGTGAAGAACAACTGACAGAAGAAGCTATCGGTAAATTGGAAACTAAAAGCCAGCTCCAAGATCTTTCCCAGGCAAGCAACCGTCAGTCTGATGCCATTAAGGAAGCTTTACAAATGCTGAAAGAAGTGGAAGTGTATAATGAAATCCACAGAGCAGCGATTAATCTTCCGAGTGTTCAGACCCCAAGTCAGATTAAGAAGTTTTATGAACCAGTCATGGATATGGAAGGTGTAGTAGTAGCTGGTCAAAGTAAAGTAAAAGATAATTTGATTCAGTTTGAACTTCCAGACTTCTCTAAAACAGAAAAAGTTACTGGAGCCGAGATTGGTAGTGCCACCCATGAACTCATGCAACGAATCAATCTCGCTAAGAAACCTACTTTGGAAACCTTGATAGAAGCCTTGGAGCAAGTTCAGGCAACTTCAGCTGTTAAAGATAAAGTTAATCTAGAAAAAATCTTGTCTTTCTTTGATACAGTTCTTGGTCAAGAGATTCTTGCAAATCAAGATAAACTTTATCGAGAACAACCCTTCTCTATGTTAAAACGGGATGATAAGAGTCAGGAAGACTTTGTTGTTCGTGGGATTTTAGATGGTTATCTCCTTTACGATGATAAGATTGTTCTATTTGACTATAAAACAGATCGTTACGAGTATGCAAGTCAACTGATTGAACGTTATAGAGGTCAATTATCTCTATATGCAGAAGCCTTGTCTCGTTCTTACCAAATAGATCAAGTTAAAAAATATTTAATCTTACTTGGAAAAGATATGGTTGAGGTGGTCGAAGTTAACTAATCTTGTAAAAACTATTGCTTTAATGGCAGTAGTTTTTATTTATTTTCAGTTATGGTATACTAGTTTCAGAAAAGGATGTTAAAGAATCTATGTCAAAAGAAATCGATATCGAATACTATCACCAATTAGCTTTACAAAAGCAAAAAGAGCATCGTAAATTTCTTGGAAATCTGAAAAAGAAAGCTCCAAAAAACCTAGATAAGATTGCGCTGGAGATTCACCAAGAAGTGTTTGAAGAAATTGATTGTACAGCCTGTGCAAACTGTTGCAAGAGCCTTGGACCAGACTTTAAAGAAGCAGATATCACACGCATTGCCAAGTACTTTAAAATGAAATTACCAGCCTTCGAAAATGAATTTCTACAGGTAGATGAAGACGGTGATAAGATCTTTAAGTCAATGCCATGTCCATTTCTCGGTGGTGACAATCTCTGTTCCATCTATGATGTCCGTCCCAAGGCTTGTAGAGAATTTCCACATACCGATCGTAAAAAGATATATCAAATCAATAATTTGACTATCAAAAACACTTTAACCTGTCCTGCGGCCTATCTCTTTGTCGAGAAATTAAGAGAAAAAATAGAGTAAAAGAAGAAATACTGTTCCATTATAAGCGAAGGGGCTTAAGCTAGTTAATAAAAAATATTTATGACTCTGTTACTTTTAAAAAAATTATAAAAAAACGTTTATAAAGTATATAAATTGTATAATTCCTTGCATTTTAATTAACTTTCGTTTACAATAGATTATGGTTATTTAGACAAGTGATTTTGTTTTTTATAGTTGGAATTTTTAACAGGAGTCTTTTCAAATGAATAAATTAGTAAAATTAGGGCTTACATCATTTTCAATTTTTGTATTGAATTCATATACACAATTCATTGTTAAATCTGATGAGAATATAAGTACAGAAACTATTGCTATCCAAGAAAATTCGGGTTATAGTGATAATAGCATCTCAAAACTAGAGTCTTCTACATCAAACCAAATTGATGACTCTAACAAATCATTCGAATCATCTATTGCTGTAACAGAAGAAAATAACGTAGAAACAAAACTAAACGATAATGTTATTTCTGAAGGTGGCCATGTTAACGTAGAGGGACAGAATGCTACTATAACTAAAGATGGGAAGAGTGTCACTTATAGCTATATAGTTGCTTACCAGAGAATGCATTCTAGTGACCATGCACAAACAGTAAATGATCTTTTGATTCGAGTTCCAAAGATTAAGAATGCTACGGTACAATTCACTCTTGTTGGTACACGAGATGCTAAGGGCAATCCTATCAATGTCAATAAGCCAATGACAGAGATTAGCTTTGATGATACAGAAAAATATGATCGCGAAACCTTTAATACTCCGACCGTTGAGGAACTGGAAGCAGGAAGAACACCTTACGTAGTCAATACCAGCAACTACGAATATGGTTATATGACAGATGGTAAAGTTGAATCTTATGGTTTGTTTACCAATTTTGATAATAGTCAAGCTTACAAAGTAGAAGTTACAATCCCAATTGATGAAGCTAAGAAAATCAAATACCTACCAATTGATGCCCGAATGGTTTGGAAATCTAGTCAAGAAGGTGGTGTTATGAGTTATGAAACCGGCTCTCAAAACTTAGAAGATTATGATAACCATCGTTTAGCGGTTGACTTGGTTAGTGGCAACATTGGTGGTTTTGGATATCCTTCATTGATTGATGATAGTCATGTAAAGAATGGTCACCTTATAAAGTCAGTTTCAAATTCAAGTACCTATATCACTCCAAATAACGGTGACTGGACAAGAATCCCTGAAGATACCAATATAGATAAATCAACATTTTTCAATTATGTTGATAAATTTACGTTAAGAGCAAACAAGAAAGTAGTTTATTATGTATCTGAAAAAGAAGATATGGCTGACCAAGATGTTTCAGCGTTATATACAGGTAATGTAATTATAGATTATCTTATCAAAGGTACTAACCAAAAATTAAAAGAAACATACAACAAGATTTCTGAATTTCCTATTTATGATTCAACTGGAGAGTTGGTTACATACAAAGTCGGAGATAATAGCATTGAACGTCCTGACAAAATAATGGTTGATGGAATCACATATCGTCTTGTTGGACTCTCGACTTCTTCTGATTCGGAAACTGGAACGTTAAAAAATGGAACAGTTCATATTACTTATGAATATGAAAAGGAAATCCTAACAACGACAGAAGAACCAACAACAACAACGACAGAAGAACCAACAACAACGACAGAAGAGCCAACAACTACAACGACAGAAGAACCACCAACAACGACAGAAGAGCCAACAACAACAACGACAGAAGAGCCAACAACAACAACGACAGAAGAACCAACAACTACAACGACAGAAGAGCCACCAACAACGACAGAAGAACCAACAACAACGACAGAAGAGCCAACAACAACGACAGTAGAGCTAAAAACAACCACAGTAGAACCGACTCCTGGTTCAAGTTCAGAACCTGGACAGGCACAGACTTCTAGTTCCGAAAAGGAAACAGAAGTAGAGTCAAAATCTGTAGCGGACCAAACAGAGCTACCAAATACAGGTGAGTCACATTCTCAATTATTCTATACAATCGCAGCTATTCTAATGGGATTCTTTGGAATTTCACTATTAAAAGTGACACACGATAATAAGTAAATCTCAGTCAAAGATTTAACATGAGTCAACCCTTTAGGGCTGACTTTTTTATTTGAATGATTTGTTAAGTGAAGTTTGAAGCATTTAAAGGATATTATGTATATTTATTACAAACAACGATTAATAATCTTTTCAAAGCGTTAAATTATTCTGAACTTTTTCTTAAAGAAAACTGATATAAGGTATTTTTAAGCGATGTTCTGTATAGTTATACCATCACCAAAGAAAGAGGTATCGATATGAACTACATAGTCATTCCAGCTTATCAACCAGATAATAAACTTATCAAACTCATCGAAAAAATCCACGAAAAGAGTGATTTTCGTATTCTAGTTATCGACGACGGTAGTTCATCAAAGTGTCAAAATATCTTTGATAAAGCACAACAATATGCTACGGTGCTCCGTCACCAAGTGAACCAAGGTAAAGGCCAAGCACTTAAAACAGCCTTTGATTATATCCGACAACAAAATAGCTATGGAACGGTTGTAACGGCAGACGCAGATGGTCAGCATAAGATTTGGGATATTCTCCGTACGGCTAACAAAGCTTCTGAAAATCCTAATAAGCTAATCTTGGGTGTGAGGGCCTTCACTGGTAAAGTACCCCTTCGTAGCCGTTTCGGAAATAGCTTAACAAAAGCACTTTTTAAGATTCAAACTGGGGTAGAAGTAGCAGATACTCAGACAGGCCTTCGAGCTTTTACAACAAATCTCATTCCTTTTATGTTGAAAATAGAGGGAAATCGTTACGAATACGAAATGAATATGTTACTTGAGGCTACTAAAGAATATCAAATTTTAGAAGTTCCTATTGAGACAGTTTATATCAATGATAATGAGGGTTCACACTTCCGTCCAATCAGAGATGGATTAATGATTTATAAAAATATTTTTAAATTTGCCTTGTCATCTCTCAGTAGTTTTGTTGTAGACTACCTTGTTTACGCTATTGCAATCTTGTTTTTACCAACAGCGCCAACAAGTTTCCGAATTTTCCTAGCTAATGGACTAGCTCGTGTGACAAGCTCCATTTTTAACTACTCTACAAATAAAAAACTAGTCTTTAAAAACGATGATAGCCTTGTGAAAACAGGGATGGGGTACTTTGGTCTAGCAGTCGGACTCTTTGTCTTAGACACGCTACTGATTCGTCTCTTCTTTACAGTCTTTGGTATCAACCTTCTGATTGCCAAAATTATCGTCGGCATCCTTCTCTTCGCTGTCTCTTGGACAGTGCAAAAGAAATTGATTTTTAAGGAAAGGACATCAACTGTATTATGAAATTTATAAAGAAACCATATGCTTATGCCTCGGTTCTCGGTTTACTCTTGACAGGATCCTTTAGTTACTCAATGTTGAAAACTTTTGTACTCGCTGAAACTATTTCGGCAGTAGCAACAACTAATACAAGTTCCAACACAGCTCAAGCTAGCCAAGCAGCTAAGACAGCAACAGTAACTAACTCAAGTTATAAGGACGATAATATCTCTATCAATTTGACTGAAACGACGGTTAATCATACTCAAGTATATGTTGCAGATGTTATAGTAAGTTCATCAGAATATCTAAAAACAGCATTTGCTCAAAACTCATTTGGAACAAACGTAACAGCTAAAACATCTGTCACTGCTGCAGATAATGATGCAATTTTAGCAGTCAATGGCGACTATTACGGTGCCAACTCTTCTGGTTATGTTATCCGTAATGGAGTTGTCTATCGTGATACTGTTCGTGAAAATTCTAATAATGGCGATTTAGCTATTTATAAAGATGGTTCTTTCAAGATTATTTACGAGGATCAGATTTCAGCTGAGCAACTAGTCAAAGACGGAGTTATTAATCTCCTAGCTTTTGGTCCTGCCTTGGTCGAAAATGGTGAAATAGCAGTAGGAAAAAACCAAGAAGTTGGACAAGCTATGTCTTCGAATCCACGTACAGCTATTGGTATTATCGACGAAAACCACTACATTATTGTAGTTTCTGACGGACGTACATCTGAAAGTGAAGGTCTCTCTTTGTACCAGCTAGCTGAGGTTATGAAATCCTATGGTGCAAAAACTGCCTACAATCTTGATGGTGGGGGATCCTCTACACTTTACTTCAACGGTCAGGTTATCAATAAACCAACGACTGGAGGAAACAAAATTTCAGAAAGGGCGGTGAGTGATATTGTCTACATCGGTTATTAATCCTAACAAAAAACGTTTTAGAAAAACTGCCATCTCTTATACACTTATTACGATTTTCTTACTTGTCTTTTCTAGAATTTACGAAGCATTCAGTTTTGGTGAAACGTCTATTTATATGCACTATTTATTTGCGGTACCTCTTATTGGAGGAATTCTACTAGCAATCTTTCTCAAAGTTCTTCCACATTTCTCTCGTATCAGTCTAAATTTATGGAATTCAGCAGTAGCAATTGCTACAACAGGAACACTATTCCGTGGGATTGTCAATCTTTCAGGGCGTTCAACCACACTTGATGGACCCTACTGGTATGTCGGTATCAGTTTTGCGATCTTAGCTATTATATCTATATTTATAAATCCTATTCGATTGAAGAAGAATGTCAGAACAGCTGAAGTTTAGATAAATGATAAAAAGTAGTCGTTCAGATATTGTTCGACTACTTTTTGTTGACTTTTATTTCTAAAATGTTTTAACAATATTACAAGTTTCTTTCTTCTTAAAGATCTTACTTTTATATTTGAAATTATATTGTATAATAAAATGGATGATTGTCGTCTTTAAACGAGATAAACAAGAAATAAAGAATATGAATTTATAAAATTGAAAGGTAAAGAATGAAAAAGATATTACTAGCAAGTACAGTTGTTCTTTCTATGGCAGGGATTTCAAAAAACAACGTCCTGGCTGAAGAAAACCAAGCTACAAACAAAGTACAAAGTTCAGAAAAAACTGTAGCAAATGGAACGAGTAAGGAAGCTAAAGAGAAAAAGCAAGCTCAAGGTCAAGAGCAGAACGATAAGCAGAATCAAAACGAAACACAAAACAAGGCAGAAAAGGATTCTTCTCAATCTAAACAGAAACAAGAAACAGCCCTTACCAAGGATAACTCTTCAATAGAAGAAATTACTGAAGAGGTCAACAAAGAAGGTTGGCAAAAAGAGAATGGTCAATGGCGTTATTATGAAAGTAAAAATGCTGTTACGAATTGGAAAAAAATAGCTGGTCATTGGTATTATTTTAACCAAGATGGTATCATGCTTAGCAATACAGTTTATGATGACTATCTCTTTAATAAAAGCGGTGCTATGGTTGAAACTTCTTGGGTAAAAATAGAAGAGAAGTGGTATTATGCCACTGAATCAGGAAAGATTATCCGCAACAAATGGGAAAAAATTAACGGTTCATGGTATCGTTTTGATGAAACTGGTATCATGTTAAGCAAAACTATTTATAATGACTATCTTCTTCAGACTAGCGGTGCTATGGCTGAAAAGAACTGGGTAAAAATGGATGAAAAGTGGTACTATGCTACTGATTCAGGAAAAGTCGTTCGTAATAAATGGGGAAAGATTAATAGCTCTTGGTACTTATTTGACAATGCCGGGGTCATGTTGAGTAGTCAATGGAAAGATAAATACTACCTAAAAGATAGTGGGGCCATGGCTCAAAACGAATGGTTCTTTGATAAAAAATACAATAGTTGGTTCTACTTAAAATCTGATGGTGCTTATGCTGAGAACCAATGGCAAGGCTCTTACTATCTCAAATCTTATGGATATATGGCCAAGAATGAGTGGATTTTTGATAAAAGTTATAACGCCTGGTATTATCTCAAAGAAGATGGGGCATATGTAACTGGTAATTTCACCATTAACGGGAAAGACTATACTTTCCAAAGCAATGGAAAATGGATTTCTGATGCAGCAGCATACTATAAAGTAAAACCAATTACAGCAAATGTATATAGTGCTTCTGGTAAGAAACTCAGCTATATTTCGCAAGGAAGTATTGTATCGATTGATGGAGATGAAGCCAAAGACGGTCGAATTCCAGTCAAAATCTCTGGACTTTCAGGCTATATGAATAAGAGTGATTTAGTAGCTGTCAGCTCAGATAGTGACTTCATTCCTCACTATTCATCTGATGGAAATTATCTTTATCATGAGTTATCACCATACGCAAGTATCCGTGTAGCCCCTCATAGTTCATCAATGGCTATTGGTAAAAAATATTATTCAGCTGATGGTATTAACTTTGAAAACTTTACAGTTGAAAATCCTTTCTTATTTAGGGATTTAAGAAAACCAACTAATTACACAGCTGAAGAATTGAATAAGGTTTATTCTCTTATGAATATTCAGGGCAGCCGCCTTGCAGGTAAAGGAGAGGTCTTCAAAGAAGCGGAGAAACGCTATCAGGTGAATGCACTCTATCTCATGGCTCATAGCGCTCTAGAAAGTGCATGGGGACGTAGTCAGATTGCTAAGGATAAGAATAACTTCTTTGGTATTGCTGCCTATGATACTACTCCATATGATTCTGCAAAGAGTTTCGACAATGTTGATAAGGGAATCCTAGGTGCAGCTAAATGGATCAAAGAGAATTATATTGATGAAGGTAGAACCCATCTTGGCAATAAATCTTCTGGAATGAACGTTCTTTACGCTTCTGATCCGTATTGGGGTGAAAAGATTGCAAGTATCATGATGACCATCAACAGTAAACTAGGTGAAAAAGACTAAAATAGAAAACGATAACTAAACTGATTTAGTTATCGTTTTTTATACTTATTCAGTTTAAGTTTTTTATTTAAAATATTTAAAAGAAATGTAAAAGGATTCACTTTAAAAGTAAATCCTTTTAGTTTTATAATGATTGAAGACTTGAGAATCTAAATCTTATATTCTATAAGCCTAATCATTTTCAGTTTTACGAGTTTTTGCAAGAACGATAATCGATGAAACTAGAACAAGTGAACCAAGAACTGCAATAAGTGTTCCTTTGCTCTCCCCAGTAAATGGAAGTCCTGGTTTTTCTTCAGTAGTAGTTTCAGAAGAAGATGATGGAGTTGTAGTTGTAGTAGTTACTGAAGTTGTAGGTGCTTCAGTAGTAGTTACTGTAGTAGTCGTAGTAGGTGCTTCAGTAGTAGTTACTGTAGTAGTCGTAGGTGCTTCAGTAGTGGTTACTGTAGTTGTAGGTGCTTCAGTAGTAGTTACTGTAGTAGTCGTAGTAGGTGCTTCAGTAGTAGTTACAGAAGTCGTAGTAGGTGCTTCAGTAGTAGTTACTGTAGTAGTCGTAGGTGCTTCAGTAGTAGTTACTGTAGTAGTCGTAGGTGCTTCAGTGGTAGTTACTGTAGTAGTCGTAGGTGCTTCAGTGGTAGTTACTGTAGTAGTCGTAGGTGCTTCAGTAGTAGTTGTAGGTGCTTCAGTAGTAGTTGTAGGTGCTTCAGTAGTAGTTGTGGTCGTTGTAGTCGTTGTTTCTTCCTTCGGATTCACAATTGTTTTGGTTACTGAACGGTCTGCTCCAAAATCTTCTGCATTAACCACAGTATCGGCTTCTTTGATGATATGACCTGAAGGGGCTTCAATTTCAGTTAAGATATATTTATCTTTTAACAGTTTGCCAACAGCAATATTACCATTTTCATCTGATTCAAACTCACCAATGACTTGATTATTAGCTTGACGAACGACTCTAAACTTAGCACCTTTAAGTGGTTGGTTAGCATCATCGACTTTATGAATGTTGATTGAGAAAACATAACCAACACCAGCACCACCAGGAATTTGAACGGCAGCAGCATTCGTTACATCTTTGGTTTCAATACCTATACCTTTAAGAGTTGCTTTATTTCTCAAGACCTCTCCGTCGGCAGGATCATAATTTAAACGAACTTTATAATCAATACGATATTGGTCATTTTCAGTAACATCACCTAAATCGATAACAAATGATTGCCCATCTTCGCTAATGGTAATCTTATGTTGGTCTGTTACATCAACTCTATCAGAGAATACCCATTCGCCAGTATCATAAGAGAATTTACCTTTAATAATTCTAATGCTATCTTTTTCGTAAGAAGCATTCGTAAATTGCAAGTGATCTTCGATTGTAACATTCTTAATATTTTGTTTTGTACGATTGACAGAAATCGTGTATTGGATTTCCCTTTGGTCCGCTTCGTTAACCCAACTAGTCTTTGTTAAAAGTCTAGGTTTTCCGTCACCTATACCAGTAAATGAAACTTTACCAGCAACTTTTGTTTCTTTGTTAATGGTGATTTCTACTGGAACCTCACCTTTTTGAGGGTGTTTTTTGAAATCGATACGAGCGTAAAAGAAGAATGATCCGCTTGTATCTGAGTGTTTTTCAACATAATCCGTATAGGTAATTGTAATGGATTTATTATCTGGGTTTACTTTAGCATTTGCGATAACTTCATTCGTATTTAAATCTTTAATTGGAAACGAAGTGGAAGTAATCATCAAAGCATCTGGAACAGTAACTACAGTTGAATCTCCTGCTTTAACATTTTTTCCAGACAAATCAAAATCAGCGTTGATTCGGAAGGTTGCCCACTGTTGTAAGTCCCAGTTGAGATCTCCTCCTTCGTTATTTGATACCTTAACATTTTGGATTGTATCCACAAATTTTCCAGATACTGAAACCTCAGGAGTTTCAGCAAATGTTTTATTCAAACTAAATACAAAGACAGTTGTCAATAAGCATATCAAAAATGAGAAAATACTAAACTTTTTCTTTTTATTCATCATATACATCCTTCTTATAAATTAAGATAGTTTCTAAATATAATATAAAGTAGCGTCAATCACTAATTGAAAGACGAGTTAGTTATATAGGTTCATTTTATAGACAAACTTTAACCAAGCCTCCTTCTAGTCTAACACTAAAAGTCCCCTATAACGTGAATTATATCACAATAAAATATTTACATCAATGTTTAAGGTGTCAAATTATTATTAAAATGTAAGTTTTTTAAAATATTATAACTTTTATGTTTTTAAGAGATATAAAGTATAGAAATGTGTTAACAATTCTAGTAATATTGGGAATATTAAATGTCGGTATTTAATTTAAATCACGAACTATATTTCTATAATATTTCAGAAATTTAATATATTTTCGTAATACTAGACTGTGAATTTTTGGCTGTAAAGTTTAACCTTTTCCTTCAATTTTCATTTATTTTAAAATGCTTATTTTGTTAAAAGTTATGTTTGTGCTATACTTTTAATTATATAGAAACTATGAATGCAGGATAATAAATAGATGACTTATAAATTTTTACTCTTCGACCTTGATCATACCTTGCTTGATTTTGATACTGCTGAGGATGTCGCTCTAACGCAACTTCTTAAAGAAGAAGGAGTTGAGGATATTCAAGCCTACAAAGATTATTATGTACCTATGAACAAATTACTTTGGAAGGATTTGGAGCTGAAAATGATTACAAAAAAAGAATTGGTCAATACACGTTTTGCAAAATTGTTTGCTCATTTTGGAATTGAAAAAGATGGTACCTACTTAGCAGAGCGTTACCAGTTTTTCCTATCAAAACAGGGACAGACTTTCCCAGGTGTCGAAGATTTATTAAGAAAATTGATAAGTCAGGGCTATGAGCTTTATGCTGCAACAAATGGAATCACCTATATTCAGACAGGGCGTTTGAAGCAATCTGGTATTTCACCATTTTTCAAGGAAATTTTTATATCAGAACAGCTTCATACCCAAAAACCAGATGCTGAATTTTATGAGAAAATTGGAGCCCGAATCCCTAACTTTAATAAAAATCATGCCCTTATGATTGGTGATTCTTTGTCAGCTGATATTCAAGGTGGAAATAATGCTGGCATCGATACCATCTGGTACAATCCTCATCATCTAAAAAATAAGAGCTTAGCCCAGCCAACTTATGAAATCGACTCTTATCAGGCTCTGCTTGATTGCTTGGGGTTCCTTTAAAAATCACAAAATATAAAAAGATTCTAGAAAAGCTGGAGCATGAAGTGCAAGAAATTTTGCTTTTTTTGAAAACGTTTTATTTTTTTGATATAATAAATCATACTAGGATATAATGACAAGAATATTGTGATTGTCATCTACCGTTAAGTTGTATCTGGATATCAAATTGGTAGTACAGTTAATCAAGCAGGTATTGAAAAAGAAGCATCTAAACTAGTCAATAAATTATCTATACATCTGTTTGAACGTCTTAAATTGGTATAAAAAAGCTATATAGGAGCAAATCAGTATGATATTAAAAAGTAATAAAAGAACCATAAACTTCATGTTGATGTTAATAAGTTCTTGTTGCTGCCTTATTTGTCTAAGTGCCTGTCAGTCAAATAAGGTAAATTCGGTAGATGATTATAAAATGGCTATCTGGGATAGCGATAAAATAGCTGTCTTTGATGATTATGATTTAAATGAGTTCAAAGATAATATATCTAGAAAAGAAAAATATATCTATTGGGCAGAAAGTTTTTCGGAAGCAGGATCCTATTCAACTGCAAAAACAAGAGATACCTCAGGTCTAAAAAGATATGTATCTAGAATTAATAAGGAAAATTTAAGTGAAACATTTAAATTAGCAGAGGGAAATGATGCATACGCATCTATAACAGATGGGGATTATTTATATGCAACTGCTGTCTTTACAGATAGAATTGAATTTTATAAATATGATAATAATTTAGAGGTTGTCACTAATGTTACCGTGAAAAATGATGGTCAGCTAAATGCCAGTCAACAGTTTGTTATTGTAGATAATTATTTATACTTACTTGTAACCACATTGGATTTATCTACTCAAATTCCTAATGTAGAAATTTGGAAAATGGATAAAGAGTTTAACATCGTCGAAAAATATAATCTTGACGAAACATCAGCATATATGAGAATGGTTAATGTAGGTGATGTCTTGTATATTGTGGAAGCACTTAGTGGGCGTAATTCTGATGGAGAATATAAGTCAGGAAATAAAGTATTGGTTTTTGATTTAAAAAGTCAGAGCAAGAATTATATCGATATTCCTGATAAATATCCAACTAATATTCACTATGATGCTAAAAATAATCAATTGATTATAGAGAATGAAGGATTGTATAATGGCGAATTTTCCTTTACTACAGTCAACCTAGATAATTTAGAAAAAGATATTATTCATCTGGAAGGCTTTAGTACAGAGCAATATATTGCACCATATTTTACATTTAAAGACAACATCTATTATTTTTTATTTAATGATTCTCTGGTTAAATATGATATTGTTGATAAGAAACAAACAGTTATCAGTTTAGAAAATTATAAGATAAAAGATGCACATTATTTAATTGTTAGATAGTTTATTTATTGGGTGAAAGTCAAATAATAGAAATTTAATCTTTAAGATGTGTTTAAGTATAGTTTTAGTTATCTCTCCTTATCTCTGGCTAAGGGGAGATTTAATCTAGTTTGTTGTCAGCATAGATTTACAAGGTATTTGAAAAGTCCTATAAGGAAAAAATTTGAAAGAGATCATGATAGTTTTTTGAAATAGTTAGCTATCTTTCAAAATGGAGGACTTGCTGTAGTCTTGAATCTTTATAAAATTTATCAACATGTTTATAGATACTGTAAAAAGTGTTTTCCATAGCCACTTTTTGCTATAATAGATGCAGTAAGAAAGAAGGAATAGATAAAGATGTTAAGGGCAGAACTTTCTCTTTATGAACCATTGTATACACTAAAGGAAGTTGATCAAAATATCTGGATAGTAGATGGTGATTTGATCCAAATGGACATGAAGATCTTCAAACTTCCTTTTCAGACACGTATGACGGTGATTAAGTTAAATGATGGCAAACTTTGGATTCATTCTCCTATTGCGCCAAATGAGAAACTTTTTACTGAACTGGACGCTTTGGGCAAAGTAGCTTACCTGATTTCACCAAATAAAATCCACTACGCCTATATTGCAGATTGGAAACAAAGATATCCTCATGCGCAAGCATTGTCTAGTCCAGGAGTAGAAGAGAGAGCGAAAAATCAGAAAGTCAAGGTTGTATTTGATACTCCCTTAACAGATAAGGCTCCTGACTTATGGTCCAATGAGATTGATCAACTCATTTTTAGGGGAAGTTCAGTTATTGAAGAGGTGGTGTTTTTTCATAAATCAACTAAAACACTGATTGTGACAGACCTCATAGAGAATTTTGAACCGGAAAAGATAGCTAGTCCAATCCGCAGAAGATTCTATCGTTTAGCTCGTGTAACATCCCCTGATGGACAAACTCCTATCGATTATCGGATGACTTTCATAGGAAGACAAAGGGAAGCAAAGACTTCCTTTTCCCGTATGTTAAACTGGAAACCTGATAAGATCATACTTGCACATGGTTTATGCTTTTTTAAAAATGGTACGGATGAATTAAGACGTGCTTTTCGATGGATACGGTAAAGGAGAAAAAGCTATGCAACACTCATCTTGGCACGCCTTGATTAAGGAGCAATTACCGGAAGGTTATTTTGGGAAAATTAATCACTTTATGGAGCAAGTTTATACTCATGGAACTGTATATCCACCAAAAGATAAAGTTTTTCAAGCTCTTTTGACAACTCCTCTAGAAGAGGTTAAGGTGGTTATCCTTGGTCAAGATCCTTATCATGGACCAGGTCAGGCTCAAGGTTTGAGTTTTTCTGTTCCAGATAATATCCCAGCACCACCTTCTTTGCAAAATATTTTAAAAGAACTTGCTGATGATATTGGGGTGAAACCGTCACATGACTTGACCTCTTGGGCGGAGCAGGGTGTTTTGCTTCTTAATGCTTGTCTTACAGTTCCGGCAGGACAGGCCAATGGTCATGCTGGTCAGATATGGGAGCCTTTTACAGATGCTGTAATTAAGGTTGTCGATAATTTAGATAGACCAGTAGTATTTGTTTTCTGGGGTGCTTATGCACGCAAGAAAAAATCATTGGTGACCAATCCTAAGCATCTGATTATCGAATCAGCCCACCCGAGTCCCCTTTCTGTTTACAGAGGATTTTGGGGTTCTAAGCCTTTTTCTAAGGCCAATACATTCTTAACGGAGACAGGACAAGAGCCGATTGATTGGCTTAGATAAGGAGAGAATAATATGCCCCAGTTAGCGACGATTTGCTACATTGATAATGGAAAAGAACTGCTCATGCTTCATCGCAATAAAAAGCCTAATGATGTCCATGAAGGAAAATGGATCGGTGTAGGTGGAAAGTTAGAGCGTGGAGAAACTCCACAAGAATGTGCGGCCCGCGAGATTTTAGAAGAAACAGGATTGAAGGCTAAGCCAGTTCTTAAAGGTGTAATCACCTTTCCTGAATTTACACCAGATTTAGACTGGTACACCTATGTGTTTAAAGTAACTGAGTTCGAAGGTGAGTTGATTGACTGTAATGAAGGGACTTTAGAATGGGTTCCTTATGATGAAGTTTTAAGCAAACCGACTTGGGAAGGAGACCACACCTTCGTAGAGTGGCTTTTAGAAGATAAACCATTCTTTTCAGCAAAGTTTGTCTATGATGGTGATAAGTTATTGGATACCCAAGTGGATTTCTACGAATAAAGGAGAAAGTAGATGTTACTAATTAAAAATGGTCGAGTAATGGATCCTAAGTCTGGTTTGGATCAAGTGTGTGATGTCTTGGTTGAAGACGGTAAAATTGTCAAAATTGCACCACAAATTAGTGAAAAAGATGCAGAGGTTATTGATGCAACTGGTCATGTAGTTGCGCCCGGTTTGGTGGATATCCATGTTCATTTCCGTGAACCTGGTCAAACTCATAAAGAAGACATTCATACAGGTGCACTAGCTGCAGCTGCTGGTGGTTTTACGACAGTTGTCATGATGGCTAATACCAATCCAACCATCTCCGATGTTGAGACTTTGCAAGAAGTTCTTCAATCTGCGGCAAAGGAAAAAATTAATGTTAAGTCTGTAGCAACAATTACCAAGAACTTTAATGGCCAAGACTTGACTGACTTTAAGGCGCTTTTAGAAGCTGGAGCCGTTGGTTTTTCAGATGATGGTATTCCTCTTGAAAGCAGTAAAGTGGTCAAGGAAGCTATGGAAGAGGCTAAAAAACTCAACACCTTTATCAGCTTACACGAGGAAGATCCTGGTCTGAATGGTACGCTAGGTTTTAATGAAAATATTGCTAAAGAACACTTCCATATTTGTGGCGCTACAGGGGTTGCAGAGTATGCAATGATTGCACGTGATGTCATGATCGCCTATGCAACAAAAGCCCATGTTCATATCCAGCACTTATCCAAGGAAGAAAGTGTTAAGGTTGTGGAGTTCGCTCAAGGTTTGGGAGCAAACGTAACTGCAGAAGTAGCTCCCCAGCATTTTTCTAAGACCGAAGCACTTCTCTTGACTAAGGGAAGTAATGCTAAGATGAATCCACCACTTCGCTTGGAGTCTGACCGTCGTGCAGTTATCGAAGGACTCAAGTCAGGTGTCATTTCTGTCATTGCGACTGACCACGCGCCTCACCATGCTGATGAAAAGAAAGTCGAAGATATCACCAAAGCTCCTTCAGGTATGACGGGACTGGAAACTTCATTGTCACTTGGTTTAACTTACTTGGTCGAAGCTGGTGAGCTAAGCTTGATGGAGTTGTTAGAAAAAATGACAGTAAACCCAGCTAAATTGTATCATTTTGAAGCAGGTTATTTGGCTGAAAATGGTCCAGCTGATATTACCATTTTTGATGATAAAGCTGACCGAATTGTAGACACACATTTTGCTTCTAAAGCAGCTAATTCACCATTTATCGGTGAAACTTTAAAAGGGCAGGTAAAATACACTATTTGTAATGGACAGATTGTCTATAAATACTAGATGAAATACTGCTCTATAAAATTAAAATTTAGAGAGAGCCTGTATGTATCCAACCCATCATTTTAAAGACAAGTTCATTTTATTTCTTAAGATTTTCTTCCCTATTTTGGTTTATCAATTCGCAAATTATTCGGCTTCCTTTGTTGATACGACCATGACCGGCCAGTATAATACTATTGATTTAGCTGGTGTATCAATGGCTACTAGCTTGTGGAACCCTTTCTTTACTTTTTTAACAGGTATTGTTTCTGCCTTAGTCCCTATAGTTGGCCATCATTTAGGACGTGGAAAAAAAGAAGAAGTGGCTTCTGATTTCTATCAGTTTCTTTATCTTTCGCTTGGCTTATCCATTTTTCTATTTGTTTTAGTTTTTCTGGTTGCTCCTCTAGTTCTAAATAATATGGGATTAGAAGTGGCGGTAGCAAATATAGCAGTTCGTTATCTATGGTTTTTAGCAATAGGGATTATTCCTCTCTTGCTCTTTAGTGTTATTCGTTCATTACTGGATGCGCTTGGATTAACAAGGTTGTCCATGTATTTGATGCTTTTATTGCTCCCTCTCAATAGTGGTTTTAACTATTTATTGATTTATGGTGCCTTTGGTTTACCTGAGTTGGGGGGAGCTGGAGCGGGACTTGGGACCTCTATGGCTTATTGGGCCTTGTTGGGTATATCTATACTAGTCCTTCTTAAACAAGAAAAATTAAAAGAACTACATTTAGAAAGACGATTACCTTTAGACAGTTATAAAATAAAAGAAGCGATAAAACTGGGGTTACCTATTGGTGGAACTGTATTTGCAGAAGTTGCTATTTTTTCAGCTGTCGGCTTGATTATGGCGAAGTTTTCATCATTGATAATAGCTAGTCATCAGTCTGCCATGAACTTTTCATCTCTCATGTACGCCTTTCCTATGAGCATTTCAACAGCGATGGCTATTGTTGTTTCTTACGAAGTTGGTGCTAAACGTCTAGAGGATGCTAAGAAATACATAAAAATCGGACGACTATCAGCTATGGCATTCGCAATTTTAACCCTTTCTTTTCTGTATGTTTTTAGAAAAAATGTTGCCAGTCTCTATGGTCATGATCCAGAGTTCGTTCAACTAACTGCTAATTTTATGACCTATAGCTTATTTTTCCAGTTAGCTGATACATTTGCGGCACCATTACAAGGGATTTTACGAGGCTACAAAGATACTGTCATACCTTTCTACCTTGGTCTCCTTGGATACTGGGGAGTTGCTATACCTCTTGGTTTGTTTCTAGATTATTCAACAAATCTCGATGCTTATTCATATTGGATAGGTCTTATCGTAAGTTTAGTTGTCAGCGGATTACTCTATCAGTGGCGTTTACAAGTTATTATGAAAAGATTCAAATAATTTGTTGAAAATATCCATGGAAATCAGTTTGTGAAATAGCCATTTTACATAAAGAAAAGTCTTGATTTCATTGACTTTTCTTTTTTTAAATTGTGAAAAATTATCAAGCATAATCTTTGACTCTAGTTAACCTATAAGTTAGAATAGAACTATAAGAAATTAAACTTAGAAAGGCAAGATTATGTCAACTTTAGATAAAAATCTTTTGCTTGAGATGTTCCGTAAGATGGAAGAAATTCGTCGTATGGATTTAAAAATTGCTCAATTAGTAAAAAAAGGTAAAGTGCCAGGTATGACGCACTTTTCTGTTGGTGAGGAAGCTGCAAACGTTGGGGCTATGTTAGCTCTAAACGAAGACGACCTCATAACATCGAACCATCGTGGTCACGGACAAGCCATTGCTAAAGGAATCGACCTTAATGGTATGATGGCTGAAATCCTTGGTAAGTATACTGGAACTTGTAAAGGTAAAGGTGGATCAATGCACATCGCCGACCTTGATGCAGGGAACCTTGGTGCTAACGGTATCGTAGGTGGTGGTATGGGGATTGCAGTAGGTGCAGCCCTTACTCAACAAATGAAAAACACTGGTAAAATCGTTGTCTGCTTCTTTGGTGATGGAGCGACGAATGAAGGTGTATTCCACGAAGCTGTTAATATGGCTTCAATTTGGAATCTTCCAGTAATTTTCTACTGTATCAATAACGGTTATGGAATCTCTGCTGATATTAAGAAAATGACAAATGTCAAGCATATCCATGAACGTAGTGCTGCTTACGGTATTCCTGGAATGTTTATTGAAGACGGTAATAATGTTATCGATGTCTACGAAGGATTTAAGAAAGCAGTTGACCATGTTCGTTCTGGTAAAGGCCCTGTCTTAATCGAAAGTGTAACCTATCGTTGGCTTGGTCACTCATCATCAGACCCTGGTAAATATCGTACACGTGAAGAAGTCGATGAGTGGAAAGAAAAAGATCCAATCGAAAACCTTCGCAAGTACCTTGTTGAAAATAAAATTGCTAGTGCAGAAGAACTCGAAGAAATTCAAGCGCAAGTCAAGGAAGCAGTGGAATCATCTGTTAAGTTTGCAGAAGAAAGTCCATTCCCTCCACTAGAATCAGCTTTTGAAGATATTTACGCAGACTAAGGAGAAGTAGAGAAATATGGAAACAAAATTAATGTCTTTCCGCGATACCATTATCCTTGCAATGTCTGAGGAAATGCGTCGCGACGAAAATGTACTCTTGATGGGTGAAGATGTCGGTGTCTTTGGTGGAGACTTTGGTACATCTGTAGGTATGCTTGAAGAATTTGGACCAGAACGTGTTCGTGACTGTCCGATTTCCGAAGCAGCTATTTCTGGAGCAGCTGCTGGTGCTGCTATGACTGGACTTCGTCCAATCGTCGACATGACCTTCATGGACTTTTCTGTTATTGCCATGGATAATATCGTCAACCAAGCAGCTAAAACTCGTTACATGTTTGGTGGTAAAGGTCAAGTACCAATTACAATCCGCTGTGCCGCTGGTAACGGAGTAGGTTCTGCAGCACAACACTCACAATCATTGGAATCTTGGTTCACTCATATCCCAGGATTGAAGGTTGTAGCTCCAGGTACACCAGCTGATATGAAGGGTCTTCTTAAGTCTTCTATCCGTGACAACAACCCTGTTATCATTCTTGAATACAAATCAGAATTTAACCAAAAAGGTGAAGTTCCTGTTGATCCAGACTATACTATCCCACTTGGTGTCGGAGAAATCAAACGCGAAGGAACTGATATAACTGTAGTAACATACGGTAAAATGCTTCGTCGTGTCATGCAAGCAGCTGAAGAATTGGCTGAAGAAGGCATCTCAGTAGAAGTAGTAGACCCACGTACTTTGGTTCCACTTGATAAAGACATCATCATTAACTCAGTTAAGAAGACTGGAAAAGTAGTTCTTGTCAACGATGCCCACAAGACAAGTGGTTTTATCGGTGAAATTTCAGCTATTATCTCAGAATCAGAAGCATTCGATTATTTAGATGCACCTATTCGCCGTTGTGCAGGTGAAGATGTACCGATGCCTTACGCACAAAACCTTGAAAATGCAATGATTCCAACAGTTGAAAGCATCAAAGATGCAATCCGTAAAACTCACAACAAACAATAATACATAAAATAAATTATGTAAATAAATCAGACGAGAAGCTTTGTATCTGATAGATGCAAAGTTCTCTACGTCCTTGATATCTTAGATTAGAGCACGGGCTAAAAGCTCGGAAAAAGATAAATCTCCTTGACTTCATCGAAGTCTACGTTGATTTCCTATTTTTCGGTCGCTTTTAAACGCCCTTTGCATCATGTAATTGAATTCGGACGGAGGTCTGTGAAAAAAAGATAGATTTCCTTGTGTTCATCGAACACATCGTCAATCTCCTATTTTTTCATTGCCCTCTTCGTCCTTAATATCTTAGTATAGAATAGGAGAGGTCATGGCTGATGATAAGCTAAGAGCGACTCCTGCAGCTAGAAAATTAGCGGATGATTTAGGAATTAATCTCTACGATATTTCTGGCTCAGGCGCAAACGGTCGTGTCCACAAAGAAGACGTGGAAACATTTAAAGACACTAATGTGGTTCGCATTTCACCACTTGCAAAACGAATTGCCCTTGAACATAACATTGCATGGCAGGAAATCCAAGGAACTGGTCATCGTGGCAAGATTATGAAGAAGGATGTTTTAGCTTTCCTTCCGGAAAATATTGAAAACGATACGATTAAGTCACCTTCTCAGATTGAAAAAGTGGAAGAAGTTCCAGATAACGTAACTCCTTATGGGGAAATCGAGCGTATTCCAATGACACCAATGCGTAAGGTTATTGCTCAACGTATGGTTGAATCATACTTGACTGCACCAACCTTCACGCTTAACTACGATGTCGATATGTCTGAAATGCTTGCCCTTCGTAAGAAAGTCCTTGATCCAATCATGGAAGCAACTGGTAAGAAAATTACCGTTACAGACTTGCTTTCACTTGCGGTTGTTAAGACTCTTATGAAACACCCGTACATCAATGCGTCATTAACTGAAGATGGTAAGACAATTATCACTCACAACTATGTCAACCTTGCGATGGCTGTTGGAATGGATAATGGTTTGATGACGCCAGTTGTTTATAATGCTGAAAAAATGAGTTTGTCTGAGTTGGTAGTTGCCTTCAAAGATGTTATCGGACGTACTTTGGATGGTAAACTAGCTCCTAGCGAATTGCAAAATTCAACCTTCACCATCAGTAACTTGGGAATGTTTGGTGTTCAATCATTCGGTCCAATCATTAACCAACCGAACTCAGCAATCCTTGGGGTTAGCTCGACAATTGAGAAACCAGTTGTTGTTAATGGTGAAATCGTGATTCGTCCAATTATGAGTCTTGGTTTAACAATTGACCACCGTGTCGTAGATGGTATGGCTGGTGCTAAGTTTATGAAAGACTTGAAAGCTTTAATTGAAAACCCAATCTCAATGTTGGTTTAGAGAATTTATTTTTAGAAATATAGATAAAGGAAGTAAGATATGGCCTTAGAAGTAATTATGCCAAAAGCCGGCGTGGATATGACAGAAGGACAAATCGTCCAATGGAATAAAAAAGTCGGAGAATTTGTAAAAGAAGGAGAAATCCTTTTGGAAATCATGACTGACAAAGTCAGCATGGAATTGGAAGCAGAAGAAGACGGTTACTTGATCGCTATCCTGAAAGGGGACGGCGAGACTGTTCCTGTTACTGAAGTTATCGGTTATCTTGGTGAAGAAGGGGAAAATATCCCAACAGCTGGAGCAGCTGCACCAGAAGCTAGCCCAGCACCTGCAGCAAGTGCTTCGAACGATGATGGTAAGAGCGATGATGCTTATGATATCGTTGTTATTGGTGGTGGACCTGCTGGTTATGTTTCTGCCATTAAAGCAGCTCAATTAGGTGGTAAGGTTGCTCTTGTTGAGAAATCTGAACTTGGTGGAACCTGCTTGAACCGTGGATGTATCCCAACTAAGACTTACCTTCACAACGCTGAAATCATCGAGAATATCGGTCATGCAGCAAATCGTGGTATCGTAATTGAAAATCCTAATTTCACAGTTGATATGGAGAAACTTTTAGAAACAAAATCTAAAGTTGTCAATACCCTTGTAGGTGGTGTTGCAGGACTGCTTCGTAGCTATGGAGTTGATGTTCATAAAGGTATCGGTACTATTACTAAAGATAAGAATGTCTTGGTCAATGGTTCTGAATTGCTTGAAACTAAGAAGATCATCCTTGCTGGTGGTTCAAAAGTAAGCAAAATCAACGTTCCTGGTATGGAATCATCTCTTGTGATGACTAGTGATGACATCCTTGAAATGAATGAAGTACCAGAAAGCCTCGTGATCATTGGTGGTGGAGTTGTCGGTATTGAGCTTGGACAAGCCTTCATGACATTTGGTTCAAAAGTTACTGTTATCGAAATGATGGATCGCATTGTTCCAGCAATGGATGCAGAAGTATCTAAAAACCTTCGCTTGATTCTTGAACGTAAAGGTATGACTATCTTGACAGGTACTAAACTTCAAGAAATCATCGAAGAAGATGGCAAACTTCGTATCAAGGTAGAAGGAAAAGATGATGTCATCGCAAATAAAGCCCTTCTTTCAATCGGTCGTGTTCCAGACCTTGAAGGAATCGGAGAAGTTGAGTTTGAGTTAGACCGTGGTCGTATCAAGGTTAACGAGTACATGGAAACTTCTGTTCCAGGTATTTATGCACCAGGTGATATCAACGGTACTAAGATGTTGGCTCACGCTGCCTTCCGTATGGGTGAAGTAGCAGCTGAAAATGCCCTTAAAGGAAACCACGCTGTTGCCAAATTGAACTTGACTCCTGCGGCTATCTATACACTTCCAGAAGTAGCAGCAGTTGGTTTGACTGAAGAACAAGCTCGTGAGAAATATGATGTCCAAATCGGTAAATTCAACTTTGCTGCAAACGGACGTGCAATTGCATCAGATGCTGCTCAAGGATTTGTTAAAGTCATTGCAGACAAGAAGTATGGTGAAATCCTTGGTGTTCATATCATTGGTCCTGCTGCTGCAGAGTTGATCAATGAAGCGTCAAGTATCATCGAAATGGAAATCACTGTTGAAGAAATGCTTAAGACAATCCACGGACACCCAACATACTCTGAAGTTATGTACGAAGCATTTGCTGATGTTCTTGGAATGGCTATCCATTCACCTAAGAAAAAATAAAAATAGATAGACTAGACTGGAATTATTTTCCAGTCTCTATCGTATTAGAAGGTATCTTATGAAATACATTATCAATCATTCAAACGACACTGCCTTTAATATTGCTTTAGAGGAGTACGCTTTTAAACATCTTCTTGATGAAGATCAAATCTTCCTTCTTTGGATCAACAAACCATCTATTATTGTAGGACGTCACCAAAATACGATTGAAGAAATTAACCGTGACTATGTTCGTGAAAATGGAATTGAAGTAGTGAGACGAATCAGTGGTGGTGGAGCTGTTTACCATGATTTGAACAACCTTAACTATACAATCATTTCAAAAGAAGATGAAAACAAGGCCTTTGACTTCAAGAGCTTCTCTACTCCGGTTATCAATACCTTGGCTGAACTTGGTGTTAAAGCTGAATTTACAGGCCGTAACGACTTGGAAATAGACGGTAAAAAATTCTGTGGAAATGCCCAAGCCTATATCAATGGCCGTATCATGCATCATGGTTGTCTTCTCTTTGACGTGGATTTGTCAGTCCTAGCTAACGCACTTAAAGTGTCTAAAGATAAGTTTGAATCAAAAGGGGTTAAATCGGTCCGTGCTCGTGTAACTAATATTATCGATGAGTTGCCAGAAAAGATCACTGTTGAAGAATTCCGTGATTTACTCTTGGAATACATGAAAAAAGAATACCCTGAGATGACTGAGTATGTGTTCTCAGATGAAGAATTGGCTGAAATCAATCGCATCAAAGAAACTAAGTTTGGAACTTGGGACTGGAACTATGGGAAATCACCTGAATACAATGTCCGTCGTGGAACTAAATTCCCAAGCGGTAAGGTTGAAATCTTTGCTAATGTTATTGAGTCAAAAATTCAAGACATCAAGATTTACGGTGACTTCTTTGGTATCGAAGATGTTGCAGCAGTAGAAGATGTCCTTCGTGGCATTAAATACGAACGTGAAGATGTTCTTAAAGCACTTCAAACTATTAACTTAGGCCGTTACTTCGCAGGAATTACTGCAGAAGAAATTGCTGAAGCTGTGGTGGAATAAAGTAAAAGATATCCATTTAACATGGATATCTTTTATCTTAGACTTGATATTCAAAAATAATGAGAGTAGAATAAAGAGGAAATCTGAACAAAAAAGGGGATCATATTCGATGATGAAAATTCCAATGGCAAAACTTGGTCTATTTGAACAGTTAGATCGTATAGTAGTGGCTTTTTTCAGCAAGCAACAACCTTCAAGTCCATATGATTTGAATATCAGTATTACACAAGAACACCTTGACCAGAAAAAGCAAGAGCTAGAACCATTAGGCTACCAAGCTGTCCAATTACCATTAGGAATGGCTTTAGATAATATCATTCAGCAACCTCATTATAAAAGCTTAATCATTGGTGGACTTGCTCCAGACGAAATTATAGTCAGCAAAGAAGAATTAATGCCTTTAAAAGATATTGTGGACAGTTTTTGTATTATGTACGCTGCAGCAAATAACAGACTGGAAAATAGCAAGGCTTATGAGTTAATGAAAGATAAGACGGTTTATTTTATTGGTAAACTATTTACAGATATTCCAAAAGACGGTGATGAAATTGCTTATTTAGGAATTGATCGAATAGCGAGTGATGGTACACCATATGAAGCAGTTAAATGCTTTCTAACGGAAGAGAGTGCAGAGAAGTTCAATGATGAAAAAAGACCGGTCACCCCTGCAAACTTGGCCTATCTAAAATCATTTTGGGGAAAACCAGTCATTATTGAGCCACATCGTAATTATTGGATTGAATTTTTATAGAAAGAATAAAAGAGCGTAAGATTCCATAAAGAATTCTACGCTCTTTTTCTAACACTAAAACGTTACATAATTTATGTTATGTGTCTCATAAACTATCCAAGGCGTTTTTCTGTTCGTCATTTACGATATGCGTATACAAGTCAGTAACTTGTGTGCTAGCATGTCCTAGTTGATGACTGACCAAAACCTGTGACTTGGTTGCATCATAGAGACGAGTTGCAAGAGTATGGCGCAGTTTGTGGGGTGTTACGCGGACTTTAAAGTCTTCTGAATACTTGGCCACCATCTTTTCAACACTAGAAGCATCAATCCGGTTTGGAACACCTCGATACAAGGTCAGAAAGAGGGCTGTATCAGTCTTTTCTGTCTTATAACGTTTGTCTCGAATAGCAAGATATTGCTCTAAATAAGGCTTAGCAAAGGCAGCGACATTAACCGAGTCACGTTTTCCGCCCTTACGAGTAACATCGATGACCATCATTTTGAGATTGAGATCACGAAGATCTAGGTTAACTGCCTCAGAAAGACGGACACCAGATGCAAGAAGGAGTGCAATAATGGCTAAATCTCGCTCCTTATTCTTGTTAAAGGACGATAAGGCTCGATTTGAGAGAGTTTTAGGATATTCCTCATCTATATAATTCAAAAATCCCTCTGTTTCATCACCTAAAAAGAGCTTTTGCTTGATATTTTCAGCTCGCGCAGCCAAGGTTTCTTTCTTTTTCTTGGTCGCAACCTTCTTCATGACATTACGGTAGAAATAAGGTTCCCCATGCTCGTTTTCAACTTCCTCAGTCAAATACTTATAAAGGCTAGAAAGTGCCGAAAGGGTACGGTTAATGGTTGTTTGAGAAACCCCGTTTTTCGTCGCATTGGCATTGAGCAGAGGACGTTCACGTAAGTAAAGGATAAAGGATTCCATGTCTTTCTTGGTCATGTGCTCCAGAACCTCTAAAGGGATATTAGCCATGGTGTCAGCATCCGATATACCAGATTCCAATACCCAGGTGAAAAATCGATCGTATTCCTTTAAGTATTCGTATAAGGTCGTAAAACTATATGGAACGGCCAGTTTTGATTGATAGTATTCTAGAACATACCAGGGCATGACTTGTTTGAGTTTATCAATCCGTTCTAATAAGATCTCGCGTTTCATGTTTTTCTCCAAATCTTTCTATACTAGTAGTATAGCATAGCTAGATATATTTTTCAAGAAAATTATAGTTTTTCTGAAAGATGTTATAGAGGAGAGTTAGGAATGTGAGAAATATGAGAAATAACCAAAAAAATTTTTTAAGCCAATTATACTCAATTATGTACTTTATTTAAGTGAACACTGGAAATTTTTTACTACTCTCAATTCAGTTGAAAATGTACTTTATTTAAGTGAAAACTAAAAAATTTTCAAATGTACATTTTGACAATAAAAAAACACTCTAATATCAATTTAATGAAATTTAGAGTGTTTTTATTTATCTATATTTTTTCAAACTGTACAAAGTGTTCTTGCTTTCTTCTGTGGCCTTTGCAAATGGAACACGACCTTTTATTGCGTTTTTTGTATGCCATTCTTTCTTTTACTTGAATTTTGTAACGGTGATTAAGATTTTCTTGACATATCCACCATACAGGCAGAATACTCAACTCTGTAATTTCAGTTGGACTTACTATCAAGGAGTTATTTAGATAATCCCACTC
>NZ_ALCH01000006.1 GCF_000279535.1 Streptococcus infantis SPAR10
TTTTTTTATAATCGATTGCGGAAGACTTCGTACATAAGAATAGCAGCAGCAACGCTTGCATTGAGACTCTGTACATGTCCATTCATTGGAATAGTGATCATCTCGTCCACTTGCTTTTTGATGTTACTTGAGATACCTTTTCCTTCATTTCCGATAATGAGGGCGACCTTTCCACTGGTGTTCCATTTATGGCAAGGAGTTCCATTCATATCAGTACCAAAGGTCCAAAAGCCCTCTTCTTTAAGTTTATCCAAAGTTTGGCTGAGATTGGTTACGCGAGCAATGGGGACGTGCTCGATAGCACCTGTTGCTGTTTTTGCAACTACGGGTGTCACACCAACAGCTCGATGTTTTGGAATAATAACACCTGAAACGTTGGTTGCATCTGCCGTTCTTAGGATAGAACCTAAGTTATGAGGGTCAGTTAGTCCATCTAGAATTAATAGTAGTGGGTTTTCTTCTTGACGAGTCTGAGAAAGAATCTGCTCAAGTTCAGTGTAGGCAAATTCAGAAACACGTAGGACAAAACCTTGGTGGACAGCTCCTTCAGTCATTTCGGAAAGTGATTTTTTTGAAGTCCAAGAGATGGATACTTTCTTTTCAGTCGCCAGTTCCTTGACTTTTTCTACATTCTTACCTCGTAAATCATCCTGGAGATAGAGTTTGTTTCCAGTATTTGCTAACAGTGCTTCGGTAACGGCGTGAACGCCATAGACAATATCATTTGTTTTCATGGCTCTATTATAACATAAAACCCCGTCTTTCAACGGGATTTTCTTTATTCCAGAATTAGTAAACCTTCTTTGACTGCAAAAGGATCCTTTTCATTGATACGATCATAAAACATAACACCATTTAAGTGGTCAATTTCATGTTGGACAACGATGGAGTTGTAGCCTTTTAGCTTGATACGATGTTTTTCGCCATCCTTGTCAAAGTAGTCAACAGTCACTCGAGCGTGACGGATAACATAACCTGGAACAGCTCGGTCGACTGATAGACATCCTTCCCCCTCACCTAGAGCAGCATTTTGGACTGAATGTGAGACAATCTTAGGATTATACATAACAGCTTGTATGTCATAGGCTTCTTGAGGTGTTTCACCTTCCTCGGTGATATTAGGAACCAAAACAGCGATGATGCGTTTAGAGATATCTAATTGTGGTGCCGCAAGTCCAACTCCACCACGAAGGCCTAACTTTTCAGCCATAACAGGGTCTTGTGAATGTTTCAAAAATTGCATCATTTTTTCACCAAGGATGATATCTTGATCACTTAATGGAAAAGTGACTTCCTCGGCAACTGCACGTAGGGTTGGATTACCCTCTCGAATAATATCTTTCATATCAATCAAATGTGAAGCTTTTGTAATACGTTCTATAGCAGACATGTTCTCTCCTTCCTTCCTTCCTTCCTTCCATTACTATTACATGATAACACAAAACAGATGAGAAAGAAAGTCACAGAAGCTGTTATAAAATATTAGAATAAAAGAAAATACCTGTTTGTCTGTGGTATAATAAGATAAGGAGACTTGCATCAAAAAGCAAGGAGAAGAATGATGGAAAAACGCAGTAGTAGAAATCAAAAAGGTCCTGTCTTAGGACTTGTCAGAAAATTAATTCGTTTTTTTAGAAACTATCGCCAATGGAGTAATAAAACCTTTATTGTAGTTTTGTTAATCGTAGTTGCTATTTCTATGGCATTGACCTTATTATCTGAAGGGATAAAGGGGAATCCATTAGTGAATAGTAGTGTAACTACAGTGAGTCAGACAGCTGATTCTAAGGAGAAAACTACGGCAACAGAACAAGAAACAAGTGCTCGGATTATGGCCAATGGTGATTTGCTCTATCATGACATTATCTACATTTCAGCCAAAAAATCAGATGGCACCTATGATTTTCATGATAATTTTGAGTATGTAAAACCTTGGCTAAAGCAAGCAGACTTAGTTCTTGGTGATTTTGAAGGAACCGTAAATAAAGACCATTATCTTGCAGGTTATCCTTTGTTTAATGCGCCTGGTGAAGTTATGGATGCTATAAAAGATGCAGGCTATCAAGTGCTAGACTTGGCTCACAATCATATCTTAGATTCTCAGATTGAGGGAGTGGTTTCAACTGCAGATGCTATTGAAAAAGCAGGAATGACACCTGTCGGGGTCTATACCCATGAATCTCGAGATAAGGCACCTTTAGTTATCAAGGAAGTCAATGGTATTAAAGTTGCTATTTTGGCTTATTCCTATGGTTTTAACGGCATTGAACAAAGCATTTCTCAAGAGGATTATAATCGCTATCTTTCAGATTTAGATGAAGATAAGATGAAGGCTGAAATCGAGAGGGCTGAAAAAGAAGCAGATATCACGGTCATCATGCCTCAGATGGGAGTTGAGTATCAAATTGAGCCGACTGAGGAGCAAAAGAAACTTTACCATAAAATGATTGATTGGGGAGCTGATATTATCTTCGGTGGACATCCTCACGTTGTTGAACCTGCTGAAACGGTTGAAAAAGACGGTGATAAAAAGCTCATCATCTACTCTATGGGAAATTTTATCTCAAATCAACGGATTGAAACCATGCAGGATGTTGAAAACGCTAAATGGACGGAACGTGGAGTCCTCATGGATGTGACTATTAAGAAAAAATCAGGTAAGACGACCATAGAAACTGCCAAAGCCCATCCAAGCTGGGTTAGTCGTACTCCAAAGGGAGGCTATTCTCCAGAAGGGTATCCACTCTATCTTTACCAAACCTATATCTTGGAAGATTTTATAGAGGGAGGAAAATACCGCAGTCAGTTAGATGAGGCTATCAAGGAACGGGTAGACATAGCTTACAAAGAAATGAATGAGCATGTAGGTTTGAAGTGGTAGTTATTTGAACTACAAGGAGACATGATGGAAATTAAGATTATTGCGACAGACATGGATGGAACCTTGTTAGACCCGAGAGGTCAGCTGGATCTTCCTCGTCTAGAGAAAATTATAGATCAGTTAGACCGACGTGGCGTTCGTTTTGTCATTGCAACAGGAAATGAAATTCATCGTATGCGTCAATTACTGGGACATCTGGCAGAGAGAGTAGTTCTCGTTGTTGCTAACGGTGCTCGTATATTTGAAAACAATGAATTACTTCAAGCACAAACTTGGGATGACGATATGGTTGATAAAGCTTTAGCTTATTTCAAAGGCAGAGAATGCCAAAATCAGTTTGTTGTAACTGCTGTGAATGGTGGTTTTGTCAAGGAAGGTACAGTTTTTACAGAACTTGATAAATTTATGACACCAGAGATGATTGAAAAGCTCTATCAACGAATGAACTTTGTTGATGAATTTGACTCCAGTCTCTTCGGTGGTGTTCTCAAGATGAGTATGGTAGTCGGTGAAGAGCGATCGGAATCCGTTTTACAGGAAATCAATGACTTGTTTGATGGTCGTGTTCGAGCTGTTTCCAGCGGTTATGGCTGTATTGATATCTTACAGGATGGCATACATAAGGCCTGGGGCTTAGAGGAATTGCTCAAACGTTGGAACTTAAAACCTGAACAAATCATGGCCTTTGGTGATAGTGAAAATGACATTGAAATGTTAGAGTTGGCAGGAATTTCATACGCTATGGAAAATGCAGAAGAGGCTGTTAAGAGAGTTGCGACAAAAGTAGCTCCAGCCAACAGTCAGGCAGGTGTTTACAAAGTTTTAGAGAACTGGCTAGAAAGAGGAGAATAACTTGGCAGTACAGCTATTAGAAAACTGGCTCTTAAAAGAGCAGGAAAAAATTCAAACCAAGTATCGTGAACTCAATCAGATTTCGGTAATTGAACCAGATATCATCTTTATTGGAGATTCTATTGTTGAGTATTATCCCTTGCAAGAATTACTAGGGACAACAAAGACCATTGTAAATAGAGGTATTCGTGGTTATCAAACTGGCCTTTTACTTGATAACCTTGATGCCCACCTCTATGGTGATGCAGTGGATCAAATTGTACTTTTGATTGGGACCAATGACATCGGGAAAGATGTTCCAATGAGTCAAGCATTAAACAATCTTGAAAGTGTAATTCAAAGTATTTCTCGTGACTATCCGCTGTCACAGATTAAGCTAGTTTCTATTCTGCCAGTTCATCAAGGGGAAGAATACAAACAGACAGTTTATATTCGTACAAATGAGAAAATCAAGGCTTGGAACCAAGTCTATCAAGAGCTAGCTTCTGCATACATGCAGGTAGAATATGTGTCTGTTTTTGAAGAGCTACTAGATCAGGAAGGTCAACTCAAATCAAACTATACAACAGATGGGCTTCACCTCAGCGTTTCTGGCTATCAGGCCCTATCAGAAGCTTTGAAAACTAGTCTTTTCTAGCTATCTACTTGCATTTTTGCTTTTTTAACCTAGATAAGGTATAATATCTTTATAGTCTTTGGGGTCGTTACGGATTCGACAGGCATTATGAGGCATATTTTGCGACTCGTGTGGCGACGTAAACGCTCAGTTAAATATAACTGCAAAAAATAACACTTCTTACGCTCTAGCTGCCTAAAAACCAGCAGGCGTGACCCGATTCGGATTTCTCGTGTCTGAAGACAGGTCTTAATTTTAGCGAGATACGATCAAACTTTGTCTAGCAGTTTGATAAGAGATTGATAGACTCGCAGTTCCTAGGCTTGAGTTATGTGTCGAGGAGCTGTTAAAACAATACATAACCTATGGTTGTAGACAAATATGTTAGCAGGTGTTTGGACGTGGGTTCGACTCCCACCGGCTCCATTCTGTAAAGTTTCATCAAGTAAGATAAATGTATCGCAGGAGAATTACTCAAGAGGCTGAAGAGGACGGTTTGCTAAATCGTTAGGTCGGGTAACCGGCGCGGGGGTTCGAATCCCCCATTCTCCGTTAGAATTACGCTATGTTTTTTCTAAACCATACCCTTGGAGTGAGATTCCAAGAGTAAATTTTATACATTGAGGTATACTATGAAAAAGATTAAGTTTCTCAGTATCTTAGCACTTTCAACATTAGCCTTGGGTGCATGCTCTTTAACATCTAAAAAATCAGAATCTGCTTCTGCAACTACTGAACAAACGACAGAAGAACATAAAAAAGAATCAGCAGAAGAAAAAGTAAAAAAAGATGCAGAAGTTCTTCTAGATGCATTGCTTACGACAGAATCTGCTCGTTTCAAGAAGGTTTACGGTGAAACCTACGAAAAATGGACTGACGCTGTAATTGCAGTTCAAACAAGTGAAAAAATCAAGGAAGATGGTCTTTCACCTGCAACGACTTATACAGTACAATGGCACCAAGATTTTCCTGAAGAAACACCAGAGGAAACAATTTCAGGTTTCTTGAGAATGAAACGTAAGTTATTCCAAGATATCGGTTCTTATACTATCAAAGATGTGAAGGTTGATGAATCAGGTGATTCAGCTACTGTTACATTTACCTCTAAGAAATTACACTCTAAAGGATTGACTTCATCAATTCGAGAAGTGCTTACTATCCTCATTGGGGGTATCGATAACTTAGGTAAGTACAACAAAGCCGGTTCAAATGTTGATGTCAAACGTTACCAAACATTGGTAACATATTGGATTTATGAGCACCTATTCAGAAAAGATTTTGCTACCTATAGTGATGTAGATCCTGAAGCAGCTCTTACACCTCTTACAACTGGTGAATTTGATACAGAAATCAAATTGATAAAAGATAAGGATGGAAATTGGGTAATTTCTCAAGATGACTACCGTACCTTAACAACTGAGATGATGGATACTACAGAGGGATACGACAAGATTGACCGTAAGAACTCTACAAAGGCTAAAAATAAATCAACAGATAAGTCTAAAGACGAAGACAAATCTAAAGATGCCGACAAATCTAAAGACAAAGATAAATCAAAAGAAAAAAGTAACGTCTAAAACTTAAGATTTCAATGATAACAAGTAGTTCATGGTGAGCTACTTGTTTTTTTGATTATGGCAGAGATTAAGTAAAACTAAGGAAACTAATTTTGAGGCGAGATCTGATTTTTTTCTAAAATAGCCTGTCCAATCCTGAATTTCTTAAGTTTTTATCATATTTTGTGTTATAATTAAGGGGTGTTAAGAAAAAAATATGAAAAAACTAAATGTTTTTCATATAGTTTTCATTGTTTTAATAGTTTAAAGTCAATCTTATTTTTCTGTAATAGAAAATATTGAAAAAGTAGGTATAGAAAGAAGTAGTGGGAAATGTCGTCTCATAAAAAAGTTTCACTTTCTGAGATTAATCAGTCCATCGAGACTCCTAATAATAATCATTTCTGGCAAAATTTAAAGGCCTTTTTAGGTCCGGGTGCTCTTGTCGCAGTTGGTTATATGGATCCAGGAAACTGGATTACCAGTGTAGTCGGTGGTGCTTCCTATAAGTATAGTCTCTTGTTTGTTATCTTGATTTCATCTCTCATTGCCATGCAACTTCAGCAGATGGCAGGAAAGCTAGGGATTGTAACCCAGATGGACCTGGCTCAAGCAACAGCTCATCACTCACCAAAATGGCTTCGTTATAGTCTATGGGTGATTTTGGAGTTGGCCTTGATGGCGACGGATTTGGCAGAAGTTCTAGGTTCAGCCATTGCACTCAATCTTCTCTTTAAGATTCCGATTATGATAGCCATCCTTTTGACGGTGCTAGATGTCTTTCTCTTATTGCTCCTGATGAAGTTTGGCTTTAAGAAGATTGAAGCTATTGTGACAACACTGATTTTAACGATTTTAGCAATCTTTACTTATCTGGTAGCTTTATCAAATCCAAGTTTCCAAGGAATTGCTGAGGGTTATCTACCGAATGCAACCTTATTTGAGAGTCCTTTGCCAGGACATGAAAGTCAATTAACTTTAGCTCTGGGGATTGTAGGTGCAACGGTTATGCCCCATAACCTCTATTTGCATTCTTCCTTGTCTCAAACTCGGAAAATCAATCACAAGGACAAAAATGATGTTCGAAAAGCCGTGCGCTTTATGACCTGGGATTCTAATCTCCAGTTATCCTTGGCCTTTGTGGTTAACTCGCTTCTTTTGATCTTAGGAGCGGCCCTCTTTTTTGGCCATGCATCTGAGATTTCTGCCTTCTCTCAAATGTATAATGCCTTGCAGGATTCAACCATTGCAGGAGCTATAGCTAGTTCGACCTTATCAACCTTGTTTGCCTTGGCTCTATTAGCCAGTGGTCAAAATTCAACTATTACGGGTACCTTGACGGGACAAATCGTTATGGAAGGTTTCTTGCATATGAGATTGCCTCAGTGGTTCATTCGTTTGGCAACTCGTCTCTTTGCCTTGTTGCCTGTCATGATTGTAGCGGTTGTGTTTGGTCATCAGGAAAAAACCTTGGATCAGTTATTGGTCTATTCGCAGGTCTTTCTTTCAATCGCTCTTCCATTTTCAATCTTCCCTTTGATTTATCTAACTTCTAAGAAATCACTGATGGGCGAATTTACCAATGCTAAATGGAATACCATCCTTGGTTATATTGTTTCCATTATCTTAACAATTCTCAATGTGAAATTGTTATTTGATATTTTCTAAGAAATTCACCCGAGTTATAAAACAAGCATATAAGAAAAAAGATACCCAAGATTTCTTGGGTATCTTTTTGAAAATAAACGGAAGACATGGGATTCGAACCCACGCACGCTTTAACACGCCTACCGCGTTTCCAACACGGCCTCTTAAGCCTCTTGAGTAATCTTCCATTGTTTACTAACCTAGTCTACCATAAAGCCTTCTTTCTTGCAAATTTATTTAAAATTGAGGAGTCAGTGATAGAAAATGAAAGAAAGTGACAAAAAATGCTTGACTTTAATATTTTTTGTGATAGAATGAATAATGTAATCGTTAACAGGAGGTGGGTTCATGCTAAAAAGCGAGAGAAAAAAGTTGATTTTAGAAGAATTGAGAAAGCATAAAATCGTCTCTCTAGAGAAATTGGTAGGCTTGTTAGATACTTCGGAATCAACGGTTAGACGTGATTTAGATGAATTGGAGTCTGAAAATAAACTTCGTCGAGTGCATGGAGGAGCAGAGTTGCCTCACTCCTTGCAAGAAGAAGAAACCATTCAAGAAAAATCTGTCAAAAACCTTCAAGAGAAAAAGTGGATTGCTCAAAAAGCAGCTTCCCTCATAAAAGAAAAAGATGTTATCTTTGTGGATGCAGGAAGTACGACAGCCTTTCTCATTAAAGAATTGGAGCGAAAAGACATTACAGTGGTAACCAATTCCATTCACCATGCGGTTCAATTAGTGGATAAGCAAATCCCAACCGTCATTATCGGTGGTGGAGTCAAGATGACAACTGATGCCAGTATCGGAGGAGTAGCTCTCAATCAGATTAACCAACTGCACTTTGATCGTGCCTTTATTGGAATGAATGGTGTAGATGAAGGTTACTTTACAACTCCAGATATGGAGGAGGGCGCCGTCAAGCGTGCTATCTTAGAAAATGCTAAACAGACATATGTTCTAGCAGATTCATCCAAGATTGGTCAGTCTTGTTTTGCTAAGGTAGCTCCTATAAAACGTGCTATTGTCATTACATGCAAGGGTCATGAGCTCTTGCCAGCTATCAAAGAGAAAACGGAGGTAATAGAAGTATGATTTATACAGTCACACTCAATCCATCTATAGACTACATTGTCCGTTTGGACAAAGTGGAAGTTGGTAGTGTCAATCGTATGGATAGTGATGATAAGTTTGCTGGTGGTAAAGGTATCAATGTTAGCCGTGTCTTGAAGCGTTTGGATATTCCAAATACAGCGACAGGTTTCATCGGAGGCTTTACTGGAAAATTTATCACAGATACTTTAGCTGAAGAGCAAATCGAAACGCAATTTGTCCAAGTGGCAGAAGATACGCGTATCAATGTCAAAATCAAAGCAGACCAAGAAACAGAAATCAATGGGACAGGTCCTAATGTTGAGCCCGAACAACTTGAAGAGTTAAAAGCCATTCTTTCAAGTCTGACAGCAGAAGATACAGTTGTATTTGCGGGTTCGAGTGCTAAAAACTTAGGCAATGTCATCTATAAGGAATTGATTGCTTTGACGCGTCAGACTGGTGCTCAAGTGGTCTGTGATTTTGAAGGCCAGACCTTGATTGATAGTTTGGATTATCAACCACTTTTGGTCAAACCAAATAATCATGAACTGGGAGCTATCTTTGGAGTCAAGCTTGAAAGCCTTGATGAAATCGAGAAATACGCTCGAGAATTGCTGACTAAAGGTGCTCAAAACGTTATTATCTCTATGGCTGGTGATGGAGCCCTTCTGGTAACATCAGATGGAACCTACTTTGCTAAACCGATTAAAGGAACCGTGAAAAACTCAGTTGGTGCTGGTGACTCGATGGTTGCTGGATTTACCGGTGAGTTTGTCAAATCAAAAGATGCAGTAGAAGCCTTCAAGTGGGGAGTGGCTTGTGGAACAGCAACTACCTTCTCAGATGATTTAGCAACTGCAGCATTTATTAAAGAAACTTATGAAAAAGTTGAGGTAGAAAAAAGATGAAAATTCAAGATTTATTGAGAAAAGATGTCATGTTGCTTGATTTGCAAGCAACTGAAAAAACAGCAGCTATCGAAGAAATGATTCATAGCTTGGTGGAGCATGGATACGTGACAGATTTTGAAGGCTTTAAAGAAGGAATCTTAGCACGTGAAGCTTTGACTTCTACAGGCTTGGGCGACGGTATCGCAATGCCACACAGCAAAAATGCTGCTGTAAAGGAAGCTACTGTTCTCTTTGCTAAGTCGAACAAGGGTGTTGACTACGAAAGTTTAGACGGACAAGCAACCGACCTCTTCTTTATGATTGCTGCTCCAGAAGGTGCCAATGATACTCACTTGGCTGCCTTGGCAGAATTGTCACAATATTTGATGAAAGACGGATTTGCTGATAAACTTCGTCAAGTAACATCAGCTGATCAAGTCATTGAACTCTTTGACCAAGCTTCAGAAAAAGCTCAAGAACCAGTTCAAGCTCCTGTAAATGAATCTGGTGACTTTATCGTAGCAGTTACAGCTTGTACAACAGGAATTGCCCACACATACATGGCCCAAGAAGCTCTTCAAAAAGTGGCTGAGGAAATGGGTGTTGGTATCAAGGTTGAAACCAACGGTGCAAGTGGTGTTGGCAACAAATTAACAGCAGAAGATATCCGCAATGCCAAAGCTGTTATCATCGCTGCAGATAAAGCAGTTGAGATGGATCGTTTTGATGGTAAACCATTGGTGAACCGTCCAGTTGCAGATGGTATTCGTAAGACAGAAGAGTTGATCAACTTGGCTCTTTCTGGTAATGCTGAAGTCTATCGTGCTGCTAATGGAGCGCAAGCTTCAACAGCATCTAATGAAAAACAAAGTATCGGTGGTGCCTTCTACAAACACTTGATGAGTGGTGTATCACAAATGTTGCCATTCGTTATTGGTGGTGGTATCATGATTGCTCTCGCCTTCTTGATTGATGGTGCTTTGGGGGTTCCAAATGAGAGTCTTGGAAATCTTGGTTCTTACCATGAACTCGCTTCTATGTTCATGAAAATCGGAGGTTCTGCCTTTGGTTTGATGTTGCCAGTATTTGCAGGATATGTTGCTTACTCAATCGCTGAAAAACCAGGTTTGGTAGCCGGTTTCGTAGCTGGTGCTATCGCTAAAGAAGGTTCTGCCTTTGGTAAAATCCCTTACGCACAGGGTGGTGAAGCAACTTCAGCTCTTGCAGGGGTATCATCAGGTTTCCTTGGAGCCCTCGTAGGTGGATTTATTGCAGGTGCCTTGGTGCTCTTGGTTAAGAAATACGTGAAGGTTCCTCGCTCACTTGAAGGTGCTAAATCAATCCTTCTCTTGCCACTTTTTGGAACAATCTTGACAGGTTTTGTTATGCTAGCTGTTAATATCCCAATGGCCGCAATTAATACTGGTATGAACAACTTCCTTGGTGGTCTTGAAGGTGGATCAGCTGTCCTTCTTGGAGTCGTTCTTGGAGGAATGATGGCTGTCGATATGGGTGGACCTGTCAATAAAGCAGCCTACGTCTTTGGTACTGGTACTCTTGCAGCAACAGTTGCAACAGGTGGTTCAGTAGCCATGGCAGCAGTTATGGCTGGAGGAATGGTTCCACCGCTTGCAATCTTTGTGGCAACACTTCTCTTCAAGAATAAATTTACCAAAGAAGAACGTAACTCTGGTTTGACGAACATCGTTATGGGCTTGTCATTCATCACTGAAGGTGCGATTCCATTTGGTGCAGCAGACCCAGCTCGTGCTATCCCAAGCTTCATCCTTGGATCAGCGGTAGCAGGTGGACTCGTTGGTCTTGCAAATATCAAACTCATGGCTCCTCACGGAGGAATCTTCGTTATCGCTCTTACTTCAAATGCTCTTCTTTACCTTGTCTTTGTCTTGGTAGGAGCAATTGTCAGTGGTGTAGTTTACGGTTACCTTCGTAAACCATTAGAAAAATAATCACAAACACATTCAAATGACTGAACACGAAAGTGGGCAGTCATTTTTTTAACCTCTCGAAAAGTTTCTGAAATATGATATAATAGAAGCATGGCAAACAAGAATACAACTAAAACAAGACGAAGACCGTCTAAAGCAGAATTGGAAAGAAAACAAGCGATTCAACGAATGCTGATTTCCTTAGCTTTGGCTATCTGTTTAATTTTTGCTGCTCTTAAATGGGGAGCTGTCGGAATCACTGTTTATAACCTGATTCGCTTACTCGTAGGGAGTTTAGCATACGTAGCTATTTTCTCTCTCTTGATTTATCTATTCTTCTTTAAATGGATTCATAAACAAGAAGGCTTGCTAGCAGGTTTCTTCTTTATTTTTGCAGGCTTGCTCCTCATCTTTCAAGCTTATCTTGTCTGGAAGCTTAGCATGGCAAATGCTGTTTTTCAAGGAACGATTGGACAAATCTTTAAAGATTTAACCAGTTTTCAAGTAACCAGTTTTGCAGGGGGAGGCTTGTTAGGGGTAGGTCTCTACGTTCCGGTAGCTTTTTTGTTCTCAAACATCGGTACCTATTTCATCGGCACAATCTTAATCCTAATCGGAGCTCTTTTAATGAGTCCATGGTCTATCTATGATATTGCTGATTTTCTTTCAGCTCGATTTGCAATCTGGATGGAGCGCCGTGAACAGAAAAAACAAGAGCGCTTTATCAAGCGTGAAGAAGAGAAGACACGAAGAGAAGCAGAAGAGCAAGTAAGACTTGAAAAAGAAAGAGAAGAGCAGGCTTTGCTTGACATGCAGCCTGTAGATATGGAAACTGGAGAAATCTTATCAGACCAACCACTGCAAGAATTTCCTCCACTTCCAGAGGAGGAATGGGTAGAACCTGAGATTATTCTCCCCCAAGCTGATTTTGATTACCCTGAAGAAGCAGACTATCCAGAGGAAGAAGTTTTCTCTGAAGAAGAAGATGATGATGACGAAGAGGTAGAAGTTGACTTTTCTGCTAAAAAGGCCTTGGAGTATAAGCTTCCAAGTTTGCAACTCTTTGCGCCAGACAAACCAAAAGATCAGTCAAAAGAAAAGAAAATCGTTCGAGAAAATATTAAAATTTTGGAAGAGACCTTCGCAAGTTTTGGTATTAAAGTGACTGTAGAAAGAGCAGAAATCGGTCCGTCGGTGACCAAGTATGAGGTTAAACCTGCAGTTGGTGTCCGTGTCAACCGTATTTCAAACCTAGCAGACGATTTGGCTTTGGCTTTGGCTGCTAAAGATGTCCGTATCGAAGCACCGATTCCTGGGAAATCCTTGGTAGGTATCGAAGTTCCTAACTCGGAAATTGCAACTGTATCCTTCCGTGAGCTTTGGGAACAATCTCAAACAAAACCTGAAAATCTTTTAGAAATTCCTCTTGGGAAAGCAGTCAATGGTACGGCTCGTAGTTTTGATTTGGCAAAAATGCCTCACTTGCTAGTGGCCGGTTCGACAGGTTCTGGTAAATCCGTTGCAGTTAATGGAATTATCGCAAGTATTTTGATGAAGGCCCGCCCTGACCAGGTTAAGTTTATGATGGTGGACCCTAAGATGGTTGAGCTTTCAGTATACAACGATATCCCTCATCTCTTGATTCCAGTTGTGACCAACCCTCGTAAGGCCAGTAAGGCCCTTCAAAAAGTCGTTGATGAGATGGAAAACCGCTACGAACTTTTCGCTAGAGTCGGAGTTCGAAATATTGCTGGTTTTAATGCTAAGGTTGAGGAATTCAACGCTCAATCAGAGTACAAACAAGTACCCCTACCTTTAATCGTCGTGATTGTGGATGAGTTGGCTGACCTCATGATGGTTGCTAGCAAGGAAGTAGAAGATGCCATTATCCGACTTGGACAGAAGGCGCGTGCGGCTGGTATTCACATGATTCTTGCAACTCAGCGTCCTTCAGTGGATGTTATCTCTGGTTTGATTAAGGCAAATGTGCCGTCACGTGTAGCATTCGCTGTTTCTTCAGGAACAGATTCACGTACAATTTTGGATGAAAATGGTGCGGAGAAATTGCTTGGTCGAGGGGATATGCTCTTTAAGCCAATTGATGAAAACCATCCTGTTCGTCTCCAAGGTTCCTTTATCTCAGATGATGATGTCGAGCGTATTGTGAACTTCATCAAGGCCCAAGCAGATGCTGACTATGATGAAAGTTTTGACCCTGGAGAAGTGTCCGAGACTGAAGGCGACTTTGGTTCTAGCGATGATGCTGGAGATCCACTCTTTGAAGAAGCAAAAGCCCTTGTCATCGAGACACAAAAGGCGAGTGCCTCCATGATTCAGCGTCGTTTATCAGTTGGTTTTAACCGAGCAACTCGATTGATGGAAGAATTAGAGATGGCTGGTGTTATCGGTCCAGCTGAAGGTACAAAACCTCGAAAAGTCTTACAACAATAAAAAAATAGCTTCTTTCCGAAACTGGAGAGAAGCTTTATTGTTAAGGGTTTGTTTTATTGTCTGTCGCAACTGTATCAGATTGAGCAACTCCATCAGTTTGATTTTTTGGGACGTTGTTAGAAGCTTGAGTAGTCTCTTCTGATTGAACATTATTGTTTTTATCGTCAACTCCACCATTTGCAGAATTAGTTTCTTGGTTGCTTCCTTGATTCTGTGCAGGTGCATTGGATTCAGCGGGAGCTTCCTTTTGAATTTCCTTGATAATGGTTGTTTGTGGAGTCGTATCTTTATGATCCTTGTTTTTATCTAAAGCATTCATGATAGTGATACTAGCTGTAATCAAACCAAGGATACTGGCTAAAGTTGCAATTGTTTTTTGAAAGACGGTAAAGCCTTTTTTGATATGTTCAGTTTTAGGTTTTGATTTTCTACGATAGTTAGACATAATTTCTCTCCTTTACCATGATTCATTATACCCAAAATCTTTAAAAAAACTTAAATGAACCTGAACGGCATTTCTTGTCGCCTGAACTGTTTCGTGTTACAATAGAAGGAGTGATTTTAGAAAGCGTGAGAAACAATGATTTACTTTGATAATTCGGCTACGACCAAGCCTTATCCTGAAGTACTTGAAACTTACATGCAGGTGTCTGCAAAAATTATTGGAAATCCTTCTAGTCTTCATCGTTTAGGAGACCAGTCTACCAGAATTTTAGATGCATCTCGTCAACAGATTGCAGATTTAATTGGTAAGAAAAGCGAAGAAGTATTCTTTACTTCTGGTGGTACCGAAGGAGATAACTGGGTTATCAAAGGTGTGGCTTTTGAAAAAGCTCAGTTTGGTAAACACATCATCGTGTCTGACATTGAGCATCCAGCGGTTAAGGAGTCTGCTCTTTGGCTTCAGACTCAAGGATTTGAGGTGGATTTTGCACCAGTAGATGAAAAAGGATTTGTAGATGTAGCTGCTTTAGAAAATCTACTTCGTCCTGATACAACGCTAGTCTCTATCATGGCAGTCAACAATGAAATTGGCTCAATTCAACCTATTGAAGCGATCTCAGAACTATTAGCAGATAAACCAACGATTTCCTTCCATGTTGATGCTGTTCAAGCTTTAGCTAAGATTCCGACAGAAAAGTATTTGACTGACCGAGTGGATTTTGCGACCTTCTCTAGTCATAAATTCCACGGAGTTCGTGGTGTTGGATTTATCTATATCAAGTCTGGCAAGAAAATCACCCCCCTATTAACTGGTGGTGGCCAAGAGCGTGACTATCGTTCAACTACTGAGAATGTAGCAGGTATTGCTGCGACAGCCAAGGCTCTGCGTCTAGCCATGGAAAAACTGGATTTGTTTACAAGCAAAACAAGTCAGATGAAGGCAGTCATCCGTCAAGCTCTACTCGAATATCCAGATATTTTTGTTTTCTCAGATGAGGAAGACTTTGCGCCTCATATTTTGACTTTTGGGATTAAGGGTGTCCGTGGTGAAGTCATAGTTCATGCATTTGAAGACTATGATATTTTCATTTCCACAACCTCTGCTTGCTCGTCCAAGGCAGGAAAACCTGCGGGTACCTTGATTGCCATGGGAGTTGAAAAAGATAAGGCTCAGTCAGCAGTACGCGTCAGCCTAGACCTAGAAAATGACATGAGTCAAGTTGAGCAATTTTTGACCAAACTAAAATTAATTTACAATCAAACTAGAAAAGTAAGATAGGAGCATTCATGCAATATTCAGAAATTATGATTCGCTACGGGGAACTTTCAACCAAAGGTAAAAACCGTATGCGTTTCATCAATAAACTACGTAATAATATCTCAGATGTTTTATCTATCTATCCTCAAGTCAAGGTAACTGCTGATCGCGACCGTGCCCATGCTTATCTTAATGGAGCCGACTATGCAGCAGTAGCTGAGTCTCTCAAGCAGGTTTTCGGGATTCAAAACTTTTCTCCAGTATATAAGGTTGAAAAATCTGTAGAAGTTCTTAAATCTGCTGTCCAAGAAATTATGCAGGACATTTATAAGGAAGGCATGACCTTTAAGATCTCTAGCAAACGTAGTGATCACAACTTTGAACTGGATAGTCGAGAACTCAACCAAGTTCTTGGTGGTGCTGTTTTTGATGTTATTCCAACTATTCAAGCCCAGATGAAAAATCCCGATATTAATCTGCAAGTGGAGATTCGTGAAGAGGCGGCTTATCTTTCCTATGAGACCATTCGTGGGGCTGGTGGTTTGCCAGTTGGCACTTCTGGGAAAGGAATGCTCATGTTGTCAGGGGGGATTGACTCTCCTGTAGCAGGTTATCTTGCATTAAAACGTGGTGTAGATATCGAGGTTGTTCACTTTGCTAGTCCACCATATACCAGTCCAGGTGCCCTCAAGAAAGCTCAGGATTTGACCCGTAAATTGACTAAATTTGGTGGCAATATCCAGTTTATTGAAGTGCCTTTCACGGAGATTCAAGAAGAGATCAAGGCTAAGGCCCCAGAAGCATACCTCATGACTCTGACTCGCCGCTTTATGATGCGGATTACCGACCGTATCCGTGAAGTGAGAAAAGGTTTGGTCATCATCAATGGCGAAAGTCTTGGTCAGGTGGCAAGCCAAACTCTTGAAAGTATGCAGGCTATCAATGCCGTAACCAATACACCGATTATCCGACCAGTTGTGACCATGGATAAGTTGGAAATTATAGATATTGCTCAGGAAATTGATACCTTTGAAATTTCTATCCAACCCTTTGAAGACTGTTGTACGATTTTTGCACCTGATCGTCCTAAAACAAATCCAAAGATTAAGAATGCGGAGCAGTATGAAGCCCGTATGGATGTTGAAGGATTGGTTGAGCGAGCAGTGGCAGGAATTATGATTACTGAAATTACCCCTCAAGCTGAGAAAGATGCGGTTGATGAGTTAATTGATAACCTCCTTTAATCAGAAAAACCAGAGGAAAAAATAAAATAAGTAAAAAAGTTAGTTTATTGTCCTAAATTTGGACGGAAACTGACTTTTTTTCTATTTTTATGATATAATTAGGTAAAATTTTGAATATAGAGAGTTTTCTGACAATGAATCAATCCTACTTTTACCTGAAAATGCGAGAACATAAACTCAAGGTTCCATACACAGGCAAGGAGCGCCGTGTACGTGTTCTCCTCCCGAAGAACTACGAGAAAGACACGGATCGAACTTATCCAGTTGTCTATTTCCATGATGGTCAAAATGTCTTTTACAGTAAAGAATCCTATGTCGGTCATTCATGGAAGATCATTCCTACCATTAAACGGAATCCAGATATCAGCCGTATGATTGTAGTGGCCATTGATAATGATGGCTTAGGACGGATGAATGAGTACGCGGCATGGAAATTCCAAGAGTCTAACATCCCTGGTCAACAGTTTGGTGGTAAGGGAGTTGAGTACGCTGAGTTTGTCATGGAAGTGGTCAAACCCTTTATCGATGAAAACTATCGTACAAAGTCAGACCGCAAGCATACAGCTATGGTTGGGTCTTCTCTAGGCGGCAATATTACCCAGTTTATTGGCTTGGAGTATCAGGATCAGATTGGGTGTTTGGGAGTATTCTCATCAGCTAACTGGCTTCACCAAGAGGCCTTTGATCGCTATATGGAGCGTAAAAAACTATTACCTGACCAGCGTGTCTTTATCTATGTTGGAACGGAAGAAGCAGATGACACGGATAAGACCCTTATGGCTGGTAACATTAAGCAGGCCTATATTGACTCTTCTCTTAGCTATTATCATGATTTGATAGCAGGAGGAGTTGAGTTGGAAAATCTCTCTCTCAAGGTTCAGGCTGGAGCCATTCACCATGAAGTGCCATGGTCAGAAAATCTTCCAGCTTGCCTACGCTTTTTTGCAGAAAATTGGTAATTAGTATAAAGGAGACAGGATATGCATATTGAACATCTTAGCCACTGGAGTGGTCATCTTAACCGTGAAATGTATGTCAATCGATACGGACATGGAGGCATCCCAGTTGTTGTCTTTGCTTCTTCAGGTGGTAGCCACAATGAATACTATGATTTTGGCATGATTGATGCTTGTGCATCCTTTATTGAAGAAGGTCGCGTGCAGTTCTTTACCCTTTCAAGTGTAGATAGTGAGAGCTGGCTTGCGACTTGGAAAAATAGTCATGACCAAGCTGAAATGCACCGTGCTTATGAGCGATACGTTATTGAAGAAGCCATTTCTTTTATCAAGCATAAGACAGGCTGGTTTGACGGTATGATGACAACAGGATGCTCTATGGGAGCCTATCACGCTTTGAATTTCTTCCTCCAGCATCCAGATGTCTTTACCAAGGTTATCGCCCTCAGTGGTGTCTATGATGCTCGTTTCTTTGTTGGAGATTACTACAACGATGATGCTATCTATCAAAATTCACCAGTAGACTATATCTGGAATCAAAATGATGGTTGGTTTATCGATCGTTACCGTCAGGCTGAGATTGTCATCTGTACAGGACTAGGTGCTTGGGAACAGGATGGCCTTCCTTCTTACTACAAGTTAAAAGAAGCTTTTGACCAAAAACAAATTCCTGCCTGGTTTGCAGAATGGGGGCACGATGTTGCCCATGACTGGGAATGGTGGCGTAAACAAATGCCATATTTCCTCGGTCATATGAGTCTATAAAAGGAGTTGCTTATGAATTATCTTGTAATTTCACCCTATTACCCACAAAATTTTCAGCAATTTAGTATTGAGCTAGCCAATAAAGGAATCACAGTTCTAGGGATTGGGCAAGAACCCTACGAACAACTAGATGAACCATTACGCAATAGCTTGACGGAGTACTTCCGAGTTGATAATCTTGAAAATATCGATGAGGTTAAACGAGCAGTTGCCTTTCTTTTCTATAAGCATGGTCCAATTGACCGCATTGAATCACACAATGAATACTGGCTAGAGTTGGATGCTGCCCTTCGTGAACAGTTCAATGTTTTTGGTGCCAAACCAGAAGATCTCAAGAAGACCAAGTTCAAGTCTGAGATGAAAAAACTCTTCCAAAAAGCTGGGGTACCAGTTGTTCCAGGTGCTGTCATTGAAACAGAAGCAGATGTTGACAAAGCTGTGAAAGAAATCGGTCTTCCCATGATTGCAAAACCTGACAATGGAGTAGGTGCGGCAGCAACCTTCAAACTAGAAACAGAAGATGATGTAAACCACTTTAAGGCTGAATGGGACCATTCAACCATTTATTTCTTTGAAAAATTTGTTACCTCTAGTGAAATCTGTACCTTCGATGGTTTGGTAGATAGAGATGGGAATATTGTCTTTTCAACTACATTTGACTATGCACATACACCCCTTGATCTCATGATTTACAAGATGGACAATTCTTATTATGTTCTTAAAGATATGGATCCAAAATTGCGTAAATATGGTGAGGCTATTGTCAAGGAATTTGGTATGAAAGAACGTTTCTTCCATATCGAGTTCTTCCGTGAGGGTGATGATTATATTGCCATTGAGTACAATAACCGTCCAGCGGGTGGCTTCACTATTGATGTCTATAACTATGCGCATTCCTTGGATTTGTACAAGGGCTATGCAGCTATCGTTGCAGGTGAAGCATTCCCAGAGTCTCCATTTGAAACCCAGTATTGCTTGGCAACATCTCGTCGCGCCAATGCTAACTATGTTTATTCAGAAGAAGACTTGCTCGCTAAATATGGTCAGCAGTTTAAAGTAAAGAAAATCATGCCGGCAGCCTTTGCTGAATTGCAAGGAGACTATCTCTATATGCTTACGACTCCAAGTCGTGAGGAAATGGAGCAGATGATTAAGGATTTTGGTCAGCGTCAAGAATAATCGAAATTAGGACTTAACAAAGGATGTTTGTTAGGTCTTTTTTGTAGACTTGAAATAAAAGCGTTTTCCCCTTAGATTCTTTTAGAAAATCTGTTGCTAAAAGGTTTAAAAATTGATAGAATAGGGATTGTCTAAAAAATATTAAGGAGAATCTATCAATGGATTTCACATGGGCAGTCAAATATGCCACTGAATTTTTGGGAACAGCTATCTTGATTATCTTGGGTAATGGTGCAGTTGCCAACGTTGAACTTAAAGGTACGAAAGGTCACCAAAGTGGCTGGCTCGTTATCGCTGTTGGTTACGGTATGGGGGTTATGATCCCAGCTTTGATGTTTGGTAACGTTTCTGGTAACCATATCAACCCAGCCTTCACTCTTGGACTTGCAGTTAGCGGTCTCTTCCCTTGGTCACAAGTAGCCCAATACATCATCGCACAAGTGTTGGGAGCAATCTTCGGACAAGCCTTGGTTGTTGCGACTCACCGTCCCTACTACTTGAAGACAGAAAATCCAAATAACATCTTGGGAACTTTCTCAACAATTTCAAGTATCGACCACGGAACAAAAGAATCACGCTTCGCAGCAACTGTGAACGGATTTATCAATGAGTTTGTTGGGTCATTTGTTCTTTTCTTCGCAGCACTCGGTATGACAAAGAACTTCTTTGGTGCTGAATTGCTTTCTAAAGCCCAAGGATTGATTAATGACCAAGTGGCACAAGCGACTGCTCAAGGTCAAACAATTCCTCAAGAACAAGTAACAGCAGCTCTTGAACAAGCAAAAACTCAAGTGGCTCCATTCTTGTCACCAGGTCTTGGTATCGCACACTTGGCACTTGGTTTCCTAGTAATGGCCTTGGTAACATCTCTTGGTGGACCTTCAGGACCAGGTTTGAACCCAGCTCGTGACTTTGGACCACGTCTTCTTCACGCAGTACTTCCTAAATCAATCCTTGGTGAACACAAGGGTGATTCAAAATGGTGGTATGCTTGGGTACCAGTAGTTGCACCGATTGCTGCTGCTATTGCAGCTGTAGCACTTTTCAAATTACTTTACCTATAATATTTAAAAACTGGGTTTTCCCAGTTTTTTCTTTTTAGTACAGTTGTGTCTTATAGAATTAAAGGGTGAAATCGTCAGACTTTTTTCATTTTAAATCAAAAGATGTAAATATGGCAAAAATATGGTAAAATAGAGTATTAAGTAAACGTTAAAAAGGAATATTATGCGTAAAGAAATTGCACCTGAATTATACAATTACAATAAATTCCCTGGTCCAGAATTTCATCTATCTGGAGATAAAGTCGAGGCTGAAGGATTCACCTTCAACTTGGTTGAAAATAGTAAGGAAGCCTTTGATGCAACAGCTTTTACTCAACGCTTTTCGGAAGTTTTAAACAAGTATGATTATATTGTAGGAGACTGGAGCAATGAGCAGTTGCGCTTGCGAGGATTCTACAAGAATGAGCGAGCTGAAGAATCTCTCGAGAAAATCAGTCGTTTACAAGATTATCTACTCGAGTATTGTAGCTATGGATGTGCCTATTTTGTCTTAGAAAATGAGACACCGAAACGAGCACCATTTGACCAAAAAATGCGCAAGAAAGAAGAAGAGAAAGACAACCGTAAAGGGAAAAAGTCTTCTCAAAATAAGAAAAAAAATCATACGGACAAGAGAAATAGACGTCGTCGTAAAGAACAGAAACCTCAGAATGAAGAAAAGGGACAACGTCATTTCGTCATCCGTAAGAAAGACTAGAAAATAAGGAGAAAAGATGAAACCGTCGATTTATAGTTTAACTCGTCAAGGAATGCAAGAATGGGTCTTAGAGCAAGGAGAAAAGAAATTCCGAGCGGATCAAATCTGGGAATGGCTTTACCGTAAACGTGTTCAGACATTTGAAGAAATGACTAACTTGTCTAAGGATTTGATTGCCAAACTCAACGAGCAGTTTGTAGTCAATCCCTTGAAACAACGTATCGTTCAAGAGTCAGCCGATGGTACTGTGAAGTACCTCTTTGAGTTACCAGACGGTATGTTGATTGAGACTGTTCTTATGCGCCAACACTACGGTTTATCAGTCTGTGTCACTACGCAGGTAGGATGTAATATCGGTTGTACCTTCTGTGCGTCAGGTTTGATCAAGAAGCAACGGGACCTCAATAACGGAGAAATTGTAGCTCAAATTATGCTTGTTCAAAAATATTTTGACGAACGTGGACAAGATGAGCGTGTTAGCCATATCGTTGTTATGGGTATTGGAGAACCATTTGATAACTACAATAACGTTTTGAACTTTATTCGTACCATCAATGATGACAAGGGAATGGCTATCGGTGCTCGTCATATCACCGTATCAACCTCTGGCTTGGCTCATAAGATTCGTGAGTTTGCCAATGAAGGAGTCCAGGTTAACCTTGCTGTTTCTCTTCATGCTCCAAACAATGAACTGCGTTCAAGCATTATGAAGATTAACCGTGCCTTTCCAATTGAAAAACTCTTTGCAGCGATTGAATACTACATCGAAACAACCAACCGCCGTGTAACTTTTGAGTATATCATGCTTAATGAAGTCAATGACGGAGTCGAACAAGCACTTGAGTTGGCAGAATTGCTCAAGAATATTAAGAAATTGTCATATGTCAACTTGATTCCTTACAACCCGGTCAGTGAGCACGACCAATATAGTCGTAGTCCCAAAGAGCGTGTAATGGCCTTCTATGATACGCTCAAGAAAAAAGGCGTCAACTGTGTTGTTCGTCAAGAACACGGTACAGATATTGATGCCGCATGCGGACAATTGCGTTCAAATACCATGAAACGTGATCGCCAAAAAGCAGTAGCTGAAGTAAATCCATAAGATGAATCGAAAAACATTACTAAGCCTGGGAATCGTGTTATACAGTCTTTGTATCGTCTGTTTTTGTTTTACTCCCCAGCCTCAACTTCCTACAGGAGTGGAAACTCCAGGTATTCAAACTTTTGGACGCCTGGTTTTTCTTTTGACGCCTTTTAACTCCCTTTGGAATCTGGGAGAAGTAACTAGCCCTCTACAGCTGTTTTGGATTTTTTTGCAAAATGCCTTAAATATCCTCTTGCTCTTCCCATTAATTTTCCAGCTTCTCTATCTCATCCCTAGTCTCAGAAAAACGAAGCGTGTGATTTTGTTTAGCTTTTTATTGAGCTTGGGAATCGAATGCACACAATTAGTTTTGGATTTTTTCTTTGATTTTAATCGGGTATTTGAGATTGATGATTTATGGACCAACACTTTGGGTGGTTACCTGGCTTGGGTCCTTTATAAACTACTACATAAAAACAAGATAAGGAATTAAAATGAGTATCTTAGAAGTAAAAAATTTAAGTCACGGTTTTGGTGACCGTGCGATTTTTGAAGACGTATCCTTCCGTCTCCTCAAAGGTGAACATATCGGTCTGGTCGGTGCTAATGGTGAAGGGAAATCAACCTTCATGAGCATCGTGACTGGTAAGTTGGTACCTGATGAAGGTAAGGTGGAATGGTCCAAATATGTGACAGCAGGTTACCTGGACCAGCATGCAGTTCTCAAAGAAGGTCAAACTGTGCGTGATGTTTTGCGTACAGCCTTTGACGAATTATTCAAAGCCGAAGCTCGGATCAATGATCTTTATATGGAAATGGCAGAAGAGGGCGCTGATATTGATGCCCTAATGGAAGAAGTCGGCGAACTTCAGGACCGTTTGGAAAGTCGTGACTTCTATACCTTGGATGCTAAGATTGACGAAGTCGCGCGTGCTCTTGGTGTCATGGATTATGGTATGGATACGGACGTAACAGCCTTATCTGGTGGACAAAGAACCAAGGTACTCTTGGCCAAACTTCTTCTTGAAAAGCCAGATATCCTACTTCTTGATGAGCCAACCAACTATCTAGATGCGGAGCATATTGACTGGCTCAAGCGTTATCTGCAGAACTATGAGAATGCCTTTGTCCTTATTTCGCACGATATTCCATTCCTCAATGATGTGATCAATATCGTATATCACGTTGAAAATCAACAGTTGACTCGTTATTCTGGAGATTACTACCAGTTCCAAGAAGTCTATGCCATGAAGAAATCGCAACTGGAAGCAGCCTATGAGCGTCAACAGAAAGAAATTGCGGATCTCAAGGATTTCGTGGCCCGTAATAAAGCTCGTGTCGCAACTCGAAATATGGCTATGTCTCGCCAGAAGAAATTGGACAAGATGGACATTATCGAGCTTCAAAGTGAGAAACCAAAGCCATCATTTGATTTCAAAACAGCTCGTACACCTGGTCGCTTTATTTTCCAAGCCAAGGACTTGCAGATTGGATACGATCGTCCCCTTACCAAACCCTTAAATCTTACCTTTGAGCGCAATCAAAAGGTTGCCATTATCGGTGCCAATGGTATCGGGAAAACAACCCTCTTGAAGAGTCTTTTGGGGATTATTCCTCCAATCGCTGGGGAGGTTGAACGTGGGGACTATCTAGAACTCGGCTACTTTGAGCAAGAAGTGGAAGGTGGCAATCGTCAGACGCCACTGGAAGCAGTTTGGAATGCCTTTCCGGCGCTCAATCAAGCAGAAGTCCGTGCTGCCCTTGCCCGCTGTGGTTTGACTACTAAACACATTGAAAGTCAGATTCAAGTCTTGTCAGGTGGAGAGCAAGCCAAAGTGCGTTTCTGTCTCTTGATGAACCGTGAGAACAATGTCCTTGTTCTAGATGAACCTACTAACCACTTGGATGTGGATGCTAAGGACGAACTCAAACGTGCTCTGAAAGAATACAAGGGTTCTATCCTCATGGTTTGCCATGAACCAGACTTCTATGAAGGATGGATGGATCAAATCTGGGATTTCAATGAGTTAACATAAATAGTCATAAAAAAGCACGTAC
>NZ_ALCH01000007.1 GCF_000279535.1 Streptococcus infantis SPAR10
GGTCCTTAGACCAATCTTTTTTATGTTTAAAATTAGTTATCCAGGATTTTTACAAAAGCCCAGTTTCCAATAGATTTTGTTCCGTATTCTAACATCATCGAATCTAGTAATTCATACTTGTTTTTTTCATAGAAGCAAACATTTTTTTCAGTACTAGTAATCAAGCCCAAGCGTTTGCAGCCTTTGGATTTAAGATAAGGTTCAACACCTTCTTGTAGAAAAGCACTCCCGATTCCTTGGTTTTGACTAGAAGCGTTGACTCCCAACATCATCAAATACCAGTCAAAATTTCCTGATCTTTTCAAATGCTGTTCGGAACGTTCCACCAAATCAAGATATTTCAAGAGATTGCGAGGAGTAATAAAGCGGAAAAGCTTGACCATACCATTCAGCAAATAAGATAGAATGGAAAAATCCTTTTGTTGCAGGAGGGCAACGGCCATGATTTCCCCGTCTCGTTCAGCGACTATACAGGTCTCTCCTTTGATATAGAGTTTGGTCAGAAGGCTATCCAATAATTCTAAGAATGCTGGGTAATATTCTGTTTTTTTTAAATCGTCTTTGATAAGAGTCATGAAAGGGTAGTCCATGAAGGCACCAGCCAACACTTTTCCAATTTTTTGATATTCATCTAGCCTGGCTTCTCTGTATACTATTTCTTTCATATCAAACTCCTTCATTAAAATCTCTCTATCTATTATAACGAAATTTCTCACATTTTTCGATTGAAATGTGAATTTTTCACAAAAAAGCTTTATTCACAATAATTTATTTAAAGATATAAACAAGAAAAGGTATTAAAAAACCCCGCAGTTTTAACTGTAGGGTAGATTAATTCTATTTTGTAGGGATTGAAATCTCAATCAATTTATCAGAATAGAGGGTTTTAATATTTGCCTTATCAATAGCCTGTTGATTAATTTTACGACTGAGGAAAAATTCTTTGATTATTTCCATTTCTTTTTCCCGGATTGCACGATGTTTATTGGAAATGAGGATTTCGTAATGAAGTGGAGCCTGAGTAAAAATAACATCTGTATTTCCCGCAGAATAAACCTCTACAAGCGTTGCGTCTGTGCTTTCTAGCTGACTTTTAACAAGTTGCGAGTGTGAATTTGTAGTATTGATAAGCTTCATAGGGTTTCCTCCTGTATATCTATGTCTATTATAGCACTTTTTGGGAAATTTGGTAAAGATAGTTTAAATTTGATGTTGTTTTTTCCAAGCTTCGATCGCCCATTTGTGACTTCCACGTTTTAAGTTAGTAATAGCTTCATCGATTGGGAACCAAGCTAAGTGATTGAAGTCCTCGAGAGGTTTTTGGATTTCTTGGTAAGAAGTAGCTTCGTAGAGATAGGCTGGATTGTAGTAATAGGTGTCACGATGTCTAGAGTAAAAGTATTCATCAGCTTGCCCGTAGTAGGTGCCGATTTCAGCTGTAAATCCTAATTCTTCAATCAATTCTCGTTTGAGAGCTTCAAGGTGATTTTCACCTTCTTCAATTTCGCCCCCTGGTAAGAACCATGCACCATTTGGAGCTTGTACGAGGATAATCTTTTCATGGTTTGCATCAGGTATGACTGCATAAACGCCATATCTATTTTTGTAGGTTACTCCCTCTTTTTTTTCTCCAAATGTTGGATTTGTCATAAAGTTCTCCTTCGTGAGTGCGCTTTCTTTCTATAATAGTAAAGAATGCTCTCACTGTCAAGTAAGAACATTCTTTTGTATGTGAGGAACTAGTCGTTTGACTCGACTGTTTCCGTTTTATTTTTGGACTTAATCACGATTTTACCTTTACTTGTCATGACTGCCTTGAGGTCTTTTTCACTCGGATTTTCAAGATAGTAGTCTGTAATGGCATCTTCGATATAGTCTTGGATGGTACGACGGAGTGGACGAGCTCCCATTTTTGGATCGTAACCAAGGTCTACAAGTTTTTCTTTAACCTTTTCTGTTACATCTAAATGGATGTTATTACTTGAGAGACGTTTATTCACATCTTCCAACATAAGGTCAACGATTTGTAGGAGATTTTCCTTGCTGAGAGCCTTAAATTCAATAATACCATCAAAGCGGTTCATGAATTCTGGACTAAAGAAGTTGCCTAATTCTCCAAGGACAGAGTTGGTACGACCTTCTCTAGCTGCACCAAATCCAACGCTTGCTTCAGCTTTTCCTGTACCTGCATTTGAGGTCATGATAATGATGGCATCCTTAAAGCTAACAGTGCGTCCTTGACCGTCCGTTAAGCGGCCATCATCCAATACTTGAAGGAACATATGCATAACATCTGGATGGGCTTTTTCAACCTCGTCAAGGAGGATAAGTGAGTAAGGGTTGCGACGCACTTTCTCTGTCAACTGACCTGCTTCATCATAACCAACGTATCCTGGAGGGGCACCGACGAGTTTAGCAACACTGTGTTTTTCCATGTATTCACTCATATCAAAGCGAATCATGCTATCAGCAGAACCAAAAAGCTCAATAGCTAGTTGTTTAGACAGTTCTGTTTTACCGACACCTGTAGGACCAACAAAGAGGAAGCTACCAATTGGACGGTTTGGTGTTCCAAGCCCAACACGGTTACGACGGATAGCCTTGGCAATCTTATCAACAGCATCATCTTGACCGATAACATGAGCCTTGAGGTCGTCTGCTAGGTTGATGAGTTGAGACTGTTCTTTTTCTTTTAAATCACCAACCGGAATATTGGTCTTTTGTTCAATAATGTGTTCAATCGTCTTTTCGCTGATGATTGGAGTATCCTGATCCGTTACTTTTGTTTTTTGCATTTCTTTATATTTAGCAATCTGGTCACGGAAGTAGGCTGCTTTCTCAAAATCTTCATCTCGAGTTGCTTGGGCCTTGAGATTTTCTGCCTCGATTAAGCGTTGGTCGATGACCTTAGGATCCACAAAATTCAAAGTTAAGTTCATTTTAGAACCAGCCTCATCTAGGAGGTCAATAGCCTTGTCCGGCAAGAAACGATCTTGGATGTAGCGGTTAGAAAGAGTAGCAGCAGCTTCGATAGCAGCATCTGTATAATGAACGTGGTGGTAATCTTCGTATTTCTTTTGGATACCTTTGAGAATAATAATAGTCTCTTCCACAGTTGGTTCATCAACTTTGACAGGTTGCATACGACGTTCAAGGGCAGCATCTTTTTCGATGATGCGATATTCATTGAGGGTAGTAGCACCAACTAGTTGGAGTTCGCCACGAGCAAGAGCTGGTTTTAGGATATTTCCTGCATCCATATTGCCGTCTCCGGCAGAACCAGCACCGACAATCTCGTGAATTTCATCGATAAAGAGGATGACATCTTTGCGCTCACGAATTTCTTCCATGAGTTTCTGCATGCGCTCTTCAAACTGTCCACGAATTCCTGTACCTTGGACAAGGCTAACAACGTCTAAACGGATGACTTCTTTCCCTTGAAGTTTGTGGGGAACATCACCATCTACAATTTTTTGAGCGAGGCCTTCGACAACGGCTGTCTTACCAACACCAGGCTCTCCGATAAGGACGGGATTGTTTTTGGTTCTACGGTTGAGAATTTCAATGACACGGATGATTTCTTCGTCGCGACCGATAACAGGGTCGACATTTCCACGGCGGGCAATCTCGGTTATGTTGATACCGTACTCATCCAAGAGTCCTTTTTCTTGACTAGGAGGAGGTGTTTGAGCTGGCCCGCGATTTTGGGAACCAAAACCACCATTGCCACCATTTCCACCACCTGACTGGGTTGGAGGAACATTATTATTTGAAGAAGGTCTAAAGTTATTCAGATCGTTAAAGAAGTCTCCAAATGGATCAAAATCACGATTGTTTAAATCTGTAATGCCTTTGAATAAGCTATTGTTAGGATCTGTTTTGATAATTTTGTAGCAATTTTGGCAAAGATCGATTTGCTTTTGTTGCCCATTAAGATTGGTGTAAAGATGGATCGTAGAATCATTGATTTTACAATTTTGACAGAGCATATCACTACCTCGTTTCTTTCTTGGCTTTGACTAAAACAGAAAGGTCAAAAATAGTCAAAGTTCTTTAGTCTCATTATATCATGATTGAAGGGGAAAGCAAGTAAAAAGATTGAGTCTTAGAACTCATGATAAAAGAGTTTTGTAGATGAAATATAGGGATAAAAAGAAAAATCCTATTTGTCATGCAAAAAGGATTTTCATTGGTCAAAGCAGGAGACTTCTCCGGCATTTATTCAACAATTAGTATAAAAGTTCGTAGATTTCCATCGCAATGAGGTCGATGCTATCAAATGTATATGTTTCACGAGCTTCAACGTCACGAAGTGTAAAGAGTGGTCCGTTTTCTTCGTCGTGGTTAAAAGCAACCTCTGCGACAACAACTCCTTCGCGCTCAAAGTTACGTTTCAAGTTACCACCATCTTTAGTCATTGCTTCTAAGCGATTGATGATTCTAACCAAATGTGATTCCATTTTGATTCTCCTCCATTTCTTATCTTTACTATTTTACCATAAACAGACTCGACTTGACTAGAAAAAAACTAAGATTTCTCGCTATTTCTATCGTCTTTGAAAATTTATTGAAAATATTAGGAGAAAATGTTGAATTTTTATGCAATATATGTTATCCTTATACAAGTTTTAAGTTTAAATATTAAAAACAGAAAGTAGAGTATCCATGAATTTTTCTTTTTTACCGAAATATCTACCATATTTTAACTATGGAGCCGTTGTAACAATTATCATATCTATCTTGGTAGTCTTCTTGGGGACCATTCTAGGAGTGCTGCTGGCCTTTGCACAACGTTCAAAGATTAAACCACTTGCCTGGTTTGCTAATCTATATATCTGGGTCTTCCGTGGGACTCCGATGATGGTGCAGATTATGATTGCATTTGCCTTGATGCATATTAGTGCTCCGACTATTCAAATTGGGATCTTAGATGTTGATCTGACTCGCTTGATTCCGGGGATTTTGATTATCTCTATGAATAGTGGTGCCTATGTATCAGAAACAGTTCGTGCTGGGATTAATGCAGTGCCAAAGGGACAATTAGAAGCAGCTTATTCACTAGGTATTCGTCCTAAGAATGCCATGCGTTATGTCATTTTGCCCCAGGCTATCAAAAATATCTTACCTTCTCTAGGAAATGAGTTTATCACTATTATCAAGGATAGCTCGCTCTTGTCAGCTATCGGGGTTATGGAGTTGTGGAATGGAGCTACTACAGTATCAACAACTACTTACCTACCTTTAACACCGCTCTTATTTGCAGCCTTTTACTACTTGATTATGACCTCTATCTTGACACTGGCCTTGAAAGCTTTTGAAAATCGTATGGGACAAGGAGATAAGAAATAATGACTGAAACACTTATAAAAATTGAAAACCTTCATAAAAACTTTGGGAAAAATGAAGTTTTAAAAGGAATTGATCTTGAAATCAAAAAAGGACAAGTAGTGGTGATTATCGGACCTTCTGGTAGCGGTAAGTCAACCCTCCTTCGTTCGATGAATCTCCTCGAAGAAGCTACTAAAGGAAAAGTTATATTTGAAGGTGTTGACATTACCGATAAGAAAAATGACCTCTTTGCCATGCGCGAAAAGATGGGAATGGTTTTCCAACAATTCAATCTCTTCCCAAATATGACGGTAATGGGAAATATTACACTCTCTCCTATTAAGACTAAAGGGGAAAGTAAGGCAGTTGCTGAAAAGAGAGCCCATGAGCTTTTGGCAAAGGTTGGGTTACCAGATAAGGCAGATGCTTATCCACAAAGTCTGTCTGGTGGGCAACAACAACGTATCGCTATCGCCCGTGGTCTTGCTATGGAACCAGATGTCCTACTCTTTGATGAACCAACTTCTGCTCTAGACCCAGAAATGGTAGGAGAAGTACTAGCAGTTATGCAAGAACTTGCTCAGTCAGGAATGACCATGGTTATCGTAACGCATGAAATGGGCTTTGCTCGTGAGGTGGCGGATCGTGTCATCTTTATGGCTGACGGTGTCGTTGTCGAAGACGGAACTCCAGAGCAAGTTTTTGAACAAACCCAAGAACAAAGAACCAAGGATTTCTTGAGTAAGGTTTTGTAAGAGTCGTAAAATTATATCCATTTCGACTTTTTTTAGGTGGATAGTTCGACAAGTTAGAGCAAAACTTCATTACTTAGTTTAGATTAAAGTTATAAATAAAAAGTAGGCATCAGCAAATGCTGATGCCTACTTTTTGTAGTTAAAATAAGAAGGTAATGCTTGTAAGTATACCTAATACTGCGAAAATAATTTTCCAAACTTGTTGGTTCTTTTTGAAAAGCTTATCAGAGTATAATGCTAGTATAAGAAATATAAAAAATAGTATATATTTATTAAAGATTGGCATGGCTTTCCTCCTTTTATTGTAAGACTTCCATTACTTACATTATACATTATTTTAAATGCAGAATCAAAAATTAATATCTTTATTCTGTGGAGTTCCTTTATCCTCCAGTAAGAGAATACCTAGTTCTCCAACTGAGATTTTTCTTATAGTTTCAGACTATAGGGTATCTTAGGTAAGAAGTGTTAGAATGCAGAACGATTTTTTGTTATAATAGAAAATATTTGTTAGAAAAGAGAAAATACATGACACAGATAATTGATGGAAAGGCTTTAGCAGCCAAGCTACAAGGACAGTTGGCTGAAAAAACAGCTAAATTAAAGGAAGAGACAGGTTTGGTTCCAGGATTGGTCGTTATTTTAGTCGGAGAAAATCCAGCAAGCCAAGTTTACGTACGCAACAAGGAGCGTTCTGCTATCGCTGCAGGCTTCCAAAGTGAAGTCGTGCGAGTTCCGGAGACCATTACTCAAGAGGAATTGTTAGAATTAATCGCTAAATACAATCAAGATCCAGCATGGCATGGGATTTTGGTCCAGCTTCCATTACCAAAACACATCGATGAAGAAGCTGTTTTACTAGCTATTGATCCTGAAAAGGATGTGGATGGTTTCCATCCTCTCAACATGGGACGCCTCTGGTCTGGTCACCCAGTTATGATTCCTTCAACACCTGCAGGGATTATGGAAATGTTTCATGAATATGGGATTGACTTGGAAGGTAAAAATGCGGTCGTAATTGGTCGTTCCAATATTGTCGGGAAGCCTATGGCCCAGTTACTGTTGGCTAAAAATGCAACTGTAACCTTGACCCACTCTCGCACCCATAATTTAGCCCAAGTAGCTTCTAAAGCCGATATTTTGGTCGTAGCTATCGGTCGCGCCAAGTTTGTGACTGCTGACTTTGTCAAACCAGGTGCAGTTGTCATTGATGTAGGGATGAACCGAGATGAAAATGACAAGCTCTGTGGAGATGTTGATTACGATGCTGTTGCACCAATTGCTAGTCATATCACCCCTGTACCTGGTGGAGTTGGTCCAATGACCATTACCATGCTGATGGAACAGACTTATCAGGCTGCTTTAAGAACGCTGGATAAAAATTAAGTTTATGATGAAAAATGGTTGAGATAGTGATATCTCGACTTTTCATTTGCTGTAAAGATACTTATTTCAATTGATGTTTTTCTTTATTTTTTTGTAGTATAATGAAGTAGAGGTGATTAGGTGATTGTAAAAGTTTGTAATGCAGATTATAGTCTCCAGTGGGATGGAATCTATCAATTTGCTCTTGAAAACTATCCACATATTCAAGAATGGGAATTGGAGAAGCTAGCAAAGTTTATTGCTTATGAACAGGACCATTGTCGTCAGACCATTATGGAATGTGAGGATTTTGAATTAAATATACAAATTCATGATTACTTGCAAGAGCATAGCTATTTTCCTCCCTACAGGCCAAGTCATCGCCTTGTAGCTTCTACTTATGATATTCATAGGAAGTTGGTTACTTCAAATTTTTGTAGTCATACTTGTACAGTTGAGGTGGCTCAGGCGATTTTTCAGACTGGAAAACTTATGTCGGCGGTAAAAATATTTGGTAAAAGTGGGGCTGAGCTAGTTACAGATAGTCGTAATGCAGCTTCTGATCCAGCAGACTATTTTGACTATATCATGTTCGGATGGTCTAATACGTCTTCGGGTTACCGACTCGCTATGGAGCGTTTGTTAGGACGGGCACCGTCTGAGGAGGAATTGCAAGAAAAGTTCATTCCTGGCGTTAGTTTTCATTTTCTGTATGAAGAATTAATTCAAGCGCCAGGTTATATCTTTGATGGCTATCATGTTGCGAAGGTAAGAGATAGTTTAGATTTGGATACCTTTCTTCATTTGTGTATCATCCCGTCAAAAGATAAGGCTTGTTTTGAAGGTTTGATTCCTTGTCAATTACAAGATAGAGTGATTTACCTAGACTATGAGGGAGAAGGGTTACAGGCTTGGAATACCAAGGTTAATCAAGTGCTACAAAGTAAGGATAAGTTTAAGGAGTAGTGTATGAAAGAGATTGATCAAGCTCTACTGAAAAAAGTAATCATCGAGCGTCCTCGTTCTAGTCATAAGGGAGACTACGGTCGTCTTCTCTTGATTGGGGGAACGTATCCCTATGAGGGAGCGATTATTATGGCTGCTTTAGGGGCTGTTAGAAGTGGTGCAGGCTTGGTGACAGTAGCAACGGATGAAGAGAATATTCCAGCTCTACATAGCCATCTGCCAGAGGCTATGGCTTTTGACCTTGATGATAAGCAATTACTTGAGCAACAGTTGCAGAAAGCTAATATTGTCTTGGTCGGACCTGGACTAGTGGATGATGAGCGTGGAGAAGAGCTTCTCCAAACAGTCTTTCATCATTTAGTCCAAAATCAGACCCTCATACTGGATGGTGGTGCCCTATCCATTTTTGCTAAGACGGGAATGAAATTTCCTAAGGCTCAGCTTGTTTTAACTCCACATCAAAGGGAATGGCAAGTCTTGTCAGGCTTAGATTTGACTTCCCAAGGAACCGATGAAACAGGGGAGGCCTTGAAGAAATTTCCTACTGGGATGATTCTAGTTCAAAAAGGTCCTGCTACTCGAATCTGGCAAGCAGCTCAAGCTGATTGTTATCAACTGGGTGTTGGTGGTCCTTATCAGGCGACTGGGGGCATGGGAGATACCCTAGCTGGGATGATTGCTGGTTTTGCTGGTCAATTCCCACAAGTTAGTCTCTATGAAAGAGTGACGGTAGCGACCTATCTACATTCAGCCATTGCCCAAGAACTAGCTGAGGACAACTTTGTAGTTCTGCCAACCACGATTAGTCAACATATCCCTGCATTCATGAAAAAAATACAAAAAGACACCTGATTTTTTCAGGTGTCTTTTGATGATTAGAAGAGGCCTTTGACCTTATCTACAAGACCGTTAAGTCCTTCTGATCCTGAGACCAAAACTTGTGCTTGGCTTAGGTACTCACTGAGTTGATTTTTGTTTTCATCAACAAACGTTTTTGCTGCAGAAAAATCTTTGTTCTCAATGAGTTCCTTTACTTGATTAAACAAATCTAATGGGTTCATGAGTTCCCTCCTTTTCTACAATTCTATCCAATCATTTTTTTCAAATCTTGCAAGAAACTTGACTCTTCAAATAAAGTTCAGGGGTGTCAAATGGTGCAAATTTTGATATAATTTTTAGTGATGAACTTTAGAAATAATCGGTATGTGGTTGTAGATTTAGAAGCAACAAGTACTGGAAGTAAGGCGAAAATCATCCAAGTGGGAATTGTAGTCATTGAAGATGGTGAGATTGTTGAACAGTATGCGACTGATGTCAACCCTCATGAACGCTTGGATTCTCATATCAAAGAATTAACGGGTTTGACTGATAAACGTTTGGCAAAGGCTCCAGAGTTTTCTCAGGTGGCTGGAAAGATTTTTGAACTGGTCAAAGACGGTATTTTTGTTGCGCACAATGTTCAGTTCGATGCTAATTTATTGGCAGAATTCCTCTTTTTTGAGGGTTATGAATTGCGCACGCCTCGTATCGATACAGTGGAGTTGGCTCAAGTCTTTTACCCTCAGCTTGAGAAGTATAATCTCGGTATTCTTTGCCAAGAGTTGGGGATTCCTCTAGAGCAAGCCCATTCAGCCCTATCTGATGCTCAAGCAACAGCAGAACTCTTTCTTTGTATGAGACAAAAGATGTTTGGACTGCCAAAAGGGTTGTTGGAGCGCTTATTGAGTTTATCAGACAGCTTACTCTATGAATCTTACCTAGTCATCGAGGAAGTTTATCAGAAACAGTCTCTCCTCGTTGAGCATGATTTGGTAGAAGTACAAGGCTTATTCTTAAGAAAAGAGAAGCCAGTCCTTTCTCCACGCAAACTCTCAAAAGATTTCCAAACTAATATTGCCTTGCTAGGTTTGGAGGAGAGAAGTCAACAAGAAGAATTTGCCCAAAAGGTTCAAGAGTTTTTACAAGGGGAAGTCATTTCCTTTATTCAGGCTCAAACAGGAATTGGGAAAACCTATGGTTACCTGCTACCGGCCTTGTCACTTGAGAATGAAGGGGGAATCCTACTCAGTGTTCCGACTAAAATCCTTCAAAATCAGGTGATACAAGAGGAGGCTAAAAGACTAGAAGAGATTTTCCATATCTCTATTCAGAGTCTTAAAGGTCCTCAGAATTACTTGAAGCTAGATGCCTTTCATACAGTTCTAGAGGAAGAAGAGTCCAATCGTCTGTATACACGATTCAAGATGCAACTTCTAGTTTGGTTGACTGAAACAGATACAGGAGATTTAGACGAGATTGGTCAGCTATATCGCTACCAGCAGTTTTTACCAAACTTGGTTCATGATGGCAACCTTCACAAAGACTCTCTCTTTTGGCTAGAGGATTTTTGGAAACGAGGTCAGGACAAGGCTCGTTCTTGTAAGTTGCTTGTGACCAATCATGCTTACCTCGTTACTCGACTTGAAGATGATCCGAGTCTTTTAGAAGGGCGTCTCTTGATTTTAGATGAAGCCCAGAAAGTCTTGTTGACATTGGAAAATCTTTCTCGTAAAACTTATTTGTTAACGGATTTGCTAGATCAACTAGACCAATCTTTATCGAGAGAAGAAGGTATGCTTCAAAGACGCTTGCTAGAAAGTATTCGTTTTGAAGTTTCTTACCTACTCGATCAGTTTCTATCTGGTAAACGGAAGATGTGCCCAGCTAGTAGCATTGACAAGCTCCACCAAGATTTTTCTGAGTTGAATTTACCAGAATTTAAAGACTATCAGAGATTTTTTACATCTGAGGGAGAATTTTGGTTATCGACTTCAGATGTGTCTAGTAAGAAGGTTGAAATCACTTCAAGTCGCAATCATCGTTTGCTCTTTTCTCAGATTTTCCCAGAATCCTGTCAGCTATTAGGAATCTCTGCAACCCTTGAAATTAGTAGTAGGGTTTCTTTACCAGAATTGTTAGGTTTTCCTCAAGCTGCCTTTTACTGCATGGACGAACAGTTTCAGGAAAATCAGGAAATCTTGTTGGTGAAGGATTTTCCGTTGGTGACAGAAATTTCATCCGAGGAATATGCACAAGCAATTGTAGAAGTTCTAGAAGAATTATTCCAGCTTGAAGAACCCATTCTAATCTTATTTACTGCAAAAGACTTATTGTTGCAAGTTTCAGATGCTTTGAGGGTTCCCCATCTGGCCCAGTACAAGCACGGAGAACCAGCCCAATTGAAAAAACGCTTTGAAAGAGGCGAGCGTGAGCTCTTGCTTGGGGCGGGAAGTTTTTGGGAAGGTGTCGATTTTTCAAGACATCCTCGAGTGATTGAAGTGGTGACTCGTTTGCCTTTCCAAAATCCAGAAGATCCCTTTACTAAAAAGATGAATCAAGAACTTCGTTTGGAAGGAAAAAATCCTTTTTACGATTATCAGCTACCTATGGCCATTATTCGTCTTAAGCAAGCGATTGGACGAACCATGCGCCGAGTTGGTCAACGCTCCGCAGTTTTGATTTTAGATAGCCGTATGTCAAGTAAACGATATGGCAAACAAATCAGCAAGGCTCTGTCTCGTACCAGTCGAGTAAGGAATATTAGCCGAGAGCAAGTATTCTCAAAAGTTCAAGAATTTTTAAATAAACAATGAAATGAATACCTGAAAGAATGAAGGAGGCCTTTTATGAAACGTTCTCTCGACTCTAGGGTCGATTATAGTTTAATATTACCAGTATTTTGTTTGTTGGTGATTGGAGTTGTAGCTATTTATATAGCAGTTAGTCATGACTACCCAAACAATGTTTGGTCCATACTTGGACAACAACTGGCTTGGATATCGCTAGGGATTGTTTTTAGCTTCATAGTCATGTTTTTTAACACAAAATTTCTCTGGCAGTCCACGCCTTATTTATATGGACTCGGTCTAGCCTTGATGGTCTTGCCTTTAGTCTTCTACAACCCGAGTTTAGTAGCTGCAACTGGTGCGAAAAACTGGGTGTCAATCGGTGGTTATACACTTTTTCAACCCTCCGAATTCATGAAGATATCCTATATTTTGATGCTGGCATACGTTATCGTAACCTTTACCAAGAAACATAAAGACAAAGAACGAACGATTGGTTTAGATTTTTTATTAATTTTGTGGATGATTGTTTTCACGATGCCAGTTATGGTTTTGCTAGCCTTGCAAAGTGACCTTGGTACAGCTATGGTTTTTGTCGCAATCTTTGCAGGACTTGTCTTATTGTCTGGTGTTTCTTGGAAGATTATTATTCCAATTTTTGTAGTAGTTGTATCGGCGATTGCAGGATTCCTAGCAATCTTTATCACAAAAGACGGGCGTGCCTTTATGCATCAGATTGGGATGCCAACTTATCAGATAAATCGTATCCTAGCTTGGCTCAATCCCTTTGATTATGCCCAAACGACTACCTATCAACAGGCGCAGGGTCAAATTGCGATTGGTAGCGGTGGAATTTTTGGTCAAGGCTTTAATGTGTCTAATCTCCTTATTCCAGTCCGCGAGAGTGATATGATTTTCACAGTAATTGCGGAAGATTTTGGATTTATTGGTTCAGTTGTAGTGGTTGCACTCTATCTACTGCTCATCTATCGCATGTTAAAGATTACCCTAAAATCCAATAATCAATTTTATACCTACATCTCAACTGGATTTATCATGATGCTCTTGTTCCATATCTTTGAAAATATTGGTGCGGTTACTGGTCTTCTTCCTCTGACAGGGATTCCTTTGCCCTTTATTTCCCAAGGGGGATCAGCTATTATCAGTAATCTAATTGGTGTCGGTTTGCTGTTATCGATGAGCTACCAAACCCATTTGGCTGATGAAAAGAGTGGTCGAACAAGATTCAAACGTAAAAAAGTTGTATTGAAAAAAGTGAAATAAGGAGGTCGCTATGCCTAAAGTTGCAGTTATCCTAGCAAATGGTTTTGAAGAAATTGAAGCCTTGACGGTCGTAGACGTCATGCGCCGCGCAAATATCACCTGCCATATGGTAGGATTTGAAGATAAAGTGACAGGTTCACATGCCATTCAAGTTCAGGCTGATCGAGTGTTTGATGGTGATTTATCAGAGTATGACATGATTGTCCTTCCAGGAGGTATGCCTGGCGCTGCCCACTTGCGGGACAATGAACAATTAATCACTGAACTTCAAAAATTTGAGAAAATAGGTAAAAAGGTGGCAGCCATCTGTGCTGCTCCAATTGCTTTGAATCGAGCTGGTCTCCTAGAAGGAAGAAACTTCACCTGCTATGATGGAGTCCAAGAACAAATTGCTGACGGTCACTACCACAAAGAAACAGTCGTAGTGGATGGAAATATCATTACGAGCCGTGGACCAGCAACAGCTTTAGCCTTTGCTTACTACTTGGTTGAAACACTGGGCGGAGATGCTGAGTCTCTAAGAAATGGCATGCTCTACACAGACCTATTTGAAAAATAATGAACAAACGGAGGAGAATCTTTCTTGATGGAGAAGATTCTTCTCTTTTTTAATGGCAAAAACCAAGGTAAACATCGCTTTTTTTATAAAAAATGGTATAATGAAGGGTATGAAATATCACGATTACATCTGGGATTTAGGTGGAACCCTGCTTGATAATTATGAAACTTCTACAGCAGCTTTTGTAGAAACATTAGCAGAGTTCGGGATTGAGCAGGAACACGATAGTGTTTACGAGGCTTTGAAGATATCGACTGCCTTTGCTATCGAAAAGTATGCTCCAGGTATTGAAAACTTTCTTGAGAAATATAAGGAAAATGAAGCCCGTGAGCTTGAACACCCAGTTTTATTTGATGGGATTCCGGTACTCTTGGAAGAAATATCAAACCAAGGTGGCCGTAATTTCTTGGTTTCTCATCGAAACGATCAGGTATTGGAGATTTTAGCAAAAACTGAGATAGCTCCTTACTTTACAGAAGTAGTGACGGCTAGTTCAGGTTTTAAACGCAAGCCTGATCCTGAATCGATGATTTATTTACGTGATAAGTATCATATAACGTCAGGTCTAGTCATTGGTGACCGTGCCATTGATGTAGAAGCAGGACATGCTGCAGGCTTAGATGCCTATCTCTTTGAGGATATTGTGTCCTTAAAACAAGCAATAGACATGTAAGAAAAAGGGGAAAAATGACAGAAGATATTAAAAACCAACAGGCACAAGATTATGATGCCAGTCAAATTCAAGTTTTGGAAGGTCTGGAAGCTGTTCGTATGCGTCCAGGGATGTACATCGGTTCAACTTCGAAAGAGGGTCTTCACCACCTAGTCTGGGAAATTGTAGATAATTCTATCGATGAGGCCTTGGCAGGATTTGCTAGTCATATCGAGGTCTTTATTGAACCTGATGATTCCATTACAGTTATCGATGATGGTCGTGGAATTCCAGTTGATATCCAAGAGAAAACAGGACGTCCTGCCGTTGAAACAGTCTTTACTGTTCTTCACGCCGGAGGTAAATTCGGCGGTGGCGGATACAAGGTATCTGGTGGACTCCATGGTGTAGGGTCATCAGTTGTAAATGCTCTTTCAACACAGTTGGATGTTCGCGTTCATAAAAATGGAAAGATTCACTACCAAGAATACCGTCGTGGTCATGTTGTTGCAGACCTTGAGGTGATCGGGGATACGGATAAAACAGGGACAATCGTTCACTTTACTCCAGACCCAGAAATTTTTACTGAGACAACGACATTTGATTTTGATAAATTAAATAAACGTATTCAAGAGTTAGCCTTTTTGAACCGCGGGCTTCAAATTTCTATTACTGACAAACGTGAAGGACTTGAACAAACCAAGCATTATCACTACGAAGGCGGGATTGCGAGCTACGTTGAGTACATCAACGAAAACAAGGATGTTATCTTTGATACACCAATCTACACAGATGGTGAAATGGATGATATTACAGTGGAAGTCGCGATGCAGTACACAACGGGTTACCACGAGAATGTCATGAGTTTCGCCAACAATATTCATACCCATGAAGGTGGAACACATGAGCAAGGTTTCCGTACAGCCTTAACTCGTGTTATCAATGACTATGCTCGTAAAAACAAACTTCTAAAAGATAACGAAGATAACCTAACAGGTGAGGATGTCCGTGAAGGATTGACAGCTGTTATCTCTGTGAAGCATCCAAATCCTCAGTTTGAAGGACAAACTAAGACAAAACTTGGAAATAGTGAAGTTGTAAAGATTACCAATCGCCTCTTCAGCGATGCATTCTCTGACTTCCTTTTGGAAAATCCACAGATTGCTAAGCGCATCGTTGAAAAAGGGATTTTGGCTGCCAAAGCGCGTGTTGCTGCCAAGCGTGCGCGTGAAGTTACACGTAAGAAATCTGGTTTAGAAATTTCAAATCTTCCAGGAAAATTAGCGGACTGTTCATCAAACAATCCAGCTGAAACTGAACTTTTCATCGTCGAAGGAGACTCTGCAGGGGGGTCTGCAAAATCAGGACGTAATCGTGAATTCCAAGCCATCTTACCAATTCGTGGTAAAATCCTTAACGTTGAAAAGGCAACTATGGATAAAATCCTTGCAAATGAGGAGATTCGCAGTCTTTTCACAGCTATGGGAACAGGATTTGGCGCAGAGTTCGATGTTAGCAAAGCTCGCTATCAAAAACTGGTTATCATGACAGATGCCGATGTCGATGGAGCCCATATTCGTACTCTCTTGTTAACTCTGATTTATCGCTATATGAAACCCGTTCTAGAGGCTGGTTATGTTTATATCGCTCAACCACCAATTTACGGTGTCAAAGTTGGTAGTGAGATTAAGGAATATATTCAACCTGGCGCAGACCAAGAAGTCCGCCTACAAGAAGCCTTGGCTCGCTACAGCGAAGGTCGTTCCAAACCAACCATTCAACGTTATAAAGGTCTTGGAGAGATGGATGACCACCAACTTTGGGAAACTACGATGAATCCTGAACATCGTCTCATGGCTCGTGTATCAGTAGATGACGCAGCAGAAGCAGATAAGATTTTTGATATGCTCATGGGTGATCGAGTTGAACCACGTCGAGAATTTATCGAAGAAAACGCTGTTTACAGTACTCTTGACGTATAAAAATATTGGGAAATAGTTCCCAATGTTTGAAAAATATGATATAATCATTACAATTGTGTCATGTATAAAAGGAGTTTGATATGTCAAATAATCAGTTGATTATTACTTTGATTGGAATTGCAGTCCTGCTTCTTATTGCTTTTGCAGTAGCAATTTTGCTACGTAAACGAAATGAGAGTAGACTTGCAGCTTTAGAAGAAAGAAAAGAAGAACTATATAACCTTCCTGTTAATGATGAGGTAGAGGTTGTAAAAAACATGCATCTGATCGGTCAAAGTCAGATTGCTTTTAGAGAATGGAACCAAAAATGGGTAGATTTGTCTCTTAACTCTTTTGCAGATATCGAGAATAACCTCTTTGAAGCTGAAGGATACAATAACTCATTCCGTTTCTTGAAAGCTAAGCACCAGATTGATCAAATTGAAAGTCAAATCCAACTTGTTGAAGAAGATATTGCAGAAATTCGTAATGCCTTGTCTGAGTTGGAAAAACAAGAGTCAAAAAATAGTGGACGTGTTCTGCATGCCCTAGATTTATTTGAGAAACTACAAAACACTGTAGCTGAAGATTCTGAAAAATATGGTCAAGCTCTTCCAGAAATTGAAAAACAATTGGAGAACATCCAATCTGAGTTTTCTCAATTTGTAACCTTGAATTCATCGGGAGATCCGGTTGAAGCAGCAGGCATTTTAGATAACGCTGAAAATCATATTTTAGCTTTGACACATATTGTTGAAAGAATTCCAGCGATTGTCACTAAGCTTACCACTGAATTGCCAGAACAACTTGAAGATTTAGAAGCTGGTTACCGCAAGCTTTTAGATGAAAACTACCATTTTGTAGAAACTGATATCGAATCTCGTCTTCAACTTCTCTATGAAGCCTTGAAGAATAATCACGAAAATATCCGTACATTGGAGTTGGATAATGCAGAGTATGAAAATACTCAAATCCAAGAAGAAATCAATGCACTTTATGATATTTTCACTCGTGAAATTGCAGCCCATAAAGCTTTTGAGAAATTGGTAACTACCCTTCCTACCTATCTTAAACACTTGAAAGAAAATAATCAGGTACTGGTTAAAGATATCGAACGTCTTGGGAAAACCTATTTGATTTCAGAGAGCGATGTAAATCGAGTTCGTCGTCTTCAAGCTGATATTTCAGCCTTGAATGCCACTATTGAAGAAATGAATAATGCAGAGTCAGAAGTTTCAGAAGCATATTCTGTCTTACAAGAACGTTTGGAAAATCTCCAATCTACATTAAAAGATATTGAAGATGACCAAATCGGTGTTAGTGAGCGTCTCGTTCAAATTGAAAAAGATGACATCAATGCTCGTCAAAAAGCAAATGTATATGTCAACCGTCTGCATACGATTAAACGCTACATGGAGAAGAGAAATCTTCCAGGAATTCCACAAAAATTCTTGAAGCTCTTCTTTGATGCAAGCCACAGTACAGAAGACTTGATGGCTGAGCTGGAACAAGCGCAAGTGAATATCGAATCTGTGAATCGTATCCTTGAGATTGCGACAAATGATATGAATATGTTAGAAGAAGAAACATACAGTATCGTTCAAAATGCAACATTGACAGAACAATTGCTTCAATATTCGAACCGTTACAGATCATTTGATGATCGTATTCAACAAGCTTTCCAAGAAGCTTTGAATATCTTTGAAACAACATTTGACTACCAAGCATCTTTCGAAAAAATCTCTCAAGCATTAGAAGTTGCTGAGCCTGGTGTTACCAATCGCTTCGTTACTTCTTATGAAAAAACAAGAGAAAGTATTCGTTTCTAATTTATAAAAGAATCCTAGATTTTTCTAGGGTTCTTTTACTTTTCTTTACTTATTTTAAATCTTTCCCTGCCATGTTTTCATTGAAATTATAGTTCATATTTGATATGATAAGACTATGACAAAAAAGAGATTACCCCAGAATAAAGTAAAGAAGAAAAATAATAAAAAGCTTGGCACTCTTGTCTTGCTTTTGTTTCTAACAATGTTAGCACTCGGTAGTGTGATTACCTATAAAGTGTTGAACAAGCAAGCCTTTGAACAGAAGATTGAGAGTCTCAAGAAGGAAAAAGATGACGCCTACTCCCAAGGAAGTCAAAAAGAGCATTTTCGCAAGGAAAAATCTGAAATTATCACCTATTATCCACTAGTTGGAGACAGCCTTATTTCCTCTGCCAAAGATATCATCGTAAAAGACATCACTGAAAAAGTAGAGGGTAAAGAACAGTTGATTTTTTATTACTCAGAAAAAGGGGATTCCTCTTTAACTGGGGTTGAAAATCGTTTGATAAAAAAACAAGCCTATGACTTGGAAAATTCTAATGTCGTTGAAATAGAAAATACTACTTTAGACCAGCGGTATCTGAAAGAGGACGGCTCTATCTTTACCCTGGATCAATTCTTTACAGACCCATCTACAGCCAAAGAAAAAATCCTTGAGGGTGTTAAGTCAGCTCTCCTAGATAAAAAAATAGAGCAATCAATTGTCGACCAAGTTTCAGCTGATTTCTCAGCTACAGAATTGTCAAGTTGGAAGTTTGCTTACAAAGATAGTCAATTGGTTCTATATCCAGTTAAGGCAACTACAAATGTTGAAGAGATAGCAATGCCTATTTCAGATTTCTTTGATTATATTCAAACATCCTATCTAACAGAAAAAGATGCTGAACTTTATAAAAAAGTTCAAGCAGAAAAACATAAAAAAGTGGTAGCTCTTACCTTTGATGATGGTCCTGATGGTAATACAACACCACAAGCCTTGGACATCTTAGCTAAGTACAAAATCAAGGCAACCTTCTTTGTACAAGGAAAAAATATTGCAGGTAATGAAGCTATCCTCAAACGTATGCAGGCTGAAGGGCACGAAGTTGGAAACCATAGTTGGAACCATCCAGTTTTAACACAACTCTCATTAGAAGATGCTAAGAAACAAATTACGGATACAGAAACAGCAATCACTAGTGTTCTCGGAAAGAGTTCAAAATTGATGCGCCCACCATATGGTGCCATCTCAGATGATATCCGTAATAGTCTCGATTTGAGCTTTATTATGTGGGATGTTGATAGCTTAGACTGGAAGAGTAAAAACGAAGCAGCCATTCTAACACAAGTCCAACGTCAAACGACAGATGGGTCTATCATCCTCATTCACGATATCCATCAAACATCTGTTAACTCATTGCCAAAAGTTATTGAATATTTGCAGGGACAAGGGTATAGCTTTGTTACAGTCACTGAATTACTAGGGAATCGTGTAAAACCACATGAGATATACTATTCTCGTACCCAATAATTAGATTTAAATTCAATTATTAGAAAAAACTAAAAAAGATTATTTTTATCTTGACAAGTAGGAAAAAACTTGATATCATATAAAAGATGAGAAAAGCAGAAGTGAGAACTTCTCGCCTTGCGACTAACGTTGTCTGGCCCCTACAGATCAAGTTTCAGAAATGAACTATAATCATGTAGAGCGGATTTGCGTTAGCAAGTCCGCTCTTGTTTTTCTCTAAAATAAAAAAGAGGTGAAAACCATAGCAAAGCAAGACTTATTCATCAATGATGAAATTCGTGTACGTGAAGTTCGCTTAATCGGTCTTGAGGGCGAACAATTGGGTATCAAACCACTTGGTGAAGCGCAAGCACTTGCGGACGACGCTAATGTGGACTTGGTTCTCATTCAACCTCAAGCTAAACCTCCTGTTGCGAAAATTATGGACTACGGTAAGTTCAAATTTGAGTACCAGAAGAAACAAAAAGAACAACGCAAAAAACAAAGCGTTGTAACCGTGAAAGAAGTTCGATTGAGTCCAGTTATTGATAAGGGTGATTTCGATACGAAACTTCGCAGTGCTCGCAAGTTCCTTGAAAAAGGGAACAAAGTGAAGGTTTCCATTCGCTTTAAGGGTCGTATGATTACCCATAAAGAGATTGGAGCAAAAGTTTTAGCCGATTTCGCTGAAGCAACTCAAGATATTGCTATCATCGAACAACGTGCTAAAATGGATGGTCGTCAAATGTTCATGCAGTTGGCCCCAGCAACTGACAAGAAATAATCTGTCAGAAAGTTAAAAAAAGGAGAAAATATCATGCCAAAACAAAAAACACACCGCGCATCAGCTAAACGTTTCAAACGTACAGGTTCTGGTGGACTTAAACGTTTCCGTGCTTACACTTCTCACCGTTTCCACGGAAAAACTAAGAAACAACGTCGTCATCTTCGTAAAGCATCTATGGTGCATTCAGGAGATTTCAAACGTATCAAAGCAATGCTTACTCGCTTGAAATAATCGCGTATTTGTAAGTTAACAATTCTAGGAAATATTGGAGGAAATATAAATGGCACGTGTTAAAGGTGGCGTTGTATCACGCAAACGTCGTAAACGTATTTTAAAATTAGCAAAAGGTTACTATGGAGCTAAACACATCTTGTTCCGTACTGCAAAAGAACAAGTAATGAACTCTTACTACTATGCATACCGTGACCGTCGTCAAAAGAAACGTGACTTCCGTAAATTGTGGATCACACGTATCAATGCGGCAGCTCGTATGAACGGACTTTCATACTCACAATTGATGCATGGTTTGAAATTGGCTGAGATCGAAGTTAACCGTAAAATGCTTGCTGACTTGGCTGTTAACGATGCAGCAGCTTTCACAGCTCTTGCAGATGCAGCTAAAGCAAAACTTGGTAAATAATTATTCACAAGACTGGTGCAAATTTGTCCCAGTCTTTTTTAAACAAAGGAGAAAAAATGGCTTCAAAAATGTTACACACTTGCTTGCGAGTAGAAAATCTTGAAAAATCAATTGCTTTTTATCAAGATGCTTTTGGATTTAAGGAATTGCGTCGTCTGGACTTCCCAGAACACGCTTTTACCATTGTTTATCTAGGTCTTGATGGTGATGATTATGAATTGGAGTTGACTTACAACTACGATCATGGACCTTATGTTGTAGGTGACGGTTTTGCGCACATCGCTCTAAGCACACCTGACCTTGAGGCTCTTCATAAAGAACATAGCGACAAGGGTTACGAAGTGACAAATCCAAATGGACTTCCAGGAACACAACCAAACTATTACTTTGTTAAAGATCCAGATGGATACAAGGTAGAAGTGATTCGTGAAAAATAATAAAAACTCCTCATTTGTCAAATTGAGCGAGACAATTTTACCTGACTCAGAAAAACTTGATAGGGAGGAGTGTAGGTCATTTATGTTAGTTTCTTTCAGACAAATGTGTGCGTTTATCTGAGACTAACATAGATGGCTTTTTCTATCTAGCTTAATGTGACAAATTGGGATATAATAAAAATAACTTAACAAATTAGTTGGAGAAAAAAATGTCAGACCAAAATCCAAATGTAGAGCTAAACAAAGAAGATAAACTAATTGTAGAAAATAATTCGGTGGAAGCTATGAAGAATGGTCCAAAAGCAGTCAAGAAACCTTCGGCTCTTCTATCTTTCTCATTTTATTTGGCACTTACCTATATTCTTCTATTTATATCTCTTGCTTTATCTGCTGGTAAATGGGGAATTGTATTCTTGATTTTTCTAGGTCCAAATTTAATTCCTTACGCTATAGCAACTTTTTTAACTAGGATAGGAATCAAGAAAGTAAATAGAAATTTCTTGTATGCGAGTGCAGGATTTTATTTGATCTCAGGACTTTTAGCATTCGACCCGGATTGGCAGATGTTTAGGGTTTTTCCTTATCTCTCACTAGTCCTAGTTCTAATCGGGATATTTTTAACGAAAGATACAAGTAACTAAGTTAAAAAAGCTAGGCGCAACTCTTCTTCGAACTTATTTCATATCATAAAACCATAGCCTTTAAGTCTGTGGTTTTTTAGTTTCATGATTAGAAAGAAATTGTGTTTCTATTTTCTAAAATGGTATAATAGAAAAAGAAAAAGGGAGGTGAGAAAGAATGATTGCCCAACTGGATACGAAAACTGTCTATAGTTTCATGGAGAGTATGGTTTCAATCAAGAGATATGTTAGCCTTGGGAAAGAATATGGCTATTCATCACTTGGAATCATGGATGAAGACAATCTCTATGGAGCCTATTATTTCATCAAAGAATGCCAAAAACAGGGGATTCAACCTTTATTAGGCCTTGAGATAACACTTCATCATAAAGATGAATGGATCAATCTACGTTTTCTAGCCCTGTCAAACCGAGGTTATCAAAACCTGATGAAGCTGTCGTCTCTGAAGATGACAGGTAAAAAAGAATGGGCTGATTACTCTTCCTACCTTGAAGATATTTGTGTTATTGTTCCTTACTATCCTGAAATTGATTCCTTGGACTTAGGGCATGAATACTATATCGGAGTGTTTCCAGATACAGCTCAATCGAATTTTTCTCACCCTATTCTTCCACTTTATCGTGTTAATTCTTTTGAAGCTGAGGATTTAGAAACACTTCAAATGCTCAAGGCGATTAAGGAAAACGTGACCTTGAGAGAGGTTGATGTTCAATCTCAACAAGGCTTGTTTTTGCCTGCTGAACGTCTTGAACAGGTTTTTCTAGAGAAGTTCCCAATCGCACTGGATAATCTTGCAAGATTAATCAAGGATACCTCCTACGAGATTGATAGTAGTCTCAAGCTTCCACGTTTCAATCCAGAAAGACCTGCTGTTGAGGAACTTCGGGAAAGAGCTATCAAGGGCTTGGAAGAGAAAGGTTTACTAGATTCAGTCTATCAGGAACGTTTAGAAGAAGAACTGTCTGTGATTCATGATATGGGATTCGATGACTATTTCTTGGTTGTCTGGGACCTCTTACGTTTTGGTCGTTCCCAAGGTTATTATATGGGAATGGGACGCGGATCCGCAGTTGGAAGTTTAGTGGCCTACGCTTTAGATATTACTGGAATTGATCCTGTTGCTAAAAATCTTATCTTTGAGCGTTTCTTGAATCGTGAACGTTACACCATGCCAGATATTGATATTGATATCCCAGATATCTATCGCCCTGAGTTTATTCGCTATGTTCGTGACCGTTATGGTAGTATCCATGCTGCGCAGATTGTCACTTATTCAACCTTTGGAGCCAAGCAAGCCATCCGAGATATCTTCAAACGCTATGGTGTCCCTGAGTATGAGTTGACAGCTATTACGAAAAAAATAGGCTCTAAAGATACTCTAACGACAGCCTATGAAGGAAATCTTGGTTTTAGACAACTCATTCAAAGTAAGATTGAGTACCAAAAGGCCTTCTCTATTGCTAAAAAGATAGAAGGTTACCCACGACAGACTTCCATCCATGCTGCTGGAGTCGTTATTAGTGACAAAAATCTAACAGACTACATCCCTCTTAAGTATGGAGAGGATATGCTGATTACCCAATATGATGCGCATGGAGTTGAAGGAAATGGCTTGCTCAAGATGGATTTCTTGGGCCTACGAAACTTAACCTTTGCTCAAAAAATGCAGGAGCTCTTATATGAAACTCAAGGTATTTCACTAAGAATTGAGGATATTGATCTTGAAGATAAGGCAACCTTAGCCCTCTTTGCAGCTGGTAAGACAAAGGGAATCTTTCAGTTTGAACAACCTGGGGCCATACGCTTATTGAAACGAGTGAAACCACAAAATTTTGAAGAAGTAGTGGCGACGACTTCCTTGAACCGACCAGGTGCGAGCGACTATATCGATAACTTTGTTGCCAGAAAACATGGTAAAGAAAAGGTTACGGTTCTGGACCCTGTGCTAGAAGATATCTTAGCTCCGACCTATGGCATCATGCTCTACCAAGAACAGGTGATGCAAGTAGCTCAACGCTATGCTGGTTTTAGCCTCGGGAAAGCCGATATGTTACGTCGTGCTATGGGGAAAAAGAATGCGGCTGAGATGCATCGAATGGAGGAGAGTTTTATCCAAGGCGCTCTCGAAAAAGGGCATGGACAAAAACAGGCTCAAGAAGTTTTTGCCGTAATGGAAAAATTTGCCGGTTATGGTTTTAACCGTTCGCACGCTTATGCATATGCTGCCTTAGCCTTTCAGCTTGCCTACTTTAAAACACATTTTCCAGCAATCTTCTATCAGGTCATGCTCAATTATGCTAGCGGGGATTATATTCTAGATGCGCTTGAAATGGGCTTTGAATTAGCTCCGCTTTCTATCAATACGGTTCCATATCAAGATAAACTAGCAGATAAGACAATCCATCTAGGACTTAAGAGTATTAAGGGAATGCCTCGTGATTTTGCCTACTGGATTATCGAGCATCGTCCATTTAGCAGTGTTGAAGATTTTATCACAAGATTACCCAAAAATTATCAAAAGATTAGCCTCTTAACCCCTTTAGTGGAAGTAGGACTTTTTGATGGATTTGATAAAAATCGTCAAAAAATCTTAACCAACCTACCAACTCTATTTATCTTTGTAGAAGAATTAGGTAGCCTCTTTGCGGATTCTAGCTATAGTTGGATAGATACAGAGGATTTTTCAAATATTGAAAAATTCCAAAAAGAGCAGGAATGGTTAGGAGTTGGCATCAGCCAACACCCATTGCTGGTTTTAGCGAAGAATCCTTTGTATCCTATTGTGAGTTTATCTGAACTTTCCGAGGGACAGACAGCAACAGTGCTCGTTGAAATTCAGTCTATCCGAGTGATTCGAACTAAAAAAGGTGAAAACATGGCCTTTTTGAAAGTTACCGATAGTAAAACAAGTCTGGAGGTCACTGTTTTTTCTGAACAGTACCGCCAATTTAAAAATCTTTTGCACGAAGGAAGTTTTTATTACCTAAATGGAAAAGTACAAGCCAGAGATGGTCGTCTTCAATTAGTTTTAAATAATTTAAAAGAGGCAGTGAGTGAGCGTTTTTGGATTCAAGTTCCCAATCATGACCACGATTCTGAAATTTATCATATTTTAGATCAGTACAAGGGACAAATTCCTGTTGTCATTCGTTATGAAAATGAACAAAAAAATATTCTTTTGCCTGGTTATTTAGTTGCAAAAGACGCTGGCTTACAAGAATCTTTAAAACAGATTGTCATGAAAACGATTTATCGTTAAAAATCAATGAAAATAAAAGAATTTTAATTTTAAATATGGTATAATCAGTTAGAATGTTAAAGAAAAAGGAGCAAAACCAAATGAAACGTATTGCTGTTTTGACTAGTGGTGGAGACGCCCCTGGTATGAATGCTGCCATTCGTGCAGTTGTTCGTCAAGCAATCTCAGAAGGAATGGAAGTTTTTGGTATCTATGATGGATACGCTGGTATGGTTGCTGGTGAAATTTATCCACTTGATGCTGCTTCAGTAGGAGACATCATTTCACGTGGTGGTACTTTCCTTCACTCAGCCCGTTACCCTGAGTTTGCAAAACTCGAAGGTCAACTTAAAGGGATTGAGCAATTGAAAAAACACGGTATCGAAGGTGTCGTGGTTATCGGTGGTGACGGTTCTTATCATGGAGCTATGCGCCTGACTGAACATGGATTCCCTGCTATTGGACTTCCTGGAACAATCGATAACGATATCGTAGGTACTGACTTTACAATCGGATTTGACACTGCAGTAACAACTGCAATGGATGCAATCGATAAGATTCGTGATACATCATCAAGTCACCGTCGTACTTTCGTTGTTGAAGTAATGGGACGTAACGCAGGTGATATCGCTCTTTGGGCAGGTATTGCAACAGGTGCTGACGAAATCATCATCCCTGAAGAAGGCTTCAAATTTGAAGATATCGTAGCAAGCATCAAAGCTGGATATGAACACGGTAAAAAACACAACATTATTGTTTTGGCAGAAGGTGTTATGTCAGCAGCTGAATTTGGTCAAAAACTAAAAGAAGCTGGTGATACAAGTGACCTTCGTGTTACAGAACTTGGTCACATCCAACGTGGTGGTTCACCAACTGCTCGTGACCGTGTATTGGCATCTCGTATGGGCGCACACGCTGTTAAACTCCTTAAACAAGGAATCGGTGGTGTTGCTGTCGGTATTCGTAACGAGAAAATGGTTGAAAATCCAATTCTTGGAACAGCAGAAGAGGGAGCTTTGTTTAGCTTAACAGCTGATGGTAAGATTGTGGTTAACAATCCTCATAAAGCTGATCTTGAACTTTCTGACTTAAACAAGAGCTTGTCATAATCAACTTTAACTAATCTGGTAAAATGACCATAAAAGGTCGAATTATATAAAGGAGTCACAAAATCATGAACAAACGTGTAAAAATCGTTGCAACCTTAGGTCCTGCGGTAGAAATCCGTGGTGGTAAAAAATTTGGTGATGATGGGTATTGGGGTGAAAAACTTGACGTTGAAGCTTCAGCTAAAAACATTGCTAAATTGATTGAAGCAGGAGCTAACACTTTCCGTTTCAACTTCTCACACGGTGACCACCAAGAACAAGGTGAACGTATGGCAACTGTTAAACTTGCAGAAAAACTTGCAGGTAAAAAAGTTGGTTTCCTTCTTGATACTAAAGGACCAGAAATCCGTACTGAATTGTTCGAAGGCGATGCTAAAGAGTACTCTTATACAACTGGTGAAAAGATCCGTGTTGCAACTAAACAAGGAATCAAATCAACTCGTGAAGTGATTGCTTTGAACGTTGCAGGTGCGCTTGACATCTATGATGACGTTGAAGTTGGTCGCCAAGTATTGGTTGACGATGGTAAATTGGGTCTTCGTGTTGTAGAAAAAGATGATGCAACTCGTGAATTTGTCGTTGAAGTTGAAAACGACGGTGTGATCGCTAAACAAAAAGGTGTGAACATCCCTAACACTAAAATTCCTTTCCCTGCTCTTGCTGAACGTGATAACGACGATATTCGTTTCGGTTTGGAACAAGGTATTAACTTTATTGCGATCTCATTCGTACGTACTGCTAAAGATGTTAACGAAGTTCGTGCTATCTGTGAAGAAACTGGTAATGGTCACGTTCAATTGTTTGCTAAAATCGAAAACCAACAAGGTATCGATAACTTGGACGAAATCATTGAAGCTGCTGACGGAATCATGATCGCTCGTGGTGACATGGGTATCGAAGTACCATTCGAAATGGTTCCAGTTTACCAAAAAATGATCATCACTAAAGTAAACGCTGCTGGTAAAGTTGTTATCACTGCAACAAACATGCTTGAAACAATGACTGAAAAACCACGTGCAACTCGTTCAGAAGTATCAGACGTATTTAACGCTGTTATCGATGGAACTGACGCTACAATGCTTTCAGGTGAGTCTGCAAACGGTAAATATCCACTTGAGTCAGTAACAACAATGGCTACCATCGACAAGAACGCTCAAACTCTTCTTAACGAATACGGACGTTTGAACTCAGATTCATTTGAACGTAACTCTAAGACAGAAGTTATGGCTTCAGCTGTTAAAGACGCTACTAACTCAATGGACATCAAATTGGTTGTAACTTTGACTAAGACTGGTCACACAGCACGTTTGATTTCTAAATACCGTCCAAATGCTGATATCTTGGCATTGACATTTGACGAATTGACTGAACGTGGATTGATGTTGAACTGGGGTGTTATCCCAATGTTGACTGAAGCTCCATCATCAACTGATGACATGTTTGAAATTGCTGAACGTAAAGCAGTTGAAGCAGGTCTTGTACAATCTGGTGACGATATCGTTATCGTTGCAGGTGTGCCACTTGGCGAAGCTGTTCGTACAAACACAATGCGTATCCGTACAGTACGTTAATCAAAAAAACAAAAACCTATCGCATCAAGCTTTCGGGCTTATGTGATGGGTCTTTTTTTGTTGTAGAATAATAAAGAAGTTTAAAAATAAAAAAAACTCTCTGGAAAACCAGAGAGTGTGAGAGGCATCTCCATGTGAGAAACTGGTTCACACAATTTCTCAAGGTCCGCTCCTGCGTTATGACCTCCTTTGCGCAATTGTAGCTCTTGCTACATATCGACTCATCGCAGACTTTATTGTACTATAGGGGGTAATAGTTTGTCAAGAAAAAAACAGTCCCTAAAAAAGGAACTGATGAATGATGCTAATTGCCGGGATCGAACCGGCGACCTCATCCTTACCATGGATGCGCTCTGCCTACTGAGCTAAATCAGCTTACTTTGAAAGTATACTATAGATTTAAGCTTTTGTCAATATGCTAATTAGTATGGTAACTCATTGGAAAAGCCCAAGTAATAAACTTGGGCTTGTGAAAATTAGACTATTGTAATTTCTCTCTCTTTTTATCTGGGTTCCAAACAAAACTTGCAACAAAGGTAAAGAGTATTGTCAGAATTCCTATTATAATTGCTAGAATCAAGGCAGGGATACGAATCAGCCACCACAGTGGATTTGGCTTTTTATTGTTGTGCCACTGTTTTGTTTCCTCATCCAGGCGTTGAAATTCAGATTGGATGCGGTCTGCAACCATCTCAATTCCCTCATCATTCATCTTTTTAATATCTGAGATATCAATCGGATTTCCGAAGTTCATATCAATACGTTCACGGCTGACAAGTCCTTTTAGAGTCATAGGGCCAGTATAAGTAACTGGCATGATGCGAACCTTAGCCATCTTCGCGATTAGAGCAACACCACCCTTAACATCGTTAGAATGACGACTACCACTTGGAAACATAATCAGTGAGCGATTGCTCTTTTTTAGAACATTAATTGGATATTTGATAGCAGAAGAACCTGGGTTATCACGGTCGATAGGGAAAGCACCACACATGCGAATCCACCAACCAAAGATGCGATTTGAAAAGAGTTCTTTTTTTGCCATAAAGACAAATTGCTTTGGTTTTGTTGCAAAAGCCATATATACTGGATCCCACCAGGTACGGTGTGGCGCAACAAGGATATAGTTTTCATCTAAACTTGGAATTTTTTCAGTATTGTGAAAGTGAGCATTTCCATTGATTGACCATAGAATCAACATAACCAGCCCACGCAGATAAGTATAAAACATGATGTCTCCTTCAGTTCTCTTTCTTTTATTATACCTTATCATACTAGGACAGGCAAATGTTTTTTGTTTAGGCGGAACAGCTTTTTATATGAAATTAGAAATATTCAAAAAAAATGATATGATAGAATTTATGGATAAAAATAAAATTATGGGATTAAGCCAATCAGAAGTCAAAGATCGTCAGAAACAGGGACAGGTCAATGATTTCCAAGCTTCAGCTAGTACTAGTACATGGCAGATTGTGAAGAGAAATGTCTTTACTTTATTCAATGCTTTAAACTTTGCCATTGCCCTAGCGCTCGCCTTTGTTCAAGCTTGGAGCAACCTAGTTTTCTTTGCGGTTATCTGCTTTAATGCATTTTCTGGGATTGTAACCGAGCTACGTGCCAAACATATGGTTGATAAGCTCAATCTCTTGAATAAAGAAAAGATTATCACTATTCGTGATGGACAAGAGATCGCTTTGGACCCCGAAGAACTTGTTTTAGGAGATGTGATTCGCTTGTCTGCAGGGGATCAAATTCCAAGTGATGCCATTGTATTAGAAGGTTTTGCAGAAGTCAATGAAGCCATGTTAACGGGTGAGAGCGACTTGGTGCAAAAAGAAGTAGAAGACTTAATGTTGTCGGGTAGCTTTCTTGCAAGTGGTTCTGTCTTTGCTCAGGTACATCATGTTGGGGCGGATAACTATGCTGCTAAACTCATGCTTGAAGCTAAGACAGTGAAGCCGATTAACTCTCGTATCATGAAATCGCTAGACCAGTTAGCCGGCTTTACTGGGAAAATTATCATTCCTTTTGGTATTGCTCTCTTGCTTGAAGCCTTGGTCTTAAAAGGTCTGCCACTGAAGTCTTCTGTAGTCAATTCATCTACAGCTCTTTTGGGGATGTTGCCTAAAGGTATCGCCCTTTTGACCATCACCTCTCTCTTAACTGCTGTTATCAAGCTTGGGTTGAAAAAGGTTTTGGTGCAGGAAATGTATTCTGTTGAAACCTTGGCGCGCGTAGATATGCTCTGCTTGGATAAGACAGGGACAATCACCCAAGGGAAGATGCAGGTTGAGACGGTCCTTCCTCTTACTCCAGCTTATAACAAAGATACCATTGCCAAAATACTAACCAGCTATATGGCACACAGTGAGGATAAAAATCCAACTGCCCAAGCTATTCGAAAGCGTTTTGCGGGAGAGGTAGCTTATCCGATGATTTCTAGCCTTCCATTTTCAAGTGATCGAAAATGGGGAGCAATGGAGTTGGAAGGTCTAGGAACTGTTTTCCTAGGCGCACCGGAGATGTTGTTGGATGCTGAAGTTCCTGAAGCTAGAGAAGCTCTTGAACGAGGATCTCGTGTCTTGGTGTTAGCGCTCAGTCAAGAAAAACTTGACCATCACAAGCCACAAAAGCCATCTGATATTCAGGCTTTGGCTTTGCTTGAGATTCTAGATCCAATTCGAGAAGGTGCTGCTGATACGCTAGACTATCTTCGTTCTCAGGAAGTGGGATTAAAAATTATCTCTGGTGATAATCCAGTCACTGTTTCAAGTATTGCCCAAAAAGCAGGTTTTGCAGACTATCAGAGCTATGTAGATTGTTCGAAAATTAATGATGAAGAATTGATAGCCATGGCTGAGGAAACAGCCATTTTCGGACGTGTCTCACCTCATCAAAAGAAACTCATCATCCAAACTCTGAAAAAAGCAGGACATACTACAGCAATGACAGGGGATGGTGTCAATGATATCCTAGCTCTCCGTGAGGCAGACTGTTCCATTGTTATGGCGGAAGGAGACCCAGCAACTCGTCAGATTGCAAATCTGGTCCTCTTGAATTCAGATTTCAATGATGTTCCTGAGATTCTCTTTGAAGGTCGTCGTGTGGTCAATAATATTGCCCACATTGCTCCGATTTTCTTGATTAAGACAATCTATTCCTTCTTGCTAGCAGTTATCTGTATTGCCAGTGCTTTGTTGGGACGTACTGAATGGATTTTGATTTTCCCATTCATTCCGATTCAGATAACTATGATTGACCAGTTTGTGGAAGGATTCCCACCGTTTGTATTAACTTTTGAACGAAATATCAAACCTGTGGAACAAAACTTCCTCAGAAAATCAATGCTTCGAGCTTTACCAAGTGCCTTGATGGTAGTCTTTAGTGTTCTCTTTGTTAAAATTTTTGGAACCAGTCAAGGCTGGACAGCCATTGAAATTTCGACACTTCTGTATTATCTATTGGCATCGATTGGTTTCATGTCTGTAGTTAGAGCTTGCTTGCCATTTAGCTTGTGGCGTGTGCTATTGATTATTTGGTCGGTTGGAGGTTTCCTTGGAACAGCTCTATTCCCAAGAATCCAAAAATTGCTTGAAATTTCAACACTTACAGGTCAAACTTTGCCTATCTATGGCATTATGATGCTCGTCTTTATTGTGATTTTCATACTGACAAGTCATTATCAAGTTAAAAGATAAAGAAAGACTGCAATCCATGATTGCGGTCTTTTTTAGGTGCAGGATTGCCAGATAAAATATGGTATAATAAAGGGAAATAGAGTTTTTGAAAGTGAGAGAAGATGATTTCAAAGAGATTAGAAACAGTAGCTTCTTTTGTTCCCCAAGGAGCTGTTTTGCTGGACGTTGGTAGCGACCATGCTTATTTACCTATTGAATTAGTTGAAAAAGGTCATATTGAAGCTGCCATCTCGGGTGAAGTTGTAGAGGGGCCCTATCAATCTGCAGTTAGAAATGTTGAAAGTCATGGTTTGACTGAGAAAATTCAGGTTCGTTTAGCCAATGGTTTAGCAGCTTTCGAAGAAAGTGACCAGGTTTCTGTTATCACTATTGCAGGAATGGGTGGTCGTTTGATTGCTACGATATTAGAAGAGGGTTTGGACAAACTAGCCAATGTTGAGCGATTGATTCTTCAACCTAATAATCGTGAAGATGAGTTACGTTCTTGGTTACAAGAGCATGGATTTCAGATTGTAGCTGAAAGTATCCTAGAAGAAGCTGGAAAATTTTACGAGATTCTAGTAGTGGAAGTTGGAGAAATGAATTTACCAGCAAGCGATATTCGTTTTGGTCCTTTTCTATCTAAAGAACTTAGCCCCGTATTTGTCCAAAAGTGGCAAAGAGAAGCAAGTAAGCTCGAATTTGCCCTTAGTCAAATCCCAGAAAAAAATCATGAAGAACGTCAAGTTTTAGTAAATAAAATTCAAGCCATCAAGGAGGTGCTCCATGAAAGCAAGTGAAGTGATTAAACGTTATGAAACCTATTGTCCTCAAGAATTTTCTATGGAAGGTGATAATCGTGGACTGCAGATTGGTACCTTAGACAAAGACATCCAAAAAGTTATGGTTGCCCTTGATATACGTGAAGATACAGTGGCAGAAGCTATTGAAAAGGGTGTCGATTTGATTATCGTTAAGCACGCGCCAATTTTTCGCCCTATTAAGGACTTGGTAGTTAGTCGCCCTCAAAATCAGATTTATATTGATCTTATCAAGCATGATATTGCAGTCTACGTTAGCCATACTAATATTGATATTGTTGAAAATGGTCTTAATGATTGGTTCTGCCAACTGTTAGATATTAAGGATACAACGTATCTACAGGAGACAGGTCCTGAACGTGGCATCGGACGTATTGGCAATATTAAACCTCAAACATTTGAAGAATTTGCTAGTCATGTTAAGGAAGTATTTGGTATAGATAGCCTTCGTATGGTGTATTATAAAGAAACTGATTTGCAAAAAACAATCTCAAGAGTAGCTATTTGTGGTGGTAGTGGGCAGTCTTTCTACTCTGATGCTTTAGCAAAAGGAGCTCATGTTTACATTACTGGTGACATCTATTACCACACTGCCCAAGATATGTTGTCAGACGGCTTGTTGGCTCTGGATCCAGGCCACTATATTGAAGTTCTCTTTGTTGAAAAAATTGCATCGTTCCTGAATGAATGGAAGGAAGAGAATGCTTGGTCTCTAGAGGTTATCGCAAGTCAAGCGTCCACCAAACCATTCCATCATATCTAGTTAGAAGGTAAAGACAATGAAAAAAGTTGCCATTATAGGTGCAGGAATTGTAGGGGCCACAGCTGCCTACTATCTTTCTAAGGAAGCCGATATCGAAGTAACTGTTTTTGATTTTGGACATGGGCAAGCAACCAAGGCCGCGGCAGGAATTATTAGTCCCTGGTTTTCTAAACGACGCAATAAAGCTTGGTACAAGATGGCGCGTTTGGGAGCTGATTTCTATGTAGATTTATTAGCTGACCTAGAAAAATCGGGTCAAAAAGTTGATTTTTATCAGCGTTCTGGTGTCTTTCTTCTTAAAAACGATGACTCTAAGCTAGAGGAGCTCTATCAACTGGCTCTGCAACGTAGAGATGAATCTCCCTTGATTGGGGAATTAGCCATTTTGGATCAAGCGACTGCTAGTAACTTATTTCCCGGTCTAGAGGGATTTGAACGTTTACTCTATGCTTCTGGTGGAGCTCGAGTAGATGGGCAACTTTTAGTCAGTCGTTTACTTGAAGCCAGTCAGGTTAAGGTCGTAAAGAAAGAGGTCAGTCTAACCCCTCTATCATCGGGTTATCAGATAGACAATCAAATGTTTGACCAAGTCATCTTATCCACAGGAGCTTGGCTTGGCCACATCTTAGAGCCCTTAGGATATGAGGTAGACGTTCGTCCTCAAAAGGGGCAACTCCGAGATTACCAAGTGCCACAAGACATGGGAGCTTACCCTGTAGTTATGCCGGAAGGTGAGTGGGATTTGATACCATTTCCCGGTGGTAAGTTATCTCTAGGAGCTACCCATGAAAATGATATGGGATTTGACCTAGCCGTTGATGAGAATTTGCTCCAACAAATGGCTGAAGCAGCAAGTTCGTTTTATCCTAGCTTAAAAGATACAATGATAAGTGGTGAACGTGTGGGGATTCGTGCTTATACGAGTGATTTTTCGCCGTTTTTCGGACAGGTGCCAAACTTGTCAGGAGTATTTGTTGCGAGTGGATTAGGATCTTCAGGGTTAACGACTGGTCCTATTATCGGTTATCATCTAGCTCAAATGCTTCAAGGGAGAAAAGGAGTATTGGATCCAGCAGATTATCCGACTGAAAGATATATTAAAGAGAAATAATCGTAAACTTTTTACCTAGTTTTTACGATAGGATTAGGATAGCAAATGACTTTCCCTATCAAAAATGGTAAAATGAAAAAAATGTTTCAAGAATAGAGGAAAAATGATGCAAGAAAAGATTTTGGTAACAGGTGGAGCAGGTTTTATCGGAACTCACACTGTCATTGAATTGGTCCAAGCTGGACACCAAGTAGTTGTCGTGGATAATTTGGTAAACAGTAGTCGTAAAAGTCTTGAAGTAGTCGAAAGAATCACTGGGGTAGAAATTCCTTTCTACGAGGCAGATATTCGTGACACAGATACACTTCGTGATATCTTCAAACATGAAGAGCCAACAGGTGTGATTCATTTTGCTGGTTTGAAAGCTGTAGGTGAGTCTACACGTATCCCGCTTGCCTACTATGATAACAATATAGCTGGAACTGTCAGTCTCTTGAAAGTTATGGAAGAGGCAAACTGTAAGAATATCATCTTCAGTTCATCAGCAACTGTTTATGGAGATCCACATTCTGTTCCAATCCTAGAAGATTTCCCACTTTCAGCTACCAACCCTTATGGCCGTACCAAGCTTATGCTGGAAGAAATCTTGACAGATATCCATAAAGCAGACTCAGAGTGGAACGTTGTCTTACTTCGTTACTTCAACCCAATTGGGGCGCATGAGAGTGGTGACCTAGGAGAAAATCCAAACGGCATTCCAAATAACCTTCTACCGTATGTAACACAAGTCGCAGTTGGTAAGTTAGAACAAGTTCAAGTCTTCGGAGATGACTACGATACTGAAGATGGAACAGGTGTTCGTGACTATATCCACGTCGTTGACCTAGCAAAAGGACACGTTGCTGCCCTTAAGAAACTTCAAAAAGGCTCTGGACTCAATGTGTATAACCTTGGTACTGGAAAAGGCTACTCAGTTCTTGAAATTATTCAAAATATGGAAAAAGCTGTTGGGCGCCCAATTCCATACCGTATCGTTGAACGTCGCCCAGGTGATATTGCAGCCTGCTACTCAGACCCAGCAAAAGCGAAAGCAGAGCTAGGTTGGAAAGCTGGACTTGGTATTACAGAAATGTGTGAAGATGCATGGCGTTGGCAAAGCAAGCATCCAAATGGATTTGAAGACTAATCGTTTGATTAAACAAAAAAAGAGGAAGTAATTCCTCTTTTCTTATAAATTTATATGTGGTTGAAATAAAAAATTTGCTTAGTGATTATGTGATAGAAAACGTCTTAAAAGAACACTTTATTTATTATTAAAATATCAGAAAAAATAAAAGTGAAATTGTATAAAAATAGCTAGCAAAAGACTATAATTTTCTAGAAAAATATGCTAAACTAGAAGGAGTGGAAATTAGAGATCAATGTTCCACCAAATTTTAAGATTCATCTATAATCAGAGCACGAGTAGGGCAATTTTTAACGGCTTCTAAAACATCGCCGCTACAAGAAATTTCTCTTTCTGATTGCTTAGGATCATCGAAAAAACGGACAATACCATTATCATGGTAATCAAATAATTCTGAATAAGTTTGGCAGAGCCCACAAGCTATGCAACGTTCAGGTATAAGTCTAATCTTCATATTTATATTGTAATAAGAAACTAAAAAAACTCAAGGAGTAAGGTATGGAAAAGGAACCGTGGCAAGAAGATATTTATGAAAACCAAGAAGAGGAATCAAGAACAGAACGCCGTCAACGAAACAAAAATGATTCAGGTGTCATTGCGAATCATATTTTAACTGTTTTGGCTGTTCTTTTCTTTGTCATTGTTGTTGGTATGGTAGTTGTATTGGTCTACTTGTCATCAGGTGGAAGCAACCGTACTTCAGCTCTGAAAGATTTTTATGATTCTTCAGCTCCAAAAGTAGAAGAAGTTACAACAGTTGCTACAACTACTCAGTCAACAGAAGCAGAGACAACTCAACAAGAACATACAGAGGCGCATACTGATTCTGAAGGAACAATTACAGTCTTGCCAGGAGAGGGTGAAGCAGCCATTGCTGCTCGAGCTGGAATCTCCATTGCTCAACTTGAAGCTTTAAACCCTGGTCATATGTCTACTGGAACTTGGTTTGCAAATCCTGGTGATGTCCTTAAGACAAGATAGGAGTGACAATGAAAACAATTCAGATTGCTATTGATGGGCCAGCTTCCAGTGGTAAGAGTACAGTAGCTAAGATTATCGCTAAAGACTTTGGCTATACTTATCTGGATACGGGTGCTATGTATCGTGCTGCCACTTACATCGCTTTGAACAACCAAATAAGTCCAGAGGAGTCTTCACGACTTCTTGAATTACTGGAACAATATCCGATTAGCTTTGGTCGCGCTGAAACAGGAGAACAGCTTGTTTTTGTTGGAGATGTCGATGTAACAAATCCAATCCGAGAAAATGAAGTAACCAATGCTGTTTCTGCCTTTGCTGCTATTCCAGCTGTTCGTGAAAAATTGGTAGCCCTTCAGCAAGAAATTGCCCGACAAGGTGGTATCGTTATGGATGGCCGCGATATTGGAACAGTAGTCTTGCCTCAGGCTGAATTGAAGATTTTTCTAGTAGCATCTGTAGATGAGCGTGCGGAACGTCGCTACAAGGAAAATCTTTCAAAGGGAATCGAAACAGATTTGGAAACTTTGAAAGAAGAGATTGCTGCGCGTGATTATAAAGATAGTCATCGTGAAACTTCACCTCTCAAGCAAGCTGAGGATGCAATCTATTTGGATACGACTGGCCTCTCTATTTTAGAAGTTGTTGAAAAAATTAAATCAGAAGCTCAAAAACATCTATAAGAACTATAAAAACGATGAACTGAATTTCGGTTTGTCGTTTTTTTATCATGATTTGTCAAATAGTCTGTTTTAAGGTATAATAGTTGCTGTTGAAGAAAATTTGACATTCAAATAATCATAAATTTTTTAAGGAGATAACATGAGTCAATTACCAAATTGCCCAAAATGTAATTCAGAATATGTATATGAAGATGGCGCACTTCTTGTTTGTCCAGAATGTGCTTATGAGTGGAATCCTGCTGAACAAGCAGAAGTTGAAGAAGGCATTGTTGCTATTGATGCAAATGGAAACAAACTAGCTGATGGAGATACAGTAACCTTGATTAAAGATTTGAAGGTTAAAGGTGCTCCTAAAGACCTCAAACAAGGAACTCGTGTGAAAAACATCCGTATTGTTGAAGGTGACCACAACATTGACTGTAAGATTGATGGTTTTGGTGCTATGAAGCTTAAATCAGAATTTGTGAAGAAGATTTAATCATGATTAAAAATGAAAAAGTAATATTTTATAGTCGTATCTTTTTATTTATAGCAGCCTTTACCGGTGTATACTTGGAGATCACCAAACGCGGTGGTTTAGGGATGTTGCTTTACTACACAGTACTTTCTAACCTTTTGGTTGTACTTTTTACAGGTTATCTTTTGTTAAAGATGCGTAGTGGCGGTGATAGTTGGCAGAATCCTGGTATTCTACGTCTCAAAGGTGGCGTCACTATGAGTATTATGATTACTTGTGTCATCTATCATTTCATGCTAGCTCCCTTGACGACAGATTTTTACCGTTTGGAAAATTTCCTTTGCCATTATATTGTCCCTCTCTGGTTTTTAGCAGATACAATTATTTTTGATAAGAGTCGTCAATATAAGTTAGTTGATCCCATGCTTTGGACTAGCCTTCCTTTGCTTTATATGATTTTTGCCCTTTTAAACGGTTTTGTTTTAAAGATGGATGTCCCTAATGCTAAGGATAGTCCCTTCCCTTATTTCTTTTTGAATGCTACCAAACATGGTTGGAGCTTTGTCTTTAAATGGGCAGCAACTATCTTTGTTGCCTACATGGTTTCAGGATATCTCTTTTATCTTGTAAAAAGTATTAAAAAAACTAAGAAATAAAAAGTACCCAATGTGGGTGCTTTTTTTGTGATAGAGATAATTGTACCCGGACAAATCGATTTATTTTATCTTGTTATGCAGTCTTTTATACCTTACAATAAAACTGTAGCTACCAATACAACTATTGAGGATGAAAAAAATGACTGAAAATCGTTATGAATTAAATAAGAATTTGGCACAGATGCTTAAAGGTGGCGTCATCATGGATGTCCAAAACCCTGAACAAGCAAGAATTGCTGAGGCTGCAGGTGCGGCAGCAGTTATGGCTTTGGAACGAATCCCAGCTGATATTCGTGCAGCAGGTGGTGTCTCTCGCATGAGTGATCCAAAGATGATTAAGGAAATCCAAGAAGCAGTCAGCATTCCAGTTATGGCTAAGGTTCGAATTGGGCATTTTGTTGAAGCACAGATTTTAGAAGCTATCGAGATTGACTATATCGATGAGAGCGAAGTTCTATCTCCAGCTGACGATCGTTTCCATGTGGACAAGAAAGAATTTCAAGTTCCTTTTGTTTGTGGTGCTAAAGACCTAGGAGAAGCCTTGCGCCGTATCGCTGAAGGAGCTTCTATGATCCGTACAAAAGGGGAACCAGGAACAGGAGACATCGTTCAGGCGGTTCGTCATATGCGTATGATGAATCAAGAAATTCGCCGCATTCAAAACCTCCGTGAGGACGAGTTATATGTTGCTGCAAAAGAACTCCAAGTACCTGTAGAATTAGTTCAATATGTCCACGAAAATGGGAAATTACCAGTTGTCAACTTTGCAGCTGGAGGGGTTGCAACACCAGCGGACGCTGCTCTTATGATGCAGCTAGGTGCAGAAGGTGTGTTTGTTGGCTCAGGGATTTTCAAATCAGGTGATCCTGTTAAACGTGCGGCAGCAATTGTCAAAGCTGTTACCAATTATCAGAATCCTCAAATTCTGGCTCAAATTTCGGAAGACTTGGGAGAAGCCATGGTTGGTATCAATGAGAATGAAATCCAAATTCTCATGGCGGAGCGAGGAAAATAGATGAAAATCGGAATCTTGGCCTTGCAAGGTGCCTTTGTAGAACACGAGAAAATGCTTGCTCAACTAGGAGTTGAAAGTATTGAACTACGAAACCTAGAAGATTTTCAGCAACATCGAAGTGAGCTATCAGGTTTGATTTTGCCAGGAGGTGAGTCAACGGCCATGGGGAAACTGTTGCGAGATCAGCAGATGCTAATTCCTCTAAGAGAGGCTATTCTCAATGGTTTACCAGTCTTTGGAACTTGTGCGGGTTTAATTTTGCTAGCAAAACAAATCACTTCTCAAGAGGAAAGCCATCTAGCGACCATGGACATAGTAGTAGAGCGCAATGCCTATGGACGTCAGCTAGGAAGCTTTTATACAGAAGCTGACTGCAAGGGTGTTGGTAAAATTCCAATGACCTTTATCCGTGGCCCAATTATCAGTAGTGTTGGTGACAGTGTTGATGTTCTAGCGATTGTGAACAATCAAATCGTTGCGGCTCAAGAAAAGAGTATGCTGGTAACCTCCTTTCATCCTGAATTGACAAATGATCTTCGTTTGCATCAGTACTTTATGAATATGTGTAAATAAAAAAAGAGGTTGGGATTTTCCAACTTCTTTTTTACATGTAATAAACAATAGCAATATATTGGAGAGCAGAGGCTGCTAGGATAAAGAGATGCCAAATCATATGGAAGTATGGTTTCTTTTTAGCGTAGAATCCAGCGCCAACTGTATAGCAAAGGCCACCTGATACCATAAGACTCCAAAACATTGGACTTGTCTGACTGATGATTGCTGGTAAGATAGCCAATACAAGCCATCCCATGATGAGGTAAAGGATGAGACTGAATTTTTCATTGACCTTCTTGGCAAAGATTTTATAAAGAATACCGAAAATAGTTGTCCCCCATTGGATAGCAATAATGAGATAACCAAACCAATTATTCATCAGGGTTAAAACCACCGGGGTATAAGAACCTGCAATCGCAACATAAATCATAGAATGGTCGATGATACGAAGCACGTACTTATGAGTTGAACCATAAGCCATAGAATGATAAATAGTTGATGATAAGAACATGAGAAAGAGGCTGATGACGAAGATGGAAACACCGATAGACGATAAGAAACCATGGGCCTCATAACTGTAAGTAGATGAAATGGGAAGTAGGATGAGCATGATAAATGCTCCTACAGCATGGGTGACACTGTTGGCAATTTCTTCTCCAAAACTAAGTCGTTTACTAAGTTTGAAACTAGTATTCATTTGTTTCCTCCTCTTCGGTTTCTGTATAGACTAGTGCAAGTGTTTGATGATAGAGTTTGACCGTTTGGCAGCTGGCCTGGATAATGGGATTAGCTGGATCAATATCTTCATTCATATAGTCCACAAAAGCATTATAAAGTTCTTCTGAATTAGTGTCTGTGTGAAGGGTATTAAGGGTTTGAGCAATTTCTTGGATAGAAAAAACAGACTTGAGAGTGGTAATAGCAATCAATCGTGCGATTTGTTTGCGTTGATATTTTTTCTTTTCAGGTTTACTGATATAACCGTGTTTGACATAGTTGTTCACCATGGATGCTGTCAAACCTTTCTCCTTGTCAGGAGAAGCTGGAGGACAGATTTGATTGACATAGAGCAGAACCTGGTCCAGATAGAGATTGATACTTGGAATTTCTTCCCATTTTGGATAGGAAAAAGTGGTATTCATTTTCAACTCCTTTTTATCTAGTTTTAATAACTAGATTATAAAATATTAGAAATAATAAGTCAAGTTTCAAGTGCTTGTAGAAAGAAATATTTTATGCTATGATGAAAGAAAATAGTATGAAAAGAGGATAAATGATGGAGATTCGCTTAGCCTTTCCAAACGAAGTTGATGCAATTATACAAGTGATTGAGGGAGCCAAGAAATGTTTGGCAGAAGCTGGTAGCACTCAGTGGCAAAACGGCTACCCAGATGCAGATACCATTATTGAAGATATCATCTCTGGTCAAGCTTATGTAGCCCTAGACGAAGGTGATCTCTTAGCCTATGCAGCAGTGACTAAGAGCCCCGAAAAAGCTTATGAAGCAATTTATGATGGTAACTGGGAGGGAAATGAAGCAGAATACTTAGTATTTCACCGTATTGCTGTTGCTAGAGATGTGCAAGGTCAAGGTGTTGCTCAGACCTTCTTGGAAGGCTTGATTGAAGGCTTTGATTACCTAGATTTTCGTTCAGATACACATGAAATAAACAAGGCTATGCAACATATTTTTGAGAAACTTGGCTTCAAACAGGTTGGTAAAGTTCCAGTAGACGGGGAACGCTTGGCCTATCAAAAATTAAAATCAAATGCCTAAGAAGTATGTAAAGATGCTATACAAGTCACCGATTGGCCCCCTATCTCTGCTAGCAGATGACCACTATTTGTTTGGGATATGGATTGAAGAAGAGAGCGATTTTGAGAAGGGATTATCTGAAAATGATGTAACTGTTGTTGACAGTCATCCCATTTTAAATCAAATTACTTCCTATTTAGAGACTTATTTTAAGGGGCAAGATCAAGACTTATCTGGATTACCTTTAGCTCCTGTCGGTAGTGACTTTGAAAAAAGAGTCTGGAACTACTTGCGAGGAATTCCTTTCGGTCAGACAGTTACTTATGGGCAAATAGCTAAGGATTTGCAGGTGGCTTCTGCTCAAGCAATCGGAGGAGCAGTAGGTCGCAATCCCTGGTCTATCCTTGTACCTTGTCACCGTGTGCTAGGTGCTGGAGGACGTCTGACAGGCTATGCTTGGGGACTCGAAAAGAAGGCTTGGCTCTTGAGGCATGAAGGTGCAAGTTATCAAGAAAATAAAAAATAGAAAGAGAAAAAATGTTAGAATTTATCGAATATCCAAAATGTACAACTTGTAAAAAAGCTAAGAAAGAATTAGATCAACTCGGACTAGAATATCAGGATGTTCATATCGTTGAAGAGACTCCGAGTGAAAAGGTCATTTTAAACTGGCTCGAAACTTCGGGATTTGAATTGAAGCAATTTTTTAATACTAGTGGAATCAAATATCGTGAACTCGGATTGAAAGATAAGGTTGGAACATTGTCTAACAAAGAAGCAGCCAAACTCTTGGCCAGTGATGGTATGCTGTTAAAACGTCCAATACTTGTTGAAAATGGTCTTGTAAAACAAATTGGCTACCGTAAGACATACAATAACTTGGATTTGAATTAGTTTTTTTCTATCTCCTTGATAGATAAAATATATAACCTCCCACTTTTAAAGTATGATAAACTAGAAGGTAGATGAAATCTGATATGCTCGTAGCAAATATTTTTAATTAGAGCATAAGTATGATAGAATGAATCATTATCTTGAGAGGATGTTTCTATGAATGTTACAACGATTTTAGCATCTGATTGGTATCAAAATTTGATGCAATATATTCCAGATGGCAAACTTTTTAGTTGGCGTTCGGTCTTTGATGGGATTCCAAGAATTGTACAGCAATTACCTACAACATTGATGTTAACGGTATTCGGTGCCTTTTTTGGTATCATGCTAGCCCTAATCTTTGCTATCGTGAAAATCAACCGAGTTAGATTTATTTACCCATTACAAGCCTTTTTTGTTAGTTTCCTAAAAGGAACCCCAATTTTAGTCCAACTGATGTTGACTTATTACGGGATTCCATTAGCTTTGAAAGCCTTGAATCAACAATGGGGAACTTCTCTGAACATTAATGCTATTCCAGCAGCAACATTTGCGATTGTGGCTTTTGCTTTTAACGAGGCGGCCTATGCCAGCGAAACTCTTCGTGCGGCAATTCTTTCTGTAAATCCAGGTGAGATTGAAGCTGCTCGTAGTCTTGGTATGACACGTGCACAAGTTTATCGTCGTGTGATTATTCCCAATGCAGCAGTAGTTGCAACACCAACCTTGATTAACTCCTTGATTGGCTTGACCAAGGGGACTTCCCTAGCCTTCAGTGCAGGTGTTGTAGAAGTCTTTGCCCAAGCTCAGATTTTGGGTGGTGCAGACTATCGCTACTTTGAACGTTTTATCTCAGTTGCCCTTGTCTACTGGGTGGTAAATATCGTTATTGAAAATCTTGGCCGTTTCATTGAAAGAAAAATGGCTATTACAGCACCAGATAATGTTGAGACAGATGTGAAAGGAGAGCTTCGCTAATGATTAAAATTTCAAATTTAAGCAAATCCTTTTCAGGTCAAACCGTTTTGGATCATCTGAACTTAGATATTCAAAAAGGAGAAGTTGTTGCCTTAATTGGTTCTTCAGGAGCTGGGAAATCAACTTTTCTTCGTAGCCTAAACTATCTAGAAACACCTGATAGTGGAAGTATTCAGATTGATGATTTCAAAGTTGATTTTTCTCAAATTACGCAAGAAGAAATTCTAACTCTTCGTCGCAAACTATCGATGGTTTTCCAACAGTTTAATTTGTTTGAGCGTAGAACAGCACTAGACAATGTTAAAGAAGGCTTGGTGGTCGTTAAAAAACTATCGGACGAAGAAGCGACTGAAATTGCTAAGGAAGAGCTAGCTAAGGTTGGACTTTCTGATCGTGAACAGCATTATCCGCGTCACTTGTCAGGGGGGCAAAAACAACGGGTAGCTATAGCGCGTGCCCTAGCCATGAAACCAGACGTCTTACTCTTGGATGAACCAACTTCAGCACTGGACCCAGAATTGGTTGGTGAGGTAGAAAGATCGATTGCCAATGCTGCAAAATCAGGTCAAACCATGGTTTTAGTTAGTCACGATATGTCATTTGTTGCTCAAGTAGCTGATAAGGTTTTATTCTTGGATAAAGGAAAGATTATTGAATCTGGAACACCGGATGAGATTATCAACCATCCCAAAGAAGAACGAACAAAAGAGTTCTTTGCTAGTTACAAACGGACCTATATCTGATATAATAGAAGATAAGAAAAACTCAGTTGGCTAAGCTAACTGGGTTTACTCTTTAAAAATAATAGAAATGAGAGAAAGCATGTTAGTTCAGCTATTTGCTTTGTATTTAGAGAGTTTGGTTTTGACGATTTTACTAGTCTTGGTTGTCTTAGGGATTTGGATTGGTTTTAGAGCTCTATCAGGTGTGGATAAAACTGCCAAGGAGCGTCAGGCTCACCTCTATGATATGATTATGATTGGAGTCTTAACAATTCCAGTATTGTCTTTTGCAACCATGAGCATCTTGTTGGTTCTCAAGGCTTAATAGTTGTCAAATAGGATTTTATCCGTTAGAATAAGAATAGTTACAACAAGAAAGAAGGAAATAGAATGTACGATACGATTATTATCGGTGCAGGTCCTGCTGGGATGACTGCAGCCTTGTATGCAGCTCGCAGCAATCTCAAAGTAGCTTTGATTGAAGGTGGTCTTCCTGGCGGTCAGATGAACAATACTTCTGACATTGAAAACTATCCAGGTTATGCTAACATTAGTGGACCTGAGTTGGCAGAAAAGATGTTTGAACCTCTTGAAAATCTAGGTGTTGAGCATCTCTATGGCTTTGTAGAAAATATTGAGGACCATGGTGATGTTAAGAAAGTAATCACAGACAATGAAGAATTTGAAACTCGCACAGTTATTGTGGCGACTGGTTCTAAGCACCGACTCTTAGGCGTTCCAGGAGAAGAAGAACTCAACAGTCGAGGTGTTTCTTACTGTGCGGTTTGTGATGGAGCCTTTTTCCGTGACCAAGATTTGTTGGTTGTAGGTGGTGGTGACTCAGCGGTTGAGGAAGCAATCTTCTTAACACAGTTTGCCAAAACTGTAACCATCGTTCACCGTCGTGATGAGCTTCGTGCTCAAAAAGTCTTGCAAGATCGCGCCTTTGCCAATGAAAAAATCAACTTCATTTGGGATTCTGTTGTCAAAGAAATTAAGGGTGAAAACCGTGTGGAGTCAGTTGTCATTGAAAATGTTAAAACAAATCAAGTGACTGAACATGCCTTTGGAGGCGTCTTCATCTATGTTGGTTTAGATCCAGTTAGCGATTTTACAAAAGATTTACAAATCCAAGATGAGTCAGGTTGGATTGTGACAGATGACCACATGAAGACAAGTGTTGCAGGTGTCTTTGCAGTTGGAGATGTTCGTCAGAAAGACCTTCGCCAAGTTACAACAGCAGTTGGAGATGGTGCTATTGCAGGTCAAGAAGCCTATAAATATATTACTGAACACAGTTAAAAAAAGTCTCCAATCA
>NZ_ALCH01000008.1 GCF_000279535.1 Streptococcus infantis SPAR10
AAATACTTTTCAAAATGTCATAGGGAATTGTTTTAGGTAATATTTTTTCCGTTCTAAATTGAAAACGTAATTGATTAAAAGGATTCTCATCAACTAAATTCTGATATTTCAAGTAGTTGTAAAACACCTTCAAACTAGCGATTTTGCGACGTAATGTATTAGATTTAAGATTGGATTTTATCAAATGTTCAACATAGGTTTCCACACGGGTGTAATTTGAATTGTAAAATTGCAAAATATCATTTTTGTAAGCTCTAATCGTATGTGAACTTAAGCGTCTATGAGTTTCGCAGTGGTCTAAGAAAGTAGAAATAAGTGTATAATCCATGAAAATCTCCTTCATCAATAATCATGCTATTATAAACTTATTTGGGAGCTTTGTATAGTGATAATAAATAGTTATCACTAGGAGAATACTATGGAAAAGACACCAAAAATTACGTTAAATAGTGAAGAAAAAGATTTTTTGTTCACTATTGATTCTAGGATTAAATCAATACTGCTTGAACTACCAGTACAATATCATGAGATACTTCAAGTGGTGAATGGGAGTCGTTTCAGACCGTTGTTAACATATTATGGTTATAAGTTGTTTTCTGAGAATCTAAATGAAAAAGTTTACAAATCTGCAATAGCTATTGAGTTAATTCATAAATCCTCTATTATTATTGATGATATTATAGATCAAGACGATAAAAGACATAGCATATACACAGTACATAAGCAATATTCTATTGATGAAGCCTTAGTAATCACAGTTTTTTTATTAGGAAAGTGTATTGAATTATTATCTGAAATTGATGATTCTACGATTAGGATATTTAGCCAAATGATTATTAGAATGTGTCAGGGAACAATACAAGAATTGAATATTGATATTAATGTAAGTATTGATAAAATAAAAGAAATCTTAGATAACCAAACTTCACAAGTTATTCAAAATTGTTTAGTGATTGGCATGAAATCATATGATCCTGAATTAGACAATCAACATTTAGCAATTATTGGTTATAAATTAGGCTACTTATTTCAATTACTAAATGATTGCGAAGCATACTTTAATCCTGAGTTCACTGTAAAATACAAAGGGAATCATAATTTTGATATTAATAAAAGTAGGAAAAATTTATGTTACGTTTACCTTGAACAGTTTCTCTCTAATAAAGAAAAATTGAGACTTCAGAATAAAGATAAGGTGACTAATATAGAAATTCTATTGAATAAATATAGTGTGTTAAAACATATAAAAAATGAAGTTTCGTTAATTGAGTTTGATATTAAAAAACAATGTGAAGTTTTAGAAAAAAATCACTCTATGGAAAGATTAAATTATTTTATTGATTATTCAATTAAATTAGCGAAGGTGAGAGCGGGGATTTATTAAAATAAAAGAGCAGAGATTGGAATTCTCTGCTCTTTTAACAACACTAATTTTGTGATAAAAATGGTTGAAGTAACCTATATAGATTTATCAAAATGGGGATGTAACCTATCGGATTGAGTGTTTTTCCATTGAATAACTGTGGAAAGTTCGGGGAATCTTTATAGAGTTTAAATAGTTCAATATAATCTTTATTAAGTTGTTTATTACTGTAATCAGTAATATCATATTCCTTTAGTTGCATTATTTTTATTTTTTTATTATCTCTTTAATATATTTCTTCCAAAGATAGTCAAAAATTAAATAACCAAAGCCAATCAGTATAAAAATTATTCCCCAAGTAATTATAAATACTAGGTTATTAGGTGTATCTATTATTAATGTATATCCGGTAAATTTAATAGCAGATAGTGGAGTGGTTAAATAGAATAGAGCAGTATAAGCAATACCTAAAATTCCAAAATAATTACTAAATGAACTCATACTATCGGTAAATTTAACTATCCAATCACATTCAGATGGATTATGCAGGGAAATTGGTACTAATGAAATAAACTCTAATTTTGAAATTTTCCTTAATGTGAGAATATAAAGTATATACTTTAAATACAGTTGTATTGCAATAAATACAGTTAGAATTAAAGTAATTGCACCATAGATTGTAATTAGCTCCTGCAAGATAAGAACCTTTAATAATACTAGAGAAATGAAATAAATTAAACCAATTACAAAACAAATAGATATATTATACCATTTGTTTAGATAACTATTATTTTTACTGAATACTGGAAATAGTGGAAGATTATTGACTTTAGTACCTGAAATAGATGTTTTAAGGATTATTTCTTTTTTCATTAAATTTTGATATGTGATAATCTGGGCTAACAATAGAGAATTCACCCCGAAAACATATATATAATTGTATTTTAATGATGAATCAAAAATTGATACTATAATTCCAATAAAAATCCAACAAGTAAAAATAATTGTCCAAAAACATTTTTGAGATAAAATTTTATCAATTATTTTTATTTCCATAGTATTCTCCTACCGATAACTATTTATTATCACTAGTATACCATAGATTCATATCTCCAATATGTTTTAGATTATACTTTTCTTACTTTTTTATATTCTCAAAAACTTTTTGAACAGATTCATAGAACCTTTTCTTCAATAACTAAATATATGGTATTATATCCATCAGCAACAATGCACCAAAAATGGTGCATTTATCTTTTTTATGTTATAATAGAAATAAATAAAAGGAGGAGTTACATGATTGGAGAAAATATAAAAACGTTACGTAAAACACATAAATTAACGCAACCTGAGTTTGCAAAGATTGTTGGTATCTCTCGAAATAGTCTGAGTCGTTATGAAAATGGGACAAGTTCAGTTTCGACAGAATTAATAGATCGTATCTGCAAGAAATTTAATGTTTCGTATATCGATATCGTAGGGGAGGAAAAAATGCTTACACCAGTAGAAGATTATCAGTTAACTCTGAAAATTGAAGTGATTAAAGAACGAGGGGCGAATATCTTAGCGCAACTTTATCGTTTTCAAGATGAACAAGGAATTGCATTTGACGATGCTTCTAATCCTTGGGTTCTAATGAGCAATGATCTTTCTGATTTGATTAACACGAAGATTTATCTTGTTGCAACTTTTGAGGATGTGGAGCGATATAATGGCTATTTGGATGGCATTGAACGTATGCTAGAACAAGCTAGTCATCTGGTGGTGGCTTAATGAAATTAGAAGAATTTAGTCAAGATGATTTTGAACGAGCATCCAAACGACTTATCCGTTCTTTAACTCGTGGTAAAACAACTTCGTCTCAGCCCAAGGCTATCTTGCTAGGTGGACAGAGTGGTGCTGGTAAGACAACGATTCATCGTGTGAAACAAAGGGAATTTCAAGGCAATATCATTATCATTGATGGAGATAGTTATCGCTCTTTTCATCCGAACTATCTTGGCCTACAGGAAAAGTATGGAAAAGATAGTGTGGATTATACCAAAGTATTTGCGGGCCAAATGGTTGAATATCTCGTAGATGAATTGAGTAAACAAGGTTATCATTTGATAATCGAGGGCACCTTGAGAACAACAGAAGTTCCTAGAAAAACGGCACAATTATTGATAACTAGAGGATATCAAGTCTCACTTGCACTGATTGCGACCAAGCCAGAATTGTCCTATCTCAGTACTTTGATACGTTATGAGGAGCTCTATGCTATAGATCTTAGTCAAGCTAGAGCGACTCCCAAAGAACACCATGATGGAATTGTAGAACATTTAGTTGATAACTTACGGGAGTTAGAAAATGACAATATTTTTAATCAAATTCAAATTTTTCAAAGGGATCAATCGTGCGTTTATGATTCGGAAGTAGATCAGATCTCAGCAGCAGAAGTTCTACACGAATGCCTATTTGGAAAATGGAACAAGGTAGAAAAAGAGATGTTGAAGATAGGGCAGGAACGGTTGAGAGAGCTGGGGATGAGAACTCCAAAATAGGAAAGAATTTTTATGTATTTAAAAAGTTTATCAATAAAAAATTATAGAAAATATGGCGAAAAAGTTCAGGTAATTAACTTCGCTCATAGCAAATGGCCGGAAATTCCAAAAGATGAAGATGAAACAGAGAAAATAAATATAACAGAAGAGTATATATCAAAAAGTTCGTCATTAATTGTAGGTAAAAATAATTCTGGTAAAAGTACAATTGTCAAATTATTGAATACACTACAAAATAGTAAGTCAGGTAGTCGTAGTGTTTTTAAATATACCGATTTTAATTTAAAAACATTATCAGATTGGTATCACGAAAATATTGACAATAAATCTGAAGAAGAGATAGAAAGTATTGATCAATCTTATTTTCCTAAACTAGAGTTTCAGTTGATATTAGGAATCGATGATGGAAATGATTTGATTTCAAGTTTCGAAGATATATTAGTTGTAAGTGGTATAAAAACAGTAGAAACTCAAGAAAATCAAGATATTGCGGAAGTAACTATCGATATTAAGTATGAAGTGGCGGATGAGAAATCTTTTAAAGAAGAGCTTATTAAACTAAAAAAAGTAATTCAGAAACAGATAATCAGCAAGATAAAAATATCGTATATAAAAAAGAGATTCAATATCGACAATTTTTAGGTTTATTTAGCAGTAATTATTTTGTATTAAATTTTTATCCTATAGGAAAAGAGGAGCCTGCTAAAGAATTTTCTCTATCTTCATTGCTAAAGGTAGAAACAATAGAGGCAAATACGGTTAAAAATGACAAGACACTTTCGCAAGCTTACAATAAAATAGTCTCAACTTATATAAAAAATAATGATATAGCTACAATTGATAAATTAGTTGGTGCCATTAATTATCAAGTAAAGGATATGGTTGATACCAATATCAAGAATATTCTTCAGAGTGCAGTATCAAGCATTGAATCAACTAAGAATTTAAAGATGAATTTACATCCAGATGTAACTTTAGAGAAAATTTTTGCAAATAGTATTATTTATGAGTATCAAGAGGGAAATAATAATATACCTGAAAGCCAGTTTGGTATGGGATATACAAACTTGATGGTTATTATTGCAAAGATTGTTGACTACATTGAATTATACAGCAAGAAAGATATTAATGGTTCAGTAAATATTCTTTGTATTGAAGAACCGGAGTCGTTTATGCATCCCCAGATGCAGGAGCTGTTTATAAAGAATATTTCAAAAGCAATCGCTACCTTATTAGGAAAAAAACAGCAGCTAGATACATTTCAAATTATCATTACGACTCACTCAACACATATTTTGAACAGTAAGATTCAATCAGGAAATACACTTAATAATATTAGTTATCTAGGTCAAGCAGGTGTAAATAATATCATAAAGAACATAAGTGATGACGCAATAGTATCTGGTAGAAATATTGATAAAAAAGCTTATGAATATATCAAAAAATATTTAAGACTAGAGGTATCAGATATTTTCTTTGCTGATGCAGTTGTTTTAGTTGAGGGAGTTTCTGAAGAAACTTACCTGAGATATGAGATTGATAAACACCCAATATTGAAGAAGCATCATATTAAAGTTTACAGAATTGATGGAGCATACGCTCACCAGTTTATTAGTTTATTGGACTTATTAGAAATTAAAACTGTTATTTTTACAGATTTAGATTTAAAAAGATCTGAATCTGAAAAGAAAGTTGATATAAAAGATAATGATGATCCTGATCCTGATGTGATTCCACAAAACATATCAGATTTAGAGAGTAAATATGCAGCTGCAACGAGCTCCTTGAGTACGAATGGTACTCTGCAATATTTTATAAAAAAAGAGCTAAAAGATGAAGAAGCTAAATATGGTGAGATTAATAACAAGATAATCGAAAAGCTTAATAACAATGAAGAATTGATTATTGATTACAATAACATCACTATGTTCTCGCAAGGTAAAATAAATGGATATTATGCTACTAGCTTTGAGGAAGCAGTTGTTTTAACGAATGCAGGAAACGAAGATGAAAATAAATACAAGAAATCCTTGATTAAAGCACTACAATATGTCCATCCTAATATGAGGTGTTTTGGTGATATTGATGAAACATCAGAAATAGCCGATAAATCTTATATGTATCAAGTTAAATTATCTGATGGAAAATCAAGGTTTTCTACTGGGATTGTATATTTATCTGTAACTGATGACGACTTCAGCCTTAAACAACCTCAGTATATTGAATCAGGTTTGAACTCACTTTGTAGTTATTTTAAGGAGTAAAATATGACATATACGATTAGTCCAGAAAATAAACAACTAGAGTTAGACATTCAGAAAGATATTAATGAATGTTTAGATAACTTTGAGAGCTTTTGTTTTGATGCCGGTGCTGGAGCAGGGAAAACCTATGCATTACAAAAGTCAATTGAACATATTTTGAAGACGGAGGGAGAAAATTTAAAATTACGAAATCAAAAAATCTTATGTATCACTTACACTAATGCCGCAAAAGATGAGATTCTTAGTCGGCTTGGTAAAAATTCTTCAGTAGTAGTTTCTACAATTCATGAATTTCTATGGGGATTTATTTCTATTCAGCAAGAATTATTGACTAGAGAACATAAGAATAAAATTATAGACGAACTCCATTTAATTCAACAAAAGATAGATGATAGCCCTCTTTCTAGTAGTTTAGATCAGAGTGAATTCCAAAAAAATATCTGTGATGAAGGGTTCCTAAAAATCTTTTATAATACACCTAGTAGCCCAGCAAAAGATTTCAAAGAGAAGATTATAAGTTATAGTAAATACTTTGAACAGTATTTAAGTAGTGTTGAAAAATTTAGTAGTTTAGTCAAGAATGTTAACAAAAAGTGTAAATTTGAGATAACATTAAAGGAAATTGAAGAAAAAAATCACAAAAGATTATTTATAACCCAGTTCAAAACCGAGATAAGCTTGAAAGTTATGTCATTAGCCATGATACGTTATTACGATATTGTAAAAATATCATTACTGGTCAGAATATATTAAAAAGATTATTTTCAGATAGGTATCCATATGTTTTAGTAGACGAGTATCAAGATACAGATGGAAAAGTTATTGATATAATGGATAGCATCAGGGAATATTCAAATACTAAGAAAAAATTTATAGTAGGTTTTTTTGGAGATTCTTTACAAAGCATTTATGGTTCGGGGATTGGGATTCTTCCAAATAAACATGAATATAAAATCATTGAAAAAAAATTTAACCGACGTTCTTCTAAGCAGATTGTCGAGTTAATTGAAAAAATTAGAAATGACAATTTTGGTCAACAGTCTATATATAATGATTTTGATAATGGTTCTTATAATTTTTATGTTGCTGGTGATGAGTTTAACTTAGATACTTTTTTACAGGAAAATCAACTAATTAATAATACGGCTTGCCTTCTTATGAAAAATGATGATATTTCCAAAGCAAGAGGATTTGATGAAATATTATCAGTTTTGAAAAAGTTCCCCAGATTTAGTGGCAATAACTGGGATAATGTAAACAGTGAATTTTTACAGAAAAATCTACAACATATGGGGTGGTTCTTGAGAGAAATTTTAACTTTCATAGACTTTATTCAAAGGGCAGGGGATGATAATTCAACTGTCAGGGAGATTGTCCAGTTCGCAACTCCGTATAAATCAACACTAACATTTGCAGAGATGAAACAGTTTATCAATAGTTTGAGAGAGTTTAACCTATCAACATTGATAATTGATAAATGTATTGATGAAATCTCTAAAATCCAGAAACCAATCTCAGGTAATGATATTCTAAAAAAAATATTCTTGATAGATGATACCGCCGAGAACATTTTGTTGAATATAAAGAATCGTGCTTATGATTATTTTTACTATTCTCAAGATTCGGAGGAATCAGAAAGAGAAATGACAGTTGTTGATGAATTTTTTAATCTAGATATTTCTCAATTTATCAAGTGGTATAATTATATTTTTGATAATTTGAAAAATGAAGGAATTAGCTATTACACATTGCATGGCTCAAAGGGGCTAGAATTTGATAATGTAGTTGTTGTGCTACAAGATAAATTTGCAAAAAAAGAAAATTATTGTAAGTATTTTTTTGAAAAGTATAATACTTCAATTGATTCTGATTCACAATTTCAAGAAGTTCGCAATCTTTTATACGTTGCTTTTTCAAGAGCCAAGAAAAATCTTCATGTAATTTATAAAAATAATACTCCAGAAAATTTATTAGCGAATATAAAGGATATTTTTCAAGAAATTCACAATTTAAATTCATATTAGACATATGTTTATGAAGTTTTACTCTTTCATTTTTTATGTAAGTAGAAAATTTAAGTTGGACTATACTTGTAAAGTAATTCTAGCTGATTCCTAGATAAGATTATATCATCAAACTGATTTTGAAAAAATATAAATATAAGATGTACAAAACAACAATTTAAATGGTGTGAACTTTTCGGTAAAATCTAGCTCAATTCGTGTATTTTTAGTGTAAAATTCACACCATTTAAATGAAATTTATTCAAATTAGATGAAATTCTGTTTTCTGTAAATGTTGGAAAACATTGATTTTAAGACCATCTTGAAACTTATTCAAATAGAAATGTTTCCAACCAGGTCTTAAGAAAGCGCGTAAAGCATCAAATAATAGAAGAATAAAATTTAATATAAAAAAATCCCATCAGAATATTTCTGGTGGGGTTTTTGGTGGGGAACCAATCAATTTTGATTGATTTTTAACCTTTTATAATAATCGAAAATACTGTTAAAACAACCATTTCACTTCAAATTATGTTTATAAATCATTCCCACTCAACGGTTGCAGGTGGTTTACTTGTGATATCGTAGACGATGCGGTTAACGTGGTCAACTTCGTTTACGATACGAACTGAGATTTTTTGGAGAACTTCCCAAGGAATCTTAGCGAAGTCAGCTGTCATACCATCGATAGAAGTGATAGCACGGATAGCGATGGTGTAGTCGTAAGTACGTCCATCTCCCATAACACCTACTGAACGAACGCCAGTGTTAACAGTGAAATATTGCCAGATGTCGCGGTCAAGACCAGCTTTAGCGATTTCTTCACGAAGGATAGCATCTGACTCACGAACTGTTTCAAGTTTTTCTTCAGTGATTTCTCCCATGACACGGATAGCAAGTCCTGGTCCTGGGAATGGTTGGCGCCACACGATGTGGTCTGGCATACCAAGTTCAGTACCAAGAGCACGAACTTCATCCTTGTAAAGAGTGTTGAGTGGCTCGATCAGTTCAAACTGCATGTCTTCTGGGAGTCCACCAACGTTGTGGTGAGACTTGATGGTTTGAGCAGTATCCGTACCAGACTCGATAACGTCTGTATAGAGTGTCCCTTGAGCAAGGAATTTCACGTCTGTTAGTTTGCTTGCTTCATCGTCAAAGACATAGACAAATTCGTTACCGATAATCTTCCGTTTTTGTTCAGGGTCAGATACACCAGCCAATTTATCAAGGAAACGTTTGGCAGCATCTGCCTTAACGATGTTCAACCCAAACTTACCACCAAGCATATCCATAACTTGGTCAGCTTCTCCTTTACGGAGAAGACCGTGGTCTACAAAGATACAGATCAATTGATCACCGATGGCTTTTTGGAGAAGAACCCCAACAACAGAAGAGTCAACACCACCAGAAAGTCCGAGAAGAACACGTTTATCTCCAACTTTTTCACGAATTTGTTTGATTTGCATCTCGATGAAGTTATCCATAGTCCAGTCACCTTTGGCACCACAGATATTTAAAGCAAAGTTACGCAAAATATCATAACCGTGAACTGAGTGGCGAACTTCTGGGTGGAATTGGATACCGTAAATTTTCTTATCAGGGTTTTCAATAGATGCATAAGGACAGTCTGCAGAAGTTCCAGTACGAACAAAGTCAGCAGGAATTTCCGTTACAGCATCCCCGTGGCTCATCAAGACAAGTTGCTCATCTGGAGTACCCGCAAAAAGAGCTGATTCTGTGTGAGTCAATGTTGATTGACCGTATTCACGGTTACCAGCGTCACCTGCAGGAACAACCTTACCACCAAGCTTGTGAGTCAATAGTTGCATACCATAACAGATTCCCAAAATCGGAATACCGAGTTCAAAAATCTCTGGATCAATATCAAACGATCCTTCTTCGTAAACAGAGTTTGGACCACCTGAAAGTACAATCCCGATAGGATTGATAGCACGGACTTCGTCAGCCGAAATCTTGTGACTTTTTAGTTCTGAAAAGACACCAATCTCACGAATACGACGTGAGATGAGTTGGTTGTACTGGCTACCATAGTCTAGTACGATGATCTTTTCGACATCTTGCAAATCAGTTGAAATGTTGCTCATCTTTTCCCTTTCTTCAAAGAAATATCTTCTTGAATATTCTATCATAAAAGGGTTAGAATTACCAACCAAACAAGTGCGGTTTGACTTTTCCCTATGAGTTACGGTACAATGGAAAAAATAAAGAAAAGAAGTGATCAAGCATGTTACCAGCTTATATGAAAATCCACGACCAAATCAAGAAAGATATTGATGAGGGAAGTTGGAAAATTGGGGAAAGACTTCCAAGTGAGCGAGATTTAGCAGAAGAATTTGCCGTTAGCCGCATGACCTTACGTCAAGCAATCTCTCTTTTGGTTGAAGAAGGGGTTTTGGAACGACGTGTAGGTAGTGGGACCTTTGTTTCAAGTACACGTGTTCAGGAAAGAATGCGTGGAACAACTAGTTTTACGGAGATTGTTAAAGCTCAAGGGAAAACTCCGTCTAGTCACTTGATTTCTTATCGTCGAACCATTCCAAATGAGCAAGAAGTGGTTAAACTAGGTTTACTGCCAACTGATAATATCATTCGTATGGAGCGTGTTCGTTATGCGGATAAGGTTCCTGTTGTCTATGAAGTGGCGTCGATTCCTGAGAAATTTATCAAAAATTTCAAAAAAGAGGAAGTAACCAGGCACTTCTTTCAAACCTTGCAAGAGCATGGTTATCGAATTGGTAAATCTCACCAGACCATATACGCACGTTTAGCCAAAGAAAAGATAGCTCATTACTTAGAAGTTGAAAAAGGGCATGCTATTTTAGGTTTGACTCAGGTTTCTTACTTTGATGACGGAACGGCTTTTGAGTATGTAAAGAGTCAATACGTCGGAGAACGGTTTGAGTTTTATCTAGAAAATAATTAGTTTATAACATCACTCTTAGAGTAGAAACTCATCTACTTTAAGAGTTTTTATTTGGTTATGATTAGAAAACATTTTCCTAGTAAGAAAAATAGTAATCATACGAGTATTTTTCAAAGATTCGTGTTATAATAGTTAGGTTATATGGTCCCGATAAGGTGGTGGGATTGATTGTAAATACTCTTCCTACCAGTTCTTTGTAACTCTATAACGAATATTTTTTAAGGGGGGACATTTTTATGTCAGAACGTAAATTATTCACGTCTGAATCTGTATCTGAGGGGCATCCAGATAAGATTGCAGACCAAATTTCAGATGCTATTTTGGATGCTATTTTAGAGCAAGATCCAGAGGCGCACGTGGCTGCTGAAACAGCTGTTTATACTGGTTCAGTACATGTTTTCGGTGAAATTTCAACCAATGCTTATGTCGATATTAACCGAGTGGTTCGTGATACTATTGCAGAAATCGGTTATACCAATACAGAGTACGGTTTCTCAGCGGAGACGGTAGGAGTTCACCCATCCTTGGTAGAACAATCACCAGATATCGCTCAAGGGGTTAATGAAGCCTTGGAAGTTCGTGGGAATGCGGATAAAGATCCACTTGATTTGATTGGAGCTGGAGACCAAGGTCTCATGTTTGGTTTTGCAGTTGATGAAACTGAAGAACTCATGCCATTGCCAATCTCACTCAGCCACAAGTTGGTTCGTCGTTTGGCAGAGCTACGTAAGTCTGGTGAAATTAGTTACCTTCGTCCAGACGCCAAATCTCAAGTTACGGTTGAGTATGATGAAAATGACCAACCAGTGCGTGTGGACACTGTCGTTATTTCAACCCAACACGATCCAGAAGTCAGCAATGAACAAATCCATAAGGATGTAATCAACAAGGTCATCAAGGAAGTGATTCCAGCTTCGTACCTTGACGATGAGACTAAATTCTTCATCAATCCAACTGGTCGTTTTGTTATCGGAGGACCTCAAGGGGACTCAGGTTTGACGGGTCGTAAGATCATCGTGGATACCTATGGTGGTTATTCACGTCACGGTGGTGGTGCCTTCTCTGGTAAGGATGCGACTAAGGTTGACCGTTCAGCTTCTTATGCAGCTCGCTACATTGCTAAAAATATTGTTGCTGCAGGTCTTGCTAAGAAAGCAGAAGTGCAATTGGCTTACGCGATTGGGGTAGCTCAACCTGTATCTGTCCGTATCGATACTTTCGGTACAGGAACAGTAGCTGAAAGTAAACTTGAAAAAGCAGCGCGTCAAATCTTTGACCTTCGTCCTGCAGGAATCATCCAAATGCTTGACCTCAAACGTCCAATCTACCGTCAAACAGCGGCTTATGGACATATGGGACGTACAGATATTGATCTTCCATGGGAACGCTTGGATAAAGTAGAAGCCTTGAAAGAAGCCGTTAAGTAAACATAAAAAAGATT
>NZ_ALCH01000009.1 GCF_000279535.1 Streptococcus infantis SPAR10
CCAATAGTTATCCCCCGCTACCAGGCAGGTTACCTACGCGTTACTCAACCCGTTCGCAACTCATCCAGAAGAGCAAGCTCCTCCTTCAGCGTTCTACTTGCATGTATTAGGCACGCCGCCAGCGTTCGTCCTGAGCCAGGATCAAACTCTCATTAAAAGTTTGAGTTCTCACTCATTTCTGTCACTGACAGATTTATTGTTTTTTCATTGTTCAGTACTACAACCTTAAGTTATAGTGCCCTGCACATTGGTTCGTCTTGTTCAGTTTTCAAAGGTCTTTGTCGCGCTTGCGACAACTATATTAGTATATCACAGTCACTTTTCTCTGTCAACAGGTTTTTTAACTTTTTTTAAATCCTATTTCCATCAACCGCGATACACCCATAGTCCGTACGGGATTCGAACCCGTGTTACCGCCGTGAAAAGGCGGTGTCTTAACCCCTTGACCAACGGACCTGAGCTTTTTCAACTCTTTCTATTATACCTACTTTTAGAATCTTGTCAAGAACTTGAGATAATTTTTTCTTATTTTTTGTTTTTACAAAGAAAAAAGCCCACTGTTGTAGGCTTCTTACAATATAAAATCTTATCTTAAAGCATTTTGTTGTAGAATTCAACGATAAGTGCTTCGTTGATTTCTGGGTTGATTTCATCACGTTCTGGCAAACGAGTCAATGAACCTTCCAATTTTTCAGCATCGAATGATACGAATGCTGGACGTCCAAGAGTAGCTTCAACTGCTTCAAGGATCGCTGGAACTTTCAATGATTTTTCGCGAACTGAGATTACTTGACCTGGAGTTACGCGGTATGATGGGATATCAACACGTTTTCCGTCAACAAGGATGTGACCGTGGTTTACGAATTGACGAGCTTGACGACGAGTAGTCGCAAGACCAAGACGGTAAACTACGTTATCCAAACGACGTTCCAAAAGAAGCATGAAGTTGAAACCTAGGATTCCGCCCTTGATTTTTGTAGCTTGTACGAACAAGTTACGGAATTGTTTTTCACCTACTCCGTAAGTGAAACGAAGTTTTTGTTTTTCAGCCAATTGCAAACCGTATTCTGACAATTTAGAACGGTTGTTTGGTCCGTGTTGTCCTGGCACGTAGTTACGACGTGCCAATTCTTTACCTGTACCTGTAAGTGAAAGGCCAAGGCGACGAGCTTGTTTCCAAGATGGTCCTGTATAACGTGACATGTGTATGTCCTCCTAATATAGATATAATTTCGGCGGAAATAGTCACTTAGAAAGCCCTGATTCGTGCAGATGCCCTTCGCCTAAACAGCCAAGGTTACTTGTTATAAGACACCTGTTGACGAGCTTCATGCTTTCCTGCTGCTATTTCACACAATGGCTATTGTACCATGAAATACTACATTTGTAAAGAAAATTTTTTAGTTTTATTTCAAATTAAGATGAAATGTAAACGTACTTCCTAAACCATGCAGGCTTTTTGCTGTTATTTCACCACCTAGTTGATGAGCTAGCTCTCGCGCAATCGCAAGTCCTAATCCATGGCCACCTGTTTTCATATTACGCGACGTTTCTACACGATACAGTCGGTTAAAAATTTTTTCCAAATCTTCAGGAAGAATACCTTGACCCTCGTCTTTTACACTGATTATGAGCTCTTCTTCTGTTAATTGAGCAAGAACTTCAATCCTAGTTCCAGGTTCTGAATATTTAAATGCATTGTTTAACAAATTGACTAGAATACGAGAGAGTTTGTCATAATAACTCTTGAATTTCGCAGACTCAGGCTTTACTTGAATGTAGACATCTCGCTCCTCTTGTTCAATCTGAAGTTGAAATTCACTCATCGACTCAATCAACAGCTGATCTAAAAACACATCTTCGACTTCTTCGTCAGCTATATCTTGAGGCTGAGCGTTAAGAGTCAAAACATCCAATTCTTCGACTAGCTTGTTTAAACGCTCGGTTTGGCGACCAATCGTGGTTAAGTAATGGAGTCGTTCCTCTTCCTTGATTACTCCATCTAGAATTCCTTCCACAGTAACCTGAATGGAGGTAATCGGAGTTTTAATATCGTGAGAGAGCTGAGCAATCATCATTCTCTTTTCTTGCTCACTCTCATCAAGTGATTGAAAGGTATCTTGTAAATTGTGGGACATGTCATTAAAAGCTTGGCCTAACTCTTGAAATTCTATCGGCCCTTTGGTTTCAATTTCTGTGCTGAAATCTTTGCCAGCTATATTCTGAGCTTGTTTTTTCAAATGTTTTAGAGAAGAAAAAACAGGTGACAAAAGAAAGATGCTCACTGCAGCGCCAATGAAACTAGCAATCAAGGTCATTCCAACCAGAAAGTAAACTTCACTTTTCTCAATCAACATTCGTTGGACTGCCCAGAAAACGACCAAAATCGTTAGTAGAGTCGAAACTAGATACCCCACTAAAATATAGCTTTTTAATTTCATTTTTTACCTCTCGGTCTTTCCATCTTATAGCCCAATCCCCAAACAGTTTTGATAGCAGGAGTGTTTAAATTCGTATACTTACTCAACTCTTGTCTCAAAGCATGAATATGAACATTGAGTGTATTGGTATCATCCACATAGTCCTCTTGCCATACCTTCTCGTAAAGTTCAGTCTTTGAAAAGACTCTCTCAGGATTGCTGGCTAATATCCATAGAAGTTCAAAAGATTTCACTGTCAATTCCAAAGGCCGTTCTCCAATGCGAACCTCATGAGTCACATGGTTGATCACTAAGTCACCAAACTCAATCTGCTCGATCTCTCCGCCACGACTAAGGCGGCGCAAGATATTATTCACTCTCAAAACCAATTCCCGTGGGCTAAACGGTTTAGCTATAAAATCATCCGCTCCCAAACTTAATCCATAAATCTTATCCTGTTCGCTTGTCTTAGCAGTTGTAAAGAGAAAGGGTTGATCAGGAGCAATATACTGAACTTCGCTGATAAAATCATAACCGTCCATATTAGGCATCATGATATCTGTGATAATGAGATCGATAGATTTTTTTCTAAAAAGTTCTAATCCTTCCTTACCGTTATGGGCAACTAAAACATCGTAACCTGCCTGTAAAAGATAGCGATTTTGAATATCTAGAATATCTATCTCATCATCAACCAACAAAATTGTCTTTTTCATCTGACACTCCTTTGACAAAAACAGTGTTATACTTGCTTTAGTATAACACTATTTTCTCTAATGTTTAAATGATTTGAACCTTAATCTTCTCTTTTGGTTTTCCAACCCAAAAATCCAACAAAACCTGCCAAGGCTAGGCCAAGGATTCCAAGTCCAGCTGTAGCCGTTTGAGCTTCACCAGTATTTGGTAGCGTCGCTTTATCATCTTTTTTCATCATATTAGCCATTGGGCTAGAAGCTGGTTGATCTACTTTCATATCTGACATATGGTGATTTGTACCCATCATACCCTCAGTCGTACCTGTAGAGCCTGTTTCAGAAGGCTTCGTATTCATCTGACCTTGTTGAGATGGTATTGTCGCCATTTCTTTTCCACGAAGCTGAATCGTTACTTGACGAGTAGCAATCAGATTGGTCAAATCAGGTTTGCCGTCTTTAGCGCCATAGACTTTAACAGTAGCTAGATACGTATGGGTTCCGTTAGCTCGAAGTTGCTCCAGCAAGGCCTGACCATCTTTGCCAACCGTATTGCCATTCAAATCCACTTCGTAGAAATATTGGCCTTTAGCCAAGCCTTCAAGTGGCAATAAAGCAGGATTTTTATCCATTCCATTGTCTGACCAAGGGGCTTTGTCTGAGGCTTTTAACAAGAGGCGAGTCAACATACCATCTCCACCAAAAGCTTCGTATGGAATAACTTGGTTGACACCGGCCAAGAAAGGTCCAGGAACCATAGCCTTATCAAGGTAGCTAGCTGGAACATCAATCATATCTTTGACATTGTTAACAACAGACTCTTTAACCTGATTTGGTGTGGTCAAGCCATTCAAATTAACAGTCAAATCTTTAGTCGCTACTAGGTTAGTCAAATCGGCCTTGCCATCTTTCACACCGTACACTTTAATCGTAGCTTTATAACTTTGAGTTCCATTTTGTTTCAAGAAGTTAAGAAGCTCTTTATCTGATTTACCTTGAGTACCTGCCAAATCCACTTCATAGAAGTAAAGGCCTTTCCCCAATTTCTCTACTGGTGGGAGAGCAGGATTTTTAGCCGTTCCGTTGTCTGACCATGGAGCCTTATCGGATGCTTTCAAGATAAGGCGAGTCAACATCCCATCACCAGCAAAGAACTCATATGGAATGACTTGGTTGACACCAGCTGTAAATGGTCCTGGGAAATTAGCTCTATCCAAGTAAGAAGCTGGGACATCTACTGTATCTTTGGTGTTGTCGGCCACACCCTTTTGCACTTCAACTGGAGTGGTCAAGCCATTCAAATTAACATCCAAATCCTTAGTCGCCACAAGATTTGTTAAGTCAGCTTTGCCGTCTTTCGCACCGTACACTTTAATAGTAGCTTTATAACTTTGAGTGCCGTTTTGTTTTAAGAGGTCAAGTAGCTCTTTATCTGATTTGCCTTGAGTGCCAGCTAAATCCACTTCATAGAAGTAGAGACCTTTGCCCAATTTCTCTACTGGTGGGAGGGCGGGATTTTTAGCTGAGCCATTGTCTGACCATGGAGCCTTATCAGAGGATTTCAAGATAAGGCGGGTCAACATACCATCACCAGCGAAGAATTCGTATGGAATGACTTGATTGACGCCGGCTGTAAATGGTCCTGGGAAATTGGCTTTGTCAAGGTAGCTAGCTGGGACATCTACTGTATCTTTGGTGTTGTCGACCACACCCTTTTGCACTTCAGCTGGAGTGGTCGCTGGTTGCACTTCACTGGCTTCGCGGTCTTGTCCAGAAGCTGTAGACATAGGATCTTCCACAGGTTTAACTGCATCTTCTGTTGGTTTCTTAGAGTCAGGTTGTGCTTGCACTTCTTCTTTTGGTGCTACTACTGGCTCTTTAGCAGTTTCGTCCGCTTTTTCTGAAGAACTTGTCGTATCCACACTTGCTTGAGGTGTTGGAACAGACTGTTCTGAAGAAAGATCTACATCTACTGCTTTATCTAGAACCTCTGCTGATAGGTCGCCCTTTTCACTCACTGAGGCGTCGTTTGACACGACTTGGGCAGGAGTCGGATTGACGACATCAGCACGTGCAGAACTTGGTTGACCAACTAGGACAAAGAAGCCACTAGCCACAACAACTGAAGCAACACCGACACTGAGGCGGCGAATAGACCAACGAGTATATCTCTGATTTGGATTGAATTTCATAGGATTCTCCTTAGAGTTTTCTTTTTTTGATGACTCTAGTATAATCTCCTAAAATTAAAAAGGATTAAGAAAAAGTTAAAATTTTTCTTAAATCCTTCTTATAAAATACTTATATTGACTCAATAGTCACTAGAAAAAAGAATGGTCATTTCTCTTTTAATCATTGAGGTGTGCTAGATTATCTAAATATTGGTTATTGATTACTGCCATCATATAGCCATCAGCTTTCAATTGATCATCTGGACCAAACTGAACGTCTAGAGGAGCATTTTCATAGTCACGAAAACCAAGAATATTGAGATTGTATTGTCCTCGAAGATCAAGTTCACTTAGACTCTTACCTGCCCACGATTGTGGAATTTTCATCTCAACAATAGAGACATTTTTGTCCAACTGAAAAACATCAACGCTGTTATTAAATAAAATAGTCTGTGCCAATGAGCGCCCCATTTCAAACTCTGGTGAGATGACTGAATCTGCGCCAATTTTTTCAAGGACTTTTTTTGCTGTATGGCTTTTAACCTTAGCAATAACAGTTGATACTCCTAGACTCTTGCAATGCATGACTGCAAGCACACTAGATTCTAAATTTTCCCCAGTTGCCACCACAACTGTATCGCAGGTATCAATTCCTGCTGAGAGCAAGAGCTCTTCATCGGTAATATCTCCAACAACTCCACGTACCAAGACTGGTTCGAACTGATTGATTCGCTCCTCATGGTCATCAATGGCGATTATATTTACATCATGCTTAGCAAGAGCCGCGAGAACACTGCTCCCAAAAATTCCCAAACCTAAAATTCCAATTGTCCGATCTGACATAGTTTATCCTTTCTTATCCTATGGTAATATCTGCTTTCATATAGTGGATCATATCTTTCTTATCTGGTTGATACTCAGCCAAACTAACTAATAGCGTCAGCGGCCCAATTCGTCCGATAAACATCAGTAGCATGATAATGCTAAGAGCTAATCTACCTAACTCTGGTGTCAGATTGGCAGTCACTCCGACCGTGGCAAGCGCTGAAATTGTCTCGAACATGATGTAGATAAAGCGCGGATTCCCTTCTGCGGTTACCCCTAACAGGATCAATCCCAGCAAGAAAGTTAGCAAGAAGATAATAAAGACACTGAATGATTTTTGGACTGTCCGAGGTAAAATTGTTCTCCGAGCTACATTGGCATGGGGTAATCCTAAAAGTTCACTGCGTGCAAATACTAATAAGACAAAGAAGGTTGTGATTTTAAGTCCCCCTGCTGTTCCACCAGGCGCCCCACCGAGAAACATTTGTAAAATATAAATCAGTAGTGTAACAGGCCGAGCCTGGGTGTAATCAATAGAAGCAAAACCTGCCGTTCTCATGCTAACTGTTTGGAAAAAACTGACTAGCAATTTATCAGGGATACTGAGATTGCCAATCGTTCCCGGATTGTTCCACTCTATCAAGAGGGTTGAAACTGTTCCAGTAAATAAAATTCCAGCTGTCAGGAAGAGAACCAACTTGGTATGGAAGCGAAGCCGACGTTTTTTCTTGCTCAACTGCGTGGCCAGGTCAAACCAAACCATGAACCCTAGACCACCTGTGATGATCAAAGCAGCAAGCACTAGATTAATCAAAGGATCAGTTTGAAAAGCTACTAAACTTGTACTGCCAAAATTATCAAAACCAGCATTACAGAAAGCTGAAATAGCTACAAAGATAGAGGTGAAAATCCCTCGGCCCCAACCAAATTCCGGAACAAAACGAAAACTTAACAGGAAGGCTCCGAGTCCTTCAACGATAAAAGTCGTCAAGAAAATCGAACGTATGAAAACCATTAAAGACTGAGTTTCTCCATAACTAAAGCTCTCCAGAATTGTTTCACGGCTACGAAGACTTAGCTTTTGCTTGCTTTGAATATAAAAGACCCCTATAAAGGTCATGAGACCCAAACCACCAATCTGGATTAAAAACATACAGATTAACTGCCCCCAGATGTTATATGTGGTAGCTACTGGTTGAGTAAAGAGTCCTGTCACACAGACCATGGATACTGCTGTAAAGAGATGGTCGAAATAGGTCGCTTGGGAGCTTGTTGCTTGCACAAATGGCAGACTCAAAAGGAGAGAGCCTGCGAAAATAACCAAAGCAAAACTTAAAAAATTCGACGAGCAGGTGATAAACGCCCCAAGGTCGTGTTTATTTTTTCCGAAAATGATTTGAATAACATAGTTACATTGTACCATAAAACAGTTAAAGCAGTCACATATGACTAACGATTTCAAGACAGAGTTCTAAGGCCTTGTCAAAAGCTTCTGAACCCCAATCGCGGCTATCATAATTTTCTAAATCCGCTAGAGAGTCGGCTGTAAACAGAAGTTGTCCCCAAACGACTCCTCGAAGCTGGGCAACTGCTGCAAGAGCTGCACACTCCATCTCCACAACTGCACAGCCTTCTTCCTTACGATAGGCAACTTTTTCAGCCGTTTCTCGGTAAAAACCATCTGTCGACCAAGTCATGACCTCTTCATAAGGAATGCCTAGTTGTTCCAAGACTTGCTCGATGGCAGAAACCGCTTCTATATGTACATCCATATAACGAGAAGGTGACGCATAATGGTAACTAGTTCCTTCATCACGCAGGGCTCGGACTGGAACCAGAAAGGCATTTTCTTCTATATTCGCTAACACGCCACAAGTGCCAGTAGAGATGATTTTCTCCACACCATAGCCAATCAACCAATCCATAAACTGGGCCGCAGGGGCAGAACCTACAGGAGCTTGGGCTAGACACACTTTCTCACCTTTGTAGTCCATGACATAAACCGGGTAGGTCTTAGTGGCAGAAACAAACTCCCCTACGCAATCTGCTTCTACTTCCTGAGCATAGCGGTCAATCTCTTCTTCCAAAAATGCATAGATGCACTTCTTTGGTAACTGTAAATCCAAGCCTTCATGATTGGGCATGATGACTGCCTGAGGATTATCATCAAACTCTAAAATAGGAATAGCGTGTTTTTGAATCATAGAACACCTCCTCTAAATTTGTACTATTATAACAAAAGCCAAACGAAAGTCAAGATGAGAGAAAAACTTATCTTAAATAGTAAACAACAATTAAATGCTTTTTCCCTACTAATAAAATTGCTATATCTTAGGAATTAGTTTATAATAGATTGAATTTGAAAAAGGGAGAAATCTTATGAAATTCTATTCATATGACTATGTTCTAAGCCAAATCAGTCAACAGGATTGGGTCATGATTATTGTGTCGACGCTCTTAGTGATTGTGACTGGATTCTTTGCATTTAAGGCTTTCAAAGATAAAAGAGGGAGTAAGTTCCGTGAATTATCGCTCATTTCTATTTTGACGTTAATTGCTTTTGTATTGATTAGCATTACGAATTTTCAAAACAGCCAATCCAATGATAATCAATTTCGTAGTTCCTTACACTTCATCGAGATTGTATCAAAAGAGTTAGGTATTGATAAAAAAGATATTTATGTCAATACTTCAGCTACTACTGATGGAGCTATTATTAAGGTTGGCGACAATTTTTATCGCGCCATTAGCGGGACTGACCAAGATAGCTATTTACTTGAAAAAATGGACTTATATAAAACAGATGTAGAACTGGTGGAGGTTGAAAAATGATAAGCTTTTTTGCTACAATTGCAATTAAATTGGCCTGGGGGCTTCTTTCTCTTGTTTTTGTTATTAACGTAACAGGAAAAGGAAATTTAGCGCCAAGTTCTGCAGTAGACCAAATACAGAACTTTGTTCTCGGGGGTATTATCGGCGGGGTCATCTACAATAGCTCGATTACCATCCTTCAATATGTCGTCATCCTCATCATCTGGACGATTTTGATTCTGTCACTCAAATGGCTTAATACCAATGTTTACTTCATCAAACATCTGATTGATGGAAAACCAACTATTATCATAAAAAACGGAAAATTAGATCCAGAAGCTTGTCGCTCAAAAGGCCTTTCTGCTTCTGACGTCGCTCTTAAGTTGCGCTCTCAAGGGGTCTTCCAATTGAAAGAAGTCAAAAGAGCCGTCATCGAACAAAATGGCCAACTCATAATCGTTCGAATGGGAGATGAGAATCCCAAATACCCAATCATTACAGATGGTGTAGTCCAAGTAGAAATCTTAGAGACCATCGGTAAATCAGAGGAGTGGCTAACTGAGAAATTGAAAGAAGAAGGTTTCGAAGAAGTCTCAAATATCTTTATTGCTGAATATGATAAAGGTCAATTGAATGTTGTAACCTATTAAAAAAATAAACTGATGCCTTTCGTATCAGTTTTTTGCTTTTTAGCATAAAAGGGTATATACTTAAATTAATATCTAATGTAATTTAGATAATACAAAAAATTAACGGAGGTATCCCCCATGTCAATCGAAGAAAAATTCAACCAAGCTAAAGGTTCTGTTAAAGAAGGTTTTGGTAAACTAACTGGCGATACAAAAACTCAAGCAGAAGGAGCTGCAGAAAAGGTAGCTTCAAAAGCTAAAGAAGTTGCTGAAGATGCAAAAGAAGCTGTCGAAGGTGCAGTATCTGGCGTAAAAAACATCTTTAAAAAAGACGGAGAATAATTCTTTCTCGTCCTAATAACATAAGAAAATCTCCCTTCTCTTTCGAGAAAGGAGATTTTCTTTTATGGTCGTCCACCAGGGCCTCCATTTCCTTGAGGTCCACCTCCACCAGGTATCGAATTGACAATCTCAGTTTGTTTTTCACCATTGAGGTAGATATCTCCACCTGTATAGCTAGCTGTTCCATCAAAGTCAAATCCTGTTTGACCAGTCATCTTAATAGTTCCACCTGTGACAGTGATATTACCATTTGAGTCAATCGGATCTGTGTCCCCTTGACCAACTTCAACAGTCAAGTTCCCACCATTCATGGTGAAGAAAATTTCACTTTGTTGGGAGTTTTTGTTGGCCGCATTGACCCCATCATCTGTTGAATAGATAGTAATGTCTCCACCGTTGATAGTGATTGACTTACCTTCAAGCCCTTCTGTAGAATTCTTAACTGTGTAGGTTCCGCTATCGATAACCAAATCACCTGATGCATGAATACCATCATCACCTGCAGTAACAGTGATAGTATTATCAGAGAGATACATGGTTCCGACAGATGTATCGTCATCATTGTCTACCTTGACGCCGTCCTCCTTGGCATCGACGGTCATGGTAGTACCAGTAATGTTAAGTTCATCATTGACATTAAAGGCATCTCCGACTGCTGTGATATTATAAGTCCCACCTGTGATATGAAGCGTATCATTTGCTTTAATACCGTTATTTTTCTTACCATCTACATTGAGGGTACCTTTACCATTGATGGTCAAATCTACTTTAGAGAATAACGCTGCATCCGCTTTTTCATCACTATTAGTAGCAGAATCTGATAGGCTATTGGTTGTCCCATCTGCTAGCGTTAAGTAAACATGACCCGCTGATTTTGCAGAAATAGTAGCATTGGTATTGGTCATAGTCACACCGTTTAGTACGAGATGCACATCATCTGTTTTTTCAGCCTCAATCTTGATTTGAACACCATCAGATTGTCCAGAAATCACATAGGTTCCTGACTTAGAAATTGTGACGGTAGAATCTGATACGGCAACTCCGTCACCAGAAACAGTTGCAGATGCCCCTGACAGAGTTACAGTTGATGCCGTCTTTTCATCGTAAGAAGTATCATAGTCTTTATCCGTAAAATAGCTGGTTTTCTTAGCCTTTGTAGTTGATGTGGTGGTTGTTGCGGTATTGCTAGTTGTTGTATTTGATGTTGACTGGGCACATGCCGTCACCAGAGACAGAGTAGCAATCGTCGTTAATAAGAAAGTCCATTTTTTTGTTTTCATACTAGTTTCCTCATCTTCATTTTACTTAGTATCATTCTATAGAAATTCCCTAAAAATAACCTAAATTTTTTCTGAAAATTTTCTTAAACCTACTCAGCACTAATGATAAGTAAACATCATTTACAAATAAAAAGAACAGCCAAAGCTGTTCCTTTAGTTTTCTTTAACTGGAATTTCCTTGATAACTCGTGCTGGATTTCCTGCAAGGACTACATTGTCACCAAACGACTTAGTAATAACTGCTCCTGCTCCTGCAACAACATTATCACCTAAAGTAACACCCGGTAGGACAATGACACCACCACCTGCCCAGAAATTCTTACCAATCGTGATAGGCTTACCAAATTCTATCCCAGAATTTCGTTCGTCCGGATCCAGGGGATGAAGGGGTGTTAAAAATTGGCAGTTAGGACCAATCATGGCATTGTCACCGATGGTAATTGGACAAACATCCAACATGGTTAAATTCCAATTAGAATAAAAATTTTCTCCCAAATGAATATTGACACCATAATCCACCACCAAACGAGTATTGACATAGAGATTTTCACCAGTTGAGCCAAACCATCCCTTGATGATTTCCATACCTTTTACTGGATCGACTTCTTCATTAAATGCTGCTTGCTTTTGTCGTGCTGTTTGTGCTAGAGCACGAAGTTCTGGATCGAACGGGTGATAAGGTTCTCCCGCAATCATTTTTTGATATTCACTTTTCATCGTTTGACTTCCTTGTTTGCTTTACAAGATTGTAGCATAGTTCTATCCTTTAGACAAGCAGCTAAGAGATAAAAAAACTAGTACATCCTTGGATGCACTAGTTTTTAATTAGAAAGGTGACTTTCTCACTACTTTACAGAGTTGATTAGTCTTCTTTCTTTTTACGAGCGATAAGTCCAAATCCACTCAAGACACCTACTAAACCAAGAGCAGCAAGGCTAGCATGATCTTCAGTACCAGTATTTGGCAATTGAGGAGCATCTTCCTTAGTTTCTACTGTATGAGCTTCTGGAGCTGGTGTAGTTGGTTTAACTGGCACTGATGCTGGTTTTGGAGTTGGTGCTGGCGTTGGCGCTGGCGCTGGCGTTGGTGCTGGCGTTGGTGCTGGCGTTGGCGTTGGTGCTGGCGTTGGCGTTGGTGCTGGCGTTGGTGCTGGTGTCACTTTCTTCTTGTAAATGTGTTGGACATTACCATCTTTATCGACAACTGTCTTCACAAACTCGTAACCTGGAATATCTTTCTTAGGTTGTTCTCCATCCTCGGTTGGATATCCTGGAATTGGGTTTCCGTTTTCGTCAACATGAGTTGTTGTGATCTTTTCGTAGACATGTTCTGTATCGCCGTTTGGCAATTTCTTAGTCTCTACGAAGCGGTATCCTGGAATATCTTTCTTAGGTTGTTCTCCATCCTCGGTTGGATATCCTGGAATTTCATTTCCGTCTTTATCCTTGTGACTAGTCTTCACTTTTTCGTAGACATGTTCTGTGTCACCGTTTGGAAGTTTCTTAGTCTCTACGAAGCGGTAACCTGGGATATCTTTCTTAGGTTGTTCACCGTCTTCTGTTGGGTTACCTGGAATTGGTTTACCATCTTTGTCTACAAACGTAGTAACTGGGGTTACAGTTGGGGTGTATGTTGCAGAAGCTTTTGTTCCGTTCATATCTTCACGCACAACTGTCACTGATGGAGCAGTTCCAGTAAATTCTGGTTCTGGTTTAAAGGTTACTGTTCCATCTGGAGCTACCGTGTATGTACCGACTCCTTCAACAGTCTTAGTTGTTGAACCATCTTCAAATGTAGCTGGAACATCATCATTCATAGGCACACGGCTATCGCCTTCCTTGAATGTTGGTTTGCCAGATTGTTCTTTACCTTTTGGTCCAATAGATGTAACAGGTTCTGCTGTTGGTGTTACTGGAGTTACAGTTGGTGTGTACTTAGCTGTAACTGGTGTACCATTCTTGTCTACACGTTTAACAGTCACGCCTGTTCCTGTTCCTGTGAATGATTTTTCTGGTACAAATGTAACTGTTCCGTCTGGGGCTACTGTGTAAGTTCCCTCACCTGGAATTACCTTAGTTGTTGAACCATCTTCGAATGTTGCTGGCGTATCATCATCCATTGGTACACTTGGGTTACCTTCTGTAAAGTTAGGTTTACCTGTTTGTGTTTGACCTTGAATATCTGTTGATGTTGCTGGTTCCGCTGTTGGTGTTACTGGGGTTACAGTTGGTGTGTACTTAGCTGTCACTGGTGTACCATTCTTGTCTACACGTTTAACAGTCACGCCTGTTCCTGTTCCTGTGAATGATTTTTCTGGTACAAATGTAACTGTTCCGTCTGGAGCTACTGTGTATGTTCCTTCGCCTGGAATTACCTTAGTTGTTGAACCATCTTCGAAGGTTGCAGGTGTATCATCATCCATCGGTACATCTGGGTTACCTGGTGTGAATGTTGGTTTACCTGTTTGTGTTTTACCTTGAATATCAGTAGATGTTGTAGGATCAGCTGTTGGAACAACTGGAGTAATCTTAGGTGTGTATGTTGTTTCAGCTGGAGTGCCGTTGGCATCCTTAGCTTGAACTTTAACTGGAACTACTTCACCTGAGTATGACTTATCAGTTGGTGTAAAGGTTACAACACCTGTTTCTTTATCAACTGTGAAAGTACCAATAACTTCACCACTTGGAGATTTAGCATCTACAGAAGCAGCAGGTTGACCATTTTCGTCAAGAAGAGTAATGGTATCTTTGTCGATTGGTGCAACTGGATCACCTTCTGTGAAGGTTACAGTACCAGTTTGAACTACACCTTGAGGGGCTACTGATTCATCAGGTGTCGCTGTCGGTGTTACTGGTGTTACTGTTGGAGTGTACTTAGCCGTTACTGGCGTACCGTTCTTGTCAACACGTTTAACAGTCACACCTGTTCCTTTACCTGTGAATGATTTTTCTGGAACAAATGTTACTGTTCCATCTGGTGCTACTGTGTATGTACCTTCACCTGGAATTACCTTAGTTGTTGAACCATCTTCGAAGGTTGCTGGAACATCATCATCCATTGGTACGCTTGGGTTACCTTCTGTAAAGTTAGGTTTACCTGTTTGTTCTTGACCTTGTTTGTCAGTTGATGTTGCATCTTCAGCTGTTGGTTTAACAGGAGTTACTGTTGGGGTGTATGTCGCTGATACTTTTGTTCCGTTCTTATCTTCGCGGACAACTGTCACAGCTGGTGCAGTTCCAACGAATGATTTTTCTGGGACAAATGTTACTGTTCCATCTGCTGCAACTGTAAATTTACCAACACCTTCAACAGTCTTAGTTGTTGATCCATCATCAAATGTTGCTGGAACATCTTCGTTGATTGGAACAGTCTTCTCAACGCCGTTAACTTCAACTGTACCACCCTTGAATTCAGGCTTACCTGTTTGAGTTGCACCTTGAATATCTTTTGTTTCTGCTGGTGTTGCGGTTGGTGTTACTCCTACAACTGTTGGTGTGTATGTCGCTGATGCTTTTGTTCCGTTCTTATCTTCGCGGACAACTGTCACTGCTGGGGCAGTTCCTACAAAGTTTGGTTCTGGAACGAATGTTACTGTTCCATCTGCTGCAACTGTAAATTTACCAACACCTTCAACAGTCTTAGTTGTTGAACCATCGTCAAATGTTGCTGGAACATCTTCGTTGATTGGAACAGTCTTTTCAACACCGTTAACTTCAACTGTACCACCCTTGAATTCAGGCTTACCTGTTTGAGTTGCACCTTGAATATCTTTTGTTTCTGCTGGTGTTGCGGTTGGTGTTACTCCTACTACAGTTGGTGTGTACTTAGCTGTAGCAGTCTTAATGTACTCTTTTTGAATCTGACCGTCTTTATTTCGTCCAACTGGCGCTGACAATGTAACTTCCACACCTTTGGCTGTACCAGTAAAGCTTGGTTCTGGAGTGAAGGTTACTTCACCAGTTGTAGGATTAATAGTGTAAGTCCCTTCTCCTGCTACTGTTACAGATGTCGCATCAGTAGTAAGACCTGTTGCTGGATCTACCAACTTAGCAGGATAGTCCGTGCTTGGAGCAATAACAATCTTATCACCAGCTGAGTTAGAAGCTGTTGTATTAAAGGTAGGTGTTTCTTTTTGAGTTGCACCTTGAATATCTTTAGATGTTTTGTCAACCCCTTCGATTTCAATCGGAGTAACTGTTGGGATGTAAAGACCATCCATGGTATTCAACTGACCATTAACGTTTGCTTCTTGGTCTGGGAATTTTGTTGACCAACCAGTATCATAACCATTATTATCTGAACGACGGATAGAGATACCATCAGCTGTTCCTAGGAAGTTGTCCTCAGGAATAAACTCAACATCTACATCTTTACCTTTAGCAGTAATCTTGTACTTACCTTGTCCTTGAACGACATAGTAACCGTCTGCGTCAAGGGTTGCTCGGTTGCCATCTTTGTCAACAATGTATGGTTCTACAGTTTCATCAATAATAGCAGTAGAATCACGTTCAAACTTATGTTCTCCACGTGCTGTAAAGGTTACAGTTGCTGATTGTTTCGTACCTTGAGGGCCACTTGTTTCCTTAAATTCTCCTTTTGGTGGGTGGGTGATTTGAGTCTTGAAGTCTTCTACTTCACCTGAGAAGGCCATGCCAGTTGGGCTTTCGATCTCGTTCGCTTTCTTAGCGATACGAACACGAGCACCTAACTCTTTAACGCTTGGGTCGACGTAAGTCTTGCTGTTTGCAAAGGTCAACTCAACAGTGCCATCTTGTGTGATTGTAGCGAGATTTGAGCGTTCATCCTCATCGAATTTACCATTTTGGTTAAAGTCTACCCAACCATAGATATGTGCTTCTGAAGCTCCATCCGTATGAGCTTGAATTGACATTTTGTAGTTACCTGGGCGTGTACGATCCATCTTAATCATCTCATTGGTTGTACCTTTGAGTTCATCTGGAAGCAATTGGTTAATTCCTTCATCGGCCGTAGTTGCCTTATCATCACCGAACCAGTCTTGAGTAGTGTTTTCATCCATATCTGGGCTCACATTACCAAGATACGGTTGATTTACTTTAGCTCCAGTAACACCGTCAACAGTTGCAATGGTATGAACTGCCTTACCGTATGACTCAGGAGCATCCCCTTCATCAAGTGGGAAGAACCCTAGCATAGCAGACTGTTTACCACCCGAAGCGATGTAAAGTCCCACTTCAGATGCTCCACGCGTCATAACAAGGGGAACAGAGGAATCGCCTGCAGAAATATTTGGCCCAAAGACACCAGTCCCAAGACCACCAGTTACTTGGTCAGGGTTCCCAAAATACTTCCAAGCGACTGGTTTCTTATCTGGGCCAACTTGATTAGACCCGCGAAGTTGGTTAAGGTTAATTCCGTAGAATGATTTACCATTAATAGTAGTCGTAGGGTTAGGGCCAAAAAGATTATCCGTATCTTGTATCATGTACGGTACACTATATCTTCTATAATCTTTTTTCCATTCTCCAAGATGTTGCCAACCTTGTCCGTTGGTAGTGAACATAACAAATTCACCAGGGTTGGCAGACTCACCATCAGCCATTACAATAGCCGGTTTAACAACTTTACCACGGAAGGTGGCAGAAATTTCAAATTGCACACCAATATTTCCACCATTTATCGCTGAAGCAATGGTTGTCTTCTTGGCTTTGGTATCAATTCCTTCATGTTTAACTTCGGTATAACCATTTTGAGGCTCTGCGGTAATCATGGCCTCATCACCGTTATTGAAATGTAACTTAGAAGTAGGTGAACTTGAATTATTGACAAAACCGTTTCGAGCATTTGGATCATAGGTTGCTTTTTCTGCGTCAGTAGCTCCTTGGCTTTCTAGTCGCTTCTTATAGATTTCAGTTGCTTGGAAGGGTTTCAAAGACTTAACTTTGATGGTCACCACATATCCAGGCATGATTTCCTTAGTATAGGTAGCTCCAACTTGAAGAGCCATTTTCTCTTGTAAGTTTTCAGTTGGTTTAGTTTCGGCGGCAGGTACTAATGTCGTAGTGGTTCCTGTCCAGTTGGCTACATCTCCAAAGTCCAACCATGTAATCTGGCTAGTCAAAGATTTTGCGTCAAGGTCTGTTGTATATCCTGGTTTTTCAACCTTTGGAGTTGAAGTTGCATCGACAACGTCTGCTCCTACACCAGTAGCTGTCGCTGTATCTGCACGGAAGGCTGTGTTTTTGTCAATCTCTTTCCCATTACGAGGGTCGTTTTTCCCTGTATTTGCGATTGCGTTAGTACCTTCAGCTGGCTTATTGTTTTCTGCAGGTTTACCTGTAGTGGCTTCTGTCTTTTCAGTAGCTGCTACTTTTTCTTCGGCTACAGTTTTTTCTTTGTTTTTAAGCTTAGAATTGACAATAGTTACAAGTGATTGGTAAGCTGCGTCAAGTTCAGCTTGGCTTGTAGCAGAAGTAAGTGCATTTTTAGCATTAGCAAGACCTACCTTAAGAATTTCAACGCTCTCGTCTGTCTTGTTGCTGTATTTCCCATTTGCCACGTTTGCTTCAATTTCAGCAACGTAAGCTGCCAAATTGTCGCTATTTAGCTCAGGTTTAACTTCAGTAGAAACTGCAGGTGCTGCTTCTGCTTGATAAGTTACTTCTTTAGCAGGTGCTGCTTCTGTAGTTAGAGGAGCTTCAGTTTTCTCTACTTCTGTTGTAGCTGCAACTCCGTCAGCTTGTTTTTCTTCAGTTACTTCATCAGCTCCGACACCTGTAGCAGTTCCGAGCATTACCAACGTTCCGAGTAAGACCGAGCAAACTCCTACATGAAGCTTACGGATCGAGAATCGACTAATTCGGTCGTTAAACAGATCATTTTTCATGATTTACCTCCATTACCCTTTCGGGAGTGTATATATTGTTATAATTTATGCATTGTTTTTTACAAAATCCCAAACATGCAACGCTCCTATTTTAGCACTATTGTACTTAAAAACCAAGCATTATGCTCATTGTTTTGAAAGTTGAAATCAATATACATTTATTCCATTTTTTTACTATTATTTCAAGAAAATATACATTACGATTTCATTTCCTATACACACCAAAAGAGGGAATTGCCCCTCTTTTGGATAAATAGGTTTATTCACTTGTTTCAACAGTCTCGACTTGGGCATCTACTTGCTCTTCTTGTGAATCTGCAAGGAGGGATTCTTCGTTGACTGCTTGTGGTTCAAGGTTACGGTAGCGAGCCATACCAGTACCAGCTGGGATGATCTTACCGATGATAACATTTTCCTTGAGACCAAGGAGATGGTCTTTCTTACCACGGATAGCTGCGTCTGTAAGGACACGAGTTGTTTCCTGGAAGGAAGCTGCTGACAAGAAACTATTGGTTTCAAGTGAGGCTTTGGTGATTCCCATAAGGACTGGGCGACCAGTTGCTGGAACACCACCTGCGATAAGAACATCTTTGTTGGCATCTGTAAAGTCGTTGATATCCATGAGAGTACCCATGAGAAGGTCTGTATCACCTGGATCCATGACACGGACTTTGCGGATCATTTGACGAACCATAACCTCGATGTGTTTGTCACCGATTTCTACCCCTTGGCTACGGTATACTTTTTGTACTTCACCGAGGAGGTAAGTTTCAACTGACAAGACATCACGTACAGCAAGGAGACGTTTTGGTTGGATAGAACCTTCTGTCAATGCTGCACCACGAGAGATTTGATCGCCAACCTCTACACGCATACGTGCTGTGAATGGTACCACGTATTCGCCTTCGCCAGTTTCACCTTTAACGAAGACTTTCTTAGTACGAGTTGAAGCATCTTCTTCGATTGCTGTAACTTCCCCTTTGACTTCTGTGATGACCGCTTCCCCTTTAGGATTGCGGGCTTCAAAGATTTCTTGGACACGAGGAAGACCCTGAGTGATATCGGTATTTGAGGCAACACCACCCGTGTGGAAGGTACGCATTGTAAGCTGTGTACCAGGTTCCCCGATAGATTGGGCAGCGATTGTACCAACTGCTTCACCAACTTCAACCGCATCACCAGTCGCCAAGTTGATACCGTAACAGTGACGGCAAACACCATGACGAGTGTTACATGTAAATACTGAGCGGATAGTCACTTCTTCAACACCAGCATTGACGATTTCACGAGCCTTGTCTTCTGTAATCAATTCATTTGGACCGATGATAACAGCGCCAGTTTCTGGGTGTTTAACAGTTTTCTTAGTGTAACGACCATTGAGACGTTCTTCGAGAGACTCAATCATCTCTTTACCTTCAGTAATAGAGCGGATCAAGAGACCACGGTCAGTTCCACAGTCATCCTCACGAATGATAACGTCTTGGGCAACGTCAACCAAACGACGAGTCAAGTAACCTGAGTCGGCTGTCTTAAGGGCCGTATCGGTCATACCTTTACGGGCACCGTGAGTTGAGAAGAACATTTCGAGTACTGACAAACCTTCGCGGAAGTTTGAAAGGATTGGCAATTCCATGATACGTCCGTTCGGAGCAGCCATCAGACCACGCATACCGGCAAGCTGTGAGAAGTTTGAGATGTTACCACGGGCTCCAGAGTCCATCATCATAACGATAGGGTTCTTAGGATCTTGGTTGGCAACCAAACGTTTCTCGAGTTTTTCACGGGCCGCACGCCATTCAGCTGTAACAGCATTGTAGCGCTCATCGTCTGTGATCATACCACGACGGAATTGTTTTGTGATTTGTTCTACACGTTTGTGTGATTCTTCGATGATTTCAGCCTTGTCTTCAACGACTGGAATATCAGCAATACCCACTGTCAAACCTGCAAGAGTTGAATGGTGGTAACCGAGGTTCTTCATACGGTCAAGTAGGGCAGATGTTTCTGTCGTACGGAAACGTTTGAAGATTTCAGCGATGATATTTCCAAGGTTTTTCTTCTTGAATGGTGGGTTGAGTTCAAGCCCTTCAATAGCTTCCTTGATATTTCCACCTAATGGCAAGAAGTACTTAGCCGGGACACCTTCTGTCAAGTTAGCATTTGTTGGCTCTTGCAAGTAAGGTAGTCCTTCTGGCATGATATCGTTGAAGAGGATTTTACCAACAGTTGTAAGCAAGATTTTGTGTTTTTGCTCTTCTGTCCATGGTTTGTTAAGGCTATCTGTTGCGATACCAACACGTGAGTGGAGGTGAACATAACCATTACGGTAAGCCATGACAGCTTCGTCACGGTCCTTGAAGACCATACCTTCGCCTTCACGACCAGCTTCTTCCATAGTCAAGTAGTAGTTACCCAAAACCATGTCCTGAGATGGAGTAACAACTGGCTTCCCATCTTTAGGGTTTAAGATATGCTCAGCAGCAAGCATCAAAATACGAGCTTCTGCTTGGGCTTCTTCTGAAAGCGGTACGTGGATGGCCATTTGGTCACCGTCAAAGTCGGCATTGTAGGCTTCACAGACAAGCGGGTGCAAGCGAAGGGCTTTACCGTCAATCAAGACAGGTTCAAAGGCTTGGATACCCAAACGGTGAAGGGTAGGTGCGCGGTTCAAAAGTACTGGGTGTTCTTTGATAACTTCTTCGAGGATATCCCAGATACGTTCATCTCCACGTTCTACCAAGCGTTTAGCCGCTTTAACGTTTTGAACGATATCGCGAGCTACGATTTCACGCATAACGAATGGTTTAAAGAGCTCAATCGCCATTTCACGTGGCACACCACATTGGTACATCTTAAGAGTTGGACCAACGGCAATAACAGAACGCCCTGAGAAGTCAACACGTTTACCGAGCAAGTTTTGACGGAAGCGTCCTTGTTTCCCTTTGAGCATATGGCTCAATGATTTAAGCGGACGGCTACCTGGTCCTGTAATTGGACGACCACGACGGCCATTGTCAATCAAAGCGTCAACCGCTTCTTGAAGCATACGCTTCTCATTTTGAACGATGATACCTGGCGCGTTCAACTCAAGCAAACGAGCCAAACGATTGTTACGGTTGATAACACGACGGTAAAGGTCGTTCAAGTCAGATGAGGCAAAACGGCCACCATCCAACTGCAACATTGGACGAAGATCTGGTGGAATAACTGGAAGGATGTTAAGAACCATCCATTCAGGCTTGTTTCCAGACTTGTGGAAAGCATCCAAAACATCTAAACGACGGATAGCTTTCACACGTTTTTGTCCAGTAGCTGTTTTCAACTCTTCTTTGAGTTCAGCAATTTCTTTTTCAAGATCTACTTGTTTCAAGAGGTCTTGGATAGCTTCGGCACCCATTTTGGCAACGAATGAACCATGACCAAACTCACGCAAGCGTTCACGGTATTCACGCTCTGTCATGATAGACTTGTGCTCAAGTGGTGTATCTTTTGGATCAATCACCACGTAAGCAGCAAAGTAGATAACTTCCTCGAGGGCACGAGGACTCATGTCAAGGGTCAAGCCCATACGGCTTGGAATCCCCTTGAAATACCAGATATGAGATACAGGAGCTTTTAACTCGATGTGCCCCATACGTTCACGACGAACTTTTGTACGCGTTACTTCAACACCACAACGGTCACAAACAATCCCTCTGTAACGAATGCGTTTGTATTTACCACAAGCACATTCCCAGTCTTTTGTAGGACCAAAGATCACTTCGTCAAAGAGTCCTTCACGTTCTGGTTTCAACGTACGGTAATTGATTGTTTCAGGTTTTTTGACTTCTCCATAAGACCATGAACGGACTTTACTTGGAGAAGCTAGTGTGATTTGCATACTTTTAAAACGATTTACATCAACCACTATTTCTTCCCTTTCTATTATAAGTGAACTGCTTATTCTTATTCAGCAGCTTCTTCTGTTGCTTCCGCTTTTGCATTTTCTTCTGCTTCAAAGGCTGCTTTAGCCTCTTGAGCTGCTCTTTCGCGGGCTTTTTCAAGGTCATCTACGTGGATGACATCTTCGTCCATTCCTTCATCAAGGTCACGAAGTTCCACTTCTTGATTGTCTTCGTCAAGGACACGCATGTCAAGACCAAGAGATTGCAATTCTTTTACAAGAACTCGGAACGATTCTGGAACACCTGGTTTTGGAATTGGTTTTCCTTTTGTAATAGCTTCATAAGCTTTCAAACGTCCGTTGATATCGTCAGACTTGTAAGTCAAGATTTCTTGAAGAACATTTGATGCACCATAGGCTTCAAGCGCCCAAACCTCCATCTCACCGAAACGTTGTCCACCAAACTGAGCTTTACCTCCGAGTGGTTGTTGTGTAACGGTTGAGTATGGTCCGACTGAACGAGCGTGCAATTTATCATCAACCATGTGGTGAAGTTTGATCATGTACATGACACCAACTGACACACGGTTATCAAATGGTTCACCAGTACGACCATCGTATAGGATAGTCTTAGCGTCGCTATCCATACCTGCTTCTTTGACAGTGTCCCAAAGATCTTCAGAACTTGCTCCGTCAAAGACTGGCGTTGCGATGTGGATACCAAGAGTACGAGCCGCCATACCAAGGTGAAGTTCCATAACCTGACCGATATTCATACGTGATGGTACCCCAAGTGGATTCAACATGATATCGACAGGAGTTCCATCTGGAAGGTAAGGCATGTCTTCTACAGGAACGATACGAGAGACAACCCCTTTGTTTCCGTGACGTCCGGCCATCTTATCTCCGACCTTAATCTTACGTTTTTGTGCGATGTATACGCGAACCAGCATGTTGACACCAGATTGCAATTCATCACCATTTGCACGTGTAAAGATTTTAACATCACGAACGACACCATCGGCACCGTGTGGTACACGAAGGGAAGTATCACGAACTTCACGAGATTTGTCACCGAAGATAGCGTGCAAGAGACGTTCTTCAGCAGAAAGGTCTTTTTCACCCTTAGGTGTTACTTTACCTACAAGGATATCTCCTTCTTTAACCTCAGCACCGATACGGATAATACCCATTTCGTCGAGGTCTTTAAGGGCATCTTCACCAACGTTTGGAATTTCACGAGTAATTTCTTCAGGTCCAAGCTTTGTATCGCGTGTTTCTGATTCGTATTCTTCGAGGTGAACAGATGTGTAAACATCGTCTTTCACCAAGCGTTCGCTCATGATAACGGCATCCTCAAAGTTGTAACCTTCCCATGTCATGTAGGCAACGATTGGGTTTTGTCCAAGCGCCATTTCACCTTTTTCCATAGAAGGTCCATCAGCGATAAAGTCACCTTTTTCGATGACATCGCCAACTCGAACAAGGGTACGTTGGTTATAAGCAGTACCTGAGTTTGAACGACGGAATTTTTGGATGTGGTAAACATCAAGAGACCCATCTTCACGGCGAACTTCTACTTTGTCCGCATCCGCATAGGTAACCTTACCACCATGTTGTGCAATAACTGCAGCTCCTGAATCATGGGCTGCTTGGTATTCCATACCAGTACCAACGAAAGGCGCTTTAGGATCGATCAACGGAACAGCCTGACGTTGCATGTTGGCACCCATGAGGGCACGGTTGGAGTCATCGTTTTCCAAGAAAGGAATACATGCTGTCGCAACGGCAACTACCTGCTTAGGAGAAACGTCCATGTAATCTACACTAGATGCTGGATATTCTTGGTTAACCCCTTGGTGACGTCCCATGACAACTTTTTCAGCAAAAGTTCCATCTGCGTTCAATTTAGAGTTAGCCTGTGCTACTGTGTATTCATCTTCTTCATCGGCAGTCAACCAAATAATTTCGTTGGTAACTTTACCAGTTGCACGGTCAACTTTACGGTATGGTGTTTGAATGAAACCATACTTGTTGAGGTGTCCGTAAGAAGACAAGTTGTTGATCAAACCGATGTTTGGTCCTTCAGGTGTTTCGATTGGACACATACGACCATAGTGAGTGTAGTGCACGTCACGCACTTCATATCCAGCGCGGTCACGTGTCAAACCACCAGGCCCTAAGGCAGACAAACGACGTTTGTGAGACAACTCAGAAAGTGGGTTGTGTTGGTCCATGAACTGTGACAATTGTGAAGAACCAAAGAATTCTTTGATCGCCGCAGTCACTGGACGGATGTTAATGATTTGTTGAGGTGTCAATACTTCGTTATCTTGAACAGACATACGTTCACGAACATTACGTTCCATACGTGAAAGTCCAAGACGTACTTGGTTGGCAAGCAATTCACCAACAGCACGAATACGACGGTTTCCGAGGTGGTCGATATCATCGATACGACCGATGCCTTCAGCCAAGTTAAGGAAGTAGCTCATTTCAGCAAGGATATCTGCAGGAGTGATCGTGCGAACTTTATCCTCTGGGTTTGCATTACCGATGATTGTTACAACACGGTCTGGATCAGTTGGTGCCACAACCTTGAATTTTTGAAGAACAACTGGTTCTGTCAAAACAGCTGAGTCATTTGGAGTGTAGACAATCTTATTCAAATCGCCATCCAAGTGACTTTCGATGCTTTCGATGACATCGCGAGTTATGACAGTACCTTTTTCAACCAAGATTTCACCAGTTTCAGGGTCTACCAATGGTTCAGCGATTGTTTGGTTGAGCAAACGAGTTTTAATATTTAATTTCTTGTTAATCTTGTAGCGTCCAACAGCTGCCAAGTCATAACGACGTTGGTCGAAGAAACGAGCCACAAGTAAGGTACGTGAACTCTCAGCAGTTTTTGGTTCCCCTGGACGAAGACGCTCATAAATTTCTTTCAAAGCTTCGTCTGTACGAGAGTCCATTGGGTTTTTATGGATATCTTTTTCAACAGTGTTGCGAACCAACTCGCTGTCACCAAAGATATCAAAGATTTCGTCATCGCCTGAGAAACCAAGAGCACGAACCAAAGTCGTAAATGGAATTTTACGTGTACGGTCGATACGAGTGTAGGCGATGTCTTTTGAGTCACTTTCAAGTTCCAACCAAGCTCCACGGTTAGGGATTACAGTTGAACCGTAGCCCACTTTACCGTTTTTGTCTACTTTATCATTAAAGTAAACACCTGGAGAACGCACCAACTGTGATACGATAATACGTTCACCACCATTGATGATGAAAGTACCCATCTCAGTCATGATTGGGAAATCTCCAAAGAAGACTTCTTGAGTTTTGATTTCGCCAGTTTCTTTGTTAATCAAGCGGAAAGTTACAAAGATTGGTGCTGAATAACTAGCATCATGGATGCGAGCTTCTTCAAGCGTATATTTAGGTTCTTTGATTTCGTAGCCAACAAATTCCAACTCCATTGTTTCTGTGAAGTTTGAAATTGGCAATACATCTTCAAACACTTCCTTCAGACCATGGTCTAGGAAATCTTTAAATGAATCAGTTTGAATTTCAATCAAATTTGGTAAGTCAAGAACTTCTTTGATTCTTGAAAAACTACGACGGGTACGATGTTTCCCGTATTGAACGTCATGTCCTGCCAAGATGATTCTCCTTTGTAAATAAAGTTCCAAGCTTAGTCACCTAAGCTAATAATTATCGTTTAATGGTTCTAAAACCCCTATCAACTTATCCCCCTTGACTAATTTTTCAGAATCTTTAAATCTCTGTTACAGATGCAAAAAATACCGAAAAAAAGCACAAAAAGAGCAGTTAAATCTGACTTTTTTCAGGAGATTTAACTGCTGTGAGCCTTGTCCGGACAATATTTCAGACAAAACCTACGACAAATGATTAGTCATATTATACCCGATTTTCTCTAATTTTTCAAGTCCTTTGAAGGATTTTTCTTGCTTTAGTATAGTTGTGGCTTGTTTTCAGAAAAGGTAATTTTCATAATTTTGTAATTTTTCTCATAGTTACATAAATCCCTTAATTACTAGCTATGAAAAATTAGGATGTAAGGACAGTAAGTACATAACAAAAGAGCTTTTCATTCTCGAAAAAACTGAATAGAAAAAGAGTGGTTCAAACTAGTACTAATCTAGACCGAACCACTCTATTCTAATTTTCGACTCTAACTCGCGTAACGATACCGTCTTTATCAGTCATGCTGAATTCTGAGGACGAAAACCACTGAGTTACCGCTTCGCTACTTTGAGATTGAGCAAATACTTTTAATAATTCCTCTTTGTTCTCAACTTCAACCACATAGTAGGCTAGGCCTGTCAATCCATTCTCACGTCGAGCTAACCTTTTACCACCCCATTCGTTGACAGCCAAATGATGATGATAATCCCCCGATGCGATCCAACTGGCATGTGGAATCGTGAATTTATCCTCCAGACCTAGAGACTCTTGATAGAATGTACTCGCTTCTCGGCTATTCTTAACAGATAGGTGAACATGCCCCATGCGAGTGCCACTTGCAATTGCAAAAGGCTCGATTTCTTTTCCTAGTTGGTAGATATCTTGAGCAGAGAGTTCTTCTGTCACACCAATAATACGGCCATCCTCACGAATATCCCAGACTGTCACAGGCTTATCTCTATAGAGTTCTATGCCATTACCCTCCAGGTCTTCTAGATAGATAGCCTCACTATAGCCATGATCAGCTCCACCAACTAATGGAATCTTTAAGTCTAATAAGTGTTTAAAAACATTAACCAAATCTTCACGAGTCGGCAAAAGAAGTGCCATATGATAAAGACCATAACTTTGCTTAGGAATGCTAATGTCATCTGTCTTAATTAGCCGAACTAGCGGTTTCCCACCGGCACCTAAAAGAACTTGATTTTCCGATTGATTCAAAATCTCCAACCCAAGCAACTGATGATAAAATGCTGTCTGACTTTCTAAGTCCTTAACATTTAAAGCTACTTCAGCCAAATAAATCTGACTATTATATTCATAAACCATAGAAAACCTCTCTTTGTTGTAACTATTTTAATTACATCTATTGTACTCCCTTCTCAGCCAATGTCAATCCAGATGCTCAACGCTGATAACACAAGAAAAACCCTCCCCGTGTAGGAAGGATTGTTTGGATTTAATGAGCCAACATTTCTTGAGCAATCTCTTGACCTGATAAGCCATCTGGATAGTAGGTTGGCCAGTTGTCCATCTCTTCAAAGAGGGCTTCTTGGCTAGTGCCTCCAAAGAAGATATGGAAATGCTCTGCCTTGACCGGAGCGATATTGTGGTCGCTAAACTGAACATACTTGAATTGTCCAGCGTCTGCATCAGTCGCTTCAAAGAGGAAGCGTACTCCACGATTTCCTTTCTTATAAGTCAAAATTTTCTTGCCGACATACTTATAAGTATATTGCTTACTTTGGCCTCCTTGGATAAATTCCATAGTATTATCTGCAATATTAATCTTGTTTACATCTGTTTGGTAACCTTTTTGATAGTAGGCTTTGTATTCATCCTTGGTCATCTTACCAGTCAATTTAGCCTTGTAGTCAAATACTTGATCAAGAGTCCCATCCTCAAGGAAAGGATAGACTGACTGCCAGTTGCCAGCATAATCACTCAGGGTACGGTCCTTAACATCTGCATCCTCAAAGTAGCCATTTTGAACGGTTTTAGTTTCCTCTGCCTTTTCTGGTTCAATCTCTGCTCCTGCCTGATCAGTTGTTTGCTTGAGTGCCTTGAGGTTTTTCTCCATGATAGAGATATAGGTTTCTCCAACCTTCATGTCCTCTTCGGTCAAGCTTTCAAGAGGATTCAGAACATCTAACTTCACTCCTGTTTCTTTTGAGAGGGTATTCGCTAGGGCTTGAGAAGCATTTTCTTCAAAGTAGATATAAGAGATTTTGTTTTTCTTGATGTACTCGGTCAATTCTGCCAAGCGGCTTGCTGAGGGTTCCGCATCTGGCGAAAGCCCAGAGATAGAGACTTGAGTGAGTCCGTAGTCCAAGGCAAGATAACGAAAGGCAGCGTGCTGAGTCACAAAACTCTTTTGTTTTGCACTAGAAAGTCCTTCAGTATAGGCCTTGTCCAGAGCTTGCAATTTCTCGATATAGGCAGCTGCATTTTGCTCAAAGGTTGCTTTTTTATCAGGATAGTCAGCTGATAAACTGTCACGGATGTGCTCTACAAGCTTAATGGCACGCGCAGGAGACAACCATACATGAGGGTCATACTCGTGATGATGACCTTCTTCACCATGGTCATGGTCTTCCTCTTCTTCACTTCCTGGAAGAAGCAACATATCTCCAGTAGCTTTAATGGTTTTTACTTTTTTTGCATCTAGAGATTCTAAAAGTTTAGGAACCCAAGTTTCCATATTTTCATTCTCATAAACAAAGGCATCAGCATCTTGGATTTTAGCGACTGCCTTAGGTGATGGTTCATATTCATGTGGCTCTGTTCCAGCCCCGATTAAAAGTTCGACATTGGCTGTATCCCCTGCTACTTGCTTGGTAAATTCGTAGACAGGGTAGAAAGTTGTCACGATATTTAATTTCCCGTCTGCTTGTTTTTGATTAGAGCAAGCGACTAAGAATAAGGTCACAAGACTTGCCAAAAGTAGGCTTAGTTTTTTCATTTTCTTCTCCTATTTGATAAAACGTTTGAGTAAGCTGACTACTAAAAAGACAACTACAAAGATAATGGTGATACTTGCACTTGGTGGTGTCTCTGCATAATAGGAAATATAAAGCCCCGCAACCATGCCTAGAAAACCAATGACGCTAGCAAGTATCATCACAGAACTAAAGTTTTTACCTAGACGCAAAGCAATACTTGCTGGTAAGACCATGATAGTCGATACCAAAAGCGCTCCCGCTGCTGGGATCATGAGTGCAATAGCCACACCCGTTACCATGTTAAAGAGAATAGACATGGTACGCACTGGAAGACCATCGACAAAAGCTGTATCCTCATCAAAAGTTAGAATATACATAGGTCTTAAAAAGAGGAAGGTCAGGATTAAAACAACCGCTGCAATAACAAAGAGACCAATGACCTGCTCTTGACTAATAGTCACAATAGAACCAAAAAGGTATTGGTCCAGACTCATAGAGCTAGAGCTCTTACCCTTACTCATAACAATAAGTGAAACTGCAAGGCCTGTAGACATGAGAATGGCTGTCCCAATCTCCATAAAGCTTTTATAAACCGTACGTAGGTATTCAAGGAAGACCGCTGCAATCAAGACAATCACAATGGTTGAAATGGTCGGAGAAATTCCTAAAACCAAGCCAAAGGCAACCCCTGAAAGCGAGACGTGACTCAAAGTATCACTCATAAGACTTTGACGACGCAAGATTAGGAAGGTCCCAAGAACTGGTGAAAAGAGACTCATGGCAATAACAGCCAAAAAGGCTCGCTGCATAAAATCATAAGACAATAGATTAAACATGCTCCACCTCCTGGTCACTTTCATGGACATTGAAGCAACGCCATGGGGAATCTTGGTCTCGGACCAGGTGAATATTACGATCTGCGTAGTCCTTAACTTCTTCAGGATCGTGAGTAATCATCAAAACAGCCTTGCCATGATGGTGGGCACTGTGGTGCATGAGTTCATAAAACTCATCCTTGGTTCCCGCATCCATCCCTGTCGTCGGCTCATCCAAGATAAAGATATCAGGATCTGAAGCAAACATACGTGCGATAACAGCCCTTTGCTTTTGCCCGCCAGAAAGGGAGCCAATGCGTTTATCCCGATGTTCCCACATACCAACAGAGTTTAAACTAGCCTTGATATGTTCCTCATCGTGAGCATTTAGACGACGGAACCAACCTTTTCTTGGATAGCGACCTGATTTGACAAATTCATAAACGGTACTTGGAAAGCCTGCATTAAAACTGGCAATCTGTTGAGGAAGGTAGGCGATTCTTAGTTTTGTCCCACGAGTATTGGTCTTTGAAATGGTAACTTTTCCAAATCTTGGTTGTAGAATACCAAGACTAGCCTTGATAAGAGTCGTCTTGGCGGCTCCATTTTCTCCAGTGAGGGTGACAAATTCCCCACTATCAACACTGTAATTGATATGCTCAAGCACAGGTTCCTTGTCATAATAGAAGGACAAATCCTCTACTGTGATGTATCTCATTACTTGATTTCTCCTACTAAAGCAGTTAAAAACCGCTGGATAATTTTTTGCTCCTCAGCCGAGAATTGACTAGCAACTTGTTCATAAGTCGAGAGGGTGTGCTCATGATGATGATGGTGCTCTTCAGCGATTGGTCGTGCCAAGTCTGTCAATTGATAGAAGATCACTCTTGCATCCTTAGGATCCTTGGATGTCTCCAACATCCCCTCTTTAATCAAGGACTTAATGGCCTTGGTGACAGCTGCTTGACTGACATTGAGACGGCGAGCCAACTCCGAATTCGTTAATGACTCCTCTGATAAGAGCATAAGAATATGCTCCTGGGTATTCGTCAAGGCCACTTCACTCGTGCAATGACCAATCAAAATTTCATGCTGATTTTCAGCTTTCAGGATTACTTCATTTAAAAAATGATCAATTTCTGTTGCTAATTGTCTCATGATTTGCCCCTTTCTTCAAACAATTTTTCTATTATTACAGTACTTTCAGTCTGTTTGTTTACTAGTTAAGTATATCACATCCAAGTATAGAGTCAAGAAAAAAGATGAAAACAATTTTTTATGTTTTCATTTTCTTGATCTCTTTTTACTTACCCTTATTCAAATGAAGAGGCCGCTACAACACTGTCCATTACCAAAAATCTTTCATTACAAAGAGCCCAAAACAAGGTTCGGGCTCTTTTGCTATTTATTGAAAATCTTTAATATTCCCATCGTAATTTGCCCAATCCTGGCTAAAGAATCGATCATTCATTTGGTAACTAGGTGCTGTTGTTGGATTGCTCAAAAAAGGATTTACAACCTTGTCAAACGCCAACCAACCTAACCAACCGATATGAATCGTATCCTTGACAAAGTATGGATCTCCTCCGTTTTTTGAAAAGTCAGCAATATTGGTAAAACCTTGACTTTCCAACTGGTAACGGATCTTTTCAACAGAGTGTTGATACATTTCCTCACTTAATCCGGTATAATTCATCCATTTTTTATTGACAGGTTGAAAGACAAAGAGTACATTCACCTTAGATTTGGCAAATTGATTGAGCACTAACTGCAAATCATTGTATTCCCTTGACTGGAGGAAGTTGTAATTTTTTTGATACCCTTCCCACTTTTTTAAATCTTTCTTAAGTTGAGTATTGTAAAAGTGGTTATCCATCCCCAAATCATTATTGGTCGTATTTTCCTCTGCATCCTTACGTGCAATATTTTCCAATTCTTCATACGAAAACTGATCTGGGAGACTGCTCAAATATTTTTCAATATGATCTTTATACTTTAATTGGCCTCGAATAGAGAATTGACCAAAAAGGGCAGCTTGTCTCTCATTGAACTCGGCAGAGATATTAACCATCGTTTGATCAAAGTCTGACAACTGTTCATTCTTAGCTATCTTCTCAACAATTCCTTTCATCGGAACTCTTGGATTTTGCTTTAAGAGTCTATTAGCCGCATATTGAGAAGCTACGTCTCCAGATTGATTCTCCAAGAAGGCAGTCAACTGATCATTGTTAAAATAAGTTTGAAAAATAGTCGGGTCATGATCCTCTTTTGTAAACCACTGTGGAGAGATTACAAATACCGCTTGTTTGTTTTCAAGTTCAGATGTGATTTGTTGCATCCCAAAATATTGACTAAGAGAAGCGGCTCCTGCCTGCCCGATAAAATACGGACGGTAGGAGCGATTATACTTTTCAGCCAACACTCCTGGATGCATGCTATCAAAACGAATCCATTCACTCGAACCCAAAAAGGGTATAAAACGCATATTAGGATCCGTGAGAGCTCTCACTTTTTGACTTCTCTCTTTGAAACTTTCTGCACTTACTGAGGCTGCAGAGTATTTTTCCTCCATTAGATTATGACTCTTACTACTAGGATAGAAAAAATGAGTAGAAGAACCAATAAACCTGCAATAAGAATCGGCCCGAAGATTAACCACAGGCGTTTAAGCATTCTTTAACTCCGTAATCCCTGCCACGATTTTATTGGCTGTATTCCAATCATCACGGCCAAATTCTGTAACCGGGACACGTATATCAAAGCGATTTTCGATTTCTACAATCAATTCAACCGTTCCCATACTATCCAAGACACCTGCATCGAAAAGATCTTCATCCATCATGTCAGAAACATCTTCCATAAATAATTCATCGATAATTTCAATAACTTCTGATTTGATATCCATTTTTTAATTTCCTTCTATTTTTTAAACCATAAATCATTCAAAAATCCAGAAAAGATTAAGAATGAAACCATTACGACATGGAAGGTTATCACCATGCCAAGCAACTGAGCCCAACGATTTTCAAGCAAGGGAGGTCGTCCTGCTTTCTTACGTTCTTTATTGAGCGTTTTTTTCTTTCGAACCCAGACATCATTAATGACTAAGCCCACTCCATGAAAGAGCCCGTAAACGATATAAAACCATGTTATCCCATGCCAGAACCCCATAATCAGCATATTTACAATATAAGCGACACTTGAGGTCACATTTCGATTCTTAAAAAGCTTCTTTCTCGTCATCACCATGACCATGCGCATAAAGACAAAGTCACGAAACCAGAAGGATAAACTCATGTGCCAACGATTCCAAAACTCTTTCAAATCTCTTGACAAAAAGGGTTTGTTGAAGTTGATCGGACTACGAATCCCCATCAGATTTGAAATAGCTATAGCAAACATAGAGTAACCTGCAAAATCAAAGAAGAGTTCCAAACCAAATGTGTACATGATGGCCACTACATAATAGTTAAAGACGCCACCTGTTTGTAAAGCTAAATTCTTTAGCGGTGGTAATAAAATCTCGCCTAAAATATGGGCTAGGATAAATTTATACAGAAATCCCCACATGATATACCGAACGGACTCGGCTAGCATATCTAGCAACTCATCGCGCTCTGGTATCGTCTTATAATTTTCATTAAAACGTTTGAAACGATCAATAGGACCACTTGAAAATGTCGGCATAAAGAGAAGAAAACGCAAATACTCCCACATTTTCAAATCCTTAATGACTCCATCTCTAAGTTCGATGATGATTCCCACTGAACGAAAGGTCAAATAAGAGATTCCTACGAATCCCAGCAGAGACTGTGTACCGTTAATAGCTGGTTGCACCTTGACAAAGATGATGGGAAGGAGGGACAGAAAACTAACGAGGTAGAATACCCACTTGCCATCCTTGCTTTTTCGATAGTGCTTGTAGAAAAGCAGGAGCAATATTTCCCAGCACAGATAAATACCCAAGGCAGCCAATTGATTGGTCTTGCCTCCCGTCAACATAGTGACTATAAAGAAGAGACTAACCAATATTTCATACCAGCCAAAACGTTTTTTGAAAAAAGACCGATAAAGATTGGCAAAATAGCAGTAATCACATACAAAAAGTACTGCGGATTCCCATAAGGCTCAATATGAGGAAGCTGTTTAAGAAGCTCCATCATCTATTGTTAACCTCACTAATCAACCCTTTGATGTCGATTTTCCCATTTGGAGTTAACGGCAAGCTGTCACGGTAGAGGAATTTCGAAGGCATCATATAAGACATCATAATATCTTCCAAGTCTTCCTTGATCGCTTTGGTAATATCAATCTCGCGCTCAAATTGTTCTTTGACCCCATCTTTTAAGATAACATAGGCCAAGAGATTTTGAACCTTGTGATCTTTATTATAGCGCGGTACCGCAACAGCCGAGTCAATGTACTGAGATTTGTTCAAGTTTTGAGAAACATCTTCTAGCTCAATACGGTAGCCGTTAAACTTGATTTGGAAATCCATCCGTCCACCGTAGAGAAGAAGGCCTTCATCCGTCATGGTTCCAACATCTCCTGTATGGTAGGCTGGCAGACCTTCAAATTCGAAGAAAGCTTCTGCTGTTTTCTCAGGATTATTCATATAACCTTTTGAAACAGCCGGTCCAGACACGATGATTTCTCCTTGCTCTCCATTTGGCAATTTGTTTCCTTCCTCATCAATGATGAAGGTTGGAGAATCTTCTTTGGTATAACCAATTGGCAAGCGTTTAAGTGTCGCTAACATCTCATCTGTGATAGCAACCGCCGACAAAGCAACGGTTGCTTCTGTTGGTCCATAGGCATTGATGATGCGCGCATTCGGGAAACGTTCACGCAGTTTTTGAGCCGTTTTAACAGTTAACTCTTCCCCATCAAAGTAGAAATGGGTAATGCCTGGCATCTTTTCAGCATTGAAATCTTCAGACAGCATGGCCATATCTGCAAAAGATGGTGTCGAAGTCCAGATAGCAATCGGAAGAGAAAAGATAGTTGCAAAGAGTTGTTTGAAGTCTTGAGTAATGGCTGATGGGAGGGCAAAAAGCGTTCCTCCAAGAGCCAAGGTTGGTGCCCAATACATGACAGACAAGTCAAAGGAATAGGGCGGTTGCGCCAACATTTGCGGACGTTCTGGCGTTGCAAACTCCTTGTCTGTAATCATCCAGTTGGTGAAGCTGAGCAAGTTATCATGTGAAATCTGCACCCCTTTTGGCTTCCCGGTCGTCCCCGAAGTAAAGATGATGTAGTAGTTATCATCCCCTTTGACCGGATGTTGCAAATCATAGGCATGCTGAACCGCACAAGCTTCACGCACTTGCTCCAAGGGCATGATTGGAGCAGCTGGGTTTCCCAATGGAAATTCATTGATAGCGATGATTAAGCTTGGTTCTGCTACTTCAAGAATGGCAGACACGCGCTCCAAAGCAGAATGGCTATCAATTGGGATATAGGCATGGCCAGATTTGGTCAAGGCCACAAAGGTTGCTAACATTTCATATTCTTGGCCACCAAAGACCACAACAGGTGACTTTTCAGGAAGTCCCATTTGGTCAATATGGGCTGCTAAGCTATCTGAATCAGCCTTCAATTGGCCATAGGTATGCTCTTCTCCAAGGACATTGTAGACCGGAAAATTAGGCTGCTTTTGAGCATAATGCTCAATGGTTTCAATCATATCTACTATTGGTTTATTTGACACAATAGGGTTTCTCCTTTAAGTTAAAATTCATTATAGATAAAGCTACCTTGAACCTGACCGAGATAACTAAAAAAGTAAAGCAGGCCCAAGAAAATGATAAAATACAAGGCTGTCCGACCAAGAAAGAGATAGAGTTCATTTCTCTGTTTCATCAAGAAAAACCTTTCATTCCTGTAATTTTCAACTAAAATAAAATCAATTTCTTACTAACTTATTTTCTGCTATTATACCACTTTATAAACTATTTTTTCAATTGTTTTCCGTCCATTTCCACTACATTTCAACATCATTAAATCGTTCCATATGATACCTTCTACTGATAGCTTTAATGTTTCCCAGTATAGATTATATTGGGAGCTACAACAAAGTAGGCTCTATACTACCTATAGAGGACTTCCCCACTATAAATATTATAGAGCCTTATCTTATGTCTCACTTTATCGGTAGAATTCCCTTTATCTAGAGATTTTTATAATATGTAATCTTAAAATTCACTATAGATGAAATCTTGAATGTTCGAAAAATCAGTCACAAAACAGTAGATTACGATGCTTAAAATAACTGTGTAGAAAAACAAGGTCCACAATAGTAAACGATGTGTGTCAGTTAGTTTCATTTGCAAATTTGTAAAGTTCTTTTTCAACTTCCATCCATCCTTTCACCCCAACGTGCATCACGTCGAATAAAAAGTAATCTTCATACTCTTTATTTCCATAGTTTAACACCGTAGCACCGTGGTTTTTGGCAATATTTTCTATTTTTTTGTAAGTTTCTTCACGCATTTCTCGTGAAACACCTGTGTAATCATTCCATTTACCATTTACAGGAAAGATAATGACTTCAACTTCAATTCCCAATTCCTTAGCAACTGTCAAGAAGAGTTCCATATCTGAATACTCTGGTGACTCTATGTAACTCAAGTCTTTGTTAGAATCTTTCAACGAAGCATAGCGGTCTCTCAAGTAGGTATTGTAGTAGTTATTATCCACAGCATAATCATTGTTATCTGTTTTCTTTTTAACTTCTTCTACAAACTGATCTGTCATCTGCTCCCAATTATAATCCGGAGTTTCATCCCCTAGTGCAGGATAGTCTGATTTGGCATGATTTTCATAGAATTTTCGTTTAAGCTTAAAGGAATAAACGGCATTGTCAAACTCCAACAGTTTTTTATCAATGATTGTTCCTTTTCCTTCTATGAAATAGCTTTTATACTTTTTATAGATATCATTTTGTTGTTTGTTTCCTTTGGTAATCTCAATAATGCGATTAATCAGTTTTTCTTTCGTTTCCTTACTGATTTTCTCGTTATCTAGCATGTGAAAAATATGTTCCTGAGAGGCCTTGTTTAAGAAGGCGTCTTGATGAGTCCCATCCTTTTCGAACCATTGAACAGACTCTACGATGGCTACTTTTCGCTTGCTCATAGCCCCCTCAATCGAGCTCAAGGTCGTAGCTTGAATGATATTTTGAGAGTAACTGGTTCCTATCTGCATAATGTTAAAATCATTGTAGTTAAAAATTTTATTGGGATGGTAATCTTCATTTATCGTCGCAACTAACTCTGAGGAACCCATTAGAACTAGTGTATTGGGAGTGATATTATTTGTTAGAATATCTCTACTTTTATACTTTTCATAAGAAGTGCTGTAGCGAATACTATTGTCCTTGACTTTATAATAGTCGTCAATCTTCTTGACATATGTCACATTTAAAAGAGCAAGAGTCGCAATTACGAGCACAAGCGATAGTAAAAATGCTTTTAACTTAATCATCTTGTTTTTCCAATCTCCTTGTTTTAGCAAATCTCTTTATCTACTTAGAATTGCCATAATTATCTTATAAGGTTCACCTGAAAAGATAAAGAAGCCAACCATAACTAAATTCATGGTCACAAACCAACTTATTAGCTTGTACCAAGTTTTATTTTTATGTTTCTTATAAAAATTGCTTTTCTTTTGATAAATTTCAAATCCAGACATCAAGATTCCATGGTAAAATCCATAAGCGATGTAGCTGACACTAATTCCATGCCAAAATCCCATAACCAACATGTTGACCATATAGGCATAGGCTGCATTGTGTAATCTATTCTTAAACCACTTCTTTCTGATAACCTGCATCAAAACTCTTGAAAATACGAAATCTCTCAACCATGTTGACAAGGTGATGTGCCATCTAGTCCAGAAATCCTTGATATCAATACTCAAGAAAGGTTTATTGAAATTCATCGGTGTCTGAATACCCAAAACATTGCTGCTTCCAACAGCCATCAAACTATACCCCGCAAAGTCAAAGAACAGATAGAGAGTATACAGGTACATATATTTGATTGAGTAGACAACTGTACCAGTATTGCTTAGAGCAAGTAGTATCTGGTAAACATAGGTTGATAAAACAACCTTGTAGAGAAGACCTAAAACGATGCGATAAATACCATCACCTGCTAACTCTAGGTAGTCTTTTCTAGGCATGACTTCATTGATCTCTTTTAGAAATCTTCTGCTACGATCGATTGGCCCAGAACTAACTGTAGGGAAAAAGAGTAGAAACTGCAGATAATCTTTTACAGTGATTTTTTCTTTGATTAAACCATCCGATATTTCTAGCATGATCTGAATGGTCTTAAAGGACATGTAGGAAATCCCAATAAAAGCCAACAAATGTAGCTGGGTTATTGCAAATACTTTATTGACCACTAAAGGTAAAATGGATAACATAACTAGAGGTTTTAACTGTTTTGAATCCATTCTTTGTGCTATGAAAACTAGGACATATTGGTAGATGATGAAAGCCAATAGATAAACAACCATGGATTTACTCTTACCATAGATGGCTCCTGCAAATAAAATTGACAGACTTAAAATATAATAATCCTTACGCTTGCCAAAATAGTTTAAAACAAAGCCAATCAGTAAAACCACAAGTAATAGAAGGAAAAACTCATTCCCCTCAAAATAATTCATACCAAATGGACTCCTTTTCTCTTTTTCTCATCTCCTGATTTGTCATTTTAGGATTAGTCCCTATCATATTATCAAGGATAATTAACTTTATTCATTATATCATAATTTAAAAACTATATACTTCTATTATCCAATTTCCTAAAATAAAAAAACAAATGACTCTTACCACTAAAATCCCAATAACGAGACAAAATTATTTACAAAATAAATAAAATCTAATAGTAAATAATTAACTTGACTCAGCTTTTCCCATCAAGTCTCCTAAATATATTCGTTACCCCTTTCATTTTCTCCTTCAATCGGAACATAATATAAAAAATACCAGAATAATCCTCAGAACTAGCAAACACACCACTCCCCCTTTAAGCATTTTTATGCTAAAATAGTAGCTATGGATAAAATTATTAAAACAATATCAGAAAGTGGTTCTTTTCGTGCTTTTGTTCTAGATAGCACGGAAACGGTCCGTACTGCTCAAGAAAAACATCAAACCCAAGCTAGTTCAACTGTAGCGCTTGGTCGTACTTTAATCGCCAGTCAGATTCTCGCTGCCAATGAAAAAGGGAATACCAAGCTAACCGTCAAGGTTCTTGGGACTAGCTCCCTCGGTGCCATTATCACAGTTGCAGATACCAAGGGCAACGTCAAAGGTTATGTGCAAAATCCAGGTGTTGACATCAAAAAGACTGCAACTGGCGAAGTCCTTGTCGGACCTTTTGTCGGCAATGGTCAATTTCTAGTCATTACAGACTATGGCACTGGAAATCCCTACAACTCCATGACTCCTCTCATCTCTGGAGAAATCGGTGAAGACCTAGCTTTCTATCTTACAGAAAGTCAACAAACGCCTTCAGCAGTTGGCCTCAATGTTCTTTTAGACAAAGACGACAAGGTCGAAGTTGCAGGTGGCTTTTTGCTCCAAGTATTGCCAAATGCCAAAGAGGAAGAAATCGCTCGTTTTGAAAAACGAATCCAAGAGATGCCAGCCATTTCAACTCTTCTAGAAAGTGACGACCATATCGAAGCCCTTCTCAAGGCTATCTATGGTGACGAGCCCTACAAACGTCTGTCCGAAGAAGAAATTCGTTTCCAATGTGACTGTAGCAAAGAACGCTTTATGGATGCTCTTGCCAGCCTTCCAAGTTCAGACCTTGAGGAAATGAAAGAGGAAGACCATGGGGCAGAAATCACTTGTCAATTCTGCCAAACAACTTATAACTTTGATGAAAACGACTTGGAGGAACTCATTCGTGACAAATCTTAATACACCATTTATGATTGGGAACGTCGAGATCCCAAACCGGACGGTCCTCGCACCTATGGCTGGCGTAACCAACTCAGCCTTTCGTACTATCGCAAAAGAACTTGGCGCAGGGCTCGTTGTTATGGAAATGGTCTCTGATAAGGGTATCCAATACAACAACGAAAAAACCTTACACATGCTTCATATCGACGAGGGCGAAAACCCTGTTTCCATCCAACTTTTTGGTAGCGATGAAGATAGCCTAGCTCGCGCAGCTGAATTTATCCAAGAAAATACAAAGACAGATATCGTGGATATCAACATGGGCTGTCCAGTTAACAAAATTGTGAAAAACGAAGCTGGGGCTATGTGGCTCAAGGACCCAGATAAGATTTACTCTATCATCAACAAGGTCCAATCTGTCCTTGATATCCCTCTCACTGTCAAAATGCGGACAGGTTGGTCGGACCCTTCTCTAGCAGTGGAGAATGCCCTCGCAGCTGAAGCAGCAGGTGTCTCTGCCCTCGCCATGCATGGACGGACTCGGGAACAAATGTATACGGGGCACGCTGACCTCGAGACCCTTCACAAGGTTGCGCAAGCTCTGACCAAGATTCCATTTATTGCAAATGGAGACATCCGTACGGTTCAAGAAGCGAAACAACGTATCGAAGAAGTCGGTGCCGACGCGGTCATGATTGGCCGTGCCGCTATGGGCAACCCTTACCTCTTCAATCAAATCAATCATTACTTTGAAACAGGAGAAATCCTGCCTGATTTAACCTTCGAAGACAAGATGAAGATTGCTTATGAGCATCTGAAACGCTTGATTGATCTCAAGGGCGAGCACATTGCCGTTCGCGAATTCCGCGGCTTAGCCCCTCACTACCTCCGTGGGACATCTGGTGCTGCTAAACTCCGTGGAGCCATTTCACAAGCCAGCACTCTTGCAGAGATTGAAGCACTCTTGCAACTAAACAACGCATAACCTTCTATCTACTTCACAAAAAGGCAAAGCTCAAAAACGAGCCTTGCCTTTTTATATATTTTCATCTTGTAAATCTAATTGCTTCACCCTAGCTATATAGTAGGACATAATCAAAAACAAATTGAAGCTGACAATCCAAATAGACCATTCATGGAAAAAATGCATAGATATAGCCAAACTAATTGCCCCTACTACGAAACTCCCTACAACAATCCCATAGTTTAAGGCTTGACGGCGATATTCTTGAACGTCTCCTTCTCCTCTAACGACGCGATACAAAGCAGTCAGCATTTTTCGGTAATTTCCAGAAGTCATAAAAATGACATAGGGATGATCTTCAATCAAACTGCCCGTATATGTCAGCATCATCATTCCAGTTCCAAAAGCAATAAAAGGGACTTCTAATAGAGGAAAGCGGGAAAAGAAGGGAAGAACAAGGGTTCCGATAAATAAGGGAAGTAGCATCTTAACCCGCCAATAGGCTGTTTTACGATATTCCTTCACGTGTAAGGCAAAAACAAATCCTAGGGAAAAGAAAATAATGGAGCAGAATCGCAGCATTGTATTGATAACATGTGAATCGTGCCAATCTGATATCAGTAGAAGAATGTTCCCTGTCTGTGTTGCCACCAAACTATGGTACTGGATGTGACAGAACACATCCAAAGAACCACCTATAAAGCCAAGAAATATTCCCATTAGTCGTGTATTTTGAGGTAAAATTAATTTATCTGGCATTGATTCATCACTCGTTTCCCTTTGATTTTTTCATTATACCACTTTCTCTGAAAGAAACTAAGTGAAAAACGGTCAGTTCAAGTAGACATGATTACATATACTCCTAAGTTAGTCTCATCTCTGGAGTTCATGTATGACGTCTTATCAACTGGGAATGCTGTAAGTATTCATCAACTGAGCTATTTTTAAACAAATTATTTCAGTACTAAATTCTATGGTTGAATCAAGACAACACTAGATACCGTACCATCCGCTCCTGTTGTAATTTGAATGACTTTTCCACCACCTACTTCCGCATTGTATTTTCCATCATCAAGGGTATAAGAATAACTTTGGATAGAGTAGTTTTCTTTCTTACCATCAGCAGATTCCACTGTAAACTGGCCACCTGATGAGACCGTGATAGTTTCACCATTAGCCCCCTTCCAATTCCCAGCTGCAGCCGAAAAGTCTTTGTCCACCATAGTCAAGACGCCTTTATAACGTTTGTTGTGTTCTGCCTGCTTGTCTTGAAGTTTGCGATCAGTTGCTGGATCATAAGCTGACTGATTCGGGTTTGCTTGTGTTCCTTGTTGATTGGATGGGGCTTGAGAAGGGGTTTGCTTAGCAGAAGGTTCTTGATTTTGTTTTGTTTCTGGTGCTGGTGTTGCTTGCGATTGATTAGCAGTAGTCGTTGACTGATCAGAAGATGATGATTTAGCTTTTTCTGATGAAGTTGAATTTGATGATTTCTGAGTTTTGTTCTCTTTACTTGAAGAACTCGCCTTAGAACTAGAAGATGCTTGTGTTGTCTTACTAGAATTATCACTTGCAGTGTTCTCTTTCTTATTTCCGCATGCTCCTAAAAGCAAAGTTGAAGCCAATACTGCTACTGCTAGTAAACGAATTGAATGTTTTGTTTTCATGATGCGCCTCCCATGTAATCTTTTTGAAATGTTATGAAATACTTCTGTAATGTTATTGTAATATTTGTTTTAGGGTTTGTCAACTATTTATATATGGTTTTGGTTTTTATTTATATTTGTTTTTTTTAATCCTCCTATCTCTATTATTCGTTAAAAATTTAAAAAACAGGAAATTTTTCCTACTAAAAATACTATATTTTATAAGTGTAATCGCTTGCATTTTTTTCTTGAAGGGCTATAATAAAATTGAAATAAGATATTGGAGGTGTAGGCTTATGTTAAGAAACTATTACAAGTATCTTCCTTGGTTGATTTTAGCTGCTTTCGTTTCTTATGGGGGTGCTACTCATTACGCTCAAACAACATTTGATTTGTTCTACCTAACTGCCATTTTCATGATTGTCTACGTGGCTTTATTGTATTTACACGAACATTATTTAAAATATAAATACAAAGATTTATTCATTCGAATCATGAGCAATTCTAATAAAGATAAACATCCTTAAACAAAAAGAGGTCGAGAAAATCCCGACCTCACTTTTTTATTTTAATCGATAAATAGTGATAACTTCCTTCTGAGGAATCCGTTTAAATCCAACTTCCTCTATGCTATGACCATATTTCGATAAGAAACTATCACTCGTACATGATTTGCCTGGGCATAGAGTCTCAATGAGGGCTAACCCATCATCCACTGTGAACTCATCCTCTAGTAAATAAAGGAAACGAGCGTCATAGTCGATAGCTTCTTGAATCTTCTTGATGGATGTTTGAATAATGGATAAGTGGTCAAATGCAAAGTCCTTCTCGTCAAGTTCTTTGCCATCCAAGTAACACTTGCCTGTGTGAAAATCAACATCTACAAGAACGACTTCTTTTGCATCATCTCCTGCCTGGACTAAGTCAAGAGCTCGACTAGGTAGGTAAACCAAGTGGGCAATGGTAACTGTCCAACCTCTGGGATCACGACCAGGAGTAGATACTGTCACTAACTGTTCAATCTTTTCTAGTGGAAGTTCAAGATTAATTTCTTCTTTTACCTCACGTTGACAAGCATGGGCAGCATCTTCCCCTTTATCCATAAAACCACCAACTAGCGCTAAACAATTTTGAAAAGGGTGTGCCTTCCGACGAATCAGAAAGAGTTTCATTTTCCCTTCTGCAAAGCAATAGGCTACCATATCCACAGTCACACTTGGTTTTTCATACTGAGGGAGTGCTTGCTTGTGGTACCAGTCTAAAAATTCAGCTTGACTAGCGTGAACTTCAAAGTACTCTTTTTCTGTCATCCCGGTTGGAATTATCTGATTCATCATCTTCTACTTCCTTTCTGCTTTTGATGGCAATAAAGAGGGTGGATCTACAAATTATAGATTAATAGTTCTTGTTTTATACAATGTCGAATTTCAATTGACCTACTTTGACACCAATTTTAAGTGTCTTACCTTCTTTCAGTTCACCTGTAAGAAGGAGCTCTGCTAGTTTGTCTTCTACTTCTGTTTGCAGAGTTCTGCGCAGTGGGCGAGCTCCCATCTCTGGGTCATATCCCTTCTGAGCTAGAAGCTTAAGGGCAGATGCTTGGAGTTTCAAGTCAATTCCTTTTTCAGCAAGACTTGCAATCAATGGTTTGACCATAATCTTAACCACGTCCTGCATATCTTGACTTGACAAGCTATGGAAGACCACTTTTTCATCAATACGGTTGATAAACTCTGGGCGGTAAGTTTTTTTCAACTCTTCGAACATCCGTTTTTCCATATTTTCCTGATCAAAACGAATATCTTTAGCTCCAAAACCGACTGTCTTGTCATCACGAAGAGCTGTCGCACCAAGGTTTGATGTCATGATAATGATAGTATTTGAAAAATCAACCTTGCGACCCTTACTGTCCGTCAAGACACCGTCATCCAAGACTTGCAAGAGCACGTTAAAGATATCTGGATGGGCTTTTTCCACCTCATCAAAAAGCAAGACTGAGTACGGTTTGTTGCGAACCTTCTCGGTCAACTCTCCGCCCTCTTCGTAGCCTACATAACCTGGAGGAGCTCCATTGAGACGACTAGCTGCGAATTTCTCCATATATTCACTCATGTCAAAACGAATGAGGGCTGACTCGTCATCAAAGAGAACTTCTGCCAAGGCTTTGGCCAATTCTGTCTTACCAACACCTGTTGGTCCTAGGAACATAAAGGAACCAATTGGACGTTTGTTATTGCGAATCCCCGATTGATTTCGGCGAATGGCACGACTGATACTAGATACCGCTTGTTCCTGTCCGATAACACGTTTATGCAGTTCAGTTTCAAGATTGAGATACTTCTTGGCGTCCGTTTGTGTCAATTTTTGAACTGGAATACCTGACAAGCGACTCAAGGTTGTCAAAATATCAGACTCTTTTACTAGATCTTTATAGACTGGAACTTCCTGTTCTTTTGCAATGAGCTGAGCTGCTTGTTTCCATTTGCCATCCATCAAGGCCTTGTCCGCTGCTGTTAAACCTGACTCATCTTTTTTAGCGTGCTTTGATTTATTTTGGACAGTTGCTGCCGCTTCATCCAAAAGATCAATCGCTGAGTCTGGCAAGTGACGACTAGTCAAATAGCGATGTGCCATTTTGACAGCTGTTTCGACAGCATCATCTGTAATTTGGACATGGTGGTGTTTCTCATAAGTTGCTTTCAAGCCACGCAAGATAGCCATACTATCAGCCACACTTGGTTCCTCAATCATCACTTTTGCAAAGCGACGAGAAAGGGCTGCGTCTTTTTCGATGTGTTTTTGGTATTCTTCCTGAGTGGTTGCCCCAACAGTTCTCAGAGTTCCACGCGCTAGGGCAGGTTTCAGGATATTGGCCGCATCCAAGGTCGAATCAATACCACTTCCTGATCCCATAATGGTATGAAGCTCATCTATAAAGAGGATAACCTTACCGTCTTCCTCGATATCTTTGATGATATTGTTCATACGTTCTTCAAAGTCTCCACGGAAACGGGTTCCCGCAACCACATTCATCAAATCAAGTTCTAAGACACGCATCTTAGCCATTTCATCAGGCACATTTCCGTTGGCAATTCGCTGTGCAAGGCCAAGTGCCAGAGCTGTTTTACCAACACCTGCATCTCCAACTAGAACTGGATTGTTTTTTGTTTTTCGACTCAAGATTTGGATCATACGAGAGATTTCTTGGTCACGTCCAATAACTGGTTCCAATTTGCCTGAACGAGCTTGCTCTGTGAGGTCATGAGTGTAATCTTCCAAACCACCACTTGGAGTTTGAGGCATACCCATCATATTGGCCATAGAATTTTGCTTATCTGCTACTGATCTGTGACGCTGACGCAGAGCCTTCAAATCTTCCTTTGTCCAACCAGCACGCGCTTCAAGACTACGACGAAGCCCAGCAATCTTGACTTGATCTTTCTGGTCTTCATAAGAAAATCCTGCTTTTTCCAAAATGCGAGTAGCTAGGGCATTGCCATCATGTAAGATAGCGTAGAGAAGATGCTCTGTTCCCAATGCTTTGGCATGTACAACCGAAGCAACATGTTCCGCCTCCAACATCAAGACGTTCAAACGATAGGAAAATGGGAGCTCCTTATAATCTTCCTTATGGTTAAAGTTTGCTTCTGTTAATTCTACAGCTACTTCCTCTAAACGATCAATCTCATACGGGAATTCATTTAAAGTTGCTCCAGCAACACTGTAGCTATGATTGGCCATGGCAATCAGCAAATGCCAAGACTCTAGGTAATCTGCATCAAAGCGACTCGCTACCAGAAAGGCACTATCGATGCATTCTCTCAATGCTTTTGAATATTTCATGTCGTCTTATTTTCCTTTTCTATCTACTTCATGCAACAACTGACGAAGCATATTGGCACGAATATAATTAGCTTCCTCACCTAGAATTCGGTCTGTCCCCATAGCTAATAATAGATTCATTTCTTGGCGGGTCATGAGTTCTTGTTCGACTAAGAGTCTTAAGACATCTTCAAAGATGACTTGGTTCACCTCATCACTCACTGAATACAACAAATCGCGGAGCATATCATGATGGTTAGAGAATTCGATTCGACCAATACGAATATAGCCTCCACCACCACGCTTACTCTCAACTAGATATCCTCTACTCTCTGTAAAACGAGTCTTAATCACATAGTTGATCTGGCTAGGTACGACTTGAAAGGTATCCGCTAGCTGACTTCGTTGCAATTCTACGATACCAGATTGTTCTAAAATCGCCTTGATATAGGCTTCGATATGGTCTGATGTATTTTTAAATTTCATAGCTTGCTACCTCCTTCTTAAACTTTGACTATCTTTGACTATACTATCATTTACAACTCTATAAGTCAAACTTTTAGGGCTCAATCCTTGAAAATACTGAGTTTTAAAAATAGCTACCGTTAGCAAACTATACTTTATTTTCTATTCTACATTTCAACATTTATGTTATAATAAAAAAATTACAACTAGCTTTCAAATCCTTTGAAAGTATGTTATTTATCATCAAATCTAAGAAATATTTCGTAAAATCTATAAAAATAAAACTTCGGTATCATTAATGATGTACCGAAGTTTTTTTGTAGTGTGAGTTTTTCACAGTTTTTTAGCTATAGTTCCAAGCCCAATTCTTCTAATATCTGGCGTTTATAGGCAATTTTTTGAACGTCCTTGTCTTCAGTTTCAGACCAATTAAGTTTGACTTCAGAAACAATCTGACCAGGGCGATTTTTCAAGATATAGATGCGATCACTGAGATTGAGGGCTTCCTCTATACTATGGGTGATGATTAAGGTCGTTAACCCTAGCTGTTTATGAATATCAAGATACCAGGCATGAAGTTCCATCTTAGTCATCTCATCCAAAGCGCTAAAGGCCTCGTCTAGAAGAAAGAGCTTGTGCCCGAAAAGGTAGGTACGGAGTAAAGCAACACGCTGGCGCATCCCACCACTGAGTTCATGAGGGTACTTATCCCTTACAGCCGTCAACTGAAAGGTAGCAAGAATTTCATCTGCTTTGGCAATGGCTTCTGCCTTGTCCACCTTTTGGATCAAGAGGGGCAAAATGATATTGCCAAGGACAGTCTTGTGTTCCAAGAGCAAATCCTTTTGGAGCATATAACTCACACGCCCCTTGGGATTTTCCTCCCCGTCAAGCACAATTCTACCTGACTGGACTTCTAAAATCCCTGCAATCAGGTTAAAGAGGGTGGTCTTTCCAACACCACTGGGTCCCAAGATGGAGACCACTTCACCTGAAACCACTTGTAGGTTAATGTCCTCTAAAATCTTTTCATTGTCGTAGGCATAGCTTACGTGTTCAAGTCTAATTTCTGTCATTATTTTACAAATTCGTTAGTGAATCCTTTATCAGTCAAGTCTTCCTTGAGGATACCATTTTCTTTATCCCATTTGTAGAAGGCATTCCAGCGGTCCGCATCAAATTGTCCCCATTTTTCCTTGTCGCTTGCATATTCTTTTGACAAGTATTTTTGAGATTCGATAACGAAATCACGTTTATCCTTTAACTCAGGGGCATTCTTGATCAGGATATCAGCCGCTTCTTCTGGGTGCTCCATAGCGTATTGGTAACCTTTTTTGATAGCTTTGATGACTTTACGTGCTTCTTCTTTGTTGTCTTTTAGATAGTCGTTGTTAGCAATGATGACTGGTGAGTAGTAGTCAAACTCTTTGACGTAGTCTTTCAAATACATAAAGTTAGCATCTACACCTTGAGATTTAGCAAGGATTCCATCCCAACCATAGTAAATCCAGGCAGCATCAAAAACGCCATTGGCAATCGGAGTGATTGAGTTTGAATCGTTGTTTGGTACTTTTTCAACCTTGTCAAAGTCTCCACCTTGAGATTCTACCAAGGTTTTCAACATCGCAAGCTCAGTTGGGTCATTCCAAGTTCCGTATTTCTTACCAACCAAGTCTTTAGGGCTATTGATATTGTCAGACTTACGAGAGATAATCCCTGATGTATTGTGCTCAACGATCGCTGCAACGGCAGTAATACCTGCTCCTTTTTCCAATTTCTTAGCCATGTAATCTTGGAAATAGATAGCAAATGGCGCCTTACCATTGATAACCAAGTCAGATGAACTTTCTTCTGGTGGCAATTTCAAATCAACATCCACTCCAGCTTCTTTGAAATACCCTTTTTCCTTGGCAACATAAAGCCCTGTGTGGTTGGTATTGGGTGTCCAGTCTAGGATAAAGTCAATTTTTTTGAGTTCTGCTTCTTTGTTATCCTTAGAAGCTGTTCCTTGGCCACAAGCCACAAGCACGACAGCTAGAAGAGTTGTTACAATCGTTAAAAACACTTTCCATGTTTTCTTCATTTTTATTTCCTCTTTTCTTTTTCCAAAACGCTTCTTTTAAGTACGTTTCCATTTAATCACATATTTTTCACTGATATCGACTAGCTTCATACCCAGAAGACTGATCAGCGACACCAGAATAATAATCGCGAACATGGTATCATACTGAAACAGTTTTTTTGACTGAATCATGTAGACACCAAGTCCTTCAAAGCCTCCCAACCACTCAGATACCACTGTTGTGATAAAGGCGTAGGAGACACTGACTCTCAGACCTGCATAAAAGTAAGGCAGGCTGACCGGGATTTTAAAATGCCACAGGATTTGCCAAGGATTGGCTCGCATCAGACTAAACAAGGTCAGCATATCCTTGTCACAATGCCTAAAACCATCTAGAATACTGACGATGATAGGGAAGGTAGTCGTCAAGATAATCAAAACAATCTTGGGCAAGATTCCATAACCCAACCATAGAACTAGGATAGGAGCTATGGCAATTGTCGGTATGGTCTGGACAACCACCATCATGGGGTAAATCAAGTCATTGAGCCAACTCAGGCTATCCATAAGGACGGCCATAATACAAGCTATCAAGACACCCAAGACCAAACCTAATAAGGCTACTCTCAAGGTTGCCCAACTATGGTACCAAAGAAATTCTCTGTCACGAACAAAAGACTGGAGAATCTCAAGTGGTGTCGGCAGGATAAACTTTGGTAAGAATTTTAAGAATCCCGCCACCTGCCAAAGAGATAAGACACCCAAAAATCCTAGCAGACTAATATGCCGTCTCATTATACTTTTCAAGTTTCTCATCGATGCTTAAAATCTCTCCTATATTTATTTTCACATTGGCAAAAACATTGTCTGCTCCCTGACCTGCCACTTCTAGCGCTTCTTTGAGAATGCGCATAAGCTCATCAAACTCCCCCTCCAAAACCGTTTCAAAGGGTGTCACCACCATGGCCACTCCTTGAGTTTGCAGATAAGCAATGACCTGATCAATTACAGCTATGCGGTCAATCCCTTGTGACAGGGGCAGGACTTGTAAAGCAATGCTTGCTTTCATTAAAACCTCCTTCTAAGTTACAGTTTTTCTTTGTAAAAAAAGAAAAACCTCTTCCATATATGAAAAAGGTGCAAAATTAGGCCAAGTATCGTTCCCTACGCTGGCATTACCCAGATCAGGTGCGGTCGAAGTTTAACACTTCCTCTCAGACTGTACACAGACTCCCATATATTATATGGACATATGATAACGAAAAATAAATAAGATGTCAAGGAAACTGCTTACAGAAAAAGAGAGTGGGACAGAAATCGGTAATTCGTTAGAATTCGATTTCGTCGTCCCACCTCCGCACAGTTGAGTAGGGCTGTAAAAGCTGATGAAATCAGCGTAGTAAAGCCCACTCAACCACTGCGTCTTGCTCGACAATCCAAAGAAAATTGAGAGGCTAGGACTTTTGTCCCAACCTCTCCTCTAATCATCTATTCTCAGTTAATTCTTTCAATTAAAGCATAGGTGCAAATAACTGTGTTACTTCTTTAATCATCATTTGATACCATGTAGGATTTATGGTATCCGAGAAGATTTCTTGAGATTGTTCAAAAATTCCTTCAAAATCTTTGCGAATATCCGCTATTGACTCTGTTTTGTAGAGTAGTACTGCATTTTCATAGTGATGAACCAAGCTACGATAATCCAAGTTAATAGTGCCGACAGCCGCAAATCGATCATCAACAATCATTTGCTTACTATGGATAAAGCCAGGTGTGTATTCAAAAATGCGAACACCCGCAGATAAAAGATCTGGATAAGCTCCCCGTGTTATCAGTTGAATGAGCTTCTTGTCTGGTACAAAGGGAGTAACTATTCTCACATCTACGCCTCGCATAGCCGCATTTTTTATATCCTCTGTCAAATCATAATCGATAATGAGATAAGGCGTTGTGATATAAACAAAATCTTCTGCTTGGTTAATCAGATTTTGATAAACAATCTTCCCTACCTTAGTTTTATAGATTGGCTTAGGTCCACTGCCGTATGGGATACAAAGACCGCTACCAAATCGTGTCTGATTTTCCAAATGATACTGATCAAAGTCACTAATCTCCCCACGGTTGATGTACCAGTTCATGAGAAATAGTCTGGTAAATGCTTGAGTCGCCGGACCATCAATCCGAATCCCACTATCTTTCCAGTGTCCAAAACGTTCAATATGATTGATATATTCGTCTGCAAGATTGATTCCTCCAGTATAGGAAATTTGTCCATCAATCACTAATATTTTCCGGTGGTCACGGTTATTATAGGCCACTGTCATACGAGGAATCACCTTATTAAATTTATGAGCATCAATTCCTTTAGAACGCAAATGAAGAGTATAATCCCCAGGCAAAGTCACCATACAACCGATGTCGTCATAGAGCATCTTGACTTCGACTCCCTGAGCTGCCTTTTCTTCCAGAACTTCGAGTATGCTATCCCACATCAAACCTTCGTCGACAATATAGTATTCTAGAAAAATAAACTTTTCTGCTCTTTTAAGATCCTCCAGCATCTGTTGCCACATTTCCTCACCGCTTGCGAAAAATTGTGAATCTGTCTGGTCATAGACTTCTGCATTACTATCCATATGTAGCAAGGCATTGATAATTCCGTAAGCTGATTTGTCTGTCTCCTGTAGTTGCAAATGGAGTTGGCGCCCATTATTCTCATGAAATGCAATAGAATTCAATTCCTGGAGTTGTTTCAGTTCTTTTTTTGATAGTCTTCTCTCACCAAACATGAGATAAAGCAATGGACCAAACACCGGTACAAAGGTCACAATCAACCAAGTCACTTTGCTTTCAGGTGACATCGAACGATTGACAATCGCTCTAACGGTTGCTACGCTAATCAAAAATACAAGAGTCACCCAAATAATCGGAGCAATCTGGCTCATGTAAAGAATAATTCCGAAAACAAGAACTAATTCTATCAGGATAATCGCAATACTAAAGCCATACTTGGACATTAATAAGCGAAATTTTCTTATTCCCATATCTCCCTCTCAATTTCTAAGTATACTCCCTAATATACTGTCTGAAAACGCTTGTTACCTTCTAGTATACTTAGTTTCATAAAAGTTATCAAGCTTTTTCTGTATAGGCCGATAGTTCTACGTTTAAAATTAATTTAAAAAGCAGGCCACTTATAGGTGCCTGCTATTATTTTACAATTTCAAAGCCAACATATTAACCGTCATACCAGCTGCAGTTCCCATTAAGAAGATGGTATCACCTTCTTTTACATAGCCATGATCGAGTGCATAAGCCAAACCAAAAGGTACAGCAACGGAGACCATATTTCCATAATCCGTAACAAGGTTAAGGTACTTGTCTTCGTCTACACCCAGTTTTCCCATGACCAAAGGAAGAGCGCGACTAGCTTGGTGGGGAATAATATAGTCTACAGCATCTTTAGAAATGCCTGATTTCTCTTGGAATTCTTGGAACATTTCTGGAATGACACGAGCAGAAAGCAAGAGAATTTTCTTGCCTTTCATATCAAACATAAAATTTGTCTTAGTCTCTTCAGAGTACTCTTTTGGCTGATAAGAAGTCAAGCCTCCACGAATCTCTGTATCGTGAGCTCCCTCTGACCAAGTACGTTGAAGACTAGCGATAACTCCCTTATCCTTATCACTTGATTGGAAAATAAAGGCTGCTGCCCCATCACTAAAGAGTTCATAACTTTCTTTTTGCTTTGGATTGAGACCCAAGCTACCAACTTCACTGGATACAATCAAAACACGACGGTATTCCCCAGCTTCAATCAAATGTGACATGGTTGATAAAGCAGAGATAAAACTTGTACAAGTCGTATTGATATCCATAGCTGGGATAGAGAGCCCTTTTGCCACACGTTCATGTATCAAAGCTGCCGTACAAGGAATCGGCTGAACACCAACCGCACTAGCTGATACCAGGCAATCAATGTCTTTCATACTCAAATTTGCATTTTCAAGTGCAGCTTGGATAGCTGCTTCTGCCAAATCTAGTTGCGTTTCTTCATTTTCAACCACACGATGACGGGTCTGGTCTTTAAATTGCACCGTATTTTTTGGGAGGCAGACTCCATATCCTACAATTTCTACATGTCTTTTTACTTCTGTCATAATTTTTTGTCCTTTCATAAACGTTGGATACGTTTGAGCTTACGACTTGTATCCCAGTGATAATCTGAAAATTGTATTTCAGGTTCTTTAAACTCTTTTTGTTGCGCCAAAAGTCGAAACTGCTCTGTAATCGCTGTTTCAACCTGCTCATCTCTTCGACTCAGACAAACTTCCACTAGCTTCTCAGAATGTTGCTTGACTTGATAATCTCCAACATTCTCCACAAAGAGAATGCAACGTCTGATAAAGTCAGGATAAATCGTTACCTGATCTCCGTCCTGTCCATCAAAATAGAAGATGTCGTCAGAACGCCCTTCGACCTTGTCAATCCTTGTGCAATGAGATCCACATGGACAAGGTTCAGGATTCTCAACCAAGATATCGTTGAGCTGGTAGCGATAAACAGGCTGACTGATTCGTTTAAAGTCCGTAATCACCGGATAAAAACGTCGGTCATCCAAGTAGTGTTTTTCCACAAAAATGATGTCTTCATTGAGATGAAGATTCCCAGCAGAGCAAGTGCAAGCTAGGAAACCTTCGGTTGCCTGGTAGACTTGGTCAATAATCGGCAACTCAAAAGCGCTCAAAATTCGCTCTTTATCACTATCTTCCAAGATTTCAGCCACCGAAACGATTTTTTGTGGGTGTATGACCAACTCCCCATCTTTTAGACGCTTGCTCAATTCAATCAACATAGAAGCAGGCGCTACCACAATGGTCGGTTGATAACTATTGAGACGCTCTATGTGCTCATCTGTATTCTTGAAAATATCAAAGTACTCTAAACGAATAAGTGCCGTATTGATAGTCTGATACAATTCATTATCCGCTCTGAGGAAAAAGGCTATGCGTTGCCCAAAAAGGTGACCTTTGGGCAACATTTTTGCCAAGATAGCTGCTGCCCACATACTGCGCTCTTTTTCGGTTGTGATAAAGAGTCCCCGGTGTCCAGATGTCCCAGAAGACAACCCAACAGCTATTTCTCCTTTGAGTTCTGTAAAATTCCTGGTCTTTTCACTTTCGATAGCCAAAGCCAAGGCCTCGTCTCGATCCACACCTTGAGTATTGAGCTCATTGAAATGCGTCATCATAAAAGCCTTGTCCATATGATCAAAGTCGTTAGGTACACCATTTTTAAAATAAGGTGACTCACGCTTGAGAAAGTCCATATAGCTAACCAGTTGCTTTTTCTGATAGTTTTCTAATGCTTCTCGAGACTTAAAATTATGAAGCCAACGAGTTTGGATAAAAGTTTTAAGAAAGGTTATTTTTTTCATACAAGATCCGCTCAATCCTTTCTACAGGGTCATGGCTAACCAGCACTTCTATCCCATCCTTTAAAACCTCTTCCAAGAGCTCTGTTCCCTTGATATAGTCATCCTTACTATCTTGCACCAAGGAAGGAATCAGATGCATCTGTTTGGTGTAGGGTAAAAGGTCAATTCCCCAACAAAGATCTGCTGCGATAAAGAGATGATAATCTGGAATAAAGAGACAAGCTTGCCCCTTAGCATGCCCATCAATAGAAGCAACTAAGATACTACCATCTCCAAACAAATCATAGGTAGGGCGATACTTAAAGTTAGCATTTTGCTGATTTGCCTTGATGACTGTCAATCTTTCCTCGAAGTCACTCGGTAAAAATTCTTTAAAAATTAAATCTTTTAATTTTGGTTTCTTGTATACATCATAGACTTCCTGGGTCAGGATAAAGTTTGCATTCGGAAAGAAGCTAGCCCCTCCTAAATGATCTGGATGTAGATGAGACAGCAAGACATAGTTGATTTCTTCTAGTTTGATCTCTTTAGCTTTCAGCAAGTGCGAAATCTGATCTTTCTCCGTCATTTGAACAGGCGTTCCTAGACGATACAAGCCATAACGAAGTTGCCTCTTAATATCATAGTGATAGCCAGTATCATAGAGCAGATAGCCCTTATCCCTGTGCTTGATAAGGAACACTCCTGCGGGGAAAGTCATCTTTCTATTCTTGACACCCTTAAAAAGCAAACCGGCATAACTCGTACAATATCCGGCTGGGAAATACTCAATGCTTTCGATAATCTTGGACATATTGTTCAATCCCTTCTGAAATCCTAATTTTCGGATGATAACCTAAGTCCTTCTCAGCCTTACTAATATCAAGAGTCTGACTATAGCGAAGCAGATAATAGGTATATCGAGTTAGAGGTGGCTCCCCTTTAAGGTTCAAGGTCTTGTATATAAATTCTAAACTACTTGCAATTCCTGATAAGAGAGATGCTGGAATTTTTCTATATTTGATTGGATAACCCAGACCTGTCAAACTTTCCTCTAGTAAATCTCTAAAAGCCCTCGGTTCACCATTAGTAATGTTATAAACCTCACCTTTAGCTTCTGGAGCTTCTATGGCCAAACGGATAGCCAGAGCAACATTTTCCACACAAGTCATGTCCATGAGCTGACGCCCATCCCCAATCAAAGGAATTCCAAGTTTTTGACTCAGATTGATAACCCGTGGCAAGATGCTAGTGTCCCCAATCCCAAACAGGCCCCGAGGTCTTAAGATGATGCTAGGAACATCTGGATAATCTTTAAAGAGTTTCTCCGAAGCTAATTTGCTACGGATATAGTTATTGAGATTATTTTCCTCTGGAGCATCACTTTCTTTAATCCCTAGTTGATCTCTAGGAGCAGCATAGATGCTTGGTGAGGATACATAGACTAAACGTTGAATACCAGCTTGTCGACAAGCTTCGAGAACATACTTTGTCCCTAATACATTAGCCAGATAAAAATCTTCCCACGGACCCCAAACGGTTGATAGAGCTCCCGCATGAACGACCAGATCCATCCCCTTGCAAGCCTCTAGCACATCATCAGCTTTGGTCAAATCACCCTGAAAAAAACTAATCGAAGAATTCTCTAAAGAGCGACCAACCTTACTGTTTCTACCAAAAGCTCGAACCTGATAGCCATGCTGGACTAATTCATCTACAACATATTTACCCAGGAAACCTGTCGCTCCAGTTACTAAAACTGTTTTCATTTTTCCTTCTCCTTATCTTCTAGCAGACGATGGATTTCGCTCTCTAAGATTTCCGTCGGATGATAATACTGTGTTGCTTGGCGTAAAGTCTCTAATTCTGGCCAATTTTCTTTAGCTAACAGCTCCTCAAAGGCTTGTCCAATGGCCTTGCTATTATCTCTTTTAGCTGAGAAAGCAACACCGGCTTCAACCCCACGAACGGCATAATCAAATTGATCATAATCATGAGGTAATATCAAAGCTGGTTTACCATAAATAATGCATTGATAAAAAATCCCAGCTCCCCCATGATGAATCACATAATCCATCTGGGGAATGTACTCCTTATAAGGTAGATAAGAAACTACGGAAAGGTTCTCCATGAGATTTTCACATTGGAAGGCTTCTCCACCCACACCACGTGTCACAAAAAAATGACAGTCTGGATGAGCTTTTGCAAGTTGCTTAGCTTGATAGATAAGGTTTTCTTTAGCCCAAGCAAGTTGTGTACCACAAGTCACTAAGACTTTCTTTTGATTAGAAAATGTTGATAAATCTAAAGGATAATCCTCTCCTGTCTCAACTGAAGCACCAGAAGGACCAATCCACTTGTAGTGTTTTGGAAATCCCTTTTTTAATTCTACTTCTTTCATACCAATACCAAGAATTGAATATGGAGAATAAATGGTCTCATGACCGAGTTGATTATACAATTTAAAATGATATCTTTTTAAGCGATCACGAAGCAGAAAAGATACAATTCGTTTCACTAAACGAGTTGCTTTTCTACCTAAAAATTGTACTGAAACTTGCCAACCATTCTTAGGACTCCCCATACCACCAATTAGACAAGGCGGGCCGTCAGTAGTCTCTAAAACAAATTGTGTAGCCATGGTAGTGATCCAAGGAATTCCAAGTTGATTAGCTACTAAACCTCCAGACAAGGTTATAAAATCAGCAATGACGATATCAGGGCGATTCTTTTGCCACTCTTCCAATAATTGATCTGAAACTACATTAATTAAATCAATACTAGAAGAAAGTTGTTGATAAGCTGATAATATCCCTAATTGCTTATCATTATTAGCTGCACGTTCAAAATCCTCAATGTGATTTTCTAATATTGGAACTACATGAAAACCTGCAGATTCAGCAACGGCCTTTTTTTGAGGACCAGTGAATAAGCGAATATCATATCGAGGGTTATTAAGTAAGGGGATGAGTAAATTCATTGTTGGGTACAAATGTCCACTTAAAGGAACAACTACAACATCAATTTTGATTCTTTTCATATGTCTAGGATATCAAATTTTAAAAAAAGAACTATCGATAAGATAATTCTTTACACATTTATTAGTTTGGACATGAAAATGTAACGAAACATTTAAGAAAACTAAATGTAAATTTACAGATAATAACAATCAAAATCAAATATAAAAAAAAGGCAATTGCCTCAATTTAAGTATTGACCAATCGGGAAGACAGGATTCGAACCTGCGACACCTTGGTCCCAAACCAAGTACTCTACCAAGCTGAGCTACTTCCCGAGTTAAATGTTTAATGCACCCTAGAGGAGTCGAACCTCTAACCGCCTGATTCGTAGTCAGGTACTCTATCCAGTTGAGCTAAGGGTGCTCTTCAATATATGCCGAGGACCGGAATCGAACCGGTACGATCGTTACCAATCGCAGGATTTTAAGTCCTGTGCGTCTGCCAGTTCCGCCACCCCGGCCTCTATAAGCGAACGACGGGATTCGAACCCGCGACCCCCACCTTGGCAAGGTGGTGTTCTACCACTGAACTACGTTCGCATCGACTCTGGTTTATATTAAAAAAAATGCCGGCTACATGACTTGAACACGCGACCCTCTGATTACAAATCAGATGCTCTACCAACTGAGCTAAGCCGGCTGATTTCTATTATGCGGGTTAAGGGACTTGAACCCCCACGCCGTTAAGCGCCAGATCCTAAATCTGGTGCGTCTGCCAATTCCGCCAAACCCGCAAA
>NZ_ALCH01000010.1 GCF_000279535.1 Streptococcus infantis SPAR10
CTTAACTTCTGTGTTCGGCATGGGTACAGGTGTATCTCCTAGGCTATCGTCACTTAACTTTGAGTAATACATACTCAAAATTGAATATCTTTCAAATTTCACTTAAAATAATCACGCTTCGTATTCTCAGTTACTTTGGATAAGTCCTCGAGCTATTAGTATTAGTCCGCTACATGTGTCGCCACACTTCCACTTCTAACCTATCTACCTGATCATCTCTCAGGGCTCTTACTGATATAAAATCATGGGAAATCTCATCTTGAGGTGGGTTTCACACTTAGATGCTTTCAGCGTTTATCCCTTCCCTACATAGCTACCCAGCGATGCCTTTGGCAAGACAACTGGTACACCAGCGGTAAGTCCACTCTGGTCCTCTCGTACTAGGAGCAGATCCTCTCAAATTTCCTACGCCCGCGACGGATAGGGACCGAACTGTCTCACGACGTTCTGAACCCAGCTCGCGTGCCGCTTTAATGGGCGAACAGCCCAACCCTTGGGACCGACTACAGCCCCAGGATGCGACGAGCCGACATCGAGGTGCCAAACCTCCCCGTCGATGTGAACTCTTGGGGGAGATAAGCCTGTTATCCCCAGGGTAGCTTTTATCCGTTGAGCGATGGCCCTTCCATACGGAACCACCGGATCACTAAGCCCGACTTTCGTCCCTGCTCGAGTTGTAGCTCTCGCAGTCAAGCTCCCTTATACCTTTACACTCTGCGAATGATTTCCAACCATTCTGAGGGAACCTTTGGGCGCCTCCGTTACCTTTTAGGAGGCGACCGCCCCAGTCAAACTGCCCGTCAGACACTGTCTCCGATAGGGATCACCTATCCGGGTTAGAGTGGCCATAACACAAGGGTAGTATCCCAACATCGTCTCCTTCGAAACTGGCGTCCCGATCTCATAGACTCCTACCTATCCTGTACATGTGGTACAGACACTCAATATCAAACTGCAGTAAAGCTCCATGGGGTCTTTCCGTCCTGTCGCGGGTAACCTGCATCTTCACAGGTACTAAAATTTCACCGAGTCTCTCGTTGAGACAGTGCCCAAATCATTACGCCTTTCGTGCGGGTCGGAACTTACCCGACAAGGAATTTCGCTACCTTAGGACCGTTATAGTTACGGCCGCCGTTTACTGGGGCTTCAATTCATACCTTCGCTTACGCTAAGCACTCCTCTTAACCTTCCAGCACCGGGCAGGCGTCACCCCCTATACATCATCTTACGATTTAGCAGAGAGCTGTGTTTTTGATAAACAGTTGCTTGGGCCTATTCACTGCGGCTGACGTAAAGTCAGCACCCCTTCTCCCGAAGTTACGGGGTCATTTTGCCGAGTTCCTTAACGAGAGTTCTCTCGCTCACCTGAGGCTACTCGCCTCGACTACCTGTGTCGGTTTGCGGTACGGGTAGAGTATGTTAAACGCTAGAAGCTTTTCTTGGCAGTGTGACGTCACTAACTTCGCTACTAAACTTCGCTCCCCATCACAGCTCAATGTTATAGAATTAAGCATTTAACTCAATTCACACCTCACTGCTTAGACAGACACTTCCAATCGTCTGCTTTAGTTAGCCTACTGCGTCCCTCCATCACTACATACTCTAGTACAGGAATATCAACCTGTTGTCCATCGGATACACCTTTCGGTCTCTCCTTAGGTCCCGACTAACCCAGGGCGGACGAGCCTTCCCCTGGAAACCTTAGTCTTACGGTGGACAGGATTCTCACCTGTCTTTCGCTACTCATACCGGCATTCTCACTTCTATGCGTTCCAGCGCTCCTCACGGTACACCTTCTCCACACATAGAACGCTCTCCTACCATACCTATAAAGGTATCCACAGCTTCGGTAAATTGTTTTAGCCCCGGTACATTTTCGGCGCAGGGTCACTCGACTAGTGAGCTATTACGCACTCTTTGAATGAATAGCTGCTTCTAAGCTAACATCCTAGTTGTCTGTGCAACCCCACATCCTTTTCCACTTAACAATTATTTTGGGACCTTAGCTGGTGGTCTGGGCTGTTTCCCTTTCGACTACGGATCTTAGCACTCGCAGTCTGACTGCCGACCATAATTCATTGGCATTCGGAGTTTATCTGAGATTGGTAATCCGGGATGGACCCCTCACCCAAACAGTGCTCTACCTCCAAGAATCTTGATGTCGACGCTAGCCCTAAAGCTATTTCGGAGAGAACCAGCTATCTCCAAGTTCGTTTGGAATTTCTCCGCTACCCACAAGTCATCCAAGCACTTTTCAACGTGCCCTGGTTCGGTCCTCCAGTGCGTCTTACCGCACCTTCAACCTGCTCATGGGTAGGTCACATGGTTTCGGGTCTACGACATAATACTAAAGCGCCCTATTCAGACTCGGTTTCCCTACGGCTCCGTCTCTTCAACTTAACCTCGCATCATATCGTAACTCGCCGGTTCATTCTACAAAAGGCACGCTCTCACCCATTAACGGGCTCGAACTTGTTGTAGGCACACGGTTTCAGGTTCTATTTCACTCCCCTCCCGGGGTGCTTTTCACCTTTCCCTCACGGTACTGGTTCACTATCGGTCACTAGGGAGTATTTAGGGTTGGGAGATGGTCCTCCCAGATTCCGACGAGATTTCACGTGTCTCGCCGTACTCAGGATACTGCTAGGTACAAAGACTATTTTAAATACGAGGCTCTCACTCTCTTTGGCTGACCTTCCCATGTCATTCTTCTATAGTCTTTGAGTCCACATTGCAGTCCTACAACCCCGAAGAGTAAACTCTTCGGTTTGCCCTCCTGCCGTTTCGCTCGCCGCTACTAAGGCAATTGCTTTTGCTTTCTCTTCCTGCAGCTACTTAGATGTTTCAGTTCACTGCGTCTTCCTCCTCATATCCTTAACAGATATGGGTAACAGGTAGTACCTGTTGGGTTCCCCCATTCGGAAATCCCTGGATCATCGCTTACTTACAGCTACCCAAGGCATATCGTCGTTTGTCACGTCCTTCTTCGGCTCCTAGTGCCAAGGCATCCACCGTGCGCCCTTATTAACTTAACCTTACTTTTTTGACCTTTCAGTCATAAACTCTTATTAATACTACAGCGTTTTCGGTTTATTTTCTTGTTACTATTTGATATAGATATTCAATTTTCAATGTGCATTACTTGGTGATCTCTCACCAATGGAGCCTAGCGGGATCGAACCGCTGACCTCCTGCGTGCAAAGCAGGCGCTCTCCCAGCTGAGCTAAGGCCCCACAAGACCTCTCAAGACTAAACAAGACCAATGTGCATTCCTTATCCTTAGAAAGGAGGTGATCCAGCCGCACCTTCCGATACGGCTACCTTGTTACGACTTCACCCCAATCATCTATCCCACCTTAGGCGGCTGGCTCCTAAAAGGTTACCTCACCGACTTCGGGTGTTACAAACTCTCGTGGTGTGACGGGCGGTGTGTACAAGGCCCGGGAACGTATTCACCGCGGCGTGCTGATCCGCGATTACTAGCGATTCCGACTTCATGTAGGCGAGTTGCAGCCTACAATCCGAACTGAGATTGGCTTTAAGAGATTAGCTTGCCGTCACCGGCTTGCGACTCGTTGTACCAACCATTGTAGCACGTGTGTAGCCCAGGTCATAAGGGGCATGATGATTTGACGTCATCCCCACCTTCCTCCGGTTTATTACCGGCAGTCTCGCTAGAGTGCCCAACTGAATGATGGCAACTAACAATAGGGGTTGCGCTCGTTGCGGGACTTAACCCAACATCTCACGACACGAGCTGACGACAACCATGCACCACCTGTCACCTCTGTCCCGAAGGAAAACTCTATCTCTAGAGCGGTCAGAGGGATGTCAAGACCTGGTAAGGTTCTTCGCGTTGCTTCGAATTAAACCACATGCTCCACCGCTTGTGCGGGCCCCCGTCAATTCCTTTGAGTTTCAACCTTGCGGTCGTACTCCCCAGGCGGAGTGCTTAATGCGTTAGCTACGGCACTAAACCCCGGAAAGGGTCTAACACCTAGCACTCATCGTTTACGGCGTGGACTACCAGGGTATCTAATCCTGTTTGCTCCCCACGCTTTCGAGCCTCAGCGTCAGTTACAAGCCAGAGAGCCGCTTTCGCCACCGGTGTTCCTCCATATATCTACGCATTTCACCGCTACACATGGAATTCCACTCTCCCCTCTTGCACTCAAGTTAAACAGTTTCCAAAGCGTACTATGGTTAAGCCACAGCCTTTAACTTCAGACTTATCTAACCGCCTGCGCTCGCTTTACGCCCAATAAATCCGGACAACGCTCGGGACCTACGTATTACCGCGGCTGCTGGCACGTAGTTAGCCGTCCCTTTCTGGTAAGATACCGTCACAGTGTGAACTTTCCACTCTCACACTCGTTCTTCTCTTACAACAGAGCTTTACGATCCGAAAACCTTCTTCACTCACGCGGCGTTGCTCGGTCAGACTTCCGTCCATTGCCGAAGATTCCCTACTGCTGCCTCCCGTAGGAGTCTGGGCCGTGTCTCAGTCCCAGTGTGGCCGATCACCCTCTCAGGTCGGCTATGTATCGTGGCCTTGGTGAGCCGTTACCTCACCAACTAGCTAATACAACGCAGGTCCATCTGGTAGTGGTGCAATTGCACCTTTCAAGCAGCTATCATGCGATATCTACTGTTATGCGGTATTAGCTATCGTTTCCAATAGTTATCCCCCGCTACCAGGCAGGTTACCTACGCGTTACTCACCCGTTCGCAACTCATCCGGAAAGAGCAAGCTCCTCCTTCAGCGTTCTACTTGCATGTATTAGGCACGCCGCCAGCGTTCGTCCTGAGCCAGGATCAAACTCTCATTAAAAGTTTGAGTTCTCACTCATTTCTGTCACTGACAGATTTATTGTTTTTTCATTGTTCAGTACTACAACTTCATGTTGTAGTGCCCTGCACATTGGTTCGTCTTGTTCAGTTTTCAAAGGTCTTTGTCGCGCTTACGACAACTATATTAGTATATCACAGTCACTTTTCTCTGTCAACAGGTTTTTTTAACTTTTTAAATCCTATTTCCATCAACCGCGATACACCCATAGTCCGTACGGGATTCGAACCCGTGTTACCGCCGTGAAAAGGCGGTGTCTTAACCCCTTGACCAACGGACCTTGAGCTTTTTCAACTCTTTCTATTATACCTACTTTTAGAATCCTGTCAACTAGTTTTTTAAAAATTAGTTGACAGAATTCTAGATTCACAAGTAGATAAGTAACTGATATTACAATTCAGCAATTTGATTCAAGTTTACTTCTGCTACTGTATCATTACCAAACATTGAAATAATCATTTTCACTTTGTTATTATCAATTTCAGTAATTTTTCCTGTGTAATCAGCAAAGGCACCGTCAATGATTCGAACTGTTTGACCAACTTCAACATTGATATCGAATTCTTGAACCGTTTGTCCCATTGATACCAAGATATCTCTGATTTCTTGTTCCAAAAGCGGAGTTGGTTTAGATCTGTTTCCGTGTGAGCCAACAAATCCCGTAACGTTTGGTGTATTACGAACCACAAACCAAGCTTCATCGGTCATAACCATTTCTACAAGGACATATCCTGGGAAGCGATTTTCTTCAACTTCTTTTTTCTTCCCATTTTTTTCAACTTGCACAGTTTGAGTTGGAATTTCCACACGTAGGATATTATCCAACATATTATATGTTTGTGCACGTTGCAAGAGATTTTCTTTTACTTTATTTTCATAACCAGAATATGTTTGTAGGACAAACCATCCTTTATCAAAACTATCCATCTTTTTTCCTTTCTTAATGGTAAACTTCTTTCAGCCTATTTATACTATCTTAAAAAATGTTAATGAATCGGATTAATCCGCTAACGATTAACTGGTCAAAAATATAAATGATGACAACAAAGAAGGCAGTGTATTCCATGATAGATTTGAAATCTACCCAACTTTGTTTTCGAGTTGGCCAAGTTGTATCTTTAAGAAGTGTAAAGATATCCTTAATAAAACCCATTCTTATCTCCTATCTCGTTTCTCGATGTGTTGTGTATTTACCACAATGTTTACAAAATTTATTTACTTCTAAGCGAGTCGGTTTTGGATTCCCACTAATTTTAATTGAGTAGTTTCTTGAACCACAAACCGCACAGGCTAAACTTGCTTTTTTAAGTGCCATAGCGCCTCCATCCTATCTATTATAACAAGAATCCCTGTCTTTGACAAGTTAAATTGCACTCTGCATTTTCCTATTTTCAAAATAAAAAAAGCCTAGGAATAATCCTAGACTCTATTTTACATTATTTACCAAGATAGTATTCAGAAACTACGTTCAATTTTTCGTCAAATTCGAATACCAATGGTGGGAAGTTAGGGATTTCCACATCCATGATTTCGTCGTCTGATAATTGTTTGATGTGTTTTACAAGGGCGCGGATTGAGTTACCGTGTGCACCTACGAATACGTTTTTACCATCTTTAAGTGCTGGAGCGATTTTATCTTCCCAGAATGGAAGGGCACGTTCCAAAGTCACTTTCAAGTTTTCAGCATCTGGAATTACTGAGTCATCAAGTGAAGCGTAACGACGGTCAGTGTGAGCTGAGTGCTCATCATCACGAGGCATTGCTGGAGGCAATACATCGTATGAACGACGCCAGATGTGAACTTGCTCATCACCAAATTGTTCAGCAGCTTCAGCTTTGTTTTTACCAGTCAAACCACCGTAGTGACGTTCGTTCAAGCGCCATGATTTTTCAACTGGAACCCAAAGTTGGTCAGATGCTTCAAGTGCAAGGTTAGTTGTTTTGATTGCACGTTTCAATACTGAAGTGTAAGCTTGGTCAAATTCAATACCAGCTTCTTTGATCAATTTACCAGCATCGATAGCTTGTTGAGTACCTTTTTCAGAAAGATCTACGTCAGCCCATCCTGTGAAAAGGTTAGCTTTGTTCCATTCAGACTCACCGTGGCGAGCGAAAACCAATTTTACCATTAGTTGGATTCTCCTTTTATTTTTCGAGGTTGCCCTCGTTTATCTATTCTATTTTACACAATTTTTCACAAAAAAGCTAGTTAAAATCAACTAAAAAGAGAAGAGCTCATGGACTCTTCCCTAAAAAATAATTTATTCTTCAATTCTAAATTGTTTCAAGCTTGCTAGGTACAAAGCTCCACCGATGACAAGGACGATTCCACCAATCCACCCAAGGAAAGGAATCAAGGCAACTACAGATCCTACGATAAATAGAATCGATGGTGCTAGTGAAATACGATTGTCATCCTTATAGTAGACAAGTGAGAGAATTCCAAGAATGAGGGTTGCAATTTTCACTAAAGAGAAAACAATGAAAATAATGCCCAAAATTAGCCCTGCAGCATCTTCGTCTTCAGAAATGGCTGCAAGAAATACCATAAAAATTGGTAAGAAAGCTAAAATTGCCCCTGCAATAATACCAATAAAGCCATCTACTTGTGCTAGTGTTTTTGTCTTCATAAATATCTCCTTTTATTCTAATAAGGTATATTATACCATATTTTTATTAAAGTTTTAATTTTTAAAAAAATACAGGAGTAACTCCTGTATTTTTGTTAGACTATTTAGCTTCAAATCCTTCTGCTACTGCATCCGCAAAGTTTTCTTCAACGATGCTTGCACAGTGATCGCAGATAGTTGCATGGTAGCTACGTTCTGCTGTACTTGGGTCGATACGACGACAACGGTCACAAACTTCACCAGCCGCACGGTCAACTGTGAAGGCTACATCTTCAAAGGCCACTGCAGCTTCTGGAGCTGATCCTTCAGCGATGGTCAATTCAGAGACGATCAAGAGTTGGGCTACATTGCTATCAACAGCTCCAAGAAGAGTTTTCACTACTTCATTTGGATAAACTGTCAAGTGAGCTTCAAGTGATTTACCAATCACTTTTTCATTACGTGCTTCTTCCAAGGCTTTTTGAGCTTGTCCACGGAAGTCCATAAAGGCTGCCCATGTATCCAAGATTTCCTCTTGGTTGGCAAAAGTTTGAGCTTCTGGTAATTCTGATAATTGAACAAAGTCTTCTGTTTCAAACTCGAGATATGACCAGATTTCTTCTGCAGTGTGAGGAAGAATTGGTGTCAAGAGTTTGGTAATTTTCACAAGGATGTCATAGAAGACTGTTTGCATCTGACGGCGTTCGAGAGATTTTGCACCTTCGATGTAGACAACATCTTTGGCAAAGTCAAGATAGAAAGCAGACAAATCAACGTTGATAAAGTTCACTAGGGCTTTATAGATTGTCAAGAATTCGAAGTTTGCATAAGCGTCACGAATGGTCTTAACAAGCTGATTAAAACGGATAGTCATGTACTTATCAACAGAACGAAGTTCTTCGTAAGCTACTGCATCTTCAGCTGGGTTAAAATCAGAAGTGTTAGCAATCAAGAAACGAAGGGTGTTACGGATCTTACGGTAAGTTTCAGAAACTTGACTCAAGATATCCATAGAGATACGTACGTCGTTGCTTGAATCAACACTTGTTACCCAGAGACGCAAGATTTCCGCACCAAATTGTTTTTCAACATCGCTTGGAGCAATGGTATTCCCAAGAGATTTAGACATCTTCTCACCTTTACCGTCAAGGGCAAAACCTTGCGACAAGATTTGTTTGTATGGTGCTACACCATGATTAGCCACAGATGTGATGAGAGATGAGTTGAACCAACCACGATATTGGTCAGAACCTTCTAGGTAGAGGTCTGCTGGATATTTAAGTTCGGGGCGATTAACTACGACACCATTCCATGATGAACCTGAGTCAAACCAAACGTCCATGATGTCTGTTTCTTTCTTGAACTCGCCATTTGGTGAACCTGGATGTGTAAATCCTTCTGGCAAGAGGTCTTTGGCATCACGTTCCCACCAGATGATTGAACCATGTTCTTCAAAGAGTTGAGCTACATGCTCGATGGTTTCAGCTGTCATGATTGGTGTACCATCTTCTGCATAGAAGATTGGAAGAGGAACTCCCCAAGCACGTTGACGAGAGATGACCCAGTCACCACGGTCACGAATCATGTTGTAAAGACGGACTTTACCCCACTCTGAGTGGAACTTCACTTTTTCAATTTCGTCCAAGATTTCTTGGCGGAATTTAGATACAGAAGCAAACCATTGAGGCACTGCACGCCAGATGATTGGTTTTTTCGTACGCCAGTCAAATGGGTAAGAGTGAGAGATTTCTTCTTGAGCAAGAAGTAAATCACCAAGTTTTTCAATAACTGTTGGCACAACCTTGTCGTAGAATTGACCTTCGAACTCTGCTCCAGCATTGGCCATCATGATCCCGCGTTCGTTAACAGTCACAGCAACTTCAAGCCCATTGGCAACACCGACATTGTAGTCATCCTCACCAAAACCAGGAGCTGTATGGACGATACCAGTACCAGAATCAGTTGTAACATGGTCACCAAGGATAACGAGTTCATCTACTGCTGTATCCCATGGGTGCTCTGTCACAATTTGGTTCAATTCTGAACCACGGTAAGTAGCCAAAACTTGAACATCTGCCCAACCAAATTTCTCAGACAAACTGTTCAACAATTCTGAAGCAACCACAAACTTACGAGTTTCGCCAGCTGGTTGCACCAAGACGTAATCAATATCCGCACCGACTGTCAAACCGCGAGAAGCTGTGATGGTGAATGGAGTTGTTGTCCAAACGACGATATAAGTATCAGTGTCTAGAACACCTTTGCCATCTTTGACCTTATTGGCATAGTAAAGGGATGTTGAAACCAAGTCGTGGTATTCAATTTCCGCCTCAGCAAGGGCTGACTCTGATGACCATGACCAGTAAACAGGCTTCGCTCCACGGTAGATATAGCCTTTATTAGCCATTTCACCGAAGACACGGATTTGCGCTGCTTCATAGTCAGGAGTTAGTGTTACATATGGATTTTCCCAGTCACCAGAAACACCCAAACGTTTAAAGTCTTCGCGTTGTTTATCTACTTGAGACAGAGCGTATTCACGGCAAAGTTTCAAGTATTCAACAAGGTCCATTTCTTTGCGTTTAACACCTTGTTTTGCCAAAACTTGTTCAATTGGCAAACCATGAGTATCCCAACCTGGGATGTAAGGTGCATAAAAGCCTGACATAGACTTAGAACGAACAATGATATCTTTAGAGATCTTGTTCATGGCATGTCCTACGTGGATGTTCCCGTTGGCATACGGAGGACCATCATGAAGCGTGAAATGCGGTTTTCCTTCATTTAATTCTTGACGACGTTGATAAAGTTTAGCTTCATCCCATTCCTTTTGCCAAACTGGCTCTTTGGTCGGAAGACCAGCACGCATTGGAAATTCTGTTTTCCCAAGATTGAGGGTTTCTTTAAGTTTCATGTTTACTCCTTTAATGTAAATTGATAATATAAAAACCACGACTCGCAAAAAGGACGAAAATCGTGGTACCACCTTTGTTCGGAAAAAGACCTAGTCTCTTTCCCTCTTTTCCCGTAACGTGGGCAACGTCAAATCTTACTATTTTCAGATTTGATACTAAGAGAGGATAAACTTACCAACAGGGATTGTAGGACTTCCACCATCTCCTACTCGCTAGAAATTTGATTGATAAATTCTTGTTCTCTAATGAGATTCTTATAAAATTAGAACTGATTCTTGTTGAGTGTCAGCATCATCTTGAGGTCCTTCCTCATGTGCTGGCTCAACAGGAGTTTCAGCAGCTGGCAGAACTTCAACTTCAGTTGACTCTTCAGCAGCTTGTTCAGCCTCTAACAATTCTTTGTTAGCAGCTTCAATACGCGCTTGAAGTTCTGCAACTTCTTCTGGAGAAAATTGACGAGTCATGTCAATTGGTTCTTCATCATGATATGAAGATACATCTTCACCTAGAACCTCTTGGACGACTTCCTTGAATGCTTCGTCGCTCGTTTGAAGATAAGTTGCAGTCGGACGCAAAATTTCTTCCCAATCTGATGAATCAACAATAGCCAACTGACTTTCGATTGTTGATTTCAAACGTTGGTGGAAGACGCGACTCTTGTTCTTCAACTCTTCAGTTTCTACAGCAACTTTTTTAGCATTATCTGTTGCTTGTCGCAAAATTTCATTGGCTTTATATTTTGCTTCATCAAGCAAGCGTTGGGCATCTTGCTCAGCCTGCTTAATGATGTTATTAGAACGGTCGTTCGCAGCTTGTTTCACACGTTCAGCTGTGTCTTGAGCAATCAATACTGACTGACTCAATGAATCTTTGATTTCATCAAAATAAGATAGACGCTCTTCTAAATTTTTAATGTGCTGTTCTTTTTCATGATTACTACGAACCAAATCTTCATAGTCACGAACAACAATATCTAAAAATTCATCAACTTCTTCACGGTTAAAACCTCTAAACTGAACACCAAAGGTTTTATCCTTAATTTCTAACGATGTAATTGGCATATTTTTCCTCACTTATTTAATAAAAAATAGAATCATGAATTGCTTCTGGTTCTTGCTCGTTTGTTACTGTTCTTTTAGGAATATCAGTCGTATAGTCGGAAAGACGTTCTTCTAGTTTTTTGATGTAGAGTTCAGTTTCCTCTTTGTTTCGGATTAATTCCTCTAATTCAAAATAAATCTTATCTAGAAATAGGTCAACTTCTTCCTGATCGTAGCCTCTGAATTTTCTTGAGAATTCTTTATCAGTAATTTCTTGTGGTGTAATCGACATGTTTATTCTCACTTGCTTAATAGTAGCTGGACTGTTAATTTTTTCTTATCCTTTTTGGTTTGACCGTTTTCTTTAAGTAAGATAATTCGACCAAAGCGTCTGACGCTGATTAAATCACCAATTTTTACCGGATAGTCCGATTTTTCAACTATATGATAGTTGACTTGAACCAACTTTTTTTCAACCATGGCCGAAGTTTGGGAACGAGATAATTTCAATATGCTAGATAAGAAGGTATCCAGACGAAGACTTGAAACCAAGACTTCTTTTTCTTGATAGTCATCTTTGGATTCTATCATATCTGAAAAAGGACGTTCTACTAAACTTACAGGCAACTTGGAAATCTTTTGAATTCCATCTTGGAAAAGAGTGGTAAATCTTCGATCGACAATAATTTGGGCTTTATCTTCTGTCACCAGAATGTCTCCGAATAACTTACGGTCAATACCTAATCGATTGAGAACTGTACCCAATATCTTTGAATGGGTCAGTTGCTGAAACTTGCTGGGATACACGATCTCAAGCAAGGTCATTTCAAAATCTTCCAAACTTGGCGTGAAGTAATCGGGCGCTAAAATAACCCTAGCGTATTCCGAAGAGATATAACTCGTACTAGAGAAGACTTTTATCCCTCTATTATTTCCTAAAGTTTCCAAGATAAATACTTGGTGAGGATTTATAAAAGGAGATAAAATCGGTGCATAGTGCTCCTCGACTTGACTCAACCACTCCAACCCCTTATCGATGAATGGAATATCCTCCGTTGCGAAATGTTGGTAAAGTTCCTTGCTCATAATATGACTAGCAAATTGATAAGATAGCGACTAATCATGCGCAAGAGAATTAGAGCTATCCAAACAGAGAAATCCAAACCTGCGATTTGAAGAGGTAGACGTTTTAGAGGTTCAAGAATTGGTTTACACAAAGTCTCTAAAAATTTCCCCAACTGTGTGTTATAGGCATTTGGAAACCATGATAATAGAGCAAAAGCTACAAGTATCAGTGAATAGATATCTGTAGCATTTTGGATAAAACGAATTATTAGAAACATTAACGTACTCTATTTCTCTTCATGTCAAAGTCGTATTCTTCGCTTTGAGCTTCTTCAGGTAAACGAATATCTTCAATGTTTACCACAACACCAACAGGTGTCAAAAGATACATTGTGTTCGCTACTTTTCTTAACTCACCAGCAAGGACATGACGTGCTCCATCCAAGTAATCCAAACAACGACGAGCTTGAACTTCTGTCATATATTGGAAGTCAATCAAGATACTTTCATTTCCAGCCAACAAATCAACAATATCTGTTGCATCTTCATAACGGCGTGGGTAACGAACATCGATGGTTACTTTTTCAGTAGAGTGATGGCTTTCAATTGCTAGTTGTTGCTGACGGGCATGAAGTTTTGTAATATTTTTCTCTTTTGTTTCGACTGAAGAAGAATCTTGAGCAGCAGCTTGCTTTGGCAATTCTCTTTTTTGAGGAACCGAAGCTAGTGAACGTTCAGGTTGTGCAGCTACAACTTCTGAAGCAACTTCATCTCCATCTTCTGTAAAGTAATCTATAAATTTATCAAATTTATCTTTTAATGACATGATTATTTCCTATTTAAAAAATGCTGTACCAATTCGAACAAAAGTTGAGCCACACTGAATCGCTTCTTTATAGTCACGGCTCATTCCCATACTTAGTTCTGTCATTGGCATATTGGGGAATTGTTGTTCACGAATGTATTGTTGCAACTCTTGCGTTTCTTTAAAGATTTTTTGCAACTCTTCTGTTTGGGCCTCAAAGGGAGCCATGGTCATGAGACCAACATACTCGATTTGATCCAAGCTAGACAAGTCGGACAAGACTGTCAATAGTTCTTCTTTTGAAAAACCATGCTTGCTTTCCTCTCCAGAAATATTGACCTGCAAAAAACATTTAACTGTTCGATCGGCACGTTTTTGAATCTCTTGAGCTAATTTCAAAGAATCTAAAGCGTGAAAATAATCAACAAAAGGAATAACATCCTTGACTTTTCTTCTTTGTAAGCTACCAATCAAGTGCCAAGTAACATCTTTATCACTTAAAGCATGATACTTTTCAAGAAATTTGTCAACACGGTTTTCACCGATGTGTTTGACTCCTTGGTCAATCAAATTTGCTGCAGTTGCAATATCAACATATTTTGTTACGGCAATTACAGAAACCGAACCGTCTTCACGGCCGGTTTCTTGAATTGCTTTTGTAACCTGTTGAAATACCTGATTTGTATTTTCTTTTAAATCCATCTCTATTAACGGTTTTTAAAGAATGGTGGTGTTTCCAACTCATCTTCGTCAGAAGATGGTGCTTCAAAACGCTCAACTGGTGATACGACTGACTCACCTTGACGAACAATTGAATCACGTCTCAAGTCCCAATCACCAAAAGCTGATGCTTTAGGCGCTTCAGTGTGACGTTGTGAAGGAGTTGGAAGTTCAGCTGTTTCTGCCAAATCAAAATGGCGGTCATAAGTGTGTGTATGTCCAGATTTTACTGGTTCACGGAATGACGCTTGTCTTGGTTGTGGCGCTACAACTTTTTCGACTGCATCTTGACGAACTCCAGTAGCAACAACAGTTACACGGATTTCATCTTTCATTGATTCATCAATAGAAGTACCGAGCCAGATATTTACGCCATGCCCAGCAGCTTGATTGACGATTTCAGAAGCTTCTTCCGCTTCAATCAAAGTCATATCCAAACCACCAGTTACGTTAACGATAACATCTTCTGCTCCATCAATAGTTGTTTCAAGAAGTGGTGAGTAGATAGCTTTACGAGCCGCTTCGATAACACGCTCTTCTCCGCTACCGATACCAATACCCATAAGGGCATTTCCTTTGTTTGCCATTACAGTCTTCACGTCAGCGAAGTCCAAGTTGATCAAACCAGGATTTGTAATCAAATCTGTAATCCCTTGAACACCTTGGCGAAGAACGTTATCTGCTTCAGACAAAGCTTCAAGAAGTGGCGTTTTCTTGTCAACAATTTCTAATAAGTTGTTGTTTGAGATAATCAAGAGAGTATCAACATGTTCACGAAGTTCGTTGATTCCTTGGACTGCGAATTGACCACGTTTGCTTCCTTCGAAACCGAATGGACGTGTCACAACACCGACAGTCAAAGCACCTAAACCTTTAGCGATACGAGCGATAACTGGTGCAGCACCTGTACCAGAACCACCACCCATACCAGCAGTGATGAAGACCATATCTGCACCACTGATAGCTTCAGTAATTACTTCTTCGCTTTCTTCAGCAGCCTTACGACCAACTTCAGGCTGTCCTCCAGCACCAAGTCCACGAGTTAATTTTGGACCAAGTTGGATAACTGTTTCAGCTTTTGTACTGCTCAAGGCTTGTACATCTGTGTTGGCTGCGATGAACTCAACACCTGAAACGCCTTCGTCAACCATGCGGTTAATGGCGTTTCCACCGCCACCACCGACACCAATTACTTTAATTACTGCACCTTGTGCTGCTGCTGTATCAAATGAAAATGTCATATTTTATTCCTCTATCCTATTCATCAAACATGCTTCCGATTAAGCTACGGAATCGCTCAGTTAATTTTGGTTTTTCTTCTGATTGATTTGGAGTTGCTGATTCAGCAGTATAAGTTGGTTCTGCTGATTCAGTTGAAGTTGTACCAAACACTGAACGTTGAGAAGCTGCAGGTTTTTCCTGACTTGAAGTTCTGAAATCAATTGGTTGTTGACGTAGAACTTGATCTCCTCTGATAGCTCTTTGAGCCAAAACATTCACTTCTGTAAGACTTCCAGCAAATTCTGACAAACTAATCACATGAGCAAATGCAGGATTGCGGATACCCACTTGGTTTGGAACATAAAGTTTCACACGAACTCCAAGTACTTCTTGGGCAAGCTCAACGATACCTGGCAGAATAGCATTCCCACCAATCAGAGCAATACCTCCTGGCAAGTCCAACAAATGTCTTCTTTCCAAATCTTGTTTGATTTGTTCAAAGATGTGTTTCAATCTAGCTGAAATAATTTGAGCCAAGTATTCTTCTGTAACTTCAACAGGTTCTACTTCACCAATCACTTCAACTTGGAAAGTTTCTTTGCTTGCAAGTTGCGGATAAGCTTCACCGTAGTTAAGTTTCAAACCTTCTGCAATCTTTTTAGAAGTTTTAAGAACTTTTGAAATGTCTTTAGTGACGTAATCGCCACCTTCTTGGTAAACATTTGTGTATTGAAGTTCTTGATTACGGATAGTAGCAACACTTGTTTGGCCACCACCCATATCAATAACAGTCGCTCCAAACTCACGTTCACCTTCGTTAAGAACAGAGTTTACAATTGCAAGTGGTGAAATAATCACATTATCAACTTGAACTCCAACACGTTCTACAGTTTTACGAAGGTTGTGAAGAATGGTTCTTGGACCTGTATAGAGAAGCCCACGCATTTCCAAACGAACACCCATCATACCACGTGGGTCACGAATACCTTGGAAACCGTCTACTACAAATTCTTCTGGCACAAACGTAATCACTTCACGATCAGGTGTCATGCTCTTGGTCAAAGCTGATTTGACTACATTCTCGACATCTTGATCTGTAATTTCTTTTGTATCTGATGTTACAGGAATCATTCCTTGAGTTGGTTCCACTTGCAACAAGTTTGCTGGAAGTCCAACGTTCACTGATTTAATTGAAATTCCTGCTTTTTCTTCTGCTTGAGAAATAGCAGATTTGATAGCCGTTGCTGCGGCTTCGATGTCAACGATAATCCCATCCTTGACACCTTTACTTTTGGCGTTACTAACACCGATTACATTTACTTCACCATCTACAAGCTCAGCAACTAACACTTTAATTGAGCTTGTTCCAATATCTAAGCCTGTAAAGAAACCATTTCTAGTCATTACATTGCGTCCTCTCTATCTTCCAAGTTTCACACTTTGATTTTTTAACAGCTACAAGAAGGCATAGCTATTCACAGAATATTATATCACAAAAATATGATTCGTGCCTAATTTTTTGTGATTTTATCGAAGGTTTTTCATTAAATTTATTTTAATATTCCATTACAAGTCCTTCTTTTTTATTTTTTCTATAAAAAACAGTGTAAAAATGTCAGAAAAGCTGAAAAATGGCTATGAAAATTCCTATCATTTCCAATACTTATTTATCTATTTGCAATTATTTTCCTATTCATTTTCAAGGCAAGGATGATATCAAAATACACTCGGCTATACGCCCCCTTTTTACATGCTATTATCGTTCATTTTTATCTTCCAAAAAAAGAAAAAAGAAGCTAGAAACTAGCCTCTTTTTATGAAAATTCATTCTCAACGACTTCAAGAGCACGCTCAATAACGACATGCATGTCGTAGTATTTGTAGTCTGCCAGACGTCCACAGAAGATGACCTTGTCATTTTTGGCTGCTTCTTCTTGATACTTAGCAAACATAGCGTTGTTCTTTTCATCGTTGATTGGGTAATATGGTTCGTCTCCACGTTTCCAATCAGCAGGGTACTCACGAGTGATAACCGTCTTCGGTTGAGTACCATACTCAAAATGCTTGTGTTCGATGATACGAGTATAAGGAATCTCACGCTCTGTATAGTTGACCACAGCATTCCCTTGATGATTTTCCTCATCCAAGACTTCGTGCTCGAATCGAAGGCTGCGGTATTCTAACTCCCCATGTTTGTAGTCAAAGTACTGGTCAATCATACCTGTAAAGACAACTTTATCAGCTGATTTTTCCAGCTCTTCACGATTGGCGAAGAAATCAACCCCAAGTTCTACTTCTACATCGCCTAACATGTTTTCGATAATGACGTTATAGCCACCGATTGGAATCCCTTGGTAACGGTCGTTAAAGTAGTTGTTATCAAAGGTCAAACGCACCGGAAGACGCTTGATGATAAATGGAGGAAGGTCTGTTGCAGAACGTCCCCATTGCTTTTCTGTATAGCCCTTGATCAATTTTTCATAGATATCCGGACCAATCAACTTGATGGCTTGTTCTTCAAGATTTTTAGGCTCAACATCTTTCATGTCAGCCGTTTGCTCTGCAATCTTGTCCTTAACTTCTTGTGGTGTCTTGGTTCCCCACATGGCATAAAAGGTATTCATGTTGAAAGGAAGATTGTAGAGGCTTCCCTTGTAGTTAGCCACTGGTGAGTTGATATAGTTATTGAATTCAGCGAACTGGTTCACATAGTCCCACACTTTTTTATTAGAAGTATGGAAAATGTGGGCACCATACTTGTGAACATTGATGTCTTCAACATTTTCACAGTAGATATTTCCACCGATGTGATCACGTTTGTCAATCACTTTTACTTTTTTTCCACGTTTTGTAGCTTCATGTGCAAAGATTGCTCCAGACAAACCTGCACCAACGATAAGATAGTCGTACATAGTTAACTCCATTATTTCTTAATAATTTGTTTTAATTCTTTTACATCTACCACTTTCAGAGATAGAATTGCAAAAAGATAAATGATTCCGCCAAGCACTGCAAAAACTAGAACATTTAGGGTTGGCGAAAAATGTATTACTGTTTTTGAACCTAGCAAAATGCCATACATGATAGCTGATGCTAGAATAATTTTTGTCATAGAACCAATAATAGGAACTTCTTTTAGGTATCTGCGGGTAAAGTACAATTGAATCGCCCACACTAGCGCCTCTGTTAAGACAGAAACAATGGCTGCTCCGATATAACCAAGTTTAGGAAGGAATAATAGGTTTAATCCTACACTGATAATTGCAGGAGCCGTTGTCGAAATCATGAATTCTTTATTTCGGTTATGAGGGATCAATATCTGAATTCCCATAATATTGGTCCAACCGATAAAGAACATACGGAAGATCATAATGGCAATTGCATAGCGTGCATCCTGAAAATCTTGACCAAGGAAAAACTGAACAAAATCATCATTGACAATCAAGATCCCTGCCATCATTGGAAAAATGACTAAATTATAAATGAGGAAGGACATTTCATGCATCTTATTGACTGCCTTATGATCACCTGTCGCTAACAAATGAGCGACACGTGGCAACATAACACTCCCCAAGGAAGTTACCAGGGTCAGAAGGATATTTACCAACTTTAGAGCCTGGTCATAAATCCCTACATCCTTTGTAGAGGCTAAGGCTCCAAGCATGGTACGATCTAGCGTTACATACAAGGAAATCGCCACTTGTGGAAGGAACAATAAGATGACGGGTTTCAAATGATGCCTAGCATATTCTATGTCAAAATGAGGTCTACCGATAAACTCTTGAGCAGGCAACCACATACTTAGTTGCCCCAAAAGTTCAAATATGGTTAGTAAAAAAACATAAAGATATAGGTCGTTTGCAGATTTGACAAAGAGAAAGATAGAGGTAACCCCAACGATTTTAACCGTGATGTTTCGAACAGTAATCTTTCGAAAATCCTCTAAGCCTTGAAAGAGCCAGGATATATCCAAGCCTTTTGAAACTAAACTCAAGCCTAGAATGTAGGCTACCGGATTTTGCATAAAGGGAAGAGTCAGACAAAGAAGAGCATACAAGGACATAGAAAGAACTGTTGCACCTAATTGCAGAGAGTAGATTCCCCAAAAGTTTTTTTCAATTTCCTTGCGATGCCCTGAAATGACCTTGGTCCCATAGTTGGCAACTCCCAGGGTCGCTAAGAGAATAAAGTAGGTAACAATCGAGTTAAAATACCCATAGATCCCTAAATCATCTGAAGAAAATACTCGCGTCACATAGGGGGTCGTAATGATAGGGAGTATAATCACCAACAACTGGTAAGAAAGGTTGTAGGCGTAGTTTTTAAGTACTTTCATCTCAACCCGTTCCATTTATAATCGTTAAAATCTCTTTTTTGAGATTTGGATATTTATCTAAATCAAATTTTCTAGAAAATTTATGACCTAATTCTTTTCCACGTTTTAATTGTTCCAAATCACGTTCAGAATCAGTCCATGTATATGGGTTTCCATCCCACCAATTAATATATCGGAGATTTCCTTGAAAATCACTTGGTGCATCTGTTATAGGAGAAGAAGAATACAATGTCCCCATTAGATTATGCTTATACATTATAGTAGGGATAAATAATTCATCATTCACTATTGAATTTTTGAATATTTTTTTAATATTTTCTTCTTCTTGAAGTAATATTCTAACTAATCCCTGATTAATAGATGCCCAATTCGAAGCATAGCCTAACTTCATATTATATTTTTTAAAGCAATCAATATTTATTAAACGTTGGATTTTAATCTCTAGTTTACGGTAATATGATACAAACTTTCTGAAAAACTTGTTTTCGATATTTCTTGTTAAGAGGTTCGGAAACAAATATTTAAATCGAACTCGGTCATATATTTTATTTGATTCAAAAATTTCATCAGAAACTATACTCAAAAAATTTTTGCATTTGTGTTGTTCAAAAAAGTCAAATAACTCTTCAGCTGGCACTAAAGGTAAGTCTACACCTGACAACAAGTGAAACATACTATAATTATCTTGATTATACGCACATCGAAATCCTAGTAATTCTGCAGATACCAGTGAATAATTCCCCCAGTAAATGGGAGTTCTATCTACAAATATCACTTTCGAAAATCTTGTACAGGACTTAAGCGAATTAATAGTAGATTCATCAACGCTAACCTTACTATCTATAATTACAAAAATATCATGCTGCTTATAATCTAGCAATGAAATTAAAAACTCTAATTGCTCAAACTTATTATGGGCAATTATTATATAAGCTTGCTTCATAATTCCTCTTTCCTAACAAATGTTTGACACTAGTCACAAATCAAACTTAATTCATACATAATATTATCGTAGCAACAAATACAATTTAGGGCTAAAAATAAAAATAAGGTATTTTAGTTTTACTTTCCATGATAGCTTACTATTTTTTAGCAACTCACTCATTTCGACTTTCAACAACTCTTTATCTTTTGAAAAATCTTTTAAGCCTGAGTCAGCTTTTGCACCAATCACTACAAAACCACCTAATAATTTTTTAGCTTGCAAAGCTTGCTTTAATTCCGGGCTCTGAATGTACTCTCTTTTAACAACTTCCTCATTTTTTGCAACAGCTTTAAAGAAATCATATTTTTTTTCAGTAAATGTTGAACGGACTATACTCCCTTCCCTACGATAGTAATTGTAGGTTTCAAGCGGGCTTATCACGATTCTTTCAGCCAAGGCAAGGTGTTCTCCTACAACATAAAAATCCTCATAGATTTTCCCAACTGGAAAAGGGGCGCGTTCCAATATGCTTTTTTTATAAAGCTTAGCACAGGCAGAAACCGTTGCAACTTTGTCGTCCAACATTAGTTCCAAGGCCTTCTCCTTTGTAATCACACTCAAGCTTTCATAGTCTGACTGTTTAAGATGATAAGAACTATAATCATCATACTTTGAAGTTGCTTTGACCTTTGTTGAAATCAAGTCTGCTTGATGTATTTCTTGTATTTTTACTATTAATTCAAGCGTGTAGTCTTCAAGATAATCATCTGGATCTAAAAAGAAAATCCAATCTGAGTTGGCTTTTGTAACTCCAAAGTTACGCGCATCAGATAAGCCTCCATTCCCCTTATGAAAAACATGGATATTTTCATATTCTCGAGCGTAATCTTCACACAATCGAGGAGAATCATCTGTTGAACCGTCATTGACGAGGATTACTTCAAAATTTTGATAGGTTTGTTTTAGCAAGCTATCTATCGCATAATGCAGATAGTCTGCAACATTATAAACCGGAACAACGATGCTGATAAACATCCTAAACGCCTCTCTCTTTTTCTTTCTTTTCAGAGTATTTCTTCAAAATAGGATTTAAAAATAATCTCAAAGCAAAGTTAGTCCTATAATTTAAGTAAGACAATCTGTCAAACTTTTTCGTAGGAATATAGTCATATGCACTTTGCTTAATTTTGCTATATAGTTCTTTCAAGAGTGTTTCGGAATCATTAACCATCCAAGACAAATCAACCTGCAAACTGATGAGATAAACTAAGGTTTCAGAAACTAATCGGTTTAAAACAGGTTCACTTTCAATTTTTGTAAAATAATCTAGAACTGAATTTGTAACAGTCAAATGGTGACGAACATTACGCTTCATACTCTCGATATTCATACTTTGCTCTGGTCTACCTATGTAGTATTGATAAATATCATAATTCCAATAACTGAAACTATGAACATACTCCAAAGGAAAAAGTGTGTATTGAATATCAACATAAAAAGTTTTTTCACTTAAACGAATCTTGTTTTCCGACAAGATTGATGTCTTATAAGTAACCGAGTGCATCGGAATGCGAACATCCGGAATTCCCATGTGTTTTTTGCCAATTTCATACTTGTCTACGAAGTCATTTCGTACTGTAGTATTGTTATAGACATGCTGCTCTGTAAAGTCTGTAATCACCATATCCACATCAACAGTTTCAAGAGTATCTAAAAACTTTTCAAATTCTGATGGAATAACCCAGTCATCCCCATCAATTACTTTAAAAAATTTTCCCTTTGCTTCTTGAATACCGCGATTGATAGTTGAACCATGACCACCGTTTTCTTTTGTAATGACACGGCCATCCAGCAACGAATCTTGGGCTAATATTTCTTCTGCTACTTTAGCAGTATCGTCTGTACTTCCATCGTTAACAACCAGTACTTCAAATTTATTTTTATAATCTGATTGCACTTGTTGGAAAGACTCCAGCCCTTTTGAAACGTAGTCCTGAATATTATAACTAGGCATTACAATTGTTAACAAACAATCCTTCATCATATCTCCTAAATCGTCTCAATTAGTTCAATCCACTGCTTGAGAATTTTATCTTTATCGAATTTATCCATATTGTCTTTTGCATGTTCTGAGAAAGACTGTCTCAAAGCTTCATCTCCCATCAGTTCAAGCAATTTTTGGCTCAACTTGTCCGTATCATAACACTCAACCAGATAGCCATTAACTCCATCTTCAACTATTTCGTTCGGTCCTGTCGGACAACTAAAGCTAACTATAGGAAGATTGTATTGTTGTGCTTCCAGCAGAACTAGAGGTAGACCTTCATAGCGAGAAGTCATGACATAAATCCCTTTATCTCCATAAATCAAATCCTGATTTTTTTCGAGTCCTTTTATGACTAACTTATCCTGTAAATCATTTTCGTTGATTAAATTTCTGATTTTATCCACTTCATCTTGATTTCCGGAACCGTAGATTTCCCAAATCCAGTCAGACCTTTTCGCTAACACTTTTTTCGCGACTTGAACAAGATAATCATATCCTTTTTGATAGTCAAAACGGCCAACCGTCACAATTTTATTTGATTTTTTATTATAGGATACATCTGAAAGAGCATCCTCTTTCCAATTATAGATGTAGCAAATTCTTTCATCAGAAACACCGTATTTTTTTATATAATTTTCACGGTCTTCTTGAGTAAGGGTCACGAGTTTATCAGCAAATTTCGCTCCAATATACCTTTGTATCTTCTTAACTTTAGTATCAATATCTACTATAGAATTTGTATGGTCGCAGGAAACAAATTTTGTTTTCAAACCAATTGTGCTTGCTACACCAACTGTATTCATACTCATTCCGATTCCAAAAACAATATCAATGTTCTCTTCTTTCAGATAGTTTCTCAATAACTTGACCGCTTCGAGAAAATTTTTACTCATTGATATTTTCTTTGATGATAAATTTTGATATCGAACCGATTGTTTCAGCGAGAAGAAATTGTTTTCTGTAGAAATCATCGAGAGAAGATGAACATCATACATAGTTGATAACTCATTTGCAAGGCTGGTTGCTACTTTCAGTCCTCCATCTGTTCTATCGATACTCCATTTCACTAAAGCGATTTTTTTCATCTTTAAACTACACTTCCCCTTCATTTTCACCAAGTGATATAATCTCGTAGTGGTGAAGAGCCCTTTTATCTTCTGGTGGCAATTGCATAAAATCCGCTCCGTAAATGGCTGTTAGATATTCTTTGTATTTGCAAGGACAACAAAGTTTTAGATCTTCAAACTGTAGTAGGACTGGTTCTCCAAAGTAATCACTCGGTACTATCTCTCTTAATTTATAAGCTCCCGTAAAATTTCCTGCGTAAGCTTCATCAAACGAATATTTTTTTATCGTTTGTAAATATTTTTTCTGTGCCCAGCTAAAGGAAATAATCTTCTCAATATTAACAGCATTCGCAAAAGCAATAATTATCTTTTCAATGAATGGTCGATTTTCTTTTTTCTGATTCACCAAACTATTGAATTGCGAGAGTTGAACCATCATCCTTGCGTACAAGTATCTCAAAGAATGAATTTTTTTCTTTAAAATATTAGAGGGCATACCATCCAACGGGAAAATATCTATCCACAAACTTTCTACCAATTCTTCTTTACTATAATTCATGATGATTTTTGTAGAGTCGTCACGGATCACAGAGAAAGCTTTTTTGTAATTTAATGTATCTTCGCTTAAAAACTTGTAGTTTTTTGGCAAGACATTTAAAGCTATTTTTTTAAACTTTTCATAATCTTCTCTTGGCATTCCAATATCGATGTCATCATCCCAAGGAATAAAGCCTTGATGACGAACGGTACCGAGCAAAGTCCCCCCTAGGGCATAGTAGGTTAGATTATTTTCTTCACAAATGCTAATGAATTCTTTCAATATAGATAGAATCTTATCTTGAATAATTTTGATATCTGACATACATCTCCCTCTAAGTAAAAGGCAAGTTTGAAAAAAACTGAATAATATTCTTTAAAAGTAAATCCGTTTTACTATAATCGATAAAATTAAAAGGGAAATTTTTATTATAGAAAAAACCTGTGATAAACGATATACCAAGCAAGCAAAGCTCTAGGCCATAAACTAGGTTACGATTCGATAAAATTTTCAACTGTGCTCGATATGTAAACAATATGAATGAAGAAATTACAATCATTGGCAAGAGTAAAAAAAGATTCCTATCATATATATTTCGAAACGGTACAGATCCCATTGATAATAATGTTAAATAATAAGTCATCTTAACAAAAGATATTTTCCAATCATCAATCTCTTTAATAGTTCTACTCAAAACAAAATATTGAATTAAAAATAAAACCATTAAAACCACACCAATATTTAACCGCATTGTTAGAGTAGTATTAAATAACTCTGCATACGATGCGTTATCGGAATAGATATCAATTTTTCTAATAAAAGAATGAAAGAAACTAATACCCGTCCACTCTGCAAATATTGGTGTTAATTTTATCATAATTGGAAAACCTAATAAAACAAATAAACTCTTACCTACCGTAATCTTTTTTAGGTAGAAAAAAATGAATCTCAGAGCAACAAAATAAATAACAGCCGAATGAATACCTAGTGGAACTAAGTACCATAGCATCATCCAATACTTTGTAAAATTATATTTCGACTCCAAATACATAATTAACATTATCAGAGAAATTGCCATACAAAATCTCATGCCACTAGTGGTGTATCTATAGTTATTTAACAACAAAACTGTAATTAGAATCAGAATATAAGTTAACTTAGAGTAGTTTTTATAGGACTTAAACAAATCAACAACAACATAACCAAAGCTAAAATATGTCACAAACGCTGAAATAAAACTAAGCAAACTATAGTGATGAGTATTTCTGACCAAATACATCAAGGAAGTAAATACCGGAACAGAACCATAATCATATCTACCAATTCTAAACCCTGATGCAAAAGCTCGAAACATTGAAATAATGCTATCAAAATTAGTTAGCATTTGTGTTGCTCTAAAATGATATGCTCCATCATCTAATGGATGAGGGATATAACGTAAAGCAATTATAGAAATCGATAAACACGCAAACACTAAATAAGTTACCGAAAGCCTTCTGTCGTTTACTATTCCTACCACACTTAAAAACAAAGATAAAACAGGAAAAACTAAAAAATTAAAAAAGTAAGTAATAATAAAATCATAATTTAAAAACTCTGTCCATATTTTTTTCCAAAGAATTTTGCTTGAAGGAAAGATTTTCCTTTTTGAATCAAGTCAATTTTCTCCATATAGATAAACGGTATCTCTTTAACCCGCAAATCTTGTTTTGCCAACCAAACATTGAACAAGCGTTCACTGACCCGACCAAATAATCTAGCATCAAAAGCAGAATAGTCTGTAATGTCCAATCTTCTATAGAGTTCATCGATAATCGGGAATAACCATTCACAATAGACTGCTACATTTTCTTTGGACATGATAAACATATTGAACATATAACCACTGCGTTGTTTCATGACCCGATCAAAAGCATCGATATAATCCGGTCGCAACTCGCTAACAATCTGGCGTGTCACGTCTAAATGATTGGCATCGTGCGTATGTGCATAGTGAGAGTATAGCGTTTCAATGTAGTACTTCCGTTTTTTAGGAACGATAACATCACTCTCTTCAAACAAATCTTGCAATTCTGACTTAGAAAGGATGATATCATTCATATCAACAGTTTCACTATATGATTGACGAGTCGCTGTGAAATAGCGTCGATAGTGCACCAATCCAAGATAATCACATTCTAAATTCTTCCAAGCCCAATAAAGTCCAGTTAATTCGCAATAATAGGGGTTCAAACTTGAAATATTGTCTCCTTCATTATCACATTGGTATCCTAACATTTCTTTTCCTTCACTACCAACATGGATGGGTAGGTAAAGATCAGTATCAGCAGGCATGGTAAATTGCTTGTGCGTTGCCACGATAATTTTATAATCCTTTGTCATTTTAACCCCCTTCATTTAGATTGAACTGTTTGCGCTAAAAAAGAAACCAAACACTTGCATTCTAGTTTCACAGAGTTCACCTAAGAAACCAGTTGACTCTTTTGCCATGTTCCTAACAGACTACTCAGATTATATAACTTCGGAAGAATATTCTACCATTTCTAAAATGGTAGAATACCCTTTCAAAATCCTAAAACATGACTACCAGTATTTGATTTCGTATCATTTTCACTTCGAACTCATCAACAGATCATAAAATCCTAAAAAAACAAATCTGTTATTTAATGAGCCCCTTTTCCCATTAAAACTTGTTTGATTGTTAATAAAAATATTTTGACATCTAATTTAAAGGATTGATTTCTAGGATAGTATAATTCCATCTCGCAACGTTCAGGATAAAAGACTTCACTTCTCCCAGACACTTGCCACATCCCAGTTATCCCTGGTTTCACTGAAAGCAGAAGTTTCTGTTCCTCTTCAGAATATTCTTCTAATTCCTTTTCAAGGATTGGCCTAGGTCCTATAAAGCTCATCTCACCTCGCAAAACATTTATAAACTGAGGAAATTCATCAATACTCGTTTTTCTGATAAGATCTCCAATAATCGTTAAGCGCGGATCTTCGTTCGGAGGCAATTTGTAGCTATTCTCAATATATTTTTGATGTAGCTCTTTATTTGCTAAGAGAATTTCCTCAGCATTCTCAACCATTGAACGGAATTTAATGATTTTGAATTTTTTCCCATTCAAGCCTACACGGTACTGAGTAAAGAAAATACTACCCTTATATCCTTTTACTTTATAAATGATGAAAATAATCAAGGAAGCTGGAAAGGCTAATACAACAGTTCCAACCAATCCAATAAAAAAGTCAGCAAATTGCTTAAAACTTTTGTATAAGACTTCACTAATCTCCACTTAAACTTCACCTACTTTTCATATAATCTTCTTTGTTAATATTTACTTTTTCTTATTTTTTACCGTAGGCACCGTAATTCCCATATCCGCCATATGTACCGTAAGTACCATATTTTTCAAGGTGGATATTGAATTTATTCAAAATAACTCCCAAGAACGGTACACCTGTTTGCTCTAATTGTACCTTAGCTTTTTGAACTTCTCTACGTTTTGTAGCAGAAGCCTCCGTCACTAAAATAGAAGCATCGCATTTTTGAGCAATAATCGCAGCATCGATAACTACTCCAATTGGAGCTGTATCTACAATGATATAATCAAAATACTTGCGAAGCGTTTCTATCATAACTTCAAATTTTTCACTTTGAAGAAGGGCTGTTGGATTAGGAGAAATAGCTCCCGACTGGATAACAAACAAATTCTCCACATTTGTCTCACACAAACCATGTGACAAATCTTTTGTACCAGACAAGTAGTCTGTCAAACCAGTGATTTTTTCAGTCGACATAAAAACTCCAGACATAACAGAATTTCGAATATCTGCATCAATAAGGAGCGTTTTATAGCCAGCACGCGCAAAAGCCCAGGCAATATTGGTTGATGTCGTAGATTTTCCTTCTCCAGGTCTAACTGAAGATACCGCAATAACCTTTAACTTATCTCCACTCAATTGTATATTAGTACGCAAAGCATTATAATATTCTTCTGCTTTTTTTACTAACGCTTGGCGTTTTTCTGATAATTCTAACTTTGCCATGTTTACTCCCTTACTTTAATTTCTCTAGATTTGGAATAACTCCCAAAAGTGAGAGATGCATTACTTCTTCAATATCTTCTGGACGTTTCACTCGATCATCCAATAGTTCAACTAATAGAGCCAATAGAATCACAACACTTGCTCCTGCACCTACACCCAAGATTGTGTTGCGACGAATGTTTGGAGAAGATGGTGATACAGCAGGACGAGCTTCTTCTAAGGTCGTTACATCTGACACGCGTGTTACTGAAATGATTTTTTGAGCAGCTACTTCTCTGAGGGCATTAGCAATACGGCTTGCTTCTTCAGGTTTACTGTCACGTACAGAAATTGACACAATACGTGTATCTGCCGGAACTGTTACTTGAACTTTTCTAGCAAGAGCTTTCGCATCAAAATTTAATCCTTGCTCAGCCACTACTTTTTCCAATACATCCTGAGAAAGGATAATCTCACGGTAGTCTTTTACTAAGTAAGAACCTGCTTGCAAATCTTGGTTAGTTAATCCAGGTTTATCAGCTTGATTTCTATTAACAACGTAGATACGTGTAGTACTTGTATATTCAGGTTTAACCACAAACGAACTATAGGCAAAAGCAATAGCTCCAGCAACAATAGCTGCTAAAGCGATAAATAATTTACGCTTCCACAATACTTTTAACATTTGTACTACATCAATTTCAATTTTATCTTGTTCTTTCATCATTTCTCCTAAATTAGTTGGTCGTTTATAATTCTTGATGGGTTTGTTTCAAAAAGCTCACGAGCTTTTTCTACTCCATATTTTTTAGCGATGAGTTCATAAGCTTCTCTCATATACGGCGGGCGATTATCCAAATTGTGCATATCGCTAGCTACTACATGTATTAAGTCCTTGTCCAAGAAATACCTAGCTCGCTTTTTCATAAACTTGTAAGCATCTCCGAAAAGCCGTGGCTTTAAGACACTCGAACTATTAATCTGCATATAGCAGCCCATATTGATGAGCTCTCTTACTTTTTTCTCATCGTTTTCCAAGGTGTGATAGCGTTCAATATGAGCAACCACAGGTGTAATCCCTAACATGAGAACTTTGGTCAAGGCGCTATGAATATCTCTATAGGGTGTATTCATGCTAAACTCGATCAAAGCATAACGAGTGTCATTGAGTTTTGGGATGATATTTTGTTCAAGTTTTTCTAAAACATCACTTGAAAAATAAATCTCAGCTCCGTACACTATCTTCAAATCCGGTGCAATTTCTTGAGCCAACTGTTTGACTTCGCTAAAATTAGCTGCAATTTTGTCTTCTGGTGTTTCAAACATCCCTTTTCTACGATGAGAGGTCGAAACAATAGTACGTATACCTTGTGCGTAAGCTTCCTCAAGGAGAGCCTTGCTCTCAGCTTTATTTTTAGGTCCATCGTCAACATCGAAAACAATATGTGAATGAATATCAATCATCTTAGTTTCCTTCCATAGTATCTTTAATGGCCGCCTTAACAGTCTCCAAGCTTGTTGGATCGATTTCCAACATGTAAAGATTGCTATCTGGCATAGCGTAAGATGGAAGATCCATACGACCAGTTCCTTTCAGATCTTGATTGGTTACTGTATATTTCCCTCCACTTGTCAACTGAGTATTGACAAGACTAACCATTGTTTCTGGTGGCATATTGGTCTGAACTGAATCCTGTAAACCTTGAATAATGCCATCGTAGTTTTTCAAGGCTTCTGCCGAAGTAATCTTCTGAATAATGGCTGTAATGACTTTTTGTTGATTACGACCGCGATCTCCATCACCATTTGTCAAAGAGTAACGTTCACGGACAAAACCTAAAGCCAATTCTGAATCAAGGTGAATATTTCCAACCGGGTAGTGCTTGCCGTTTGTATGAGCAGTAAACTCTTGGTCATTATAGACGTCAACGCCTCCAAGAAGGTCAATCAACTTCAAGAAAGAGGTGAAATTAAGTCGAGCATAATAGTTCAAGTCGATACCATAAAGATTTTCTAAGGTATGGATAGAAGCATCTACGCCATAGATACCCGCATGCGTCAACTTATCGTTTTGGTTGTTTCCACCATCTGCAATAGGGACATAGGCATCTCGAGGAGTTGTCGTCAAGAGAATCTTCTTGGTATCTTGATTCACTGTCATGATGATATTGACATCTGAGCGCGAAACAGAACTGATAGGACCATAGGTATCAATCCCGCTGATGTAGACATTGAAAGAATTTCCTGTAGCTACCTTAGGTGCTTCCACTTTCTTAGTCAAGTCCTGGGTATAGATTTTCTTGATCTTCTTAGCGTGGTCGGGATATTCCTGTTCAATCAGATTTTCAAAAACACCGTTTAAGACTATTGCTTTGGTTTTTCCATCTAACAAACTCTTATAGGCTGCTAGGTAAGAAGAAGCTTCCTCAACTGTCAATTCCTTGCTTTGAGTTGTTTTAATGTCATCTATCAATTTTTGAATATTCTCAGCATCTGTTCCTGTTGGAGCAGTTACACTAGAAAGTTGAGAAACGTTATTAATCTCACTGTCTGCTAGCACTGCCACACTCATAGAGTAGCTTGAGTAATTTGAAGTTGCATTAAATTGATTGGCAAGTCCAACAAATCGATTTACAGCTACTAAAGCCACCGAACTAAATAAGACTGAGATTAACAAAATTATCAGGGTAAAAACCTTAGCTTTTTGCTTGACTATCAACAAGAGGGATAATAAAGCTACGAGCACTAAAACCACTGCCAAGATAACATTGAAATAGCTAACCGCTAAAATCTGATATTTAAAAATCAAAAACAATAAAAAAGAAGCTAGAACAGCATAGATTAGCAACAAACCTACATTTAAACTTTGCTGAAATTTACCAGATTGACTTTTTTTTATACGTCTATTTTTCATGGAATACCTCTTCAAAACATTTTAGTTTAATTATATCATAAATTGCCTTTCAAGACCATCAACACCAATCAAGAAAGCGCTCGCTTTTGGGAAGTGTTTTCGTTTTTTATATTTACTATAGTTTTTGCTGCTTTTTGTGTTTCCAAAATACAACTATAATAAAA